>NZ_LMRN01000021.1:85247-281432 GCF_001426145.1 Rhodococcus sp. Leaf225 | reverse complement strand
ACGTCCGAACCGTCGCTGGGCGAGCCCCGATCACGACAGTTCGGACGTACTCGCGGGGGGTGGGTGTGCCGAGCGGACGGACGGTCGGACCGGGGATCTAGAGTCACGCGCATGACCTTCGTCGTCCTCCTGCGCGGCATCAACGTCGGCGGCATCCGCATCTCCATGGCGGCCCTGCGGTCGTCACTGGAGGACGCCGGATACACCGCGGTGCGCACCGTTCTCGCGTCGGGCAACGTGGTGCTCACCGCGACGACGCAGGACCCGGCCGTGGTGCGCTCCGACGTGGAGGGCGTCCTGCGGCAGGCCTTCGGCTACGAGGCGTGGGTGGTGGTCGTGACCGTGGAGCAGCTCGCCGAGATCGTCGCCGCCTTCCCGTGGGAGACCGACGAGGCGGTACGCCACCCGTACGTGATCTTCTCGACGGACGGTGTGTCCACCACCGATCTCGCGGCGATCGGCGAGACGGCCGACCCTGCCGTCGAGAGGTCGACACTCGGGCCCCATCACGTCCTGTTCTGGGAGGTCGTGCGCGGTGACACCCTGTCCAGCGTCGTCGGCAAGGCCAGTGCGCGCGCGTCCTACAAGTCGACGACGACCACGCGAAACCTCCGCACGCTGCGCAAGATCCTCGCGTGATCACCGATTCCACCGCGCGGACCGTCGTGGCCGCGCTGCTGGTGGCTGCCGTCCTGGTCTTCGCCATCGCTCGCCCTCGCGGACTCCCCGAGGCCACCATCGCCGTTCCGGCCGCGGCACTGGCGATCCTGCTCGGAGTCGTGTCGACGAGCGACGCACTCGAGGAGACGGCGGAGCTCGCCCCCACGGTGGCGTTCCTCGCGGCGATCCTGGCTCTCGCTCACCTCGCCGACGCGCACGGTGTGTTCACGTGGATCGCGTCCGTCCTGCACGCCCGGTCGCGATCCTCCCCCACGCGGCTCCTGATGCTCGTGTTCGTCACCGCGTCCCTCACCACGGCAGTGCTCAGTCTCGACGCGACGGTCGTCCTGCTCACCCCGGTCGTCATCGCCGCCGCCCGCCGCGCCGGGATGTCGCCACGGCCGGCGTCGTATGCGGTGGCACACCTGTCGAACTCGGCCTCCACGCTGCTGCCGGTCTCGAATCTGACCAACCTGCTGGTGTTCTCGGCCACCGGTCTGTCGTTCCTGCACTTCACCGCGTTGATGGCAGCGCCGTGGCTCGTCGCGATCGCGCTCGAGTACGCGGCGTTCCGTTGGTTGTTCCGCGGCGACCTGCGCGAGGTGGAGAACCCGCCGCAGGACGACGGTCCGTCCGTGGCGGCGCCGACGCTCGCCCTCGTCGTGATCGGCTGCGCTCTGGTGGGTTTCGCGATCAGTGGGTCGCTCGGCCTCGAACCGGTGTGGGTGGCCGCGGCGGCCGCGATCGTGCTCGCCGTTCCCGCGCTACGCCGGTCCGAGACGACTCCCGTCGCGATCGTGCGTGCACTCGATCTGTGGTTCTGCGTGTTCGTCTTCGCGCTCGGAGTGGTGGTCGCGGGGCTCGCCGGGGGTCCGGTGGGCGAGGCCGTCACCGAGATCCTGCCGACGTCGTCCACGCTGCTCGCGCTCCTGACCGTCGCCGCGGTGGCCACGGTCGCCTCCAACGTGCTCAACAACCTGCCCGCGACGCTGCTGCTGCTCGCCGCACTGACGTCGACGACAGGCGCTGCACCGGTGGGCGCGCTGCTCGCCATGCTGATCGGCGTCAACCTCGGGCCCAACCTCACCTACGTCGGGTCGCTCGCGATCATGTTGTGGCGCCGCGTAGCTCGCGCGGAGGGCGAGCCGCCGAGCCTGCGGACGTTCACCGTGGTGGGTCTGGTGACCACACCGATCACCGTGGTCGCGGCGACCGTCGCCCTGTGGCTCGCCCTGCAGGTGTAGTGGTCAGGTCCAGAGGAACGACGTGTCGGTTCCTCCATCAGGCCCAGAGGAATGACGTGTCGTTCACCAGGCGTACGGAGGCCGCGTCGTCGTCGAACCAGTCGACGATGCTGATGGACGCCAGGTCGAGGTGCATCCGGTAGAGGATCGACGGGCCGACGTCCAGGCCGAGCTGCAGGAGCGTCTTGATGGGCGTCACGTGCGAGACCACGACGACGGTCTTCCCCGCGTACTCGGTCGCGATGTGCTCGCGGACCCGGCGCACCCGTTCGAGAACGGCGTCGAAGCTCTCGCCGCCGGGCGGCGCGACGGACGTGTCGCCCATCCACCGCCGATGCAGCTCGGGATCACGCTCGGTGGCCTCGAGGAAGGTGAGGCCCTCCCACTCGCCGAAGTCCGTCTCCGTCAGATCCTCGACGACGGTGACGGGGACGTCGATCGCGCGGGAGACGGCCGACGCGGTGTCGAACGCCCGGCCCAGCGGTGAGCTCAGGACGACGTCGACGCCGCCCAGCAGTGCGACACGCTGCGCCGCAGCGGCCGCCTGCGCTCGCCCGAGCTCGGTGAGCTCCGGGTTGCCTCGGCCGGAGTACCGACGATCCACCGACAGGGCGGTCTGGCCGTGCCGCAGCAGGATCGTGCGGGTCGCGGCACCCGAGACGGACTGCCAGGCAGGCCGTTCCGACACCGGCGTCGGTGCGCTCGCGACCTCGGCCGCACCGGTGAGCAGCGCGTCCTCACCGTCCATCGCCTGGTTGGCCAGCCGGTCGGCATGCGAGTTCTCGGCACGCGGGATCCATGCGTACTGCACGTCGTCGAACGTGTCCGCGACAGCGGCTGCTCGCGCGCGCAGCGGAATCATGTCCGGGTGCTTGACCTTCCAGCGGCCGGACATCTGCTCGACCACCAGCTTGGAGTCCATCCGCACCGAGACGCGCGAGGCCCCGAGTTCGCGGGCCGCCTCGAGACCGGCGATCAGTCCGCGGTACTCGGCGACGTTGTTCGTCACCACTCCCAGGTGTTCGCGGCGCTCGGCCAACACCGTGGCTCGCGCCGCGTCCCACACGACGGCGCCGTATCCGGCGGGCCCGGGGTTGCCTCGCGATCCCCCGTCGGCCTCCACCAGGACGGAGTCGGGATGGGGACTCACAGACCGGACTCGTTGGTGCGCACCAGGATCGCGTTGCACTCCGAGCACCGCACGACCACGTCGGGCGCGGTGCCGGCGATGCGCGCGATCTCGCCGCGATCCAGCTCGATCCGGCACGCACCGCAGCGCCGACCACGCAGCAGGGCGGCACCGATGCCCGACCTCTCACGCTGCTTCTCGTACATCGCGGACACCTCGGCGGGCAGCTGCGCGGCGAGCTCCTCGCGCTGCGCCGACCGAGTGCGCTCGGCGTTCTCGACGTCGGCGAGCGCGTCGTCGCGTCGACGGGTGGCGTCGACGATCGTGTCCTCGACCTGTGTCAGATTGGCACCGGCGTGCTCGTAGTCGCTCTGCGACGCCTCGCGCTGCTCCATGACCTCGAGCAACTCGTCCTCGAGGATGCCGCGGCGGCGCTCGAGGCTGCCCAGCTCGTGCTGGAGTTCGCTGAGCTGCTTCGCGGGAGCCGCGCCGGAGGCCAGCGCAGCGCGGTCCTTCTCCTCGCGGCGGCGCACGGCGTCGACCTCGCCCTCGAGCTTGCGAATGTCCCGGTCCAGATCGTCGAGCGAGATCTGCACGCCCACGGCTGCGTCCTTGCGGTCGATCCGCTCGCGTTCGAGTGCATCGAGCTCGACCTGCTCGGGAAGAGTGCGTCGACGGTGTGCGAGCTGGGCCAGTTCGGTGTCCATGGCGGCCAGGTCGAGGAGGGAGAGCTGGATCTTCGGGTCGACGTTCACGCGTGTCACGGTACTAGTCCTGCGGGGGACGGACGCCGATGCTCCACGGATCCGTTCTGATCGTCAGTGTCCGGGTGGTCCAGCCGTCGCGATCACCGAACGCGCTGTCCAGCAGGTCGCGCGCCTGGGCGCACCACGGGAACTCCCCCGCCCAGTGCGCGACGTCGATCAGCGCGGGTCCGCCGGCCCGCAGGTGTTCGTCCGCCACGTGGTGTCGCAGGTCGGAGGTCACGTAGGCATCGACACCCGCTGCGGTGACGGCGCCGAGCATCGAGTCCCCGGATCCACCGCACACAGCCACCCGCCGGATCGTCGCGTCCGGGTCGCCGGCGGCGCGCACTCCCCAGGCAGTGGACGGGAGCCGGCTGCCGACGCGGTCGGCGAAGGCGCGCAACGACATCGGCTCGGCCAGCGTCCCGATCCGGCCCAGCCCGCAGTCGGTCGGCAACCCGGCCGTCTCGACGACGTCGAACGCCACTTCCTCGTAGGGGTGCGCCGAGCGCAGCGCGGTGAGAACGACCGCGCGTGCAGAGCGCGGAGCGACCATCTCGACGCGCCGTTCCTCGACCGACTCGACGGTGCCGACGGTGCCGATCGCCGGCCGCGCGTCGTCGACGGGACGGAACTGGCCGTCGCCCACGACGCTCCAGCTGCACTCGCGGTAGTCGCCGATCGACCCGCCGCCCGCGTCGAACATGGCCTGCCGCACGGCGGGGGCGTCGGCCACCGGGACGTACACACCCCACTTGTCGAGGCCCCCGTCCGACTTCTCGTCGAGGGGGCGCAGATCGGTGAGGCCGAGCAGTGTCGCCAGCGCGTCGGACACTCCGGGCTGCGCCGAGTCCGCGTTGGTGTGGGCGGTGAACAGAGCGCACCCCGCCGTGATCAGGCGATGGACCAACGCGCCCTTGGGCGTGTGGGCACCGACCGTGTCCACACCGCGCAGCAGCAGTGGGTGGTGCACCACGAGCAGATCGGCACCGGCGGTGATCGCCTCGTCCACGACGGCGGCCGTGGCGTCGACGGCGAACATCACGGTGGTCACGGAGTTCGCGGGATCGCCGCACACCAGACCGACCGAGTCCCAGCTCTCGGCGAGCCGGGGCGGGTACGCCGCGTCGAGCACGTCGATGATCTCGGCCAGGGTGGGCGCTGCGGTTCCCGTCGATGCCATCACTCGACCCTAGGTGTGCCCATCTCGCGCACCACGTCACCCCACGCGTCGGCGAGTCGGTCGACGGAGTCCGCGCCCCGCACCGCGATCCGCAGGTGATCCGGGCCGAGGCCGGGAAAGGTGTCGCCTCGGCGGACCGCGACACCGCGGTCCCGCAACGCGGCCCGGATCGCTGCGCCGTTCTCCGCGCGGACGAGCACGAACGACGCCGTCGCCGGTGCCGTCACCTCCACCCCGAGTACGCGGAGCCGTTCGACGAGATACTGCCGCTCGCGGGCGAGCACGAGCGCGTCGGCGTCCACGGACGCGACGGCGTCGGGTTCGCAGCACGCCTCGATCGCGGCCAGCTGCAGGGTGCCCAGCGGCCAGTGGGGTCGGCCCCGGTTCAGTGTGGCGAGGACGTCCGGCGCTCCGAGCGCGTACCCGCACCGCAGCCCCGCGAGGGCGAACGACTTGGTGAGGCTGCGCAGCACCACCACGTCGGGACGAGACTGCGACGCCAGGGACTCGGGCTCGCCGGGCACGGTGTCGGCGAATGCCTCGTCCACGACGAGCACGCGTCCCTCCGCCCGGAGTGCGAGCACGTCCGCGCGGGGATGGCCGACGGACGTCGGGTTGGTGGGATTGCCCAGCACCACCAGGTCGGCGTCGTGCGGAACGGCGGCGTCGACGAGCCGGTACGGCGGGGGCAGGACGACCCGATGCACCGGGACGTCGGCACTGCGCAGGGCGACCTCCGGCTCGGTGAAGGACGGGTGGACGACCGCGGCGAGGCGCGGGCGCAGCCGGGGCAGCATCGCGAATCCTTCGGCCGCTCCGGCGAGCAACAGCACCTCGTCCGGAGATCGACCGTGGCGCAACGCCACTCGGTCACGAACCCGCCGGTCCTCGGCCTCGGACGGATACGCCGCGAGTCGGTCGACGGCCTCGATCAGTCTGCGCCGCAACCACTCGGGGGGCCGGGACCCACGGACGTTCACCGCGAAGTCGAGCATGCCCGCCTCGACCTCCACGTCGCCGTGGTGGCGAAGCAGCGGATCGATACGGGCGTCGCCTGTCACTCGGGTGACTGTAGGCGCTCCATATACTGACCCCCATGTCCACCACAGCCGTCGACCTCGTCCTCTTCGACCTCGACGGCACCCTCACCGATTCCGCACCCGGCATCCTCGCCGGTTTCGATCACGCGCTCGCGACGGTGGGGAGCCCGCCGCCCGGCGACGACGTCCGGGCGCACGTCATCGGTCCGCCGATGATCGACACGTTCCGGTCCCTCGGTCTCGACGAGGACAGGGTCGAGCGCGCCCGCGCCGCCTACACGGAGTACTACGACAGCCGCGGCTGGTCCGAGAACCGGGTGTACGAGGGCATCGTCGACGTGCTGGACGCGCTCGTGGCCGCCGGTGTCCCGATGGCGGTCGCGACGTCGAAGAACGAACGATTCGCACGGCGCATCCTCGAACACTTCGGCCTCGCCGACTACTTCCGCTTCATCGCGGGCGCCAGCGACGACGGCAGCCGCCGATCCAAGGCGGACGTCGTCGCGCGCGCACTCGAGCAGGTGGGGCGCCCGGCTCGGTCCACGGCCGAGGGCGGTACCGCGTCGGTGGTGATGGTCGGCGACCGCGACCACGACGTGTTCGGCGCGGGGCACTGGGGTATCCCCGTCGTCCTGGTCCGGTGGGGATACGGATTCGAGTCCGAGCACGACGCGGCCTCGTGGTCCGTCGGATCGGCGGCGGAACTCACCACACTGCTCTCCTCGCTCACGACGGACGCGGCATGACGGTGCACGTGACCTTCGTCTGCACGGGCAACATCTGTCGGTCGCCGATGGCCGAGAAGATCGTGACGCAGGCCCTCGCGGATGCCGGGATGGACGACCGGGTGCGCGTCACCAGCGCCGGCACGGGCGACTGGCACGTCGGCGACGCCGCCGACCCGCGCGCCGCGGCCGAGCTGGAGTCGCACGGCTACCCGTCGGCCCATCGCGCCCGCACCGTCGATGCCGAGATCCTGGGAGCGGACCTCGTCGTCGCGCTGGATCGATCTCACGAGCGCGACCTCCGTCGCCTCGGCGTGCCCGCGGATCGGTTGGCACTGCTGCGCTCGTTCGACCCGGACGCCGATTCCGACTCGGTCGCCGATCCGTACTACGGCGACGACGGAGACTTCCGGACGGTGCGCGAGCAGATCGAGGCGGCCGTCCCCGGTCTTCTCGAGGCCCTCTCCCAGCGCTGACACCCCCGTCGCGACGCGACGACTACGCTGTGTAGTCGTGCGCCGACTGTCGTTCCTTCTCCGTCCCGGGTGGTTGGCACTCGCGGCTGTCGTCATCCTCTTCGCGTACCTCTGCTTCTCGGTTCTCGCGCCCTGGCAACTGGGCAAGAACACCACCACGTCGGCGCGGAACGAGCAGATCAGCCGCTCCTTCGACGCGGAACCGGTCGATGCTGCCGATCTGTTGACCGAGCAGGTCGTCGCCCCCGAGGACGACTGGCGACGGGTCGTGGTGACCGGGACGTACGACACCGACAGCGACGTGGTGGTCCGCCTGCGCAGCGTCGACGACACGCCGGCCTTCGAGGTCCTCACCCCGTTCGTCACCGACGCCGGGCCCACGATCCTGGTGAACCGCGGCTACGTGCTGCCCACCACGGGGATCGACGTCCCGACCTTCGATCCCCCGCCGGCCGGCACCGTCACGCTGGAGGGCCGCCTGCGCGTCTCGGAACCGTCGGTTCCGGACAAGCCCGCCGTCGCCGGTCCCGGGGTCCCGCAGGTCTACACGATCACGCCCGCCCAGGTCGGTGAGTTGACCGGCACCGATCCGGTCGACGGGTACGTGCAGCTCGCCGACGCGCAGCCCGGCGGCCTCGGTGTTCTCGCGCTGCCGCAGCTCGACGCCGGGCCCTACCTGTCCTACGGGTTGCAGTGGTTGGCGTTCGGCATCATGGCTCCGCTGGGTCTGGCGTACTTCGTGCGCGCCGAGATCAAGGAACGGCGGCGTGGCAACGCCGAGTCGAGTGACCATCTCGAACCGAGCGACGATCTCGAGCCCACCGCCGCTCCCGACGAGTACGACGACGGACTGGACGCGCTGCTGAAGCCGCGGCGAGGCCTACGAAGGAAGTCGGCGCCCGCGGCCGAGTCGACGACGCTGCTGACCGATCGCTACGGCAAGAAGCGCTGACACCGCCGCGGCGCTCGCCTGCACCGCGGCCGACAGGCGCACCGCACGCCGCAGATCGTTCGTCGTGGGGACGCTTCCGCGGCCCAGGACGGGCCGCTGTTCGACACCGTGCGCGTAGGCCGTCTCGCCGCCGAGCCGTACTCCGAGGGCGCCCGCGGCGGTCGACTCGGTCACTCCGGCATTCGGGCTCGGATGGTCGGACGCGCTCGCGCGCCACGCGGCCAGGGCGTCCCGCGGCGTCCCACCCACCGTCGGCGCCGATGCTGCCGTGAGGAGTCCGGTGAGTCGGGCGGGGATCAGGTTGACCACGTCGTCGAGCCGGGCGGCACACCATCCGAACCGTTCGTAGCGCGGCGAGTGGTAGCCGATCATCGCGTCGAGGGTGTTGACGGCGCGGTAGCCGACGGCGCCGGGAGCCCCTGCCACCGCGGCCCAGAAGAGCACGCCCGTCGTCGCGTCCGAGGTGTTCTCGGCCACCGATTCGAGCGCCGCCCGCGCCGCGCCCGCGTCGTCCAGCAGAGCGGGATCACGCCCGCAGAGCGACGGCAGAATCGCCCGCGCGGCCGGAAGATCGTTGGCGTCCAGGGCGTCGGCCAGCGCGAGACCCGTGCGGGCCAGCGTCGTTCCGCCGAGACACGCCCAGACCGCGGCGGCCGTCAGCGCTGCACGCGGAACCGGGTGATCGCGCACGAGTCGATCCGCCGCGGCCGTGGCGCCGATGGCGCCAGCGACGAGCAGTGCGGTGTGGACGGTCCCGGCGAGTCGGTCGTCCCGGTACGTCCGCGTCTCGAGGGCGGCGGCGAGAGATCCGAAGGCGGCCACGGGATGACGGCGTCGTGGATCCCCCAGCATCAGGTCGGCGAGGTATCCGGACACGATTCCGACAGCGGGTGCGGTGATCATCGTCTGCGATCCTATCCGCCGCGTCACGGTCAGATAGTCGGACGTCCACGTATTCGGCTACCCTGTGCGCATGACGGAGTCGACGCGGACGCAGGACTGGCACACCGGCGCGGACGGCGAGCTGTATCCGCCGGAGCCCTGGTACCTCGGCGGCACCCTGCTGGTGTCGGTCTACCGCGTTCCCGTCCACGAGCTCCCGCAGGACGTGGTGTCCGCCGTGTCCGACGCCGATGCCCGGCTGGTGACGGTCGGCGGGCACGCTGTCGTCTCCGCGGCCTTCGTGCGCTACACCTCGGGCGGCGTCCTGTCCTACGACGAGTTGATCGGCTCGGTACTCGTCCGGCGCGGCGTCACCGTCATGGCCACCATCCCGCACATCTGGGTCGACAGTCCGCAGTCCCGCACCGGTGGGCGCGAACTGTGGTCCATACCGAAGCATCTGGGCGAATTCCGCCGCGAGACGAGCGGGCCGCGTGTCACCGCGTCGATGACGTTCGACGGTGCCCCCGTCGCGGCGCTCGACGCGCGGGTCGGGCGCCGACTCACACCGGGCACGCCGCGCATTCCGCTCACCACCGCACAGCACCTCGGCGGTCGCACCGTCGTGTCCCGCAACACGATCTACGCGACCACCCGCGCGCTGTCGACGACGTGGACGTTCGCATCGGACGGTCCGCTGGGTCACCTGCACGGACGCACGCCGACCGTGAGCGTGGCACTCGCCGACGCCTCCATCGTGTTCGGTGGACACGTCGACCGACGCTGAGCTCGTTGGGGTTGACTGTGGGTCCGCCTACACAGGAGACCCATGACCGACCTACAGAACTTCGCCGACACCGTCTTCACCGCCGCAGCCGGGCTGCAGGTCACCACGGCCACCGGCACCGAGGTACGCGGACACATCGATCTGACGAGCGATCATCACACCCCGTGGGGCGTCGTGCACGGCGGCGTCTACGCCTCGGCCGTCGAATCGGCCGCGAGTATCGGTGCGAGCGTGGCGGTCTCGGACCGCGGACAGTTCGCGGTCGGCGTCCACAACGGAACGGACTTCCTCCGGTCGATGACCGAGGGGCGGGTCGACGTGGTCGCCACCCCGCTGCAACAGGGTCGGGTACAGCAGCTCTGGCAGGTGATCATCACCAGCGCCGACTCCGGTAAGGAGATCGCCCGCGGTCAGGTGCGACTGCAGAACGTGGCGAACCCGAACGCCTGACTAGAAGCTCCAGCCGCGGAACAGGTAGCTGATGCGGATCAGGATGTCGACGAGCCCTGCGGACATGTGTTCCTCCGACGTTCGTGCCTGTCAGCGGGCTCGGGTCGCCCCCTGTCCCAGCACACTAGGCACCCGCCGGCCCGTCGGGGGTCGCAACACGAAGAACGGGCGACGTTCTCGTGTCAGTCGGCGAGGGAACGCCACGGTGCCGCGCCCTCGATCTCGAAGGCCACCTCGAGCAGCGTTCGCTCGTCGCCCTGCACACCGGAGAACATGACCCCCACCGGCAGTCCGGCGCTCGAGCGCCCCAGCGGCAGCGACATCGCCGGCGCTCCCGCCACGTTGTGCAGCGGAGTGAACGCGGCGTAGGACGTGAGCCTCTCGAGGTACTCGTCGAACGGCACGTGCGGCGACAGATGCCCCAGCCGCGGCGTGGTGTGCCCGAGCACCGGGGACAGCACCAGGTCGACGCTCGCGAACATCGAGGCGTAGTCGGCACCGGCCCTGCGCAGTCGACGCACCACCGACGGCAATCGGTACCGCGTACGACGGAAGCGGTCCGCGAGTCCCACGGTGAGCGTGTCGAAGTCGCGTTCCGTGCGTCCCTCGAGACGCGGCGTCGTCTTCTGCAGAACGTAGGCGAGGAACGACCAGTATTCGACGAAGTCCTCGGGGAAGCGTGGGTCGATCGGCACGGTGGTCATCTCGTCCACCGTGTGACCGAGGCGCTCGAGGAGCGCGGCGGCGTCGTCCAGCGCGGCGAGCGTCTCGACGTCGGTGGGGCCGCCCTCGGGCGACTGCCGGATCACACCGACCCGCAGTCGCCGCGCCGACGGGCCCGTCACGGTGCCGATCGGTCGCAGGCGTCGTGCACTAGCGTGATCGGCCGCGGCCCAGAACGCGGCGGTGTCACGGACACTGCGCGTCAGCACGCCCTCGGAGACGATCGCGACGGGCAGCAGCTTCTCCAGCGCCGGCAGCACGAACCTGCCGCGCGACGGCTTGAGGCCCACGAGCCCCGTGCAGGCCGCTGGGATCCGGATCGAGCCGCCTCCGTCGTTGCCGTGTGCGAGAGGAACCGCCCCCGACGCCACCAGCGCCGCGGATCCGCCCGAGGACGCGCCCGTCGAGTACTCGGTGTTCCAGGGGTTCCGGGTGGGCGGCCGGGTCGGGAACTCGGTCGACGCGCTGAGTCCGAACTCCGGCAGCGTCGTCTTGGCCATGACTCCGAACCCCATCGAGAGCATCTCGCGGGCCACGGGACCGTGCCGGTCCGCGGGACGAGCACGGATGATCTCGGAGCCCTGGCCCGTCGGCAGCCCTCGGACGTCGCTGTTGTCCTTGATCAGCGTCGGCACACCCGCGAACGGCCCCGCCTGGTCGCCGACGACGGGAGTCGTCAGTGGTGGCCCCACCAGCGCGTCCAACTCGGCCATCTTCTCGATGCGCGACAGTGCCGCCGACGCCAGTTCCGCGGCGGAGACCTCGCGCCTGCGCACTCGCAGCGCGAGCCCCACCGCGTCGTCGCGCCCCAACGCATCGTCCGTGAACGCATGTGTCATCGAAGATCCCCCTCGCTTCCGTCACCGGCGAAGCGGTGATTGCGTGCGCGTCCCGCAGGGAACGCTGCACCCCGTGCGCCGCGCTCCGTGGTGTACGCAACTCTAGAGAATGCGGCCACGACCGGTCCGAGACTCACGTCTTCACCGAATACGGTCGTCAGTTACTGTCCTGTGCGAAAGGTTTCTCGGGTGTCCACCACTTCCACCTCGGCCGACAACGCGGCCCCCGCGGTCTCCCGACGCGCCTGGCAGTCGTTGATCGTCCTGCTCATGGGCATGTTCATCGCCCTGCTCGACACGACCATCGTCAACGTCGCGCTCCCCACCATCCGCACGAGCCTCGACGCGTCCGAGGCCACCCTGTCCTGGATCATCTCCGGATACGCGCTCGCGTTCGGCCTGGCACTGATCCCGGCGGGTCGGGTGGGCGACCGTATCGGCCACAAGTGGGTGTTCTTCACCGGACTCGCCCTCTTCACGGTGGCCAGCCTCGCGTGTGGACTCGCGCAGAACGATCTGCAGCTCGTCGCGGCGCGCATCGTGCAGGGACTCGCGGGCGGCATCTTCGTCCCCGCCGTCACCGCCTACATCCAGTTGCTGTTCCCGCCGCAGATGCGGGGCAAGGCCTTCGCCATCATGGGCGCCGTCATCGGCGTCTCGTCCGCACTGGGCCCCATCATCGGCGGTCTGATCATCGAGGCCGCCGGCAGCGAGAGCGGGTGGCGGTTGGTCTTCTGGGTCAACCTGCCGTTCGGACTCATCGGCTTGATCCTGGCCGCGAAGATCTTGCCGACCCGCTCCGAGATCGACTCCCCCGACGCCCCCGCGCGCGGTATCGACTGGGTGGGTCTCGCACTCGTCACGGCAGGTCTCGTCGCGATCCTGGTCCCCCTCATCGAGGGCCAGGACACCGGATGGCCGACCTGGACGTATGTGACACTCGGCGCCGGCATCGTGCTCATCGGGCTGTTCGGCGCGTGGGAGGTGCGCTACTCGCGTGCCGGCCGCACCCCTCTTGTCCCGCCGCGACTGTTCACCCGGCCCGCGTTCACCGGCGGGGTCATTCTCGCCCTCGTCTACTTCGCTGCCTTCACGTCGATCTTCTTCACCATCTCGATCCTGTGGCAGACCGGTCTCGGCAACTCGGCGCTCGCCTCGGGCGTGGTGTCGATCCCGTTCGCGATCGGCAGCATAATCTCGTCGTCGCAGTCCAACAGGCTGGCCGAACGTCTCGGCCGTAACGTCCTGGTCCTCGGCACGGCCCTCGTCACCCTGGGACTCGTGTGGGCCTGGTTGGTCCTGCTGTTCACCGATGCGTCGGCCCTGACCAACTGGAAGCTGCTGCTGCCCCTGTTCATCGCAGGCCTGGGCAACGGCGCCTTCATCGCTCCCAATGCGCAGTTCATCGTCGCGACGGTCGATCGGCCCGACGCGGGCGCCGCCAGCGGTGTCATCTCGACGATGCAGCGGGTCGGCAGCGCGATCGGCATCGCCATCATCGGCAGCGTCCTCTTCGGCTCGCTGAACGTCATGGGCCCCGGTGAGGACGCCGTCGCGACGGCGTTCACCGACAGCGCGGCGCACGCCATGGGAGTCAGCGCCGGATTCGCCGTGCTCGCGTTCGTCCTGGTCTTCGCACTACCGCGACGGGCTCACTGATCGTCCGCATCCGGTGCCAGAAGGTGCACGTCGTCGGCGACGATCGATCGCAGTAGTTCGTCGACGGCCTTCACCCGCGCCAGTCGCGTGAGATCGCGAGGCATCGCGGTCCAGTAGTCGCGGCGCACGGCGAACTCGTCGGGCAACACGCAGACCAGCTGGTCGTCCGGCTCGCCGATGTAGTTGGGCAACGGTGCGATCCCGAGCCCGTGGCGGGCCGCGAGCCAGTGCCCGGTGATGTTGTTGGTCTGGAACTGCGGTCGACCGTCGAGATGCATGGCGTCGAGGATGCGCAGCGGCACCACGTCCAACAGCGCGTCGACGTACCAGATCAGGACGTGCCGACGCAGGTCGTCGAGGCTCTCCAGTGTGGGCGCGGCGCGGAGGTACGACGGTGACGCGTACAGCTTGAGCTCGTACGACGCCAGCTTCCGCGATGACATGAATCGCGGCGACGGCCGCTCCAGGCTCACGGCGACGTCGAAGCCGCGGGTGCTCAGCGCGTCGTGCTCCGTGGCGGTGACCAGCTCGACGTCGAGTCGGGGGTGGTCCCGGCGCAGCCGCGTCAGCTGCGGCGTGAGCACGAAGGCACCGAAACCGTCCGGGGCGGCGATCCGCACGGAGCCGGTCAGCGAGCCCACGGACGTCGTCTGGTCCTCGAACGCCGCGATCAGCGTCGACTCCACCGTCTCCGCGTAGCCCACGAGGCGCCGACCCGCCTCCGTCAGCCGCCAGCCCGACGGCGTGCGATCGAAGAGTCGATGGCCCGCCGCCTTCTCCAGACTGGTGATGCGGCGGCCCACCGTCGTGTGGTCGACACCCAGCACTCGCGAGGCGTCGTTGAGGCGCCCGTGGCGCGAGACCTCCAGGAAGAAGCGGAGGTGATCGGCGGAGAACATGCCGTGAGCGTACCCACGACGTGCAGATCTGCACGCGAGAGTGCGCCTTTGGCCTTTGACAGACGCAATTCTGCTAGGGAGACTCAGGTCACAGGCCAGCACTCGACCGAAGGAATCTCCGTGAACACGATCACGCACTGGGTGGACGGCAAGCCGTTCGCCGGCACCTCCGACAAGACCTCCCCCGTCACCAACCCGGCCACCGGTCAGGTCACCGGCGAGCTCGCTCTCGCCACCGTCGAGGATGCCCGCGTCGTCATCGACTCGGCCACCGCCGCCTTCCCCGCCTGGCGCGACACCTCGCTGTCCAAGCGCACCGCGATCCTCTTCAACTTCCGCGAACTGCTCAACGCGAAGAAGGGCGAACTCGCCGAGATCATCACCGCCGAGCACGGCAAGGTCCTCTCCGACGCGCTCGGCGAGATCAGCCGCGGCCAGGAAGTCGTCGAATTCGCCTGCGGTATCCCGCATCTGCTCAAGGGCGGCTTCACCGAGAACGCCTCCACCGGAGTCGACGTCTTCTCCCTGCGCCAGCCGCTCGGACCCGTCGGCATCATCAGCCCGTTCAACTTCCCGGCCATGGTGCCGATGTGGTTCTTCCCCATCGCCATCGCCGCCGGCAACACCGTCGTGCTCAAGCCGTCCGAGAAGGACCCGACGGCGAGCATCTGGATCGCCGAGCTGTGGAAGGAAGCGGGCCTGCCCGACGGCGTCTTCAACGTTCTCCAGGGTGACAAGACGGCCGTCGACGAGCTGCTCGAGAACCGCAACATCAAGTCCATCAGCTTCGTCGGCTCCACCCCCATCGCGCAGTACGTCTACGCCACGGGCACCTCGCACGGCAAGCGCGTCCAGGCCCTCGGCGGCGCCAAGAACCACGCCATCGTGCTCCCCGATGCCGACCTCGACCTCGCTGCCGACGCGATGGTCAACGCCGGCTTCGGCTCCGCCGGTGAGCGCTGCATGGCCATCTCCGCCCTCGTCGCGGTCGGCGACATCGCAGACGAGCTGGTCGCCAAGATCGCCGAGCGCACCACCCCGCTCAAGACCGGCGACGGCACCCGCGGCGCAGACATGGGCCCACTGGTGACCAAGGCGCACCGCGACAAGGTCGCCTCGTACGTCGACGCGGGCGAGGAGTCCGGCGCCACCATCGTCGTCGACGGCCGCACCGTCAAGGCCGACGGCGGAGACGAGGGCTTCTGGCTCGGACCCACCCTCATCGACCACGTCACCCCCGAGATGAGCATCTACACCGACGAGATCTTCGGACCGGTGCTCTCCGTGGTCCGCGTCGACACGTACGACGAGGCGCTGCAGCTGATCAACGACAACCCCTACGGCAACGGCACCGCCATCTTCACCAACGACGGTGGCGCCGCCCGACGCTTCCAGAACGAGGTCGAGGTCGGCATGATCGGCATCAACGTGCCGATCCCGGTTCCCATGGCCTACTACAGCTTCGGTGGCTGGAAGAACAGCCTCTTCGGCGACACCCACGCCCACGGCACCGAGGGCGTGCACTTCTTCACCCGCGCCAAGGCCGTCACCTCCCGCTGGCTCGACCCGAGCCACGGCGGCATCAACCTCGGATTCCCCGAGAACGACTAGTCAGGTCCACGCCGCGCCGCATCGTCTCTCCGCAGTTCGGGAGGCGGTGCGGCATCGGCATTTCCGCATCACGCACGCCCGATCACGAGAAGGAGCACGACGACGATGTCGACATCCATTTCCTTTCCCCGCTTCCTGCGTATGGGACCCGGCGCCGTCGAGGACCTCGGCCAGGTACTCGACGACCTCGGAGTCGAGCGCCCCCTCCTCGTGACCGACAAGTTCATGGTCAGCACGGGTGCAGCGGACCGCGTCATGGGCATCATCGCGGCCGCCGGCAAGACCGGCGCGCTGTTCGCCGAGACGGTTCCCGACCCCACCACCGACTCCCTCACCGCCGGGGTCGCCGCCGTCGCAGCGCACGACGCGGACGCCGTCATCGGCTTCGGCGGCGGGAGCCCCATGGACACCGCGAAGGCACTGTCGGTGCTGAGCAAGGGCGGCGGCGTCATGCGCGACTACAAGGCACCCAGCCCGTACACCGGACCGGCGCTGCCCATCATCGCCATCCCGACCACGGCCGGAAGCGGTTCGGAAGCAACGCAGTTCACCGTCATCACCGACAGCGAGTCGGACGAGAAGATGCTGTGCCCCGGCCTGTCCTTCCTCCCCATCGCCTCCGTCGTCGACCCCGAACTCACGATGTCCATGCCGCCACGCCTCACCGCGGACACCGGTGTCGACGCGTTGACCCACGCCATCGAGGCGTACGTCAGCAAGAAGGCGAACCCGATCTCCGATGCGTTGGCCCTCAACGCCATGCGCACCATCGGACGGTTCCTCGTACGCGCGTACACCGACGGGGACGACGCCGAGGCGCGCGCCGCGATGATGGCCGCGTCCACCCAGGCCGGGATGGCGTTCTCCAACGCCAGCGTGTGTCTGGTGCACGGCATGAGCCGCCCCATCGGTGGCCACTTCCATGTCGCACACGGCTTGTCGAACGCGATGCTGCTGCCCGCCGTCACCGCGTTCTCCATCCCCGGCGCCCCCGAGCGGTACGCCGAGTGCGGTCGGCAACTCGGTGCCGCGCATGAAGGCGACAGCGACGACGTGGCTTCGGCAGCACTGGTCAGCTACATCGAGAAGCTATGCGCAACAGTCGAAGTGCCGTCCCCGAGCGCGCACGGTCTCGATGCGGACAAGTGGGAGAAGCTCGTCCCGTTGATGGCGGAGCAGGCACTTGCCTCGGGCTCGCCGAACAACAACCCGGTGGTCCCCACCGCCCAGCAGATCGAGGAGCTGTACCGACAGGTGTTCTGACGCTGCCCGGGTCGCCTCTTCCGCCTACCTGGTCCGCCGCGCGCTACGCCCGGCGGTCAGCCCCGTTCACCGCTCAGCCGGCGGCACACCCTTCACCTGGTCCACGAACTCGTCGAGCTCCGCTTCGGTGTACGGCGTGTGCACTCGCACGGTCGATCCGGGTCGCAGCGCCACCGACAAACCCGGCCGCCATTCGCGAGCCGGTCGAACCGGACGCGGGGCGAATCCGCCACCGCAATTGGGGCACACGTTCGACAGGCGCGTGACGCAGGCGGTGCAGAAGGTGCACTCGTAGGTGCAGACACGAGCGTCGACGGACGACGGGGGCAGATCCACGTCGCACCGTTCGCAGTTGGGCCGCATGTCCATGATGTGGGCGCAGAGGGGTTCGAACCCCCGACCGCTGGTGTGTAAAACCAGAGCTCTACCGCTGAGCTATACGCCCCGTCGTTCCCCGACCGAGCCGGGGAACGCGCTCAAGAATCTAGCGTGGCGAGGGCTTTCTCCCAAGCCCCCTGGTCACGGGCCTCGCCCGGACCCATCATCTCGGCGAACCGCACCACTCCGGACGTGTCGATGAGGAAGGTGCCGCGGTTGGCGAACCCGAGGTCCTCGTTGAACACGCCGTACTGCTGCGCCACGGCGCCGTGCGGCCAGAAGTCCGACAGGAGCGGGAACGTGTATCCCTGCTCGGCGGACCAGATCTTGTGCGTGGGAGGCGGACCGACCGAGACGGCGAGCACTGCGGTGTCGTCGTTCTCGAACTTCGGCAGCTCGTCGCGCACCCGGCAGAGTTCACCCTGGCACGTGCCGGTGAACGCGAGCGGGAAGAAGATCAGCAGCACGTTCTTGGTGCCGCGATGGTCCGACAGCGTGACGGGCTGGTTGTTCTGGTCCTTCAACGTGAAGTCGGGAGCCTCGACTCCCACCTCGAGCGTCATCAGCGCTTCGTGGGCTGAGCCTTGGGCTGCACCAGCCGACTGCCGATCCACGCACCGAGGTTCGTGGTGGAGGTCTGGGTGAGGCCCGCGGTGGGTGCGGACTCGGCGATCTCGCTGGGCTCGACATGGCCGGACTGGCCTGTCTTGGGAGTGAGGACCCACACGAAACCGTCGTCGGAGAGGGGGGTGATGGCGTCCATGAGGGCGTCGACCAGGTCTCCGTCCCCGTCGCGCCACCACAGCAGCACGACGTCGACCACCTCGTCGGAATCCTCGTCGACGGTCTCGCCGCCGATCATCTCCTCGACGTCGGCCCGCAAGTCGTCGTCGGTGTCCTCGTCCCAACCCAACTCTTGCACGACCATGTCGCGGGTGACTCCGAGCTTCTGGGCATAGTTCTGGGCGTCCGCCGCGGCGACCACGGTCGTGTCCTCCTTCGAGTCGTGAACCCGATCGAGACCGACCGGGCGATACAGCAAAGTGTGCAGTAGTCAAAGCGAACAGGGTCGGGCGCCCCGGCGCAAGCCGACGCGGCGATCTGCGCGTTTTTCCGTTGCATTGATTTCACGCTTACCCAATCGGGAACCACCTGCACCAAGCGGGGTCCGATGGGGCAGGATTGACCTCGATCACCCGAGATTGACCCAGATCACCGTGAAGCTGCACAGCGGGCCGGCGTCACAGGACCGGCTCGCACTGGACCGGGAGCACACCATGCTCCCGCCACATCGAGGAGAACACACGTTGTCGGAATCGACGAAGGAAGAGCGCACCGACGCGGCAGACGCCGCGATGGGCGCTGTCGCCAGGAAGGCGAGCACGGACGGCCGTGTTCGCGTCATCCGAGAGGGGGTGGCGTCGTACCTTCCGGACATCGACAGTGACGAGACCGACGAGTGGATGGAATCCTTCGACCAGCTCCTCGAGCGCTCCGGGCCGCAGCGCGCCCGCTACCTGATGCTGCGCATGCTCGAGCGTGCCGGCGAGAAGCGTGTGTCCATTCCCGCGCTGACGTCGACCGACTACGTCAACACCATCCCCACCGAGAACGAGCCGTGGTTCCCCGGCGACGAGTCCATGGAACGCCGCTACCGCGCCTGGATCCGCTGGAACGCCGCGATCATGGTGCACCGAGCGCAGCGCCCCGGCGTCGGCGTCGGTGGCCACATCTCCACGTACGCCTCGTCCGCTGCTCTGTACGAGGTGGGCTTCAACCACTTCTTCCGCGGCAAGGACCACCCGGGCGGCGGTGACCACATCTTCATCCAGGGCCACGCTTCCCCCGGCATCTACGCCCGCGCGTTCCTCGAGGGTCGCATTCCGGCCGAGCGTATGGACGGCTTCCGCCAGGAGTACAGCCACGCGGATCAGGGCGGCGGCCTGCCGTCGTACCCGCACCCGCGTCTGATGCAGGACTTCTGGGAGTTCCCGACGGTGTCGATGGGCCTCGGCCCGATGAACGCCATCTACCAGGCGCGCTTCAACCACTACCTCGCCGACCGCGGCATCAAGGACACCACCGATCAGCACGTGTGGGCGTTCCTCGGCGACGGCGAGATGGACGAGCCGGAGTCGCGAGGCCTCGCTCACGTGGCTGCCACCGAGGGTCTGGACAACCTGACCTTCGTCGTCAACTGCAACCTGCAGCGCCTCGACGGCCCGGTGCGCGGCAACGGCAAGATCATCCAGGAACTGGAGTCGTTCTTCCGTGGCGCCGGCTGGAACGTCATCAAGGTCGTGTGGGGCCGCGAGTGGGACACGCTCCTGCACAAGGACCGCGACGGCGCGCTGGTGAACCTGATGAACACCACGCCCGACGGCGACTTCCAGACGTACAAGGCCAACGACGGCAGTTACGTCCGCGACAACTTCTTCGGGCGCGATCCGCGGACCAAGGAACTGGTCAAGGATCTGAGCGACGCCGAGATCTGGAACCTCAAGCGCGGTGGCCACGACTACCGCAAGGTCCACGCCGCGTACGCCGCCGCGATGGAGCACAAGGGCCAGCCGACGGTGATCCTGGCGCACACCATCAAGGGCTACACGCTGGGCAAGCACTTCGAGGGCCGCAACGCGACCCACCAGATGAAGAAGCTGACGCTGGACGACCTCAAGGCGTTCCGCGACATCCAGCACATCCCGATCTCCGACGATGAGCTCGAGAAGGATCCGTACCTGCCCCCGTACTACCACCCGGGCGAGGACTCCCCCGAGATCCAGTACATGCTCGATCGCCGCAAGGCCCTGGGCGGATACGTCCCGGAGCGTCGCACGTCGGCGAAGCCGCTGCCCATGCCGCCCGACTCGACCTACAAGTCGATCATGAAGGGTTCCGGCAAGCAGGAGGTCGCGACGACCATGGCGCTCGTCCGCGTCATGAAGGAACTTCTTCGCGACAAGGAGATCGGCCATCGCGTCGTGCCGATCATCCCCGACGAGGCCCGCACCTTCGGTATGGACTCGTGGTTCCCGTCGCTCAAGATCTACAACCGCAACGGCCAGCTCTACACCTCGGTCGACTCGGAACTGATGCTCGCCTACAAGGAGAACGTCACCGGCCAGATCCTGCACGAGGGCATCAACGAGGCCGGCTCGACGTCGTCCTTCACGGCCGTCGGCACGTCGTACGCCACTCACGGCGAACCGATGATCCCGCTGTACATCTTCTACTCGATGTTCGGTTTCCAGCGGACCGGCGACGGCCTCTGGGCCGCTGCCGACCAGATGGCCCGCGGCTTCGTGCTCGGCGCCACCGCCGGCCGCACCACCCTCACCGGTGAGGGCCTGCAGCACGCCGACGGACACTCGCTGTTGCTCGCGGCGACCAACCCGGCGGCCGTCGCGTACGACCCGGCGTTCTCGTTCGAGATCGCGCACATCATCAAGGACGGTCTGCGCCGGATGTACGGCGGCACCGAGGGTGTGGAGGGATTCGGTGGAGAGAACATCTTCTACTACATCACTCTGTACAACGAGCCGTACCGCCAGCCGGCGGAGCCCGAGAACCTCGACGTCGAGGGTCTGCTGAAGGGCATCTATCTGTTCCAGAAGGGCAAGGCCGACGGCCCGAAGGCACAGATCCTGGTCTCCGGTGTGGGCATGCCGTCCGGGCTGCGTGCGCAGGAACTCCTCGCCGAGGACTACGGCGTGTCCGCGGACGTCTGGTCGGTGACCAGCTGGGGCGAACTCCGCCGCGACGGTGTCGACGCCGAGACCGAGGCCCTGCGCAACCCCGGCGACGAGCCGCGAGTCCCGTACGTCACCAGCAAGCTGCAGGAGGCGGAGGGACCCTTCGTCGCCGCGTCGGACTGGATGCGTGCTGTTCCGGATCAGATCCGTCAGTGGGTTCCCGGCCATTACACGACGCTGGGCACCGACGGGTTCGGCTTCTCCGACACCCGCACCGCGGCACGGCGGCACTTCAACGTCGACGCGGAGTCGATCGTCGTCGCCGTGCTGTCCGCGCTCGCCCGCTCGGGTGAGGTGGACAAGGACAAGGCCGTCGAGGCAGCCGAGCGCTACCAGATCGACGACGTCCTGGCCGCTCCGATCTCCACGGCCGATCCGGGCGTCGCCTGACAGTTGCACCAGGCACGCCGCGTAAGTTTGTGGCCATGGCCGACATCGCTCCCGATTCCCCCGACGGTTCGCCGGAGGGGGAATCGGAGCGTGTTCGGGAACGCCGCGAGCTCCGCCGCGCCGCCGCGGAGGCCCACCGACCCGGTGGCGCGATCCGCGCGAGACAACAACGAGTCCCGCTTCCCGATGCACTGCTGCGACGGGTGAAGCAGTTCTCCAGCAGGCTCTCCACCGAGGCGCTGACCCAGATGCAGGATCAGCTGCCGTTCGTGAGCGACCTCGATGCGTCGCAGCGCGCGAGTGTGCAGATGCTCGTGCAGACGGCCGTCGTCAACTTCCTCGAGTGGTTGCAGAACCCCGACAGCGACATCCGCTTCAGCCTCGACGCGTTCCAGGTCATCCCGCAGGATCTGGCGCGGCGCCTGACTCTGCGGCAGACCGTCGACATGGTGCGGGTCGCCATGGAGTTCTTCGAGCAGTGGCTCCCGGCCCTGGCGCGCAACGATCAGCAACTCGTCGCGCTCACGGAAGCAGTGCTGCGCTACGGGCGCGAGCTGGGATTCGCCGCCGCGTCGGTGTACGCGAGCGCGGCCGAGTCGCGTGGCGCGTGGGACACCCGGCTCGAGGCCCTCGTGGTGGACGCGGTCGTCCGCGGCGACACGGGCTCGGACATGCTCTCGCGCGCCGCGACCCTCAACTGGGACGCGACCGCGCCGGCCACCGTGCTCGTCGGATCGCCTCCACCGGATCAGGGCGTCTCCGTCGTCGGGACCGTGCACACGGTGGCGCAGCGCCACCATCGCGCCGCGCTCGCCGTCGTGCAGGGCACGCGTCTGGTCATGGTGGTGTCCGGTCATCTCTCCGGCGACCCGACCAGTGCCGCCTTCCTCGACGACCTCATGCGCAACTTCTCCGACACCCCGGTGGTCATCGGCCCGACGACCCGCACCCTCGGCGCCGCGCACTCGAGTGCCGTGGAGGCGTTCGCGGGGATGCAGGCGGTGGTCGGATGGCGGGGAGCACCGCGGCCGGTGCACGCGGGCGAACTACTGCCGGAACGAGCGTTGCTGGGCGATCAGGCGGCGGTCACGTCGCTCAACGAGCTCATCGTCCAGCCGCTCCAGGCTGCCGGATCGGCACTCTCGGACACGCTCGATGCGTATCTCGATTGCGGCGGAGCGGTCGAGACGTGTGCCAGGTCACTGTTTGTTCATCCAAATACTGTGCGATATCGGCTCAAGCGAATCGCGGAGGTGACTGGTCGGGATCCGACCAATGCCCGTGATGCGTACGTCCTGAGAATCGCGGCAACAGTGGGTCGCCTGTCGCAATCCCATAACGAAAGCCCATCACCGATAACAACAGTCACAGCCGGAACATTTGGGAATCTCATACAGTAACGGATCTTGCGCCAGGAACGATGCGACCCATCCTGCAGGGCGTTTGTAGGGTTCTGACAAATACGACCGACAAGGTTCATCGCGTAGAACATCTCCTGAAACGGCCTTCACAGTGTTTTCTTAGTTCCGTGATTGCAGTGCTTTCGCCCGGACAGGGCTCTCAGACACCCGGCATGCTCGTGCCGTGGCTCGGACTCCCCGGGGCCGCGGATCGTCTCGCCCTCTGGTCGCAGGCGTCGGGCCTCGACCTGACGCGGCTCGGAACCACCGCCACGGCGGAGGAGATCACCGACACCGCCGTGACCCAGCCGCTCGTCGTGGCCGCTGCGCTCCTCGCTTTCGAGGAAATCGAGCGGACGCACGGACTGCCGGAGAACATGGTCGTCGCCGGCCACTCCGTCGGTGAACTCGCCGCAGCCGCCGTCGCGGGCGTCATCTCCGCCGACGACGCCGTCGCTCTCGCCGCGATCCGCGGCGCCGAGATGGCCAAGGCCTGCGCACTGGCTCCGACCGGCATGTCCGCCGTACTCGGTGGCGACGAGGACGCGGTCCTCGAGCGTCTGACCGAGCTCGGCCTCGAGGCCGCCAACCGGAACGCCGCCGGCCAGATCGTGGCCGCCGGTCTCCTCACCGACCTCGCCGAGCTCGCCGCGAACCCGCCCGAGAAGGCACGCATTCGCCCGCTGCCCGTCGCCGGCGCGTTCCACACGCGCTTCATGGCACCCGCGCAGGACGCCGTGGTCGCCGCAGCTGCCTCCATCACGCCGTCCGATCCGACGCGTCGCCTGCTCTCCAACCTCGACGGCCGCGAGGTCACCTCCGGCGCGGACGCACTGGCCAAGCTCGCCGGCCAGGTCACCCGGCCCGTCCGGTGGGATCTGTGCACAGCGACGCTGCGCGCGGCCGAGGTCGCCTCGATCGTCGAGCTCCCGCCGGCCGGCACCCTCGTCGGGATCGCCAAGCGCGAGATGCGCGGCACCCCGACGGTCGCCCTCAAGACTCCGGAGGACGTCTCCGGCCTCACCGCCCCGGTATCGGTCGGTTAGGTTACTGCGCGCAACCCCGCCGGTCCGTCACGGACCGGGCCGGGGATGCGCATTGCTCACCGCACGTCGTGAGGTGAGCGGGGCCGGTACGTAGCCGGCCCGACTCGAGAACGAGCGTTCGTCGAGACAGCATCCGCACCGGCGCACAGTCGCGCCGTGTGCACAGTTCCTTACACGAAGGGAGCCACTCCGTGGCCACGCAGGAAGAACTCATCGCCGGACTCGCCGAGATCATCGAAGAGGTCACCGGCATCGAGCCGTCCGAGGTGACCGTCGAGAAGTCGTTCGTCGACGACCTGGACATCGACTCCCTCTCCATGGTCGAGATCGCAGTGCAGACCGAGGACAAGTACGGCGTCAAGATCCCCGACGAGGATCTCGCCAGCCTCCGCACCGTCGGCGACGCCGTGAACTACATCCAGAAGCTCGAAGCCGAGAACCCCGAGGCCGCCGAGGCCATCAAGGCGAAGCTCGACAACCAGAGCGACTCCGCAGGCGAGTGAGCACGACCGTGACCACGCCCAGCACAGCCAACGGGGGCTTCCGCAACGTCGTCGTGACCAGCCTGGCGGTGACCACCTCCATCGCCGGTGACGTCGACGCGACGTGGAAGGGACTGCTGAACGGGGAGAGCGGCATCGACGTGCTCGAGGACGATTTCGTCACCGAGTTCGATCTTCCGGTTCGCATCGGCGGCCATCTGGCCGTCAATCCATCGACTCTTCTCTCTCGCGTCGAGCAACGACGCATGAGCTACGTCGAGCAGATGGCATACGTCCTGGGCAAGGAGGTGTGGAAGAACGCCGGCAGCCCCGAGGTCGACTCGGAGCGGTTCGGCGTCTCGATCGGCACCGGCCTGGGCGGCGGAGACGCACTGCTCGACGCCGACAAGAAGATGCGCGAGGGCGGGTACCGCAAGGTGTCCCCGCTCGCCGTGCAGATGATCATGCCGAACGGACCGTCGGCTGTCGTGGGGCTCGACCTGGGTGCACGCGCCGGTGTCATCACACCGGTGTCGGCATGCTCGTCGGGATCGGAAGCGATCGCTCACGCATGGCGGATGATCGTCATGGGCGACGCGGACATCATGGTCACGGGTGGGGTCGAGGGACACATCGACGCGGTGCCGATCGCGGCCTTCTCGATGATGCGTGCCATGAGCACACGCAACGACGATCCGCAGGCGGCCTCGCGGCCGTTCGACAAGGATCGTGACGGCTTCGTCTTCGGCGAGTCCGGTGCGCTCATGGTGATCGAGAGCGAGGAGCACGCCAAGGCTCGCGGCGCGACGATCCATGCTCGCCTTCTCGGCGCCGGCATCACCTCGGACGGGTACCACCTGGTGGCTCCCGATCCGGCCGGAACCGGTGCGGCGCGTGCGATGCGCCGGGCCATCGAGACGGCGGGACTGACGGCGCAGGACATCTCGCACGTCAACGCCCACGCCACGGCCACTCCCATCGGGGACACGGCCGAGGCCACCGCGATCAACGCTGCGGTGGGCAACCACGCATCGGTGTACGCACCGAAGTCGGCCCTCGGGCACTCCATCGGCGCTGTCGGCGCCCTGGAGTCGATCCTGACAGTGCTCAGCATCCGGGACGGGATCGTTCCGCCCACGCTGAACCTGGACAACCAGGATCCGGAGATCGACCTCGACGTCGTGTCGGGCGAGGCCCGTCGCGGCGAGATCGAATACGCACTGAACAACTCGTTCGGATTCGGTGGGCACAATGTTGCGCTCGCCTTCGGACGCCACTGACGGCTCCGCAGCCGTCACGGCGTGACAGTCGTACGCGCACGAGGGCGGAGGTCCGGCGACCGCGGTCGCCGGACCTTCGCCCGCACCACCACTCCCCTGCCGGGAGCGGCAGTATGAAGGGGAGAACACGATGACCGTCCTCGCTCCGCACACCCGCCACTCCTCGTCGCGTGACCCGCGCGACCCCCTCGCTCGTCTCGAGAAGCTCTTCGACTCCGGTACGACCACCCCGCTGCACGACCGTGACAAGTCCGGTGTGCTGGCCGCCTCGGGTGAGATCGACGGAGTCCGCACCATCGCCTACTGCTCCGACGCCACCGTCATGGGCGGCGCCATGGGAGTCGACGGCTGCAAGCACATCGTCTCCGCCATCGACGAGGCCCTGGACTCCGGAGCGCCCATCGTCGGCATCTGGCACTCCGGTGGGGCCCGTCTCGCCGAGGGCGTCGAGGCTCTGCACGCCGTCGGGCTGGTCTTCGAGGCCATGGTGCGTGCGTCGGGCACCGTTCCGCAGATCTCGGTCGTGCTCGGATTCGCCGCCGGCGGCGCCGCGTACGGCCCCGCGCTCACCGACGTCGTGATCATGGCCCCCGAGGGCCGGGTCTTCGTGACCGGTCCCGACGTGGTGCGCAGCGTCACCGGCGAGCAGGTCGACATGGCCTCGCTCGGTGGGCCCGACACCCACTTCCGCAAGTCCGGTGTCTGCCACATCGTCGCCGACGACGAACTCGACGCCCTCGCACGGGGACGTCGGCTCGTGTCGATGTTCAGTGAGCAGGGCGAGTTCGACCTGGCCGCCGCCCAGCACGGCGACACCGATCTCAAGGCACTCCTGCCCGCGTCGAACCGCCGCGCGTACGACGTGCACCCGGTCATCAACGAGCTGCTCGACAACGTCGAGGGCGAGTCGTCCTTCGAGGAGTTCCAGGGTGGTTGGGCGCGCAGCATCGTCACCGGGCTCGGCCGCCTCGGCGGTCGCTCGGTCGGTGTCATCGCCAACAACCCGATCCGCCTCGGTGGGTGCCTCAACTCCGAGTCCGCCGAGAAGGCCGCCCGCTTCGTCCGCCTGTGCGATGCCTTCGGCATCCCGCTCGTCGTCGTCGTGGACGTCCCCGGATACCTGCCAGGCGTCAGCATGGAGTGGGAGGGCGTGGTCCGCCGCGGTGCCAAGCTGCTGCACGCGTTCGCCGAGGCCACCGTGCCCCGCGTGACACTGGTGACCCGCAAGATCTACGGCGGCGCGTACATCGCGATGAACTCACGGGCTCTCGGAGCAACGGCCGTCTACGCCTGGCCGGAGTCCGAGGTCGCGGTCATGGGCGCCAAGGCGGCCGTGGGCATCCTGCACAAGAAGGCACTGGCAGCGGCGCCCGATCACGAGCGCGAGGCGCTGCACGACCGTCTGACGGCCGAGCACGAGGCCATCGCCGGTGGTGTCGAGCGGGCCGTGGGCATCGGCGTCGTGGACGCGATCATCGATCCGGCCGCCACCCGCAGCACTCTCACCCGCGCGCTGGCGGACGCCCCGGCGCGCCGTGGTCGCCACAAGAACATCCCGCTCTGAGTGGCGTCGCCCCGTGAGCCTTTTGCGCATCCCTGGATGCGCAAAAGGCTCACGGGGCCGGAGGCCCACTAACTCGCGAGCCAGGTGACCTCGCCGCCGACTCCACCGAGACGGAACTGTTCGAGCTCCGCGTCCCAGGCGGTACCGAGAACGTGATCCAGCTGCGCGTACACGTCGCCGCGTCCCTGTTCGAGGATCGACCGCAGCCGCTGCTCGCCCACCATGACGTCGCCGTTGGCACTGGTGGCGCCGTGCCACAGGCCGAGGCCGGGCACGTGCGCGAAGCGTTCACCGTCGACACCCTCACTGGGGTCCTCGGTGACCTCGAAACGCAGCATCTGCCATGAGCGCAGCACGCTGGCCAACCGGGCGCCGGTGCCCACGGGGCCGGTCCAGTTGGTGGTGGCCCGCAGTTGACCGTCGAATGCGGGCTGCGCGGTCCACTTGAGATTCGCTCGGCAGTCGAGCGCATCGGACAGCGCCCATTCGACATGCGGGCACAGCGCGGCCGGCGACGAGTGAATGTAGACGACACCCGTGGTCGAGTCCGCGAATTGGTTCAGTGCGTTCACCGTTGCCTCCAGCTTCGACGAGGGACGTCTTCCCCAACGGCCTGACGCGTCTGCTGATGTACGGCTTGTACCAGTGTGCCTCGAGTTACCCCTGTTACACCAGTCGTTCGGTGTGTCGCGTGGGTTTCAGCGGCGTGTCGCGGCGGGTCACACGCCCGCGAGCACCGTGTCACCCAACGCGGTCCACAGCGGCTTGGCCCAGTCCCCGAAGGCGCGGTCGGCGAGCACGACGCACGAGACGCGGGCTTCGGGGTCCACCCAGAGGAACGTTCCCGACTGCCCGAAGTGCCCGAACGTGCGCGCCGAGTTCGTCTCCCCCGTCCAGTGCGGCGACTTGTGGTCACGGAGCTCGAAGCCCAGACCCCAGTCGTTGGGTCGCTGCGACCCGTACCCGGGGAGGATGCCTCCGAGTCCCTCGAACTGCACGCTCGTCGCCTCGACGACGGTCTGGCGGGAGACGAGCGTCGGTGCGAGCAGTTCCGCCGCGAACGCCTCCATGTCGCGGAGATTGGATCGGGCTCCGTGGCCGGCCGACCCGTGCAGCTCGGTCGAGGTCATACCCAACGGTTCGAGCACGGCGGCGGACAGGTACTCCGCGAACTCGATGCCGGAACGGTCGGTCACGTGCTCCGCCAGGATCTCGAAGCCGGCGCTCGAGTAGATGCGTTTCGTCCCCGGCGCCGTGGTGGGCCGTCGGTCGTCGAACGCGACTCCCGAGGTGTGGGCGAGAAGGTGTCGGACGGTGGATCCTTCGGGTCCCGCCGCCTCGTCGAGCTCGACGGCTCCCTCCTCCACCGCGACGAGCGCCGCGTAGGCGACGAGGAGCTTGGTGACCGAGGCCAGTTCCTGCACGCGGTCCCGATCACCGTGCCGCGCGGCCACGTCGGGACCGTCGGTGATCACCGCGGCCGACACCGCCGGGACCGGCCAGTCGGTGAGTGAGGACAGAATCTCGGATGCGTTGCCGGTGACCACGAGCCCGACTGTAATTCACACTCGTCACAGAATCTCGATGCGTCCGGGTACACGCGACTAGCGTGCGTGGAATGACCTCGGCTGGAACCACCCGCACCGCCCACGGCACCTGCACCCTCTGCGAGGCCATGTGCGGACTCGAGTACACGGTGACCGACGAGGGTGTGCAGTCCGTCCGCGGGGACAAGAAGGATCCGTTGTCCCGCGGACACATCTGCCCCAAGGCGACCGCGCTCGTCGACATCCTGAACGACCCCGACCGTGTCCGCCGACCGCTGCAGCGCACCGAGTCGGGGTGGCGCGAGATCGGGTGGGACGAGGCGGTGGACCTCGTGGCCCGACGCCTGTCCGCCATCCGTGACGAGCACGGCGCCGACGCCGTGGGTGTCTACGCGGGCAACCCCAACGTGCACAGTCTCGGCGCCATGACCCACGGCATCCCGTTTCTGTCGATGCTGCGCACCCGCAACCGGTACTCCGCCACGTCGCTGGACCAGTTGCCGCACCAGCTGACCAACATGTTGTTCTACGGGCATCAGCTCCGTCAGCCGATCGCCGACATCGACAACACCGACTTCTTCCTCGTCCTGGGCGCCAACCCGATGGCGTCGAACGGATCCATGATGACGGTGCCCGATTTCGGGAAGCGGGTGAAGGAACTGCGCGCACGTGGCGGGCGCATGGTGGTGATCGACCCGAGGCGCACCGAGACGGCGGACGTCGCCGACACCCACCACTTCATCCGTCCCGGCACGGATGCTCATCTGCTGCTGGCGCTCGTTCACGTCGTCCTGGCCGACGGCGCCGCTACCCCCGCCCCGTACGTCGACGGCGTCGAGGGTGTGACCGAGGCGGTGGCGGCGTTCACGCCCGAGGCCGTGGCACCTCTCACCGGTATCGACGCCGACGTGATCCGCACGCTGGCACGCGATCTCGCGAGCGCCGGATCGGCCGCGGTCTACGGCCGGATGGGTGTCTCCACCCAGGAGTTCGGCACCGTGTGCCAGTGGGCAGTGCACGTCCTGAACATCCTGACCGGCAATCTCGACCGGGTCGGCGGCGTGCTGTTCACCGATCCGGCCGTCGACCTGATCGCGAACAAGATCACCGGCCGCGGTCATTTCGACAAGTGGCGCAGCCGGGTGCGGGATCTGCCCGAGTTCAGTGGTGAGCTCCCGGCGTCGACCCTCGTGGACGAGATGACCACCGACGGGCCCGGGCGCGTCCGCGCCATGGTGGTGGCGTCGGGCAACCCGGTGCTGTCGATGCCGGGCGGCCCCCGGCTCGACGACGCGTTCGCCGGGCTCGACTTCATGGTGTCCTTCGACATCTACGTCAACGAGACCTCACGCCACGCCGACATCATCCTGCCGTCCACGGTGGCCCTCGAGCGGGACCACTACGACCTGATCTTCTCGACGTTCGCGGTGCGGAACACCGCCAAGTTCAATCCGGCCGTCCTGCCGAAAGAGGCCGACGCGCGCCACGACTGGGAGATCTTCCGCGATCTGAGTCTGCGCTACGCCGCCGTCCGCCGCCGCGGAACGCGTGCGCGGACCCTGGGTCGGGTGAACGCCGCGGCCGTGGTCCGTGAGGTGCGCACTCGGCTGTCCCCCGCCCGAACGGTCGAACTCCTGCTGCTGCGCGCTCGCGGGGTCACTCTGCGGACACTTCGGAAGAACCCGCACGGCACCGACCTCGGTCCGCTGCGTCCCGGTCTGCCGGGCAAGCTGCTCACCCGCGATCGGCGTATCGGTCTGATGCACGACGTGATCACCCCGGACATCGACAGACTGCGGAGCGCTCTACTCGCCGCGACGCCGTCCGCGGACGGCGAACTGCTCCTGATCGGGCGCCGCCACGTTCGCAGCAACAACTCGTGGATGCACAACGCGCCGCGTCTCGTGAAGGGCAAGCCGCGCCACGGTCTGCTGGCACATCCCGCCGATCTCGACCGTCTCGGCATCGCCGACGGGGACACCGTCGAGGTCGTGTCCGCCGCCGGCTCCGTGCGCATCGAGGTGACGGCGAGCGACTCGGTGATGCCCGGCGTCGTGAGCATCCCGCACGGTTTCGGGCATGACCGCGACGGTGTGCTACTGACGGTGGCCCGCGACGTCCGCGGACCGAGCGTCAACGACCTCACCGATCCGGACCGCGTCGAGGGCGTCGCGGGAAATGCCGTCCTCAACGGTGTCCCGGTGACGCTCCGGCTCGTCGGGACCGACGATCAGGACACGTCGAGCAGCCGAGTCCCGTCGACGAGCAGCGAGCGGAGGGTGGGTTCGTCGACGGGCGGACAGATGGCGTGACCCTGCGCGCGGTGGCAGCCCAGCTCGACCAGAGTGCGCGCCGCCGCAGACGTCTCGACTCCGTTGGCGACGACGTCGAGCCGGAGTGACCGAGCAAGTCCGATCATGACCGAGACGAGCGCACGATCGTCGCCGTCCACGCCGAGCCCGTCGGTGAAGTGCCTGTCGATCTTGAGCACGTCGAGCGGCAACCTCTTGAGATGCAGCAGTGACGAGTAGCCGACACCGAAGTGGTCGATGGCCGTCCTGATTCCCTTGTCGCGCAGGGAGGTGAGGGCTGCGCCCGATCGCGCCACCGAATCCACCACCGCGACCTCGGACAGCTCCAGGCAGAAGCAGGCCGGGTCGATCCCGTGGGTCCGCAGGACGTCCGCCACCTCCTGCGCGAAGTCGCGCACGGCGAGGTGGACCGGTGAGATGTTCACGCGCAGAACCAGGTCGGTGCGACCCGTGGCGTCCCGCCAGCTCACATACGCCCGGCACGCCGCATCGATGACCCAGCGCCCGAGTTCCGGGGCGAGGTTCGCCGCGTCGGCGATGGGCACGAAGACGTCGGGCCCGAGCATGCCGCGGGTCGGATGCGGCCAGCGGACGAGAGCTTCCACTGCGGTGATCTCACCGGAACGCAGGTCCACCTCGGGTTGGAAGTGCAGCACCAACCGGTCGTGAGAGATGGCATGGCCCAGCGTCAGCTCGACGTCGGTCCGCAGGTCGTTGGTCGCCGCGATCTCGTCCGAGTAGAGGACGACGCCGTTGCCACCCGACGACTTCACGTGCAGCGCCGCCTGATCCGCCCGGCGCAGCATCTCCGACGGATCCGCGGTTCCCACGGCCACGCCGATACTCGCGGTGCGGGTCACCCTGTCGTCCCCCACCACCATCGGCTCGGCGACCACCGACCGGACCATCTCCGCACGCTCCGCACCGTCCTCGGCCGTGGGCGCACCACCGAGGACGACGACGAACTCGTCCCCGCCGAGCCTCGCCACCACGTCCCCGTCCGGCAGTCGGCGGCGGATGCGGTCCGCGACGGTGCGCAGGAACTCGTCACCCATGCGATGGCCGAGGAAGTCGTTGAGAGCGGCCAGCCGGTCGATGTCCACGAACAGCACGCCCACCGCGGTGCCGTCGGCGGCGCGCCCGTCGAGCAGCTCGGTCAGCCCGTGACGGTTCATCAGCCCGGTCAGTTCGTCGATCATCGCGGTATGACGCAGTTCGTTCTCCGCGGCCACGCGCCTCTGCACCTGGGCGAGCATCGCTCCGACCGCAGTGACGGCCTCGAGCTCCTCCGCGGTCCACTCGCGGTCGGCGAATCGAACGAAACCCAGGACGCCCAGGGTGCGGCCGTCGCCGACCAGGGGTACCGCGACCATCGTGGTCGCCGGAACCCCTGATGCGTCCTTCACCCGGTCGCGGTAGTTCTCGGGCTGATCGCTCGGCCTGTAGATCTCGACCTCGGTCTGGCTGCGCGACCGGGCGAACACGGGATCCGCTCTGTCGAAGTACACGACGCCCAACGGATCCGGGTCGGGAACGACGGGCCGCGGGGGCCACTCCGCGACGAGAATCGACGCGTCGATGCGCTCGTCGTTGTGCCGGAGAAAGCACGTGTCCATCCCGAAATCGGTGGACAGGTCTCGGAGCAGCGCCCGGTACGCCTCGATGACGTTCGCGGAGTCGGCACCGAGCAACCGCGTCGCCAACTCGGACACGAGCGTGTTGAGGGGCCGCCGGACACTCGTCCGACCTTCCATCCGATCCATGACTTCTCCTGAAATCCCCTGATCGGCCCGATGCCCCCGCACGGCCGTCACCACCCCACCCGGTCGATGCAGCGTGTCGTACTCGCAGCTCGAGGCATCTTCCGCGCATTCTGATCAACATCTGATCCGAAAATGCAGTGACCTGCAACTCATGACATCACACATAAAAACCGACTCTTTACCGGTTTTGCCTCAGTTGCACCGTGGCAGAACCGTAAGTCACTGTGCCACTATCGGTCCCATGTCGGACCTGGTATCGATGAATACGTCAGCGAGCCCGATCACGGCTGCCCCTGACCTCTCGTCCCTGTACTACCGAGTCGTGCGGTCCGACCGGGCGACGACGCTGCACGACGGCTCCGGCGCTCTCGCGTTCTACAACTCCGCGTGCAGCAACCTGCTCGGCTACGACTCGGGCGAGCTCGCGCTGCTCGGATCGTCCGCAGTGCTCCATCCTGCCGACACCGAGGCCCTCGCCGATGCGACCGCGCGGGCGTATGCCGCCCTCGACGGCTCGGCCGACGCTCGGCTCCGGCTGGTCCACAAGGACGGTGGGGCCGTCGAGGTGGATCTCGAACTCTCCCGGGTACAGGTCGGGGACCGTCGATACCTGCTCGTCGAGTCGACACCGGTCGCCCCCGCGGCCTGACTCGTCGAGCCGGAGGCACGACCGCTGAACCCCGGTGGACGACCATCCCGAGTACAGGAGCGCCAGACCATGACGGCCCCGCCACTCTCGACCACGCACACACGCCCCACACACGCCTTCGGGTACTACGACGATCCGGTGTTCGAGTGCACCGTGGTCGCCACCTCCCCCACCTCCCGCCCGGATCTGTGGCGTCGCTACCTCGAAGGTGCTCGCATCAGTTACGAGCGGCACGACGTGTCCGTCGCCCTCGAGTACGACACCATCCGCGACGGGCGGAACACGACCATCTTCCTGTGCGCCCTGGATGCGTCCGGGCGCATGCTCGCCGGCATCCGCGTCCAGGGTCCGTACGAGCACGCCCGTCAGACGCACGCCGACCTGGAGTGGCAACGGAACCCGTTGGCGCGGAACGTCTTGCGAGACGCTGTCAACGACCGTCTGCGAGAGGGAGTCATCGAGCTCAAATCGGGCTGGGTGGATCGTGCAGCGCCACGCGACAAGCGACTCGTCGACATGATCGCGCACGCAGGGCCGCTGGCGTGCTCGCTGCTCGGGGTGCGTTTCGCACTCTCCACCGCTGCGGACCATGCCGTGTCGATGTGGCAGAAGTCGGGGGCCGTGGTGGCCGATACGATCGACCCCACGCCGTATCCGGACGACCGCTACAGCACGAGGGCCCTCTGGTGGGATCTGAACACGTTCCGAGAGACCGCTCACGCGCATCACGCTCGACGGATCGACGACGCGGCAGCGCAACTGGTCCACACCTGGTCCACGGGAACGACATAGGCCCGACACGAAGGAGCGACTCGTGACCGATGCGCTGACAGGCTCTGCTGCACTCGTTCTCGATCCACACTCGGAGAACGATCGAGCGGTCGTCGAGTCTCTGCTCGGCGACGGTGTGACCGTCGTACTCGACACACTCGACGCCCAGGTACGGGGACTGTCCGCGCTGGTCCCCCGGCCCGACGCCGACGTTCTGGACGAATCCCCTCGCTGGGTGCATTATCCGTGGCGCCGCACGCTCGTCCGCGTTCTCGGGCCTCGCGGGTTCCGGCGGCTCCGGCTCGACCGCAACCGCAACAAGATCACCGCCGAGGAGCAGGACCGGTTCGGCGCGGCGAAGATCGGCGTCGTGGGTCTCAGCGTGGGGCACGCGGTCGCGCACACCCTGGCCCTCGAGGGACTGTGCGGGGAATTGCGGGTCGCCGACTTCGACGAGTTGGAGCTCTCCAACCTCAACCGGATCCCGTCGACCGTTCTCGACCTGGGCGAGAGCAAGACCGACATCGTCGCCCGGCGCATCGCCGAGCTGGACCCTTACCTGTCCGTGCGCGTCGAAGCACGCGGCATCACCGCCGACACGGTCGACGACTTCCTGGACGGCCTCGACATCGTCGTCGAGGAATGCGATTCCCTCGACGTGAAGGTCCTGCTGCGTGAAGCCGCCAAGCGGCATCGCATCCCGGTGATCATGGAGACCAGCGACCGCGGACTTCTCGACGTGGAACGGTTCGATCTCGAGCCCGATCGTCCGATCTTCCACGGCGCCGTCGGCACGCTCTCGTCGGGCGCCCTCAGCGGTCTCAGCACGCGCGACAAGGCACCCCACGTCATGTCGATCCTCGGTGCATCCGACGTGTCCGCACGGTTCGCCGCGTCCATGGTCGAAGTCGACCGCACGATCTCGACGTGGCCGCAGCTCGGGAGCGACGTCGCTCTGGGAGGAGCAACGGTCGCAGCGGTGGTGCGGCGCATCGTGTTGGGCCTTTCCATGCCGTCCGGTCGCACCCGTGTCGACGTCGACGGCGCTCTCGACACCCTCGGAACGACCGAGAGCGCCCGGGACCCCATCGACGAGCCGGCACCGACGACGGCGCCCACGACACCGACCTCGGTCGTGGACTCGATGGTGGAGGCCGCTCGGCGCGCACCGTCCGGCGGCAACGTTCAGCCGTGGATCGTGACCACGTCCGACGACGTCGTCACGATCACGCTCGATCCTCTGCGCACCACCGGTCTCGATGTCGCGCACCGCGGGAGCCGAATCGCCCTGGGCGCCGCGGTGTTCAACGCTCGGGTCGCCGCGGCCCGAGCCGGACTCACGGCGGTGCCGACCGTCGTCGACGAAGGGGACGGTCGCGTACGCGTCGAACTGACATCGGCGCGAAGGCCGGACACTGCCCTCGCTCCCCTCCACGAGGCCATGATGCGGCGTTCGACGAACCGTCACCCGGGCACACCGACCGCACTGGCCGACGAGGTCGTGCGCGACCTGTGCGCGGCGGCTGCAGCGGAGGACGGCTCAGCGGTCGTGATCACGGATCGGGCGGCGCTGTCCGAGATCGGCGAGATCCTGGCGGAATCGGACCGACTCCGCTACCTCACCACCACGCTGCACGCCGAGATGATGTCCGAACTGCGGTGGCCCGGAGACGACGACCCGGACACCGGTATCGATGTCGCCACTCTGGCCCTCGACGCCACCGACCTGGTCAAGCTCGACGTCGCCCGACGACCCGACGTGATGCGTCTTCTCGCGGACTGGGACACCGGCACGGCGTTGGGCGACGACACGCGCGATCGGATGGCGACCACGTCCGCGGTACTCGTCGTGTTCGCGCCGGGAACCACCGGCCGCGATCACGTCGTCGCCGGCGGTGCAGTGGAGCGTGCGTGGATCACGGCCGAGTTGCACGGTCTGGCAGTACATCCCGTGTCTCCCGTGTTCCTCTACGCCTCGGAGGAGCACGAATTCGACGCTCTGTCCCCGCCTTACGCCGAGCGACTACGCGCACTGCGTCACCGCTTCCTCGATACCGCTGGTCAGCCGCCAGACAAACCGGTCGGCCTCGTATTACGACTGTCTCACTGCGCAATTCCCGCCGTTCGAAGTCGGCGTCGACCTCGCTGACGGCGCCCTTCGCGGTACAGTCGGCTGAACGAGTGCAGTCCAGCGCTCCGCAGCCACGCGAGGAGACCCGACGTTGGAGCGCCGTCCGAGCTTCGACGTGCTGGTGACCCGGGTGGCGACCCATCTGATCGGCGTCAACGCCGCCACGGTCGGTGCGGGCTACGAGAAGGTCCTCTCGGATCTCGTCGACTACTTCGACGTGGACGCCGCCTATCTCCGGCATCACGACGCGCGACGCCGCGCCACCGTGATGGTGGCGGAGTGGCCCGCTCGTACCGACGTCCCTGATCCCGACCCACTGGGGACCGTCACCTTTCGTGACGCCGACCCCGTGTTCGCCGCGACGGAGCACCTCAAGGAGCCGCTGCTCTTCCGCCCCGATCCCGCCATGGAGGACTACCGCCGACGCGTCGAGAGCGCCTCCGGTTACCAGAGCATCTCGATGGCATCGGTCCCGCTCGTCACCCGCGACACGACGACCGGAACCCTGGGGTTGGTCGCGTCGGGCGACCGCGAGTGGTCCGACGAGGAGGTCGAGGCGCTGAAAGCGATCGCCACCCTCTTCTCCCAACTGCAGGCTCGGATCGACGCCGAGGAGCACCTGCGGTGGGCCGCCACGCACGACGCGTTGACGGGGTTGCTCAACCGGCGGGGTGTCTCGGAGCTGCTGTCCGCTCGACTCGCCGGGGGCGGTGACGCATTCGCGGTGCTCTACTTCGACCTCGATCGCCTCAAGGCCCTGAACGATTTCCTGGGGCACTCGGCCGGTGACACGTTCCTCCGCACGGTCGGTGCACGGCTGCAGCGGCATTCGGACGCGGACACTCTTCTCGCACGGTGGGGCGGCGACGAGTTCGTGGTCGTTCTTCCCGGTCCGATGACGGAGGACGACGCGTACGCCGAGGCCTGCCGCATTCTCACCGTGGTGACCGCACGGGTCGACATGGCGGGCGAGTACGTCTCACGTACCGCCAGTATCGGTGTCGCACTGGGCATCCCCGGCAGCGGTACGGTCGATTCGGTGATCGCGGACGCCGACCAGGCTGCGCTGGCCGCCAAAACGGCCGGGGGCAATCAGGTCTCGCTGTTCAGTTCCGAGATCCGCGAACGCAACGAGTTGCAGAACGACATCGAGCTGCATCTGCGCGCAGCGATCGAGGGCGAGTCACTGCTCCTGTACTTCCAACCCGAGATCGACCTCACGACCGACCGCATCACCGCGGTCGAGGCCCTGGTGCGGTGGCAGCATCCCACCCGGGGCATGCTGCCGCCCGTCGAGTTCATCGCCATCGCCGAGGCCGTCAACCTGGCCACCGACCTCGGACGGTGGGTGCTCCACACCGCGTGCAGAACGTACGCGTCGTGGCGCTCGACGTTGGGAACACTGGACATCGCACTGCGGGTCAATGTGTCACCCGCACAGTTGGTCTCGCTCGACTTCGTGCACACCGTACGAGAGGCGTTGTCCCGGTACTCCCTCGAGCCGCAGTACCTGTGCATCGAGATCACCGAGGTGGCGGTGGTCCACGACATCGTCCTGGCCGCACGGGCTCTGCGCGACATCCGTGCACTCGGGGTACGCGTGGCCATCGACGACTTCGGCACCGGGTACAGCTCGCTCTCGCATCTCAAGACGCTGCCGGTCGACGCCGTCAAGATCGATCGCGAGTTCGTCACCCACCTCGCGACCAGTAGGGACGACCGCGCGATCGTCGAGGCCGTCACCGCCCTCGCTCGGGCCTACGACCTCGACCTCATCGCGGAGGGGCTCGAGGACGTCGACGCCCGTGCCGTGTTGCTGGAACTGGGGTGCTCGCGCGCGCAGGGGTACCTCTACGCCCGCCCCCAGCCCGCCGACGTCGTCCTCGAGATGCTGCGAGTCGGAACGCTCACACCGAGCTGAACGTCAGCCCTCCGCCTGATCGGGCTGCGTTCCGGCCGCGTCGTCCAGTTCCGACGGGTCCGCGTCGGGGTCGCGCGAGGAGTCGTAGGGCCTCTCCGAGGAGGTCCAGGGTTCGTCGGACACGGGCGAGTCGCCGTTCGGTTCGGTCATGCGGCACGCGTACCCGCGGCCGCCGTCGCTGATCCCGCCCAGGTATCGTGAGCGCGCGTCAGCGCCGGGGGCGGTAGCTCAGTCGGTTAGAGCCGTGGACTCATAATCCATTGGTCGCGGGTTCGAGCCCCGCCCGCCCCACTCGGACCCTTCGCCTTCCCGCACCTCGGTCGTCAGGCCAGGACGTCCCCCTCGTCGGGACACCGTTGTCCCGACACGCACACACCGTCGTTTCGGCTGTTCGTCTGCTATATTTTGAACTCTAGGTTTGTTTCGAAGCGATCGACCCGGCTACCCGTCTGTTCGTCGACTCCGAACGGTGACGAGAGAGGCAGGACCGACGGCAGAGCCGTGAGGAACGACGATGATGCCCGACGAGGATGGATCAGACCCGCGCCCGACGCTGTCGGAGGCCTTCATGTCCTCGCGACTCGGTCTCGCGACGGTGTTCGACCATTCCCCCGACGTGGTGCTCGTGTCCACGTCCGACGGCCGGATCGTCCACGCGAATCCCGAGGCGTCGAGGACTCTCGGACTCGACGGCGGTGAGCACGGGCCGCCGGACGAACCGACCGTGGACGCCGTCGTCGTCCCCACTCCCCCCACGACGCTCACGGACATCCTCTCGGCTGTCCAGCTCCACGGAACTTGGCTCGGCCGAACAGAACTGGTGCATCACCTCACAGGAGAAAGGCTCGCGGTGTCCACCTCAGCATTCGCCGTACGCGGCCACGACGACGACTCGTCCCTGGTCGTCTCGATCCATCGCGACGCCTCTGCACAGAATGCCGACGACCATCTCCTGCAGAAGGCTCTGGACGCGTCGACCTTCCGGGCGTCCGAGCAGCGGGTCGTCGCCGAGCTGAGCAGGCTCGCTCTGCGCGGCCGGCTCGACGACCTTCTGTCGGCGGCCACCGACGCCGTCGTGACGCTGTACGGGGCGCGGTGCGCCGTCATCACCCGCGCGCACGACCTGCCTGCCACTCTCGAGATCGTCGCCGCCACGGGGGACGACGCACCGCACGATCTGTGCGCCACCGGGCCCTCCTCGATCACCGCGTTCGCCAGCCGATCGGCCACCCGGATCGTGTGGTCCGGGGACGCGCACGAGTCCAGGTTCGACGTCGCCGCCCTCGTCGCGGGTGGTGTCGAGAACGCGGTCGCCGTGCCGATCGACGGCACCGGCCAGCCGTGGGGTGTGTTGACCGTCCTCGGGGTCGACTCGCGCTATCTCTCGTCCGCCACCGGGTCGTCCGTGCCGATCATCGACATCACGACGGCGGGGCCACCGATTCTGGTCCCGGACAATCCGATGCTCGACACCGGCGCCCTCGACACGGTGTCCGACGTCGTGTCCGCAGCCGTGCATCGTGTCGGCGTCGAGAGCGAACTGCGCTACCGCAGCCTCCGGGACCCGCTGACGGGGCTCCCCAATCGCGCACTGGCGTACGACCGCATCGAGTCCGCCGTCGAGCGGGGCGTCGCGAAGGCCACCACGACGGCCGTCATGCTCATCGACCTCGACGACTTCAAGTCCATCAACGACGGGCTGGGGCACGAGGCGGGCGACTCGGCTCTGGTGTCCATCGGCAACCGCCTCACCCGGGCATCGCGCCCCGGCGACACCGTGGCTCGCCTGGGCGGCGACGAGTTCGTGGCGGTCTGCGAGAACCTCTCCGGTCCGGAGGAGTCGATCGCCGTGGCGCAGGCCTACGCGGACGCCGTGCGGGCGGCCATCGTCGTCGACGGCAACGAACTGCGCATCACCGCGAGCATCGGCGTCGCGTTGGCGGACGACACCGTGCCCGGCAACGAGCTCATCCGCCGCGCCGACGTGGCGATGTATCGCGCGAAGGACACCGGTCGCGGGAACGTCGCGGTGTTCGACACCGACGATCGAGAGCACCGCCGCAACCAGTTGGCTCTGTCGGCCGATCTCCGGTCGGCTCTCGACAGCCAGATCCTGACGCTCGCGTACCAGCCCATCTTCGACATCGCGACCGGCCGCATCACCGCCGTGGAGGCACTCGCGCGGTGGCAGCACCCCACCCTCGGCTCGGTGAGCCCGGAGACCTTCGTCCGGATCGCCGAGCGCACGGGCCAGATCAACACCCTCGGCCTGTGGGCTCTGCACACCGCGTGCGTGCAGGCGGCGGAGTGGCAGGCCATCTCGGACGTCGGCGTGCGAGTCAACGTCAGTGCCCTGCAGCTTCGCCAGCCCGAGTTCGTGGCCAGCGTCGCCCGCATCCTCGCCAGTTCCGGTCTGCCGGTGGGCCGACTCGGCCTGGAGATCACCGAGACGGTGTGGCTCGCGGACACGGCGCAGGTGCGGGACGCCCTCACCGAACTGCACGAGATGGGCGTGTCCATCCTCCTGGACGATCTGGGCAGCGGCCACAGCTCCGTCACCTACCTCAGCCGGTATCCCGTCATCGAGGCGTTCAAGATCGATCAGACGTACATCCAGGCCATGCCGGGCAAGCAGCCCGAGGCCATCGTGTCCGCCATCGTGTCCCTGGCACACGCGTTCGACGTCGCCGTCGTCGGCGAGGGTGTCGAGTCACAGGCCCAGTTCGACCGTCTGCGGGACAGTGGCTGCGATCTGGCCCAGGGCTTCTGGCTCGCCCACCCGGCCAGCGCGAACGAGGTCACCTCGATGCTGCTGGAGCGACGCGCCGGCTGACCGTCAGCCGGCCGGATCGGTCCTGGTGGCATCGCGCACGAAGTCGGCGGCCACCTCGCGAACTCGCACGTTCCGGCGCTGCGCCTCACGCGAGAGCACGTCGAACGCCGCGTCCGCGTCGAGACCGCGCATCGCCATCAGAATGCCCTTGGCCTGCTCGATGGGGGCGCGTCGCGCCATGGCATCGCGCAGTCCGCTCACCGTGGTGGTGGCGTCGGTGTAGCGAGCATGCTCGCCGATGGCCCGTCCCACCGTGGTGGTGAGGCTGTCCAGGATGTCGGCGTCCATGTCGTCGAAGGCGTCGGCGGACGAGCCGTACAGGTTGAACGAGCCGATCACGCCGTCGAGAGTCCTGATGGGCGAGGCGAGGAACGAGTGCACACCCTCGGTGCGCGCCGCGGCCGCGAACTCCGGCCACCGCTGCTCGGTGCTGTCGCAGTCGACGACGATCGTGGTGTCGGTACGGGACGCCTCCAGGCACGGACCCTCGCCGGTCTCGTACTGCATCTCGTCCACTGCGAGGGTGGTGCTGTCGGTGTAGACCGCCGTGTACGTGGTGCCGTCGTAATCGATTGTCACGCCGCAACTGTCGGCGCCCCTGATGACGTCGTGCGCGAGATCCACCGACCGCTGCAGCAACTCGCCGAGCTCGTCCGTGTCCTCGATGCGTCGACCCAGCGAGCCGACGATCTCACCGAGTCGTTCGGGTGTCAGGCCACCTTCGGCCCGCCCTTCCGTGTCCATTGCACCATTCGATCACACGCCCGCCGATCCACCGAGGCGTGTTCGGCACACTCCGTCGGTCCGTGCGTAGTCTGAGGTGCGGTCGGCGTTTCGGTTCGTCGACCCTCGGGTAGTTCCCCGGACGGCATGCAGACCAGGCACGCCTGTGGGAGCTTCCCATCGAAGATGTCCGCGCGTCCCGTCACATCGGAGGAACAGTGGATCCGGAAGTTCAACACGAACCCAGCGAGATCACGTACGACGAGAGCTTCTACCCGGCCAGGCCTCGCCCGTTGAAGCCGTCGGTGCGTCGTGCGTACCGCACTGCGGGCGCGCTGCCCCAGGGTGACGCCGACGCCTCCAATCCCGAGTACGTGTCGTGGCTCGTCGACCGGTCGATGCTGCACGATGCCAAGCTGATCGCGGAACAGTTGTCCGGCAAGGGCAGCATGTGGCAGAACCCCTACGCGTCGCCGGATCCGCGCGGAGCCGTCGAGCGCGCACCCGTGTGGTTCACCGCGTACCCCATCTCGCTCATCGCGGCTCCAGGACAGAGCTTTCTCGGCACGCTCGGCGACGAGGCTCTGTGGCAGGTGTTCTCGGACATCGGCATCACGGCCGTGCACACCGGCCCCGTCAAGGAGGCCGGCGGACTGCACGGGTGGCATGCCACACCGTCGGTCGACGGCCACTTCGACCGCGTCAGCATGCAGATCGACCCGGCGTTCGGCTCCGAGGAGGAGTTCCGGCGGCTGTGCGTCGTCGCGTCCGCCTACGAGGGCATCGTCATCGACGACATCGTCCCCGGACACACCGGCAAGGGCGCCGATTTCCGATTGGCGGAGATGAACGTCTCCGACTACCCCGGCATCTACCACATGGTGGAGATCGAGCCGCAGGACTGGCACCTGCTCCCCCGCGTCAAAGCGGGCCAGGACTCGGTGAACATCGATGCCGAGTCCGAGGCCAATCTCGCTCGTGCCGGGTACATCGTCGGCCAGCTCCAGCGCGTCATCTTCTACGAGATGGGCGTCAAGGAGACCAACTGGAGTGCCACGCCGGTCATCCGCGGAGTCGACGGGGTCGAGCGCCGCTGGGTGTACCTGCACTACTTCAAGGCTGGTCAGCCCTCCATCAACTGGCTCGATCCCTCGTTCGCCGGTATGCGCCTCGTCATCGGCGACGCCTGCCACTCCATCGCGGACCTCGGCGCCGGCGCACTGCGTCTCGACGCCAACGGGTTCCTCGGAGTCGAGCGCCGGACCGAGGGTCCGGGATGGTCCGAGGGCCACCCGCTCTCGGAGGCCGCCAATCACCTCATCTCCAGTGTGGTGCGCAAGATGGGTGGCTTCACCTTCCAGGAGCTGAACCTCACCATCGACGACATCAAGGCGATGGGAAGCAGCGGCGCCGATCTGTCCTACGACTTCATCAACCGCCCCGCCTATCACCACGCGCTCGTCATGGGGAACACCGAGTTCCTCAGGCTCACCATGAATCTGGCGCGGGACCACGGTGTGGACACCGCCTCGCTGGTGCACGCGCTGCAGAACCACGACGAGATGACCTTCGAGCTGGTGCACTTCGCGACCCTGCACCGTGAGGACGAGTTCTCGTACGGCGGCGACGTGATCAAGGGCGGCGATCTGGGTGACCAGATCCGCGCCGAACTGTGCGAACGACTCACCGGCCGGTGGGCGCCGTACAACCGCACGTTCACCAACAACGGGATCGCCTGCACCACCGCGTCGGTCATCACGGCGTCGTTGGGCATCCGCGACCTCGACCGGATGGACGACACCGACATCGAGACGGTCAAGCGCGCCCATCTCATGCTGGCCATGTACAACGCGCTGCAACCGGGCGTGTTCGCGCTGTCCGGCTGGGACCTCACCGGCATCCTCCCGGTGCCGGCGGAGGAGGTCGCCGATCTCATCCGTGAGGGCGACACCCGCTGGATCAACCGTGGGGCTCACGACCTCATGAACACCTCGCCCGACGCCACCCGGTCGGAGTCCGGGATCCCCCGTGGCCGCAGTCTCTACGGCTCGTTGCCGGAGCAGATGAAGGACTCGACGTCGTTCGCGCGTCAGCTGTCCCGCATCCTCGATGTGCGGACGAGGTACGGCATCGCGACGGCCACCCAGCTCGACGTCCCGTCCGTGTCGCACAAGGGGCTGCTCGTCCTGGTGCACCAGCTGGGCAACGGATCCATCTCGGCGACGGTGCTGAACTTCACGGGCGACGAGATCCACGCGACGGTGCAGTCGAAGCACCTCACCGGCGGGGCCACGGTGGTGGACCTGTTCACCGACCAGGACATCGCCGTCGTCGACGAGCTGGGCAGTTTCCCGATGACCCTGCAGCCCTACCAGGGCGTCCCGGTGATGCTCAGGGGCTGATGCCGAGAGGTGGCCGGGGAAGGTTAGGCTAACCAGCATGCGAGTGGCGATGTTCGGCTATCAGACCTGGGGACACACGACGCTTCGGACGGTCATCGAGTCCGATCACGAGGTGGTCCTGGCCGTCACCCATCCTCCCAGTGAGCACTCGTACGAGTCGATCTGGTCGGATTCCGTGGAAGATCTGGCACGCGCCCACGACGTGCCGGTCCACCTCGCCCTCACTCCGGACGATGCGCTGCGCGTCGCACTGGAGGAGGCGAAGCCGGACATCATCGTCGCGAACAACTGGCGCACCAAGCTGCCCCGGTCCATCTACGACATGCCGCCGCACGGCACCCTCAACCTGCACGACTCACTGCTGCCCCGGTTCACGGGTTTCTCCCCCGTGATCTGGTCGCTGATCAGCGGCGCGGCCGAGACCGGCCTGACCGCGCACCGTATGGACGACGAACTCGACACCGGCGACGTCGTCATCCAGCGGTCCGTCCCGATCGGCCCGCGCGACACCGCGACCCAGTTGGTGCAGGCGACCATCGACCTCATTCCCGAGGTACTGCTCGAGGCGCTCGGCGCGATCGAGAGCGGTACCGCGGTGTGGACCCCGCAGGACCTCTCGCAGCGGACGTTCTTCCACAAGCGTGCGGACATCGACAGCCGTATCGACTGGACGTGGCCGGCCGAGGACATCGACCGTCTGGTCCGCGCTCAGTCCGACCCCTACCCCAACGCGTGGACCCATCACCGTGGCCGTCGGCTCCGCATCGTCGAAGCGCATGTGTCGCAGGGCATCTACGGCGGTACACCCGGTCGCGTCTTCATCCACGAGGGTGACGGCATGGCGATCGTCTCCGGCCCGAACGCCCACCTCGGCCGAAACCGAGCGCTCGTGATCGACGCGGTGCGCACGGAGGACGACGACCGCACGATCCCCGCGGCGGAGTACTTCCCCCGCGGCGGCGGGTACCTCACCGACGCTCCCTGACGTCCGGTTCCGGCTGGTCGCGCGAACGGGATCTCGAACGGGTCGGGTCGAGTACATTTCACCTGGAAGCGGGTGACGGGGGCTGGTCACGAGGACGGTCTACATGGCGAGAATCACCGGTCCCGGTTCGTGGACGGACCGTGCGCAGCACTCACGGACGGTGTGGCGATCCACGGCGCGCGCGGGTGATCCGGTGCGCTCCGACCTTGTCATCGTCGAAGGACTCGCCACCATCACGGCACTCTGCACGCTCCTGTTCGGCGCTGTCCTGGTCTGGATGACGACGGCCGACGACTACGCGTTCTCCTGGTGGTCGAAGACCTACACCTTCGGGGTCACGGTGACCGCCGCAGTCACCTGGTGTACGTTGCACACCCCGCGTGCCGGCATCTTCTACCGGCACACGGACGCGGTCACCCTGGTGGCCGCGATTCTCGTCGTCGGCAGTCCGGTCCTCGCCTATGCCAGCGCGGGGTCTGCGTACCCGGCCTTCGGACTCGTTCTGGCCATCGTGGCCTTCGCCGGAATACTCCAACGTCGCGCCCACATCGTCACGTTCACCACGCTGGCGGTGTGCGCGTGGACGGCGTTGGCGGTGGCTCACGGCACCGACGTGAGCGTGCAGACCTTCGCGGTGTCGGTGCTGCGAACCGTTCTCGTCGTCGCGGTCATCCACTACTTTCGCATGAAGACCATCGACCTGCTGTGGGAGAAGTATCGGATGGTCGACGAGCAACGTGCCGCGGCCGACTCCCTGTCGCACGTCGACGATCTCACCGGCCTGGCGAACCGTCGCGGCCTCCAGCGACGTGCGGCGACCGAACTCGATCGGTGCCGACGAGAGTCTCGGCCTGTGAGCGTTCTCTACCTCGACGTGGACGGTCTCAAGGATGTCAACGACACCCTCGGGCACGATGCCGGAGATGCCGTACTGGTACGACTCGCCGAGATGCTGGGGACCGCGTTCCGCGGCAGTGACATCGTCGCCCGCGTCGGCGGTGACGAATTCGTCGTGGTTCTCCCCGACACGGACCGGACCGTGGCGCTGGATCTGGGCGCGTCCATCCGCGATCTCTCGATGACCACCGAGGTGTCCGTCAGTGTCGGACTGGCAGTGTGGAGTCCGGGACCACACGCGCCGGATCTCGACGACCTGACGAGGCGCGCCGACAACGCGATGTATCGGGTCAAGTCACGGCGCTGAACGGCGACGCGGGAGCCGGGGTACCCGTTTGGCTCCCCGACGCACGGGTATCGCCACGACATGCCGGAACAACGCAGTGGGCTCGTCGTGGCCGTGACCGGAGCGACGGGAAACCTCGGGACCTCGGTCGTCGACGCGCTGGTCGTCGACCCGGCGGTCTCCGCGGTCCGTGCGATCGCGCGGCGCTCGCCCGTGCCGACGAACGGTCGTCCGGCGTGGGCTCCCGCACGGACGACGTTCGTCGAGGCGGACATCGCACGGGACGACCTGGTTCCGCTGTTCGACGGAGTCGACGTCGTCGTACACCTGGCGTGGCAGTTCCAGCCGTCTCGCGATCCGGTGCAGACCTGGGACGTCAACGTCGTCGGCGCGATGCGGGTCTTCGACGCCGCGGCGGCGGCCGGAGTGAGCGCGTTGGTGCACGCGTCGTCGGTCGGTGCCTACTCCCCGGGATCGAAAGACGTTCGGGTGACCGAGGACTGGCCGACGCACGGCTGGCAGGGCGCGGCCTACACGCGCGAGAAGTCGTATCTCGAGCGTGTGCTCGACCGGGTGGAGACGCGGAATCCCGACCTCCGGGTCGTCCGGATGCGGCCGGCCTTCGTCTTCGAGGCGTCGGCGTCCACGGAACAGCGTCGACTGTTCGGCGGTCCGTTCGTTCCGGCCCGGCTGGTGCGACCCGCGTTCGTCCCGGTCTTCCCTGACATCGCGGATCTGGTGTTCCAGGGAGTGCACTCCCGTGATGTCGGACGAGCATTCGCCGCGGCGGCGGTGCGCGAGGTGTCGGGCGCGTTCAACCTCGCGGCGGACCCCGTCATCACCCCGGCCACCTTCGCGGAGATTCTCCACGCGCGGTTGATCCCTCTGCCCGCGTCCGCGGTGCGACTCGCCCTCGATGCTCTGTTCACCGCACGCCTCGTTCCCACCGACCCCGGCCTGTTCGACGCGGTGCTGCGGCTTCCCATCATGGACTCCGGTCGCGCCCGCGACCTGCTGGAGTGGGCGCCTCGACACACTGCGCAGGACGCTCTCGCCGAGTTCGTCCGCGGCGTGCACGAGGTGGAGGACGCCCCGACCCCGCCGCTGTCCGCGTGACCCGGCGGCGGTTTGCGTCGGGTGAGTGCGGGTAGTCCGCAGTCCATGACCCGAGAGCAGACGACGGGTGACGACCCGGCCCACGCGGACCCGGACGATCCTCGGAAGCCCGATTCACCCACCGATCTCACCAAGCCGTCGTTCTTCTACGTCCTGCGCAAGACCGCGCGCGAGTTCTCCAAGGACCAGTGCACCGATCTGGCCGCTGCTCTCACGTATTACGCGGTGCTGTCGCTGTTCCCGGCTCTTCTCGCCGTCGTGTCCCTTCTCGGCGTGTTCGGGCAGGGCGAGCGCACCGTCACCGCGGTGCTCGACATCGTGTCCGACCTGGGGCCGTCGTCCGCCGTCGACACACTGCGCGGACCGGTCGAGCAGCTCGTCCAGGCGCCCACCGCCGGACTCGCCCTGATCATCGGTCTGGCCGGCGCCCTCTGGTCGGCGTCCGGCTACGTGGGCGCGTTCGGCCGCGCCATGAATCGGATGTACGAGGTGGACGAGGGCCGACCGATCTGGAAGCTGCGCCCGGTCATGCTGGTCGTCACTCTGGTCGGCCTGATCTGCATCGCTGCAGCGGGACTCATGCTGGCCGTCAGCGGTCCCGTCGCCACGGCCGTGGGTGACGCGATCGGTGCCGGCGACACCGCACTGACGGTGTGGAACATCGCGCGGTGGCCCGTCGTCCTCGCGCTGATCGTCCTGGCCGTCGCGATCCTCTACTACGCCACACCCAACGTGCAGCAGCCGAAGTTCCGATGGATCAGCACGGGGGCCGGCATGGCCATCGTCGTGTGGATCCTCGCGTCCGTGCTCTTCGGTTTCTACGTAGCGAACTTCAGCAGCTACAACAAGACCTACGGCTCGTTGGCCGGCGTGATCATCTTCCTGCTGTGGCTCTGGATCACGAACCTCGCTCTGCTGTTCGGGGCGGAACTCGATTCCGAGCTGGAACGCGGCCGCCAACTCCAGGCCGGCATCGAGGCCGAGGACCATCTGCAGCTTCCACCGCGCGACACGCGCGTCTCGGAGAAGAACGAGGAGACCGATCGCGAACACGTCGAACGTGGTCGCGCCCTGCGCCTCTCCCACGGCGAGGACTCGTCCGCCCGGTAGCGTGGTGGTGACACGGGCCATGGGAGCCCGGAGCGAGGGCGGTCTGCGCGAGTGAGTGACACGGGGGCGGGCGCGCTGGTGGCGTCCGCACGCCGAGCGCGTCGGCAGTGGCGCGACAGCGCCCACGACGGCGATCCGGTGCGATCGGACGTGGTGGTCGTCCAGGGCCTCGCCGCGATCTGCGTGCTGAGCACCGTTCTGTACGGAGCGGTGTTCCTGTGGGTGGTGACGGACCCCGACTACGCGGTCCACTGGTGGGTTCAGTCCTACAACCTGCTGGTCGCCGCGCTCGCGGCCACGACGTTCTGGGCACTGCACACGCCGCGGGCCGTGTGGTTCTACCGTCACACGGACGTCGTGACGTTCGTCGCCGCAGCCCTGATCATCGCCAGTCCCGTTCTGGGCAACGCCGATGCGGACTCCGGTTTCCCCGCCTTCGGACTCGCGCTCTCCATCGTCGCCGCCGCCGCGCTGCTGCAACGACGATGGCACGTTGTCGTCGTCGTCACAGGGGGCGTACTGGCCTGGATCGCCCTTGCCTCGGTCAACGGGATCGGAGACGTCGGGGTGCGCACCTTCGCGGCCGCGATCGTGCGCACCGTTCTGGTGGCGGGGTTGATCCACTACGTGCGGATCCGCACCATCGGTCTGCTGTGGGAGCGCTACAGGTCGGTGGATCGAGCACGCGCTCGAGCCGATTCGCTGTCTCACCGAGACGACCTGACGGGGCTGCTGAACCGGCGCGGTCTCGCGCGGGGCGCCTCGCCCGCGCTCGCCGACTGCGAACGTGATGCCGTGCCCGTCGGTGTCCTCTATCTCGATCTCGACGGTCTCAAGGAGATCAACGACCGAGCCGGCCACGACGCGGGCGACACGGCGCTGGTACGACTGTCCGGCATTCTCCACAGAAGTTTTCGCTCCGACGATCTGATCGCCCGCGTCGGCGGCGACGAGTTCGTGGTCGTCCTCCCCGGGGTCGGCGAACAGGAGGTCCTCGACCTCGGGGCGACCGCCCTCGACGGGCTCGGCGCCGCGCAGCTCTCCGTCAGTGCGGGGGTCGCGGTGTGGAACCCCGCCCCCGGCGGTGTCGGCCCGGACCTCGACGAACTGATGAGGCGGGCGGACAACGCGATGTATCGCGAGAAATATCGGCGTTGATCGGTCTCGTCCTGCTCGTGACTCCGAATTCGGGGTACTGCTCTGGGACGCCGCCGGTCACATCCGCGGCGTCGACGGCGTCGAGAACTGGCGTCACCATCGACGGTCTCGCCCGTCGACTCTCCGGACGCGCGCCGACGTCGGCAGCGCGTCGATACCCGAGGTGATCCATGACCCAGTCCATCTCTCCCACCGATCGTCGATCCGCCGGGACGATCCTGATCACCGGCGCGTCCAGCGGTATCGGCCGCGCCACCGCCCACCTCTACGCCGAGCGCGGCTGGTCCATCGTCGTGTGTGCCCGTGGCCGTGACGGTCTGGCCGCCGTGGCCGACGAATGCCTGCAACGCGGCGCCGCCGCGGTGGCCGTCAAGCCGGTCGACGTGGTGCGCGGCGACGACGTGACCAAGGTCGTCACCGAGGTCGTCGAGCAGTTCGGCCGCCTCGACGTCTGCGTGCACTCCGCCGCCGTGATGTCCTACGGGACGTTCCTCGACACCCCGGCAGAGGTGTTCGATCACGCCGTGTCGGTCGACCTGCTCGGGTCCGCGAACGTCGCACGGTCGACGCTCACGGTGTTCCGCGACCAGGAGCACGGCCACCTCGTGGTCATCGGCTCGTTGCTGGGCCGTATCGCGGTGCCGTGGATGGGCACCTACGTCACGTCCAAATGGGGGCTGCGCGGCCTCACCCGTGTTCTCCAGCAGGAGGTTCGGCAGTATCCCGGCGTGCACGTCAGCGCCGTCGCACCCGGTGCCGTGAACACGCCGATCTACGAGCAGGCCGCCACCGTCGTCGGGAGAGCGGGATCGCCGCCTCCCCCCGTCGCGGAGCCCGAGGTCATCGCCCGTGCCGTCGCGGCGGTCGTCCGGCGCCCACAACGTGAGCGGGACGCCGATGCGGTGTTCGGTCTCGTCAACAAGTTCGCGTCGGCGGGCTACTCGCTGGTGCCGGCGGTCTTCGATCGACTCGTCGGGCCGTTGATGTGGCGTTTCGGCATCGCACGCGAGCCCAAAGACGATTCGGAGGGCAATGTATTCCACTCCAGGACCGCACCTCCCCCGCGGAAAGTGACCGCGCGGACCGGAGACCGTCCACACTGAGTCCATGACCACCCGACGCCGGTTGCCCCCACAGAAGCTCGGATCCCTCATCGGCGCCGTGTTCGGACTCGTGTTCGTGGTGGTCAACTCGGCGTCGTCGCCGACACTCCTGCGTCTCGCGTTCTGTGTGGCCGCTGCGGCGGCCGCGATCACCGTTCTCGTGGGAATCGCGCGCAATCCCGTGGCCACGGTGCCCGCGGGTGTCACACCGTTCGGACGCGGTTACGTCGTGATCGTGCTCGCCGAGGTGGTGCTGCTCTTCGTCGGCATCCGCATCGTGGCGGGGCCTCTCGGACTGCCCGAGGCCGGGGTCGCCTGGGTGGCCGTCGTGGTCGGCGTGCACTTCGTCGTCCTGGCGCGCCTGTGGCACCTGCGACTGTTCGACGTCCTGGGCTCGGTGCTGACCGTTCTCGGGGTGCTCGGCTTCGTCCTGGCCGTCGCCGGGGCGGACCGGATGTGGATCGACATCGTGGCGGGGGTCGCTTCGGGTGCGGTGCTCCTGGAGTTCGCGCGCCGAGGAGTGCGTCAGAGACCGACCTTCTCCAGCGCTTCGTCGTAGATCAAGGCCGCCTCCGACTCCGAACGGCCCTCCTGCAGCGCGCCCACGTAGACGGCGGACACCTCCTTCTCCACCGCCGTGTACTTCGCGAGCCACTGCTCGGCTCGCACGCGCCAGTAGCCGATGATGTCGAAACGGTCGACGCCCATACCCTGCTCGCGGCGCACGTACTTGCGGACGGCACGCGAGTCCGCGGCCTCCCCCGCGAAGAAAACGTAACCCTCGCCCGGCGGGAACTCCCACGCCTGCACCGCGTCCGGCAGCACTCCGGGACCGTGCCCGTTACCGGACCCGATGCACCACTGCACTGTCACCTCGGCCGCCGACTCGAACGTCTGCACGTCGGCCTCGTCGAGAACCTCGACGATCGCATGGGCCCGAGTGTTCGCGGGCAACTCCTCGAGCACTCGGCCCAGCGCCGGAAGCCCGGCGAGATCCGCCGCGAGGAGGAACCACGCGGTGTCCGCCGGCGGCGCGAACCAGTGCCGCGGCGGAGTGACGACCACGACGTCGCCCGGTCGCGCCGACAGCGCCCAGGACGCGGCCACCCCGCCGTCGTGGGCGACGAAGTCGATCACCAGCTCACCGGCGTCCGTCACCCGTCGCACCGTGTAGTTGCGTCCCTCGGGACGGGTGGCGTCGTCGTGGTACCACCAGACCCCGTCGACACACTGCATGGCCGGCGGCCGAGCGTCGCCGGGAGCCGGGAAGTAGAGCGCGACGCACTCGTCGGCCACACCGGCCGGGCGGTACCGGCGCAGGTCCTCTCCGCCGAAGGTGAGGCGAACGAGGTTGGGGCTCAGTGTCGTCCGGTCCACCACCTCGGCCCAGTAGAAGGTCGGCTCGGTGTCGTCGGTCATCGTCGGTGCTCCCGCAGTCGAGGTCGTCGTTCCGAGTTAGGTTACCCTGACCAGGCCGGGTGTGGTGGTGCCAGGACGAGGCGATTTGGTGGTCGACGGGTGCCATGGGTTAGAGTCTCTTCTCGGCGAGGATGCATCCGAGAGGGTGCTGTCGGAGCCACGAACATTCCCCCATAGCTCAATTGGCAGAGCATTCGACTGTTAATCGAAGGGTTTCTGGTTCAAGTCCAGATGGGGGAGCACGCAGAGCCCGTGACCGTCGTCGGTCACGGGCTCTTCTCGTTTCGCCGCACCGGCCCCGGGGAGTTCGCCGTGCCCGGTCACGTCGGGCAGGATGGAATCAGACGTCTCGAAAGGACTCACGCTCACATGATGGGAATGTTGGCCGGCATCGCTGCCGGATACGTGCTCGGCACCAAGGCGGGGCGTGCGCGCTACGAACAGATCAGCCGCGCGACGAAGGCGGTGGCGTCGAGCCCCGCGACGAAGAAGGTCGTGTCGGCCGGACGCCAGAAGTTGGCCGACACCCTCAGCACGCAGCCGAAGCTCGAGCCGATGAAGCAGGTCGACGACACTCAGCTCTACATCCCGCACGACAAGCTCTAGACGGCGGGGAACTCCGCGTCCGTGGTGCTGCCGACGGCCTGCTCCAACAGGCTGCGGCGGTACTGCTCGAGCGCGATGAGGTCGCCGAACAGCGCGTTGTAGTCGTCCGGCTTCTCGATGGGTGACATGCGCTGCAGCTTCGACTTCAGTTCCGCGACCTGCCGGCCGACCCACACCTCCTGCAGACGCGCGAGCACCCCCGAGATGTAGCGCGGGGTCGCCTCGTCGGAGATGGGCATGGCCTCGACGGCCAGTTCCGTGACCAGGGAGCGCAATCCCTTCGGCTCCGCCTTCTTGCCGACGGCGTCGAGCCACTCCCCGCCCCCGAGCCCCGCTGCCGTTCCACCGGCCTCGCGGACCGCCTCGGATACCGCGGCGTACGCCGGGTGCCCGAACGTCTCGGGGGGCAGCGAATCGAACACGGACCCGGCGATACCGGGGTGCTGCATGACTGCCTTGAGGGCTTCGCGCTGCGGCCACAGCGTGGGGTCGTTGCGCGCCGGATGGGCCGGTCCGACCGGCGCAGCCTTCTCGGTCTCGGTACTGCGCACCGGCCGCCGGAGCGGCGCCGGAGCGCCACCCTTCGCGATCTTGGCCGCTTCCTCGCGCACCCGGTTGACCACCATGCGCTCGTCTATCCAGCCCACCCAGCCGCTGAGCCGAGCCGCGTAGTTGTCGCGGAGCGCACGGTCCTTCATCTGGGCGACCATCGGCACGGTGCGGCGCAGGGCTTCGACCTGCCCCTCGGCGGTGTCGAGATCGCACTCGGACAGAGCGCCGCGAATGGCGAACTCGAAGAGCGGGGTACGACGCGCGACGAGATCACGTACTGCCGCGTCCCCCTTCTCGAGGCGCAGGTCGCACGGATCCATCCCGTCCGGAGCCACCGCGATGAACGTCTGGCCGGCGAGCTTCTGGTCTCCCGAGAAGGCCTTCATCGCGGCGGCCTGACCGGCGGAGTCCCCGTCGAAGGTGTAGATGATCTCGCCGCGCCAGAACTTGTCGTCCATCAGCAGCCGACGCAGGAGCGCGAGGTGCTCGTCACCGAAAGCGGTACCGCACGAGGCGACCGCCGTCTTGACTCCCGCCAGGTGCATGGCCATGACGTCGGTGTAGCCCTCGACGACGACGGCCTGATGCCCCTTGGCGATGTCCTTCTTCGCCAGGTCGAGGCCGAACAGCACCTGAGACTTCTTGTACAGCAACGTCTCCGGAGTGTTGACATACTTTCCCGGCATCGTGTCGTCGTCGAAGATCTTGCGTGCGCCGAAGCCGATGACGTCACCGGACAGGTTGCGGATGGGCCACAGCAATCGACGGTGGAACCGGTCCATCGGACCCCGCTTGCCCTCGCGGGACAGCCCGGCCGCCTCGAGTTCCTTGAACTCGAAGCCCTTGTTCAGCAGATGCTTGGTGAGCGTGTCCCACCCACTCGGGGCGAACCCGCACCCGAACTCCTGTGCAGCGGCGGCATCGAAGTTGCGCTGCGTCAGGTAGTCCCGCGCCGCCTGCGCCTCGGGTGATCCGAGTTGCTCGGCGTAGAACTGCTGCGCTGCCGCATTGGCCGCGACGAGGCGGGACCGGGTCCCACGATCACGCTGGACCGAGGTGCCGCCACCCTCGTACGAGATGGAGTAGCTCAGCCGATCCGCGAGTTGCTCGACGCTCTCGACGAACGTGATGTGCTCGATCTTCTGCAGGAACGTGTACACGTCGCCGCCCTCACCACAGCCGAAGCAGTGGAAGGTGCCGTGATTCGGCCGGACGTGGAAAGACGGGTTCTTCTCGTCGTGGAACGGGCAGAGCCCGCTCATGGAGTCGCCTCGCGGAGCCTTCAGTGCGACGTACTCGCCGACGATGTCCTCGATGCGAGTGCGTTCGCGAATGGCGGCTACATCGCGTTCAGGTATCCGGCCGGCCACGAGCCCAGTCTAGTGCCGGGTCCGACACGGCTCCCCCGCCGTACCGACCCGGACCCGCTAACCCCAGGACGCCTGCGCTCCGAGGCTGCTCTTGTCCACCCGTTCGAGCCGCGACTCCGTGTAGGACGCGATCTGATCCACCACGACGCGGATGCGCTGGGAGTCGTCCGCGGCGGCGTTCCACACGGGAACGAACATCGGATCGAGCGAGGTCGGTGCCGAGTACAGCAGCCAGGCCGCGACGCGGTGGATGCGATCGCGCTGACGGTCCTGCCGGAGCCGGTGCCCGGCGTCGGACATCACGTAACGCAGCGCCATCGTCTTGAGCAACGCCACCTCCGCTCGGACCAGCGACGGCACGGAGAGATCCGCCTCGTAGCGCCGCACAGGCCTGCCGTCGGCCGCCTCCCGGGTGCTGGAGATGGCGGCGGTGGTGAATCGGCCCACCAGTTCGCTCGTCATCCGCTTGAGCGCCACCGAGCGGACGAGAGTGCCGTCGTAGCCGGACGCATCGGTGACCACCGGCATCTCCGACAACCGCTGAGCGGCCTCGCGCATGTGGTCACGGTCGAAGCCGCGGAACTCGCTCACCGACATCTCGGCGAGGGCCGACTGCTCGCTGGGGTCCGCCAGCGACCGGAGGTCGATGCGCCCGGCGATGATGCCGTCCTCCACGTCGTGCACCGAATACGCGACGTCGTCGGCCCAGTCCATCGCCTGCGCCTCCAGGCTCTGACGACCCTCGGGTGCGCCCTCGCGGATCCAGGTGAGGGTGTCGGCGTCGTCGTCGTAGGCGCCGAACTTCGCGCCCGGCCGCGGCCGCAGCCACGGGTACTTGATCGCGGCATCGAGCGAGGCACGAGTGAGGTTCAGCCCAGCGCTGGCGCCGTCCTCGGTGAGGACCTTTGGTTCCAGCACCGTGAGGATCCGAAGGTTCTGAGCGTTGCCCTCGAACCCGCCGCAGGACTCGGCCACCTCGTCGAGGGCCCGCTCGCCGTTGTGTCCGTAGGGCGGGTGGCCGATGTCGTGAGCCAGCCCGGCCAGTTCCACCAGATCGGGGTCGCACCCGATGCCGTCGGCGATGCTGCGCCCGATCTGGGCGACCTCCAGAGAGTGCGTCAATCGGGTGCGGGGCGTGTCGCCCTCACGGGGACCGGTGACCTGGGTCTTGTCGGCGAGGCGTCGCAACGCGGCCGAGTGCAGCACCCGGGCGCGATCACGGGCGAAGTGTCCTCGCGAATCGCCGGGTGTCTCGGTGAGCACCAGCGCGGCCGTCTTCGGCCCCTCCGCCACCAGTCGTTCGAGGTCCGCCGCGTCGTACTGCGTCACTGGCTGGCCGTGTACTGGAAGTCCGCGGAGTAGTGCGTCAGCTGGTACCACAGCAGAGCCGCTGTCTCCCTGGCGATCCCGTGGATCTGCGACTCGCGGGTGAACACGGCGGGGCCCTGGCGGGTGGGCGACGTCCACGCGTCCAGACCGGCGTCGCGCGCCATGGTGCGGGTGCGCAGCGAGTGCCACGGATCGCTCACCAGGGTGATGTCGGTCAGTCCTCGCGACTGCAACTCCGCCGCGACGGCCTCGATGCTGAGCAGGGTGTCCGACCCCTCCTCGACGGCGACGATGTCCTCGCCCGGAACACCCTGGTCCATCAGGTAGTTCCGACCCGACGCCGCCTCGGTGTAGTTGTCGCCCACCTGCTTGCCACCGACCGTCACGATCAGCGGAGCGACCCCGCTGGAGAACAGCGCCGACGCCTGTTCGAGTCGCGCCTCGAAGACCGACGAGGGGACGCCGTCGTACTGGGCCGCGCCGAGCACGACGATGGCGTCCGACGGCGTGTGATCGTCGATCCGAGCCACCTGCCACACCCGCACGGCGGTCCCACCGACGAGGAGCACTCCCACGAGGACCACGCCCGCCACGAGCCGACGGAGCCAGCGCGCGACGGTGCCGCCGAAGCCGAGACGATCGGGCTGCGGCACGTACGGGTCGTCGTAGCGGTAGTCGGTACTCACACGTCGATTCTGCCAGCCGCACCCGCGGAGATCGGTCCGGCGCGCCTCACAACCACCCGTGGTCCTCCGCGATGCGCACGGCCTCGGCGCGCGTGGTGGCACCGGTCTTCCCGATGGCGGCGGAGAGATGGTTCCGCACCGTGCCCTCGGAGAGGTGCAGTGCGGCGGCGATGGACCCGGCGGTGGTCCCGGAGCGAGCCGCGGACAGGACGTCCCGCTCCCGCGGTGTCAGGGGCGAGTTCCCGGCCGTCAGCGTCTCCGTCGCCAGTGCCGGGTCGATGACGCGCATCCCGGCGTGGACCCGCCGGACCGCCTCGGCGAGTTGGCGAGCGGGCGTGTCCTTGACCACGAATCCGCCGGCACCGGCGTCGATGGCCCGCCGCACGTACCCGGGCCGTCCGAAGGTGGTGACCACGAGCACGCGACACGTGGGGACTGCCGCCCGCAGCAGGGCGGTGGTCGCGATGCCGTCTCCCCCGGGCATCTCGACGTCGAGAAGCGCCACGTCGGGACGGTGCTCGAGCGCTGCGGGCACCACCTCGTCGCCGCGCCCCACCTCCGCGACGACGTCGAGATCGTGCTCGAGTCCCAACAGGGCGGCCAGAGCGCCGCGGACCAGGGCCTGGTCGTCGGCCAGCAGGAGTCGGATCGTCACGGCGCCGTCACCGTGAGAGTGAACCCGCCGTCACTTCCCCGTGCGACCCGGACGGCGGCGCCGAGGGCGTCCGCGCGGTCGGTGAGTCCCCGCAGGCCGGTGCCCGTGGACTCGCCCTGCGGCCCGATGCCGTTGTCCGCGACGGTGATTCGGCGGGCATCGAGTCGCACCCGGCATTCGGTTCCGCCGCTGTGACGCACCACGTTCGTCACCGCTTCCCGGAGCGCCCAGGCGAACAGCTCACGGAACTCCTCCGCCACGTCACGCACCGACCCCTCGATGTGCAGTGTCATCCCTGCCGCTTCGACGGCGCTGCGCACTCCCCGTATCTCGGTGTCGAGTCGCAGGTGACGCAGCCCGCCCACCGTCGATCGCACGTCGGCGAGCGCTGCGCGCGAGAGGCTCTCGACGTCGGCGATCTCGACGGCGGCACGCGCCGGATCCACCTCGACGAGTCGCCCGGCCAGCTCGGCCTTCATGGTGATGACGGTCAGCGAGTGGCCGAGGATGTCGTGGACGTCGCGAGCGACTCTCTCGCGCTCCTCGACCACGGCCAGGTCGGACAGGCGGCGGCGCGCCTCGGTCAGCTGGATGTTGCGAGCGACGAGTTGGCTGATTCCCCAGGCGGCGAACGCGGCCACCGCCACGGTGAACCCGGCGGAATCGTCCGGGGTCCAACTCGGGACGACACGGGGAAGCACCTCGACCGCGGCGACGTTCGCAGCTAGCACGAGGAGACCCGACCGGCGAGGAAGGGTCATGACGGCGAGAACCGCCACGAACACGCATCCCGTCAACACGGAGTCACCGGCTGCGGGAGCGACCGGAACCAGCAGCAGCATCAGCGCCACCACCACAGCCCACTGTCGGGGCACCCGCACCTGCGCCTCGGCATGCAGCCGTCCCCGGAAGTCGCGGAAACCACCCAGGAACACCGCGGCGAAGGCGAGCAGACACAGCGCTGCGGCCACCTGCCAGTGGACGGGCCCGTCGTAACTCCACACCGCCCGTACCGGATAGATCAGGTAGGCCAGCCACACCGCACTGAAGACCCAGCCTCGGCGCACGGCGGCGCGCAGTCGCGTCCCCTCGCTGTCGTCGACGTTCACCTCGCGCGGCTCGATGACGAAATGCGACCGAAGTGACTGCACGAGGCCCTGACGACGGCCGAGCGCGGCGGCGGTGGTCCTGCTCACCGCCGCCACGCTAGACCCCCTGGTGTCCGGACGTGTCATACGCGGGCGGTGTCCTTGCGGAACATCGTCATCGCGCCGATCACGAAGATCGTCGTCCACACCGCGACGTTGACGAGCGCCTCCACCAGCGACGTCCACGAGGTGTCCCCGAGCGGCGACCGCGCCAACGTGGCCACCCCGTAGGTGGGGACGAACTTCGCCACGGTCGCGAACCATCCACTCGCCGGGACGAAGAGACCACCGGCGAACGCGAGCACAGCGAGACCGGGTCCGAGAATCTGCATCACGTTCTCCGACGGCAGCAGGTACCCCATGAAGAGGCCGAACGCCGCGAACACGATCGAGGTGATCCAGGCGAGCACGAAGCACTCCACCCATGCCGCGGCGGGAAGAGTCGCGCCTGTCGCCGCACCGACGGCGAAGACGACGGCCACGGACACGAGCCCGAGCGCCATGGCGACGACGACCTTCACCGCGATGTACGCGGTGGGGGTCAGCGGGGTGAGCCGCAGCTGACGGCTCCATCCGAGTCCGCGTTCGATCGAGACCATGGCGCCGCCACTCGTGGTGGCCAGCATCGCGCCGTAGAGGGCCATGCTCACCATGACGTAGCCGGTGACGTTCGCCGATCCTGCCGACTCGGTCTTCAGATCACCCTGCAGCCCGAAGATGAGGAAGAAGATCGGCGGCACGACGAGTGCGAAGACGACGGTGCGGCGGTTCCGCAACATCCGGCGCATCTCGAGTGCGAGGAAGCCGGCGTTGAATCCGCCCCGAGCCGGCAGCGTCCGGACAGTGGTGGTGGTGGTCGAATCGGTGGCGGTCATGCGAGGCTCCCGGTGGTGTCGGTGGTGAGGGTCAGGAACGCGTCCTCGAGAGTGTGGGGAACGATCTCCACCTCGCGAGCTGCGGTGTGTGCGAACAGGTATCGAGCGACTGCATCCGAGTCCGTCGCGTGGACGGTGAGCCGGTCACCGTGGATCTCGACGTCGTCGACGCCGGGAACGGCCAGCAGATCGGCTGCCCGCGCGCCCGGCAGGATCGCCGAGACCCGCCGGCCGGACGCCACGTTCTTGATCTCGGCCGCGGTGCCGTCCGCCACGATGCGCCCGTCGCGCAGCAGCACGATGCGGTCGGCGTAGGCGTCCGCCTCGTCGAGGTAGTGCGTGGCGAACAGGACCGTGCGTCCGTGCGAGGTGTCCTCGCGCATGGCGGCCCAGAACTCACGTCGGCCCTCCACGTCCATGCCCGTGGTCGGCTCGTCGAGCACGATGAGATCGGGATCCGGGAGCAGGGCGAGCGCGAACCGCAACCGCTGCTGCTGACCGCCGGAGCACTTCCCCACCATCCGGCCCCCGATGTCCGCGATGCCTGCGCGTGCCAGGACTTCCGAGACGGGCCGGGTGGACGAGTACAGGGTGCCGATGAGGCGAACGGTCTCCTCGACGGTGATGTCCTTGAGCAGTCCCCCGCTCTGCATCACCGCCGACACGCGGCCCGTCGCGACGGCGTCCTCGGGCGATCCACCGAAGAGGGCGACGGAGCCCTCGTCGGGTCGACCGAGGCCCAGCATCATGTCGATCGTGGTGGTCTTGCCGGCGCCGTTGGGCCCGAGGAACGCGACGATCTCGCCCGGGTGGACGACGAGTGACAGGTCGTCGACGGCCTGGACACGGGTGTGGCCCGGCCCGGCGAACGACTTCCGCAGATGGTCGAGGTGAATCGCTGGTGTGGTCATGAGAAGAACACTGCTCCGATGCGAGGGACGAACCCTCGTTCGTGCGTCACGACCGCGGCATGACAGTTGTCACGGGTCTCTCGTCCTCGTTCGCACCGTTCGGCCACGCTCCCGGTAGGTTCCCACCATGACCCGGGTCCGAGTGCTCCTGCGTGCCGCCACCACCGCGATCCTGTTCGTCCTCGCCGTGGTCGGTGTGGGCGTGCCCGCCTCCGCCGAGGAACCGTTCCGAGTGCCCGAGCAGGTCACCGATCAGGCCGGCGCACTCGATGCCGGTGAGGTGTCCGAGGTGCAGTCCGCCGTCGACACCCTCTACGACGAGCAGGGCTTCCGGCTCTGGGTGGTCTTCGTCGACGACTTCTCGGGCCAGGCTGCCACCTCGTGGGGTGAGCGCACGGCGTCCACCAGCGACTTCGGGGACCGTGATGTGCTCATGGCGGTCGCGACGCAGGCCCGCTCGTACGTCCTGAACGTTCCCCAGGCGCTGTCGAGCATCTCGGACTCGGAGATCTCCGAACTCGAGCAGGCCTCGATCGAACCGGCGCTGCGCGAGGAGAACTGGGCGGGCGCGGCGACGGCGGCAGCCACCGGCCTGGGCAAGGCGGCGTCGACCACCGGCTCGGGATCGGCAGGTCTCTGGGTCGCCGTCGGCGTGATCCTCGTCCTCGTACTGGGCGCCTTCGCCTTCACTCGGCTGCGCGCACGGCGGCGGCGAGCCGATGCACTGGAGGCCGCCGAGCAGTTGGACGGCGGTGACCCCGCGGCCTTCGCCGCTCTCCCGCTCGACGTCCTGGACGAGCGTTCCCGCGCTCTGCTGGTGGAGACCGACGAGGCGATCCGGGCCAGTGCCGACGAGTTGTCCACTGCCGTCGGCGAACTGGGACAGGCCGCGGCTCGCCCGTTCGTCGAGGCTCTCGACTGCGCCCGCCGCGCGCTCGCGGCCGCGTTCGAGACGAGGCAGCGTCTGGACGACGCGATCCCCGAGTCGCCCGACGAGCGGCGCCAGATGCTCCTGTCGATCATCACCTCGTGCAGTGACGCGGACCGGCACCTCGACGAGAAGGTCGCCGAGTTCGACGAGATCCGGAACCTGTTGATCGACGCGGACTCCCGTCTCGACGCGCTCACGCGCGGGCAGGTGGAGCAGACGGCGCGGCTGGACGCGGCGGCGGCGACCCTGACGAGCCTCGCGGGGCGGTACGACAGCTCCGTCCTCGCGCCGGTGGCGAACAACGTCGACCTGGCGAAGGAACAGCTCGAGCTCGCCGACGCGAGCATCGACGAGGGGCGTGATGCCGCCGCGCAACCGGTGGGTCACCAGGGACCGGTGGTGGCCGCGGTGCGCACCGCGGAGAGTGCGCTGTCGCGCGCCCGATCGCTGCTCGACGCCGTCGAGCACGCCGACGCCGACATCGAGGCCGCGCGCTCCGGGCTCGACGCGGCGATGGCCGACGCGGAAGCCGACATCGCGTCGGCGGACCGCCTCGCCTCGCACGGCGGAGACCCACTCACCGCGGCACGGGCCGCCGTCGCCGAGGCGTTGGATCAGGCACGGACCCGCGGCACTCAGGATCCGCTGGGCAGTATGAACGCCCTCGTCGCGGCCGACGCGCAACTCGACTCCGCACTCGCCGTCGCCACACAGAGCAAGGAACAGGACGACCATGCCCGCGCTCGACTGGACCGGGACCTCGCGTCGGCGCAGGCACAGGTGCGGGCCGCGAGCGAGTACATCGGCGCCCGCAGCGGCGCGGTGAAGGTCCAGGCACGCACGCGGCTCGCCGAGGCCGAACGGCACGTCCAAGCCGCCCAGCAGCTGGGTGCCACGGACGCGCCACGCGCTCTGCAGCACGCCGGGGCCGCCCTGTCCCTCGCCGCGCAGGCGTCGCACCTCGCTCAGGCGGACGTCGCCGACTGGGAGGCGACACAGCGCCCTCGGCACAGCGGTGGGTACGGCGGCTCGTCCTCGGCGGGCGGCATCCTCACCGGCGTGCTCATCGACAGCGTGCTGCGGGGCGGCTTCTCGGGGGGCCGCTCGTACGGGAACCGTCGCGGCGGTGGCTACGGCGGATTCGGCGGCGGCCCGCGCTCGTTCGGTGGCTCCGGCAGCTCGGGACGCATCGGACGCTCGTCCGGCGGACGTTTCTGAGCCGGTGACCGCCCGGGTCGCGGCGAGCGCCCTCGCCCTGACTCTCCTCGTCGGCTGCGCACCGCCGCCGCCGGAGGTCCGTGCCCCCGTGAGCGCATCCGCCTACCGGAGCCGCGACGACGACGCGGTGGGCGGACAGCTTCAGGTGACGCTCACCGGCGCGTCGGAGCAGCCGGTCACCGTCCGGTCGGTCGCACTGCGTTCTCCCGGCTTCGAGACGGTCGACGCGACACCTCGCGAGATCACGCTCGACCGCGGCTCCCGCATCGACGTCACCGTGCCGTACGGAACAGCGCTGTGCGATGTCGGAGCGGAACCGGCGGCAGCGGTCGTCGAGACGAGTGACGACATCGCGGTCGAGGTGCCGCTCGCGTCGCAGAACGACACCCTGAACCGAATCCACGCCGAAGAATGTGCCGCCGCCGAACTCGCCGACATCGTCGCGGTCACCCTGGTTCCCGGCCCTCCACCGGCGGACCCCGCGGCGCCTCTGTCGGCGGTGCTCACCCTGGATCGCCGAGGCGGTGACGACCCGTTGCGCCTCGACGAGATTCGCGGCAGCCTCCTCTACGCGCTGAGCAGCGAGGAGGTGCCGGTCACGCTGGCGTCGGGAACAGCGAGCATCGACGTCCCGGTCACGCTGTCGACGGCGTCCTGCGAACCGCATGTCATCGCGGACGCCAGGAAGCCCTTCGTGTTCCCCGCGTGGATCGCAGTGGGTGACGGTGCGCCGGTCTACACCCGCATCCCGGTACCCGTGTCGGTGCAGCGCCAGTTGGTGGAGTACCAGCAGCGCGCATGCGCCAGGTAGCTCCAGATTGGACCGAGTCCGACGAGGGCATCCCTGCCCGGTACGCATCCTCGAGCTCAGGAGTCCGACACGCCATGGTCGATGTCACCCGCACCTTCACCGTCACCCGATCACGGGCGGACGTGGTCGCGTACCTGCGCGACTTCGCGAACGCCACCGAATGGGATCCGGGCACCGTGGAGTGCACGCAGTCCACGCCCGGACCGGTCGCAGTCGGCACGGAATGGAACAACACGTCGAAGCTGTACGGCATCTCGACCGAGCTGACCTACCGTCTCGAGGTCGACGAGCCCGGCCACATCGTCCTGAAGGGCACGAACAAGACGGCTACGAGCACCGACGACATCACGCTGAACGAAGCCGGCCCGACCTCCACCGAGATCACCTATCACGCGAACATCGAGTTCAACGGCCTCGCGAAACTGGCCGACCCGCTCGCCGGCATCGCCTTCGAGCGGGTCGGGAAAGAGACCGAGGAGCAGATGACCGCTGCTCTGCAGAAGTAGCGGTCAGCAGCCCAGCAGGCGGGTGGCGAGGTAGCCCTCGACCTGATCGAGGGCGATCCGTTCCTGTGCCATGCTGTCGCGCTCGCGGATGGTGACCGCATGGTCGTCCAGCGTGTCGAAGTCGACCGTGATGCAGAACGGGGTGCCGATCTCGTCCTGGCGACGGTAGCGGCGACCGATGGCGCCGGCGTCGTCGAACTCGACGTTCCAGTTCTGTCGCAGAGTCGCCGCGAGGTCCTTGGCCTTGGGCGTCAGGTCGGCGTTGCGGCTCAGCGGGAGCACGGCGGCCTTGACCGGCGCCAGACGACGATCGAGTCGCAGCACCGTCCGCTTGTCCACGCCGCCCTTCGCATTGGGCGCCTCGTCCTCGTGGTACGCGTCGACGAGGAAGGCCATGAGCGAACGAGTCAGTCCCGCAGCAGGTTCGATGACGTACGGCGTGTAACGCTCGTCGTTGGCCTGGTCGTAGAAGCTCAGGTCGGTGCCCGAGTGCTTCGAGTGCGTCGACAGGTCGAAGTCGGTGCGGTTGGCGACGCCCTCGAGCTCGCCCCACGCGCTGCCCTGGAACTCGAAGCGGTACTCGATGTCCACGGTGCGCTTGGAGTAGTGCGACAGCTTCTCCTGCGCGTGCTCGTACAGGCGCAGGTTCTCCGGGTCGATGCCCAGATCGGTGTACCACTTCATGCGGTAGTCGATCCAGTACTGGTGCCACTGCTCGTCCTCGCCGGGCTTGACGAAGAACTCCATCTCCATCTGCTCGAACTCGCGGGTGCGGAAGATGAAGTTGCCGGGCGTGATCTCGTTGCGGAAGCTCTTGCCGATCTGGCCGATGCCGAACGGCGGCTTCTTGCGCGACGTGGTGAGCACGTTGGCGAAGTTGACGAAGATGCCCTGCGCCGTCTCGGGGCGGAGGTAGTGCAGTCCGGCCTCGTCGTCGACAGGTCCGAGGAACGTCTTGAGCAGTCCGGAGAATGCGCGCGGCTCCGTCCAGGAACCGGGCTCCCCGGTCTCGGGATCACGGATGTCGGCTAGTCCGTTCTCCGGCGGGTGGCCGTGCTTCTCCTCGTACGCTTCGAGCAGGTGATCGGCGCGGTAGCGCTTGTGGGTGTGGAGCGACTCGACCAGCGGGTCGGAGAACGTCTCGACGTGGCCGGACGCCTCCCACACCTCGCGCGGCAGGATCACGGACGAGTCGAGACCCACCGTGTCCTCGCGACTGGTGATCATGTTGCGCCACCACTGCTTCTTGATGTTGTCCTTCAGCTCCACGCCGAGGGGGCCGTAATCCCAGGCCGACTTGGTTCCGCCGTAGATCTCGCCACACTGGTAGACGAGTCCCCGGCGTTTGGCCAGGTTGGCGACGGTATCGATCTTGGACTTCGGTGCCACGGGGCCAGCTCTCCATCTCGGGTGGTCGGTAGTACTGCCGAGCGAGGGGGGTGTCCCTCTGCTCGCGACACATCAGACTATCCGGCGACGTCCCGGTCTTCGAGCACCGGTGAGTTGACATGCACGTCCGCGCATATCAGAGTAGATGTCGAAAGTGGTTACTGTTTCCATTAAGCACCACCCCACAGTGCAGGAGGACCTTCATGAGCATCGACGACACGGTGGTCCCTCCCGCGGCTCCGAGCCCCGTTCCGCTGCCGTCCAAGGACGTGCTGGGCGGCGCGGGCGACCTGCTGCGTGCACTCGCCGCTCCGGTGCGCATCGCGATCGTGCTGCAACTGCGCGAGTCGGAGCGGTGTGTGCACGAGCTGGTCGGTGCACTGGGCGTCACGCAGCCCCTCATCAGCCAGCACCTGCGTGTCCTCAAGGCCGCGGGCGTCGTCCGCGGTGAGCGTGCCGGACGCGAGGTCCTGTACCGCCTGGTGGACGACCACCTCGCCCACATCGTCGTCGACGCCGTCGCCCACGCTCAGGAGGAGAACCACTCGTGACCGCTCCCCGCACCATCGGTGTGCGCTCGACCAAGCAGCGCAGCGCCATCTCCGAACTGCTGGAGACCGTCGACGAGTTCCGGTCGGCGCAGGAGCTGCACGACGAACTGCGCAAGCGTGGCGACGGTATCGGCCTCACCACCGTCTACCGCACCCTGCAGGCCCTCGCGGACGCCGGCACCATCGACGTCCTGCGGACCGATTCCGGTGAGTCCGTCTACCGCCGGTGCTCCGACGGTCACCACCACCATCTGGTGTGCCGCGACTGCGGCTTCACCGTCGAGGTGGAAGGTGCCGCCGTGGAGCGCTGGACCAAGTCGGTGGCGTCGAAGCACGGTTTCAGCGACGTCAGCCACACCGCCGAGATCTTCGGCACCTGCAGCGAGTGCGCCGCGCGATGAGTCACGGCACCAGGCCGACGCGCGCCTTCTCCACACCCGAGAGCACCAGGACGAGCATCGTCATGAGTGGTTCGTCGTCGAGACCCGACGCCGGGAACGTGTAGCGCATCACGACGTCGGCCTGCGACCCGTGCGTCGTGAGCGAGATCGAGCCGAACTGGGACTCGCTGTTGCGCACCGCCACTCGCGCCCGCAGCGTTCCCGACGACGGACGGTCCCAGGCCAGCACGGCCGTCAGAGCGAGCACCTCGAGTCCCGGACTCAGAGCGACCGCACGCAGCGAGCAGAGTGCGCCCGCGTAGCTGAACCCGAGCGATCCGTCGTCGCCCACGGACACGTCCGCGAACTGTCCGAGTGCCAGCCGGGCCCGGTCCTGCAGGGCCGCCACGATGTCCTGCTCCGTCATTTCACACCACCGAATCTGCGGTCACGCGAGGCGTACTCGACGCACGCGGCCCACAGGTCGCGGCGATCGAAATCGGGAAAGAGCTTCTCCTGGAACACCATCTCCGCGTACGCGGACTGCCAGATCAGGAAATTGGACGTGCGCTGCTCGCCGGACGGCCGCAGGAAGAGATCGACGTCGGGCATGTCCGGTTCGTCGAGGTACTTCGCGAAGGACGCCTCGGAGATCTTGTCGGGATCGAGCTGTCCGGCTGCTGCGCGACGGGCGATCTCGCGGGCTGCGTCCACGATCTCGGCGCGGCCGCCGTAGTTGACGCACATCGTCAGCGTCATGACGGTGTTGTCCTTCGTGAGCTCCTCGGCCGTCTCGAGTTCGTTGATGACGCTGCGCCACAGACGAGGTCGGCGCCCCGCCCAGCGGACGCGCACCCCCATCTCGTGCATCTCGTCGCGGCGGCGGCGGATGACGTCGCGGTTGAAGCCCATGAGGAACTTCACCTCGTCCGGGCTGCGACGCCAGTTCTCCGTCGAGAACGCGTAGGCGGACAGCCACCGCACACCGATGTCGATGCATCCGCAGACCGTGTCCATGAGGACGGCCTCGCCGCGCTCGTGACCGGCGGTGCGGGGCAGTCCGCGATCCTGCGCCCAGCGCCCGTTGCCGTCCATGACGAGCGCAACGTGGCGGGGAATCAGCTCCGGCTGCAGGATCGGCGCGCGGGCACCGGACGGGTGCGGATCGGGCGCGCGGACCTCACGCCGGGTGGGCTGCTCGCGTGGACTTCGACGGATCACGGGTCTCATCCTGCCCGACCGGAGTTTCTCCGGCAGGTGCGGACCCGGCGGTCCCGGACCCGCCACTGCGTTCGACGAACGGGAGCGTCCGCAGTTGCCGTTCGAGATGCCACTGCAGGTGCGCGGCCACCAGACCGCTCGCCTGCACGCGCATCGAGTCGGTCGACGCCTCGGTACCCGCCCAGTCGCCGCTCTGCAGGGCCGACATCAGGTCGAGCACACCCACCGAGGGTGTGCTGGACCCGGCGGGGCGACAGTGGGTGCACACCGCTCCCCCGGCGGAGACGTGGAACGCGCGATGCGGACCGGGCGCAGCGCACGTCGCGCACTCGTCCAGCGACGGAGCCCACCCGGCGAAGTTCATCGCCCGCAGCAGGAACGCGTCCAGCACCAGTTCCGAGTCGCGAGCCCCGGAGGCCAGGGTGCGCAGCGCGCCGACGGTCAGGTGATGCAGACGAGGCGCCGGAGCATGCTCCTCACCCGCCAGTCGCTCGGAGGTCTCGAGGACGGCGCACCCGGTGGTGTAGCGGCCGTAGTCGGCGACGATGTCGGACGCGAACGACTCGACGGTCTGTACCTGGGTCACGATGTCGAGGTTGCGACCGGGATACAGCTGCACGTCGATGTAGGCGAACGGCTCGAGCCGGGCGCCGAACTTCGACGTCGTGCGGCGCACGCCCTTCGCTACTGCGCGCACCAGTCCGTGGCGGCGGGTGAGGAGCGTGACGATGCGGTCGGCCTCACCGAGCTTGTGCTGGCGCAGGACGACGGCATGATCGCGATACGACCTCACACTCCACCTCTGCTCGCCGGCACCATGTCATTGTCCCACGCAGGACGACCGGGCGAGGTCAGGGAGCGCCGAGCTCGGCCTGCAGATTCGCCAGCGTCCGCGCGATGTTGCGGCGCTGGAAGGACGCGAAGGAACTGCCCCCGGTGGCCACCTTGTCGAACAGCGCGGCCACCGCGTCGGGCCACGGCCGATCGTCCGTCCACGTCTCGGTGACGCGGGTGCCGCCGTCCACGGGTGCGAAGCTGTACTCCCAGCTCGCGTTCCGTGCGCGGACGATCGGCTTGCCGGGTCCGATGACCTCGACCCGGAACGCGAACCGCCGTGCGGGATCGGCGGCCGTCACCACGCACCGCGTGCTCCACGTCGCCCGGCCGCGCTTGTTGCGGCCGACGAACGTCATACCCTCGTAGGTACCTCCACGGCGCGGCTCGTCCACCACCGCTCCCGTGTTCTCGGGGCTCCACCGATGCGTCTGCGTCGGATCGCTGACCAGTGCGTAGACCTCGTCGGGCGATGCCGCGACGTCGACGTGATCGGACACGGTGCGAGTTCTCGTCATGGCCTCACGCTAGGCGACGGGTACGGAATCGTCGGCGCGGGTAGACAGGAGTGGAAGCGCGTCGTCCGACCGGTCGTGTCGGCGCCGCGCACTACCCTCGACCAGAGGGGCACGCGCGACATGAAGGAGTGACGGATCGATGACACGCACACACGACTCTCGGGACTACGACGAGGCCGACCTGTCGATCGAGAAGCCGAAGACGCATGCCGCCGGTCCGACCGCCGTCGCCGTCTCGATGAAGCGCTCGCTCGAGCGCATGGGCCCGGTGCGGACAGCACGGACCCTGCTCGACCTGAACCAGGCCGAGGGCTTCGACTGCATGAGCTGCGCGTGGCCCGATCCGGATCCGGGTCACCGTCACGCCGCGGAGTTCTGCGAGAACGGCGCGAAGGCCGTCGCCGAGGAAGCCGACAAGCGCCGCGCCACCCCGGAGTTCTTCGCGCGCCACAGCATCGCCGACCTCGACTCGCACAGTGAGCACTGGCTCGGTCAGCAGGGACGCATCACGCACCCGATGGTCAAGCGGTCGGGCGGCACCCACTACGAGGCGATCGGGTGGGACGAGGCTTTCGACCTCATCGGCGAGGAGTTGCGCTCGCTGCACCCGGACGAGGCCACGTTCTACACGTCGGGCCGCGCGTCCAACGAGTCCGCGTTCGTGTACCAGCTCTTCGTTCGCGCGTACGGCACCAACAACCTGCCGGACTGTTCCAACATGTGTCACGAGTCCACGTCGTTTGCTCTGCAGGAGTCGATGGGCATCGGCAAGGCCAGCGTCGTGCTCGACGACGTGTACGGCGCGGACCTCATCATCCTGGCCGGACAGAACCCGGGCACCAACCACCCGCGCATGCTGTCCGCGCTGGAGAAGGCCAAGCAGAACGGCGCCAAGATTCTGGCGATCAACCCGTTGCGCGAGGCCGGCCTCATCAACTTCAAGAATCCGCAGACCCCGCGCGGCATGGTGGGACCCGGCACCGATCTCGAGGACATGCACCTGCCGATCCGCATCAACGGCGACCTGGCGCTCTTCCAGGCCATCGGCAAGCTGCTGGTCGAGTGGGACGCCCTCGATCACGAGTTCATCGAGAAGTACACCAACAACTTCGATCTGTGGAAGCAGCACGTCTCGGCGGTCGACTGGGACGAGGTGGAGACGGTCACCGGTCTCTCCCGAGCCCAGATCACAGACGCAGCGAAGCTCCTGCGCGACTCGAGGGCCACCGTCTTCTGCTGGGCCATGGGCATCACGCAGCACCGCAACGCCGTGAACACCGTCAAGGAGATCACCAACCTCGCGTTCGCTCAGGGCAACATCGGTAAGCCGAACGCGGGTGTGCTGCCCGTGCGCGGTCACTCGAACGTGCAGGGCGACCGCACGATGGGCATCTGGGAGCGGGTACCGAAGCACTTCCTCGACGCACTCGAGAGCGAGTTCGGCTTCGATCCGCCCCGCGAGAACGGTCTCGACACGATCGACTCGATCCGCGGGATGCGCGACGGCAAGGTGAAGTTCTTCCTCGGTCTCGGCGGCAACTTCGCCCAGGCCACGCCGGACAGCACCGTCACCTTCGATGCCATGCGCAAGACGAACATGACGGTGCACATCTCGACGAAGATCAACCGCTCGCACCTCGTCACCGGGGACGTGGCGCTGATCCTGCCGACCAAGGGCCGCACCGAGAAGGACATCCAGGCCAGCGGGCCGCAGTGGATCAGCGTCGAGGACTCGACGTGCTCGGTGCACTCCTCCCGCGGTCCGCTCGATCCGCCGAGCCCGCACGTCAAGTCCGAGGTCGAGATCATCACGCAGATCGCGGAGGCCACGATCGGCGACCGCTACGGTCTCGACTGGAAGGGCATGCGCGACGACTACCGCACCATCCGTCAGCACATCTCGCGGGTGGTTCCGGGATGCCAGGGCTACGAGGTCAACGCTCGGCGCCCCGGAGGCTTCGTCCTCCCCCACCCGCCGCGGGACTCGCGGACCTTCCAGACGGAGTCCGGCCTCGCCGAGTTCTTCGTCTCGCCCATCGAGGCTCTGCAGGTGCCGCCGAAACATCTTCTGCTGCAGACGTTCCGGAGCCATGATCAGTTCAACACCACGATCTACGGACTCAGCGACCGGTACCGGGGAATCGAGGGCGGCCGCCGCGTCGTGTTCGTCAACCGCGGCGACATCGCGGAACTCGGCATGAAGGACGGCGACTTCGTCGACATCACCACCAAGTGGGACGACGACGACGTGGTGCGCGTCGCCGAGAACTTCCGGATCGTCGAGTACCAGACGCCCAAGGGGTCCGCAGCCGCCTACTACCCGGAGACCAACCCGCTGGTTCCGCTGGACTCGTCGGCGACCGACAGCAACTGCCCCACGTCGAAGTCGATCGTCGTCTCGTTGAGTCCGGCCAGGGCCGGCAGCCCGGGAGTGGGGCACGGCGGCCAGGACGCCATGCGCTCCGACGAGCACCACAAGACCCAGACGGAGCCTGAGCACCTGTCCTGAACCTGCACCCGGCTACCGTGTCGCGACGATTCGATCGCGGCACGGTAGCGCGGGGTCAGAAGCCCAGCTTGCCCATCTGCTTGGGATCGCGCTGCCAGTCCTTGGCCACCTTGACGCGGAGGTCGAGGTAGATGCGGGTGCCGAGCAGTTTCTCGATCTGACCGCGAGCCGCGGTGCCCACGTCGCGCAGTCGAGCCCCACCCTTGCCGATGACGATCGCCTTCTGCGACTGGCGTTCGACGTAGAGAATGGCGTGCACGTCCAGCATCGTGTCCGACCCCTCGCGGGGCCCGACCTCCTCGATGACCACGGCGAGGGAGTGCGGGAGCTCGTCGTGCACTCCCTCGAGCGCTGCCTCCCGGATCAACTCGGCCATGAGGGTCTCCTCCGGCTCGTCCGTCAGCTCACCGTCGGGGTAGAACGCAGGCCCGGGCGGCAGCACCTTCGCGAAGACGTCGACGACGACCTCCACCTGCTCACCGGACGCGGCGGACACGGGGACCACCTCGCAGTCGGGACCGAGCAGGTTCGAGACGGCGATCAGCTGCTCCATGACGCGCTGCTTGGAGACCTTGTCGATCTTGGTCACCAGACCGACCAGCGCTGTCCTGCCCGCGTTGTGGCGGACCTGCTCCAGGATCCAGCGATCGCCGGGGCCGATCTTCTCGTCCGCCGGGATGCAGAGACCGATGGCGTCGACCTCCGAGTAGGTGTCGCGCACCAGGTCGTTCAGACGCTGCCCGAGCAGGGTCCTCGGCCGGTGCAGACCCGGGGTGTCCACGAGGATCAGCTGCGCGTGGTCCCGGTGCACGATGCCCCGAATGGTGTGGCGTGTGGTCTGGGGCCGGGAGGACGTGATGGCGATCTTGGCCCCCACCAGGGCATTCGTCAGGGTGGACTTGCCGGTGTTGGGCCGTCCGACGAAGCACACGAACCCGGAGTGGAAATCGTCAGTCTCGGTCATGGTCGATCTCGTCTCTCTCGTCCGACGACTCGGAGTCCTCGTCGTCGGCGTCCGGTTCGGGAAGCTTCTCGGCGGTCACGGTGCTCACGCGCACTCGTCCGCGCGCATCGGAGCCGCCCTCGGCCACCAGGATCAACCCGTGTGCCTCGACTCGGGCGCCCGGCAGCGGGACGCGCCCGATCTCGTAGGACAGCAGGCCGCCGACGGTGTCCACCTCGTCGTTGTCGATCTCGATGTCGAACAGTTCGCCGAGGTCCTCGAGAGGAAGCCGGGACGACACCCGGAAGCGGCCGTCCTCGAGTTCCTCGATCGGGGCCACCTCATCGGTGTCGTACTCGTCCGCGATCTCGCCGACGATCTCCTCGAGCACGTCCTCGATGGTGACGAGTCCGGCGACGCCGCCGTACTCGTCCACCAGGACGGCCATGTGCTTGCGGTCCCTCTGCATCTCGGCCAGCAGGCTGTCCAGCGGCTTGGAGTCCGGGACGAACACCGCGGGACGCATGACCTCGTCGACACGCACGCTGCGACCACCGTCGGACGACGTGTACGTCTGTTGCACGAGGTCTTTGAGGTAGACGACGCCGAGGATGTCGTCGACGTTCTCGCCGATCACCGGGATCCGCGAATGCCCGCTCCGCACGGCGAGGGTGGTCGCCTGTCCGGCGGACTTGTCACGCTCGATCCACACCATCTCGGTGCGCGGCACCATCACCTCGCGTGCGGAGGTGTCGCCGAGCTCGAACACGGACTGGATCATGCGGCGCTCGTCGTCGGCGACCACGCCGCGCTCCTGCGCCATGTCGACCAGTTCCCGCAGTTCGATCTCGGAGGCGAAGGGACCGTTGCGGAAGCCGCGGCCGGGCGTGATCGCATTGCCGACGAGAATGAGCAACCGGCTCACCGGGCCCAGCAGGATGCCGATGGCGCGCAGCGGGTAGGACGACCCCAGCGAGATGGAGTACGCGTGCTGGCGGCCGAGTGTGCGGGGCCCCACGCCGATGACGACGTAGTCGACCACCACCATTACGCCGGCGGCGATGGCCAGTGCCTGCGCCGGCGCGAGCAGGTCCAGCAACGCTCCGGCGAGCAGAACCGTGGACCCGATCTCGCACAGGATGCGCAGCAGCACCATCAGATTGACGTACCGCGGACGATCCTCGAGGATGCGGAGCAGTTCGCTCGCCCCGCCCCGAGATTCCTTCACCATCTCCTCGACGCGTGCTGAGGAGACGGTGTTGACGGCGGAGTCGATGGCGGCGAAGAGGCCACCGAGAGGGACGAGGACAACCGCGAGCACGATCAGTGCCGGAGCGCTGGTCACCGGGTCGACTCACCACCGGCATCGGTCCGGGGATTCGCGAAGCCGGTGCTGCCCAACAATTTCGCGTCTCGCGCAGCCGACAGAGCGTCGCGCTCGGCCTGGCGCAGACTCTCGTACCAGTCCTCGAGGATGCTGTTCTGCAGGCCGAACATCTCCTTCTCCTCGTCCGGCTCCGCGTGGTCGTAGCCGAGGAGGTGCAGCACACCGTGCACGGTGAGGAGTGCGAGTTCGTGCTCGAGCGGGTGCCCGGCCTTCTCGGCCTGGTCCGCCGCGAACGACGGGCACAGCACGATGTCTCCGAGCATCGACGGACCGGGGTCCGGTGAGTCCGGGCGACCGCCCGGCTCGAGCTCGTCCATCGGGAACGACATCACGTCGGTGGGACCTGGCAGGTCCATCCAGCGCATGTGGAGATCGGCCATGGTGGCGGAGTCGACGAGGACCATGGACAGCTCGGCTGCCGGGTGCACGTCCATCTGCGCGATGGCGTAGCGCGCGACCGCGATCAGATCCTCTTCTCCGACGTCCATCCCGGATTCGTTGGAGACCTCGATGCTCATGCGAACACCGTACTAGTGCGCGGCGACGCCCCCGTGCCCGTGCACGCCCACATCAGTGGTGCGCGGCGCGGGGACCGCCACTGCGACGCGCAGCGCGGTTGGCGGACTTGGCGTCCGCGGCGTCGAAACGGTCGTAGGCGTCGACGATGTCGGAGACCAGTCGGTGCCGGACCACGTCGCTGCTGTCGAGCTTGGCGAAGTGGATGTCGTCGATGTCCACCAGGATCTCGGTGGCGGCACGCAGTCCCGAACGCGATCCCCCGGGGAGATCCACCTGGGTGATGTCACCGGTGACGACGATCTTCGAGTTGAAGCCGAGGCGGGTCAGGAACATCTTCATCTGCTCGGCCGTGGTGTTCTGCGCCTCGTCGAGGATGATGAACGCGTCGTTCAGCGTGCGGCCACGCATGTAGGCCAGCGGTGCGACCTCGATGATGCCCGCCTGCATGAGCTTCGGGATGGCTTCGACGTCCATCATGTCGTGCAACGCGTCGTGGAGCGGACGCAGGTACGGATCGATCTTGTCGTGCAGTGTGCCGGGGAGGAACCCGAGTCGCTCCCCCGCCTCGACGGCCGGGCGCGTGAGGATGATGCGGCTGACCTGCTTCGCCTGCAGAGCCTGCACCGCCTTGGCCATGGCCAGGTAGGTCTTGCCCGTTCCGGCGGGACCCACGCCGAACACGATGGTGTTGGCGTCGATCGCGTCGACGTAGCGCTTCTGGTTCAGCGTCTTGGGCCGGATGGTCTTGCCGCGTCGGGACAGGATGTCCAGGCTCAGGACCTCGGCGGGAGACTCGCTCACGCCGCGGCTGAGCATCGCGACGGTGCGCCGCACCGCGTCCGGAGTGACCGGTCCGCCGGCGACCACGACGGCGGCGAGCTCGGTGAGCACCCGCTTGCCGACGGCGATGTCGGACGGTGCCCCCTCGAACGTGACGACGTTGCCGCGTACGTGGATCTCGGCGGAGAGCACCTGCTCGAGCGCCCGGAGGTTACCGTCGGCGGACCCGAGCAGAGGGAACATCACGGCGGGGTCGAGTTCGATGGACTCGGTCACACGCGCCTCGGTCAGAACCGGGCGTGAGGACTGCCGCTTCTGCGCGCGGGACGCACGAGTGGTGTCCTGCGCATCGTCACCTCTGGTGCCGACGAAAGGGATGTTGTCACTCACGTGGTGGCTATGGCCTTCTCTCGGGTTTCGATACTCGGTTCGCCGCGACGGGAACCTCTCACCACTTTAACGTCTCCCCCGAGAAGCGCATTCCAGTATGTCGCGCGCAACCCTCGTAGCTGCCCCTTCCCGCACACGGGCCGGGCGGCGCCAGGTGCTCCGGTTGCAACAACCTGCTCCGGTCACAACAGGAGCGGGTTGCGGAAACCGGAGCACGTGCACCAGCGGCCCGCGCCGCAGATCAAGCAGGGGGCGCGCCGGACCAGCGATCGGTCAGGACGCCGAGCGCGCCCAACGCCACGGCCGCCGCGGTCGATGTCCGCAGGACGGTCGGCCCCAGGAGCGCGGGCGTCGCGCCGGCACCGACGAGCATGTCGATCTCCGTGTCGTCGAGCCCGCCCTCGGGTCCGACGACGAGCACCACCTCGGGTGCGCCGCGGAACGGGAGGTCCGCGAAGGCCCCGGGCGCAGCCTCGTGCAGCGCGACCACTATGCCCCCACGTGCGACGACGCCCTCGACCAGGCTGCGCACCATCCGAGTGTCGTGCAGGTCGGCGACGTCGGGAACGAAGGCACGCCGCGCCTGCTTGGCGGCCGCGGAGGCAGCGTTCCGCCACTTCGCGACACCTTTGACGGCCTTCGGGCCGTCCCATCGCGACACGCAGCGCAGCGACTGCCACGGCACGATCGCGTCCGCACCCGCCTCGGTCGCCGTCTCGACGGCCAGTTCCGAGCGCTCCGACTTCGGGAGCGCCTGGATCACGGTCACCGTGGGCCGGGGCGGCTCCGCGGTGGTGACGGAGAGCACCGTGAACGAGAGCCGGGCCTTCTCGACGCCGGTGACCTCGACGGCCGCGAGCGAGCCGCGGCCGTCCGACAGCACCAGCCGCTCACCGACGGTCGTCCGGCGCACCGTGGCCGCGTGCCGACCTTCGGCCCCGTCCAACGCGCCCGACTCCCCCGGAGACGGCAGCGGATCGAGGAAGTAGACGGTCGCCGCCACCAGTGGTCCCCCGCCCGATCAGCGACTGAAGGCGTCGCGCAGACGGGAGAACAGTCCCCCGGTGTGCTGCGATGCGGTGGTGACCACCTCGGCGTTGTCGCGTTCGCGGTGAGTGCGCAGTTGCTGCAGCAACTTGGTCTCCGTGGAGTCCAGGCGGGCCGGGACGACCACCTCGAGGTGCGCGTGCAGATCGCCGCGGACACCGCTGCGCAGCTTGGGCATGCCGTGACCGCGCAGGACCTGCACCGAGCCGGGCTGCGTGCCGGGGTCGACGGTGATCGTCGTGGGACCGTCGAGAATCGCGTCGACGCTGACGGACGTGCCCAGGGCGGCGTCCGCCATCGGCACGCGGATGGTGCAGTGCAGATCGTCGCCGTCGCGGACGAACACGTCGTGCGACTTCTCGACCACCTCGGCGTACACGTCACCGGCGGGACCGCCGCCGGGGCCGACCTCGCCCTGCGCCGCGAGGCGGATGCGCATCCCGCTGCCGACACCGGCCGGCACCTTCACGGCCAGTTCGCGGCGGGCACGCACGCGCCCGTCGCCGCCACACTTGCGGCAGGGATCGGGGATCGTCTCGCCCGCGCCGCGGCAGGTGGGGCACGGACGCGCCGTCATGACCTGTCCGAGGAACGACCGCTGGACCGACTGGACCTCACCGGCACCGTTGCACGTCTCACAGCGGACCGGCGTCGAGTCGCCGTTGGTCCCGGAACCGGTGCACACGTCGCACAGCACGGCCGTCTCGACGGCGATGTGCTTGGTGACGCCGGTGGCGCACTCCTCCAGCGTCAGCGTGGTGCGCAGCAGCGAGTCCGAGCCGGGCTGGACGCGACCGCGGGGTCCGCGGGTGCCGCCGCCGTTGCCGCCGAAGAACGCCTCGAACACGTCGCCCAGTCCGCCGCCGAAGCCTGCACCGCCGAAGCCGCCTGCTCCGCCTCCGCCGCCACTCTCGAGCGGATCGCCACCGAGATCGACGATGCGTCGCTTCTCGGGATCGGACAGCACCTCGTACGCCGAGCTGATGTCCTTGAAGCGGGCCTGGGCCGACTCGTCGGGGTTGACGTCGGGGTGGAACTCACGCGCGAGTTTGCGATACGCGCGCTTGATCTCCTGGTCCGACGCCTTGTTGTCGACGCCCAGAGTTCCGTAATAGTCGCGTGCCACGTGTGTACTCATATCCTCTTGGTGGAAGGTGGGTCGGGAAAAGTTCGGGTGGGGCAGGTGAGTGCACCGGCCGTCATCGTTCGGCCAGCACCTCTCCGATGTATCGAGCAACAGCCGCGACCGACGCGATCGTTCCCGGGTAGTCCATGCGAGTGGGGCCGAGCACACCCATACCGCCCAGCACGTTGCCCGCCGAGCCGTAGCCGGTGGAGACCACCGAGGTGCCCCGCATCTCCGGGGCCATGGTCTCCTCGCCGATCCGGACGGTCACTCGGCCGGTGTCCTGGGTCGCCGCGATGAGCTTGAGCACCACGACCTGTTCCTCCAGCGCCTCGAGCACGGAGCGCAACGACCCCGGGAACCCACTGAGCGCGGCAAAGTCGGCGGCGTTGCGCGTCAGGTTGGCGGTCCCCCCGAGCACGAGCCGCTCCTCCGGGTGTTCGACGAGCGTCTCGACCAGCACGGTCGACGAGCGCACCACGGCGTCGCGCAGATCCTCGGGCGCCGTCTCGGCGAGTTCGGCCACCGCGGCCGACGCCAGGGCGAGACGCTTGCCCTCCAGCGCGCCGCCGAGCAGCGACCGCAGACGCGACAGGTCCTCGTCGTCGATGACGTCGCCGAGTTCGACGATGCGCTGATCGACGCGGCCGGAGTCGGTGATGAGCACCAGCAACAGTCGCGCCGGCGTCAGGGCCACCACCTCGAGATGGCGGACCGACGACGCGGACAGGGTCGGGTACTGCACGACGGCGACCTGACGGGTCAGCTGGGCGAGCAGGCGAACACCGCGCCGCAGCACGTCGTCCAGGTCGACGCCGGTGTCGAGGAACTGCAGGATCGCCCGTCGCTCCGCCGCGGAGAGCGGCTTGACGTCGGCGATGCGGTCGACGAACTGCCGGTAGCCCTTGTCTGTGGGGATACGACCCGAGCTGGTGTGCGGCTGCGTGATGTAGCCCTCGGCCTCCAGCACGGCCATGTCGTTGCGCACGGTAGCGCTGGACACTCCCAGATTGTGTCGATCGACCAGTGCTTTCGATCCGATGGGCTCCTGCGTCGCGACATAGTCGGCGACCAGGGCACGCAGGACCTCGAAACGTCGATCCTCCGTACTCGACATCGCAACCCTCCTACGCTCGGGACCGGTGGCTGTGCGGGACCAGCCGATTCTAGTCGGCGACGCGCGGGTGCCCCATTCCGCTCGCCCGAGTCACTACTGTGACCGGTGTGATCTTCAAGGGAGTGCGCGACGGCAAGCCGTATCCGGAGCACGGTCTGTCGCTCCGCGACTGGTCCAAGATTCCGCCACGTCAGTTGCGCCTCGACGAGATCGTGACCACCACGAAGGTGCTCGAACTCGACCGTCTGCTGTCCGAGGACAGCACGTTCTACGGGGACCTGTTTCCCCATGCCGTGCATTACCACGGCGTCGTGTACCTCGAGGACGGCCTGCACCGGGCGGTGCGGGCTGCGCTGCGAAACCGTGTCGTCCTGCACGCGCGGGTGTTCGATTACGACGCGATCGGGGCCTGAAGTCGATAGGTTGTCCGTATGGACCCATGGACAGGCTGGCAGACCTTCTTCACAGACCTCTTCGCAGGCAGAGTCGATCTGATCGAACTGGTGACCTCGGCATTCGCCTACTTCTCCTGAGCGGCACTCACTCGAGAATGTCGCGCACGACCCCGTCGGCGAGCAACCGCCCACGGTCGGTGAGGACGTACCGATCGCCCAGACGGACGAGCAGTCCGTCGGACGCGATCGAGTCCGCACGGGCCACCTCGTCCGTCGACAGATCACCAGCGGCCATTCCCGCCCGCAGCCGCGCGGTCAACATGACACGTTCCATGTGTTGCTCGTCGCTCGTGAGAGATTCGCTGTCCGCGATCGGCAGCGCCCCGTTCGCCAGCGTCTCCGCGTATCGCGCCGGATGCTTGACGTTCCAGAACCGCGTCCCGTTCACATGGCTGTGTGCGCCGGGACCGATGCCCCACCAGTCACCGCCGTCCCAGTACCCCAGGTTGTGCCGGCACTCCGCACCGTCGCCCCGCGCCCAGTTGGACACCTCGTACCACCCGAAGCCGGCCGCGCCGAGACGCGCGTCGATCCGCTCGTAGCGCGACGCCAGCACGTCGTCGTCCGGAGCCGGGAGCTCGCCCCGGCGCACCCGTCTCGCCAGGGCCGTCCCGTCCTCGACGATGAGCGCGTACGCGGACACGTGGTCGACACCGGCGTCGAGCACCGCCGTCAACGACGCGTCGAGGTCGTCGTCACTCTCTCCCGGCGTTCCGTAGATGAGGTCGAGGTTCACGTGGTCGAACCCGGCCGCCGCCGCTTCCCGTGCCGCGTCCCCGGCGCGTCCCGGGGTGTGGGTGCGGTCGAGGATCGCGAGCACGTGCGGTGCCGCCGACTGCATGCCCAACGACACACGTGTGTAGCCGGCCGCGCGGATTCCGTCGAAGAAGGCCGGCGACGTCGACTCGGGATTCGACTCCGTCGTCACCTCGGCATCGGCCGAGAACGTGAAGGACGAGCGCGCGGCACCGAGAAGATCGGCGAGGCCGTCGGCGCCGAGCAGCGACGGCGTTCCGCCGCCCACGAACACGGTGTCGACGCTGGGCACGCTGCCCGACTCCCGCGCGAACGTCGCCGCGGCGAGATCGAGCTCGCGGCGCACTCCGTCGAGCCAGGACTGCGGTGACGCCGACGTTCCGAGCTCCCCGGCGGTGTAGGTGTTGAAGTCGCAGTAACCGCAGCGCGTCGCGCAGAACGGCACATGGAGGTAGAGGCCGAACGGCGCGGCCGGACGATCGACGAACGACTCGGGTGCGAGCACACCGACAGCGGGAAGAGCGAGTGGAACGGGGATCACCGGACCAGTGTCCTCCTCCCTCCTCGTCGACGCCCTGGTCGGGGGAGGCACCCGCGTCGTGGCAGAATGGGGCTCATGACAGTCGTGGAGATCATGCTCGTGGCTCGGCGCCACGTCGATCTCGCACGCGTCTGCAGCTGTCTGAGGCCGCTCGTCTGACCCTCCCGCCAGCCCGCACACCCCCCGGCCGGTCAGGGACGAGGTGTGCGGACCAGCCCTCCGAGACACCCCTTCCTGTTCGGCGCCCGACCTTGGAGCGCCCATGACGAACACCCCCGACACCGCTGCGCCGCGCGCACGGTCGACCCGTCCCGCCAAGCGGAGGTCCGAGGGCCAGTGGGCACTCGGCTACCGGGAACCGCTCAACGCGAACGAACAGAGCAAGAAGGACGACAACCCACTCAACGTCCGCGCGCGGATCGAGAACATCTACTCCAAGCAGGGTTTCGACAGCATCGACAAGGCCGATCTGCGCGGACGCTTCCGCTGGTGGGGGCTCTACACCCAGCGCGAGCAGGGCTACGACGGCACCTTCACGGGCGACGAGAACATCGACCTGCTCGAAGCGAAGTACTTCATGATGCGCATCCGCTGCGATGCCGGCGCACTCAGCGCGTTGCAGTTGCGCACTCTGGGTGAGATCTCGCAGGAGTTCGGCCGCGACACCGCCGATCTGTCCGACCGGGAGAACGTGCAGTACCACTGGATCGAGGTGGAGAACGTCCCCGAGATCTGGCGCCGCATCGAGTCGGTCGGTCTGAAGACCACCGAGGCGTGCGGCGACTGCCCGCGCGTCGTGCTGGGCTCCCCGCTCGCCGGCGAGTCGCTCGACGAGGTCCTCGATCCCACGCCCGCCATCGACGAGATCGTCGAGCGCTACATCGGCCGGCCGGAGTACTCGAACCTCCCCCGCAAGTTCAAGACCGCGATCTCCGGCCAGCAGGACGTGGTCCACGAGGTCAACGACATCGCCTTCATCGGGGTGAACCATCCCGAGCACGGTCCCGGCCTCGACGTCTGGGTCGGCGGCGGTCTGTCCACCAATCCCATGCTCGCGCAGCGGCTCGGGGTCTGGGTGCCGCTGCACGAGGTCGCCGACGTGTGGGAAGGCGTCGTCTCGATCTTCCGTGACTACGGGTACCGGCGTCTGCGCAACAAGGCGCGGCTGAAGTTCCTGGTCAAGGACTGGGGCGTGGAGAAGTTCCGGGAAGTGCTCGAGACCGAGTACCTGAAGCGGCCGCTTCTCGACGGCCCCGCCCCGGAGAAGCCGACCCGGCCCGTCGACCACGTCGGGGTCCAGAAGCTGAAGAACGGCCTCAACGCCGTCGGACTCGCCCCCATCGCGGGCCGCGTGTCCGGCACGATCCTGACGAAGGTCGCCGACGCGGCCGCGCGGGCAGGGTCGGATCGCATCCGGTTCACCCCGTACCAGAAGCTCATCGTCCTGGACATCTCCGACGAGAAGCTCGAGGACTTCATCGCCGAGATGGACGCGCTGGGTCTGCCGGCGCGGCCGTCCATCTGGCGCAAGAACCTGATGGCGTGCAGCGGCATCGAGTTCTGCAAGCTGTCCTTCGCCGAGACCCGCAAGCGTTCGCAGGTGCTCGTCCCCGAACTCGAGCAGCGGCTGGCCGACGTCAACGCGCAACTCGACGTCCCCATCACCGTGAACATCAACGGCTGCCCCAACTCGTGCGCTCGTTCGCAGGTCGCCGACATCGGGTTCAAGGGTCAACTGGTGGACGACGGTGACGGCGGACAGGTGGAGGGCTTCCAGGTCCATCTCGGTGGAAGCCTCGGCTTCGACAGTGCCTTCGGCCGGAAGTTGCGCCAGCACAAGGTCACCAGCGCCGAGCTGGGCGACTACATCGACCGGGTCGTCCGCAACTTCGTCAAGCAGCGCGACGAGGGCGAGCGGTTCGCGCAGTGGGCCGTACGCGCCGACGACGCGGATCTGCAGTGAGCGAGCACGGGAATCGCGTGTCCCGCCCTCGCGTTGTCTCCTGGACCGTCCGCCCGCGAAAGGTTGTCTCATGAGCGTCGCCACCCATCGCCACCTGACCGAGTCCGAGCTCCGCGCCATCGCCGAGCGGGGTGCGCGGGAGATGGACGGCGCCTCGGCGGACGAGCTCATGCGCTGGACCGAGGACACCTTCGGCGACGACTACATCGTCGCGTCGAACATGCAGGACGGCGCGCTGGTCCATCTGGCCGCGCAGGTGCATCCGGGTGTCGACGTGCTCTTCCTGGAGACCGGCTACCACTTCGCCGAGACCATCGGTACTCGTGACGCCGTCGAGTCGGTCTACGGGGTCAACGTCATCGACGCGAAGACGACCGTGTCGGTGGCCGAGCAGGACAGGCTCGAGGGCAAGGATCTCTTCGCCCGCGATCCCGCACGCTGCTGCGCACTGCGCAAGGTCGTGCCGCTGAAGCGTGAGCTGGCGAACTACAGCGCCTGGGTCACCGGCATCCGCCGCGTCGAGGCACCCACGCGCGCCAACTCGCCGCTGATCTCCTTCGACGAGGCGTTCGGCCTGGTGAAGATCAACCCGATCGCGGCGTGGTCCGACGACGAGATGCAGTCCTACATCGACGAGCACGGCATCCTCGTGAACCCGCTCGTCGACGAGGGCTACCCGTCGATCGGGTGCGCACCGTGCACGGCCAAGCCCGCTCCCGGAGCGGACCCGCGCAGCGGTCGCTGGGCCGGCAGCACCAAGACCGAGTGCGGACTGCACTCGACCGAGGAAGGAACCCGATGACAGCCGCCACGAGCGTGGATGTCACCCACGTCGACGAGCTCCGGGCACTCGAGGCCGAGTCCGTGCACATCATCCGCGAGGTGGTGGCCGAGCTCGAACGACCCGTACTGCTGTTCTCGGCGGGCAAGGACTCCATCGTCCTGCTCCGCCTGGCGGAGAAGGCGTTCCGCCCCTCCCCCGTTCCCTTCCCGGTGATGCACGTCGACACCGGACACAACTTCCCCGAGGTCATCGAGTTCCGCGACCGACGACTCGAGGAGGGCGGCCATCGCCTCGTCGTCGCGTCCGTCCAGGAGTCGATCGACTCCGGTCGCGTCCGCGAGGTCGGCGGGTCCTCCGGCTCACGCAACCGTCTCCAGACCCGGACGTTGCTGGACGCGTTGGAGGAGAACAAGTTCGACGCCGCCTTCGGTGGTGCGCGGCGCGACGAGGAGCGTGCGCGCGCCAAGGAGCGTGTGCTGAGCTTCCGCGACGAGTTCGGCCAGTGGGATCCGCGGGCCCAACGCCCCGAGCCGTGGTCGCTGTACAACGGCCGCATCAAGCGCGGTGAGCAGGTCCGCGTGTTCCCGCTGAGCAACTGGACCGAGCTGGACATCTGGCGGTACATCGAGCTCGAGCAGCTCGAGCTGCCGTCCATCTACTTCGCCCACGAGCGCGAGGTGTTCGAGCGCGACGGCATCCTGCTCGCCACCTCGGAGTTCACCTCCCCGACCGAGCACGAGACCGCTGCCGTCGAGATGGTGCGCTACCGCACGGTGGGCGACCTCACCATCACCGGCGCCGTGCGCTCGCACGCCACCGACATCGCCGGGGTGATCACGGAGATCTCCGCGGCCACCGTGTCCGAGCGCGGCGAGACCCGCGCCGACGACCGCACGTCCATAGCCGCGATGGAAGATCGCAAGCGCGAGGGGTACTTCTGATGACCATCACCAATCCGCTTCCGATGTCGGACGTTCCGGTGTCCCCGGCCCCCACCGCCCCGCGTCAGCTGCTGCGCATCGCCACGGCCGGCTCCGTCGACGACGGCAAGTCCACCCTCATCGGGCGGCTGCTGCACGACACGGACAGTCTTCCGCTCGATCACCTCGACGCCGTGACCGACGAGGAGGGCGTGGCCGACCTCGCCGCCCTGTCGGACGGTCTGCGTGCCGAGCGCGAGCAGGGCATCACCATCGATGTCGCCTACCGCTTCTTCTCCACGCCGAGTCGCAGCTACGTCCTCGCAGACACCCCGGGACACGAGCGCTACACGCGCAACATGTTCACGGGAGCCTCCAACGCGAACGTCGCCATCCTGCTCGTGGACGCTCGCGCCGGCGTGTTGCGGCAGACGCGTCGTCACGCCCGGATCGCGACGCTCGTGGGTGTGGACCGCCTGGTGGCGACCGTCAACAAGATGGATCTCATCGACTTCGACGAGTCACGCTTCCGTGACGTCGAGCGCGAGCTCGCCGACCTCGGTGCCCGCCTCGGCACGGAGATCCTGGTCATCCCGATCGCGGCGAAGCTGGGCGACAACGTCGTTCGGCCGTCCTCGACCATGCCCTGGTACACGGGCCCCACTCTGCTCGATCACCTCGAGAGCATCGACCTGGTCGCTCCCGCACCGGTCGCCACGGAGCTGCGGTTGCCCGTGCAGTGGGTCTCTCGCCCCACCGACGGCGAACGCCGTCGGTACACCGGCCGGCTGTCCGCCGGCACCGTGCAGATCGGCGACTCGATCGTCGCGCTGCCGTCCGGATCGCGCAGTGTGGTCACGGCACTCGACACACTGGACGACACCCGCGACGTCGCCGTGGCTCCGCTCAGCGTCTCCGTCGAACTGGCCGACGACATCGACGTGGCACGCGGCGACGTCCTGGTCAGTGGCGAGCCCGACGCCCACCTACCCACGCTCGCACGGGAATTCGATGCCACCGTGTGCTGGCTGGCGGAGGCACCTCTCGGTGTCGGCGACCGACTGGCGATCAAGCACACCACCACCACGGTGCGCGCGACGGTGCAGCGCATTCACTCGCGACTCGATCCGGAGACGCTCGACGAGCATCCCGGCTCGGAGAACCTGTCGCTCAACGACATCGCGCGGGTGACGCTGAGAACCAGTGCGGTGATCGTGACCGACGACTACGCGGACAACCGCGACTCCGGTGCGTTCATCCTGCTGGACGAGCACACGAACGACACCGTGGCCGCGGGCATCATCGAGGGGTCCCGCGCGGTACTCGACCGCTCGGACACCCCGTCCTGGGTTCCGTCGTCGATCACCCGCGACGAGCGTGTCCGCCGTACCGGTCAGCACGGTGCGACGATCTGGCTCACCGGCCACCCGTCCTCGCACAAGGCCGCGGTCGCCGTCGCGCTCGAGGACGCACTGACCGCCTCCGGTCGCACCGCCTACATCGTCGGCGGTGACAACGTCCGCGGAGTCCTCGACATCGACGCCGCAGCCGGAACCCGCGCCGCGACGGTGCAACTCGCCCGGTTGGCCCGGTTGTTCGCCGATGCCGGAGTGGTCGCGATCGTGCCCATCTCGTCGGCGGACGGCGAGGATCTCGCTGCCGCGCGAGTCGAGATCGCTGCGGCCGGGATCCCGGTCACCGATCATCACGTCGATGCCGACGACACCGCGACGCCGGCCGAGGTCGCGGCAGCCGTGCTGCGCGAATCGAACGCGTAAGGAAGAGACGCCCCCGCGTCGAGACGACGTCAGGAACCGCCGACGACGGCAGTGGAGCATGCAGGGTCGAGTCATGACCTTGCGTGAACTACTGCCGTCGCTGTCGTCTCCGGACGATGCTCGTGCGCTGTGGCCCGGGGAGATTCACACCCACGGGGGCAGGATGTGCGTCCGAAGCGACGGGCGCGCCGAGACGTTCCTCGACGATCTGTGCGACGAGTACGGCGACGCGGTGGCCGTCCGAGCGGACACCGCGGTGGTGACGGTGACCAGGGTCCGGTCGGTGGACGTGTACCGAGGGCTCCTCCGCGTCGTCACGACCGGTGCCGACTCGGGTGTCGCCCCGGTGTCCGTCCGCGTCGCCTCGCGCCATCCGGTGTGCCGACCGGTTCCGTGTTGCCTCTGCACCCGGTCGGGGCGCTGCGTGTGCCCCGCGCTCGACCTGCCGTCGGACATCCACGCCGGCGACGTGCTGGCGATGGTCACGCGATGCGGTGATCCGGCGTTCCGTGGCCCTACCGTGTGTGTCCGGTCGGGGTGCGTCGAACGCGAGTGAGTCAGCCGGGGATCACCGGCACGCGCGTGGCACGCACGTACACGGTCTCCCCGCTCTGCAGCCCCAGCGCCTCGTTGTCGCCGCGGGTGATCTGCGCGAAGAACAGCTCGTTGGTGGCGCCGTTGCGCAGCTCCACCCGCACCTCGAAGCCCAGGTGCACGACACGCTCGACGGTCGCCCGCAACACCCCCGCGTTCTCGGCCGTGCCGGTCTGCTGCGCGTTCGCGAGATCCGGTGTGCGGCCGACCCGGATGTCGTGCGGACGGACCAGCTGGCCGTTGAGCCGCGACACCTCGCCGAGGAAGGACATGACGAAATCGTTCGCCGGGGTGTCGTAGAGATCGCGAGGAGCGCCCACCTGCTCGATCCGGCCCTTGTTCATGACCGCGATCCGGTCGGCGACGTCCAGCGCCTCCTGCTGATCGTGCGTGACGAGCACCGTGGTGACGTGCACCTCGTCGTGCAGTCGACGGAGCCACGTGCGGAGATCGGCCCGCACCTTGGCGTCCAGGGCACCGAACGGCTCGTCGAGCAGCAACACCCGCGGGTCCACGGCGAGCGCGCGGGCCAGGGCCATGCGCTGACGCTGGCCACCGGACAGTTGCGCCGGGAAGCGCGTCTGGAATCCCGAGAGACCGACGATGTCGAGCAGCTGATCGACGCGCTCGTCGATCTCGGCCTTGGGCCGCTTGCGGATCTCGAGCCCGAAGGCGACGTTCTTGCGCACGGTGAGGTGCTTGAACGCGGCGTAGTGCTGGAAGACGAATCCGATGTCGCGCTTCTGCGGACTGACGGTCGTGACGTCGTCGCCGGCGATGACCACCACGCCGGAGTCCAGCTCCTCGAGTCCGGCGATCGACCGCAACAGTGTCGACTTTCCCGACCCGCTGGGCCCCAGCAGCGCCGTCAACGATCCGGACGGGATGTCGAGGGACACGTCGTCGAGGGCCGCGAAGTCGCCGTAGTTCTTCCGCGCTCCCCGGACGGAGATCTCGATGCCGCCCGTGCGCTTCTCTGTCGTCGTGGTCGTCGTCGTCACGGTGCTCATTCCTTGGTTCGCTTGCGGTCCAGAACCGTCATCAGCAACAACACGATGACGGCGACGACCATGAGAAGGGTCGACGCGGCGTACGCGCCCGGTTGGTTGAAGTCCTCGTACCTGGCGTTCACCAGCAGCGTCAGCGTCTGCGAGATGCCCGGCAGGTTGGTGGAGACGATGATGACGGCACCGAACTCGCCGAGCGCGCGGGCGACCGTCAGGACGACGCCGTACGTCAGCCCCCAGCGGATGGCGGGAAGTGTGATGCGCCAGAAGGTCTGCCACGACGTCGCGCCCAGTGTGGCCGCGGCCTCCTCCTGTTCCTGTCCGATCTCGTGCAGCACCGGTTCCACCTCGCGCACCACGAACGGCAGCGTGACGAAGATGGTGGCGAGTACCATGCCGGGCAGCGCGAAGATGATCGTGATGCCCCACTCGGCGAGGAAGCCGAACCAGCCGCCGGCACCCCACAGCAGGATGAGCGCGACACCCACGATGACCGGGGACACCGCGAACGGGAGATCGACGACCGCCTGCACGAGACCCTTGCCACGGAAGTTGCCGCGCGCGAGAGCCAGGGCCGTGACGACGCCGAACACCACGTTCAGCGGCACGACGATCGCGACGATGATCAGCGACAACTGCAACGCCGACTGTGCGGCCGGTGTGGTGATGAGCTGGAAGAACGAGACGATGCCGTTCTCGAACGTGCGGTACAGGATCGCACCCAGCGGGAACACCACCAGCACGGCCAGATAGAGCAACGCGACCGTACGGAGGCTCAGTCGAGTTCCGGTGGACAGCTTCACTTCTGCTCCTCCCGCCGGGCGAGGCGGCTACCGGCGATGCGCAGCACGAACAGCACCACGAAGGCGATGAGCAACAGCACCACGGAGATCGCGGCCGCGTCGACGGGCTGATCGGTCTCGATCTGCTCGCGGATGAGCTGCGACGCGATCTGCGTCTCGCCGGGAATGTTGCCACCGATGAGGACGACGGATCCGAACTCGCCGAGTGCCCGCGAGAAGGCCAGTCCGGCACCCGAGAGGATCGACGGCAGCAGCACCGGCAGCACGACCCGCCGGAAGATCACCAGATTGCTCGCACCGAGAGAGGCGGCCGCTTCCTCCACTTCCCGGTCGAGCTCGATGAGGACCGGCTGCACCGCGCGCACGACGAACGGCAGTGTGACGAAGGCGAGGGCGAGCACGACACCGGCCTTGGTGGCGTTCAACGTGATGCCCACCGGACTCATCGGTCCGTACAGCGACAGCAGCACCAGGCTCGCGACGATGGTGGGTAGGGCGAACGGCAGGTCGATCAGTGCGTTGACGACCGACTTGCCCGGAAAGTCGTCGCGCACCAACACCCAGGCGATGACAGTGCCCATCACCACGTTGATCAGCGCCGCCACCACCGAGACCTGCACCGTCACGCGCAGGGTGGCCAGCGCCCGCGGATCGGTGACCGCGTCCCAGAACTCGGCGGGTCCGTCGGACAGGGAGCGACTCAGCACGGCTGCCAGGGGCAGCAGGACGATGATCGAGAGCCACAGGACGACGGTGCCGAGCGTGAGCGATCCCCCGGGAAGATGGGAGGCCGGCCGGCGAGAGGCGGGAAGGCCGGAGGCCGGCCGGCGACGGGCGGGAAGGCCGGAGGCCGGCCGGCGAGTGAGGAACTTTCGCCGACCGGCGACCTCTGTCGTCATGGTCAGCTCGATGCCTTGTAGATCGCGTTGATGGCACCGTTCTCACCGAACAGGTCACTGTCCACCGCAGCCCAGCCACCGAGGTCGTCGATGGTGTACAGCTTCTGCGGCGTCGGGAACTTGTCGGTGTAGTCGGCGGCGACTGCGGGGTCGACGGGACGGAAACCGCTGTCGGCCCAGATCTTCTGGCCGTCCGCGGTGTAGAGGTAGTCGTTCAACGCGTTGGCCTGCTCGAGATTCGCGCTGGAGTTGACGACCGCGACGGGGTTGTCGATGCGGAAGGTCTGGTCCGGAACGATGTGCTCCACCGGCTGACCCTGCCCCTCGAGCAACAGCGCCTCGTTCTCGTAGCTGAGCAGGACGTCGCCCTGGCCCTGGAGGAACGCCTCGGACGCGGAGCGGCCGGAGTCGGGCTGCACCGGGAAGTGCTTCACCAGTTCGGTGACGTAGTCCAGGCCGGCCTGGCGATCCTGGCCGCCGTTGCTCACGGAGGCGTAGGGCGCCAACAAGTTCCACTTCGCCGAGCCGGAGCTGAGCGGGCTGGGGCTGATGACCTGCACGTCGGGGCGGATCAGGTCCTCCCACGTGCGAATGTTCTTCGGGTTGCCCGGTCGCGTCACGATGGACACCACGGAGCCGAACGGCACGCCACCGTAGGCGTTCTGGTTCCAGGCCTCGTCGACCTTGCCGGCCTTCACCAGTCGGGTGACGTCGGGCTCGACCGAGAAGTTGACGATGTCGGCCGGTGCGCCGTCGGCGACCTTGCGCGACTGGTTGCCCGAGGCGCCGTAGTCGGCGTTGATGGTGACGTTGTCACCGTTCTCGGTGGAGGCGAACGCGGCGCCGATGGCATCCCACCCGTTCTTGGGCACGGCGTACCCGACGAGGGTGAGCGACGGACCGGACGTGGACGCGGCGGTCTCCCCGACGGTGTCGGAGGACCCGGTGGAGCACGCGGTCAGGGTGAGGGCGGCCGCGACGGCGGCGGCGGACAGCAGGCGGACACGACGTGATGGGAACACGGTGGACCTCTCGAGGAGTGCGGCACACGCGAGCGCGCGGCGGCACGGACATGAACAGCGGTGATGGACGGAACTGACGAGCGGAACGCGCCGGAATCGGTGAGGGCGCGCCGTGTGGGGTCAGCGACAGTCGACGTCAGCGACCGCGAGCATGCCGACAGCGATCAGCGCCAGTTCATGGCGGATCGGGTGCGGGGCTGCGTCGGACACAGCCGAGAATTTAGCAGAAAGTCGGAGAGAGCCTGCTACCGAGTCAACAGCCACGCGACGATCACCAGCACGATCAGCGCGATGAGGGCCAGGGTCACACGGGAGCGGGGCACGGTGTCACTTCTCTCGGGGGTCGGAGTTGCCGGTGGTCACGGCTGCGGGATCCCGGTCGGCGGGCGTCCGGCGGAAGTAGCGCCGCCTGGCATCGAAGAGCGCAGACAACACGGTGTCGACGACGTACGCGGTGAGTGCCGCTGCCGGCACGACCACCAGCAGGACGACGGCGACCTGGGGTACGAACGGCAACCCGGCGATCCAGAGTTCGACTCCGTCCCACCACGTGGCCACTGCGTTCACACCTCACGACAGTAGTCCCTCGCTCTCCGCGGTGGACTGGGGCGCCGGACGGCTTCATGATGGGCGGATGAGCCCGTTCGACGAACAGTCCGTGGTCCCCCGCGTCGCCAGCGCGGGGGAAGCCGTCTTCGGCCCCGGCGCGGCCGAGCCGGCCGAGGAGGGCGGCGCGCTCGACACCGTTCCCGGCACGGCCCAGACGTGGCTGCCGCATCGCACGACGTTTCCGCCGATCGACGACTACGCCTTCCTGTCGGACTGCGAGACCACGTGTCTGATAGCTCGCAACGGTGCGGTGGAGTGGATGTGCATTCCGCGACCGGACTCCCCCAGCATCTTCGGAGCGGTGCTCGATCGCGGTGCCGGGCAGTTCCGCATCGGCCCCTACGGTCAGAACGTGCCCGCGGCGCGGCGCTATCTCCCGGGCGGTCTGATCGTCGAGACCACGTGGCAGACCGAGACCGGATGGTTGGTGGTCCGCGACGCTCTGGTGATGGGCAAGTGGCACAACACGGACGAGCGCTCCCGCACGCACCGCCGGGCCCCGTCCGACTGGGACGCCGAGCACTGCCTCATCCGCAGCGTGAAGTGCGTCAGTGGAACGGTCGAGCTCGAGATGAGTTGTGAGCCCGCGTTCGACTACCACCGCAAGCCTGCCGTGTGGGAGTACACCGGCAACGTCTACGAGGAGGCGACGGCCACCGCCACGGCGGGCGACGGCACCGAACCCACCCTCAAGTTGACCACCAATCTGCGCATCGGCCTCGAGGGGCGAGAGGCCCGCGCCCGGACTCGGATGACGGAGGGCGACAACGTCTTCGTCGCGCTGTCGTGGTCGACGCTCGATCCTCCCCGCACCTTCGAGGAGTCAGCCGAGAAGATGTGGCAGACGGCGGAGTGCTGGCGCCAGTGGATCACCATCGGCCGCTTTCCCGACCATCCGTGGCGCGGGTTCCTGCAGCGCAGCGCACTCACCCTCAAGGGTCTCACGTACGCACCGACCGGCGCGCTGCTCGCCGCGAGCACCACGTCGTTGCCGGAGACGCCGGGCGGAGAGCGGAACTGGGACTACCGGTACGCCTGGGTACGCGACTCCACCTTCGCCCTGTGGGGTCTGTACACGCTCGGCCTCGATCGCGAGGCCAACGACTTCTTCGCCTTCATCTCCGACGTGACGTCGGGCCCGGACGGCGAACCCGTTCCGCTGCAGGTGATGTACGGCATCGGCGGCGAACGCACGCTCGAGGAGGAAGAGCTCGGACACCTGTCCGGGTACGACGGAGCCGTCCCTGTGCGCATCGGTAACGGTGCCTACAACCAGGTGCAGCACGACATCTGGGGCACGATGCTCGATTCCGTCTACCTGCACGTGCGCTCGCGGGAGAATGTTCCGGAGTCGCTGTGGCCCTTGCTGAAGCGTCAGGTGGAGGAAGCGATCGAGCACTGGCGCGAGCCCGACCGGGGCATCTGGGAGGTACGTGGGGAACCGCAGCACTTCACGTCCTCCAAGGTGATGTGCTGGGTGGCGCTCGACCGCGGAGCGAAACTTGCTGTGCTGCACGGCGAGAAGGCGTACGCCGAGGAATGGTCGAGCATCGCCGACGAGATCAAGGCCGACGTTCTCGAGCACGGCGTCGACTCGCGCGGAGTCTTCACCCAGCGATACGGCGACGACTCACTCGACGCCTCGTTGCTGCTGGTGCCGCTCCTGCGGTTCCTGCCCTCGGACGACGAGCGCGTCCGGGCGACGGTGCTCGCCATCGCCGACGAGCTCACCGAGGACGGCCTGGTACTGCGCTACCGCGTCGACACCACGGACGACGGGCTGTCCGGCGAGGAGGGCACCTTCACCATCTGCTCGTTCTGGTTGGTGTCCGCACTGGTCGAGATCGGCGAACTGCACCGCGCGAAGCGACTGTGCGAACGGCTGCTCGGGTTCGCGAGCCCGCTGAAGCTCTATGCGGAGGAGATCGACGCGAAGACGGGCCGGCACCTGGGCAACTTCCCGCAGGCGTTCACCCACCTCGCGCTGATCAACGCCGTGGTGCACGTCATCCGGGCGGAGGAGGCAGCGCAGGCCGGGCAGTTCCAGCCCGCCCACGGCCACCCGCACTCCTGACGGTCAGTCGAGTCGGAGGGCGTTGACCCACAGGCGCGTCGCCGCGTGCACCAGCTGATCCGACGACCACGTCGGCGGCTCGCCGAGGGACGGCTCCACCACGAAATGGGTGAACGCCAGCCGGGAGATCATGCCCGACAACGCAAGTGATGCGACGACGGGATCCACGCCGCTGTCCGCCAGGCCTCGTCGCTGGAGACCGGCGATGCTGCGCGCGTTGCGACGGACGAACGCGTCGGCACGGTTGCGTCGGAGCCGCCGGAACCGGATGTCGATGGCCGCCACCTGTTCGAGCAGTTCCATCAGCTTCGCGTTGCGTTCGTACGCCTCGAAGTACGCGCGCGTGCTCGCCTCGATGACGGCGACCGGATCACCGTCGTCCGGCACGTGTTCGGTACCGGGGTGCATCATGTCGTCCTGCGACACCTCGAGCACCGCCGCGAAGATCTCTTCCTTGCTCGCGAAGTAGGTGTAGAACGTGCCGGACGAGCAGCGAGCCTCGGCGGTGATGTCCACGAGACGGGCGTCGAGGTACCCGGCACGCTCGAACACCACCCGCGCCGCCGCGACGAGCGCAGCGCGCGTGCGCACTCCGCGCGGCGTCGCCGGCGGAGTACGGAGCAGGTCCGCGTCGGCCAGCGACGGCGGATCGTCGTCGGCGGCGGACCCGGTGCCGGCCGGCGGGGTCCTGGTCATGGGTGTCCCCGCGGGAGCGACCGCGGACCTACTTCTTCTTGTCCGCGGACGCGTCGGTGGACAGGGCAGCGACGAACGCCTCCTGTGGCACGTCGACACGACCGATGGTCTTCATCCGCTTCTTGCCGGCCTTCTGCTTCTCGAGCAGTTTGCGCTTACGGCTGATGTCACCGCCGTAGCACTTCGCCAGGACGTCCTTGCGGATCGCACGAATGTTCTCGCGCGCGATGATCTTCGACCCGATCGCCGCCTGGATCGGGATCTCGTACTGCTGGCGCGGGATCAGGTCCTTGAGTCGGGTGGTCATCTTGTTGCCGTAGGCACCGGCCGCGTCGGCGTGCACGATGGCCGAGAACGCGTCGACGGCCTCGCCCTGCAGCAGGATGTCCACCTTCACCAGGTTGGCCGACTCCTCGCCGATCTCCTCGTAGTCGAGGCTCGCGTATCCGCGGGTGCGCGACTTGAGGATGTCGAAGAAGTCGAAGATGATCTCGGCCATCGGGATGGTGTAGCGCAGCTCGACGCGGGTCTCCGACAGGTAGTCCATGCCGCCGAGCTCACCGCGGCGGCTCTGGCACAGCTCCATGATGGACCCGATGAACTCGCTCGGCGAGATGATGGTGCACTTGACCATCGGCTCGAACACCGCGCGCGCCTTGCCTTCCGGCCAGTACGACGGGTTGGTGACGATGTGCTCGGCGCCGTCGTTCATCTCCACCCGGTACACGACGTTGGGCGAGGTCGAGATCAGGTCGAGCCCGAACTCGCGCTCGAGGCGCTCGCGGGTGATCTCCATGTGCAGCAGACCGAGGAATCCGCAGCGGAACCCGAACCCGAGAGCGACGGACGTCTCCGGTTCGTAGGTGAGGGCGGCGTCGTTGAGCTGCAACTTCTCGAGGGCGTCGCGCAGATCGGGGTAATCGGACCCGTCCACCGGGTAGAGACCCGAGTAGACCATCGGCCGTGGCTCGCGGTATCCGGTGAGCGCTTCGGTCGCGCCGTTGCGGGCGCTGGTGACGGTGTCTCCCACCTTCGACTGACGCACGTCCTTGACGCCGGTGATGAGATAGCCCACCTCACCGACGCCGAGGCCCTTCGTCGCCTTGGGGTCCGGCGAGACGATGCCCACCTCGACGAGCTCGTGCGTCGAACCGGTCGACATCATGGTGACCTTCTCGCGCGGCAGGATCTTGCCGTCCACCACGCGCACGTACGTCACCACGCCGCGGTACGCGTCGTAGACGGAGTCGAAGATCATGGCGCGTGCGGGGCCGTCGGCGTCGCCGACCGGCGCGGGCACCAGACGGACCACCTCGTCGAGCAATGCCTCGACGCCCATGCCGGTCTTGCCCGAGACGCGCAGGACGTCGTCCGCCTCGCAGCCGACGATGTGGGCGATCTCCGCGGCGTAGCGGTCGGGGTCCGCCGCGGGCAGGTCGATCTTGTTCAGCACCGGAATGATCGTCAGATCCTTCTCGAGTGCCAGGTAGAGGTTGGCGAGCGTCTGCGCCTCGATGCCCTGTGCAGCGTCGACGAGGAGCACGGCACCCTCGCACGCCTCGAGTGCACGCGACACCTCGTAGGTGAAGTCGACGTGCCCGGGGGTGTCGATCAGGTGCAGGACGTGCTCGGTGTCCCCCACCTTCCACGGCAGGCGGACGTTCTGCGCCTTGATGGTGATGCCGCGCTCACGCTCGATGTCCATGCGATCGAGGTACTGCGCGCGCATCGACCGGTCGTCGATGACACCGGTGAGCTGCAGCATGCGGTCGGCCAGCGTCGACTTGCCATGGTCGATGTGGGCGATGATGCAGAAGTTACGGATCCTGGTGGGATCCGTGAACGTCGTGTCCGCAAAATTGGTGATGGGGTACTCCTGACGAGACGGCCGTGGTGACGTACAGAATATCTGCACGTCACCACGGCCGGGGTCCCGGGCAGGCCGGAGGGGTCAGGCGGGGGCCGTGGTGGTGGCCGCTCCGGCACCCGCGAGGGTGCTCTCGAATGCCGGTACGAGCGAGTCGAGCAGGTACGGCAGGCTCAGCGGCGAGGTGAAGTAGATGGCGCCGGCCGTGATCGCGTCGGTGAAGACGAGCCTGTTCTCCCGCACCTCCTGCAACGACGAGTACACCGGGTCGGCCTCGAGGGTCGCGCGGTCCTCCGGGGACTCGGTGGCCCAGAGCAGCACGTCGGCGGTGTCGAGCACGGAGAGGTTCTCCAACGGGATGTACGCCTGGGCGTCCTCCTCCTGGACGAAGGCGTCGAGCTCGGACGGGATCTCGAACCCGAGCGAGGTGAGGAAGTCCGTGCTCAGACCGTCCTGATAGGCGATGGCGTTGCCGTCGTAGATCGCGTTCTGCAGGAGGACGGCCTTCTTCCCCGCGAACTCGGGGTGGGCCTCGGCAGCCTCTCGGTACCGGGTGCGGACGTTCTCGACGAGCGCCTCCGCCTCGTCGGGCTTGCCGAGCGCGGCTCCGATGGTGCGGGTCTGCTGATCCCACGGCTCGAAGTAGGGGGAATCGACGTCGCTGTGGGCGATGGTCGGGGCGATGGCGCTCAACCGGGTGTAGTCGTCCTGCGTCATGCCGGCGTTGGTGCCGATGATGAGGTCGGGTTCGAGGGCGGTGACCTTCTCGAACTGGATGCCGTCGTCCTGGGTGAGCACCTCGGGCCGGGCGTCACCCAGCAGATCGTGAGCCCAGGGCCACGTCGCGTCCGGCTGCTCTCCGTACCACTCCGTGACACCGACGGGAACGACGCCGAGAGCCAGCAGGGTGTCCTGCTCGGTCAGTCCGACCGAGACCACACGCTGCGGATCGGCCGGCACGACGGTCTCGCCGTAGGCGTGAGTCACGGTCACCGACCCCTCGGTCGATCCGCTCTCGGTGTCGGACGAGCACGCCGACACCAGCGCCAGGACACTCAGTCCGACGGCCACCACCGTGCGGCGACCCACACGTCCGACACTTCCACGCCTCACGACAACCCTCTTTCACATCGGGAATCTCCCGAAATCGGACTTAGGGTAGCCGAACCTCACTCACGGGTGGTGAGCTACGTCCTCGGGTCTCGGTAGCCTGGTCGGCATGGCAACTCTGGCGTCGATCGGCAAGAAACTGGGACGACTCGCAGTGGCGGAAGGCCCGCGCCTGTTCCGGCAGCTGCAGCGGTCCGGCGCCCTCGACAAGGTGACGCAGTCGTTGGGTTCACGCATCGGCGCGTCCGGTGCCGGTGGCACGTCACCCACCGGAGCATCGTCGGGACGGCCCGTGACGTCGACCTCGGTTCCCACCGCCATGCGCGCACGGCGCATCGAGTACTCCCCCGCGCTGGACGGCGCCGCGGATCCGGGCGAGGTCGTGTGGACGTGGGTGGCCTACGAGGAGGATCCGTCGCAGGGCAAGGATCGACCGGTGCTCGTGGTCGGCCGCGACGGTTCCACTCTGCTCGGCCTCATGCTCTCGAGTCAGAGCAAGCACGACGGCGACCGCGACTGGCTCGGCCTCGGCGGCGGGCCGTGGGACGCGCAGGGACGCCCGAGTTGGGTCCGTCTCGACCGCGTGCTCGACGTTCCCGAGGGCGGGATCCGACGAGAGGGAGCCGTCCTCCCCCGTGATCGTTTCGACCTTGTGGCACAGCGCCTGCGCTCCGACTTCTCCTGGCACTGAACTCGGATCACAGTCGATCGACGGCGTTCTTGGCCTCGAGCAGCGACAACCCGGTCCGCTCGCGGAGTAATTTGATCGCGGCGATCGCCTGTCCCTCGTTCTTCAGTGCCGTGAGGCGTGGAACGAGGTCGTCCCACCGCGCCGGGCCCGGCGTGAGGGACTCACCGCGTTCGAGGGATTCGACCGCCACCTTCGCGTCGCGCAGTCCGGCTCCAGTTCGTTCCCGATAGACCTTGATCGCCTGAATCTTCTTGTCGGCGGCCAGCAGTCGATGAATCTCGGCGCGAGCACCGTCGTCCAACCCGACCGTTCCGACCTCGCCGGAGGTAGTGGGCCTGCCGGATGCGGCGCGTCCGAGAAGTCGGAACGCGAGAACGGCGGCGACGAGAACGATCAGGGCGACGAGGAACCATCCGGAGGCCGACATAATCTCCAGTGAATCACCTCCGCCCGGACGCCGCGAGGGTCGTCAGCTCCGGCCGACTCTGGCGCACATCCATGCCGCGGTGCTACCGTCTCTGTGCGGATGTTATTTCCGCCCCCTTCTTCCCCATTCTCACGGGCGCCACATCCTGCGTCACATTCCTTCGAACCATCCGCACTGGTAGTGCGTTCACTGTGACCCTCACGCATTCCCCGGACTCCCTCGACATCGTCAGCGGAGCCCTCTCCCATCTCTCCCATCGCGCCCGGACACTCGACACCGGTCCGCTCGAAGAGCCTGCGCTGCACATCTTCTCGCACCTGGCGGCGCCTCCGGATGCGGTGACCTCGCATCGCCGCTCACTCCCCGCCTATCAGGCCGCGACCCTCGTCCTCGCCGTCGAGGCCTATGCCGATGACCGCCCGGAGGAGTCGACTTCATCTGCGGCACAACGGTGGTCGTCGGTTCGTGGCCACGAGCGGTACCACGACGATCTCGTCGCCATGCTGAGTTCCTGCCGTCGCGGTGGCAGTTGTCGCGGCGCACCGGTCGAGTACCGGTCGGTGGACGTCGGTCCCGCGTCGACGATGTCCGTCCCGGTGTTCGGGTTGCTCGACACCCACTCTCCCGGCGGTATTCCCGTGGCGGTCGCGCTCCACATTCCCGACCCGGCCCACCAGGCCCCACTCCAGATCGAGGTGCTGTCCGGCGATCGAGACGCCGGTGCGAGCACGCTGGACGCCCTCCTCTCGCTCATGACCGACCACGACGTCATGCGCGGGCAGGTCCTGACCCTGGGAGGGAGCGGTGGACGCGGCAACGGCCTCGTGAGGTTCATGGCGAGGCCCACCGTCGCGGGCGAGGACTTGATCCTTCCCGACGGCACCCTCGAGGCGATGACTCGCCATCTCGTCACCGTCGGGTCCTCCGCGGCGCGGCTCCGCGAGGCCGGCCAGCATGTGGGCCGCGGACTACTGCTGTACGGACCGCCCGGAACCGGCAAGACCCACACCGTCCGTCACCTGCTGGGACTGGTGCCGATGAGCACGGTGATCGTACTTACCGGGTCCGCGATGCGGCACATCGCCGAGGCCACCACCCTTGCACGCCGCCTGAGCCCGTCGGTCGTGGTGGTCGAGGACGTCGATCTCATCGCCCGGGAGCGCGAGGAAACGGGTGTGAACTCGCTCCTGTTCGCCTTGCTCGACGCGATGGACGGCATGGACGGCGACGCGGACGTCACGTTCGTCCTGACCACCAACAGACCGGACTCCATCGAGCGAGCGGTCCGGGACAGGCCCGGCCGTATCGACCTCGCGGTCGAGATCCCGTTGCCCGACACCCGCGGTCGCGAACGGTTGGCACGGCTCTACCTGTCGGCCGTGAACGTGGCAGCCGATCTCACACCGCTGGTGGAGGCGACCGAGGGTGGAACCGCCTCGTACGTCCGAGAACTCGTGCGCCGCACCGTGGTGGCCGCGATCGAACGCGACGACCATGGCGCCGACGGGCACACGACGGTGATCACCGACGACGACGTCGCCGCGGTGCTCACCGCCTGCGTGGACGAGCGTCAGAGACTGACGCGCTCGCTGTTGGGCGGATCCGGCGTCAGGCCAGCCGGGTGATCTCCACGACGACGTCCAGTTCCGTGGACCCGCCACCGGAGAAGATTCCCTTGAGGGGTGGCACGTCGGCGTAGTCGCGTCCGATACCCACCGAGACGTGCTGTTCGTTCACCGGCACACCGTTGGTCGGGTCGTAGCCCCACCACGATCCGGTCCACGCCTCGATCCACGCGTGTGACTGACCCTCGACCGAGTCACCCACCACCGCTTCGGCATTCGGGTGCAGGTAGCCCGAGACGTAGCGGGCAGGAATGCCGATACTGCGGAGCAACACCAGCGTGAGGTGTGCGTAGTCCTGGCAGACGCCCTTCTTCTCGGCCCACGCCTCCACCGCGGACGTGTGCACCCCGGTGGTGCCGGGAACGTAGGACATCTCCTGGTTCACCCAGTCGCAGACGGCCACCACGGCGTCGTACGGCCCCAGATCCTTCGCCAACTTCTTCGCGACGGACGTCAGCTGACGGTTCCGAGGGACGTAGGTGCTGTGGCCGAGCAGCTCGTTGAACCTGTCCACCACGGGGTCTGCGGCCAGGTCCTCCCAGTCGAGGGTCTCGTCCGGCGGGACGAACGCGTCCGTCTCGACGACGGAGGACCCGGCCACCTCGAGGGACGTGTGCGGAGCGTGCAGATCGAACGCCGTGACCGCGGTGCCCCAGTAGTCGGTGTACCGGTACGACCTCGTCGCCGGATCGGTCTCGACGCGGTTCAGAATGACGTTCTGCCGGGTGTCGCTCCGCGGCGTCAGTCGCGCCTCGTTGTACGAGGACGTGACCGGTGCGTCGTAGTTGTACCCCGTGGTGTGCACGACGCGCATCCGCCAGCTCACAGTTCACCCTCCAATTGTGCTTCGTCCGTTCGGCTTCCGGCGTCCGTCCAGGCGACCCAGGGCGCTGCGTGGAAGTACTGCTTGGAGATCGCCTCACCCACCTCGCGGCAGGTCTCCTGCAACGACATCAGACGGTCCTGCAGGTCCTCCAGCAGAACACCCGGCTGCAGGAACTCGAGTTCACTGCGAGCGCGGCCGAGAAGTCGCTGCGCCTCGGCACGGGATCCGACGCGCATGTCGGGGTGATGGTCGAGGCTGTCGAGCGAGTGTTCGGCCTCGCTCAGTGCGTAGAACACCGAGCGCGGGAACAGCCGGTCGAGGAGCATGAACTCCAGGACGCGTTGAGCGTCGAGAGCGCCACGGTAGGTACGCAGATACGTGTCGTGTGCACCGGCCGACCGCAGCACCGTGACCCACGCCGGCGACGACGGTCGGTCGCCGGCACGGGCGAGCAGCAGGCGGACGGTCATGTCGATGCGTTCCACGGAGCGACCGAGCAGCAGGAACCGGTAGCCGTCGTCGCGGCTGAGCGTCGAGTCGGCGAGCCCGGCGAACATCGCGGCGCGCTCCTCGATGAACCCCAGGAACTCGTGGGGGCCCAGACGCTTCGACGCTCGAATGCGTTCACCCAGTGCGTTGTACGTCGTGTTGAGACATTCCCACATCTCGCTCGAGGTGACCTCGCGTGCGCCGCGAGCGTTCTCGCGGGCGCTCGACAACGAGTCGACGATGGAGCCGTTGCCCTCGCGGGAGAACGCGACGAGTTCCGTCAACGACCACACGTCCAGGCGCTCGTCGGGGAGCTCGAACCCCAACACCCGCAGCAACACTCGGGAGGTGTGGTCGGGATCGACCGTCGCGTCCTCGAGCAGCTGGTGCACCGTGACGTCGAGGATGCGCGCGGTGTCGTCGGCGCGTTCGACGTAGCGGCCGATCCAGTACAGCGATTCGGCGTTACGAGCCAACATCAGCGGGCACCGTCCTTCGGGGAGTGGGTCAGCTGTTGCTGCTGCTGTTGAATCTGCTGGCTGTTGAGCTCGGGGCCCTGCTCCGCGGTGGGTGACGACGGGGGTTCGGACACGATCTCCGCCCCGCCGAGCTCACGCTCGTCCTCCTTGGTGGCGCGGCCGGCCAGCACCCACGTGTCCTTGCTGCCGCCGCCCTGGCTCGAGTTGACCACCAGGGAGCCTTCGGGCAGCGCCACTCGGGTCAGTCCGCCGGGCAGCACCCACACGTCGTCACCGTCGTTCACGGCGAACGGCCGCAGGTCGACGTGCCGCGGCGCGAGCTGGTCACCGATCTTGGTGGGCACCGTCGACAGCTGCACCACCGGCTGCGCGATCCATCCGCGCGGATCGGCCCGGATCTTCTTGCTGATCGTGGCCAGTTCCTTGGGCGACGCGTCCGGACCGAACACGATGCCGTATCCGCCGGAGCCCTCGACGGGCTTGATCACCAGTTCGTCGACACGGTCGAGCACCTCCTCGCACTCGTCCGGCAGCCAGCACCGGTACGTGTCGACATTGGCCAGGAGCGGCTTCTCGCCGAGGTAGTACTCGATGATGGTCGGCACGTACGTGTAGGTGAGCTTGTCGTCGCCGACACCGTTGCCGATGGCGCTGGAGATGACGACGTTGCCGGCACGTGCGGCGTTGACCAGCCCGGCCACACCGAGAACGGAGTCGGGTCGGAACTGCATGGGGTCGAGGTAGTCGTCGTCGATGCGGCGGTAGATCACGTCGACCTGGCGCTCGCCCTCGGTGGTGCGCATGTAGACGACGTTGTCGCGGCAGAAGAGGTCGCGGCCCTCGACCAGCTCGACGCCCATCAGCCGGGCGAGGAGGGAGTGCTCGAAGTACGCAGAGTTCGCGACGCCGGGTGTGAGGACGACGACGGTGGGGTCCGCCTCGTTGATCGCGGCAGCGGCACGCAGGGCGCGCAGCAGGTGCGTGGCGTAGTCACCGACCGCACGCACCCGGTGGCTGGCGAACAGGTCGGGGAACACGCGCGCCATGGTGCGGCGGTTCTCCATCACGTACGAGACCCCCGACGGCGAGCGCAGGTTGTCCTCGAGGACACGGAACGTGCCCTCGGCGTCACGGATCAGGTCGATACCGGCGACGTGGATGCGCACACCATTGGGCGGCACGATGCCGAACGCCTCGCGGTGGAAGTGTTCGCACGACGTCACCAGAGACTTCGGGACCACGCCGTCGCGCAGGATCTCCTGCTCCCCGTAGATGTCCGCCAGGAAGAACTCGAGTGCCTTGACCCGCTGCTTGATCCCGCGCTCGAGCTTGTTCCACTCGGACGCCGCGATGACCCGGGGCACCTGGTCGAGAGGGAACGGACGCTCCTGACCCTCGAGTGCGAACGTGATGCCCTGATCGACGAAGGCGCGGCCGAGGGCGTCCGAGCGGGCGTCCAGTTCCGCGGCGTCCGACGGCGCGAGCGCCTTGTGGATTCCCTTGTACGGTCCACGCAGCCCGCCGTCGCCGTCGAACATCTCGTCGAACGCCAGTCCATACTTCCCGATGTCCCGGTAACCGTCGAAGACGCTCGGCCCGGACGAGGACTGCGACTGCGAACGGCTCTTCTTCGCCTGTGGTGCAGCGCTTGATCGGGGACTCATGGTCGCCATGCTGCCTCACAGGTACCCCTGGAGCACGGTGGACACGTTAATTCCATGCAACCTCACGAGTCACGTGCACACCGACTCCCTGCAGCGAGATCACCGAATTGGGTTACCGGACCGACGCTGGTAGTCTCGTACGTCGGACGTGGGCACGCTCGTGCGCACCCACCGTCACCAGCTTTCACAAGCACTGCACGTACGGCTCGAGAGTGTTCCCCGGAGTCAGCCGTCCCGGACCGAGAAGAGACGAAGGATAACTACGCGTGGCCAACATCAAGTCCCAGGTGAAGCGAATCGCTACCAACGAGCGTCAGCGCCTGCGCAACCAGTCGGTGAAGTCGTCGCTCCGCACCGTGATTCGCTCCTTCCGTGAGGCGACCGAAGCCGGCGACAAGGCCAAGGCCGAGGAGATCCTGCTGACTGCGAGCCGCAAGCTCGACAAGGCAGCCAGCAAGGGCGTCATCCACAAGAACCAGGCTGCCAACAAGAAGTCGGCACTGTCGCTGGCCTTCAACAAGCTCTGATCTCTCCCGAGCCCTCGCGGCTCCTCTCGAGAGTCCCTGTGCAGTTCTTCTCGAGAGTTCCTGTGCAGTAGCTTGTCAGCACTACGCCCCGGGCGAGCACGATGCCCGGGGCGTAGTCGTGTGCCCGGGCGGCGCTGTCAGCGCGAACTCAGCCCCGCCACCACGTTCACGGCGCGTTCCACCGCGTAGTCCGCATCGGCGGCCTGGCCCTTGACGTCCGCGTTGAGCGCGGCCACCACCTGCAGTGCCTCGGCGATGCGCTGCGGATCCCACATGCGGGCCTGCGCCTGCGCCTTCTTGATCTTCCACGGCGGCATCCCCAGTTCGGACGCCATCCGGAACGGATCGCCGCGGCCCGCCGAACCGACCCGCGCCACCGTGTGGACGGCCTCGGCCAGTGCGTCCGCGAGCAGCACGTGCGGTGTGCCGCCCAACATCGCCCACCGCAGTGCCTCGAGGGCGCCGGCACGGTCACCCGACACGGCCTTGTCGGCGATGTCGAAGCCCGTGACCTCCGCACGGCCCGAGTAATAGCGGCGGACCGCCGCGACATCGACCTTCCCCGCCGTGTCCGACACCAGTTGCGAGCACGCGGCGGCCAGTTCGCGGAGATCGGACCCCACCGCGTCGACGAGCGCGGCGATCGCATCGGGAGCGACGCGTGTCTCCGAGTGGGAGCGGAACTCGGCCCGCACGAAGTCGACGCGCTCCGACGCCTTGGACAGCTTCGCGCACTCGTGGACCACGGCACCGGACTTCTGCAGCGCCCCCACCATGGCCTTGGCCCGGCCTCCACCGGAGTGCAGAACGACCAGGACCACACCGTCCACCGGCGTCGCCGCGGCGTCGAGAACCAGCGTCATCGCGTCCTTACCGGCCTCCGCGGCCGCCTCGAAGACGACCACGCGATCCTCGGCGAAGAGGGAGGGGCTGAGCAGTTCCGCGAGCTCGGCGACCGTCGTGTCCCCCGCCCGCAGACGGTCGACCGGCACCTCGGCCCCGGCCCCCACCGTTGCCGCGCGCATCGCGGCCACGATGGACGACACCGCACGCTCGACGAGGAGCTCCTCGTCGCCCAGGACGAGGTGCAGGGGCTCGGGACGGGTGCTGCTCGCTGTCGAACTCACCGGTCGATGGTGCCACGGTGCGCCGACAGCCACCGACGCCGGACCATCACCGCCGCGCCCGCCGCGACGAGGACACATCCCCCGACGACGGCGGCGCCCCGAGGCCCGGTCGGAGTGAGCACCGTCGCACCGGGAGCGTCCGCCGTGTACGCGGCCACGGCCAGCAACCACCGCAGCGGCACCCACGCCACCCCGGCGACGACGGCCCCGGCCTCCACGCTCACGACGGCCACCACGGCCGCCAGCGCTCCGATCACGGTGACCGGCCCGACGACGGGTGCGGCGAGCACGTTCGCCGCCACCGAGTAGACGGAGAACGTTCCGGCCATGGCGGCGACCAGCGGCGCGGTCACCAGGTGCGCCGCCAGCGCCACGGCCACGGCGTCGAGCACCGGACGTCGGCGACCGGGCGACGCGTCGGCGCGGCTCACCATCGCCGTCAGCACCGGGGCGAGCAGCACGAGAGCGACCGTCGCGGTCACCGACAGCGCGAACCCCCACGACACCGCCAGTCCCGGATCGACGGCCAGCAGCACCAGCACCGCGGTGCACAGGGCCGGCATCACATGGCGACGGCGGCCGGTCATCACCGCCAGCAGACCCAGCACACCCATGACCGCCGCACGCAGGACGCTGGGTGACGGTCTCGCCACCACGACGAACGCGACGAGGACGATTCCCGCGAGCGCCGCGGTGGTTCGAGGCCCGGCCGAGAGCAGCCGAGAGCCGAGGACGACACACCCGACGACGAAGGTGAAGTTCGCACCCGACACAGCGGTCAAGTGGGACATTCCGGCCGCCGTGAACGAGTCCTGGACGGAGACGTCGAGTCCCGACCTGTCCCCCACCACCATCCCCGGGAGCAGCCCCTCCTCCTCACGTGGCAGAGCGATGGCAGCGGCCTCCGCGAGAGCACGTCGCACCACGCCCGACCACCGGAGCAGGGCCGGCGCGCTCCCCACCTCGGGTGGCCCCGTGGCACGTGCGACGGCATCCACCGCGCCCACACGATCGGGAGCCGCGAGCCGCGCCCGGAACGTCACCGACACACCCGGTTCCAGTGCCCGCCACGGATCCGGGGGCGCGAACACGGTGATCCGGGCCGACCCATCGACGACGGTGCCGCGCAGCGTCACTCGGCTTGCTCGTATCGGCACGAGCACCTGATCCGCGAACGAGCCCGTGATCGGACGTGGATCGTCCGTGACGACGCCCTCGACCGTCGCGTACGCACCGCGCAGCGCGCCCTCGCGGACCGGGCCCGTCGTCACCTCGTGCATCCGCAGGGACGACATCGCCGCGAACGCCGCGGTGACGCAGCAGGCCGCCACGACGACGAGCATCACCAGCGATCCCCAACCGTGCCGACGCCGGCACCACCAGCCGACGACCGCCACGAGCACGCACACCGCGGCCAGAGCCGCCGCGGGCCGCCACCCCGCGCCGACGGCCACCACGGTCGCAGCCCACGCCCCCACCGCACTCGGGACGAGCCGCAGATCCACGGCCGGTGCGTCGGTCACACCGTGACCAGGGGCGTCAGCTTCTCGAGTCGAGCGGGGCCGACGCCGCTCACCTCGGACAGCTGATCGACGGACGTGAAGCCGCCGTTCTCGGTGCGCCACTGCACGATCGCGCTCGCGGTCACCGGACCGACACCGGGCAGGGCATCGAGCTCCGCCTCCGTCGCCTCGTTCAGCGACACCAGACCCGGGGCCTTCCCGCCGGCATCGGACGACCCCTCGCCGGCCACGGACACGGGTGCCGGAGCGAGCGGTACCGACCCCGTCGTCGACCCCACCACCACCTGGTCACCGTCCGACACCTTCGCCGCCCAATTGAGCCCGAAGAGGTCCGCGTCGTCCCGGCGCCCACCCGCGGCCGCGACGACATCGGCGATACGGGACTCGGCGGGAACGGTGACGAGTCCCGGGCGCATCACAGCGCCGAGCACGCTGACCACGACTCCCGCGGATTCCGGTGCCGACGTCGTCGGCGTCTCGGACTCGGTGATCAGAGGGGGAAGCGGCGGCACCGCGGCGACCTGCGGAGAATCTCGCATCACCACCGCCCCCACGGCGCCCACGAGAAGGACGGCGGCCACGGCGAGGGCACGGACGCCGCGGGACCCCGGATCGATCCGGAAGCGCGAGCCGACGAGACCCGCGCGGCGATGCACCGCGTCGGACCGGCCGCCGTCGGGGTCGGCCGGCTCGGGAGCAGCGATCTCGGGTGCCATGCCCGCGACGGTAGGCCCGGGCCAGGACGAGACGAGCCGCCGCCGGGCTCACCTGTGGACGGCCACGACCCTGTGGATCAGATGCGGGCGGAGGCGCGCACGGCAGCGACGACGGACTCGGCCACGCGCTCGTGCGCGTCCCAACCCCAGTGAATACCATCGGGATTCGCGTTCCCGGACACGATGTTCTCCTCGACGGCCGCCTTGAGGTCGACGAGCGGGAGATCGTGTCCCACCGCCCATGCCGTGGTCGCGCGCACCGCTGGTTCGCGGCCGGTGTGCACTCGTCCGTAGGCGTCGCATCGATGCACCGACGGGAGCGTCGCGATGACGGGTATCTCCGGACGCACTGCCGCGAGGGCGGCGCGGATCTGCTCGAGGTAGTCGACACTCAGATGCGGTGGCAGGGCCACCGGACGGCCCAGGTGTGAGAGCCGCGGCTGCAGCCACCCGTAGGCGGCGCGCACACCGCGCCGCAGGATGGGCGGTCGGACGTAGCGGATCTGCTCCCGCAGGGCCGTCGGCAGAGGTGACGGCAACGAGTCCATCCCGCCGGTCGCGAGGACCACCGCCCCGGCACGCGGTATCGACGCCCACACACGGGGATCCTGGGTGAGTGCCCACCAGGCGTCGCGGCAGGTCCAGCCGATGCGACCAACGAGCTCGACGTCCCACCCCAGTTCGCGCGCGACGAGGGTGGGCCAGATGCGGGGATGATCGGCCGGCAGACCGCCCTCGGGACCGTAGTACGCGAGCGAATCCGCGAGGACGAGCAGGACCGGGCGATCCGCGGCGGACATCAGAGAACGTCACCTGCCACGGCGGCCGTCGCGTTCCACACGTCCAGGCGCCAGGAGACGTCGTCCGTTCCGTGTCCGGCGACCTGCACCCAGCTGGCATTCCCCAGTCCCCCGAGCACCGGCCACCGGTCGACCGGCAGATCGAGCAGTGCGGCCGTGAGCGCGGCGATGGTTCCACCGTGGGCGACCACGACGACGGGCGCCGTGGTCCACTCCGGGTCCTTCAGCAGCTCCTGGATCAGCGGCATCGAGCGCTCGGCGACGTCCACGCGCGACTCGCCGCCCGGCGGACGGAACTCGGCGTCGGCGCGCCACGATTCGCGGACGCCGGGTGAGACGTCGTCGACGTCGAGGTGCGTCAGCCCCTGCCAGTCGCCGAGGTGCGTCTCGCGGAGCCGCTCGTCGAGCTCGACGGGAACACCCGTGGCCGTCGAGAGCGCGGTCGCCGTGTCGTGTGCCCGTCGCAGATCGGACGAGACGATGCGGTGTGGCTGCAGCAATGCCAACGCTCGAGCGGCGACCTCGGCCTGTGTGCGACCCAGCTCGGTCAGGTCGGTGTCGAGATGACCCTGCATGCGCGAGGCCGCGTTGTACTCGGTCTGACCGTGCCGGAGCAGCACCAACCGACGAACGGACGTCACTCGTCCGGTTCGGTGACGCGATCGACACCGTGGTCGAGGGCGTCGTCGACACCGTGATCGTCGGTGCCGTACTGCGTCGAGGTGTCCGTGGCTCCGAGACCCTCGATCTCGAGGACCGGGCAGTCCTTCCACAGACGCTCGAGGGCGTAGAAGTGACGCTCGTCGTTGTGGAGCACGTGGACGACCACGTCGACGTAGTCGAGCAGTGCCCATCGGCCCTCGCGGGTGCCCTCACGACGAACGGGCTGGCTGCCCGCCTCGCGGAGCTTCTCCTCGATGTTCTCGACGATGGCGTTGACCTGGCGCTCGTTGGGTGCCGACGCGATGACGAAGCAGTCGGTGATGACCAGCTGGTCGGAGACGTCGAGGGCCATGACGTCGGCGGCGAGCTTCTCGTCCGCCGCGAGTGCGGCGATGCTGGCGACCCTGATGGCCTCGGGTGTAGCGCTCACGTGGTGTTCTCTCCTGGTAGGGCTGATGCGGTGGTGGCGGAAGTGCCGGTGTGCTGGGGTGCGGGCTCGGAGACGGTCGCGATGCCGTCGTGACGCTCCTCCCCGGCGGGTCGGTACAGGTCCCGCTTCGAGATGTACTGGACGACGCCGTCCGGCACGAGGTACCAGACGGGACGGTTCTCGGCGGCACGCCGTCGACATTCCGTGGACGAGATGGCCAGGGCCGGGATCTCCACGAGGGTCAGGACGTCCTTCGGCAACCGATCGAGGTACTCGGCCAGATGGTCGGCACCCAGTTCGTACCCGGGGCGGGACACGCCGACGAAGCGGGCCAGCTCGAACAGTTCCTGCCAGTTCTGCCAGCCGATGATGCTGCTGAGAGCATCGGCCCCGGTGATGAAGAACAACTGGTCACCGGGATGCTGGTCGGCGAGATCGCGAAGCGTGTCGACGGTGTACGTCGGCTTGGCACGGTCGAGGTCGACGCGGCTGACGGAGAAGCGAGGGTTCGACGCGGTGGCGACGACCGTCATGAGGTAGCGGTCCTCCGCCGGGCTCACCGTCCGGTCCTGCTTCTGCCAGGGCTGGCCGGTGGGAACGAAGACGACCTCGTCGAGCTGGAACCGGTCGGCGACCTCACTGGCGGCCACGAGGTGCCCGTGGTGAATGGGGTCGAACGTGCCACCCATGACGCCGAGACGTCGCGGGCGTCGGCCCTCGGGCGGCGTCGTCGGTTCCTGCACGAGTGACGACTCTACGTGGACCTGCCCCGAACAGAGGATTCGGCCGAACCGAGAGACGTCAGGATCCCGTGGGAAGGAGCCGCGACACGACCTCGGCCAGTTGCGCCGCCGACCGGCACTCGTGCATCGAGATCACCCGCCGATAGACGTCGGCGGCCGAGTCACCGGTCCCCCACTGCGCCTTCGGCTCGGGGTTGAGCCAGTGCGCGCGCCGGGCGACGGTGACCATGCGGGCGAGGGACTCGGTGCGCGGATCGCGGTAGTTGGTGCGGGCATCGCCCAGGATCAACAGCGACGCCCGAGGACCGATGGCATCGAGGTGATGCGCGGTGAAGGTCTCGAAGGAGTGGCCGTAGTCGGAATGGCCGTCGTAGGTGATCAGCTCCGACTCCGCGATCATGCGCGACATCGACTCGGCGAGCGACGCGCGTCCGGCCGAGGCGTCGAAGAACCGGGTCACCTCGTCGGCGGTGTCGATGAACGCGAAGACACGCACTCGGGAGAACTGTTCGCGCAACGTGTGCACGAGCAGCAGGGTGAACTGGCTGAAGCCGGCGACCGATCCCGAGACGTCGCAGAAGATCACCAGTTCGGGCCGCGCGGTGCGGGGCTTGCGGTTGACCAGGTCGATGGGGACGCCGCCCGTCGACAAGGACTTGCGCAGGGTGCGCCGCAGGTCGATCGACCCCGCTCGCGACCGCCGTCGACGGGCCGCCAGTCGGCTCGCCAGGAGCCGCGCCAACGGAGCGACGTTCTTGCGGAGGGCCGCCAGTTCCGACTCGGACGCGCGGAGGAAGTCGACGTCCTCGGCCAGGCGCGGGACGCCGTAGGACGCCACCCGTTCCTTGCCCAGCACCTCGGCGGTGCGGCGACGGGTCTCCTTCTCGATCATCGACCGGAACTCCGCGATGCGGACCGCGGCCGTCCGACGGGCCAGTTCGGACTCGAACTCGCCGGTCGTGGGTGCACCGGGACCGCTGGAGCGGCCGATCAGTCCGTCGAGAATCTTCGCCAGCAGCGTCGACGGCTCCACCGTGCGCAGCGTCTGGTACTCCGAGAACGACTCGCCGCGGCTGGAGGTGTACTTGCCGTAGGTCTCGACGATGTCGCCCACCAGGCGCTCGACCTGCGCCATTGCCTCCGCGGAACCGTCCGCGAGCAGCTCCGCCAGCACGTGTTTCAGAGCGTCGAGATCGACGGTGCCGTCCTCGGCGAGAGGCGGGCCGACCGTGTTCTCCTCGTCGGCGGTCCGCGCACCGATCGCGGCCGGGAACCACAGATCGAAGAGCGCGTCGAACGCGGGGCGATGGCCGGGTCTGCGCACCAGCGCGCACGCGAGACCCTCCCGCACCACCTCCCGATCGAGGATGTCGAGAACGGCCAGCACCGCGCCCGCGTCGACCGTCTCCGACGGGCCGACGTCGATACCGCGGCGACGCAGCGCCTCCACGAACCCCACCAGGTGTGCGGGGATGCCGGAGATGTCCACCGTCCCGGTCACGGGTCAGCCGAGTCGGAGTTCGGCGACGGCGCGGTCCTGATCTGAGCGGTGCTTGAGAATGACGCCGAGCGTCGACCGCACGGCCGCGTCGCTCACCTCGTCCATGCCCAGAGCCAGCAGGGTGCGGCCCCAGTCGATGGTCTCGGCGACCGACGGCAGCTTCTGCAACTGCATGTCCCGCAACACCTGCACGATGCGCACCATCTGCTCGGCCATCGCCTCCGGCAGCTCCGGGACCCGGCTGGCCAGGATGCGCCGCTCCAGGTCGGCGTCCGGGAAGTCGAGATGCAGGAACAGGCAGCGACGCTTCAGCGCCTCCGACAACTCGCGTGTCGCGTTGGAGGTCAGCACCGTGAACGGCCGCCTGGTCGCCGAGATGGTGCCGAGCTCCGGCACGGTGATCGCGAAGTCGCTGAGCACCTCGAGGAGCAGGCCCTCGATCTCGATGTCCGCCTTGTCGGTCTCGTCGATCAGCAGCACGGTGGGATCCGATCGACGGATCGCCGTGAGCAGGGGCCGCGACAGCAGGAACTCCTCGGAGAACACGTCGTGGCGTGTCTCGTCCCACCCCGCGCCGGAACTCGACTGGATGCGCAGGATCTGCTTCGCGTGGTTCCACTCGTACAGTGCCCGCGCCTCGTCGACGCCCTCATAGCACTGCAGGCGGACCAGTTCGGCTCCCGCGGCCTGCGAGACGGCGCGAGCCAGCTCCGTCTTGCCGACGCCTGCCGGGCCCTCGATGAGCAGCGGCTTGCCCAGACGATCGGCGAGGAACACCGCCGTGGCGGTCGCCTTGTCGGCGAGGTACCCCGTGGCGGCGAGGCGGGTCGCCACGTCGTCGACGTCGGAGAAGAACGGAACGATGTCGGAGTACGTCTGCGTCACGCCGGGCCTTTCGGTTGTTCCAGAGAGGTGGTGGAGGCGGGTCAGGCCGGACGAATGTGCCCGTCGCCCTGCACGATCCACTTGGTCGAGGTGAGTTCCCGCAGCCCCATCGGGCCGCGGGCGTGGAGCTTCTGGGTGGAGATGCCGATCTCGGCTCCGAAGCCGAGCTGCTCACCGTCCGTGAACGCGGTGGAGGCGTTGACCATGACGGCCGCTGCGTCCACCCGAGCGGAGAACGCCCGTGTGGCAGCGAGATCCGATGCCACGATCGCCTCGGTGTGTCCCGTGCCGTACCTGTCGATGTGCGCGACGGCGGCATCCAGGTCGTCGACGACGGCGAGGGCGATGTCGTCGGAGAGGTACTCGTCGGCCCAGTCGTTCTCGGTGGCCGGAACGAGACCGGGAAGATCGCCGTGGACACGTACGCCGTTGTCCGACAACGCCTGCACCAGACGCGGCACCGCCACGTCGGCCACGGCGGCGTCGATCAGCACCGTCTCCGCGGCGTTACACACGCTCACTCGACGTGTCTTCGCGTTGAGCAGGATGCGCTCGGCCATGTCGAGGTCCGCGGACGCGTGCACGTAGACGTGGCAGTTGCCGACACCGGTCTCGATGGTGGGCACCGTCGCGTCGCGCACCACCGCCGAGATGAGGCCGGCCCCACCGCGCGGGATGACGACGTCGACGAGTCCGCGAGCCCGGATGAGGTGCGTGACCGTCGCTCGATCCTCGCTGGACAGGAGTTGGACGGCGTCGGCGGGAAGGTCCAGCGCCGACAGGGCCGCCCGCAGAACACCCACCAGCGCGGCGTTCGATCGCGCGGCGGAGGACGACCCCCGCAGGAGGACGGCGTTGCCCGACTTCAGAGTGAGCCCGAACGCGTCGACCGTGACGTTGGGCCGGGCTTCGTAGATCATGCCGACGACGCCGAGCGGCACCGCGAGCTGCCGGATCTCGAGTCCGTTGGGCAGGGTCCGACCCTCGAGGAGCTCCCCCACGGGATCCGGCAGAGACGCCACCTGGCGCAGTCCGGCGGCGATGCCGTCGATGCGGTCGGGGGTCAGCCGCAGTCGGTCGAGCTGCGAGGGCGGGGTGCCGGACGCCTCGGCGAGTGCGAGGTCCTCGCTGTTGGCGGCGAGGATCGCGTCGGCGGAGGCCAGGACGGCGTCCGCCGCGGCGTGCAGCGCGTCGTCCTTGCGCGCGGTCGTCAGCAGAGCGAGTGCGCGCGCGGCGACCCGGGCGCGGGCAGCAGCGGCGTGCACGTCCGCTTCGAGAGCATCGGGGGTGGACACCTCGGCGCTGGTGGTGGCAGTCACGCCGTCCAGGGTAGGTCACGCTCCCACCAGCCCGTACGCCCGAGCGCACCCGGGACGATCCGGCCGACGGGAATGATCGCCCGGCCGAATTGTTCGTTCATCCTGAGCGCTGTCGTCGTGGACGGCGCGCGTGTCGGACGAGACGAGGAGATGACTGTGAGCCTGCTGTTCGAGCCCTTGACCCTGCGTGAGGTCACCTTCCCCAACCGGGTGTGGATGTCGCCGATGTGCCAGTACTCGGCGGACGCGGAGGGACCCTCGACGGGCGCGGTCACACCGTGGCACCGGACTCACCTCGTCTCGCGTGCCGTCGGCGGCGTCGGCCTGGTGATGACCGAGGCGGCGTCGGTGAGCCCGGAGGGCCGCATCACGCCGTGGGACCTCGGCATCTGGAACGACCAGCAGGCGAACGCGTTGGCCGAGGTGGTCACCGAGATCCGGCAGCACGGCAGTGTGCCCGCGATCCAGTTGGCCCACGCAGGTCGCAAGGCGTCCACCGACGCACCGTGGCGTGGCGGAAAGCCGCTGGCGGCGGACGACTCCCTCGCGTGGGAGACGGTCGGACCCAGCGCTGTCGAGTTCGGCCACTACCCGGCTCCGCGCGAGATGACGACCGCGGACATCGACAAGGTCGTCGACGACTTCCGCTCCGCCGCGGTACGCGCGCTGGCCGCCGGCTTCGACGTGGCCGAGGTGCACGCGGCGCACGGATACCTGCTGCACCAGTTCCTGTCCCCGGCCAGCAACCACCGGACCGACGAGTACGGCGGTAGCTTCGAGGGTCGTGTCCGCCTGACCCTGCGCGTGGTCGACGCGATCCGCGAGGTGTGGCCGGCCGACAAGCCCGTCTTCGTGCGCGTGTCCGCGACCGACTGGACCGGCGAGGAGCGTGGCGTCGACTCCGAGGCCTGGACGCCCGACCAGACCGTTCTGCTCACCCAGCAGCTCGAGGATCACGGTGTCGACCTCGTCGACGTCTCCACGGGTGGCAACGTCGCGAAGGCGTCCATCCCCGTCGAACCCGGCTACCAGGTGCCGTTCGCCCGGCGCATCCAGAGCGAGACGCGCATCCCCGCGGCCGCTGTCGGACTGATCACCGAGCCCAAGCAGGCCGAGGACATCATCGGGTCCGGCGAGGCCGTGGCCGTGTTCCTGGCGCGCGAACTGCTGCGCGACCCCTACTGGGCCCGTCGTGCGGCACGCGAGCTCGGCGCGGACATCACCCCGGCCACACCTCCGCAGTACGAGCGGGCGTTCTGAGTCAGCGCTCGCGCGAGAACGACCATGTGCGGAGTCAGCGCTCGCGCGAGAACGACCATATGACCGCGGCCACGAGCTCGAGGGCGAGTCGCGCGGGTACCGGGTTGGCCGGCTCGATCATCGCCTGGGCCATCGCTCCTTCGTAGGCGGCGACGACACCCCGACCGAGGGTGTCGTCGTCCACCGCCACCTCGCGCCCGTGGGTCGCAAGACCGTGAACGATCATGGGACGCAGGGCGTCACGGAGCGCGGCCCGGTGCCCGGTCACCACGGCCGCCAGCCCCGGGTTCCGCGCCGCGTGGGCGCCGAACTCCGCCATGAGTACGTGCCACGACACGTCGCCGACCAGTCCGCTCAGCGCTGCCACGACGATCTCCTCGAAGGACCGCCCGTCGGACGCGTCGTACTCCAGGGCGTCGACCACTCCGCGTACCCGCGTGATCAGTCCCGACGCCTGTCGCGTCCACAGTTCGAGAAAGACCTCGTCCATCGACGAGAAGTTCGAGTAGAACGCTCCGCGAGTGAATCCCGCTCGCTCGCAGATCTGTTCCGGGGTCGATCGCCCGAAACCCCGTTCGACGAACACCTCGAGGGCGCCGTCCAGCACTCGCTCGCGAGTCTGTGCTCTGCTGCGAGTGGCGGTCCTGCCTGTTCTCGCGGTCACGTTGCCTGAAGTCGCCGCCATGATGCACTATCGTATCGAACGAGACGATACAGATGTGTATCGGTCACCGAGAACGTGCCGACGGAAGGCCCGCCATGTCCCCCGAAGCCGCTGCGCCCGCATTCCGGCGCCCCACCACCTGGGTGCTGCCGGTCGTCGCGGTCTCCGTCGTCATGTCGCTGCTCGCGGCGCTGTACCTCGGCGGCATCCTCGACCCCAAGGAGAACCTCCGCCACTTCCCGGTGGCACTGGTGGTCAGCGACGAGGGCGACGTGCTGCCGAACGGTGAGCAGGCGAACCTGGGGCAGCAGATCGGCCAGGGCATCGCGGACGGCATCGACGCGGAGAAGATCGATCTGAAGCAGGTCGGTATCGCGGAGGCGCAGAACCTCCTCGCGAACGGCGACGTCTACGGCGCGATCGTCGTGCCGAGCGACTTCACCAAACGAGTGTCGATCCTGACGCAGGCCTCCGTCGTGGCGGGCGACATCGAGCGACCCATCGTGACGATCATGACCAATCCGCGTGCCGGCACACTCGGTTCCTCCCTCATGACCACCATCGGCGACACGGCGCTCGACTCCGCGAACGGCACTCTGGGAGAACGACTCACGACGCAAGTGACCGAGGGCGCCACCCTCTCCGGGGCCGCGGCCCTCACACTGGCTGCGCCGGTCGACATCGTCGTCACTCCCTACGACCCACTTCCGGACGGCACGGGGCTCGGGCTGTCCGCCTTCTACTACGCCCTGCTGCTCGTGCTCGCCGGCTTCACCGGCGCGATGATCGCCAGCGCTCTCGTCGACGGCGCACTCGGCTTCGTGCCGCTCGAGTTCGGCCCCACCTTCCTGCAGCGTCGCCGATCCACCGACAGTCGCCTGCGCGTGCTCGCCGCGAAATGGCTCACGATGGTGGTGATCGGGTTCGTGGTGTCCGGTCTCTACGTCGCGATCGCCACCGCACTGGGCATGCCGATCCCGAATGCGCTGGGCCTGTGGCTCTTCGGAGTGCTGGCGATCTCGGCCGTCGGGATCACCGCGGTGTCGGTGCTGTCGATCTTCGGCACTCCGGGGCTGATCCTCAACCTCGTCGTCTTCGTGATCCTGGGCCTGCCGTCCGCCGGCGCCACCATCCCGATCCAGGCGTCACCTGCGCTCTTCGGGTGGCTCGCGCAATTCGAACCGATGCATCAGGTGTATCTCGCCGTGCGCTCGATCCTCTACTTCGACTCACGCTGGAACTCGGGTCTCGCCCACGGACTCGGCATGACGCTGCTCGGGCTCGTCATCGGCCTGGTCCTCGGCGCTCTGGTGATCGCGATCTACGACCGCAAGGGATACGACCGGACGCCCGCGGTCACCGGGTCACCCGGCGACGAACCCGAGGGACTTGTCGACGACGTTGCGCAGCGGTCGGCCGGCCGCGAATAGTTCGGCATTCTCGGCGAAACCGGAGTAGAGCCGGTCGCGCCACCCCACGGTGTCACCGCTCATGTGTGCGGTCAGCAGCACGTGGTCGAGGGTCCACAGCACGTGCTCGGGTGGCAGCGGCTCGGTGTCGAACACGTCGAGGGCAGCTCCCCCGACGTGGCCGCTGCGCAGAGCGTCGACCAGCGCGTCGGTGTCGAGCAGTTCGCCACGACCCACGTTGATCACGCGCACCCCGGGATCGGCCGCCGCGAGAACGTCGCGGCCGACCATGCCCCGTGTCGACGGTGTCAGCGGTGCGATGAGAACGAGGTAGTCGGCGCCGGGTACCACCGACGCGAGATCCGTACTGGCGTGGACGGTTCCGAAATCCGCATCACCCGTGCGAGCCGTCCGTCCGACCCCGGCGACGTCCATACCGACGGCACGCAACATGCGCGCCGTGGCCCGGCCGATACTGCCCGTGCCGATCACCAGAGCTCGACGCCCCGCGATGTTCTCGGTCTCCCGGCGCAACCATCGCGCCTGTCGGCCGAGTTCGACGGTGCCGCGCACGTCCTTCGCCAGAGCGAGCAGGGACGCGAGCACGAACTCGGCGATCGGCACGTCGAACACCCCGCGCGCGTTGGTCACCACGACGTCGGACGCCGCGAGGTCGTCGAACAACAGCTTGTCCACCCCTGCTGCGGCGACGTGCACCCATTCGAGTGCGGAGCAGCGCGACCACTGGTCCCGGAGCGCCGACGAGAAGAAGTCCCACAGCAGGACCGCCTGCGCGCCGTCGACCGCATCGCCGAACGTGTCGGCGGTGGCATGCCGCACCTCGTACGAGGTGTCGAGTTCCTGCACCCGGTCGGGAAGGAGTCCGTCGTGCAGGACGGTGATGATCGGCCTCGCTCCGCCGTTCGTGCGGGAGGGGCTCACGGTCGCTGCTCCGTCATCAGTCGAGCGTAGGCCCGGGAGAGGCGAGCGACCTCGAGCAGGTCCACGGACTCGTCGGGCTGATGGGCCTGCGCCTCGAGATCACCGGGACCCAGCACGATGGTGGGCACTCCGAGGTCACGGGCGACGAACCCCCCGTCGCAGGACGCCGTCCACACCGCGGTCGACGGGTCCGGCGCACCCGTGGAGCGCAGCGCCGCCAGCGCCGACTCGACGAGCGGGCTCGACTCGTCGGTGAGGAATCCCGGCATCTCCATCTCGACGTACGCGTCGACGTCCAGATCCGTGACGAGGCGGGCCCGGCGGAGCAGGTCCGCGACGACGGCGTCCACGTCGTCGTCCGGCAGCAGGCGACGATCGATCTCCAGCCGGCAGCGGCCCGCGACGATCGACGGTCCGGTCCCACCGTCGATCCGGCCGACGTTCCACGACGCGGCGCCGAGCACCGGGTGCGGCACGGTGGCCAGTTCCGCGTGCAGCCCGTCGATCTCGCCCACGACGCGGGCCGCCGCGACCACGGCACTGCGACCGTTCTCGGGCCGGCCGGCATGCGCGCTCCGACCGGTGACGGTGAGCACGATGTTCGCCGCTCCGCGGCACCCGACGATCACGGTGCCGGCCGTGGGTTCCGCCACGACGCATCCCGTGAAGGCCGGAGGCCGGCCGTCATCGACCCTGAAGGCCGGAGGCCGGCCGTCATCGACCCTGAAGGCCGGAGGCCGGCCGGTCTGGTCGGTACGGTCGGACACCCATGCCCGGATGCCCAGGCCCGTGTCCTCCTCGTCCACCACGCAGGCGAGTGTCACGGTGCGCGCCGGGACCACACCGCGCCGGGCCAGTGACCCCATCGCGGCGAGTACCGCGGCGAGACCACCTTTCATGTCGCAGGCGCCGCGTCCCACGATCCGACCGTCGTGCACCCGCGAGCGGAACGGGTTCCCGCTCCAGCCCTCCCCGGCGGGCACCACGTCCGAGTGCCCGAGGAACAGCAGGCCCGGGCCGGGCTCGCCGGGAAGGACCACCTCGACGTTCGGCCGCCCCGGCGACGCGTCGGTGACGACGGTCTGCAGACCGAGACTCTCTGCGATGCGGCAGATCTCGGCCACCACGGCGGACTCGTCGGGACCGGCGTCGATCAGCGCTCTCGTGATCCGCTCGACCGTCGCGACGTCGGTCGACGCGCGATCCTGCTGGAGGTCGGCCGCCGTCACAGTTCGGCTCGGGCCGCGTCCAGCGCACCCGCCAACCGCTGCACCCCGACGTCGATGCGCTCGGGCGTCGAGGACGCGAAGCACAGTCGCATCGCATCGCCGAAGAGGCCGTTCGCGGACAGCGCCGGACCCGGGATGAAGGCGACACCGTGCGCGAGTGCGATCTCGAACAGCCGCCGCGTGTCCACAGCGGCGTCGTCACCCACCAGCGTGACCCACAGGAAGAAACCGCCCTCGGGATCGGTGGTGCGCACCCTCCCACCGAGGTGCCGCTCCAGGCTCGTCTGCATCGCGATCTTGCGGGGCAGGTAGATGTCCGCGAGGGACGCCAGGTGCTCGGTGAGCAGTCCCTGTCGCAGGAACTCGGCCACGATCCGCTGGTTCGGCACGTTGGTGCACGTGTCCATCGCCTGCTTCGCGTTGATGATCAACCGGCGAGCGGCGGGGTCCGCGTCCACCCACCCGACGCGCAGACCGGGGGCGATGAGCTTCGAGAACGTGCGTACGGAGAACACGAGCGGGTCGTCGGGAGCGAGCGCTCGCAGGCTCGGAACCGGATCTCCCTGGAAGCGGAGGTGGCCGTAGGGGTCGTCGTCGAGCACCACGGCGCCCCACTCGCGGGCGAGTTCCAGGAGCGCCAGTCGGCGCGGCAGCGACATGGTCGTCCCGGACGGATTCTGGAACGTCGGGATGGTGTAGATCATCGTGGGCAGTCGGCCCGCGCGGGCGACCGACTCGGGAAGCGCCTCGACGATCAGCCCGTCGGAATCCATCGGCGCCTCGAGGATGTCGCCACCGTAGCTGAGCACGGTCGCGGTGCCGTTCGTGTACGTCGGGCTCTCGACGATCACCAGATCGCCGGGGTCGACGAACAGCGTGCACGCGAGATCGAGCCCCTGCATGCCACCCGACGTGATGACCAACCGATCGGGAGACGTCGGTTCACCGAAGGCGTCGCAGAAGGCCACCAGCTGCTCGATCAGAGCCGGATCACCCTCTGTCGCACCGTAGTCGAAGGCATCTGCGGTCAGGACCCGGCCCGCGATCTCCGCCATCGCCGCGTGCGGAACCGCCTCGGCGGCGGGCGATCCCATGGCGAAGCGCACGATGTCGTGCTTCTGCGCGGCGAGCAGCGAGGTCGACGAGTCGATCATCGACCCGACGAGGTGATCGGTGCGCAGCGCCCACGGAAGCGTGGTCGTCTCGTACGTCTGTGCGTGCATGTCCGTCACTCCTTGACTGTCAGGCATCGCGGGTAGGCGGTGAAGGTGTCGATACCGGTGTCGGTGACCACCACTGACTCGGACACCTCGTATCCGTAACCGTCGAGCCACATACCGCCGATGACGTGGAACGTCATGTTGCGCTGCAGGATCGTGGCGTCGTCGCTGCGCAGGCTGATGGTGCGCTCGCCCCAGTCCGGCGCGTACGCGATGCCGATCGAGTACCCGATGCGGGAAGGCTTGTGAAATCCCGCCCGGCCCAGTTCACGGTTCCACGTCGCCGCGAGGTCACTGGTCTGCACTCCGGGCCTCATCTCCGCGAGCACGGCTCCGAGTGCGTCGTCGGTGGCGGCGGCGAGACCGGCCATGCGCGGGTCCGGTCGCCCGAGCGAGACCGTCCGCGCCATCGGGACGTGGTAGCGGCGGAACACCCCGGTCAGTTCCACCACGGTCGACTCCCCGTCCCGGAACGGCCGGTCGGTCCAGGTGAGATGCGGGGTGTCCGCACCCTCACCGGTGGGCAGCATCGGAACGATGGCCGGGTGGTCGCCGCCGAAGTCGTCCGTGCCGCGCACCTGCGCCGCGGAGATCGCCGCGGCGGCGTCGCACTGGCGCACACCGACGGCGATCGCGTCCATCGCGGTCGCCATGGCGCTCTCGCAGATCGCCGCCGCCCCGCGCATCAGCTCGATCTCGGTGTCCGACTTCACCGATCGCACCCAGTTCACCAGCTCACGCGAATCGACGAACCGGTACTCCGGCAGGCACTTCACGAGTGCTTCGAACGCCTTCGGGCTGAAGTAGTATGAGTCCATCTCGAGCCCCACCTGGCCGTGCTCGAAGTTCGAGACCAGGCTCAGTCCGCGCAGCGTGTCGGCCACCCAGACGAAGGGATGGGTGTCCGGCCGTTGGACCAGGGTCTCCGGATAGCCGAACACCTGGTCGTCGGGAAGCCACGACGTGCGTGAGGCGCCGTGCGCGTCCATGGCGCGGGCGAAGAACAGCATGTCGCCCTCGGCCGGCACGAAGAGCACCTGCGGGGTGTAGAACGACAGGGCGTTGTAGGCCGTCAGATAGTAGATGTTCGACGGATCGGTGATCATGAGCGCCGCGAGACCCCCCTCGGCCATGACGGCACGCACGGCAGCGAGGCGGGAGCTGTGTTCGGCCGTACTGATCGTGTCGATCATGCTGTACCCCTGACAGTTTCGAGGTTATCCGGGTTCCTGGAGCGAGCGTAGGTGCTCGCACCCACGGGCGCAGCGCGAGTGACTACACGGTCTCCGCCGACTCACGTAGCGACGCCGTCAGATCGTGCACGGCGGTGTCCATGTGTTCGCGCAGAGCGGGTTCGAGCCGGGCCCAGTCCTGCGCTCGCAGCAGATCGACGAGCAGCGTGTGCTCCTCGATCAACGCGTCGGGCCGGTGGTACGCGGTCTCGAGGTTGGCCATGCAGATGCGGGCCTCGGCGGCGAGCGTCGCGTACATCCGGCTCATCCGGCTGTTGCCCGTCGCCGCGACCAGTGCGGTGTGGAACGCGAGATCCCGCTCCGCCACCGACCGCCAGTCGCCCCGGCCGATGGCCGGCTGCATCTCGACCACGATGCGCGACAACGCGTCCGCGACACGTCCGGAGTCACCACGCTGCAGAACGGTGAACGCGGCACCGATCTCGATGGCCGCGCGCGCCTGGTAGATCTCGGCGACATCGGACTCACCCAGCTCGACGACGAAGACGCCGCGATTGCGGAAGGAGACGAGCAGCCCCTCCTGACTCAGCCGTTGCAGCGCCTCGCGAACGGGTCCGCGGGAGACGGCGAGTTCGGTGGCGACCGTCGCCTCGTGGACCTGCTCCCCCGGTGCGAACGATCCGTCGATGATGCGCTCGCGCAACTGGTCCGCGATGACGATCGACGTGGTGCGGGCGTCGAGGGGTGTCAGCCGTCGAGTGGCCGTCACAGCGTCCGCCCCGGCCGACGCGGCACGGCGAAGTACTTCACCTCGAGGAACTCGTCGATGCCGAGACGCCCGCCCTCACGCCCCAGTCCGGACTGCTTGACCCCGCCGAAGGGTGCCGCGGGGTTGGACACCAGCCCGGTGTTGAGACCGACCATGCCCACTTCGAGACGCTCGCCCAGATCGAAGGCCCGGTCGACGTCGCGAGTGAACACGTAGCCCACGAGACCCCACTCGGTGTCGTTGGCGATGCGCACCACCTCGTCCTCGTCGTCGAAGGTGATGATCGCGGCGACCGGCCCGAAGATCTCGGTGTGCACGATCTCGGCGTCGGGTGGGACGTCCACCAGCACCGTCGGAGGGTAGAAGTATCCCGGCCCCTCCGGCGTGGCACCGCCGGTCAGGATCCGCGCGCCGAGTCTCACCGCGTCGTCGACGAGGCGCTGCACCTTCGCGCGGCCCTCCGCATCGATCAGCGGGCCGACCCGGACACCCTCGTGCGCACCGTCTCCCACGGTCAGCTCGGCCATCCGCGCAGTCAGCTGCTCCGCGAAGGTGTCGACGACGGACCGATGGACGAACAACCGGTTGGCGGCGGTGCAGGCCTCCCCCATGTTGCGCATCTTGGCGATCATGGCTCCGTCGAGCGCCGTCCCCAGATCGGCGTCCGCACAGACGACGAGGGGCGCGTTCCCGCCCAGTTCCATCGACGTCCGCATGACGGTGGACGCCGCCTGGCCGAGCAACAGCCTGCCGACGGCGGTGGAGCCCGTGAAACTCAGCTTCCGAGCCACACCGCTGCGCAACCACGGTTCGACGACGCCACCCGCGTCCGAGGTCGTGACGATGTTGAGGACGCCGTCCGGCAGTCCGGCCTCCTGAAAGATGCGGGCCAGAGCGAGCGAGGTGAGCGGTGTCTGTTCGGCCGGCTTGAACACCATGGTGCATCCGGCGGCCACAGCGGGCCCGATCTTGCGGGCACCCATGGCAAGCGGAAAGTTCCAGGGCGTCACCAGCACACACGGTCCCACCGGTACTCGTGTGACCACCATGCGCGTCGACCCGTCGCCGGTCAGGGTGTGATCGCCGGCGATGCGGACGGCCTCCTCGGAGAACCAGCGAAGGAACTCGGCTGCGTAGGCGACCTCGCCGCGCGCCTCGGCGAGCGGCTTGCCCATCTCGGCGGTCATCACGGCGGCGAGGTCCTCCGTCCGCTCGACCACGAGGTCGAACGCACGGCGCAGCACGACGCTCCGCTCCCGCGGCGACGTCGCCGCCCACGCAGACTGGGCGGCGCTCGCGGCATCGAGCGCCAGAGCGGCGTCGGCGGGCCCCCCGTCGGCGACGCGCGCGATGGTCTCGCCGGTGGCAGGGTTCTCGACGTCGAACGTGCGGCCGTCCACCGCGTCCCGCCATCGACCACCGATCAGAATGCTGCGATCGGCCACCGGCACGGGTCGGTCGACCGTCGTCGTCACGACCGAACTCCCAGCGCCGCGTCGCACGCCTCCGCGATGCGCTCGAGTCCCAGCTCGACCTCGTCCCGCGTCACCACGAGGGGCGGGATGATGCGCACCACGTTGCCCAGCGCACCGCACGTCAACAACAGGAGATCGCGGTCCAGAGCTGCCATCTGCAGAGCGAGCGCGGCGCCCGGATCGGCGTCCCCGGCGTCGTCGACGAACTCGAATGCCGCCATCAGACCGAGCCCGCGGGCATCTCCGATCTCGTCGTGCCGAGCCGCGATCTCACGCAGTCCACCGAGAAGCTGCTCCCCGCGCAGACGGGCGTTCTCCACCAGGCCCTCGTCCTCGACCACGTCGAGCGTGGCGACGGCGGCCGCCGCGGCCACCGCGTTCCCGCCGTAGGTGCCGCCCTGCGATCCCGGCAGGGCGGTACTCATGAGGGCGGTCGAGGCGGCGATCGCGGAGATCGGGAAGCCGCTGGCGAGACCCTTGGCCGTGATGAGAACGTCCGGGGTGGAATCGGAGAACTGGTGACCCCAGAACTTCCCCGTGCGGCCCACTCCCGCCTGGACCTCGTCCACGATGAGCACGATGCCGTGCCGATCGGCTCGCTCTCGGAGTCCGTCCAGGAACGCCGGCGGGGTGGGAAGGTAACCACCGTCGCCCAGGACCGGCTCGATGATGAACGCCGCGGTGTCGGCGACGGCGGACACGGTCTGCAGCAGGTAGTCGAGCTCGCGCAAGGCGAAGGTCACCGCGGTGTCGAGGTCCCAGCCGTACCGGAACGCGTAAGGGAACGGCGCGATGTGGACGCCGCCCATCATCGGAGCGAAGCCGGACCGGAACTTGGTCCCGGCTGTGGTGAGTGTCGCCGCGGCGACGGTGCGACCGTGGAAGCCGCCGTGGAACGCGATGATGTTCGGGCGGCCGGTGGCCATGCGCGCCAGACGAATCGACGCCTCGACGGCCTCGGACCCCGAGTTGGCGTAGAACACGCTGTCCAGGCCGACCGGCAGGACGGTGCCGAGCTTCTCGGTCAACTCGAGCAGAGGCGTGTGCATGACGGTCGTGTACTGCGCGTGGATGATCTTGCCGACCTGCTCGCGCGCCGCCGCGACCACGCGCGGATGGCAGTGTCCGGTGCTGGTCACGCCGATACCCGTGGTGAAGTCGAGGTAGCGGCGCCCGTCGGTCCCGGTGATCCAACTTCCCGACGCGTGATCCACGACGATGGGTGTGGCCTGCTTCAGGGCGGGCGACAGCCGAGCGGTGTGAGCACTGGTGGAGGCGTCGGCTGTTCGAGGCACGAATGCTGCTGCAGTCATGCCCTCACTGTCGAGGACGATCGTCCGATTGTCAACAATCTGCAATCAGCCGCGCGTCAGCAGCCTTCCCTGCGGTGGACCGTCGAAATCGATGCGTCGTCCGGCGAGCCAGGTCGAGCGCACACAGCCCGTCACCGTGCGGTCGTCGTACGCACTCACCGGATTCCTGTGCCTCAGTTCCTCCGCGTGCACGACGAACTCTTGGTCCGGTGCGAACACCGCCAGGTCGGCGTCCTTGCCCACCGCGATCGCGCCCTTGCTCTCCAGTCCGACCTGAGCCGCCGTCGCCGCGGACATCCACCCGACGACGTCGGCGAGAGAGTGCCCACGCCGACGGGCCTCGGACCACACGGCGGCCAAGGACACCTGCAGCGAGGCGATGCCGCCCCACGCGACACCGAAGTCGCCGATGTCGAACCGCTTGAGCTCCGTGGTGCACGGCGAGTGATCGGTGACCACCGTGTCGATCACGCCGTCGGACAACGCCTGCCACAACGCGTCCCGGTTGTCGGCCTCCCTGATGGGCGGGCAGCACTTGAACTGGGTCGCCCCGTCCGCGATCTCCTCCGCCGCGAACGACAGGTAGTGCGGGCAGGTCTCGGCAGTGATCCGCACACCGTCCTTCTTCGCCGCCGCCACGAGCGGCACGGCGTCGGCACTCGACAGGTGCAGGATGTGGACGCGGCATCCCGTCCGCCGCGACGCGGCGATCACGTCGGCGATGGCCGTGTTCTCCGCGGCGCGCGGTCGCGACGCCAGGAAACCTGCGTAGTCCCGGCCGCCGGCGTTCTCGGAGTCGGCGATGATCTGCGCGTCCTCGGCGTGCACGATGAGCAGTCCGTCGAACGAGGCGATCTCCCGCATCGCCTCCTCGAGCTCGTCGGGCGAGAGAGGCGGGAACTCGTCGACACCCGAGTGCAGCAGGAAGCACTTGAAGCCGAAGACACCGGCCTCGTGCATCGCGCGCAGGTCCGGGACGTTGCCGGGTACGGCGCCACCCCAGAAGCCGACGTCGATGCGAGCCTCGGGCTCGGCCACCGCTCGTTTGACGTCGAGTGCGTCGGTGGAGACCGTCGACGGAATACTGTTGAGCGGCATGTCGATCAGGGTCGTGATGCCCCCGGCGGCCGCGGCGGCCGTCGCACTCGCGAAACCCTCCCACTCGGTGCGACCGGGCTCGTTCACGTGCACGTGGGTGTCCACCAGGCCCGGGAGCAGTACCTCGTCGTCGGCCAGGTCCACGACGACGTCCGCATCGACCGGATCGTCGTGACCCACGACGGCGACGATGCGGCCGTCCCGCACCCCCACCGTGCACGCCGTCTCGGTACGGGAACCGTCGGCCGCGGTCACGACCGCACGGCGCGCGCGGAACGCGAGATCCCACGCGCTCATGCCGGGGCCTGCTCGGCGAGGAGTGCGCGGTGTTCGGCGGGAAGCCCGTCCCACCAGGCGGCGCGCGCGTCGACGCGGCCACGCTCGTCCGGATCGCCGAACAACCGCAACCGGGACAGACCCCCGTCCGGGTAGACGTCGAGGCGCAGATGTGTTGCGGCAGGGGCGCCGTCGAGAAGGAACAGGTGCCGCGTGTCGGGCTGGACCGCCGTGCGCGGCAGGACCTCGGCCCACGCGGACGGATCCGCGACGTCGGCGACCCGATCGTCGACGGTGCTCAGTCGCACCCAGCCCGGGGCGTTGCCGACGTAGTACGACGTGTCGACCTCCACGTGCCGCGGCACCCCGGCGACAGCGAGAGCGAACGTCGCGTGGTCGTTTCCGCCGCCTCGCCGACGCGAGTTCTCCCACCCCTCACCCATGTTCCGGGCACGGCCGGGCAGGATGATGTTGGCCGGAGACGCGTAGAACGCGTCCGAGCACTCCACGAGCCGCCCACCGTGTTCCGCCGCCAGCAGATCGACCGTTCCGGTCAGGAACCGCGGGTCGGGCACCACCTCGCCGTGCACCCGCAACCGCGCCACTCCCCCGTCCGGATAGATCGACAACCGGACGTGGGTCCAGCGACGGGTGTCGGTCACGGGATACAGATTCGCCGTGTCGCCGTCGGCCCGCGACTTCTCGACGATGGTGTGCCACTGCACCGTCGACAGTTCCTCGGCCGAGGGGTAGCCCTCGACGGACGCGGCCTCGACCGACACGAACGGCGGATAGTTGCCGCGGAAGAACGCGGTGTCCACGACGACGCCGTGCACGATGCCCGCCGCACCCAGCCGCACGAGAGCCCAGTCGTGCCCGTCGTCGCGTCGGCGGCGGGTCTCCCAGCCGTCGTACACCTTGCCCTTGTGGCCGAACTCCGACGGATCGAAGAACGGCGCCGTCGGCTTGATGAGGTTCTCGCGCTGGGCGAACAACTCGTCGTTGGCGGCGCTCACCGACCCGCCCAGAGCCCGCGAGGCGAGATCGGGAAAGAGGAGGAAGTCAGCAGCGGCGGACACGACTCATGCTCCCGCGGAGACGGTCTCGTCCGGATCGGGAAGTCCGCGATAGGCACGCCACCCACCGAGATCCGTGATCTCGGTGAGCTCGGCGGACAGCGAGTCGACCAGGCCCGGTCGCAGCACCACGGCCATCACCGACCGTCCGTCGGCGAGCTCGATGACCGAGAGTTCGAGTTCGACGGGCTCCTCCGGCAGGAAGTCGGTGCGGATGTTCTCCATCGGGACGTCGTACAGCTCACCGGCGATGGAGGCGCCACCGGTCTCGGTCAGCAGCAGGCCGGGGAACTCGTCGCGTACCGCGAAGAACCGGTAGTTCGGCGCCGTCCGCACCGAGCCGAGGAAGGTGTGACTGGAGACGTTGTGGTGCAGGTTGCCGCCACGCATGGCGCCTCCGTTGCAGAACAGTTCGGCCATGGTGTGGGTCCGGTCCTCTCGTTCGGTTCACGCTCGTGCGCTGCCAACGTAACCGAGTTCGCGATATATCTTCCGGCCTGCGGAGCGGGTCTACTCTGAGCGACGCCGAACCCCGTTCCCGTCGAACTCCGGAGCTGCCGTGCGCATCCTCGTCGTCAACGTCAACACGACGCGATCCATGACCGAGGCCATCGGTGCGCGCGCCCGCGAGATCGCGTCGCCGGGCACCACCGTGGTCGCGCTGACGCCGGCGTTCGGGGCCGAGTCGGTGGAGGGCAACTACGAGTCGTACCTCGCCGCCGTCGCGGTCATGGAGACCGTCCGCGCGTACGCGGAACCGTTCGACGCCGTCGTGCAGGCCGGCTACGGCGAGCACGGCCGCGAGGGCCTGCAGGAGCTGCTCGACGTTCCCGTCGTCGACATCACCGAGGCCGCGGCGAGCACCGCGACGTTCCTGGGGCGTTCGTACTCGGTGGTGACCACCCTCGATCGCACGGTCCCGCTGATCGAGGACCGACTGCTCGTCGCGGGCTTGCACACCCGCTGCGCGTCGGTCCGCGCCAGCGGCCTCGGGGTGCTCGACCTCGACCGTGATCCCGACGCGGCGGTGCGCGCCGTCGTCGACGAGGCGGAGCGCGCGGTGCGCGACGACCGAGCCGAGGTGATCGTCCTGGGGTGCGGCGGAATGTCCGGTCTCGACGCCGCCGTGCGGGCCAGGGTCGACGTTCCCGTCGTCGACGGGGTGACCGCGGCGATCACCGTCGCCGAGGGGCTGGTCCGGCAGGGTCTCCGCACGTCCAAGGTGCGCACGTTCGCGCCGCCGCGGAGCAAGTCGTTCGTGGACTGGCCGCCCGCTCGTCGAGACGGCTCGGGTGTCCGAACCACCCGTTAGTGTCGTGCACCATGGCCGATCCTGACACCGCACGTCCCCGCATCACCATCGTCGGCAGCATCAACATGGACCTCGTCGCCCGCACCCCCACGCTGCCCGCACCGGGTGAGACGGTCCTCGGCAGCGCGTTCCGCACCTCCCCCGGCGGCAAGGGCGCCAATCAGGCGGTCGCCGCCGCTCGGGCCGGCGCCGAGGTCGTCTTCGTCGGAGCAGTCGGCTCCGACACCTTCGCGCTCGAACTGCGCGAGACCCTCGTCGGGGCCGAGGTCGACGCGTCGCTGCTGCGCGAGGTCGAGGGCGCGAGTGGCGTCGCGGTCATCACGGTCGACGACGCCGCGGAGAACTCCATCGTCGTCGTGGGCGGTGCCAACGAGACCCTGACCGAGCTCACGGCGGAGGAACTGGCTACCGTCGCCGAAGCCGACGTCCTGCTGTGCCAACTCGAGACGCCCGTCGCGACGGTCGTCGCGGCGGCGCGACACGCGCGGGCCAACGGCACGCTCGTGTTCCTCAATCCGTCACCGGTGCAACCGCTCTCCGACGATCTGCTGGGTCTCGTCGACGTCGCGATCGTCAACCGCGACGAGGAGAACGCCCTGGGGGTCGACGCACTCGCCCGCATTCCGCACGTGGTCACCACGCTGGGGGCCGACGGTGCCCGCCATCGCAGCGCCGACGGCGTCGTCACCGCCCATCCCTCGCCCGCCGTCGAGGCCGTCGACACCACGGGCGCCGGCGACGTCTTCGCCGGCACGCTGGCCGCCGCGTGGCGCGACGGCCCCGCCGCCGCGGTTCGGCGCGCGTGTGCGGCAGGGGCCGTGGCCACCACGCGCGACGGCGCGGGGTCCTCGGCTCCCACCGTCACCGAGGTCGACCGGGCTCTCGCCGGGACGCGTGACGCATGAGTACCCGTGAGCGCGCACAGGAGCTGCTGACCGACCTCGCCGGCCCCGATGCCGTTCTCCGTGAGGACCAGTGGACGGCGATCGAGGCGCTCGTCGTCCATCATCGACGCGCACTCGTCGTGCAGCGCACCGGGTGGGGAAAGTCGGCCGTGTACTTCATCGCCGCACGCCTGTTGCGCGAGCAGGGGCTCGGACCGACCGTCATCGTGTCGCCTCTGCTCGCGCTCATGCGCAACCAGGTCGCGGCGGCCGAGCGCGCCGGGGTCACCGCCGCCACCATCAACTCGGGCAACGTCACCGAGTGGGACGACGTCCACGCACGCGTCGCGGCCGGTGAACTGGATGTGCTGCTGGTGAGCCCGGAGCGGCTGAACAATCCGGACTTCCGCGATCAGGTGCTGCCCTCGCTCTCCGCGGACGCGGGGCTCGTCGTGGTGGACGAGGCGCACTGCGTCTCCGACTGGGGTCACGACTTCCGGCCGGACTATCGCCGCATCAGGTCGCTCATCGCCGAGTTGCGCGAGGGGGTCCCCGTTCTCGCCACCACGGCCACCGCGAACGATCGGGTGGTCGAGGACGTCGCGGCACAGCTCGGTGTCGGCGGGGCCGACACCACCGTTCTGCGTGGCGGTCTCCAGCGCGAGTCGCTGCACCTGTCCGTGGTCACCATCCCCGATCCGACGGCGCGCATAGCCTGGCTCGCCGACCATCTCGAGACCCTGCCCGGCTCGGGCATCGTCTACTCGCTGACGGTCGCGGGAGCCAACGACCTCGCGGCGCTGCTGCGCGATCGAGGAATGGAGGTGGCCGCCTACACCGGCCAGACCGATCCGACGGAACGCGAAGCGGCGGAACAGGATCTGCTGCAGAACCGTGTGAAGGCGCTCGTCGCGACCTCGGCGTTGGGCATGGGTTTCGACAAACCCGATCTGGGGTTCGTCGTGCACGTGGGTGCACCGTCGTCGCCCATCTCCTACTACCAGCAGGTGGGCCGCGCGGGACGCGCCACGGAGCGCGCCGACGTCGTCCTCCTGCCCGGTCCGGAGGACCGGGAGATCTGGAGCTACTTCGCGTCCGTCGCCTTCCCTCGCGAGCACGTCGTACGTCGGGTGCTCGAGGTGCTGGACACCGAGCGCGCCCAGTCCACCCAGGCTCTCGAACCGCTCGTCGAGCTCGGACGCACTCGGCTCGAGATGGTGCTCAAGGTCCTCGACGTCGACGGTGCCGTCCGGCGGGTCAAGGGGGGTTGGCTCGGCACCGGGGAACACTGGCACTACGACCGGGAGCGCTACGAACGACTCGACGAGGCACGGCTGTCCGAGCAGCGCGCGATGATCGAGTACCAGAGCACCGACGAGTGCCGGATGGCGTTCCTGCGCCGGCAACTCGACGATCCGTCCCTCACCGGGGATGCGGAGGCGGACCGGTGCGGGCGCTGCGACAACTGCACCGGGCAGCACCTCTCCGCGGACGTGTCGGCCGATCACGTGGAGTCGACCCGTCGCCGTCTCGATCGACCCGGGCTGGACCTCGCCATCCGCAAGCAGTGGCCGACGGGACTGAAGAAGGTCGGCGTCGAGCTGTCGGGGAAGATCACCGACGGCCCGGAGACCGGCCGCATCCTCGGCCGCCTCACCGACCCGGTGTGGGGACCACGCCTGCGCGCGCTGACGGACGGCGAGGACGGTCCGGCACCCGACGGGCTGGAGGCCGCGTGCATCAAGGTCCTCGCGGAGTGGACGTGGGACGAGCGGCCCACCGGGCTGATGGTCATGGAGAGCGACTCCCGACCGGCGCTGTTGAACGACCTCGGGGAGCGTCTGGCGAGGGTCGGCAGGCTGGAGCCACTGGGCGTTCTGCACCGTCGGCCCGATGCCCGGCCCGTCTCGGGCGCGAACTCGGCGTTCCGCGTCGCCTCGTTGGTGGACGCCTTCGAGGCACCCGATCTGACGGCGCATCGCGGACCCGTCCTGCTGCTCGATCTCTCCACCGACACCGGGTGGACGCTCACCGTGGCGGCGCGGGCGCTCCGGCAGGCGGGGGCCGATGCGGTGCTTCCGTTCGCGTTGATCGGGCGCGGGTAGGCCGGGTAGGCCGGGTAGGCCGGGTAGGCCGGAGGATGGACAGAAGGGGTGACTGTCGGCGCGCGACTAGTGTGACGAGGTGACGACAGCTACTCCCGATGCACCAGGTCGGCTCCCCAATCTCCGCCTCCTCTGGACCTTCATCCGCCCTCATCGCCGGTTGTTCCGGTTCGGTCTGCTCCTCGGTCTGCTGGTCACCGCGTCGTCCCTGGCCACTCCGCTGGTCACCAAGCGACTGCTGGACTCCTTCGACGTCCCGGGCGCCACGCGGTCGGCCATCGTCCTGTTGGTCGGGCTCCTCGTCGTGGGGATCATCGTGGGTCTGGCTCAACGCCTGCTCCTGGGAACCATGGCCGAACGCGTCGTGCTCGAGGCGCGATCATCGATGGTGCGGCGGTTCTTCGGCGCCACCATCCCGGCGGTCACCGCCCGTCCCGCGGGCGAGATGCTCACGCGGGTCACGTCCGACACGATGCTGCTCCGCGAGGCGTCGTCCTGGGCGCTGGTCGAGATCGTCAACGGCAGCATCGCGATCGTGGGTGTCATCGTGCTCATGGCGACCCTCGACCTCCCCCTCCTCGGGACGGCTCTGCTCGGCATCGGTCTCATCGGTGTCGCCGCCGGGTTCCTCATGCCGAAGGTGGCTCGCGCTCAACGCAATGCACAGGAGGCGATGGGTCGGCTCGGCGGCATCCTGGAGGGCGCGTTGCGCGCCGTTCGCACGGTCAAGGCCAGTCGGGCGGAGAGTCGTTCGAGCGAGCTGGTCATCGAGGAGGCCCGCGTCTCGGCGTCCTACGGTATCCGGGCAGTGCGTCTCGAGGCCTGGGCGTGGACCATCACCGGTTCCGGGATCCAGCTCACCATCATCGCGGTGCTCGGCGTGGGCGCGTATCGGGTGAGCTCGGGAGCGCTGGCCGTCTCCAGCCTGGTCGCGTTCCTGCTCTACGCGTTCCAGTTGGTGGGCCCGGTCGCCCAGCTCACGCTCTACGTCTCGCAGCTGCAGCGCGGCATCGCCGCCGCGGCCCGTATTCGTGAGGTGCAGGTGATGGACCTCGAGAAGGAGGCGCCCACCGCGGTCGCGGACCTGCCGGCGAGCGCGGAGGTCTCGGCGCTCACCCTCACTCGGGTCACGGCCGGGTACGGCGACGAGGGCGCCGCGGTGAACGCGATCGACATGAGCATTCCGTCGCGCGGCCACACCGCCGTCGTCGGGCCGTCGGGCGCCGGCAAGACGACGCTGTTCTCGTTGATCCTGCGCTTCCTCGAACCGCGGGACGGCGAACTCGCCCTGAACGGTGTCCCGTACTCGGCCTTGTCCCACAGTCAGATCCGCGCGCGCATCGGCTACGTCGAGCAGGCCACACCCACACTGCCGGGCACGATCGCCGACAATCTCCGGCTCACCCACCCGGACGCGACCGACGCCGAGCTGTGGGCGGCACTCGAACGCGTGCGGCTGGCCGAGAAGATCGAGCTGTTGCCGGCGGGTCTCGCCACCGAGTTGCGCGACTCGGCGGTCTCGGGCGGCGAGCGTCAGCGCATCGCGTTGGCCCGTGCCATCGTCCGCCCACCGGACATCCTGCTGTTGGACGAGGCCACCGCGCAGGTGGACGGCATCACCGAGGCCGCCATCCACGACGCCATCCGCGACCTGTCGGTGCACGGTGCCGTGGTGACCATCGCGCACCGCCTGTCGACGGTCATCGACGCGGACACCATCTTCGTGCTCGAGCGCGGACGTGTCCGGTCGAAGGGAACGCACCGCGAGCTGCTCGACACCGACACCCTGTACCGGGATCTCGTCGAGGCGCTACGTATCGCCGTCTGACGCCGCGGCCACCAGCCGTCGGGCCGTCTCGTCGGCCGACGTCGGATCGGTGTCGACGGCGGTGACGCGCACCCCGGTGCCGACCAGGTCGCCGGCAAGTTGCGCGGCGAGCCGATCGATGACGACGGAGGCCAGCGACGACGCGTCCAGCCCCGCGTCGCCTGCGGTCGGCAGGCAGCGCGGAACGAGGATGAGACCGGAGTGCTGGCACACCATGTGCCGTGCGGCCGCCCGCGCGGTGATGAAGTGGGCACGCAGCGCGTCCAGGACCGGACGTTCGAGATCCGCGACCTCGGTGCGATCGAGCCGACGCGCCGACGCTTCGGAGTGGGTCGAACGCGACGCCCGGCCAGGGATGATGACGTCGATCGACACGTCGATGCTCCCGGAACAGGCGGCGACGACGTCCACGTACTCGTCGACGTCGACCTCGTCCAGCACGTCGATGACGGCCGCCTCGGCGTGGCCACCGTCCGCGCGGATGATGTCGACGACGTGCTGCATCTTCGTCCGGGAGCGGCCGGCGAGGTGCACGCGCGCTCCGTCGCGGGCCAGGGCGACGGCCAGCCGGCTCCCGACGACACCGCCGCCCCCGTAGATCAGTGCGTTGGCTCCGTCGAGCAGCACGTCACGCTCCTCCGCCCACCCGGCGCCGACAGGTATTCCTGCCGCGGGATCGTCCGGCCGGTGGTCCTAGCGTACGGAGGACGAGACGCTGTCGTCCTCGGTTCGGTCGGCCTCGTCGGCGTCGTTCTCGACAGCCGCATCGGCACCGTGGTCGACCGGTTCCGCGTCGTCGATCGTGCGATGCGCGGCCAGGACGGCCACCGATACAGCCACCGTGACCAGTGCGGCGATCACCGACACGAGCGAGGTGACGATGCTTCCGCCCGCGGCGGCGTTCTCCAACGACCGGACCAGTTGGCCGAGGGGGGTGAAGAGTCCGACCGTGTCGGGCAGACCACCGACCCCGCGCAGGACCAGCCCGCCGAGCACCACCTGGACGAGCCCGAGGACCCCGAGCACCACTCCGGCACGGACGGCTCCGAGTGCGGTGCGCAATGCACGGGCCGCGGTGGCCACCGCGGCGACCCAGACTCCGATCAGGACGGTCGAGACCATCGAGCCCGAGAGACTCGCGCCGGTGTCGGCGAACGTCAGGGCCAACACCATCGTCGACGCGGTGGCCACCGCCCCCAGGACCGCGGCGCGGGCGCGCGGGACGAAGAATCCGACGAGCGCTGCTGCGACCAGCGCGAACGCCGCCGCGAGGTACGGCCACGCGTCCGAGGCGGACCGCACCACGTACGAGGTACCGCCGCCGGCCGGGTCGGGTTCGATCCGCTCTGCTGCCGGCAGTGAGGTGGACGCTTTCTCCACGTTGGTGCGCAGGGTGGAGAACATGGTCTCCATCGGGCCGACTCCCCCGACCAGGCGCGTGGTGCCGTCGACGAGGCGTACCCCGCCGTCGTCGAGCAGGACGAGGCCGTCGCGCAGCTGCGCGGATCCGTCGGTGGCACGCACCATGCCGTCGACGAACTCCGAGGACGGATCGTCGAGTTGGTACGCCACGGTGCGCGCACCATCGCGCAGCGTCTGCAGGTCGGTCATCACCCCGGCGTTCAGTCCCTGGGTGCGCAGCAGGTCGAGGACCGGCCGCAGCTGATCCGCGGACGCGGCGGCGCCCGGATCGGTGGACGCGGCGAGCGAGTCGAGAGTCTGCTGCACGATCAGTTCGATCTGGCCCTGCGCGGCTCCGACGCCGGTGAGCGCACCCACCACGCGATCGACTCCTCCGCTCACCTGCGACGAGCCGTCACCGAGCTGCCAGAGGCCGGCTCGGAGCTGGGTCATGCCGTCGGCGAGTTCGGCCGAGCCGTCGCGGGCCTGGTGCAGGCCGTCGGACATCTGGTGAGCGCCGTCGTCCAGCTCCACGCTGCCGTCGGACAGCTCGGCCATACCGCCACTCAGGATCTGCAGCGGCAGGACCGTGTTGGTCAGGGCGGCCCGACTCGACGCGAGCGGGTCCGTCGTGGACCCGCCCGCAGTGGCGGCGACGGAAACGGTGCCGGTGGTGGCGGGGCGATCGGTCTGCGAGACCCAGAACACTCCGGCCGCCACGGTGGGGAGCAGAACGGCGAGCACCATCGCGACGGGGGTCGAGCTGGCTGCACCGACACGTGCAGCGGCGCCTCGCAGTCGGGCGGGCCGGGGAAGTCTGACCGTGGGAGTCATAGTGTGCCGGACATTAGCCATCACCGAACGGGAACGGTGGGTGCCTCGCCGGGCTCTGACCATTTATTTCACCGTCGTCGAGACCATTCAGTCTTGATCACCCTGTTCACACTGGTCACAGCAGCCCCACGCCGCGGTGCCGCTGCGAGGGTTCCCGCGCCTCCCGCGGACCACGGCAGGCCCCCGAGTCGCCGACGAACGCATCGTCGTGTGACCACACTCACAAGGGGCGAACGTACTGGCGATAGGCGTGCCATTCTCGTGCCTGACGACGAGGGCGCCTGACATGTCCGGTCAGCCTTGTTACGTTCGTCTGCAATATGACGCCAGTGTTACAGAGAGCCGCCCCGACCGACGACATCGATTTCTCGTTCCGCCCACCACGCGTGGCCGACGGGACGCGATTGTGGGAGATCGCGAGGGACTCCCGAGTACTGGACGTCAATTCCAGTTACTCGTACGTGCTGTGGTGCCGCGATTTCTCCGACACCTCGATCGTGGCAGTGGACGCCGACGACCGTCCGGTCGGCTTCGTCACCGGATACATCCGTCCCGACGCCGACGACACCCTGTTCGTCTGGCAGGTGGCGGTCGACTCCGACCAGCGCGGGCACGGCCTGGCCGTGCGCATGCTGCAGGGCCTCATCGACCGCACCACCCCACGCGGAGCACGCCTCCTCGAGACCACCATCAGCCCCGACAACGACGCGTCGATCGCCCTCTTCACATCTCTGGCGCGACGACGCGACACCACCATCACCCGACGAGATCTGTTCGCAGCGAAGGACTTTCCCGACAGCCACGAGCCGGAGGACCTCTACACGGTCGGCCCGTTCGACGGCACGCTCGCCGACACTTCCGACGACCACACCCGAAGGACCTCGATGACCACCAGCATCACCCCGACCGACACCACCACCGACATCTTCGAGGCCCGCGAGTCGCAGGTCCGCAGCTACAGCCGACAGTGGCCCGCAGTGTTCGACACCGCGCAGGGTTCGTGGATCACCGACGAGAACGGCCGTCGCTACCTCGACTTCTTCGCCGGAGCCGGTGCGCTCAATTACGGCCACAACAATCCCGTGCTCAAGCAGGCACTGGTCGACTACATCATGCGGGACGGCATCACGCACGGTCTCGACATGTCCACCGTCGCGAAACGCGAATTCCTCGAGTCGTTCACCACGCGCATTCTCGAGCCCCGCGGGTTGGATTACAAGGTGCAATTCCCCGGACCCACCGGAACGAACACCGTGGAAGCCGCGCTCAAATTGGCGCGAAAGGTCACCGGCCGTTCCTCGGTCATCAACTTCACGAACGCGTTCCACGGCATGACGCTCGGCGCTCTGTCCGTCACCGGCAACTCCATGAAGCGCGCCGGCGCCGGCATCCCGCTGGTCCACGCGACCCCGATGCCGTTCGACAACTACTTCGGCGGTGCCACGGACGACTTCCAGTGGATGGAACGAGTGCTGGACGACTCGGGAAGCGGCATCAACCGCCCCGCGGCCGTCATCGTCGAGACGGTCCAGGGTGAGGGCGGCGTCAACGTCGCCCGTGCCGAGTGGCTGCGCGGGCTCGCAGATCTGCTGAAGCGCCGCGACATCCTGCTCATCGTGGACGACGTGCAGATGGGCGTCGGCCGCACCGGGCCGTTCTTCTCCTTCGAGGACGCCGGCATCGTGCCGGACATCGTCACGCTGTCGAAGTCGATCGGCGGCTACGGCATGCCGATGGCACTGACGCTCATGCGCCCGGAACTCGACGTCTGGGGTCCCGGCGAGCACAACGGCACGTTCCGCGGCAACAGCCCGGCCTTCGTCACCAGCAAGGCCGCGCTCGACCACTACTGGGCCGACGGCGCGTTCGAGGCGTCGATCCTGGCCAAGGGCGAGCGGATCCAGGACGCGTTCATCGATCTCTCGGCCCGCTTCGAGGGTCTGAGCACCCGCGGTCGCGGCATGGTCCAGGGTCTCGTGTTCGACGACGCGGAGAAGGCGTCGAAGGTCACCGCGCTCGCCTACGACAAGGGCCTGCTCGCCGAGACGTCCGGACCCTCCGACGAGGTGGTGAAGCTGCTTCCGCCGCTCACCATCACCGAGGAGGATCTCGATCACGGCCTCGGCATCCTGGCCGACGCCACCGCGACCGTCTGCTCCTGACCGAATCGCGTTCCGCACGTCTGCACAGCACGAGGAGGACCACATGATCGTTCGCACCACCGAGGCCATCACCGGAACCGAGCGCGACATCGCGAGCGAGGACGGCCAGTGGCGGTCCAAGCGGATCGTCCTGGGCGGTGACAAGGTCGGGTTCTCGTTCCACGAGACCACCATCGAGCCGAACACCGTCAACAACTTCCATTACGCCAACCACGTCGAGGCCGTCTGGCTCATCGAGGGCGAGGGCACGCTCACCGACCGCGAGACCGGTGAGACGTACGACCTGGGTCCGGGATCGATGTACCTGCTGAACGGGCACGAGCGTCACACGGTGGAGACGCGGACCCGCATGCGGATGCTGTGCGTGTTCAACCCGCCCGTCGTCGGCAACGAGCGTCACGACGAGAACGGCGTCTACCCGTTGATCGAGGTTCCTGCCTGACGCCACGGGCCGACCGGACATCCCACCCCGCCGCCCCACCCCAGCCGACGCGGCGACCTACTCTGGAGACGTGACCTCGGTTTCCCCACGCTCTCTCGATCGGTCGCCGCGCAGCGCCCTCTCTCTGCAGGACGCGATGGCCGACGGCCGCGTCGTCGCGCTGACCGGTGCCGGGATGTCCACGGACTCGGGAATTCCCGACTACCGGGGCCCGGACTCTCCGCCGCGCAACCCGATGACGTTCCAGCAGTTCATCGGCGACGACGATTTCCGACGTCACTACTGGGCTCGCAACCACGTCGGCTGGCGCCACATGGACGCCACCCGCCCCAACGCCGGGCACCGCGCCCTCGCCGAGCTCGAGCGCGTGGGTACCGTCTCCGGCGTCATCACGCAGAACGTCGACATGCTGCACACCAAGGCCGGCTCCCGCTCGGTGATCGACCTGCATGGTGTGTACGGCCGGGTCCGTTGCCTCGACTGTGATCGCCTCGTCTCCCGCATGGCTCTCGACGAACGTCTGACCGCTGCCAATCCCGGCTTCATCGAGTCCGTCGTCGGTACCGACGGCGTCGAGATCGCCCCGGACGCCGACGCGATCATCGAGAGCACCGCCCACTTCCGCATGGTCGGCTGCGAGGTGTGCGGCGGCATCCTCAAACCCGACATCGTCTACTTCGGTGAGAGCGTGCCCAAGCCGCGCGTCCGGAGCGCCTACGACATGGTCGACGCCGCGCGCTCGCTCGTGGTGCTGGGGTCCTCGCTCACCGTCATGTCCGGACTGCGCTTCGTCCGGCACGCGTGGAAGAACGACATCCCGGTGTTCATCGTCAACCGAGGACGCACCCGCGGGGACGAGTTCGCCGCCCAGAAGATCGAGGCCGGCTGCTCCGAGGTCCTGGCGTCCTTTCTGTGACGGACGGCAGGACCGTCGGCGGTGCCCCGTGGGCCGTCGCGGCGATCTTCTTCGTCAACGGTGCGGTGCTCGGTAACTGGGCGCCGCGCCTGCCTGCGATCCGCGATGCTCTCGAACTCGACGCGTCGGTGCTCGGTCTGGCGCTCGCGGGAGTCGGCACCGGCGGCCTTCTCGCCACTCCCCTGGCCGCCGTCGGTATCCGGCGGCTCGGCAGTCGCCGAGTCGTCCTGCTCTCCGCGACGGTGCTGTGCCTGGCGTTCGTACTCCCGGCACTCGCCGGGACGTGGTGGGCACTGGCACTCGCTCTCGCCGTCCTGGGCGGGGCTGACGCCGTCATGGACGTGGCGATGAACGCGCAGGGGGTGATCGTCGAGAAGAACCGGCGGCGTTCGCTTCTCAACCGATTCCACGCGGCGTGGAGCGCAGGGGCCGTCACCGGCGGCCTCACGGGCGCCGCCGCGGCCGGGATCGGACTCGCCGTGCTCGTCCACTTCGCTCTCGTCGGTGGGGTCCTGCTGGCGCTCGCGCTGGTGGCTCACCGCTCGCTGGTTCCCGACGGACGCGCCGTGCCCGACACCGTCCCTCGACCGTCCGGCCGAGGGCCACGGCGCGTGTTCTCCGGCGCCCTGGCGTTGCTCGGAGGGCTCGTGTTGGTGTGCGCCCTGGTCGAGGACGTGCCGCAGTCCTGGGGTGCGATCTACTCCACCGATCTCGGGGCCGGGCCGGGACTGGCGGGACTCACCGTCGTGGCCTTCTCGTCCGCGATGTTCGTCGGACGCCTCGTCGGTGACGCCGTGGTGGACTGCGTCGGACGCCACGCCGTGTTGATGGGCGGCGCACTGCTCATCGCGGCCGCGTTCCTGGCGGCACCCGTGGTGAGCTCGCCCGTGATCGCCTCGGTGATGTTCGCCGTCGCGGGATTCGGTGCGGCACCGATCTTTCCGGCTGCGTTCGGGTTGGCCGGACGACTCCCCGGCATCACCGCGGGCACGGCCCTCACAGTGGTGTCGCTGATCGCCCGGATCGGGGTGCTGCTGGCACCCGTCGCGTTCGGCTCTCTCGCAGAGCTGAACGGCTTCGGCTGGGCGCTGTGGTCGATGGTCGCGGCCGGTGTCGCGGTGGCGCTGCTGGCCCTCGCACTCCGGCGCGTGCTCGCCGCCTCGGCTCCGGCCTGACCGGTCGCTCAGCCCGGGACGAGGTCGTCCGCGTGCACCACGGGGCGTCGGGCCTCGGGGGCGAGATCGCCCGTCGAGCGACCGATCATGCCGGCGAGCTCCGCCGCGTCGTACGCGACGACTCCGCGCGCGACCACGGTGCCGTCGACGCCGTGCAGGGTCACCACGTCGCCGGCGTCGAACGAGCCACTGACCGAGACGATTCCTGCCGAGAGCAGCGAGCGTCGTCGGCCGATCACCGCGGTGACGGCGCCGTCGTCGAGCGTGAGGGCGCCGGCGGTGTCCGCGGCATGACGGACCCAGAATCGGCGGGCCGACAACCTGTTCGGGCGCGCGGTGAACGTGGTCCCCACCGGTCCACCACTGAGGGCGGAGGCCGCCTCGGACGCCGCCGCCAGTAGGACGGGAACACCCGCGTCCGCTGCCAGGCGGGCCGCGGACAACTTGGACGCCATGCCGCCGGTGCCGAGGGAGCCGCCCGATCCGGCGACGACGCCGTCGAGATCCTCGGGACTCGCGACCTCGCGGACGAAGGTCGCGTCGGGGTCCTTGCGGGGGTCGCCGTCGTAGAGGCCGTCGACGTCGGACAGCAGCAGCAACGCGTCCGCGCCGACGAGGTGCGCGACCAGGGCTGCGAGACGGTCGTTGTCGCCGAAGCGGATCTCGGCCGTCGCGACGGTGTCGTTCTCGTTGACGACGGCCACGGCGCCGAGTGAGCGCAGTCGGTCGAAGGTGCGCTGAGCGTTGCGGTGATTCGACCGACGGGCGATGTCGTCCGCCGTCAACAGCACCTGACCGACGGTCCGACCGTAGCGGCCGAAGGAGGTGCCCCACGCGTGTGCCAGCGCCAACTGGCCGACACTGGCCGCGGCCTGCTTCGTCGCCAGGTCACGAGGCCGCTGCTTGAGACCCAACGGCGCCATACCGGCACCGATCGCTCCGGACGACACGACGACGACGTCGGACCCGGTACGCATCCGCGCCTCGATCGCATCCGCCAACGCGTCCAGCCGCGCGAGGTCGAGTCCGGCCTCCATGCTGGTGAGAGCCGACGACCCGATCTTCACGACGATGCTGCGCGCCGACGCGATGATCTCCCGCGTACTCCCGTGCGGCTGCATCGCGGTCACTGCTCGTCGCTCTCCAGCCCTCGACGGACACGGCGGGCGTGCTTGCGCTCGGGCGCGCCGATGCGCTCGACCTGGTCGATGCGCGAGTCGGTACCGCGGCCGGTCATGGTGACGTCGACACCGGCGGGGGTCTGCGGCTCCCACTCGAAGCTGACGTCGCCGATGGTCACGGACGCTCCGGGCTGCGCGCCCTGCTTGACCAGTTCCGCCTCGACACCGAGACGAGCGAGTCGGTCGGCGAGGTAACCGACGGCCTCGTCGTTGTCGAAGGCCGTCTGCATGACCCACCGCTCCGGGCGCTCACCGCGCACGATGAAGCCGCCCGGCTCGTCAGGATCGGAGATGACGCTGAAGCCCGCCTTGTCGGTGGCGACGGGCCGGATGACCTGCCGACGCGCGACGGCCTTGGGATGATCGATGCGGTACTGCGCGACCAGCTCCGCGAGGGCGAAGGTCAAGGGGCGCAGACCTTCCCGGCTCACCGCGGAGATGGCGAAGACGGGCCAGCCGCGGGCCTCGAAGTCCTCGCGCACCATGTCGGCCAGTTCCTGCGCCTCGGGAACGTCCACCTTGTTGAGCACGACGATGCGCGGGCGATCGGCCAACTCGCCCAGGCCGGCGTCGCTCGACAGGGCGGGCGTGTACGCGGCCAGTTCGGCCTCGAGAGCGTCGACGTCGGACACGGGATCACGACCCGGATCGAGGGTCGCGCAGTCGACGACGTGGGCGAGCACAGCACAGCGCTCGAGGTGACGCAGGAAGTCCAGGCCCAGCCCCTTGCCCTGGCTGGCGCCGGGGATGAGGCCGGGGACGTCGGCGACGGTGAACGTGGTGTCGCCGCTCGAGACGACGCCGAGGTTCGGGACCAGTGTCGTGAACGGGTAGTCGGCGATCTTCGGCTTGGCGGCCGAGAGCACGGAGACGAGAGACGACTTTCCGGCGCTCGGGAAGCCCACCAGACCGACGTCGGCCACGGACTTGAGCTCCAGGACCAGGTCGCGCTCGACCCCGTCCTCGCCGAGGAGCGCGAAGCCGGGCGCCTTGCGTGCTCGCGATGCGAGGGCGGCGTTGCCCAGGCCGCCGCGACCGCCGGCCGCCGCGTCGAAACGCGTGCCCTCGCCCACCAGGTCGGCAAGGATCCGGCCGTCGCTGTCGAGAACCATGGTGCCGTCCGGGACACCCAGGATCAGGTCCTCGCCGACGGCGCCGTCGCGATTGCTGCCGGCCCCCTGCGTGCCGTTTCCTGCCTTCGCATGGGAGTGGAAGTGGAAGTCGAGAAGGGTGTGCACGCTCGGATCCACCACGAGGACCACGTCGCCGCCGCGGCCGCCGTTGCCGCCGTCCGGACCACCGAGGGGCTTGAACTTCTCCCGGTGGACGGAGGAGCACCCGTTACCGCCCTTTCCCGCACTGACGTGCAGGGTGACACGGTCGACGAAACGCGACATGGGTGGAGGGTCCTTCCGAAAGGCAGATGATGCTGAACTGCTGAGAGATCGGCGGCCGACAGGGCGCCGAGGGGTGAAACGCCGTCAGGGGCGGACGGAGGACGAGCCCTCCGAACCGCCCCTGACGGGAACGTGCACTGACGTCGCGCGAACGGCCGAAGCCGGACCTCGCGGGCGCCGCAGGAGAATCAGGCCTCCGCGGCGGCCGGGACGATGTTGACGGTCTTGCGGCCACGCTTGGTGCCGAAGAGAACTGCACCCGCCGAGAGGGCGAAGAGCGTGTCGTCGCCGCCACGGCCGACGTTCACACCCGGGTGGAAGTGGGTGCCGCGCTGACGGACGAGGATCTCGCCCGCGCTGACCGACTGTCCGCCGAAGCGCTTGACGCCGAGACGCTGAGCATTGGAATCGCGACCGTTGCGTGAGCTGGACGCGCCCTTCTTGTGTGCCATGAGAAACCCTCCCGGGGTTGGTGGAGCCGGTGCCGTGATGGACGAGCCCTGGTGGAACGAGCCGTGGTGACGCAGAGACGCCGGATGGAGACCGGTATCAGGACTTACTTGATGCCGGTGACCTTCAGGACGGTCAGCTTCTGCCGGTGTCCCTGACGCTTGTGGTACCCGGTCTTGTTCTTGAACTTGTGGATGCGGATCTTCGGGCCCTTGGTGTGCTCGACGACCTCACCGGTGACGGTGATGCCGGCCAGCTTGTCGGCCCCGGTGGTCAGCTCGGACCCGTCGACGACGAGAACAGGAGCAAGCGAGACAGCCGTTCCGGGCGCTCCCTCGATCTTCTCGACCTTGACGAGGTCACCTACAGCGACCTTGTACTGCTTTCCGCCGGTCTTGACGATCGCGTACGTTGCCATCGGAGGGCTACCCCTTGCTTCTTTGATGCGTTCTCACGTCCCTGGTCGGGGACGTGACTGGTCTCGTGGCTGCGGTTCCGCAGCCCCTGCTGGTCACACTCTTGCGCCGGCGAACCGAAGTTCGGGTGGCTGCGCCCGCTCACCTCGCGGAGGGCAGGACGGAGCCACGTCGCCGACAGCGACTGTCCAAGATTACGGTAGAGCCCGTGGCTCGGTCAAACCGCCGGGCCCGGTGCTCGGCCGCAGCTCAGGCCTCGTCGTCCACTGGCGGTCCGGCCGGCCGACCCGCTGCCCGACGGCGCGGACGCCGGACCGGTGCGACGGGCTCCACGGAGGCGCCGCCCCCGACGGTCACCGCAACGGGTTCGGCAGCGCCGCCCTCGTCGCCGCTGTCGGAAGTCGGTGCTGCCGTGGATGTCTCGGGCGCCGAGGGCACCACGATGACCGTGCCGGCGGAGTCCCCGGCCGGCGCGGACGCCGCTCGGGACACCCGACGACTGCGGCGCGGACGCGTCGCGGCGGTGGGTTCGGGAGTGACAGGCTCCGGCGCCGCGGGTTCGGGTGTGGCGGAATCGGGTGTCGACGGCGTGTCCGACGTCTCGGTCACCTCGGCGGCCGAGTCCGATCGGCCGTTGCGGCCGGCGGCGTCGCGCACCGCTGCCACGGCGGCCGTCGCGTCCTCGATCGGATCCGACACGGTGTCCGCCACCTCGGCGACATCGTCCGGATGCAGGTGCGCCGCCATGGCCAGAGCGACGGGATGAGCACGACGCACAGCCGTGTCGCTTCCCGACTCGGACTCGGTGGTCTCGGCCGTCGTCGTCTCGTCGACTCGATTCTCCGAACGGTCCCGGCCGCCGCGCTTGCGACGCGAGCCGCCCTCGGAGGCCTGGCTGTCGGAGCGGGAGGTGGTGTCCGAACGGGAGTTGTCGGACCGCGACCGATCGGAGCGGGAGTGGGAGCGCCCACCCTCGTCCTTGGCCGGCTCGACGGGGAACTGATGCATGATCAGCCCACGCCCGTGGCAGTGCTCGCACGTCGTGGAGAACGCCTCGATGAGACCGGTACCCATGCGCTTGCGCGTCATCTGGACCAGTCCGAGCGACGTCACCTCGGACACCTGGTGCCGTGTGCGATCGCGGCCCAGGGCCTCGGTCAGGCGACGGAGCACCAGGTCGCGGTTGGACTCGAGCACCATGTCGATGAAGTCGACGACGATCATGCCGCCGATGTCGCGCAAGCGCATCTGCCGCACGACCTCCTCGGCCGCCTCGAGGTTGTTCCGGGTGACGGTCTCCTCGAGGTTGCCGCCCTCACCGGTGAACTTGCCGGTGTTGACGTCGACCACGGTCATGGCCTCGGTGCGGTCGATCACCAGCGTGCCGCCGGACGGCAACCACACCTTGCGGTCGAGCGCCTTGGCCAGCTGCTCGTCGATGCGGAAGGCACCGAAGACATCGACGTCCTTGGACGCCGAGGTGTACCGCTCGACGCGGGGCAGCATGTCGGGGGCGACGGTCTCGATGTAGTTCTGCACCGTCGACCAGGCACGGTCGCCCTCGATGACCAGCTTGGAGAAATCCTCGTTGAAGAGATCGCGGACCACCTTGACCAGGAGGTCGGGCTCCTCGTACAGCGTGACCGGAGCCGACGACTTGGACGCCTCGGCACCCGTCGAGCGCTCCGAGACGGTGGCCCACTGCGCCTGCAGACGGGTGACGTCGCGCTCGAGCTCCTCGGCGCTGACGCCCTCCGACGCGGTCCGGATGATGACCCCGGCCTCGGACGGGACGATGTCGCGCAGGATGTCCTTGAGACGTTTGCGCTCGTTGTCGGGCAGCTTGCGGCTGATGCCGGTGGACGAGCCACCGGGCACGTAGACCAGGAAGCGGCCGGCGAGCGAGATCTGCGTGGTCAACCGGGCGCCCTTGTGCCCGACGGGATCCTTGCTGACCTGCACGAGCACCTGGTCACCGGGCTTGAGCGCCTGCTCGATCTTGCGGCTGTTGCCGCCCAGACCGGCGGCGTCCCAGTCGACCTCGCCGGCGTACAGCACACCGTTGCGGCCCTTGCCGATGTCGATGAACGCGGCTTCCATGCTGGGCAGCACGTTCTGCACGCGGCCGAGGTAGACGTTGCCCACGATGGAGCCCGAGGCCGTGCTGGTGACGAAGTGTTCGACGAGAACGCCGTCCTCGAGCACCGCGACCTGGGTCAGGTCCGGGTGCCCGGCCAGCGACTTCTCGCGCACGACCATCGTCCGGTCCACCGACTCGCGGCGCGCGAGGAACTCGGACTCGGTCAGGATCGGCGGACGGCGACGGCCGGCGTCACGACCGTCGCGGCGACGCTGACGCTTCGCCTCGAGCCGGGTCGACCCGGTGATGCCCTGGACCTCGTCCTTGGACTTGGCCGCGCGCTGACGTGGCTCGCGTTCGTGCACCACCGTGTTGGGCGGATCGTCGTCGGTCGTGGTCTCGGCGTCCGCGCTCTCGCCACCGCTCTTGCGGCGACGACGGCGGCGCCGGCGACGGCTCGCGCTGTCCCCGGTCGAGTCGTCGTCGTTGTCCCCGGAGGCGCCGTCGTTGTCCCCGGAGGCGCCGTCGTTCTCCCCGGAGGCACCGTCGGTGTCCTCCGCGGACGGTTCCGTCTCGCCGGCAGTGGTGTCGCTCGTGCTCGACGCGTCGGTCGAATCGGTGGTCTCGGGCGCGTCCGAGTCGGCGGACGTGTCCGCCCGCGACCCACGACGGCTGCGCGAGCGGCGGCTCGAGGAGCGCTTCGGGGCGTCGTCGCCCTCCGCGGCGTCGTCCGTGTCCGTGGTCACCGGTTCCGCCGTCGCGTCCTCGGCGGCAGGCGCATCGGAGCGATCCGCGGCGGACTCGTCCGACTCGTCGTCGTCGCTCTGATCGTCGTTCTGGTTGTCGTCGTTCTGGTTGTCACCGCGTCCGCGACCACGGCCACGACGGCCGCGGCGGCGGCGGCGAGGACCGGACGATCCGTCCTGCTCGTTCGCGTCGTCGTCGGTGCCCTCGTCGGACGCGGAGGCATCGGACGAGGAGGTGTCGGACTCGGTCGCCGTCTCGACGACAGGGGTGGACACGTCGGCAGTGCCGTCGGCCTCGGGTGCGTCCGCTGTCGTGGTCTCGTCGACCTCCGCCTTCTTCGGCGCGGATCGAGCGCGACGTGCCCGCGTCCGGGGAGCCTTCGGCGCCTCGGTGACCTCGGGCTGCAGGAACAGCGGCGCGGTGGCGGGGTCGGCGGACGACGGGGCCGTCGCCTCGGCCGTCTCGATGTTCGTGAAGAGGTCCGGCTCGGTGGGAGAGGCCGGACTCTCGTCGGCCGTGGACGCCGAGCTGGTCTCCTCGGCGGCGGGAGGTGTGCTCTCGGCAGCGGGCAGATCTGCCACGTCGGCGGCGTCGAGCGCCGGAGCACCCAGTGCGGAGGCGACGGTCTGCGCGTCGTCACGAACGACGCTGGACTGGACGCTGCGGACGTCGACGCCCATCTCGGCCAGCTGGGCGACGACCTGCTTGCTGGTCACTCCCAGCAGCTTGGCGAGCGCGTGAACGCGGATGCGCTCGGGGAAGGTGGGGGCGCCCTGATCGAGCGGCTCCTGGGGCGGCACGGTGTCGGCCACGTGTTCTCCTCGGGCTCCCGGGCGCGAACATCCACGGTCGAGGTGCCCGATCGGGCGTCGTCCGTCGAATGGCACGCGGCCACGCGGGAGTCATGGTTCGTTCGCGGGATCGGACGATCCGACGAAAAAGCGGGTTCGCACTGCGTCAGGTCGTCGACCGGAACGGTCGGCGACTGTCACCGCACTGCCTGGGCGGATCGCGATCCGAGCACCTGATCTTCAGCGGGACGCGTCGGCGGTGCGAGAAGGAGACTCGCATCGATGCCTGCGCGTGTTCGCGATGACGGGCTTCGGTCCGTGATTGTCATCCGGTCACGTTCGCGTGGTGCGCGCCGCGACCTAGGCCAGTATCCCACACTCCCCGACCGCCGCGTGCCACTGCGGGGTTCGCGGTGCGGCCCGGCGGTCGGGGGTGGGACTCGAGGTGGAGCGTCAGCCGAGCTCGGGGAACCAGAGCGCGATCTCACGAGCAGCGGACTCGGGCGAGTCGGAGCCGTGGACCAGATTCTTCTGTCCGTCCAGCGCGAGGTCGGCGCGGATGGTGCCGGGCGTCGCCTTGGCCACGGGGTCGGTGCCACCGGCGATCTGACGGAAGGCCTCGATGGAACGAGGACCTTCGAGCACCGCCGCGACGAGCGGTCCCGAGGTGATGAACTCGATGAGGTCGGGGAAGAACGGCCGCTCGGCGTGCTCGGCGTAGTGCTTCTCCGCCACCTCGCGGTCCACCGTCAGGAGCTTCAGGGCGACGAGGTCGAGCCCCTTGCGCTCGATACGGCCGAGGATGTCGCCGACGTAGCGACGTTCGACGCCGTCCGGCTTGATCAGTACGAGAGTGCGTTCGGTCACGAGCGCTGAGCCTAGAGGACCCTCGATCGGCCCCGGAGCACCGGCGTCATTCTCGCTGGCTCGGCAACCGGCCCTCGGCGATGCGCTTGCGGAGATCGCGGCGCAGATACAGCAGGTACACCCACACGGCGAGGAACAGCACGCCCACGACGGCGATCGACGGGTGCGCGAAGAAGCCGAGGATCACCAGGACCTGCAACGCGAGATCGAAGGACAGAGCCCACGACCGACCCTGCAGTCCTGCACCGAGCAACATGACCACGCCCAGCGCGATGATGTACGTCCCACTGATCCACGTGAGTCCACCGCCGACGGTCGCGACGACCGGGAGCGACAGGAAGACGACGATCGCCTCGAGGACGAGGGTGCCGGCGCAGACGCCGCGGAACCCCTTCCACGGATCGCGTGCGGGCGGCGGGACCTGGCCCGCCTCGGGGACTGTCATACCGGGTCCTTCCCGAAGAGAGTGCGTGCCGCACCGGCGGTCACCACGGATCCCGTGACGACGACGCCGGCACCGGAGACGGCCTCGCCCTCGTCCGCGACGTCCTCCGCGATGCCGATCGCGATCTCGAGTGCGTCCGGGAGCGTCTCCGCGACGACGACACGCTCGTCGCCGAACTTGGCCACGGCGGCGTCGGCGAGTGCCTCGACGTCGAGCCCGCGTGGGGAGCCGTTGTGGGTCACGACGATCTCGTCGAGCACGGGTTCGAGTGCCTGCAGGATGCCGTCGACGTCCTTGTCCTTCATCACGGACACGACGCCGACGAGCTTGCGGAAGTCGAACTCGGCCGTGAGCGTCGCGGCGAGTGCGGCGGCGCCGTGCGGGTTGTGCGCGGCGTCGACGAAGACCGTCGGTGCGTTGCGCACCCGCTCGAGTCGGCCCGGGTTCACCACCGAGGCGAAACCCTCGCGCACCGTCTCGACGTCGAGTCCGTGGTCGGCACCCGCGCCGAAGAACGCCTCGACCGCCGCGAGTGCCAGCGAGGCGTTGCGCGCCTGGTGTTCACCGTGGAGCGGAAGGAAGATGTCGTCGTACACGCCGCCGAGGCCGCGGAGCTCGAGCTGCTGACCGCCGACCGCGACGCGACGGGCCAGGACCACGAACTCGGACCCGGCGCGGGCCACCGCCGCGTCCATCTCCACGGCACGCCGCAACAGGACGTCGGTGACCTCGGGTTGCTGCTCGTCGAGAACCGCCACCGTGTCGACCGGATCGAGCCGTTCGGGGGCCTTCTTGATGATGCCGGCCTTCTCCTCGGCGATACCGGCCAGATCGGTACCGAGGTACTCGATGTGGTCGATACCGATCGGGGTGATGACGGAGACCTGCGCGTCCACCACGTTGGTGGCGTCCCACCGCCCGCCGAGACCCACCTCGACGACGGCGACGTCGACCGGGGCCTCCGCGAACGCCGCGAACGCCATCGCGGTCACCACCTCGAACTTGCTCATTCTGGGCCCGCCCGCGGCCTCCGACTGCGCGTCGATCATCTCGACGTACGGCAGGATGTCGCGGTACGTGTCGACGTACTGGCGAGGGGTCAGCGGCACCCCGTCGACCGCGATCCGCTCGGTGGCCAACTGCAGGTGGGGGCTGGTGGTGCGACCGGTGCGCCGGTGGAACGCCCGCAGCAGCGACTCGATCATCCGGGTGACCGACGTCTTGCCGTTGGTGCCCGCGACGTGGATGGACGGGTAGCTCGCCTGCGGGGACCCGAGCAGGTCCATCAGCGCACTGATGCGCGTGAGCGACGGCTCGATGGTCGTCTCGCCCCAGCGCTGGTCCAGTTCGGACTCCACCAGCGTGAACTCGGCGAGATCGACCGGGGAGGGTCCCGTCACCCCCTCCGGCCCGGAGTTTCCCGGATAGCTCACGCCGGCCCCATCTCACGCAGACGTGCGGTGATGCGCTCGACGTCCTCGCGGGCGATCTGCTGCCGTGCGCGGATCTTGTCCACGACCGCCTCGGGGGCCTTGCCGATGAAGGCCTCGTTGCCCAGCTTGGCCGTGGTGGCGGCGAGTTCCTTCTCCGCGGCCGCGAGATCCTTCTCGGCGCGCTTGCGCTCGGCCGCCACGTCGACGGTGCCGGACGTGTCGACGGAGACGACGACGGTACCGAGCGAGAGTCGAACCTCGATGGACGCCGTCTCGGCGAAGTCCTCCTCCGGCTCCGTCAGGAAGGCGAGCGCACGGGTCGCGGGGATCTGTGCCGTGAGGTCCGCCTCCTCGACCCCGAGCAGCCGCGCCGGGACCTTCTGCTTCGGCTTCACGCCCTGGTCGCTGCGGAAGCGGCGCACCTCGGTGATGAGCTTCTGCATGTCGGACACGCGTTGCAACGCGACGGGATCGGCTCCGACCCCGGTCTCCTTCGGCCACGGTGCGACCACGATGCTCTCGCCGCCCGTGAGCGCCTTCCAGAGCGTCTCGGTGACGAACGGGACGACCGGATGCAGCAGGCGGAGAATGGAGTCGAGCACGACACCGAGGACGATACGAGTGGGTTCCGCCGCGCTCTCCGACGAGAACTGCACCTTGGCCAGTTCGAGGTACCAGTCGCAGACCTCGTCCCAGGCGAAGTGGTACAGCGCCTCGCACGCCTTGCCGAACTCGTAGCGGTCCAGCGCGTCGTCCACCTCGGCGCGTACCGTCGCCAGCCGGTCGAGGATCCAGCGGTCGGCGTCCGTGAGCGTCTCGCGGGCCGGGAGATCCTGCACCACAGCGCCGTTCATCAACGCGAACTTGGTGGCGTTGAACAGCTTGGTGGCGAAGTTGCGCGAACTCTGCGCGTTGTCCTCGCCGACGGAGAGGTCACCGCCGGGATGGGCGCCGCGCGCCAGCGTGAAACGCAGTGCATCCGCACCGAATCGGTCGACCCAGTCGAGAGGGTCGATGCCGTTGCCCTTCGACTTCGACATCTTGCGGCCGAACTCGTCACGCACCAGCCCGTGCAGGAACACGTCGCGGAACGGCACCGGACCGGGCAGCTCGTCGCCGACGGTGGTGCCGAACATCATCATGCGGGCGACCCAGAAGAACAGGATGTCGTAACCCGTGACGAGAACGCTGGTGGGATAGAACTTCTCGAGGTCGGGAGTGCGGTCGGGCCAGCCCATCGTCGAGAAGGGCCACAGGCCGGACGAGAACCACGTGTCCAACACGTCCGGGTCCTGCACCCAGCCCTCGGGCGGCGTCTCGTCGGGGCCCGGGCAGACCGTCTCACCGTCGGGTCCGTACCAGATGGGGATGCGGTGCCCCCACCACAGCTGGCGCGAGATGCACCAGTCGTGCATGTCGTCGACCCACGCGAACCACCGCGGTTCCTGACTCTTCGGGTGCACCACGGTGCGCCCGTCGCGCACGGCGTCGCCGGCGGAGGCCGCCAACGTGGAGACGTTCACCCACCACTGGAGGGAGAGTCGCGGCTCGATGGGCTCGCCGCTGCGCTCGGAGTGGCCGACACTGTGGACGTACGGACGCTTCTCGGCGACGACGCGGCCCTGCTCCGCGAGTGCCTCGCGCACGGCGACACGAGCCTCGAAGCGGTCCATACCGTCGAACTGCGTTCCGGTGTCGGCGATCCGGCCCGACGTGTCCATGATCGACGGCATCGGCAAGCTGTGCCGGAGACCCATCTCGAAGTCGTTGGGGTCGTGTGCCGGCGTGATCTTCACGGCGCCGGTGCCGAACTCGGGGTCGACGTAGTCGTCGGCGACGACCGGGATCTCGCGGTCGAGGAACGGGTGCGGAAGCGTCGTTCCCACCAGGTCCCGGTAGCGCTCGTCGTCGGGGTGAACGGCGACGGCGGTGTCGCCGAGCATCGTCTCGACACGAGTGGTGGCGACCACCACGTGCGGTTCGTCGTCGTTCAACGATCCGTAGCGCAGCGAGACCAGTTCGCCCTCGACGTCCTCGTACTTGACCTCGATGTCGGAGATCGCCGTCTTCAGCACCGGCGACCAGTTGACGAGGCGCTCGGCGCGGTAGATCAGGCCACGATCGTGGAGCAGCTTGAACATGGTCTGGACGGCACGCGAGAGGCCCTCGTCCATCGTGAACCGCTCGCGGCTCCAGTCGACGCCGTCACCGATCCGGCGCATCTGCTCGCCGATGGTGCCGCCGGACTCACGCTTCCACTCCCACACCTTCTCGATGAAGGCGTCCCGACCCAGTTCGTCCTTGGACGTTCCCTCGGCGACGAGTTGCTTCTCCACGAGCGACTGCGTGGCGATGCCCGCGTGGTCCATGCCGGGAAGCCACAGCACCTCGTAGCCCTGCATCCTCTTGCGGCGGGACAGGACGTCCATCAGTGTGTGATCGAGGGCATGGCCCATGTGCAGGCTGCCGGTGACGTTGGGCGGCGGGAGCACGATCGAGTACCCCGGCTTCGCGCTGTCCGGATCGGCGACGAAGTACCCGGAGTCGACCCATCCCTGGTAGAGGCCTGCTTCCACGTCACCGGGATTCCAGGCCCTGGGCAGGCGGTCGGCAGGGTTCTCGTCGGGCGCTGTCGTCGATCTGGTCACCGGGTGATTCTAGTGCGCGTCGGGATCGACGGTCCGGCCCGGTCGCGCCGCGAGGATCTCGGGCATCGGAGTGGATTGTCCGAGTACGTGCTCGGCCAGGAAGGCGTGCACGGCGCCGTACCAGACAGCGGTGTGCTGCGGCGAGAGGATCCAGTGGTTCTCGTCGGGGAAGTACAGGAACCGGTGCACGGTCTCCCCGTTCTCGTCGGCGGGAGAACCGGACTCGGACAACAGCTCCCACCACAACCGCAGCGCTTCGCCCACGGGCACGCGATAGTCCTTGTCGCCGTGGATCACCAGCATCGGGGTGACGATGTCCGCGACGGCCAGGTGCGGTGAGTTCTCGAACGCCATCTCCGGCGTCATCTCGTGCGCCCAGTACGACGCCTCGTCGGTGGTGGGACCGAACTGGTCCAGCGCCCACAGACCGGCGTGCGAGACGATCGCCCGGAAGCGGTCGGTGTGACCTGCGACCCAGTTGGCCATGTAGCCGCCGAACGAGCCGCCCATCATCGCCGTGCGCGTGGAGTCGATGTCCTCGCGTTGCTCGACGGCGTCGGTGACGGCCATCAGGTCCGTGTAGGGCTCCGTCCCCCATCGGCCCCAGCCGCGCTGCACGAACGCCTGTCCGTACCCGGTGGACAGTGCCGGATCGGGGAGCAGGACGGCGAATCCCTGTGCCACCAGCATCCACGGATTCCAGCGCCACGACCAGGCGTTCCACGATCCGAGCGGTCCGCCGTGCGCCCACAGCACCAGCGGCGCGGGCCAGTCGGCGGACGTGCCCGTGGGCAGAGCCAACCAGGCGCGCACCCGCACGCCGTCCTCGGCGGTGGTCTCGACGTCCTCGAGGGTGCCCGGCAGTGTCGGCGTGGCGGCCGGTGATCGCAGCTCGGTCACCGCACCGTCGACGAGCGTGATCCGGACCGGATGCGGCGGAACGCGATACGACGAGCGCAGCGCGTGGACGACATCACCGTCCGGAGCCGGGCGCAGGTCGGTGTAGGCGTGGTCGTCGTGCGTCAGGCGGCGGGCCGCGTCGGGCGTCACGACGAAGATCGGTGCCCGGCCGTCGTCGTCCGCCGTCACCAGGATGCTGCGCCCGTCGGCGGACCACACCGGCGACGACGGCCACCGGTCCCACCCGGCCGCCCACTGCTCCGGGATTCCGGTCGTCAGGTCGAGGACGTGCAGCGTGGTCCGCGGCGCCGCATCCGGCTCCGGATGTGTCTCGCGCACATAGGCTACGCGCGTTCCGTCCGGCGAGACGGCAGGGGCACCGACGTCGGCCACCGGGTCGTCGACCAGCACGGCGTCGGCACCGTCCGAGGTGTCGATCCGGACGAGCACGTGCCGTGTGGTGGCATCGGCTCCCGCGACCCTGCGTGTGGCCACCAGCCACGAGCCGTCGGGAGCCACCGCGACGGAGGTGTCGCGGTACGCGCCGCCGCCCGCCGAACCGCCGGGTCGCGGCGTCACCGTCCTCAGTGCGACGTCGGTGTCCTCGGTGTCGCCGAGGTTCCCCACGAAGACGTGCGTGGACGCCGGACCGAGGTCGCTGTCCCAGTGCCGCATCGGATATCCGCTGTGCAGGATCGCGGAGACGGCCTTGTCCTTCCGCAGCGCGCGCAGCGTCTCGTCACGGTCGACGTCGCCCAGAACCTCACCGGAGACAGCGAACACCGGCGCGTCGGACGCGGCCACGACTCCCCCGACCCCTCCGCCGCGGTGCGCGACTCTGCGGGCCTCTCCGCCCCGCGCGGACAGCGCCCACACCGCGGACGGTGCGTCGTCGTCACCGGACTCCGCTCGCACGAAGAGCAGGTCGCCGTTCGCGGCGAAGGTCGGTGCGGAGTCACCGGTGGCGGACCGGGTGAGCCGGCGCGGCGCCGACGTGCCGTCCGTCGCGATGGACCACAGACTCGAGACGTACTTCGTCCGTGCGGCATTCAGCTCGGACATCGTGGTGACGAGCGACGCTCCGTCGACGGACAGTGCGAGGCCCGCGATGCGGGGAAGGTCGAGGTAGGCGTCGGGAGTCCGGAAAGCGCTCGCGTCGGTCATGCCCCCGAACCTAGGCGATCACCCGAGCACCGCGCGACGTCTGCTCCGCCACCAGCGGTCGATCGCCGGTCGCAGCGCGGTCAGCCCCTTGTAGTCGGCCATGTCACGCGGCAGCTCCGCGGTGACCGCGACGACGCGCTCCGCCCAGCCGGGCACCGCGGCGAGTTCGTCGAGCGAGGCCTGATGGGTGCGGATGAGGAAGAGGATCGCACCGGACGGAGCGAGGCGCGTCAGGTGCTGCACCTCGACCCGCAGGCAGAGGCGCCGGCCGACCTCGTCGACGGACGCGGTCTCGAGGTGCCGTCGCGCGCGTGCCCACTCCCCGCGCGTCTCCAGAGAGGCGTCGAGTCGATGATCGACCCCGAGCGACCAGTTGGTGCGCCGCACGGTCAATCCCGCACCCAGCCCGAGGAGGAACGCGCGCGCCCGCGCCACGACCCCTTCCTCCCGCACACGCGGGACGGGACCGTGGATGTCCTCGAAGCTCGCACCCAGAGCGAAGTTCACGGACCACCCCGACGCGAACGTCACCACGCCCGCGTCGGCGAACAGCTCGCCGCCGCGGGTGTCCAGCAGGACCAGATCGTCCGGGGTCTCCCCCGCCGCCAGCAGCAGTGGGTCGACGCTCGGGTCACCTCTGGCGACGTCGATGCTGTTGCCGGACAATCTGTTCGAGAAACGGACACGCCCGTCGTCGAGATTGAGCGTCGTCTCGTCGGGCATGCCGCGGTGCAGTTCGGTCAGCACCGTCTCGAGCGCGTCCCACCCGGCCGGCGCCATGTGCGGCAACGACACCGCTCGCCGGGGGTCCCGTGCGAGGATGCGGGCGCGTTCGGCCAGCGCGTCCCGATAGTCGGTGCCCGGTTCGACGACGTGCTCACCCCAGCCGCCCGCGGCGGTCCGATGAGCCGTGCGCGCCGGTTCGAGATTCGTGCTGTACCGGTACGTGTCACCGTCGAAGGGGAACGGGAAGGCCCGTAGGTCGGTCACAGGTCCACCACCAGACGGTCCCCCGCGGCGCGGGACACGCAGACCATCATCGAATCCGACCGTGTGCGTTCGTCGTCGGACAGGAACAGGTCGCGATGATCGACGGCGCCCGCGAGCACGGGCGTCCGACACCGACCGCAGACACCGTGACGACACTGCCGGTCGACGGACACGGCGGCAGTGTCGAGGACGTCCAGCACCGACTCGTCGGCCGACACCGGCAGGGTGCGACCGCTGCGCGCGAGTTCGAGCACGAACGACCGGCGAGGAGTATCGGGGCGGATGAACGCCTCGGTGTGCAGACGGCTCTCCGGCCAGCCCACCGCACGCGCGGCAGTCAGCGTCGCCTCGACGAGAGAGGGTGGCCCGCAGACGAACAGGTGAGTTCCCAGTGGTTGCCGGGTGAGCGCGTCCGCCAGTCCGCTCGTGAAGTCCTCGCGGGTGGTGCTGATCCGCGCATCGCACGACGTGGCCACGTCCTCGGCGAACGCGCCGCGTTCCGGCCGGTGGACGTAGTGCACCTCGGCGGTCGACCCGAGCCACCGCGCCAGGGACAGGATCGGCGTGATGCCGATCCCGCCGGCCACCAGCAGGTGCCTCCGCGCACGAAGAACCGGAGCGAAGGTGCTGCGCGGAGTGTCGACCTCGACGAGGTCACCCAAGCGCCGGCTCTGCAGCCATCGCGACCCGGCGCCGACGGCGAGTACCGCGCACGAGTAGAGGGACGGGACGTGCGGCGATCCGATCAGGGAGTAGGCGTTGTACGGGGCGGACGCGTCGTCGCCGCAGCGCACCACCACGTGGCTTCCGGGCACGAACGACGGCAGCGCGTCCCCCGAGCGCAGCGGCGCGAGGTCGATGCGCCGCACCGCACCGTCCGGAGTGACCGCGGTCGAGTGGACCACCCGCAGTGTCACGACGCGGCCTCCGGAACGCCGAGGCGAGCAGCGAGACGACTCGAGACATGGTCGGTCACCACGAGATTCGCACCGCAGGACCCACAGGGCGGTGCCGGTCCGACCGTTCCGCACACCGGGCAGTAGACGTCGACACTGCCGTCCTGCGTGACGACGACGGAGATCTCGTCGGGTTCTGCGCCCGCCCGCAGCGCTCGCTCGCGGTAGACCGCGACATGGGCTGCGGAACCGATCAGCACACAGCGCCAGCCGACCACCGCACGGTCCGTCTCGGCGTCGAACCACGCGTCCGACTCCGGACCTCGCACCGCGAATCGGCCCGGGCTCTCACCGGCCGAGTCCGGACGGTCGGCGTCGCCGATGATCAGCACGGTCACGCCGCCGACAGTACCGCCGGCCGATCCGCGACCGGGCGTGTCAGCGCACGAGAGGTGCCAGCCGACCGGGGATCTCCTGCAACGCGAACGGCAGGCTGAGCACGGTGCTCCACGCCATGGCCTCGGCCGCCTCGTCCTCGAGAATGATCACGCGATTCTCCTGGACGGCGGTCAGCTGCTGGTAGACGGGAGTGGCCGCCAGCTCGGCACGGAGCTTGTCACCGAAGCCGCCACCGGCGTACCAGACGAGCACGTCGACGTCGGCGAGAGACAACTGCTCGGTGCTCACGGTGGCGAAGTTGCGCTCGCCCACCTGGTCGACGACCGGCGGATTCACGAAGCCCAGTTCGTTGAGGAAGCGCACCTTCGGGTCCTGCGCGCCGTAGACACCGAACTGTCCGGGTCCCTGCAGCGCTCCGAGCAGCACCGTCTTGCCGGCGAACGACGGGTTGGCGGCAGCCGTGTCGGCGAACTCGCGCTCGAGATCGGTGATCAGCGTGCTTGCCTGATCGGCCCGACCGAGCGCCTGGCCGAGCAGTGTGGTCTGGTCGCGCCACGGAATGCCGTAGTCGACGAAACCGGTCGGCTGGGTGACGGTCGGGGCGAGCTGGGACAGCGAGTCGAACTCCGACTGCGTGATACCGGCATAGGTACCGACGATGAGATCGGGGCCTGCCGACGCCACCTTCTCCACGTCGATGCCCTCGGACGCGGTCCCGACGATCGCCGGTGCGGCGCCCCCCAGCGCAGACTGCGCCCAGGGCCAGGTCGCGGACGGGTAGTCGCCGTACCAGTCGAACACTCCGACCGGAACGACACCCAGCGCGAGCAGGGTGTCCTGGTCGTTGTACCCGACGCTGACGACGCGCTGCGGATCCGACGGCACGCTGACCTCGCCGTACTTCGTGGACACGGTCGCGCCGGAGTCCTGCGATCCGCCGGAGTCCGAACTGCTGCACGCAGCGGCCACCGCGACGATCGCGCCGGTGGCACCGAGGAGGAAAGAACGACGTGAGACGCCGGCCGACATGGCCATGGTGAGGTGGTCCCTTCGATGGACGGCGGGGACCCAGCCCCCCTGGTGTAGGCAAGGCTAACTTATGCACCGCCGCCTCGGACACGGGTCCGTCCGCGCGCCGAGCCGACGCGGGTCCACTATGGAGTGATGAGCACGTCGCACGAGAGCCACCACTGATGGGCCGCGCCACCGTCCGCCGACCGGTCGTCCGCATCCGCGGACCGCACCGCTCGTCACGGCCCGACACCGTGGTCGCCGAGGAACCGTTGGAGTTACGCGTCGGCGGCAAGGCGTTGGCCGTCACCATGCGTACGCCCGGACACGACGTCGAACTCGCGCACGGGTTCCTCGCCACCGAGGGCGTCATCGGCGGCCGCGACGACATTCTGGCCGCACGGTACTGCGACGGTGTCGACGACGAGGGGCTCAACACCTACAACGTGCTCGATCTCGCTCTGGCAGCGCACGTCCCACCACCCGACCCCGGGGTCGAACGGAACTTCTACACGACGTCGTCCTGCGGCGTCTGCGGCAAGGCGTCACTCGATGCGGTGCGGCTCAAGACCCGCCACTCCCCCGGAGCCGACGGCGCGACAGTCACGACGACCGTCCTGACCACGCTCCCGGACACCCTCCGCGAGCACCAGCGCATCTTCGCGTCCACGGGCGGGCTGCACGCGGCCGCGCTCTTCGACACGGACGGCACGCTTCTCGCGGTGCGGGAGGACGTCGGCCGACACAACGCCGTGGACAAGGTGATCGGGTGGGCGGTTCTCGAGGGACGAGTTCCCCTCACGGGAACGGTGCTCATGGTCAGCGGACGCGCATCCTTCGAGCTCGCGCAGAAGGCCGTCATGGCCGGGATCCCGATCCTCGCCGCGGTGTCCGCGCCGTCGTCGCTCGCCGTCGACCTCGCCGACGAGTCCGGCCTGACTGTCGTCGGCTTCCTCCGCGGAGACGGTATGAACGTCTACACCCACACCCACCGTGTGATCAGCGAGCCGCCGCCCGACGACGCCCGGTGATCAGACCGACGACGGTCAACAGCACGAGCACCGCGAGGGTGGCGAGTACCTGACGACGGGACGACGCGTCCGTCAGCATGAGCACGGTCAGGCCCACGAGGAGCGCAAGCGCCACCCAGCTGAGGTACGGGAACGCCCACATGCGAACGGGCAGTGGACCTGCCGCCTCCAGACGGCGTCGTAGTCGTAGCTGCGACGCCACCGTCACCGCCCAGATCGCCAACAGGGACGCGCCCACGGCGTTGAGCAGGAACGTCAGCAGACCGTCGAGGTCGAGATAGTTCAGCAGCACGGCCACGAAGCCGAAGAACACCGAGACGAGCAGCGCGGCACGCGGGACCCCCGACGCATCCACCCGCGCCAACGGCCCCCTCCGGCCTTCCCGCCCACCACCGGCCGGCCTCCGGCCTTCCCGCAGCGCCAGCGAGTACATCATCCGGCTGGTCGCGTAGATCTGCGCGTTGAAGGCACTGAGCAGTGACAGCACGATGACGGCCTCCATGAAGCCGACCACCCCGGAGAGGTTCGCCTGCTGCAGCACCAGCGTGAACGGGCTCTCCGCGGCCGACTGCGCCTCGTCGAGACGGTTCCACGGCAGCAGCAACGTGATCACCAGGATCGACCCGAGGTAGAAGACGCTGATGCGCCACACGACGCTGCGCACCGCGCGCCCCACCGACAGGGCCGGGTCCTTCGACTCGGCCGCCGCGATGGTCACGATCTCGATGCCGCCGAAGGCGAACGCCACGACCAGCAGCCCCGCGGCGATGCCCGAGACGCCATTGGGCGCGAACCCACCGAGACCGGTGAAGTTGGCGGCGCCGACAGGGTCCGAACCGGGGAGCAGGCCGAACACCAGCAATGTCCCGACGACGAGGAACCCGATGATGACGGTGACCTTGATGGCGGCGAACCAGAACTCGAACTCGCCGAAGTTCGACACCTTCGCGAGGTTGATCGCGGCGAAGACGACCATGGCCACGAGGGCGGGGATCCACGGATCCACACCGAACCATGCACCCATGAAGGCTGCGGCGCCGGTCATCTCGGCGCCCATGACCATGACGAGGGTGAACCAGTACAGCCAGCCGGTGACGAAGCCGGCGGTGCGGCCGAACGCCATCTCGGCGTAGGTCGAGAACGATCCCGACGACGGCGAGGCGGCGGCCATCTCGCCGAGCATGCGCATGACGAGGATCACGAGGAAGCCGGCGATGGCGTAGGACAGGAGGACGGCGGGTCCCGCGGCGGCGATGCCGGCGCCGGTGCCCAGGAACAGCCCGGCGCCGATCGCGGAGCCGAGGCCCATCATCGTCAGGTGGCGGACCTTCAGTCCGTCGGTGAGTGAGTCGACCATGAGAAGGAAACGGTAACGCTACGTCCGGACGCGGACCTCGGCGCCCGTCGCCGCGAGGACGTCGTCGACCCCCACGCCGGGTGCGGTCTCGATCAGTTCGAGCCCGTCCGCCGTGACGTCGAGGACCGCCAGATCGGTGATGATGCGGTGCACGCAGCCGCGACCGGTGAGCGGGAGCGTGCACCTCTCGACGATCTTGGGCTCCCCGCTGCGGGAGACGTGTTCCATCATCACGATGACGCGTCGCGCTCCGTGGACCAGGTCCATCGCGCCGCCCATCCCCTTGACCATGTGGCCGGGGATCATCCAGTTGGCGAGATCACCGCGGCTGTCCACCTGCATCGCGCCGAGGACGGCGACGTCCACGGCGCCGCCGCGGATCATGCCGAAGGACTGTGCCGAGTCGAAGAACGAGGCCCCCGGGAGCACGGTGACGGTCTCCTTGCCGGCATTGATCAGCTCGGGATCGAGTTCGTCCTCGGTGGGGTACGGGCCCACGCCCAGAACTCCGTTCTCCGAGTGCAGGATCACGGTCCTGTCGGGGGGAATGTGGGCCGGGATCAACGTGGGCATACCGATGCCCAGGTTCACGTACTGCCCGTCCTCGAGTTCGGCGGCCACCCGTGCCGCCATCTCGTCCCGTGTGCGCGGAGTCGGGGTCATGACCGCACCGTCCTGCGCTCGATCCCGACCGTCACGGGCCCGACGACGACGACGCGCTGAACGTGGATACCGGGCGTGTGCACGTCCTCGGGCGTCAGCTCCCCCGGCTCGACCAGATGCTCCACCTGGGCGATGGTGATGCGCCCCGACTCCGCTGCCGGTGGATTGAAGTTGCGGGCGCTGGCCCGGTAGACGAGATTGCCGTACCGATCACCCTTCCAGGCGTGCACCAGTGCGAAGTCGGCGGCGATCCCGCGCTCGAGGACATGGGTGACGCCGTCGAACTCGCGCGTCTCCTTCGGGGCCGAGGCGAGAGCGACCCCGCCGGCGCCGTCGTATCGCTGTGGCAGCCCGCCCTCGGCGACCTGTGTCCCCACCCCCGCGGGGGTGAAGAACGCCGGGACTCCGGCGCCGCCCGCTCGCAGCCGCTCGGCGAGCGTGCCCTGCGGTGTCAGCTCCACTTCGAGTTCACCGCCGAGGTACTGGCGGGCGAACTCCTTGTTCGACCCGACGTACGAGCTGACGGTCCTGCGGATCCGGCCCTGCTCCAACAGGATTCCCAACCCGAAGCCGTCGGTCCCGCAGTTGTTGCTGATGGTCTCGAGATCGGTCGCACCCTGATCGAGCAGCGCAGCGATCAAGAGTTCCGGCACACCGACCAGACCGAATCCGCCCACCGCGATCGACGATCCGCTCGGGATGTCGGCCACCGCCTCGGCGGCCGAGGCCACCACCTTGTTCATCATGACCGTGACCCTAACGCACCGTTCGACAAGTGAACAGACGTCCGCGATGCGAACACTGTGCTTCAATGAGACACGCGCATCCGAGCCGACGAGGAGAGGACCCCATGACCGAGCCCGCACCGCCGCAGACCCGCGCTGCCGCCGCGGATCACGTGCAGTCCCTCGCCCGCGGACTCGCGGTGATCCGGGCCTTCGACGCGGACCATCCCCGTCGCACGCTGTCCGAGGTCGCCCGAGCCACCGATCTCACCCGCGCCACGGCCCGTCGCTTCCTGCTCACCCTGGTCGAACTCGGGTACGTCCGCACCGACGGCACCACCTTCGCGCCGACTCCGAGGGTCCTCGATCTCGGCTACTCGTACCTCTCGTCGCTCTCGCTCCCCGAGATCGCCGGACCGCATCTCGAGGCCTTGACCGCGCGCGTGCACGAGTCCTCGTCGGTGTCCGTCCTGGACGACCTCGACGTCGTCTACGTCGCCCGGGTCCCGGTGAGCCGCATCATGACCGTGTCCATCACCATCGGCACCCGTTTCCCCGCCTACGCCACCTCGATGGGCAGAGTCCTGTGGGCCGGTGTCGACGAGAACGCTCTCGCGGACCTTCTCGCGCGCACCGACCTCCGCGACCTCACGGGGCGAACGATGACGACGGAGTCGAGCCTGCGCGCCGAACTCGATCTCGTTCGGACACAGGGCTTCTGCATCGTCGACCAGGAACTCGAGATCGGACTCCGCTCGATCGCCGCGCCGCTGCACGGGCACGGCGGCGCCGTCACCGCCGCGGTCAACATCAGCACGCCCGCGGCGCGCTACTCGCTCGACGAGTTGAGAACCACCGTCGTGCCGGCGCTGCTGAGCACCGCGGCCGCCATCGACGCCGATCTCGCCCGCGTCGCGTCGCGGTCGGACGCAGCCCGCACCTCCTGACCTCTCCCCCCACCCGAACACCGACACACGAGACGAGACCACGCCATGCTCGACGCCGTCATCTGCGCTCCGCTGCGCACCCCCGTGGGCCGCTTCGGCGGGGCCCTGAAGACCGTTCCCGCAGCGGACCTCGCGTCTGCCGTGATCATCGAGATCCTCTCGCGCACCGGGCTGTCCGGCGCCGACATCGATGACGTGATCCTCGGGCAGGGCGCACCGAACGGCGAGGCACCGGCGATCGGACGCGTCGCCGCACTCGATGCGGGGCTCGGCATCGGCGTTCCCGGCCGCCAGGTCGACCGCCGCTGCGGGTCCGGGCTGCAGGCCGTTCTCGACGCCTGCATGCAGGTCTCCACGGGCGTGAGCGACGTCGTGCTCGCGGGCGGCGTGGAGTCGATGAGCTCCACCGAGTTCTACACCGACGGTGTGCGGTGGGGCGTCGGCGCCGACTCCGTGCCCCTCCAGGACAGGCTCGCACGGGCCCGGATCACGGCCGGCGGCACACACTTTCCCGTGCCCGGTGGGATGATCGAGACGGCCGAGAACCTCCGCGAGCAGTACGGTGTGCCACGCGCCGACCAGGACGCCTTCGCGGTGCAGTCCCACCAGCGCGCCGTCGCGGCGCAACGGAGCGGCGTCTTCGCCGAGGAGATCGTGCCCGTCACGGTGCCTCGGCGCAGGGGCGATCCCGTCGTCGTCACCGACGACGAGCACCCCCGAGCCGACACCACCCTCGAGTCGCTGTCCCGGCTCCGCCCGATCCGCGGAACGATCGATCCGGAATCGACGGTCACCGCCGGCAACGCCAGCGGCCAGAACGACGGCGCCGCGCTCTGCCTCGTCACCACGGCGGACAGGGCCGCAGCGCTGGGGCTGACACCCCTGGTCCGACTCGCCGGATGGGCGGTGGCCGGTGTCGCGCCGGCGACGATGGGCATCGGCCCGGTCCCGGCGACGGCCGCCGTTCTCGGCCGGCTCGGCCTCACCCTCGACGACATGGACGTCGTCGAACTGAACGAGGCGTTCGCCGCCCAGGTGTTGTCGGTGCTGACCGAGTGGTCGATGGACCCCGCCGACCCTCGGCTCAACCCGCACGGCTCGGGCATCTCCCTCGGCCACCCGGTCGGCGCGACCGGCGCACGCATCCTGACCACCCTCGCTCACGAGATGGTGCGACGAGACGTGCGGTACGGCCTCGAGACGATGTGCATCGGCGGCGGCCAGGGACTCGCGGCGGTGTTCGAGCGCGTCTAGGGACGGTCCGCGTGCCCGAGGTCGCGCTCCGGGTCGACCTCGTCTCGAACGAGTTGCTTCAGGACGGTGATCTCGGGAAAACCGCCGCGCTCCTTGCGATCCCACACCACGGACTCCCCCACCACGACGCGGAAGACTCCGCCGGTGCCGGGAACCAGCGCCACCTCGGTGAGGTCGGATCCGAAAGTCTGCAGCAGTTCCTGCGCCATCCATCCGGCTCGCAGGAGCCACTGACACTGGGTGCAGTACGTGATCGCGACGCGCATGGCGGCGACCCTACCCCCGACGTTCCAGAGCCCCGACGCTCCAGAGCCCCGACGCACGAGAACCCCGGCGACCATCGGTCGTCGGGGCTCTCGATCGAGCTGAGGGGGTCAGGCGCTCTTCTCGCGCCGTTCCGGCCGGTCCGGCTTGCGCGGCACGATGGTGGGGAGCACGTTGTCGTTCACGGTCTCCGCCGTCACGACCACCTTCGCCACGTCGTCACGACTGGGGATGTCGAACATGACCGGGTTGAGCACTTCCTCCATGATCGCGCGCAGTCCACGAGCGCCCGTGCCGCGATGGATGGCCTGCTCGGCCATCGCGTCCAGCGCGTCCGGGGTGAACTCCAATTCGACACCGTCCATGTCGAACAGGCGCGTGTACTGCTTCACCAGAGCGTTCTTCGGCTCCGACAGGATGGTCACGAGGGACTCCTTGTCGAGATGCGTGACCGACGCGACGACCGGCAGGCGACCGATGAACTCGGGAATCAGACCGAACTTGATCAGATCCTCGGGCATGACCTCGGCGAAGTGGTCCTGCGTGTCGATCTCGGCCTTGGAGTGGACCTCGGCGCCGAAGCCGAGGCCGCGCTTGCCGATGCGGTCCGACACGATCTTCTCGAGCCCGGCGAACGCACCGGCGACGATGAAGAGCACGTTGGTCGTGTCGATCTGGATGAACTCCTGGTGCGGGTGCTTGCGTCCACCCTGCGGCGGGACACTGGCCTGCGTGCCCTCGAGGATCTTGAGCAGGGCCTGCTGCACACCCTCGCCGGAGACGTCGCGCGTGATCGACGGGTTCTCGCTCTTGCGAGCGATCTTGTCGACCTCGTCGATGTAGATGATGCCGGTCTCGGCACGCTTGACGTCGTAGTCCGCGGCCTGGATCAGCTTGAGGAGGATGTTCTCGACGTCCTCACCGACGTACCCGGCCTCGGTCAACGCGGTGGCGTCGGCGATGGCGAACGGGACGTTCAGCATCTTCGCCAGCGTCTGCGCGAGATAGGTCTTGCCGCAGCCGGTGGGGCCGAGCATCAGGATGTTGGACTTGGCCAGTTCCACGGTCTCGCCACGGGCGTCACGGGCCTTGTCGCCGGCCTGGATGCGCTTGTAGTGGTTGTAGACCGCGACGGCGAGACGACGCTTCGCCGTGTCCTGACCGATGACGTAGTTCTCCAGGAAGTCGCGAATCTCCGCGGGCTTGGGCAACTCGTCGAGCTTGACCTCGCTCGACTCGGCCAGTTCTTCCTCGATGATCTCGTTGCACAGATCGATGCACTCGTCACAGATGTAGACACCTGGTCCGGCAATGAGCTTCTTGACCTGCTTCTGGCTCTTTCCGCAGAAAGAGCACTTGAGCAGATCACCACCGTCACCGATGCGTGCCATGAGCGTTAGTCCTCACTAGTGAAAGAGAATCTCTGCGTGCGACCGTACCCGCCTTCGCGGTCGGAGGTCGACTTCTGACGCAACCCGAGCAGGCATGTCGGAGCGGCGTCGCACCCCCTCGGACGTCGGTGAATCGATGCAGTCCGGGGGCTCGGAACCGGCCGGAGCCACCCGTCGACGACCCGTCGTCCGGGCGTGTCGGGAGCGGCCTCCGGCCGGCCGGCGTCACTTGCGTGCGGAGAGCTTGCGGTACTCGAAGACGGTGTCGATGATCCCGTAGTCCTTGGCCTCCTCGGCCGTGAGGATCTTGTCGCGATCGGTGTCCTTGCGGATGACGTCGGCGTCCTTGCCGGTGTGGCGACCGAGGGTGGTCTCCATCAGACGACGCATGCGCTCGATCTCCCGAGCCTGGATCTCGAGGTCCGACACCTGGCCCTGCACACCGCCGGTGGACGGCTGGTGGATGAGGACGCGAGCGTTCGGCAGTGCCGCACGCTTGCCGGGGGCACCCGCTGCGAGCAGCACGGCGGCGGCCGACGCGGCCTGACCGAGGCAGACGGTCGCGACATCGGCGCGCACGTACTGCATCGTGTCGTAGATCGCCATCAGCGACGTGAACGAGCCACCGGGCGAGTTGATGTACATCGTGATGTCGCGGTCGGGATCGAGACCCTCGAGCACCAGCAGCTGCGCCATGATGTCGTTCGCCGAGGCGTCGTCGACCTGCACGCCGAGGAAGATGATGCGCTCCTCGAAGAGCTTGTTGTACGGGTTCGACTCCTTGACGCCGTAGCTCGAGTGCTCGACGAAGGACGGGAGGATGTAGCGGGAATCGGGCCCGGCGGGCGAGCTGGAGCCGGGGAGAGAACGGGGATCGAAGAGCTGGGACATCAGTACTCCAAGGGTGTGGGTGAAGAGATCGGACGACCGACAGGAGCGAGCGCGTCGCGCGCTGCGCTGTCCGGTCCGATCAGTTGTCGGCTCCGCTGGTGCCGCCGGCCTGCTCGGCGCGTGTGATGACGTGATCGACCATGCCGTACTCCAGGGCCTGCTGCGCCGTGAACCACCGGTCGCGGTCGGAGTCCTCGGTGACCTGCTCGAACGACTGGCCGGTGTGCTGTGCGATCAGTTCGGCCATCTCGCGCTTGGTGAGGGCGAACTGCTCGGCCATGATGGCGATGTCCGCCGCGCTGCCACCTATTCCGGCGGACGGCTGGTGCATCATGATGCGGGCGTGCGGCAGGGCGTAGCGCTTGCCCTTGGTCCCGGCGGTGAGCAGGAACTGGCCCATCGACGCCGCCAGGCCCATCGCGTAGGTCGCGACGTCGCACTCGGCGAAGTTCATCGTGTCGTAGATCGCCATGCCGGCCGAGACGGAACCGCCGGGCGAGTTGATGTAGAGCGCGATGTCGCGAGTGGGGTCCTCTGCCGAGAGCAGGAGGATCTGGGCGCACAGCTTGTTCGCGATGTCGTCGTCGACCTGCGTGCCGAGGAAGATGATGCGCTCACGGAGCAGACGCTCGTAGACGGAGTCGCTGAGGTTGAGTCCGGCGGTCGCGGACGTCATGGCCGGAGCGGTCACGATCGACCCTGCCTGACGGGACGGCCCTGCCTGGTCGGTGTTGGTCGCCGGGTTCGTGGTGGTCACGGTACCTGCCTTCTCGTGCTCGATGTGGTCTCGCCTGAACGAGTTTCTCGCCGTGAGCGCGAACGTTCCCTGTGGACGGAACGCTCACGTTCTCTGTCACCGACACTAACGAAGGACGGCGGCCCCGGAGTCCCGGAACCGCCGTCGTTCGCTGTGAGCGTTACTTCTGCTGTTCGCCCGCAGACGAATCGTCCGCAGCCGACTCGTCCGTGGACGACTCGATCTCCGCCGACTCGGTCTCGTCGGTGGCCTCGTCCTCGGGATCTCCGAAGAGCTCCTTGGTGTCGACGCTCGCACCGGCGGTGTCGGTCACGGAGACGCGATCGACGATCGCGGCGAGTGCCTTGCTGCGTCGGATGTCGGCGAACAGTGCGGGCAGCTGGTTGGCCTGCTGCACCTGCTGGATGAACTCCTCCGGCGCGATGCCGTAGCGCTGCGCCTGGAAGACGATGTTCTGGGTCAGCTCTTCCTGTCCGACCTGGACCGACTCGGCGTCGGCGATGGTGTCGAGCAACAGCTGGGTGCGCACGGACTTCTCGGCACTCTCACGCGCGTTCGTGTCGAACTCCTCGCGCGAGGAGCCTGCGGCCTCGAGCTGCTGCGCGAGCTTGTCCTCGTCGTGGTCGAGCGGATGGATCGCGTCGTGCAGCGCGGAATCGACCTCGGCCTTGACGAAGGCCTCGGGAACCGGGACCTCGACGGACTCGAGCAGAGCCTCGAGCACCTTGTCGCGGATCTGCCCGGCCTGCTCGACCTTCTTGACGCGGGCCACGCGCTCGCGCAGATCGGCCATCAGCTCGTCGAACGTGTCGAACTGGCTCGCCAGCTGGGCGAACTCGTCGTCGGGCTCGGGCAGCTCGCGCTCCTTCACCGACTTCACCGTGACGGTGACCTGCGCTTCCCGGCCGGCGTGCTCACCGGCGAGCAGCGTCGTCGGGAACTCCTTGGAGTCACCCACGGACAGGCCGACGATCGCGTCGTCGAGACCCTCGATGAGCTGGCCGGAGCCGACCTCGTGGGACAGGCCCTCGGTCGAGGCCTCCGCGACGTCCTCGCCGTCGACCGTGGCCGACAGGTCGATGGAGACGAAGTCGCCGGTCTGCGCAGCGCGCTCGACACCGGTGAGGGTGCCGAAACGCTGACGCAGCGAGAGCAGCTGCTCGTCGACGGCCTCGTCGGTGATCTCGACCGGGTCGACGGTGACGGTGACGCTCGAGAAGTCGGGCAGCGTGATCTCGGGACGCACGTCGACCTCGGCGGTGAAGACGATCTCCTCGCCGTCCTCGAGCTTGGTGATCTCGATGTCCGGCTGGCCGAGGGGCTTCAGCTCGGTCGAGCTGAGCGCGTCGTTGTACTTGGCGGGCAACGCGTCGTTGACCACCTGGTTCAGGACGTTCGCGCGGCCGACGCGTGCCTCGAGAAGCTTCGCGGGCGCCTTGCCGGGCCGGAACCCGGGCAGGCGGATCTGCTGCGCGAGCGTCTTGTAGGCGCGGTCGAAATCAGGCTTCAGCTCCTCGAAGGGCACCTCGACGTTGATACGGACTCGCGTCGGGCTCAGCTGCTCGACAGTGCTCTTCACGAACGTGCTCCTTCATCTGCTCGACTGCAGTGATTCGTTGTCGGACTGTGGTGGTGCGGGGTGGTTCCGGTGGGAAGGTGGATCTGGACCATTCGATCGCGGCGACCGACGTCTGTCGGGATGACAGGATTCGAACCTGCGACCCTCCGCTCCCAAAGCGGATGCGCTACCAAGCTGCGCCACATCCCGTTCCTCGTGCACGCCGTCACCCTCGATCGTGGCGATTCGCACCGGCAAGGCCACAGCGACGTGCGCCGACGATCCTACGGCGGTACCGCGGAGGCGCCGACGGCGGGCCGATTTCTCGATCGCGCGCGACGTTCGGTACAGTTCCTCAACGCAGGCGGCAGGAGCTGGCGATCCCAGCACCGCCGCAGGCATGCGGGCGTAGCTCAATGGTAGAGCCTCAGTCTTCCAAACTGATTACGCGGGTTCGATTCCCGTCGCCCGCTCCACGAACGCGAGAGCCCCCCGATTCAGCGAATCGGGGGGCTCTCGTGTGTTCGGGGGTCAGCCGGCGTCGGACAGGACTCCGGCGCCGTCGCGCGCCGAGGTGACCAGCGACACTGCCTCGAAGATGCTTCCGCACACGGTGATCGGCGAGCAGACGCCGAGGAGCTCGAGCGGGCGCCGCACTGCGGGGTCGGTGGCCACCAGCACCATCGGACGGACCGACAGCGAGGACGCCGCGCCGAGGAGAAGGACGGCGCCGGCGCTGCCCAGGAAGGTGACGTCCGACAGGTCGAGAACCACGTCCTCGTGGCCGCGAGCGGCCACGCGTGCCAGGACCTCGCGGAGTTCGGGCGTGGTGCTCATGTCGATCTCGCCGCCGACCGACACCACGGCGACGTCGCCGCGTTCGTATTCGAGGACGGTGAGATCGGCAGCGTCGAAAGAGAAGTGGGTGTCGAGTCCGTGTGCGGTCATTGCTGTGTCTCCCGGTTCGTGTGCGTCGATCTCGTTCCTCGGCGTCTGCCTTAGATTCGCCCGCCAGAGTGACGAGGCTGCGTGCAGAGCATCACGATCCGATAACGTTCACAGCACATCGAGATAACGCCGTTGCAGACTCAACTGCCTGTTCCGGGCATGACATCGCCTCGCGTCGGGAACACTGTGGTCATCTCGGCACCGTCCGTTCGAACCGCTGGAGGCCTGCATGCCCGTGTCCCACCCCGTCGTCGTCGGAGCCGACGGATCGTCCGCAGCGCTCGCGGCCGTGCGATGGGCCACGCGGCTCTGCACCGCTCGCGGCCTGCCCCTCGTGCTGGTCACGGCGGTGTCCGCGCCGGCCTTCGCGGACGTCGACGACACTGCAGCGAGTGCACTCGACCGCATTCTCGCCGACGGAGTGGACGCGGCGCGGGCCGTGGCGGCCGACGTGTCGGTCTCCACCGAGACCCACCACGGCACCCCCGCCGGAGTACTGGTCGAACGATCGACGGACGCCGCGATGATCGTCGTGGGGACGCGGGGGCTCGGCGAGTTCACGGGAGGACTCTCCGCGTCGGTGAGCACGGCGGTGGCGACACACGCCTCGTGCGCCGTCACCGTGGTGCCTCTGGACACGCCGCCGAACGAGGGCACGGGACACGCCGTCGTCGTCGGCGTCGACGGCACGGACAACAGCGTGCCCGCCGTCCGCTGGGCGTTCGAGATCGCCTCGTCACGCGGGGCATCGCTGATCGCCGTGCACGCGTGGAGCGACATCGACGTTCCCGGCGGCCGCGGTCGGTCTGCCGAGGACGAGGAGGCCGTCCTCGCGGAGACGATGGCCGGGTGGTCGCAGGACTACCCCGACGTCGAGGTGGAGCGCGTGGTGGTCCAGGACCGGCCGGTGCGGGAACTCGTGGCCAGATCGGCCGAGGCGGACCTCGTCGTCGTGGGTCGCCGCGGGCGGGGTGGATTCACCTCGCTCCTGCTGGGATCGACCAGCCGAGCCGTGATGCACTCGGTGGACGTCCCTGTCACCGTCGTGCCGTCGCCCGTCTGATCCGTCCTCGCCCTCGCGAGGGGTGATCGGCCTACTGTTTCAGATGCTGCAGGCACGCGGACTCGGTCCGCCGACGAGAGGACCGGGCGTGGAAGAGATCCCCGCAGGCCTGACGGTCCACTCCCTCTACCAACCCGTCGTCGACCTCTCGACGCGCGCGCTGGTCGGCTACGAGGCCCTCGCCCGCGGCCCCGTCGGCACACCCTGGGAGTCACCCGCTGCACTGTTCGAGTCGGCGCGTGCGCACGGGACCGTCGGTCAGCTGGACTGGATGTGCCGCGTCAGTGCGCTCCGGGGGGCGCTGGAGGCCAATCTGCCGACCGGGTTGCAGTTGTTCGTCAACATGGAACCCAGCGCGATGAACCTCGCGCCTCCCGCGGGGGTGGCCGCTCTGCTCGCCGAGGCGTCGCGACTGTCGGTGGTCGTGGAGATCACCGAACGTGACCTGATCGCCGACCCCGCATCGCTGCTCGAGGCAGTGGAACGAGTGCGCGACCGACGGTGGCTCGTGGCGGTGGACGACGTGGGAGCCGAGACGGCGAGCCTGGCCCTGCTGCCGTTCCTGCGGCCCGACATCATCAAGCTGGACATGACGTTCACCCAGCAGCGGGCGACGGCGGACACCGCGCGGGTGCTCGCGGCGGTCTCGGCGGAGTCCGACCGCACGGGCGCGGTGGTCCTCGCCGAGGGCATCGAGACCGAGGAACACCTCCATCTCGCGCGTGAGATGGGCGCTGCTCTCGGCCAGGGCTGGCTCTTCGGCACGCCCGCTCCGTTGCCGCGCCGTGAGCCACACGCCGGCCCGACCGCCGCCGACCTGCCGTCGGACTCCCCCTTCGCCGTCGGGCTCACCCACCGCATGCCGTCCGCGCCGACGCCCTTCGCACTCGCCGCGGCCACCGGTGGCATCCGCCGCGGGCGTCTGTCCCTGCTCTCCACGATCATCGACCAGTTCGCGCTCCACGCGGCGGCCACCGGACCGTCGACCATCGTGCTGGCCACGGTTCCGCACTCGTTCGAGGTGTCCGCCGAGCAGATGCATCAGGCCGCGCACCTCGCCGCGTCCGGGACGCTCGTCGCCCTGTTCGGACGAGGCGGCGCCGCGACCACACCGCCGGTGCCCGGCCTGCACACCATGAGGCTGCCCGCCGCGGACCCGCTGTTGCGGGAACTGTCGGTGATCGTCGTGAGCCCGCACTTCACCGCCGCCGTCATCGGAGCCGAAACGGACGGCGACGGATCGACCGAGTCGGACCCGGTGTTCGACTACCGCCTGACGTACGACCGCGAACTGGTGCTCGACGCGGCCACCCTGTTGCTCCGCCGCACCACGCCCGTACCGACCGAACCCGGATCGGGTCCGCTGCCCGTCTTCGGACCCCAGCGACCGCCACGCATGTTCGGACACGGTCGAAACGGGTAGTCGGACGAGGTGACCGCGATGCTGAACGACACCCCGACCACCTCGACCCCGCCGACCGCAGCCGCGCTGCCGACGGCGCGTGGGCCGCTGTCCTCCGCCGTCCTGTCCGCACTCGTGCAGTCCCCGTCGGACGCGGGCAGCGTCGTCGCCCCCGTCACGGACGCCGATCCCTACGGCGACGACCTTCATCTCGCGTTGTACCTCTGCTACGAACTGCACTACCGCGGGCTCCCCGGTGTGGACGACGCCTGGGAGTGGAATCCCGACCTCCTGCGTCTGCGTGCCGAGATGGAGAGCGCCTTCCTCGCCGACGTCCGTGCGCACGTGACGGTGGGCGGCTCGGCGGCCGACGAGATGGACCTGTTGTCGACGGAGCACGTCGACGGGTCCGGCCCGTCCTTCCACCTCCGCGACACCGGCACCGCCGAGCAGATGCGGGAGTACCTCGCGCACCGGTCGCTGTACCACCTCAAGGAGGCCGACCCCCACGCGTGGACGATCCCGCGGCTGCAGGGTCAGGCCAAGGCCTCCTACGTCGCCGTCGAGTTCGACGAGTTCGGCGGCGGGCGCGGAAGCCGGATGCACCAGAACCTCTTTCGCGACCTCCTGGCAGCGGCGGGACTCGACGCGACCTACCTCGGTTACCTCGACCGGGTGGGTGCACCGACCCTCGCACCGGTCAACCTGATGTCGATGTTCGGTCTGCACCGATCGCTGCGGGGTGCCGCCGTCGGACACCTCGCCGCGACCGAGATCACCTCCTCACCCGGATCGCAGCGGCTGGTGAAAGCGTTGCAGCGGTTGGAGTTCCCGGCCGAGTGCGTCGCGTTCTACGCCGAGCACGTCGAGGCGGACGCGGTGCACGAGCAGGTCATGCGACACGACGTGGTGGGCGACCTCATCGCGCGCGAACCGGAACTCGAGGCGGACGTCGTCTTCGGGATGCGCGCCATCGACCACGTCGAGAACGTCCTGGCGGACCATCTCATGGACGCGTGGAGCAACGGTCGAGAGTCGCTGCGCCCCGCGTCGTGATCCGCGACCGGAACCGGACTCTCCGTACACTGGGACCATGGAACCTCTGCTCCTGATCATCGTCGTCGTGGCTCTGGTCGTCGGCGTCGTCGTCGTGTCCCAGCGCAGGTCCGGCCGACGGAGTCTCGAGTCGCTCGACGACGCCAAGGCCGACGCGCGTCAGGCCATCGAGCGCCTCGGCGGCCAGGTGTACAACCTGGTGGGCTCGGACACTGCCTCCAAGCAGGCTCTGGCCGACGCGTCCGAGCGCTACACGGCCGCGGGCTCACAGATCGATCAGGCGCAGTCCCCCACCCAGGCGCGTCTGGCCAAACAGACTGCGCTGGAAGGGCTCTACTACATCCGCGCTGCCCGGCTGGCGATGGGCATGGACCCCGGCCCCGAGGTCCCCACCATCGACGGACAGAAGTCCGCGGGCGAGGTCACCGAGGAACGCACCGTCGACTACGAGGGTCGGGCCGTGACCGCGAGCCCCGGACCGTCCGAGAGGACGCCGAACTACTACCCCGGCGGACGCGTGGCGGGTCGCCCCGTCCCTGCGGGCTGGTACTCCGAGCCGTGGTGGAAGCCCGCCCTCGTGGCCGGCGCGTGGGGCATGGGATCCATGTTCCTGTTCTCCGCGATGTTCTCCGGGATGGCCGGCGTGGGCTACGGGGCGGACAACTTCGCCAGTGGTGAGGGCGACGGGACCGACATGAGCGATGGCGGCGGCGACGGGGGCTACGACGGTGGGGGCGACTCCGACGGCGGCGGGTTCGATGGCGGCGGCGGGTTCGACGACGGCGGCGGGTTCGATGGCGGCGGCGGCTTCGATGGCGGCGGCGGCTTCGACGGGGGTTTCTGACCTCCACGGGCGCCGGTCCGCACACCCACCGGTGCCGTGCACCCCGTCCAGTCAGCGGAACCGGGTGCGCGCCCCCGGAACGTGTGCGGACGGATCAGTGCTCGACCGACCTCACGTCGCCTGACACGTCGGGCACCAGAAGAGGTTGCGGCCCTTCATGTCCGCGGTGAGAATCGTCGTGCCGCAGATCAGGCACGGCTGGCCGTTCCTCTTGTAGACGTAGGAACGCGGGCGTCCCGGTCCACGCGACCCGGTGCCCGAGTCGTGTTCCTTGTCCAGCGTGATGATGCGCCCGCGTCGCACGCCCACCTTCATCAACTCGACGAGATCCGTCCACATCTCGTCCCACTCCTCGTGGTCGAGGTGCTTGCCCGTGCGGAACGGGCTCACGCGGTGCCGGAACAGCAGCTCGGCCCGGTAGACGTTGCCGATGCCGGCGATGACGTCCTGCTCCATCAGCAACGCGCCGACCGCCATGGCCGACTTGTGGATCCGGTGGAACGCCTTCTCCGGGTCGGACTCCTTGCGCAGCGGATCGGGACCCAGGCGCGCCACCAGCGCGTCGACCTGAGTGTCGTCGAAGATCTCGCAGCGGGTGGGGCCGCGCAGGTCGGTGCCGTACTCCTCCCCCACCATGCGCATCCGCACCTGGCCGACGGGCTCCTTCATGGGAACGGACTGCTCGCCGAACTTTCCGTACAGCCCGAGGTGGACGTGGACGATCGCCCCGTTGTCGTACCGGTGGAGCAGATGCTTGCCCCAGGCGTCGGCGCGCTTCAGGACATGCCCGGAGACCCACTCGGCACCGTCGACGAAACGTCCCTGCGGACTGGACACCTCGATGACCTGGCCGCCGAAACGCTTCTGGTGCAGTCGCGCCAGACGATGGAGAGTGTGCCCCTCGGGCATGGGTGGTACCTGACTACTCGGGCTGTGGTGCGGACCCTCTTATTCGGAGCCGCCGTCGGCCGAGGGTGCACCGGGAACGGCCGGCGCGTCGCCGGTGCGCTCGTACTCGGACAGGATGTCGATGCGGCGCTGGTGGCGCTCCTCGCCCGACCACGGGGTCTCGAGGAACGCGTCCACGATCGCGAGCGCCTCGGGCAGCGTGTGCATGCGGCCGCCGATGCCGATCAGCTGCGCCTTGTTGTGCTGACGCGCGAGCTGGGCCGTCTCGACGCTCCAGGCGAGAGCACACCGCGCGCCTGGGACCTTGTTGGCCGCGATCTGCTCACCGTTGCCGGAGCCACCGAGCACCAGTCCGAGGCTCTCCGGGTCGGCGACCGTGCGGCGAGCCGCCTCGATGCAGAACGCCGGGTAGTCGTCCACCGCGTCGTACGTGAACGCACCGCAGTCGATCGGCTCGTGTCCCGATTCCCGCAGGTGGTCGATGATCTGATTCTTGAACTCGAAGCCGGCGTGATCGGCACCCAGGTATACGCGCATGGCTAGAGTTTGACAGGTGCCCCCCTTCGCCCCGACGCCACCGTGCGGGTGGGGCCCCGTCGCCGGGGTGGACGGCGCCGCGGGCCGGTGGGTGGTGGCTCGCCTCCACGAGGGACGAGTGTCGTTGACCCTGGTCGACACCGTCGCGGCCGTCCTGGACACCACCCGGGACTGCGCGGCCGTCGGGGTCGACATGCCGCTGACCGTTCCCGACGCCGGAGTGCGAGCGAGCGAACTCCAGGTTCGGACGTTCCTGGGCCCGGCGCGATCGTCGCTCTTCCCCACGCCGGTACGCGACGCGGTGTGGGCGGCCTCCTGGGAGGACGCCTGCGTGATCGCCCGCGCCCGCACGGGCAAGGCCATCAGCAAGCAGTCCTGGTACCTCACCGACCACATCCGGGCCTGGGACGCGGCCGACCCAGACATCGCGCGGGTGATCGAGGTGCACCCGGAATCGTCGTTCCGGGCACTCGCCCCCGCCACCCGCTTCACGTCGAAGAAACGAGCCCGCGGCATCGCGCAACGGCTGCAAGCACTCTCGGTGGTGGTGGACGTGCCGGCGCTGCTGGAGGCCACGAGTGCGATCGAGGACGGGCCCGCGATGGACGACGTGCTCGACGCGGTGGCGGCCGCCTGGTCCGCGCGTCGCTGGCTCGGCGGCGAGGCACTGGAGTTCGGGGACGGCACTCGCGATCGCCGGGGCCGTCCCGACCTCATCGTGGTCTGACGCACCCCGCCGGCACCACCGACGGGGTGCGCGGTCGACTCAGTCGAACTGCGGGTCCTCGTTGCGAGAACGCTTGAGCTCGAAGAAGTGCGGGTACGACGCGAAGATCACCGACGCGTCCCACAGCTTGCCGGCCTCCTCGCCGCGCGGGATCCTCGACAGCACGGGACCGAAGAAGGCGACACCGTTGACGTGGATGGTCGGCGTGCCGACGTCCTTGCCCACCTTGTCCATTCCCGCGTGGTGGCTCTTGCGCAGCGCGTCGTCGAACTCACTGCTCGCGGCGGCCTCGGCCAACGAGGCCGGGAGGTCCAGTGCAGCGAGCGACTTCTGGATCACGTCCTGGAAGTCCTTGTTGCCCTCGTTGTGGATTCGCGTCCCCATCTCGGTGTAGAGCGGCGCGAGGATCTCGTCGCCCTTCTCCTGCGCGGCCGCGATCGCGACGCGGACGGGACCCCACGCCTTCTTCATCATGTCCTGGTACTCGTCGGGAAGATCGCGTCCCTCGTTGAGGACCGCCAGGCTCATGACGTGGAAGTTCGTCTCGATGTCGCGAACCTTCGCCACCTCGAGAATCCAGCGCGAGGTGATCCAACACCACGGGCAGAGCGGGTCGAACCAGAAATCTGCCACGTCCTTGCTATCGCTCACGTCGGTCCTTTCGTCGTCGGGTAGTGCTCGGTGTTCGGCTGGTCTGCGGAGCGTCCCGCACAGTGGGCCGGTGACACGAACTCTGCACACCTGTTCTACCCGCCCGCGGCGACCGGCGTCATGATGGGATGGACACAGCCGCGACCGCAGTTCGGCGGTGGCAGAAGAAATCGACAGAAAGGGTGCACGTGGTTGCCCCCAATTTGACCAGGGACCAGGCAGAGGAACGGTCCTCGCTGCTCACGGTCACGCACTACTCCATCACTCTCGACCTGACGGACGGAGCCGGTGGCCCGGGCGAGAAGACCTTCTCCTCGACCACCACCGTCACCTTCGACGCGACCGCCGGAGCCTCCAGTGTCGTCGACATCGTCGCCGCCTCGGTGAGCTCCGCGACGCTCAACGGAACCGACGTCGACGTCTCCTCCTACGACGAGTCGACGGGCATCGCGCTCACCGACCTCGCGGAGCACAACGAGCTCACCGTGGTCGCGGAGTGCGTCTACTCCCATACCGGTGAGGGCCTGCACCGCTTCGTCGATCCGTCGGACGGCTCCGTCTACCTGTACAGCCAGTTCGAGACCGCGGACGCCAAGCGCATGTTCGCGTGCTTCGACCAGCCGGATCTCAAAGCGACCTTCGACGTGACGGTGACGGCACCGAAGGACTGGGCCGTCATCTCCAACGCGGCTGCCGCGGAGACCTCCGAGGCGTCCGGTGCCACGACGCACGTGTTCGAGACGACTCCCGTGATGAGCACCTACCTCGTCGCGCTCATCGCCGGCCCGTACGCGCAGTGGACCGATTCCTACTCGGACGACCACGGCACCATTCCGCTCGGAATCTACTGCCGCGCATCGCTGTCGGAGTACATGGACGCCGATCGCCTCTTCACCGAGACCAAGCAGGGCTTCGAGTTCTACCACCGTAACTTCGGTGTCCCGTACGCCTTCGGCAAGTACGACCAGCTGTTCGTGCCCGAGTTCAACGCGGGCGCGATGGAGAACGCCGGCGCGGTGACCTTCCTGGAGGACTACGTCTTCCGGTCCAAGGTGACGCGCTACTCCTACGAGCGCCGCGCCGAGACCGTGCTGCACGAGATGGCCCACATGTGGTTCGGCGATCTCGTGACCATGCGGTGGTGGGACGACCTGTGGCTCAACGAGTCCTTCGCCACGTTCGCGTCGGTGCTCTGCCAGTCGGAGGCCACCGAGTACACCAGCGCGTGGACCACGTTCGCGAACGTCGAGAAGAGCTGGGCCTACCGCCAGGACCAGTTGCCGTCGACGCACCCCATCGCCGCGGACATTCCCGATCTCGCCGCAGTCGAGGTCAACTTCGACGGCATCACCTATGCCAAGGGCGCCAGCGTCCTCAAGCAGCTCGTCGCCTACGTCGGGCTCGAGGACTTCCTCGCGGGTCTGCGCAGCTACTTCCGCGACCATGCCTTCGACAACGCGACCTTCTCGGATCTGCTGTCGGCTCTCGAGGCCTCGTCCGGTCGCGACCTCTCGGACTGGGGTGATCAGTGGCTGCGCACCACCGGCCTGAACACACTGACACCGGAATTCGAGATCGACGACGACGGCAACTACTCGTCCTTCTCCGTCGTGCAGGGGGCCGCGGCACCCGGCAAGGGTGAGCGCCGCGTGCACCGCATCGCCGTCGGCATCTACGACGGTGACGACTCCGGCGCGCTCACTCGCACCCAGCGGGTCGAGCTCGACGTCGAGCCGCAGGAGCGCACCGAGGTTCCCGCGCTGGTGGGCACGCCCGCCGGTCGGTTGGTGCTCGTCAACGACGACGACCTGACGTACTGCTCGCTGCAGCTGGATCCGACCTCGCTCGAGACGCTCATCGCGCGCATCGGCGACATCACCGAGTCGCTCCCCCGCACCCTGGCGTGGTCGGCGGCGTGGGAGATGACCCGGCAGGCCGATCTGAAGGCACGCGACTTCGTCGCACTGGTGCAGCGCGGCATCACCTCCGAGACCGAGGTCGGAGTCGTGCAGCGGCTCCTGCTGCAGGCGCAGACCGCGCTCGGCAGCTACGCCGAGCCGGGGTGGGCGCAGTCCACGGGATGGCCCGAGTTCGCCGACCGCCTCCTCGAGCTGGCGCGCGCGGCCGACGGTGGGTCGGATCATCAGCTGGCCTACGTCAACGCGCTGGCCTCGTCCGTGCTGGCCGAGCGCCACACGACAGTGCTGCAGGCGCTGCTCGACGGAGACGTGGACGGCCAGGATCTGGGCGGCCTCACCGTCGACACCGATCTGCGCTGGCGGTTCGTCACCGCTCTGGCTCGCAGCGGCGCGATCGACACGGGGTCCGACACACCCGTGATCGACGCCGAGGCCGAGAAGGACAACACCGCGGCCGGTGCCCGCAACGCGGCGGCGGCGCGAGCTGCCCGCCCGCAGGCCTCGGTCAAGGAGGAGGCGTGGACCACGGTCATCGACAACGACTCCCTACCCAACATCACCGCGCGTGCCATCATCGGCGCGTTCCCCGGTGCGGGCCAGGGAGAGTTGTTGGAGCCGTTCGTCTCCCGCTACTTCGACGCCATCTCCGATGTCTGGGCACGTCGTTCCAGCGAGGTCGCGCAGACCGTCGTCGTCGGTCTGTACCCGACCTGGTCCATCAGTGAGCAGTCGGTGGCGGCGGCGGACGAGTTCCTCGCGGGCGACCACCCGCCGGCCCTCGCGCGCCTCGTCGTCGAGGGTCGCGCGTCCGTGGTGCGGTCGCTCGCCGCTCGAGCGGCGGACGGTGCCTGACCGCACCTGACTCGGCACGGACAAGGGCCCATCATCCTCGCGGATGATGGGCCCTTGTCTCTGTGCCGGGGTGGCGCCGTGTCAGGCGGACGGGCCGGTGATCGCCGCGCTCATGACGCGCACGGCGGCGACGAGGCCGTCGATCAGGTCGCCGTCACGGAAGGATCCCGTGGCCGCGGTGATACCGAGCTGCGCGATGCGGTCGTCGACGAGATGGGCGACGCCTCGACCGGAACGAACCTCGATGGCGCGCTGGTTCGGTGAGACCGCGATGAGCACCGAGTACTCGGCCTCGGGCGTTCCCGCGAGAGCGGCGTCCGCACCCGCGGCGGTGTCGGGGCCGAGGTCACCGACCAGCACGTTGAAGCGGATGCCCGTACGGCGGGTGGCCTCGACGAGCGACTCGTCGAGCTGGATCAGCTCGTCGGTCGCGAATGGGGACAGGTCGGGGTTGACGGTGCCCACCTGGTGCACACCGGAGACTCGACCGCTCGCGGTCACCACATGGCCGACGGGAAGGTTCTCCTCGTCGATCCGACGGGTCGAGAGTTCACCACTTGCCACTTGCCCGGCCTCCTACCAGCGAAGCCGAACCCGCGGTGAGTTCGGCGTGTGTCGAATGCGCAGCGTGCTGCGAGTACGGCGTCACCTCGTCCGTGGCCGACCACAGCACCGGGGCGTGGTCCCACTGCTGCCCGAGTCGGTAGGGGGCGGGACGCGGCGCGGGATCGGTCGACGTGATCTTCGCGAACACGAAGAGCGCGAGGAACAGTGCCAACGGAATCAGTCCGAAGATCAGCGCGGTTTCGAGGATGCTCACGCCCATCACCTTAGTGGACGGGTGTCAGGCCGCGCCCTCACCCAGGTACGGCAGCCAGGTGGGATCGAGTTCCTTGATGCTCGCGAGCAGTCGCCAGTGCGGACCCTTCGGCGGGACCAGCGCGGCGCGCAGGGTCCACCCCAGCTCGCTGAGCATCTTGTCCGCCTTGCGGTGATTGCAGGAAGCGCAGCACGCGACGCAGTTCTCCCAGGAGTGACCGCCGCCGCGACTGCGCGGCACCACGTGGTCGATGGTCTCGGCCTTGGAACCGCAGTACGCGCACCGGAAACGGTCCCGATGCATCAGAGCCGCCCGCGTCATCGGGATGCGCGCCCGGTAGGGCACCCGCACGTACGAGCGGAGGCGGATGACCGACGGCACCTGCAGAGCGATGTCCGCCGAGTGGACGACGGGACCGTCGTCGTCGTCGTGCACCACGACGGCCTTCTCGCAGACCAGCAGGACGACGGCACGCCGCATGGGCAGCGCGGTGAGTGGTTCGAACGTGGCGTTCAGGAGGAGTACGCGCCGCTTCACCCAGGCGGGGACGGCGTCCTCGTGATCGAGGTGCCCGTCGACGTCGGCCGGATCGGAGTGATCGGTGACGGCGTGCAACGACGCGCCGCCGAAGACGACAGGGTGTTCGGACTGGGGTCGCGCCCCCGACGCGCCGCCCTGCACGGCGTCGGTGGGCGACAGTTGTCGATGCCCGGCCCGAACCTTCGCGACAGTCCCGCTCTTCTTCATGCCACCTCCAGTGACCACTGCGCGCGGCGCGACTACCACTGGTTTGCGACAGCCACCGCCCGCACGTGAAGACCAACCACAGTGCATCACGAATCGGTGCCGTTCGCACGCTCATTCGAGGTCCGGCCGACGGCCACGCGGTGAACTCCGGGTGTCCCCCCGCACGGGTGGCGGGGTGGGTGCCGAGACGGGTGGTGACAGGTGGCGTGCGCCGAGCAGATCCGTAGACTTTTCGGGTGTATTCCTTCGACCCGAACGACGTCCTCGCCCTCTCGCTCTCCGACACCGGTCGCGACTGGCTGATCCAACGCCCGCTCCAGGTTCTGGGGTACGCCCTGCTCGCCGTGGTTCTGCGTTACATCCTGCACCGCATGATCGACCGGTTCACCAGCCGCTCACCCGGCGCGGGTCGCAGCGCTGCGGGTAAACCGCCCCTGCTGAGGCCGCTGCGCGAACGTGCCCCCGCCGGCGTCACCACCACCATCCTGAACGAGCGCCGCAACCAGCGCGCCCGCACCATCGGTTCGGTGCTCAAGTCGGCGGTCTCCGTCGGCATCCTGGTCTGGTTCGTGCTCTCCGCGCTCTCCATCGTCGGTGTGAACGTCGCCCCCTTCATCGCGTCCGCAGGCATCGTGGGTGTCGCGCTCGGTTTCGGCGCGCAGAACCTCGTCCGCGACTTCCTCTCCGGCATCTTCATGCTGCTCGAGGACCAGTACGGAGTCGGCGACATCGTCGATCTCGGCGAGGCATCGGGCACGGTCGAGACCGTGGGCCTGCGGGTCACCACGGTCCGCGACATCTCCGGGACGCTCTGGTACGTCCGCAACGGCGAGGTGCTGCGTGTCGGCAACATGAGCCAGGGTCACGCCGTCGCGGTGTTGGACCTCCCCGTCAGTCATTCCGCCGACATCGACGTCGCGTGCGAGGTGGCCGAGCGCACGGCGCGCGAGTCCATCGAGCGTGGCGAGTTCCAGGAGGACATTCTCGAGGCCCCGCAGATGCTCGGCGTCGACGCCGTCACGTCGGACACGGTGACGCTGCGCCTGACCATCAAGGTCCGACCCGGCCGGCAGTGGGCCGTGCAGCGCCAGTTGCATCGTCAGATCCTGGACGCCTTCGACGAGTCCGGCATCGCGGCGCCCTACCCCAACGGGCGGCCCTTCGGACCCGCCCCGAGTATGAGCACGTGATCGTGGAGAACAATGGAGCCATGACCGAGCCGGCACAGACCTTCTACGACGCGGTCGGCGGTGCGGAGACGTTTCGCACCCTGACCGCGCGCTTCTACGCCGAGGTCGAGCGGGACGAGATTCTGCGGCGGCTGTACCCGGAGGAGGACCTGGGCCCGGCGGAGCGCCGGATGCGCATGTTCCTCGAGCAGTACTGGGGTGGTCCGCGTAGCTACTCGGACGAGCGCGGCCACCCGCGTCTGCGGATGCGGCACTCGCCGTTCGTCATCGGGCCGTTCGAGCGCGACGCCTGGCTGCGCGCGATGCACACGGCCCTGGCGTCGATCGACTCGGACACGATGGACGATGTGCATCGACAGCAGTTCGTCGACTACATCGAGATGGCGGCGAACTCGATGGTGAACTCGCCGTTGTAGTGCTGCGCGCTCAGCCGAGGGCGCCGGGGCGGCCCTTGCCCCGCAGCTTGCGGGCGACACGCATCGCGAACCACAGGGGACGCGGGATGTGCGGGCGCAGGATGGCGTGCTTGCGCACGTAGTGCGGCACGTGCCACTCGGCCCAGGTGCCGGCGTAGAACAGAGCGGCATCCCCGGCGCGGAGCACGCGGGGCTCGTTGCCCGCGGACTGGACGACGACCTCGCCCTCGATCACGTGAATGGTCTCGTCCTGCTCGAAGTACCAGTTGAAGGTGCCGGCGGTGCAGTCCCAGACCCACGACGACGTGGTGGTGTCCGGGCTGCAGGACCACTGACCGCTGCGCGCGACGGGAGCACCCTCGAGGATCCACGAAGGATCGATCGGAGCCGGCAGGAGCTCGACGGAGTCGAGACTCACGGCTTCGAAAACAGGAGTCGTCATGGAGGTTCCTTTACCGTCGCTTGAAGTTCCGCCTGAAAATACCCCACCAAACAAACTTTGGGTAGTTTTCACGCCGATCGTTCCGATTTTCTTGACCTTCCCATGGCATGAACAGCGGACGCGTGGTGATTCTCGTGGGAGCCGGGCAGGCCGGAGGCCGGTCGCAACGAGAAGCCGGGCAGGCCGGAGGGGTCGTGGTGACGGGCGCACCGCCCCTCGCGGCTCGGCCTTTGGCACTATTGCGCCTGTGAGCACTCCGATCGACGCGTCCGCCGGCCCGTCCCCCACCGACGGCCCGTCCGCCCCGGCCCCCTGGTGGTCCGACGCCGTCTTCTACCAGATCTACCCCCGCTCGTTCGCGGACTCCGACGGCGACGGGATCGGTGATCTGGGTGGCATCCGGGACAAGCTCGGATACCTGGAACTGCTCGGCGTCGATGCACTCTGGCTCAGTCCGGTGATGCGGTCGCCGATGGTCGACCACGGATACGACGTGTCCGATCCCCGCGACATCGATCCGCTGTTCGGATCTCTCGAGACGATGGACGCCGTGGTGACGGAGGCGCACGCGCGGGGCATGAAGGTCACGATGGACCTGGTGCCGAACCACACGAGCGATCAGCACGAATGGTTCCGGGCCGCTCTGGCCGCGGCGCCCGGGAGCCCGGAGCGGGCCCGCTACGTGTTCCGGGACGGCAAGGGCGACGGCTCCGAGCCGCCGAACAACTGGCCCAGCATCTTCGGCGGTCCCGCGTGGCACCGCGTCACCGAGGCGGACGGCACACCCGGTCAGTGGTACCTCCACATCTTCGCGCCCGAGCAGCCGGATCTGAACTGGACCGAACCCGAGGTGCTCGCAGACCTGGAGGCGACGATCCGGTTCTGGCTCGACCGCGGTGTCGACGGGTTCCGCATCGACGTGGCCCACGGCATGGCCAAGCCGGCGGATCTCCCGGACATGGATCTGTCCGTGAACGAGCTGATGCGCAACGAGGACGGGGACCCCCGTTTCGACGACGACGGGGTGCACGAGATCCACCGCGCCATCCGCCGGGTCGTGGACGAGTACGACGGCGCGATGACGGTCGGCGAGGTGTGGGTCCAGGACAACGAACGCTTCAGTCGCTACATCCGTCCCGACGAGCTCACCCTGGGCTTCAACTTCCGGCTGGCCGAGTCCGCGTTCGACGCCTCGGCCATCAGGGACGCCGTCGACAACTCGCTCGACGCGGTCGACCGTGTCGGCGGCACGCCGACGTGGACCCTGTCCAACCACGACGTCGACCGCGAGGTCACCCGGTACGGCGGAGGTGAGCAGGGTCTGCAGCGCGCACGCGCGATGGCCCTTGTCCTGCTGGCGCTCCCCGGTGTCGTGTTCGTCTACAACGGCTCCGAGCTCGGGCTGCCCAACGCGGACCTCCCCGACTCCGCTCTGCAGGATCCCGCCTGGTTCCGATCCGGCGGCCAGGAACGCGGACGAGACGCGTGCCGCGTCCCGCTGCCGTGGGAGGGCACCGAGCCGCCGTTCGGATTCTCGACGGCGCGGGAGACCTGGTTGCCGATTCCCGCCGAGTGGGCCCCGCTGACCGTGGAGAGCCAACTCGAGGACGTGGACTCCATGCTGAGCCTCTATCGGACGGCGTTGAGCCTGCGGGCCGCGCGTCCGGAGTTCAGCGAGCCCGGAGTCGAGTGGTACGGGAGCCCTCCCGGGTGTCTGGCGTTCCGGCGCCGCGGCGGCGTCATCTGCGCTCTGAACACCACGTCCGAGCCCATCACCCTGCCGCCGGGAGCGCTGCTGCTCGCCAGCGCACCGCTGCAGGACGGGCTGCTTCCGGCCGACGCGGCGGCCTGGCTCGTCTGAACGAGTCGCGGTGCGGGTCGATCAGGACACCATGAGCGGGATCGTGGCGCCCCGGCTGCGGAACACCGATCCGTAGCGGGCGTCGAGCCGGATCCACGACCGAGCGATTCGCACCCGGACGCGCGCGTCGTCCGCACTCCGCGACGAGTCGGACACCGTGGGCACGAATTTCATGGCGTTGAGCGCGAAGATCATGCGCATCGACACGGGCACCGCCTCGCCGTCGGCCTCGACGGTCACCACGTCCTGATCGAGCAGCGACACGGGCGGGCCGTGATCGGTTCCGTGTTCGCGGGCCAGGGCGACACCACGCTCGGCCAGCTCCACGAACACCGGACCGGGGACGTCGTCCACATGGGTCCACCCGGCGTCCGGCGGCACCGGGCCGCGCCAGGCGGAGTCCATGCCGAAGCCGGGATCGAACGGTGCAGGTCCGGCGGATCGCATCGCCGAGAGGAGCCCGTCCGCGGCCACGGTGACGTCCGACGGCAGCACCCGGGCGCGGATCACGCGGGCGGCGAGGACGTCGAATCCGGTCTCGATCCACGCGACCACGTGACTGTCACCGCGGCGCCGGAGGCGCACCACCGCGCCCGGGTCGAGCCGCGCGGCGTGGGTCAGGAAGGTCGACAGATCGTCCCGGTCCCGCGCGTCCGGGACGGTCACCGACCGCTCGGCCAGTGCACCCGTCACGGCCGCTGCCAGCGCTGCAGGTACTCGCGCTCGTCGCCGGACAGCCGGCGCAGGCGCTGGGTGTCGATGTCGAAGGCTGCGATCTGCGTCGACGCCACGATGGCCGGCGGAGTACTCATCGGTGCGCCGTGCGGGCGCACCTCGTATCCCGCCGTGAAGTCGACGGCCCGCAACTGCTCCACCCACATGAACACGTCGAGAGGCGTGTCCTCGTGGCGCAATTGGCCGCGGTAGCGCACGTGCAGGTCGGCGATCACCGCACTGTTCCGCAGGGTCGCGGTGGGAACACCGTCGGCCATGAGCCACGGGATGCGGGCCTCCTCCAGCAGCGTCACCATGCGTGCGTGGTTGATGTGCTGGTACACGTCCATGTCCGACCAGCGCACCTCGACGGGGCAGTGGAAGCCGATGAGCTCGTCGTCTGTCACGCCCCCAACCTATCCGGCTCGGCGCGGCGCCGGGCCGGGCACGTCCGTCCCCCGGGCGTGGTCAACGCGAGACGTCGGTCCGCGCACCCGCCCCTCGTACCATGCTGCGGATCTGCCGCGCCGCCACCGAGAGCGTCGCCAGATCCAGCGTTCCGGACTCGCCGATCTCCGTGAGGGCCGCTCGGGCACGAGCGAGCCGGGAGGCATTGGTGGACTCCCAGTCGGCGATCATCTCGTCCGCCGTCTCCCCCGGTTCGCCGCCGCCCGTCACGTCGAGCGTGAGGGCACGCAGCGACGAGTACAGGTCGTCCCGCAACGCCAACCGCGCCAGGGAGTGCCAGCGGTCGCCGCGTTCGAGCGTGGACACCGCAGACAGCAGCCAGTCGATGCCGAGGTGCTCGCTGAGGGCGTAGTAGAGGCTCGCCATCACCTCGTCGTCCTCGTTCGCGATGTCCGCCGTCTCGATGACGTCGAGCAGGCAGAACACGTCGAGGAGCCGGAACACTCTGTGCGCGAGCTCTTCCGGCGCGCCCTTCTCGATGGCGGACGTGGCACGGTCGAGTCCGCTGCGTGCCTGCCGACCCTTCAGCCAGGTCGGGAGCTGCGATTCCAGGATCCGCACCTTGCGCGCGAACCTCGTGATCTCGGCACCGACAGCGATGGGCTGCGGCCGGTTCGACAACAGCCAGCGGGATCCTCGGTCGAGGAGGCGACGAGACTCGAGCACCAGTTCGTCGGACGCGTCCGTGGGCATGTCGGCCGCGGCGATCGCGGCCCAGATGTCGTGCAGACCGAAGATCTCGCTCGTCGCCGCGAACGCTCGCGCCGCGTCCGTGCTCCCGACTCCCGAGTCCTCCGCGAGGCGGAAGGCGTAGGTGATGCCGCCGTGGTCGACCGTCTCGTTCGCCACCCGCGTGGCCACGATCTCCCGGCGCAGCGGATGCGCCTTGATGGCACCGGCGAAACGTTCGCGCAACGGCGTCGGGAAGTAGTCCGTCATGAGCGGGGCCAACACGTCGTTGTCCGGCAGATCCGATGCCAGCAGGTCTTCCTGCAGCGCCAACTTCACGTGAGCCATGAGAGTCGACAGCTCGGGCGAGGTGAGACCCAGCCCGTTCTGCAGGCGTCGCGAGATCTCCGACTTCGTCGGCAGCGCGTCGAGCGACCTGTCCACCCGGCCCGACGCCACCAGGTCGGCGATCAGTCGAGCGTGGACGCCCAGCAGTTCGGGGGCGTGTGCCCGTGAGACACCCAGCAGCTCGTTCTGCGCGACGTTGTCCTCGAGAACGAGGGCGCCCACCTCGTCCGTCATGGAGGCCAGCAGGGACTCCCGGTCCTCCGCGGCCAGGTCACCCGACGTCACGGTGGAATCGAGCAGGATCTTGATGTTGACCTCGTGATCGGAACAGTCGACGCCGGCGGAGTTGTCCACGGCGTCGGTGTTGATCTTGCCGCCCGCGGCGCTGTACTCGATGCGGCCGAGCGCGGTCACCCCGAGGTTGCCGCCCTCTCCGACCACGCGCGCCCGCAGGTCCGCGCCGTTCACGCGCACCGGGTCGTTGGCCTTGTCTCCCACGTCGGCATCGCTCTCGGTGCGCGACTTCACGTAGGTGCCGATGCCGCCGTTCCACAGCAGGTCCACCGGCGCCGTGAGGATGGCGCGCATCAGTTCGGGCGGTGACAGGGCGGTGACGTCGTCCGCCAGTCCGAGAGCCGCGCGCACCTCGGCGCTGACCGGTACCGACTTCACGGTGCGTTCGTGTACTCCGCCACCCCTGCTGATCAGGGAGGTGTCGTAATCCGCCCACGACGAGCGCGGCAGTTCGAACAGTCGCCGTCGCTCCGCGAAGGAGGCGGCCGCGTCGGGTGCGGGATCCAGGAAGATGTGCCGGTGGTCGAACGCGGCGACGATGCGGAGATGTTCACTGAGCAGCATCCCGTTGCCGAACACGTCGCCACTCATGTCACCGATACCGACCACGGTGATCTCGTCGGACTGCGTGTCGATGCCGTACTCGCGGAAGTGACGCTTCACGCTCTCCCAGGCACCCTTGGCGGTGATGCCCATCGCCTTGTGGTCGTACCCCACCGACCCGCCCGAGGCGAAGGCGTCGCCGAGCCAGAAGCCGTACTCGGCGGACACCTCGTTCGCGAGATCGGAGAACGTGGCAGTGCCCTTGTCCGCCGCCACCACGAGGTACGAGTCGTCGTCGTCACGTCGCACCACGCGCTGCGGTGGGATCGCGGCGCGGGTGGCACGGTCGAGGTTGTCGGTGACGTCCAGCAGCCCCGCGATGAACATGCGGTAGCAGGCTCTCCCCTCGGCGGTGGTCGCGGAGCGGTCGGTCGCAGCATCGCCGGTCGGAGACGGCGGCTGCTTGACGACGAAGCCGCCCTTCGCCCCCACCGGCACGATGACCGCGTTCTTGACGGCCTGCGCCTTGGCCAGTCCGAGCACCTCGGTGCGGAAGTCCTCGCGCCGGTCGGACCAGCGGAGACCACCGCGCGCGACCGTGCCGAAGCGCAGGTGCACGCCCTCGACGCGCGGCGAGTACACGAAGATCTCGAAACGCGGGCGCGGCTTGGGCAGCACGTCGATGCCGCGAGGGTCGAACTTCAGGGACAGGAAATCGCGCTCGCGACCCTGCTCGTCGACGACGAAGTGGTTGGTGCGCAGCGTCGCTCGCACGAGGGTGAACAGGGCACGCAGCACCCTGTCGGCGTCGAGGCTGACCACCTGATCGATCAGTTCGGCGAGCTCCGACGCGATCTCGTCGGCACGCTCCTCGGACGCCGAGGCGGGATCGAACTGCGCGTCGAACAGGTCGACGATCAGTCGAGCCGTCACCGGGTTGGCGAGGAGAACACCCTCGATGCCGGTCTGGCTGAAAGGGAATGCGGCCTGGCGCAGGTACTTCGCGTACGCCCGCAGCACCACCGCGCGGCGCCACTCGAGACCGGCCCGCAGAACCAGTTCGTTGAAGCGGTCGGCCTCCGCGTGGCCGTTCCACACGGCAGCGAACGCGTCGGTGAATCGTCGGCTGACCACACTCGTCTGGTTCTCGGCGCCCTCGATGACCTCGGGCTCCGCGGACAGGCCGAAATCGTAGATCCAGCAGCGCGTTCCGTCCTTGCGCACCACGGCGTACGGCCGCTCGTCGACCACCTCCACACCGAGGCTCTGGAGGACGGGCAGCACCTGGCTCAGCGAGACCTCGCTGCCGGTCACGTAGAGGGAGAAACGCCAGTGACCCGCCTCGGCGTCGCGCAGGCGGTACAGGCACATGTCGATGTCGTCGCCGACGAGCGCGTCGAGTCGAGCGATGTCGACGAGCGCCCGGTCCGCGTCGAAATCCTGCTTGTAGGCCTCGGGGAAGGCGACGGCATAGCGCGCCGCGTTGTCGGGCGACACCGACCGGTCGGCCGCGGCCGCCTCACGCAGAGCGTCGTCCCACGTGCGGGTGGCGTCGGCGATCAGGGCCCTGATGCGGTCGCGGTTGGCGTCCGTGACGTCGACGGCGTCCGCGCTCTGTCCGTCGAAGCGAACAGTGAAGTGCACCAACGCGAGTGGGCTGTCCGAGACGCGTGCCTCGTACTCGACGTCGGTACCGCCGAGCTCGTGCAGCAGGATCCTGCGGGTCTCGAGACGCAGGCGGGTGGTGTAGGAGTCGCGCGGAAGGTAGACCAGCGCCGACACGAACCGGCCGTACCCGTCGCGGCGCAGGAAGAGCAGCACCTCGCGGCGCAGGGCACTGCGCTCCACGGCCGAGATGGTGTCGAAGAGCGACCTGCTGTCCGCCGAGAAGAGTTCGGTGCGCGGGAAGGACTGGATCGACTCGAGCATGGCCTGGCCGGAGTACGACGACAGGGTGTGCCCGGCGCGCTCGATGACGGTGCGCACGCGATCACCCACGACCGGGATGTCGAGGACGTTGCCGTGCAGTGCGGAGATGGTGAACAGCCCCGTGAACCGGTGCTCTCCCACCGTGTTTCCCTCGTCGTCCAGGTCGTGGACACCGACGAAGTAGGGGTGCACGGCGCGGTGCACCGACGTGGAGCTCGATGCGCGGGTGAGCACGAGAAGGTCCTCGCGAGCGACCACTCGGTCGATCGGCAGGTCGAAGCCCGCGACGGCGCCCGGATCGTCGGATCGCAGGATACCCAGCGCGGACTCGGCGACGGGTTCGAGACCCGCCTCCGTCGCGGTGTACCGGCGGCTGCCGAGCACGCGGAAGTTGCCTTCGGACAACCACCGCAGCAGGCGGGCGGCGTCGTGCCGCGCCTCGGGGGTGACGGACTCGGTTCCGTCCGCGTCTCCGCGGCGTGGTCGTTCCAGACGATCGGCCAGCTGCAGCTGGCGACGCTGCATGGCCTCGGTGTCGTCGACGACGCGACGGACGTCGGCGAGCACGTCGGCCAGCGAGCTCTCGAGCGAGGCGAAGGCCTCCTCGCTCGCCGCGGGGTGCAGGGCCACGTGGATCCACGATTCGAGGATGCTGCCGTCCGCGAGATCGCCGGTCTCGACGTCGGACGGGGTGGCTCCGCCTCGGATGGAGAGGAGCGTGCCGGACTCGTCGCGCACGACGCGCAGGATCGGGTGCACCACCTCGACGACCGCGATGCCGGCTCCGGTGAGCCAGGCGGTGACCGACTCGACCAGCATCGGCATGTCGTCGGTGACGATCTGCAGGGCCACGCCGACGGTGCTGTCGGGTCCGCGGTGCAGGGCGAGAGAGGCGACGCCGGGATCACGACGCTCGGCGAGCTCGAGATGTCGGTGCACCACCGCGGTCGGGTCGGCTCCCGTGGTGGTCCGCAACACGTCCAGATCGACGTGCCCGAAGTACACCGCGCGGAGGTCGTCCGCCCGATCGAGCACCGAGTTCGGCGCCGTTGCCGCCTCGGAGTGCTCTCCCGCTGAAGTCATCGCTGTCGCCTTTCGATCACCACGAGCGGCGGATCCACCGGTCGGGGCGACGTTGTCCGTGGGGTTCGGCTCCCGACCCTAGCCTCGCGAGGCCGGGAGCCGAACACCGCGGTGACGTGGCGTGCGATGAAAATAGGTTACTTACCAGTACATTTCAGTCGCGCGTGAGCTTCCGGTGCGTGACGCGGTGCGGGCGCGCGGCGTCGGGACCGAGTCGCTCGACCTTGTTGGCCTCGTAGCCCTCGAAGTTGCCCTCGTACCAGTACCAAGCGGCCTCGTTGTCGCCGAAGCCACCTTCCCACGCCAGAATGTGCGTGCACGTCCGGTCGAGGAACCACCGGTCGTGCGAGATCACGACGGCGCAGCCGGGGAACTCCTCGAGGGCGTTCTCGAGCGAACCGAGCGTCTCGACGTCCAGGTCGTTGGTGGGCTCGTCGAGCAGGATCAGGTTGCCGCCCTGCTTGAGCGTCATCGCCAGGTTGAGGCGGTTGCGCTCGCCACCGGACAGGACTCCGGCCGCCTTCTGCTGGTCGTGACCCTTGAACCCGAAGGAGCTGATGTACGCCCGCGACGGGAACTCCTGCGTACCGATGGTGATGAAGTCCAGGCCGTCGGACACGGTCTCCCACACGGTCTTGGCGGGATCGATGCCGGATCGGTTCTGGTCGACGTAGCTCAGCTTGACCGTCTGACCGATCTTGACCTCGCCGCCGTCCGGCTCCTCGAGACCGACGATGGTCTTGAAGAGCGTGGTCTTTCCGACGCCGTTGGGGCCGATGACACCGACGATGCCGTTCCGCGGAAGCGTGAACGACAGGTCCTTGATCAGCACGCGGCCGTCGAAGCCCTTGTCGAGGCTCTTGACCTCGACCACGACGTCGCCGAGGCGCGGCGGGTTGGGGATCTGGATCTCGTCGAAGTCGAGCTTGCGCATCTTGTCGGCCTCGGCCGCCATCTCGTCGTAGCGATCGAGACGTGCCTTGTTCTTGGCCTGGCGAGCCTTGGCGCCGGAGCGGACCCAGGCGAGTTCGTCCTTGAGGCGCTTCTGCAGCTTCTGGTCCTTCTTGCCCTGGACCTCGAGACGCTCGGCCTTCTTCTCCAGGTAGGTGGAGTAGTTGCCCTCGTAGGGATAGAGGCGACCACGGTCGACCTCGCAGATCCACTGCGCGACGTGATCGAGGAAGTACCGGTCGTGGGTCACGGCCAGGATGGCACCCTGGTACGCGGCCAGATGCTGCTCGAGCCAGAGAACCGACTCGGCGTCGAGGTGGTTGGTGGGCTCGTCGAGCAGCAGCAGGTCCGGCTTGCTCAGCAGCAGCTTGCACAACGCCACACGACGCTTCTCACCACCGGACAGGTGGGTCACACCCTCGTCCGGCGGCGGGCAGCGCAGTGCGTCCATGGCCTGCTCGAGCTGCGAGTCGATCTCCCACGCGTCGGCGTGGTCGAGCTTCTCCTGCAGCTCGCCCATCTCCTCCATCAGCTCGTCGGAGTAGTCGGTGGCCATCAGCTCGGCGATCTCGTTGTACCGCTTGAGTTGGACCATCGTCTCGCCGAGACCGTCCTCGACGTTCTCGCGAACCGTCTTGTTCTCGTCGAGCTCGGGCTCCTGCATGAGGATGCCGACGGTGGCGCCCTGCGCGAGGAACGCCTCACCGTTTCCGGGCTGGTCGATCCCGGCCATGATCTTGAGGATCGAAGACTTGCCGGCGCCGTTGGGGCCGACGACGCCGATCTTCGCTCCCGGCAGGAAGCTCATCGTCACGTCGTCCAGAATGACCTTGTCGCCGTGCGCCTTGCGCACCTTCTTCATGGTGTAGATGAATTCCGCCACGAGTTCCTCTCGATGTGCTCACCAGCGTGTGTGCCGGGCGGATCGCGCCGGCTGAGATGCCGACGACGGGGCCGACAACTGGGAGATGTGCTCGACGCGGAAGTCTACCGGGACCGACCGGTGCCCGTGAAACCGTTCGCGGTCAGCCCACCGGCACCGGCTCGGGCTCGGCCGTGTCCACCGCGGCCTCGGCGACGGTCTCGCCGGACTCCTGCCGCTCGGCCGCCTGACGCGGCCGGTCCACCCTGACGTGGCACCGAGCGAGATCGGGTCCCACCGCGGTGGCTCGGATCTCGAGATCGGCTCGGCCCACGCCCTCCTTGGTCGTGTACTCGTTGGTGTGCGCCTGCCCGAAGACGATGACCGAATCGCCCTTCATCAGCGACGCTCCGACCCCCGACACCAGACGTCGCCAGCAGCTGACCGAGGCGTAGAGCGTGTCCCCGTCCTGCCACTCCCCACTCTCGCGGTCCATGCGGCGCGAATTGCTGGCCACGCGGAAGCTGAGCACCTCGTCGCCGGACGGCGTGGTGCGCTTGATCGGATCGGTGATGACGGTGCCCACCACGGTCAGATACGACTCGTACATCGTTCCCCCCTCTCGCGGTCGATCCGGTACCGACCGCGCACCCGACTCTGCGCCGCTCGCACCGCGGACAGAAGGGCCCGCGAGCACCTGTGGACGGCCGTCCACAGAAGCGCCGCGGGGGTTGACAGGAGGAGTGGTCAGGCAGTGACCAGCGAGTCGCCGGACGCCGCCAGCAGTGCGGCGTAGGCACCGCCGCGGGCGACGAGCTCGTCGTGGGTTCCCGATTCGACGACGTGCCCGTGATCGAGCACCACGATGCGATCGGCCGACCGCACGGTGGAGAGTCGGTGGGCCACCACGATGGTGGTGCGGTCCTGCTCGAGCTGGTCGATAGCGTCGGCCAGAGCACGTTCGGTGGTGGTGTCCAGAGCGCTGGTGGCCTCGTCCAGAACGAGGACGGGCGGGTTGCGCAGTACGGTGCGCGCGATGGCGAGGCGCTGTTTCTCGCCGCCGGAGAACCGGTAGCCACGCTCCCCCACCATCGTGTCGTAGCCGTCGTCGAGCGAGGCGATGAAATCGTGGATCTGCGCTGTGCGAGCGGCATTCTCGATGTCCGCGTCGGTGGCGTCGGGCCGCGCGAAGCGGAGGTTCTCGCGGATCGTGTCGTGGAAGAGATAGGTCTCCTGCGACACCACCCCGACCGTCGCGGACACGTCGGCGAGCGAGAGATCGCGGAGATCGACACCGTCGACCTCGACCGACCCGGACGTCGGATCGTAGAGCCGCGCCGTCAGATACCCGAGTGTCGTCTTGCCGGCGCCGGTCGCTCCCACGATCGCCAGGGTGCTCCCGGCGGGGACCGTGAGGTCGATGTCCGTGAGCGTCGGATGTGCCGCACCCGGATAGTCGAAGCCCACGTGGCGGAAGCGCACCTCACCGCGTCGGGCCGTCGGATCGATCGGCGTCGGTACGGCGGGTTCGTCGATGTCCACCGGGAGATCGAGGTACTCGAAGACTCGGCCGAACAGAGCCAGGGAGCTCTGCACCTCGACGCCGGTGTTGAGCAGCATCATCGTGGGGCGGAACAGCTGAGTCTGGAGGGTGGTGAACGCGACCAGCGTTCCCACCGTCAACGCGCTGCCGTTGCCGATGGTGATGCCGGCGAACCAGTAGACCAGGGCCGGCATCGCGGCGAAGCTGATCGACATGGTCGCCATGCGCCACTTGCCCGCCATCATCGAGCGGAGTTCGACGTCGGCGACCTCGGACGAGCGTTCGGTGAACCGATTCGTGAGGACCGACGACGCGCCGGTCGTCTTGCCCAACAGGATGCCGCTCACCGAGAGCGACTCCTCCACCTGGACGGACAGATCGCTGAGCAGGCGTTGCCGCACGGTGGAGATACGGCGACGCTCGTCGCCGACCCGCCGAGCGATGCGGACGAACACCGGCAGGATGGCGAGCGAGAAGAGGGCCAGTTTCCAGTCGAGCAGGAAGAGCGCGACGACGGTGGCCATGACGGTGGTCGCGTTCTGAGCGATCGACGTGGCCGTGTTGGTGACGACGGACTGCATGCCGCCGATGTCGTTGGCGATGCGCGACTGCACCTCGCCGGTGCGGGTGCGCGCGAAGAAGCCGAGCGACTGACGCTGCAGGTGCGAGTAGACCTGCACGCGGAGCTGATGCATCAGGGCCTGCCCGATGCTGTTGGACATCCAGGTCTGGGCGACGCCGAGACAGCTGGTGACGACGGCGATCGCGATCATGCCGGCCGCGAGGATCGTCACCAGCGTGACGTCGGCGTTCGGGATGGCGTGATCGAGCATGTCGCGCAGGAGCAGCGGCGATCCCAGTGCCACGACGGCGCTGAGGGTGATGACCGCGCTCACCGCGGCGACCCGGCCGCGATAGGGCCGGAAGAGGGCGACGACGCGCCCGAGCGGTGCGGGTTGGTGGTCCGCAGATGTCACGGGGGACTGCACCGGCCTTGCCGGTGTGGTGGAGGAACGCATATGACCTCCCTGATCGGGTAGAACTGAGGTTACCTCATTATGAGGTCGACCGCTGCAACGCTAGTATCGTCCCGTGCATTCCCACGAGAAGGACCCGGCCGATCTGGTCATGATGGTGGCCAGGTCGATGCGGCGCCGCCACATGGCCGCACTCGAACCTTTCGGACTCTCGCCCTCACACGGACGGGCACTGCGCGTGCTGTCCGGCGCGGCGGGACCACTTCGGCCCGGAGATCTGGCGGAACGGTTGCGCATCGCACCCCGATCGGCAACCGATGTCGTCGACGCGCTGGAGTCGGCCGGCTACGTCGCACGGCACGCCGATGCCACCGATCGTCGCGCGGTTCTCCTCGACCTCACCGACGAGGGGCGGGCACTCGCGGACACCATCGCACAGGCGCAGCGCAGCGCGTCCGAGGCGATGTTCGCCGGCC
>NZ_LMRN01000021.1:85087-85185 GCF_001426145.1 Rhodococcus sp. Leaf225 | reverse complement strand
TGAGCGCGGACGACCGAGCGACCCTCACCGACCTGCTCACCCGCATCCACGACGAATCCGGTGCAGAGAACCGCGTCTGACACGGTTCTCTGCACCGG
>NZ_LMRN01000021.1:40474-84982 GCF_001426145.1 Rhodococcus sp. Leaf225 | reverse complement strand
ATCCGGTGACTGTGTACGTCAGTGAGCGACGACGGTGGCACCCTCGGGTCCGTCGGGCAGCTTGCCCGAGCGGACGAGCAGCGCTGCCATCACCGAGCCGGCGAGGAAGATGCCCGACGCCCACCAGAACGTCGTGGTGTAGCTGGCGATCTCCGCGTTCATCCGGAGCAGCGTCGCGGCGGCCTGCGGATCCGCGGCCTGAGCCACGGCCGCCTGGTTGTCGGTCGCGTAGTTCGTCGCTGCCGTCGCCGCGATGGTGCTGAGCAGCGCCGTACCGATGGATCCGCCGATCTGCTGCATCGTGTTGACGGTCGCGGAGGCGACGCCGGCGTCGTCCGGCGAGACTCCGGACACGGCGCCCTGCATGGCCGGGGCCATCGTGGCGCCCATGCCCACGCCCATGACGAGCAGGCTCGGCAGGATGTGCGCGGCGTAGGAACTGTCGATCGAGATCTGGGTCAGCAGGGCCATGCCGGCCGACGCGATCAGCATGCCGGCGGACATGAGAACGCGAGGCCCGAAGCGCGGCAGGATGACCGACGTCGCGACGGTGGCCGTGACCACGAGGGTCGCGATCATCGGCAGGAACGCGAACCCGGTGGTGATGGGCGTGTAGCCGAGCGTGCTCTGCAGGTAGTACGTGAGGAACAGGAACACGGCGAACATGCCGGCACCGATGACGAACACCGCGAGGTACGCGCCGCCGCGGGTGCGGTCGAGCACGATGCGCAGCGGGAGAAGCGGATGCGTCGCCCGCGTCTGCAGGTAGACGAAGACACCGAGCAGGACCACACCGACCGCGAGGAAACCGATGGTCACCGCGTTGCTCCACCCGTCGGACTCGGCGTGCGCGAATCCGTAGACGATGGAGAACAGCGCCGCGGACACGGTGAGGGTGCCGGGGATGTCGAGTACCGGACGCTCGGTGGCGCGGTGCTTGGCCAGCAGGAGGAAGCCGCCGACGAACGCGATTCCCGCGAAGATCAAGTTGACGTACAGGCTCCAGCGCCAGTTCGCCCACTCCGTGAGCACACCGCCGAGAAGCAGGCCGATGGCGCCGCCGGCACCGGCGACCGCGCCGAAGATGCCGAACGCCTTCGCACGTTCCTTCGGATCCGTGAACGTCGTGGTCAGCAGGGACAGCGCTGCGGGAGCGAGCAGGGCGCCGAAGACACCCTGTCCCGCACGGGCCGCGACCAGCATGCCGAAGTTGACGGCTGCGCCGCCGACGGCGGACATCACCGCGAAGCCGACGAGTCCCACGAGGAACGTGGTGCGGCGACCGAAGAGGTCACTGAGTCGACCACCGAGCAGCAGGAGGCTGCCGAATGCCAGAGCGTAGGAGGTGACCACCCACGAGCGGTCCGCGTTGTCGAAGCCGAGATCGAGCTGTGCGGCGGGAAGCGCGATGTTCACGACGGTCGCGTCGAGCACGACCATCAGCTGGGCCAGGCCGAGTACGCCCAGGATGAGCCAGCGAGTGCGGTCGGGCGCGTCGTGCGCGCTCGACCGAATCGTCGGTTGGACGTTTCCGACGTCGGATGTGGTGGAAGACATTGATCCTCGCTTCGGTACGGCGTGAAATGGGAGCTATACGGAGGCGTACGCTCCGGATAGCAAGACGATAGCAGCGATGCGGAGGTATGCCCTCCGGTTAACCGACGAACCAGGACGAAACGGACTGTGAAACCCACCACAGCGGCGAAGCCGCTTCGAGCGGACGCCGAGCGGAACAAGCTCAAGATCATCGACTGTGCGCGAGAGTTGTTGGCACGCAAGGGTCTCGAGATCACGCTCGACGATGTCGCTGCGCGCGCCGGGGTGGGTGTGGGCACCGTGTACCGGCGGTTCGCCAACAAGCAGGAACTCATCGACGGCATCCTCGAGCAGCGTCTGGTCGACGTGCTCAGCCGCGCAGAGGTGGCCGCGGAGGCCGACGATCCCTGGGCTGCGATGGTCGATTTCTTCGAATTCATGTGTCGACACATGGCCGCGGACCGTGGTCTCGGTCACGTCGTCCTCGGGTGCGACGACGGCCTCGACCGCATCGCGGCAGTCCGGTCCAAGCTCGAACCGACCATCGACACTCTCATCCAGCGCGCCCAGAAGGCCGGGAAGCTCCGCCCGGACGTGCAGCCCGGCGACCTCTTCACCCTGGTGCGGATGATCGTGGCCGGCGCCGAGGTTGCAGACGAGGTGGACGAGGACAACTGGCGACGCTATTTCGCCCTGGTGATCGATTCCCTCGCGGCGGTGCCGGATCGGTCGGTGCCCCTGCCGGGTCGAGCGCTGACACCGGACGAGATCGTCAGCGTCAAGAGCAGATTGCACGGGAGGGCGTCGTGATCGACAACGTGGTCTCCCCCGTGCTTCCCTCGCACCCCGGGCATCCGATGCTGGTGGCGCTGCGCAGTGACGGAGCGTTCCCCCAGTTGGTCCGCTTCGCACTGGTCGGCGGGCTCAGCAACGTCCTCTACGTCGCCGTGTTCGTCGCGATGCACAGCGAGGGTTCCATCGTGGCCAATGCCGTCGGAGCAGTGGCGTCGACCGTTCTCGCCAACGAACTGCACCGCCGTCTCACGTTCCACGCCGCCGATCGGGTGGGCTGGTTCACCGCGCAGTGGGAGGGCGGCGGACTGGCACTCATCGGTCTGGGCGCCAGCACCGCAGCGCTGACCGCGCTCGACGTCGCACTGCCGACCGCCGGCGCCGCGTTGTCGGCCCTGATCCTGGTCGGAGTCACCGCCCTCGTCGGCGGACTCCGCTTCCTCGCCCTGCGCGGTCTGGTCTTCTAACTGCGCTCACGCTCGCGGCGCGCCAGCTCCGCGAACATCGCGTTGTGCGCCGCGAGGTCCGCACCGTCGTCGCGATCGGCCGCCCGGTCCGTGCGGACCGCTTCCTTCCGGTCCGTGTTGGACCACTGCACCAGCAACGCCAGCATGACGAGGATCAGCGGGATCTCGCCCGTCGCCCACGCGATGCCGCCGCCGAGTCGCTGATCCGCCAGGAGGTCGGAGTTCCACGGCAGCGACAGGCCGCGGAAGAAGGTCTGGCCCATCACCGTCTCGGTGCTCATCAGCGCGATACCGAAGAAGGCATGGAACGGCAGCGATCCGAACACCATCGCCAGCTTGGTCACGGGCGACAGTCGACGCGGTGCCGGATCGACGCCGATGACGACCCAGTAGAACAGGTAGCCGCTCAGCAGGAAGTGCGCGTTCATCAGCAGGTGGGCGCCGTGCGAGTCGACGGTCGCGCCGTAGATGCCGCCGAGGTAGAGCGCGTAGAAGCCACCCACGAAGATGACGGCCGCGACCAGTGGCTGGGTGAGGAACCGGGACACCGGGCTGTGCAGGGCCTCGAGGATCCACTCGCGCGGTCCCGGCACACCGTCCCGGCCGGCCGCAGGCAGCACCCGTAGGGCCAGGGTCACGCCGCCGCCGAGCGCGAGCAGCACCGGGGTGAGCATCGACAGCACCATGTGCGAGCCCATGTGCACGCTGAACATCGCCATCGAGTAGCGGTAGACACCCGACGACGTCGCGAACAGCAGCGTCGCGCAGCCCAGGACCCAGGCGATCGTGCGACCCACCGGCCACGCGTCGCCACGGGCCCGCAGTCGACGAACGCCGAGGAGGTAGACGACGGCCATGACGACGGCGGCGGTGCCGAAGATCAGGTCGAACCGCCAGTCGAAGAGGAAACGCCCGAGGCTCGGGGGCGCGGTGAGGTCGTATCCCAGTTCCGCCTCGGTGAGCGTCAGCTCCCGAGCGCTCCCCAGCGGGGGCGGTGTCCGGGAGAGTCCGACCGCGAGCCCGATCGTGGCCGCGAAGACCAGTACCTCGGCACCGGCGAAACGCACGAGATTCGCGCGCGACGTCGGGTCCGCGGCGAGCGCGGGCAGGGCGCGTCGACGCTGGGTGTAGCCGAACACGCCGAGGACGACCAGGGCGACGACTTTGGCGAGTACGAGTCGGCCGTAGGTGGTGTCGAACAGATCTGCGGGCTCGACGCGGACGAAGGCGTTGACCACTCCACTGACACCCATGACCACGAACGCCACCGTGGCGACCGCGGAGAAGCGGCGCGCCGCGACATCGGTGTGCGCGCCGGCGCGACGGGCATGCGCCAGGACGGCGAACAGTCCGCCCGCCCAGAGCGACGCGGCGAGAAGATGCAGGATGAGGCTGTTGGTGGCGACGTCGTGCGATCCACCGGACGACGAGTGCCCCGACAGTGCGAGAGGCATGAGCGAGCCGAGCGCGACCACCAGCAGGATCGGCGTCCACGACCACCGCAGCACGGCACGTGTCCCGAGTGCGAGCACGATCGCGATGATCGCGGTCCACTGCCACGCGCGGGCCAACTCGATCTGCGACAGGCCCGACCACAGGTTCTCGGGACGCAGCGCCTCGGACACCGGCTGACCGGACGTGTCCGAGAGGGTCAGCGGCACCAGCACGATCGCGCAGGCCGCCCACACGATTGCCGCCGACGACGCGGTGCGCAGCGCGCGATAGCCGTCGATGTCGAGGACGCCCGATCTCTGCGGCGGCACGAGGAAGGCTGCGAGCAGCAGAGAGCCCACGGCGATGACGGCCGCGACCTCCCCGAGCGCGCGCACAGCGGGCAGACCGTACGTCGTCACCGGACCCGGATCCGGGATGCCGAGCAGGACCAACGCCTGCGACGCGGACAGTGCGACGATCAGGCCGGCCACCACCGCGGCGATCAGTCCGGCACTCGCGAACACGCCTGCCGATCCGGCTCGTCGCGCCCCACCGTCCGGTTCCGCGGTCGCGGAACGCGGTGCCTCAGTCGTTGCCATACCTCCAGGGTAGGAGGTGACCGGCATCGCAGCACCTACGGGACGTAGTAGACGCGCAACTCACACGTCACCCCCTCCGGCGAGTACGCCGGAAACGTCGTGATCCTCCGTGCTGCAGCAGCAGTTCGGACGTACTCGCGAGGGGCGTCAATGGTGAATGCGTCCCTCGCGCTCCCCCAGCGGCCGTCCGTTCCCGCCCCAACGCCTCGCGACGATCTCCGCCGCGATCGACACCGCCGTCTCCTCCGGTGTCCGGGCGCCGAGGTCGAGCCCGATCGGGGACGACAGTCGCGCGAGCTCGTCGTCGCCGATTCCCACCTCGCGCAGTCTCGCGACCCGATCGTCGTGGGTCCGCCGCGACCCCATCGCCCCCACGTAGCCGACGCGGGGCAGCCGCAACGCCACCTCGAGCAGCGGCACGTCGAACTTGGGGTCGTGGGTCAGTACGCAGATCACGGTGCGCTCGTCGATCTCACCCTCGGCCAGCAGTCGCTCGAGGTAGCGGTGCGGCCACTCGACGACCACCTCGTCGGCCGTCGGGAATCGCTCGGTTGTCGTGAACACCGGCCGCGCATCGCAGACGGTCACGCGATAGCCGAGCAGCGCACCCTGACGCGCCACCGCCGACGCGAAGTCGATCGCACCGAACACGATCATGCGAGCACGGGGCGCGAAGGAGTTCACGAACACCGTCATTCCCTCGCCGCGCCGCTGACCGTCGGGGCCGTAGTGCAGGACGTCGGTGCGGCCCGCTTCGAGAAGGCCACGGGCGTCGTCGATCACCGCGGCATTCGCGCGGGGCGACCCGAGCGTGCCGGACGCCGCCACCGGGTCGACGACCAGGCGAGTACCGACCCGCGCAGCATCGGGGTGCTCGAGGACTGTGGCCACCGCGACCGGCCGGTGCTCCGCGATCGCCGACGCCACCGCGCCGAGCTCCGGAAAGGTCGATCGGGACACGGTCTCGACGAAGACGTCGAGGATGCCCCCGCAAGTCAGACCCACCGCGAACGCATCGTCGTCGCTGACTCCATAGCGATGCAGACCCGCCTCACCGTTCTGCGCGGCCTCGTACACCGCGCCTTCGACGCAGCCACCGGACACCGACCCGACGACTCTGCCGTCCGCGAGCACAGCCATCGACGCACCCGGCGGACGCGGTGCCGATCGGAACGTGCGCACCACGGTGCCCACGCCCACGGACTCCCCCGCGCGCCACGCCGCGAGCACCTGGTCCATCACGTCCTGCACGCCTGCTGCCTTCCCTCGGAGCGAGAAGTCTAAGCCGCACCTCCGGCCCGGGCAGGGCGCAGCGTCTCGCTACACTCGACGGCGCATCGGACACCGATGCGCGCCTCCGTAGCTCAGGGGATAGAGCAAGGGCCTTCTAATCCCTTGGTCGCAGGTTCGAATCCTGCCGGGGGCACCACGCAGGATTACTAGGCAGCGAATAGCGCCGCTGACCTGCACTGATCAGACCCTCTCGACGCGCACCTTCACAGGTCAGCGGTACCGCGTTCTGCCGCGTAACCCCGCCCTATTGCTCCCAAAGTGGAGAGTAAGTGGAGACCTCCGAGGCCACGTTCTGCCGCCTGATTGGGCGGCCCGAAGCGCGCCCGTGCCCACATTTTGCCCACACCTCGCGAGGTGAATGGTCCCGAAGAACGGACTTGGAGATAGTTACTTGCACGACGGAACTACCTCGCGGCCAGTGCCCGCACGCCGCGGCCAGTTCGCCCGGGACAATTCATCCATGACGACACCGAACCCCGGCTGGTACTCCGACCCGAATCCCGCCAACGCTGGTGGCCAGCGCTACTGGGACGGCGGCCAGTGGACCAACCAGGCCACCCCAAGCACCTCGCCGGGAGCGGGCGCACCGCAGCCACCGGCGGGCGGGAACCGCGGGCTCCGGATCTTCCTGGCGATCGCTGCGGGCATCGTGCTGCTCGCCGGCATCGGGTCGCTGCTCGGGCTCGGCCAGGAGGACGACGAGGGCGAGGAAGCCGCGGCCGTCACGACAACACGGAGCGCGCCCCGCACCGAGGGGCCGATCTCGTCGACGGGTGCCAGCGTCGTGTGTGAGGACACCGTCGAGGACCGACTGGGAGACGATGTGCGCTTTAACCAGACATCGATCCGGTCGAACAGTGGCGAGTGGGACGTGCGTGGCACCGCGGCGCTGAACGGCCGCCAGTGGGTGTACGGGTGCTTGGTGAGCGGGAAGCTGTCCGACCCGACGGTCGCGCTTTCGGAATTGAGCGAGCGGTAGCGTTTATGGCGAAGCCCGGTTACCTATAGACGATACCCTATAGGGTGCAATAGTGCAACCCCTGCGGCAGGGGGATTCCCCCTCCCCCTCAGGCTGCCAGGTGGAGGAGGTCGGGTGCACTCTCCCGGTGGGCTGCCTCGTTCAGCCACTCCCACACCGTCCCGTCGTCCGGGAGGCTGGCCGGAGTTCCCTCTGCGGCCTCGCCCATCTCGATGTCGTCCTGGTGGCTTCGGACGATCCGGCCAGCGGTCTCCGTGAGGCTGTAGTCGTGGTAGTCGTACCCGGCCTCGGTGATCGTCTCGATCAGGCTCTCGATGATCTCTGTCTTCGTCATGTTTATAGTTTAGCACCCAGTTGGGTGCATTGTCTACCCGAAATCAATATTTCTTTTCTCGGTTCACGCCTTGCGGTATTGCACCCTATCGGGTATCGTCTATAGGTAACCGGCCTCGATTCCCATCAGGAGACTCATGATCACCTACCTGTCCATCAGCGACATCGCCGAGCGCACCGGCTACAACATCAACACCGTGAAGGGTTACGCCCGCCGCGGGCAACTCCCCGACGCCGACGCGCAGATCGGGCTCGACGGCCGCGTCTGGTACGGCTGGCTGCCCGAGACCATCGACCAGTGGGCACCGCCCCGGAAGGCCGACACGGAGGCCTGAGACGCAGAAGGAGCCCCGCCCCTCAGCCGTGAGGGGTGGGGCTTTGTCGTTCGAACATGTGTTCGCTATCGTGTGTCACGCGGGGTCGAGTGGTGGTGGCCGGCCCGTGTTGGTCACCCGGGAAGCACTCGGCCCCGCATCACATCGAGGAGGGCGCGGTGGACTGGACCCACGCAGCCGAGCAGGTCCGCCGGCACGCCCAGGAGCACGCCGACCGCCTCGCCGCCGAGACCGGCACCAGACACCGCATGGACCCCGCGTACTACCGCCTCGCCGCCCAGTGCGACGCCGCGGCCTACTCCCCCACCGTGCCGAAGCCAAAGCTCGAACGAGCCGTGAAGGCCGCGCTCACCACCGAGCCGAAGCCCACCCCGTCGTGGGGCAGCTTCGACCTCAGCAGCGGAACCGGAGTCTGACGGAACCGGACAGTGCCGAGGTGCGTTCTACCGAACATGGCCGTGCCCGACGAACCGCTGACGCCTGACGAGGTCATCGAAGTCCTACGCGCGCACCGGCGTCTCGTCTCCGAGGACGGACCGCTGCGGGACTGGTGGCGTGAGACCCGGCGAGACGGGCGGCCACCGGACGATTGAGCTTGCCGTTACCGCAGCTTCCAATCTCGTTCAAGGCGCGCGCACTCGGTGCGCAGCCGCTTGGCCGCCTCCAGGAGGTAGTCACTGACATTGCCTGGGCGGTTGGAAGGACCGTCGTCGATGAAAGTCCGATGTTCCTGCGCCAAGTCTTCCCGAATGTCGATGAACCATTCCTGCGACGCCGCTCCGTTTGCTGCGTTGAGGATTGCCGCCTGTGACGGTTCGGGGGGCGGCATGCCTTCGTAGTAGACGAGGCTCTGCACGGGTTCCGTCGCCGCAACGAGGTCGTCTGCCCCGCTACGCGCTTGGGTAAGAATCTCTCGCCGCCGGTCCCGTTTGCTGGTCCAGCGATCCTGTCCCCACTTGACGAGGCCACCGGCGATGCCGCCTGACAGGATGGCAACAACGGCTGCCGTCAGCAATTCCATACGTCGATAGTTCCACGATTAGCGAGCTGAGTGGGTCCTTGCGCTCACTGTGCGGCTTCTGACATGACTCGTGTGAAGATGCTCAGATGAACGATTGGTTGGTGTTCGCGGCGGCCGTGCTTGTGCCTCTCATCGGCGTTGGCGCAACGTACTTCAAGGCTCGATTGGATTCGAACGATCTCCGTTCGCAGTTGACAACTGATATGGAGTTGCTCAACAAGGTGCCCGACACCTGGTCGTCGAAACCGGCTTTGCAGGCGAGCATCGAGAGGCGCATCGGTGAGATAGCGAACCCTCCGATTGGATGGGGGTTGGGGTCGAGCTGGGGTGTCTTGCTGATCGGCGAAGTCTTTGGCGTCGCCGGAACTTTGGGAATCATGGGGTCGCTCCCCGGCCTTCCCGACGACCTGTCCGACGACGCCCGAAACGTAGTGATCATCGCATCGGCGTGTGTGTACTCCGCCGGCGGCGCGATCATGGCATTCGCAGTGTTTCAGCTCCTTCGGCGGCGCCAGCACGAAGCTCGATCAACCCCTCGGCCTTGACCCCTCCCAGACCACACCTCGCGTTATGCGCGGGTCATTCGGACGACCGACACGCCCTCCAATACCGGGGCGGAAACTTGGTTCCCTGCCACACTTCGGGACGTGCGAAGGATCGACATCGGCGCCGGCCTCCCAGCCCTCATCACAAACCGCGCCCATCCCGGTAGTGACCCGCTACGAATCGCGCGCGTGAACACGATGCGGTGCCGCCTCCGATCCCACCGATGGGCCGAGGTCGCCACACGACCCGTGCAGTGGCTCGACCGGGGCAAGTTGATCGACGCCGAGATCCGCTACCGCCGCTGCGACTCGTGCGGCCGGCTGCAACGCCAGGACTTCTGGACCAGGCAGTACCAGGATGTCGACGTCATCGCCGCCATCGAGACCGACCCCGGACTCCCGCCCGACCTCGAATAGTTGGTCGTAATCCGTGGCATCCTCGGCCATTCTCGCCACGGCGCTCGACGTGGCGGAGGTCGGGCTCGAACCGACGTGGTTACCGGAGTCGTTCTCCCGGGCCACCCACTCCGTTCACCCTTTCGGGTTACTACTTCACCGCCACCAAGATCCTCCCACGCCCGACGCACCGCCGACCATCAATGACGGGTCACGCCCCCAGTCCGATACCGACCAGGTCAGCGCGGAAGTCGCGGGCGTAGAGCATCGCCAACCCCTTCTGTCCGAGCACCGTGGGATGTGTGCCGTCGGCGAACACCAGCACGTCGCGATTGCCATCGCCCTTGAGCTTCGAGAACACCGCAGAGACGCCCGAGGCCGTCGCGGTGGCCGCAGCGCTGAGCACTGCGGTGGTGGCATTCGTTCGGGAGACCAGCGTGGTGCCGGCGGGGATGCCCGCGCCGGTCACAGTCGCGCCCAGGTCGTTGTCGTTCAACGCACCGGAGGCGGTGGTGATCGTGGCAGACCCGCTGGTGGTCGCGACGGTCGCCACAGTCTTGTCGAGCGCCACACCTGTGCCTGTGTAGTGCGACGCGTAGGACCAGTACGCCGAGTCCAGCACTGCGGGGGCACTGGCGACCGGCACACGGCACGTCACGACACTGCCCAAGTAGAGGGCCTTGGCCCCCACTGCGTAGCTCGCACCTGCCGTGTAGGTGGTGACCGTCGAGTCGGTGTCGACGTAGTCGTGGTACCCGATGACGTTCGGTGCGGCCATCGCCGCGGCGCGCAGAATCGGGGCCGCGGCCTTGAGCGTCGCGTTCGACGAGAACGCGGCGTTGCGCGGGGGCATCCCGAACACCACGACCGGGACACCAGGCAAGCTGGTGTTGAGCAGAGCGAGGTACGCGGTAAGCGCGTCGGCGATCTGCTGCGGCGTGAAGCTGTCCAGATCATTGCCGGCCAGTTCGAGCGCGAGCGCATCCGGGTAGTACTGGAACAGCGGAACAGTCCGCGACGGGTCACCGTAGGGAACCGACGCCAGAAGACCCGAACCGGGGATGCTCGCCTGCGCGATGTCGACGCCGAGTGCTCGGCCGAATCCCCACGGCCACCCGTCGAGTTCAGAGTTCACGCCCGCGCCGCCCGCGCCGAACGACGCGGTCACGCACGCCACCTTGAGGCGCTTCTCGTTCAGCGGTGCGATCGCGCCGGTGGGTGCCACCAGAACGTCCCTGATGCCCCAGCGACGACCGAGGAACTTGATCCGGTACGCGCCGACCTGAGCGAACGTCAGGACGGTGACGTAGTAAGTGTTCGCCGTGACCGCGAACGGTTGGCCGTCCGGCCCCACCGGGAGGACGGGGTCCAGGGTGAGCAGTCGTCCGTCGACCTCGACGTGCTGGTAGGCGTTGACCACGGCAGAGCGCCACCGAATCGCGACCTGGTTGCCGAACAGGGTGAAACCCGGTCCCCACGCCATCTTCTCGGCGTCGGCGGTCTTGCCGTTGATGACGTTCGTCGTCGGGTACGTGGTGCCGTTGGGGACCGAGGGGATGCACCCGAGCAGCTCGATGCCGCCCGCCTGCGGGTACCAGGAGACAGGGTTGGCGATCGGGTTCGACGCCTGCGGGTAGGTGTAGACGGTGGGCGGGGACGGGTGGACCGTGGAGACCAGGGACGGCTCACGCTGGGTGATGGAGCGATACTGATCGCCACGCCGTGCGTACTTCTTCTTCGCCTGCGCCGCCGCGATGCCGAGGGTTACTACGTCCATGTCAGACCGCCGTCACTGTCGAAGAGGTGGGGAGACCGTTGGTGTAGGTCCAGGTCTTGCGGAGACCCTGACTGGTCTCGGTGTTGACGGTGCCGTCCGCGTTCCAGGTGTAGGCGGTCGTGATGCCACCCGACGTCGAGCTGGCGACGGTGCCGTCCGGGTTGTAGGTGATGCCGTCCGGGACGAGGGCTGCGCGCACCAGATTCCAGTTCGCGGCGCTGTAGGACGCGCCGGAAGTGAATGCCGCCTTCGCGGTGACGATGTCGCCCGTCGGGTTGATCACCCGAGCACCCGCGGGGTACGCGGTATCCGCCTGCCACAGTGGTGCATAAGTCGTGTCGAGTGCCGTCTTAATCGGCGCCCCGGGTGTCGTCGCTGCGGTCGCGATCTGCTGCTCGGTCAGCCCTCCTCCTCCGCCGCCCTCGATGGGGTTCGCTTCGAGGTACGCCTGCACGGCGGCGAGGAGCCGCTGGTAGCTGATGTCGGGTGACTGGCCGACGGCGACGGCGATCAGCGGCCACAGCCGGGAGGTGCCCGTGGCGGGGACGACGATCGGCCACGGGCCCATCTGTTCGCGGAGGCTGTTCCCGGAGCGCACTCGGACGGTGTACCGACCGGGCTGCAAGGTCGCGCTGAAGGTGCCGTCCGTGTTCACGGGAACGGGTTCCGGTCGGGTGGTGAGGATCTTCCCGCCCACGTCTCGAGGCTCGTCGGCTTCGAAGCGGATGGTCGATCCCTCGTCCCAGTCGGCTGACCCGTCCGGGCCGATGAGGGTGTCGCTGATCGTTGTCACAGTGCCTCCTGAGGGCTACGCCGCGTTGAGGACGCGAAAGTCGTTGAACGGGGCCGGGTTGGTGAACGCGAACCGCTGATGGATGGCGCCGTAGTACCGCTGATCGGCCAGCACCTGGCCGGCCACCCCGTCGCACCAGAACAGGCACTCGTTGCGGCCGCCGTCGATGCGGTCGACCCACGCGAGGTCACCGTCGACGTGGAAGGCGAGCTTCATGGGGTTGTCGAGGATGTACGGGATCCGTTGGCCGATGAGCTCGAGTAACGCACCCGAGGACGTCGGGACTCCCGTGATCCTCATGAGGGTGATCTGTTGCTTCTGGATGCGGAACGCGAGCCCGGACGACATAGCCGAGTTCGCGCGGACCACGACGAACGCGGACGCAAGATCTTCCGGCTTGCTCGTGCCGCCGCCGAAGGTGACCTCGACGCGTATGTTTTCCGACGGCGCCGGGCCGCGCCACGCTCGGCGGAAGCCGTCCCCCGGCGGGAGGAATGGGCTCTGCATCGACAGCGCGCCGCTGTAGATGCCGTACTCGCCACCGGCGTTCTGCCATCCGTTGCCGACGGTCGTGGTGTCCGGTCGGTTGAAGTCGTCGTAGAAGTGACTGATCCAGTTCGACCGCAGTCCGGCGACGTCGCGAGTCGCGAAGTTCGTCAGCGTGACGACGGGCCCGGACTGCTGGGTGAAGTTCGCCGAGCGCTGACCACCAGTGAAGTTGTACCGGGCATCGGTGATGTCGCCGAACAGATACCGCGTGCCATCGATCCACACGATCACCACGCGGTCGCGGTACACCCGCACCCGCACCGCGATGGGCTTCGACCACTGTCCGTTGTCGAGGGTCGCACCGAACGATCCGGCGATGAACCATGCGCCTTTCTCTCGCAGGAACAACTGCACTCGACGGCGCACTGTCCGCGTGGTGGTGCCGTCGTCGTTCTCCTTCTCGTCCGTGTCGCGTTCAAGTTCGAGGTACGTCTGATACCTCGTGGCCGCCGCGCTGCCGCCGGCCGTCCAGTTGCGGTCGATGTAGACGACGAACCGTCCGTCCTGGGTGTACGACGCCAGTGCCCTGGTGAACTCGAACTCCCAGTTTGGTGTGAGCGGCATGTGCTCGTAGCCGATACCGCCGTCGGGGTTGGGCTGGAACCACCCGCCGTCGTTGCCGAGCACCATCCCCGCCGGGGTGATCGACACCGTGCGCGGGTCACCCCACGGTCGCCACGGCTGCAGGGGCGGGTTCTCGCTCCGCCCTTGCAGGGAGTCCACCCACCCAGCGAGCGCCTTCCGTGTGCGTCGCATCAGATAGCTCACAGCAGCGCCCCGTCCACCGAGCACAGCAGCACCGACGCCTGGCCGACGAGACCGATCACGTTGCAGGCGTAGCGGTATCCGTTCTCCACGGGGATGTTCAGTCCGGTCGCCTGGTATTCGAGCTGGTTCGCCGGGATGTTGGCGGTGTGCATGACCGTGGCCGCACGCGTCGGTGAGATCTTGAGCAGCTCGATGGCGATACCGCCGGTGTTCTGTTCCAGGCCGTAGGTCACCGAGGTGGCGCGGAAGTCGCGGCCGGGTGGGACGACGACGGACGGTCCGATGTTCACCTCGTTGCGGCCGAGCACGACGCCGGCCGACGCGACCATGAACTCCTTGCCTGTCTGCTGGGCGCCGTTGAGGGCATCCTGCACGCTGTCGAGTGCCGCGTTGGCGGTGTCCTGCGCCTGGGTGGCCTTCGCGTCCGCGTTCTCCGCGATGCCGAGCACCGCGCCGGCGGCCGCCTCGGCGTTGGTAGCCGTGGTGGCCGCACTCCCGGCGGTCGTGGCGGCGTTGTTCGCGACCGTCTCCACGGTCTCGATCGCTGTGAAGGTTTCCGACTCGGAGCGGAGGCTGAACACCGTGACCCGCCACCCGTACCGGTAGACGAACGGGAACGGGATGCTCATGCGGATCGCGAAGCCGCCCCACCGGTGCGCCGCGTCGATCGGCAGGTCCGACGTGCCCGAGAGGACCTGCTGGTTCTCCACCCACAGCGAGTAGGTTCCAGTCCCGTTCGCGCGAAGATCGATCGACTGGGTGCGTTCGATCTTGTACGCCGGGTCCTGCGCGAAGTCGGCGAACGTCCAGGTGTTGCCCGACCGGGCGAACCTGGCGAGGTAGACGCCGGCGCCGAAGACGTTGGCTGCGATGCCTTCGGTGAACTCCTGGTTTGCGCAGACGATGATCGTCGTGAGGTCGTCGGAGGACAGTGCCCGGTCGTCGACGCCGAGGTTCACGGCCATTGCCGATGTCGACGCCACGACCGGGTATCGCGCCCACCGACGCCCTGCCTGCGGTGCGATCGACTCCTGCAGCGCCGCCGCGTTGCCGAACACACCCAGTGCGGGCCCGTTGCCGCCTGTCACCCACGGGCCCGGCATTCCTGGGCCCTGGCCAAGTGTCGCCGAGTCGACACGGTTGAACATGTCGCTACCGCTGGCGCCCTTCGACACGATCGCTTCAAGCCGCGACAGCCGAGCATTTGACGTGGACGTGCGCCCGAACAGCGACGCGATGAACGCCAGAATGTCGCCGATAATCGGTACCTCGGACAGCATGTCGGCAAGAGCGTCGAACACCATACCGACGATGTTCGGCTGCGCCGACGGTGTCCGCGGCGGGTACTTGAACGGCACAGTGTCCCCTCTACGTGTCGAGTTCGGACGGTCGCTCGGGGACCGAACCGCCCCGCTCGATCAGTGCCGCAACGAGCTTCGTGATGTAGCGGCGACACGCGAGGACCAGCCGGTCCGCGGTGTTGAGCTCGGCGTCACGCTCGTCGACCTGAGCCTCAAGCATCGCGACCCGACGGTTCAGTCGCTGGATCTCGACGTCGTGCTCGGCGCGGAGGTCCGTCCGGTCGGAGACGCGCAGCCGCTTCTCCTCGTCGCGTTCCTCGCGGGCCTCGTCGCGTTCCTTCATCACCTGGGCGAGGGCGTCGAGCTTCGACTTCGACTTCGCGCCGAGGACGGTGGCGATGCCGCCGGCGATGGCGACGATGAGCGCTGTTGCGACACCCACGTTCTCGGTGGTGAGGACAGGGTCGGCGAACAGGATCGTGGTGGAAGCCAGGCTCACCGGTAGCCCCTCTCTGCGGCCCCCAGCGCCAACGTGACGTGAATGAATCCCATGAACACCGCGATGGTGGCGGCGAGTACCGGTGTCGGTGGTTCGGAGAACCAGGCACCGAAGAAGATGGCGAGGCCGTAGAACGTCCACGCCACCATCGACACGCTGTGTGCGACGACGAAGCCCTTCCCCCGGGCGGCCGCCGTCAGCAGGAACACGCCGGTCACGGCGAACAGGAACACCCAGTACGGGCCGGCCTGCTCGATGTAGACGACGAGGCTGATCTGGTCCGGCGGCTGCGGCCGGCGGACGAGTTGGGAGGGGCCGAGGTAAAGGGCGCCGACGGCGACCTGCATCAGCCCGCACACTCCGGCTGTCAGCCGGGTGCCCAACATGTCAGGCCTTCGGCGGCTGAATGAAGCGCTGCACGTATGCGATCAGCGCGGCGACAGCCGCCGTTCCTGCCGCGGTGCCAGCGGTCCCGAGTGCTGCGGACGAAGTGATGTCGAAGCCTGGTGCGGCGACAGCCTGGCCGACTGCGCCACCGACGCCGACGATGACGGTGGCGATGAGACCCTGGACGAGGGTTCGCCACGATCGATTCCGAGCGTCTGCCTTCACGCTCGGCACCGTGTCGAGTACCTGGCCGACGACTGCAGGAGCCTCGAGACGAGCGCGAGCAACGAGTTCGTCGACCCGCGCTGCGGCGTCCGCGGCCGCGGCATCCAGACGCGTGCGTGCCTCTGCCTCGATCGGAGCGAGACGCGCCTCCATCTCGCCGCGGAATCGCTCGGCAAAGACGTTGGCGATAACCTCGTAGCCGGTCGGCTGCGTGCCCGCGCCCACTACTTCGCCACCTTCGCGAGAGCGGCCTTGGCGCCGACGTCGCCCTTGTCGGCCTCGCGGCGCACCAGGTCGATCGCCCACTGCTGGCCCTTCGCCGCCTCACGCTCGACGAACTCCTCGTGGATCCGTGCGTCGGTGTTGAGCACCATGCCAGCGAGGGTGTCGATCGGGTCGTCGTTGTCGCGGTACTTCGATCGGCTGGGGAACTTCTTGGTCAGTTCGTCGTCGGCGTACGACATGGTGATCCTCTCGGGTAGGAGTGCGTCTCCCAGGGAGTCGCAGAGGGCGAAGCGGCGCTCGCGGTCCTTGAGACCGTTCGTGCCGCCGTTGATGGCCCGCGTCGCGCCGACAAGGTCACGACGGTCGGACAGGCCGTTGAGGTCTCGTTGGGTCGTCCAATACCAGACGGCCGGGAGGAACACGTATTCGTCCCGCTCGGCGGCCGCGGGGTCGTCGAGGAAGTAAGTCGGCGTCGGGACGGCGCCGCGGGCGTGCGCCCAGACCGAGCAGTTCCGGTAGTTGTTCTTGCCGGTCATCTGGATGGCGCCGCGTCCGCGGTAGCGGAATCCGTCGCCTGGCTGGTCGTTGCCCATGCGGCCGTCGTACGTGCGCTGATCGGGCGTCGGGTCCCACAGCTCGCGGAACATGCTGAGCCCGATCGATTCGTGGCCGAGCTGGGCGAACCACATCGCTGCTCGGTTACGGGTGGTGATCCCGGCCAGCAGCATCGCCTCGTTGAACGACGGGGCGAGAGCTGCGTACCGGCCGACCGAGTTCGCCGCGCTGAACGCGCGGTGCATCGTCGATGCGGTGACCATTACCGCTCGCCGCGCTGGCGTTCGACGGAGCGCTCGTGAACGCGGCCGTCGATGTTGAGGATCATCCCGGCGAGACTGTCGATCGCGTCGTCGTTGGTGCGGTACTTCGACTTCGACTGGAAGCGCTTCGACAACTCGATGTCCGCGGGCGAGCGGGTGTCGACGGGCGGGGCAGGCTGGATCGGCGCGACATTCGGCGTCGCGGTGTACCCCTTGCCTGCGATGCACGACGCGAGCTGGTCGACGTTCATCCAGTACTCGTACGGACGGAAGCCACTGTCCGCGACCAGGACCTCGCGGGTGTCGGGATTGCATCCGACGACCGTGAAGTAGTGGTACACCGTCCCACCTGCGTAGGCCGGTCGCTCGCCGCGGGTGCCGCGCGGGTAGTTCGACGGCGGCACCACGACGTTCACGACGACGGCGTAGCCACCGAGGATCGACGCCTTCACGTCGGACCACAGCAGATCCTTCTGCGCCTGCGTGGCGTCGTTGCCGGGGATCTGTCGAACGACGTAGTCCGCGGGGACGTTCCGATTCAGGAGCGCGGCGACGAGCCCTATGTGGTTCGTGCCGTTCGTCGTCGTGCCGAGCTGGCTCGCGAGGTCCCGCTCGGTGGACCCGATGCCGCGGACATCGAGGGCCACCTGACACGACGCAGGACCGCACCAGTAGTAGGTCTCCTGCGGGATGATGCTGACGTTGTGTGGCAGGACGATGTCGCCCATGGTCACTCCTATCGGTTGTTGGCAAGACCGCGGGACAACTGCCCGAAGTTCTGCAGACCGCTGATCGCCCGCTCCCACGGGCCGCCGAGACGCTTCGGCTCCCCCAGCGTCGGGACCTCGACCATCCGGCCGTCCCGCTCGTCGGAGATGGTCACCGCGGACACGAATTGCTCAGCGGTAGTGCCCCGGTCGTAGACCGTGTGGATGTCGCCGACGTCGTACCGCTTGTTCGATCCGTCCAGCGCGCCGAAGCGGTAGCCGTCCGGGTTGCCGGTGTCGACGGTTAGACGGAGAGCCTCGGACCCGGAGTGGTCCTTGAGTGCTCCCTTGCCGACGGCGTACGAGTCGAGGGACCACGCCGCGGTGTTGTCGGCGAACACCTCGCCGAACGCGTCGTCGATGCCGATGTCGTCTTCGAGGTCCTCGTCGAAGAACTGCTGGTACGCGAAGAAGATGTCGTCGAACAGGTCACCGACGACGAACCCGAGACCGAGCCCGGGTGCGATCGCCGTGATGAGGAGCTGGATCGCGAAGTTCGCGGCCCACTCGATGACCTGGTTCAGGATCTCCGGGGCGCGGCCGCCGACGATCGCGCGGGTCGCGTCCGCGTGGGTTTCCTCGAGCTCGTAGTTCTCGATCTGCCCACCGTCGGTGCGCCACTGGATGTGCCGCATGTCCCGCTTCGCCCGGGTGTCGAAGATGTACCCGGCCCGGTCCATCTGCCCCCACGACCCCGGATCCGTGAGCCCGAGGTAGTTGTTCGGGTTCAGGAAGTTGAGGAAGTTGTCGCTCGTCGCATCGATGACGGACTGCAACTGCGACAGCCCCGACGTGTTGAACACCTGCGGCCGGTCGCCGTACCCGTCCCACAGGTCCATCCGGTACCCGAAATCGAGGCGGTCGCGGGTGAGCTTGAACAGCTCGTCGAGCGGGGTGAAGCGGGCCGACACCACGCACATCTGCGCGAGGGAGTCGGTGACGAGACCGAGGAGGTCGTCGAGGCTGTTGACGTCGGCGAGATCCGGGAGGTCGTTCGTCACCTGGTGCAGCGGGAGCGCCGCGTAGATCGGCTTGTGCAGCCGGATCATGTTCTTCGCGAGGAAGTACTTCAGCACGAAGTCCGGCTCGCCGGCCATGATGTCCTGCTTGCCGGTCAGACCGATCTGCAGCTCCGGCGGGAACAGCGGATTCACCCAGGCGAGTGCACGCTTGAGCTGGAACTTGTTGTCGAACCCGGAGAGGGTGACCGTCTCGCGGCCGGGCTTCCCGGCGACCTTGCGGGTCATGACGCGGCCGGTGAACGGGATGCCGTTGTGCGTCATCTGGACGTGCACGGCCTTGCGGCGCAGCCCGGTCATGTACGGCACGAGGCGATGATCGGGTTTGAGGTCGATCGAGAACGCCGCCGGGTCCTTCCAGTCCCACGAGAACGACGCGGCCTTGTACGACCCGCACGGTGTCCACTCGATGCGGCGCCGGTCCGACGAGCGGCGGCCGAAGCGGATGTCGAACCCGTCGGTGGGGATCGTGTTCGGCTTCGCGTACCCGGGTGCCCCGATCACAGGGCGCTCCGGAACACCTGCGGCAGCACGATCTTGACGCGCGTCGCCGCCGAGGTGCCGCTACCGCCGAGGGTGACGGCGACGTCGCTGGTGCCGTTGTTCAGCGACGCCGCTGTCCGGCGCGGTGCTCGCTTGCGCCAGTACGCCCGCACCCACGACACGTCGACGCCCGCGGCGTTGAGGATCTGGAACCGGTTCGGGTCCGTGTTGATCTTCCACACCTGCCCGGCCGAGATCGTCGTGAGGATGGTGATCGATTCACCGGCGACTCCGAACGTCGGATTGGTGATCGGACCGGTGATCTCGAAGTACGGCCACACGTCGTCGTCGCAGACGTTCGGCACCGAGGCGCCAGCGAACTGCGCTGCCGTCCACGTCTTCTCCACCGGCACCTGACGCCACCACGATTCGTCGGAGCGGAGCTGCACGTCGCCCTCGTCGACGAACCCGACGTTCACCGCCGCGGAGTAGTTCGCCTCGGGCAGTGCACCGTCCGGGAGGCGCCAGTACTGGAACCGGTCGCGGCGGATACCGCGGCGGACGGAGGTGACGTGGAACTCGCCGACCTGTCGGCCGTCGCCCATCGCGTCGCGGTACTCGCAGTATCGGTCCAGCGCCGCCTCCCCCGCGTCGAGCGGTCCGAAGCGGATCGGGAGGGTGATGACGTTCGGCTCGAACATCCGGGCACGCCACGTGACACCGGCCTGGTCGACGTTCTGGTCGTCGTCGTGGCGGCCGGGTGCGCCGCCGAGACCGCCCGGGTCCTTCGCCAACCGGAGAGGAGTCTCGAAGGACTCCTCCCCGATCGTCACGAACGGGAACTCCGAGCCGTCGACGCCGACCATCCGGTACCGGACGGGCCGAAGGGTCACGCGATACCCGCTGCGTCGAACTTGATGCCGACGGCGCCGGTCGAGGTGTTGACGTCTGCGTCGACCTTCACGAGTCCGCCCTTCTTCAACGTCGCAAGGATCTCTTCCAGAGGCGCGACGAGTTGCTGGAATGCCTTGTCGGCACCGGGGATCGAATTGCTCGACGTGTCGAACTGCGGGGTCAGCTTCGACAGGTCGACCGTTCCGGACGACGCCATGTCGAGGTAGTTGCCGAACACGGACGCCGCGGTGAACCCGAGACCCGTCGCGAGCGATGCGGCCTCGTAGAGGTTCCGGGGCTTCATGTAGTCCGTGGTGTCCGGACCCGAATAGCCACCGAACCCGCCCTCGGCGAACTGCTGGATACCGAGGTGCCGTCCCGTCTCCCGCCAGATCGCGCGGGACCGGGCGCGCTTCGCGAGGCCGAGCGGGATGTACGCCTCGCCACCGGTTTCCGGTTCCGCCCACACCCGTATGGCACCGGCGCCGGCAATCTGCGCCGTGTGGTTCTCGACGCCGCCATTCGCGAAGAACGTCGCGGTGGCGATCGCCCTCGGCTTCGGCCCGTCGCTCGGCTCCGCACTGGAACCGTCAGGCCAGTTCGTCACGAAGACTCGCTGACCATCGGTCGAGTCCTCAGACGTCGAATCAGTTGTCGCGTAGCTCGCACCTGACGAGTCAGACGACTGACCACCGACGGCCGGCGCCGAGGGCGAGTCGAGCTCGGACGGCGCCGGATTGCCCTGCACTGCGTAATGCATGATGTTCGCGAAATCCTGCGCGCCGGCAGCACCGCCACCGAACTGTCCGTCTCCGCGCGCGCCGCCCATCTCGACGTTCGTGCCGTCGGGCAGCGTCGACGCCGCGTGCCCACCACCGGGGCCGCCCGGGTCGTTGTACCACCCGATATTGAGTGCGCCCTGACGGAATCCCTCAGCGAATCCGCGCGCGGACAACGCCTCGCGAGCGTTACCCGTGGCGAAGCGGCCGCCGGTGTCGGGATCGCCGTAGACGGCCATGTTCGCCAGCCGGGACGCAGCACCCGTGCAGTCGGTGTTCCAGGTTCCGTCCCACCCGCCGAACACGTACTCGGCGCCCTCGATTGACTGACTGCGTGCGACGAGATCCTGGGCGGTGATGCCGCCGTCGGCCATCTTGAGGAGCTGATAGCCGAACTTCCCTGCGACCTCGGACAGGATCGACGTCGACCGGCCCCGCTTCATCGGCGCGAGGGGAATGAACGCTTCCCCGCCCGTCTCGGGCTCGGCCCACTGGATGAGCTGCTTCCGTTGGATCCGGGCGTCGGCGGGGAGGTTCTGGATACCGCCGTCGGCGTACGTGACCGCGCCGGGCTGGGCACCGTTGACGGTGTAGCCGCCGTTCGGGTTCGTGACCTTCTGGCCGCCGTTGCCCTGCGCGACCTCGTTACCCGCGCGGTCGCGGTAGACGACTCGAACAGCGACTTCCTGGTTCTGAGCTCGACGAATCATCTCCTGCAACCGCGCCGCGGCATCCTCAGTGTCAGCGGTGACGCGCACGTTCTTGCTGCCGGGGATCTCTTCGACGATGAACCCGAGGTCGCGGAGACGTTGCGCCGCTTCCGGGCTGTTGTCGTTGATGACGACCGACGCCTCGTCGGGGATGGCCACGACGGAGCCGTTGAGGATGTCCATGCCCTGCGCGGCCAACCGTGCCTGCTCGCCGGCGGACTCGGCCCCCTCCCGCATGTTCTGCAGCACGGGGAGGACCGTCTCGTCGAACGTGTCGGCCATCGACCGGCTCGTGTCCGCGGCGTTGTTCAGCTTGTCGCGAAGCCCGCCGATCGTGTCACCGGCGGCTAGGAATGACGCACCGACGTCGCCCATACCGGGGACGACGGACAGGAACGTGCCGATGGCGCTGGTGGCGGTGCCGATCCAGTCCATGACCCCACCGAACGTGACCGCAACACCGTCGAGGAGCAACGCGCCTGCCCGCATGGTCCCCGACCACGCCGTGCCGAGCCCCTCTGCGAACATGAGAGCGGCGACGAGCGTGTCAGCGAAGAACGCGACGATCTCGTCCTTGTTCTCGAGGATCTTCTCGGTGAGGTCCGTGACACCCGGACCGAACGCTTCGGCGAGGGCCGTCTTCACGCCCATCGTCGCTTCCTCGGCGGTGCGGCGCAGCGTCTCGAATGAGGCAGCACCGTTGCCCGACAGGGTGTCTGCGGCCTTATCGGCAGCACCGGCGACCTCACCGAGGTTGCGAGTGGCCGTGGACAGGTCGAACTTGTCGAACGCGCCGCCCAGGTCTTCCCACTGGGTGCCGAACAGTCCGGCCGCGACCTTGCCGCGTTCCAAGGGGTCCTCGATGTTGCGGATCGCGTCGAGCACTTCGTCCATGGCGGTGCGCGCGGAGTCGCCACCGGCGGCGAACCGCGCACCCATGTCGTCGGCGTTCATGTTCAGCGCCTCGAACGCGGTAGCGGTGGTCTCCGACCCGTCGACGACGCGGATCGAGAACTCCTTGAGTGCATCCGCTGCGACGTCGGCGTCGCGGGCGCCGCCCTGCATCGCCTGCGACATGAGACCCGCGGCGTCGGCGCCGTTCAGTCCGAGCTTGCGGAACTGGGTGCCGTACTCGTTGATGGTGTCGAGGAAGTCCTCGGAGGTGTTCAGCCCGCGCTGTTGCGCGACGATGAACAGGTCCATCGCCCCGGCGCCGTCGGTGACGAGTCCCGTCTTGATCGCCTGCCCGGCCGCCTTCGCGATCGCGGGGATCTCCTCACCCATGATTCCGGAGACGGTCGACAGCTTGCCGATCATCGCTTCGATCTCGGGCTGCGACTCCTCACCGGTCAGAAGGCCGGACTGGATTGCGGCGCGCGCGGCGTCCATGTTCTCGCCGACGGATTCACCGAAGTTGCCCATGTACGCGTCGCCGGCAGCGCGACCTATCCGACCTGCCGCCTCCGCGCCGATACCGAGCTTCGCCTGGATCTCGTCGACTTGCGCTTCGCGCTCCATGCCGTCCTGCAGGCTCGACGCGAGCAACGCGCCCGCGGCCAGACCGATACCGGCGACACCGACGAGGGCCGCGCCGATGGGTCCGGCTTTGCCGCCGAGACCGGAGATTCGCTCGGAGAACGACGACAGGAACTCCCCGCCCATGCCGCCCCCGTGCTCGGCGCCGAACGCGGACAGTCGTTGTCCGGCCGTGCCGAGTCGGTCCATGAACCCGTCGATGCGCGACGGGTCGGGCGCCGCTTCTTCCATCTCACGGCCGGCGCGTTCCGCCGCGCGCGAGACGTCACGCTGCTGCGCCTCGAGACGCCGCAGCGACGCCGTGTACGTGTCGGTGGAAGCCTGGGCGCGCTCCGCGCCACGCTCGGCATCACGGCGGGCGCGGGTCAGCCGCTCCGTCGCCTGCCGAGCCTGCTCGGACTCCTCGCCGTGCTCGCGCACGGCGGCGGCGGCGCGCTCCTCGACGATGCGGACGCGCTCGGCGGCAGTCGCGGCGGCAGATCCCTGCGTCTGCGCGGTGCGGTACGCCTTCTGCGTCTCCTGCTCAAGACGCTGGTATGCCCGCTCCGCCTGCGTGGCGGCGCGCTGCATCCGCTGCCCGGACTGGTCCGCCGCGTCACCGAGTTGCCCCGCGGTGCGACGGGTGCGTTCCATCTGCTGATCGGGGTTGCCGCGGATCTCGAAGTCGGCGTAGAGCTCCGCTACGCGAGTGGACACGTCAGCTCTTTTCCAGGCCGGCGATCAGCGCGGCGATGTCGATGCGCGACGCCAGGTGCTCGAACTCCCAGTACGCGCGGCCGAGGATCGCCGACGCACCGAAGTGCACGAGGGCTGTCATGCCGGCGTGGTCGCGCTCCGGTGACAGGACACCGTCGGCGGCCATCTTGGCGTGCGACGCACCGAGCATAGTGACGATCTCGTCGTGCAGTTCCTCGGCTCCGAGTGGCTTCGCCCAGATGAGCTCGCGGATGCGGTCGGCCTCGGTGATCGTCGGGGCGGTGATCTCGTAGACCGTCCCGCGGATCGGGAGGTACAGCGACGGGTCGAGGTGCAGGGAGAGGTCGTCGAGTTCGGTGGCCATCAGGATGCTCCGTTCTCGATTGCTCGCTTCAACCGCGACCGTGGGTTCGCGATGAGCTCGTGGATGCGTAGTTCGAACCAGCGCCACGACCGGTGTCCGGCGACGCCTTCGAGGTCGATCCCCATCTGCTGCAGGTCCATCTCGAGTGCGTTCCAGTGCCCGAGGATGTCGCGCCAGGTGACGGCGCCGGGCCTGGGCTCGTTGCGGAATGCGGGGGCGAAGTTCGGCGGGTTGTACCACTCGCGGTCGCCGTATTCGGCGCGGTACGGGCCGCCGCCGGGGTCGTGGGCCCCGTAGGTTCCGGGTGCGGAGTCGTCGAACGGGTCCGTCGACACCGGGGGCGGTTCGGGGTCGGTGTCGAATCGGCCGGTGGACCAGTAGGTGATCGCGACGTCCGCACCGGCGGTGTAGACGGCGAGCGCGGCCTGTCCTGCTCGGATGGCCAGCGCTTCGGGGACACCGTCGTCGATCATGTGTTTCCACGCGGAGCCGAGGATCAGTGCGATGTGCACGAGCTCGGAGTCGCGGGTGCGTTCGAAGTCGTCGTCGAACAGGTCGCGGTACACCTGCAGCACAGCGGTGAACGGGGGTGCCTCGACTCGGTACCTGACCCCATCGATGGGCAGGATCAGGCCCGAGTCGAGGAACTCCCCGAGCGGCCGGAACGACTGCACAGGCTAGGAGCCTGCAGCGCCCGTGACGAGGGTCGCCGTCTTGACCGACATGTTCGTGCCGCCGGTGAGGAGGGCGCCGTTGCCGACGAGCGTCGACACGTCCTTGGCGGCGAGGGCGCCGGTGAACGTGACGAGGTACTGACCCGCCGATCCGGTGACGGTGACGTTGTTCGCGCCGATCGACGTGAGCGCCGTCAGCGCTGCCTGCACCGCGGAGGGTGCCGCGTTGTAGGTGAGCGGTGCGGTCGTCTGCCCGCCGAAGCCGAGGGTGAACGTGCCACCGGTCGGTGCGCCGAGGATCACCGCGGTCTGGATCTCGTTGGCTGCGACGGCGGTGGGCTTGCTGATGGTGTTCAGCCGGCCGTACCCGGTCAGGGTGACGGTCGCGCCCTGCAGCGCGCGCTTGTCGCCGCCGGTCGAGGTGAAGTTGACCGACGCGCGACCCTGGTACGCGTCGGGCAGGCCATCGGTGCGCCACCAGCGGATCTCGACGAGGCCGTCCTTGCCGACGCCGACACCGCGCTCGCGGAGGTACTCGACACCGGGGTCGGGTGCGGCGTTCTCGTCGAGCTTGCGGCCAACTCCGACGGAGATGGTCCAGTCCTTGCCGGTCGAGATCTGAGCGCCCCAGGCGCCAGTCTCGTAGTCGCCGGCGTCCTGCAGTGCGTCGGCGATCTGCGGGTCGAACGACATGATCGACCGGACGAACGTCCACGTGTCGGCGATCTTCACCTGGAACGCCCAGTTACGGGCCAGTGTGGCGTCGAGGGTGCTGCTGTCGGGAGGAGCGAGTGGAGTGGTCACGAAAGTGCCTCCTATATCGAGGGGTTGAGGGTGAGGCGGTACGAATCGGCGCGCATCCAGTTGCCGTCCGAGTCCGTCACGGACTGAGCCCGCACGAACCGGCGGACGTCCAGAACCCGGATGCCACCGGGCCAGGTCTGAGGCCGGAACACGTACTCCGGCACATAGAGGTGGTCGTACACACGCTCGGCGAGTGCATCGACAGCACGAATGTCACTGCCCGGCGCGCGGAACCGCAACCGAACATCGACGTCAGGGTTGAACTCGTCCCGGTCCCGAGAGTCGGACGTCACCGCGATGGACAATGCCGTCGTCGGGGAAGACGGGAGTTCGCCGAGACCGATCGCCGGACGCACCGGGTCCTCCACGTACGGTGAGGATTCCGAGTACTGAGCGAGGTCGGCCGCGACCAGGTGAAGCGCCAGCGCGGTGGGGATGTCACTGCTCACAGGAACCGCCGCAGTTCGTCGGCGATGACCTGCTCGATCTCCGGTCCGGACTCGGCGACCGCCTTGTTGAGGAACAGGCGGTCACCGCCGCCCGGGTGGCGCTGCTTCTTGAAGTTCTGCTTCACCGCATACTCGGCGCTGAACCCGACGCGCACACCGCGCGAGCCGACGTCAGCGGACCCCGAGTCGATCAGATCGCCCGACAGTTTCGGTGCCCGAGAGCGCGCGTTATCGAGGATGACCTCGCCGGCCCGCTGCTCGGCGCGACCACGAGCCCGGTCGAAGCCGCGGAGACCGTGCCACCGAAGTCCCATGCCACGCCTCCTAGGCCATGTCGATGCGGTAATACCGCGGGATGGACTCGATCCCGGAGTCCCGCACACCCTCCGCGACGACGTCCACCGTGGAACCGCCGAATCTCGCGGGCAACACCACACGAGATTCGGCGGGGATCCTGGGTGAATCGGCGAACATCAGAATGTGCGCGGAACTCGTCACCTCGCGGCCGTCGGAGTCCAGAACCAACTGGGTCTGCACCCGAACGAACCCGCGTGCCGTCTCCCGTGGAGCGAACAGGCGGCCTGTGGCGCCGGCACCGCGGCAGCGGTCGACGTCGAACTCCCACAGGTCCAACCAGTCCTCGTACATCAGCAGTCCCCGAAGCGCCACGACGGACCGGCCGACGCGGACACACCGAACAGGGCGAGCAGTGATGCGGTGAGGACGATCTCGCAGTCCGGGTTCGTCAGGGTCGCCGATTCGACGACGTCGTCCATCGTCACCGAGTACGACGACATTCCGGAGTGCTTCCCGGCCCCGAGGGCACGCTCGGTCATCTGCATGACCGCGTACTTCGCGGTGCCCTCGAGACTGGGGTCGGAGTCGACCGCCGGGACTCTGCGTCGCAGCAGATCTGATGCGACGCCGAGCACGACGGACGCCCGGATGCTCTCCTGAGCGGTCAGTGTTCGGGACTTCCAGTACTTCCCGAACTCGTCGAGATCGACGATCGACTCGCTCACGTCAGGGCAGCGTCGCGATCAGGTCCTGCTTGGACGCTGCTTCGGCGTCCTCGCGGGTGTAGCCCTGCTCGCCGTTGGTGGCCTCGTGGAGAGCGACTGCGTAGTCCTCCCACTCCTTCACTGCCGCGGCCTGGCGAGGCTTCTTCACCTCGGCGGCGCGCGGGTCGAGGTTCGGCGCGGGTACCGGGTCGATCGGCTCGACGGTGGGGACCTCGAAGGTGAAGTGGGAGTCCACGTCGTCCTCGACGAACCCTTCCGCGATCAGGCGCTCGCGGTCGTCGTCAGACAGCCACTCGATCGGCTGACCCTGGTAGTAGTACCGGACATCGCCGCCCTGAGCCTTGGCCAGAACGAGAGGGGCCTTCACGATGAGCGTCATGCCGACACCCCCGTAATCTTCCAGGCCGCGGTCGGCTCGACGACGATGGGAACGGTGATGCGGCGCGCGCGAACTCGCCACATGTCGTTGTCGTCGTCGCGGATCGTCTTGGTCTGCACACCCGCAGCACTTCCGACGTATCCGGGTCCCGCGAGCGGCTCGTCGGCCATGCCTCCGAGGAACGACGAGTCCAGGACCAGCGCCGTACCCGCGACGGGCAGGTTCGGCGTGGGCAGGAACCGGATGCCTGCGATCGAAGGCAGGCTACCGGTGTAGACCGGGGTGTCCTTCGACTCGCGTGCGAACAGAGCGGCGAGCTTCTCGTCGCTCATGACGTTGGCGAACGTCAGGTCGTCGATGACGACGGTGTCCGGCTCAAAGCCCTGGTTCAGGGCGCGGACGTTCGCGACGACACGCAGGATGTCGCGGAGGATGGCAGGGGTCGATCCGGTGCCTGCCCAGGAGGCGGTGGCCGGCGTCGACTGGGTGACCGATGACGCGATCGCCGCGAGAGCGACACCGTCGACGGTCTTGACCATCTGATTGACCAGCTTGTTGAAGGCACGGTTGACGGGGTCGATCTTCTGACGCGAGATCGACTCGTCGGTGATCTCCGCGTCCTGTCCCCACTTCACCGTCTTGGCGATCTGCGTGGGGCCCGAGGAGAGTCCGGTCAGCGGGTACTCGCCACCGGGCGCGACGGCCTCGGGAGCGCGATCCGGATAGATCGACTCGCCCTGTTCGTACTGAACGGATCCCGATTCGGTGGTGAACCGGGACGTCAGCAGAGCGTCGGCGATGAACCGCTGCTCGGCGAGCGTGCGCAGACGGCGCGCGACGAGAGTCGGGTCCTTGAGGAACCGACTGATGGTGGTGTTGTCGCCCGAGACTGTCGGCGCAGCAGGGGGGTAGAGATACGGCATGGTTAGCCCCTTCCTTTTTTGCGCCCGTTATCGAGCGAGCTTGACTCGGACCTTGCCGCCGGTAGCCGCCGCGAGGGCGATACCGACGACCTGGGAGTAATCGGTCCCTGCTCCCAGATCGGCGACCGCGCCGGCGGCGGCGGGCACCACGCGGGCGCCGGCGGCGACGGCACCGGACGCGGTCAGCTCGTGCACCCCGCCCGAGAGGACGGTCACCTTGTCGCCGGACGCGACGTCGAAGCGGGCGACACCGAGCCAGGCGTGCGTTGCGGTGGACGAGAGCGCGACCGTGTCGCTACCCGACACCACGACGAGCTGGCCGCCGGTGACGGCCGCCGACGCGGTACGGGTGATCTCCTGGCCGGGCTTGAAGATCGGCGTGTATTCGGCCATGGCTCAGGCCTCCTTTCCGAACAGTGCGGTGTAGGTGGACTCGTCCTCGTTCGAGGTGTCCTCGGTGTCGACCCCATGGCCGGACTCGGAGACGGGGACGGCGTGCCCCTTCTCCATCCGGTCGAGGGCCGCCTTCGCGCCTTCGGGGTTCGACTCGACCAGCGCGTTCCAGGTGTCCTTGTCGGCCGCGGTGATCTTGCCGTCGCGCAGCGCATCTTCGACGATGCGCGCGTTCGCGGTCTTGGCCTGCTCCGCGCGGATCTGGTCGAGGTTGTCGACCTTCGCCTTGTAGTCGTCGAACACCGACTGCGACACGACGACGTTCCCGGCTGCCTTCACCGCGTCCATGGCCTGATCGAGAGTCGGGCCGTCGGTCCGCTCGTTCAGCGCCTCGTCGATCGCGGCGACGATGGTTGCCTCGTCGGCGTCGGCCGAGATGCCGAGGCGCTTCGTGAGGTCATCTTTCAAGGTGCCCATCGGCTCCTCCTTCTTGTGATCCTCCGCCTCGGCGGCAGAGGGGTATGTGGGCCGCGGCGCGGCATGGCGCCCGGCGTACGCGAACACGGACAGGTCGAACGCGTTCTTCGCCTTGGCATCCGAGGGCTTCGCGCCGTCGACACGATCCGCGAGACCGGCTTCGACCGCTTCCGCGTCCGAGTACCAGGTCTCTGCGGTCATCGCGTCGCGCCACTGGCCGATGTCGCCACCAGCCTTGTCGGCGTAGATCGACGCGATGTTGTCCGAGATCCGGCCGAGCTGGTTCGCCATGTCGGCCATGTCCTTGGCGTTGCCGATGCACTCGCCCCAGGCGTCGTGGATCATCAGCTCGGCGTTGCGGCGCATGACGACCTCGTCGCCCGCCATCGCGATGAATGACGCGGCCGACGCAGCAAGCCCCTCGACGATGGTCGTGACCTTCGCCTTGTGCGCGCGCAGTGCGTTGAGAATGGCGATGCCCTCGAAGACGTTTCCGCCGGGAGAGTTGATGCGCACCACGATCTCCGGGGTGTCGATCGCGTTCAGCTCCTGCACCATCTCCGAGGCGGATACACCGCCGAAGAAGAAGCTCGCACCGATCCGGTCGTAGATCAGCACCTCGGTCGACTCCGCGGTGTCCGCGGCAGCGGAGATGCTGTACCAGTGGCGTGTGGTCACGCGTCCTCCTCAGAACTCGGCTCCTGGCCGTTGTTGCTGCCGCCGCTCGGCGGCTGTTGGCCAGGGGGCGGTGTGCCCTTCGGGGGAAGCCCGTACTGCTGGCGGGTGTACTCCTCGAGATCGCGGTCGAGGCGGATCAGACCGGCGTCGATCAGCATCTTGAGCGCGTTCGCGGTCAGGTCCTGGCGCGATCCGATCTCGTCGAAGACGATCTGCGGCGCGGGGACGTCGCGGCCGAAGTTGATGTCGACGAGGTCCTCGACGATGTGGGCGTTCGCGATGTCGCGCACCGTCTCTGCGAATGCCTGCACGGACTGCACGAACGTGTCCGCCTGCACCGACGCGAGGGCATAGGAGCCTCCGCGGTCGAGGTTCAGGAAGTGCGCGAGGCCTGCGAGAGCGATCTGTCGGTCGTGGTACTCGATCGCTTGACGCATGTCAGGCAAGTTGCCCTGCACGCCGAGCAGCTTGAAGTCGGCTCCTGCGGGCAGGCCCACACCGGATTTCTCACCGCCGCGGTACTCCGTTGCCATGTCCCTGTACTTGTCGACGACGCCCTGCTCGGAACCTTCCGGGGCGGTGGCCACCGGGACGCCCATGCCGTTGCGTCGTGCGACGGCGGCCTCGATGCGCATCAGCTCGTCCTTGAGCAGCCAGTGCTTGTACGCCGGCCGAAGCAGGGACGTGCCGACCCAGTTGCCCGGCTCGGGGTCGCGGACGTAGGCGACGAGCCGGTCCACGGGGATTCGGATGCCGCCGTTGATGACGTCCTGCGCGGTGTAGTCGAGCGACGGGATTCGCTGCACGATCGCCTTGAGCCCGCCGTCGCGCGCGACGTCGATTCCTTCGATCGTGCGAGACGGCCGCGGTGCCAGCTTCTTGAGGTAGAAGCGACCCTCGTCGTAGTAGTAGACCTGTTCGAAGTAGCTGTGCCCGTAGGGCAGCATCAGGAGCGCCACGCGGAGGTGCTCGGCCCAGGAGAACCGTCCGCGTGTGCGTGGTCGCGGCTTGTCCTCGCTCGACTCGTTCTGCACTGGGAGACCGAGGTTTCGTGCGACGAACTCGGTGACCTCGTCGGAGGCGCCGTTTGGCTCGACTCGCCACGGGGTCCGCCGGATCGGCAGTCCGATGGCAGATTCCACCGACGAGACACGGCCGTCCTCACGCCGCATCCGGCCGAACACGCCCACGCTGTACGGCCACCGCAGTTCCGGGACGCGCTCGTCGTCCATCCACTGCTGCCAGCCAAGGATGTTCGTTCCGCCGTCGGAGCGGACGTACCCGACCTCGTAGGAAGGTACTGGTGCCGTCATGTCACCTCACCTCTCTCAGAAGCCCGCTTCGAGCGGATCGAATTCGCGGTTGGACGATCTGTGCGAGTCGAATGACGGTGGCAGCGCCGGTGCCTTCTCGACCTCGACGCCGTACGTGATCAACCCGAACCGGGCGAGCGTCGCCGCCTGCAACGGAGCGATCGGAGCCATCACCCGGTAGTCCCACCCGAACAGGCCACCCGCCATCTCCCGACGCTCAGCACCCAACAGCGACGTCGTGATCGGCGACTCCGTCGGATGCGAGATCTGCTCCCCCATCACGTCGTTCACCAGACCCACACACGCCTGCGCCATCTGCGACGCCGACGTGATCTCCGGCTCGATGCCCGCTGCCTTCAACTCCGGAAGCAACGCCATCGCAGGCGACGAATGGTTGATCATCACCGCGCACGGATCCCACTTCTCGACCAGCGCAACGATCTTCTCGACGACCTTGCACGGCGTCTGCTCGTGGAACCCGACCTCGAGACGCTTCGCTCCGGCCTCCGTGTACGTCGCCGCCGAGATCGCGTACCAGTCGCGGTGCCGATCCACACCCAGCGCCACAGGCGAACTCGCCCGCAGCTCCGGCGCATCGTCACCGAGCTCACGCCACACCGACATGTCCACGGCCGGTTCGACGTCCGTCTCGTCAGGAGCGGGCCACCGACCAGCCGACAGCCGCTCGATCTCCCACTTGTCGAGATTCCGGCGGAACGACGCCATCTCGTTCCGGATGTACTCCTCCGTCACCAGATACCCCAGCGACGGGTTCGCAGCAGCCCAGTTCTCGCGGCTCTCCCGCCACTCCACCCGGTCACCGTCATCGGCGTCATCGGGCAGCTCGGGGGCGGACCACTCCAACCAGATCAGCGACGAGTCACCACCCGCAGTCGCGCGCTCACGCAGCGACGACCACTTGTGGCAGTACTCGTGTGTGTCCGCGTCGGCCGCCGACCCGAGGTACCAGATCTGCGGTCGCTCAGCGGTAGTCAGCAGCGGCATGATCGCGGCCTGCGACGCCGGCGACCAGATCATCGCCTCGTCGATCACCAGACGATCCACCGAGAAACCACGACCACCGGACTTCGTCCGCGTGCGGAACCGGATGATCGAACCGTTCTTGAGGCGAATCGACTCCTTGCCGTTGCCCTGCCGCACCGACGCGATCTCGCTCTCCAACAGCGGATGCGACCGGATCAGCGCTTCGAGCTTGTTCATCGATTCGAGCGCCGTCTGGAACTCGTGCGCCGTGTGCAGGATCGACACACCCGGCTCGTTGATCATCCAGCCGAGCTCGACGACCTCCATCGCACCGTTCTTGCCGTTCTGGCGCGACACCAGCACGCACACCTCGAACGCCGCCCACGCACCGTCGGGCTTCGCGGCCATCCCCGTCGTGACGACGTCCCGCTGCCAGGGGAACGAGGTGCGGCCGGCGATGTCGGACAGGTCCAGCGCATCCAGGCCAGGGTCGAGATCCGGTGACCAGTCGGTGTCGGTCCACGGAACCGACCGGACCCTAGGCGCCTGATGTCCGACGAGCGCGAGCGGCGGCGAGCTCATCTTGCAGAGACCCCCCAGCGCTTGCGGTCGGCTTCTCGGATTCGAGGGCGGCGATGATCTGCCGCAGGGTGTTCGACGTCTGCCTCGCCTCGACCGCTGCGTTGTCGATGCGCAGTTCGTACGACTCGGTGCGCAGGTCGTGGACCAACGCCATCCACGTCTCGCCGTCGCCGGCGAGGACCGCATCGAGCTTGTCGCCGCGGTCGACGAGCCGGCACGCCTCCGTCAGCAGCACCGCCCGAGGGGCGTCGAAGCCCGACTTGGCGCTGTAGTGCTTCCACAGGCCCGCGGCCCTCTCGCCAAGGTCCGGCGGTGGCATCAGACCTGGTCGGCGCGCTGTGGCCACGGTGGGACCCCCTGCTGGCTCGCTGGGGCTCAGCCCCAGGGGAGAGAAACCGGGACACTGCCCCGCCGCCGAGTGTCCGCCCCCCACCCCCTCGATAATCCTGGGGCTCGGCGCTGGGTGGCGGCGTGCGGCAGGCTGGCTGGCCCGTGGTGGGCGTGGCCGGTGTCGAGGTGGGTGGGGTGGTGGTCAGCGGGGTGGTGTCGGTGGTGGGCGGCTCAGCCCCAGTCGAGTGCGTTGCCGGCTGGCTCGGTCGTCGGCGTGGCCTTGCCAGTGAGCGCAGGCCGGAGGTGATCGCGGGTGCCATCGCCTCGACTGCGGTTGCAACGGATTCCGTTCTGGTTGAGGCCGTGCAGTAGTCGGTCGGCCTTGGGCCGGCCAGGCTTGCCGAGTCGTGCGTGTTCGTCTCGGGTCACCGAGTGGTCAGCTTCGAGCTCCTGGCTCTTGAACATGGGCAGGCCGCACCACCAGCAGATGTCGCCGTCGTGGTGTGCCCTGAGTAGCCGGGCTCGGTCTTCGCGGTGCGCTCGGCCGAGTTCCTTGTTCTTGTTCCGCACGGGTGACGCGGTGGTCCTGGTGCTCGACGGTGCGGCTTGGTCGTCGTACCAGCGCTTGATGACTGGCTGCATCCACCATGGTCGTTCCTTGCGTGCGCGGGCCATGACGACGTCGATGCCGGGGTCGACGGTGATGATCTCGGCGCCTCGGTCGCGGTAGTAGCGCAGCAGTGTGGGGCTGGGTGTGGAGTGGATGAGGTAGGTGTCGCTGTCGGTGAGGGTCAGCGCTTTGTCGATCGCCGCTTTGCGTGCGGCCTTGGCGACGGCTTTGACTGCGGGGGTGTGGTCGTGGTCGCTGCCTGTTGGGTCGGGCACGGTGAGGGTGTTGGCGAGTAGGTCGTAGTCGATGACGATGTCGCCGTGTGTGGCGTGTTCGCGTACCCAGGTGCTCTTGCCTGCGGCTGGTGGGCCGGTGATGACGTAGAGGGTCATCGTGGTGGTTTGAATGCCTCGGTGGGGTTGATGCCGCGTTGGGTGAGGGCGTCGTCGACGATGGTGTGGACGTTGGCTCGGCCTTCGGCCCATTGGCCTTGGGGTTGCCAGACGGGGCCCATGATGCGGCGTATCTCGAGGCTGATCTTGCCGGTGTCTCCGCCGTTGGTGCGGAGTCCTTGTGCGAGTGGGATGACGCGGTCTCGGAGTTCGGCGGTCTGGCGTTCGTCTGCGTCTTGTCGTGCTGCTGCGAGTAGGAAGATGCAGGAGAGGACGCGGTTGACGCGGCCGCGGGCGCTGGTCATCGTGCGGGTGGGAGCACGGTGGGTGTGCGGTCGGGGCGGTAGTTGTCGAGGTCGCCGCTGTAGTTGCGGGTGGATCCGAGGACGAGGGCGATTTCGTCGAATGCGGTGTTGCCGTCTTTGCCTGCGGCGAGGGCGTTGTCGATCAGGGTCTGGATGGGTGCGGGGTCGGCGTTGGGGATGGGTTGCCATCCGACGACGCCGGTGTCGGTGGTCCAGAGTGTGCCGAGCGGGAGGATGGTCCAGCGTCCGTGGCCGGTTCGTTCGTCGGCGCGTGTGGCTGCGGGCATCTCGTCCTCCTGGTGGTGTGTGGCCCCGACCCGAGGTGGCGCCAGCAACGTGTGTGCTCGGCTGCATCGGCCTCGGGTCGGGGTGTCTGTGGTGTCAGCACCGTCGGTCGTGTCTGACGGTGCGGAGGTACCAGCGGATCAGTGCGATGACGTGGGTGTCGTAGTAGTCGTCTGCTCGTCCCCACAGGGCGCGCATGGTGTCAGGCCCGGTGGCCGATGGTGCGGACGCAGTGCAGGAGTGCGTCGAGTGACCGGGTGAGCAGCCGGCGGGCCATGGGTCAGAAGATGGCTACGAGTGCGGCGATTGCGCTGGCGACGGCGAGGATGGCCTTGCCGATGGTGAGCAGGGTGTCGATGTCGTATCCGAACAGCATGGCAAGTCCCGTCATTCGAAGTGGTGCACAGCGGAGGGAATCGAACCCCCGATGCCCGAAGGCGACGGATTTACAGTCCGCTCCGACTACCAACAGTCGGCACGCTGGCGTAGCAAGTGCCGCAGGACTCGAACCTGCAACCGGCGGCTTTGGAGACCGCTGCTCTTCCAGTTGAGCTAGGCACCCATGTGCGCGTTGACCTGGTGATCAGTCCAGGCACCCGAAGGTGGACCTGAGTCGCGCCCCTCAGGGGTTCACGTTGTGCTCGGTGTGGTGCAGCGGTGCCCTCGTCAGCGAACACGGCGCCGGTCATGGGGCAGGCTTTGGCGAGGATGAGCAAGGAGTCTCACCGTTCACACCACACCGAGGTGGGCAGTTGTTCCGCGTGCCCGGGCGGTGTGTGCCGCGCGCTCAGCGTGCGGCGTTCCCCAGCTTCAGCAGGGGACGTGGTGGGGATATGCGAATGCCACCCGGTCTTGGAGACACGGGTGGCACTGCACTCAGCGTAACAAAGTTGAGGATTGGTGTCTTGCCATTCGTTTCCTGCGTGTCTTGGCTTCTCGTTCGATGATGTCGCGGAGGAGGTAGACGGGGGTTCCGTCGGGTGCTGTGCGTTTCTCGATGTCGCCTCGGTTGGCCCATACGCGGATGTGGGCGGGGTCGATGCCGAGGAGGTGGGCTGCGTCGGTGGCGGTGAGTTCGTCGTCGATTCCGTGTTCGGTTTCGACGCCTTCCCAGTGCGGCCGGCTCACGATGCCTCCTTCGGTCGGCGGCGGTCAAAGTCGAGAACTGACCCGAGGCGGGCGAACTGGTCCTTGTCCCACACTGCGCGGCAGCCCTGGCATGTGATGCGGGACTGGTCTTTCGACGCTGCGAGCGCTTTGCGGCCGCAGGCGGGGCATGGGTCCTGCATCCAGATGCGCACGGCCTTGGTCTGCAGGACGTGCTCGGCGCGCATGTGCAGGCGGGACAGCCGCAGGACTGCGTCGACGCCGTCCATGGTGGTGCGTTGCACGTAGTCGCCGCCGTCGGGATGCGCTTCCATGATGGTGATCTCGCGGCTGGGCATGTCGATGAGCGTGCCGAGTCGGGAGGTGATGGCGGCGTGGGTGGCTTTCACTGCGGGCCAGGAGCGCATCGGGAAGTCGTCGCCGCGGGTGAGGATCCGCGCCCACCGGTGCAGTTCGGTTTCGATGTCGTTGAGGAGTGCGTCGACGTCGAGGCGGATCGGGATGGGGTTCGGGCGTGATGCGGTGACGAGTACGGCCTGTTCTGCGGTGGCGGGGACGCAGTACTGGGCTTCGACCTGGGACCAGTCGTCGGCGAGGTGGTGGATCGCGTCGAATTGGATTTCTTCGCAGGTGGGGCAGAGGGTGTTGGGTCGTTCGGTGCCGGCGGGGTGCATGGTGTTGTTCTGGTCGCGTTGGCGTGCGGCGCAGCGGCCGGCTTGGCGGCATTCGTGTTCGCGGGTGTCAGTCACGGGGTTGCTCCTCGCTGAGTGGGTTGGCTGCGATCTCGGCGAGGCGGGCCTTCTCGCGCTGGGTGGCGCAGTGTGGGCAGCCTTCGCGTGGGAGGTCGGTGATCGGGCAGATGTCGTTGTTCACTTGATCCACCTCGGCCGTTCGGTCTCCCAGCGGTGCTCGGGGTCTTCGATCGCGGTGAGGTCGGTGCGGCCGAACCCGAAGTCACCGGTCGGGGTGTCTTTCGGTTGTCGGTCGCCGTTGGGCTTGTCGGTGCTGATGCCGAACACCTCTGTGCCGAGCAGGAAGAACGTGAGATTCATGCGAGCTCCTCGGTGAGGTCGGAGATGGTGATGGTGAGCCCTGGCTTCTCCCCTGCCGCTGCGAGACGCTTCGTGGCTCTCAGGTCCACGACTCGGGCGTCGTCCTCGAAGCAGAGGCCACTGAGGGCGTCGAACACGCCTCTCGTGAGCTTGTCGAGGTCGGGCTTGCGCATCGCGGGTGGTGTGCGGGTCTTGGGGGTGGAGACGGGGCGTGGCATGACGAACGCGAGTCGGACGGTGACTGCGCCGGTGCGGAGGGGGACGTTGTGTTCTCGGGCGGTCCAGGCGACTCGTTCGCGCCACGGCTTGAGCGCCTTGGACGATTCGATGAGCCGGCCGTGTCCGACGTGCCGCTTCGAGCCTTGTGGGGCGGGGATGCCTTCGACGTGGAAGGTGGTCGCTGTCATCACGGCACCCGCTTCGCGTCGGCGAGGCGTTTGATCTCGGCCATGAGCTCCGCGCGCCGCTCCGGGGATGCTGGTGGCGCGGAGGTCAGTTCGGCGAGCACCTCACTCACCGGTGCGGGTTGGCGCCTGGCCGCCTTAATCGCCTCGGTGACGTGGCCGGGCATCAGCCACGCCGTCGACGTCGCGTAGTGCTGGTGCACCGCCTCCAAAGCACGCGGGAAATCCCAGCGGGCACGAGCCGCAGCCTCCTTCCATGCAGCGACTGTCGGGCCATCGAGCTTGCGGGAGTCGTAGGTCGTGATGACCTGCAGCAGTTGAACGATCTGGTCGTGGGTCATCAGTGGCCTCCGTTGATGGCGCGGAGTTGCGGTTGGGCGGGTAGGAGTCCGGCACGGCGCAGCAGCTCCTCGTCGGGGTTCTCTTTGAGGAGTTCGGCGTTGGCGATCTCCATCTGGCGGGGGGTGAGTCCGTTGCCGTCTCGGCCGGCGGGGCGGGTGGCGACGCGGGCCTTGAGGAGGAGCTGTTGGTACTTCTCGCGGAACTTCGGCATCGAGAGGATGTTGGCGTGCCAGAAGGAGTCGTCCTGGCACCAGTCGATGAGTCGGTGCGCTTGCTCGGGGTCGACGCCGTCGTTGTCGATCAGGAGTCGGGCTTCGGTGCGCCACTTCGCTGAGATGGTGGCGCGCCCGCCGTTGTCGGTGATGCGTCGGTGGAGGTGGGTGCAGAGGGATTCGACGTCTTCCCTCGGCGGCGGAGCCGACGAAGAAGGGGTCTTTTCCTCTGCTCCCCTGTTCCCCTGTTCCCCTGTTACAGGCGCGACTGTTTCGGGAGGGCTCGCGAGGGTGTCGCGAGGCTTCCTGTAGGTGTCGCGATCGACGGGTTGGCCGTACTCCAATGTGCCGTCTGGCCTGGGGAAACGTCCTCGGCCGGGTTTGTCGATGCGTTGGAGGTCTTTCCACTTGTCGATGTAGAGCAGATTTTCGCCGTCGACGTCGTAGCGGGCGATGAGACCGCTGTTGGAGAGTCGGGAAATGGCTTCGGTAAGCCTCGCGAGGGTTTCGGGAGGGCTCGCGGAAAGGTCGCGAGGGAACACGTCGGCGGCGATGAGCGCGATGTCGTCCTTGCCGACACCGTTGTCGTCGACGTAGCTCTCGAGACCCTTGAGGACGAGCCGTACGTCCCACGGGAGAGCTGCAATCGTCTTGGAGCGCCAGAACTCAGGCTTGGTGGATCTGATTCGCATGGCGCACCTCCCAGTACGGTTGTCGGGCCTCGGGTGACCCCTTGACCATGGATGCGGATTTGTCGTTGTCGGCGCCGATGAGTCCCCACCGTTTCCAGAGGGTGACGATGAGCGCGAGGCCGGCGGTGAGGGTGAGGGCGCACCCCACGGCGGTCACGACGGGTCCGCCTTGGGCACAGCAGTAACGGTGAGTTTGCAGCCGACCGGCGCAACGGTGACCCGGTGCGAAGGATGGACGGCGACGGTCTGATAGGTGCCGATCTGGAGGACAATCAGCGGGTCGGTCATGCTGTCGGTGACGGCGGTGAGTTTCCCTGCATGGAGGCACCCGTATGCCCGGACTGCGACGGTCCGGCCGATGTGGTCGGAGTTGTACATGCCGCTTTCCGTGCCGTTCGTGGCGAGTTGGGATGCGGTGACTTCGTGCTCACCGAGGTCTGGGAGCGGTCGTAGTCGACGTGCGAGGCGGAGTGTGCCGGTCATGTCGGCTCCTGTCGGTCCAGGGCCGCGCGGACTACCGTCCGACGTTCTGCCTTCCGTCGTTCCGCGGCGGCGACCTCTTCGACGTGAGCGGTCAGTTGGTTCAACGCGTCCGCCAAGGCTTCGTCGATCGCCTCCGTCACCAACTCCTGATCGGTGTTGGGTGGGAAGTGGACGCGGACTTCCGCGGTGATCGCACCGACGTACTCGTTCGGGGACACACCGGGGTCGGCGGGGCGGTGAGATCGGCCGTACAGGCCCTTGCGCGTACCCATCAGCCGTGCACCTCCCAGTTGATGTCGTCGCCCACCCGAGCGAGCAGGGCGGGGTACGGCCGCTGGTGCGCCTGGCCGAACGCGTAGGCGTTGAACAGGGCGACCGCTTCGCCGTACGCGCCGAGGTCGTACCGCCGGCTGGCTGCGGCGGCGGCGAGCTTCACCCGCATCCGAAGGGGCATCTCCTTGCCCGGGCCGAGAGCGGTGAGGAACGCGGCGAGGGTGTGCAGCGGCGAGCCGTCCGGGGTGAACGGAATGGGGTCACCCCTGTCCGCCACGTACGTAACCCCGCTCGGCATCCACAACTCCTCGTCACCTGCGATACCTGTCGCAAGAATGCGGCGGCTGCCAACGACCTGGTCGCCGCGGTTGCCTGACCACCGCGGCATGGACGGGTCCGCGCAGAGGACGACGCGGGCCACCTTCTCCCGCTCCTTACCGGTGAGGTCGAGGAGCGCGCGTTTCACGACGTGCGCTCCCCCGCTGTACCCGGCGAGCACGACCGGCCCGGGCTCGACCCGGATGCGCTCGGCCAGCGCCCGCGACGTGCGTTCGAGGGCGACGTCGTAGTCGCCGAACGCGGCGGCCCACGGCCCGAACTCCTCCACCCGGAACCGGCTGTGGTCGAGGCGGTTTGTCAGGTTCGACAGCATGTTCCGGTCGGAGACGGCCTCGAACAGGCCACGGCAGGTGATGACGGTGACGGTCATGCCGCACCTCGCGCCTTCGACAACTGCGCTTCACCGGCGGAAGTGAGTGTCACGTAGCAGAACTCGTCGTCCCAGTCCGGCTCGACCTCGTACCTACCGACCAACAACGGGTATGCCTCGCCGGGCGGTTCGGCGACGGATGCCTGAACCGGGCATCCGTCGTACGGCACGGTCCAGGCGTATCCCGAATGCCAGGTGTGCAGTACCCCGTGGAACCAGAACTCCTCCTGGTCGTACCACGGGCAATCCTCGTCGCACTCGTACGGCCCCTCGGCGGTCTCACGCCACTTTCCGACCTCGTGCACCTCGCGGCACTCCATGAACCCCTCGCAGGAGTTCGAATCGGAGCACTCGACGCGCCACTTCATCGCGGCTTCGAGATCAGGGAAGCGTGCGCCGTACTCCTCGTCCACCTCTACGACCAGGGTGTGCGTCGTGGCGCTCATGCTGTCTCCCCCGCCCACAGGATCGTGACGGCGGTTTCACCGCGGGCGATGTACCCCGAATCCACCGGGCGCGGTGACCGCGTGGGCGACCACATGATCGGCGGCGCGTTGTGTCCATGCGCTGCCACGGCCTCGAACACCTGCGGCCCGTCCTCGTCCTCGACGATGCGGATGACGGTGCCCAACGGCAGCGCGTCGAGCTCGGCGGTGACGGTGTCGACGTCGCCGGTGATGACACGGGCCGGAGGCCGCCACCCCTCACCGATGAGGCCGTCGGCTACCGCGCTGCAGTCGGTGATCCCTTCGCGGTACAGAGCGAGTGCGAGGTCTGCGGCGGCGCTCACTGGAGCACGTCGATCGCGACGGCCGCCTGCGCAGCGGTGAGCTCGTTGATCCCGGTAACGTCGGCGATCTGGTTGTCCGAGAGGAACGCAACCTGCTTGGCGAGGGTGGTGATCCTCTGCGCCTTGAACGCCGCAGCCAGCGCGCGGCCCTGCTCCTCGGTGATGGGGCCGTCGAGCGATTCCTGGCCGTCAGCCGGTTGTTGTTGCTCGTCGACCTCCTTCGCCTGCGTCATGTCGGCGACAGGCTCGTCGGACTTCTGCGCGACGGACGACTTGATCTCGTCGGCGGTCACCCGGGTGGCCTCGAACTCCTGATCCTTGGTGACCTCACCGTTCTGGATCGACTTGTACGTCACGCCGAGCTGGGTGACGTCGTGCTCGGTCCACTCCTCCGACTTCCGCGCCAGCTTCGTCTCGAGCTGCACCCGGGTGACACCGATGCCCTCGAACGCCTTGATACTGTTCGCGATGCGCTGGGCGAGCGGCACTCCCCCACCCTTGGTGAGGGTGTCGCGGCACAGGTCCTGCGCCTCCTCTGTGAACCAGTTCGGGAGGACCGCGAAGATGGCCTCGCGGACGCGGCGGCTGCCGGCGTTGGCGTTGTTCTCGTAGATATCGCGCATCTCGGTGAGCTTTTGAGCGCCACGCTTCGTGTCGCGGATGTGCGGGACGATGAAGGTCGACGAGTTGCGGGCGTTCGTCTCGAGATCCCAGGCGTACGCCTGCATCTCGGACTCACCCTTCGCGTCGTCTCGACGGAGCTCGGTGAGGCCGTACTGGATGTTCCCCCAGCAACGGGCCAGTTCCCGGGCGAGGTGGATCGACGGGCCGGTGACGGTCTCACCGCCGCGGGGGAAGCGGAAGAATGCCTTCTCCGCGAGGTACGCCATCGACGTGGCTTCGCGCATCTCGGAGACGGCGATCGACTTGTTGCGACGGTTCTGCTGGGCGACGAGGACCGCGGCCTGGACCTCGGCGACGGCGCGGGACTGCTCGATCTGCGTGGCTTGAGACGCCGTCGACTGGACAGGGGGTGCGGCGACGGGCTGGTAGCGGGCGGGACTGGACATCAGATCTCCTCGAATCGGCGGTGGGTCCATGCGGGCAGGCTCACGAGGTGGGGCTCGTCGCCCCACCCGGGCCAGGTGTTGGTGGAGGTGCAGTGCGCGAACAGGTCGACGGCCTGTCGGTTGCGGCGGCGGCCGAGTTCGACTGCGTCGCGGTCGAGTTCGACGACAGACACGAGGTACGGCGCGGTCTTCATCTGGTTGACGAAGATGAATGCGGGGTCGTCGTCGATGCCGAGGCCGATGACGGCGTCTCGATACCAGGGGTCCTGCATGTAGTAGCCGAAGTCGTCGGCGGACTTCGCGAACTTGGAGGGGCTGGACGTCGTCGACGTCTTGTAGTCGACGATGAGCTGGCGGCCGGCGCCTCGGTGCGGCATGAAGTCCGGCCGGGCCCGGAGTGTCACTCCGGTCTCGGGGTCCGGGTAGTACAGGGACCGTTCGGCGACACCGTTGCCGAACAGCGCCTCGGCGAGCGGGTGCTTGCGAAGCTCGGCGACCATGGCGTGCACGGCCCGGTAGTCGGACGACCTGAGCGGTGTCTTGTTCTCGGCGTACGCCGTGTCCCGGGCTTCCTTCGCCGCTATGGTGGTGTACGCGTCGAAGCCGATGTCGACGATCTCGGCGCCTTCACCGAGCACCAGCGCGTGCGCCGCATGACCGACGTCGAACTCGTCCTTCTTCGCGGGCTTCGGGTGGTCCTGGTTCCACCGGAAGATGGCCGGGTTCTCGTTCAGCAGGGCACGTGCGCCGGAGGACGACAGCGACGTCTTGTCGGAGTGGTACTCGTGGTCGGGGATGCCGTCGTAGGCGCCGTACTGGTCGACGACATCGGACACGGTGTTCAGGGTGGCGGTCATGCGGCCACCGCCGACCCAGCGATGCGTGCTGCGACGCGCTCACCGAGGAACTGGGCGACGTTGACCGCCACCGCGTTCCCGATCTGCTTCTTGATGTCGGACGACGGACCGGAGAACACGTACGAGTCGGGAAATCCCTGAGCTCGTGCGCACTCGCGGTTGGTCAGCATCCTGAACCGCGGACCCTCGCTGGTGAGCGTGGCAATGCCGTGGTGGTTTCCGCCGGCCGTGACCGTGGCGAGCGGGTGGCGATCGGCGCGGCGCGCCTTCGCGTTCCGTCGGTACGTCACCAGGTGTGGCACGTCGACGTCGCTGATCTGCTCGATCTGCGGAGTCACGTACAGCGACCGGGTGACCAACTTGCCGGGGTCCCCCGAGATGATCGAGTCGGCGTGCACGCGGGCCCGGTTGGGCACGGTGAGGTCGACGTCGCCGCCTGGGGTGAAGACGATGAACAGACGCTGCCGGCGTTGCGGCAGACCGAAGTCGGCCGCGTCGAGGGTGACGGTCTGCGCCCTATAGCCGAGCGCCTCCATGCCCTGCAGCCACCACGGGTACAGCGACCACGCCGCGAATTCGCGGACGTTCTCTACGATCACCGCGGCGTACTGGTGCACCTCGGCGGCGGCGATGACGGCGAATGCGGTCGCCCGGTCGATGGCACCGGCGTCAGCGCGGAGCCGCTCGACCTCCTCGGGCGGACGGGTGCGGCCGCCGGACCGCGCGTGCCACACGCACGACGGGGACACCCAGCAGATGTCGGTTCGCGGGAAGGTGCGGAAGTCCGTCTCGGAGAGGTTCGCGATGCGGTGCTCGGTGTCCGGGTGGTTCGCCTGGTGGGTGGCGACGGCGATGGGCCAGTGGTTCGCGCAGATTCGGACGTCGATACCCGCCTGAGCGAGTCCTTCGCTACTGCCGCCGGCACCGGCGAACAGGTCGGTTGCGGTGAGTGTCATGCCGCCACCTCCCGGTAGCGGCGCTCCCACTGCTGCAGCGAGAACAGGGTGATCCCGAGCTTCCCGGCGATGGCCTCGTCCGACAGGCCCATGTCGCGGAGGAACGTGACCTCCTCGGCGCGGTACTGCTGGCTGTCCAGCCGCTCGGGGGCGGTGGGTTGCTCGAACCAGTCGTCGATGTCGTCCCAGTCGAGCGGGTGCACGAACCCGTTGGCCGTGGCCCACCGCTTCGTCCGCAGGTTGCCGCCGTCGAGGAGGTGCCACGCGTCGTAGACGCGGGAGATCGACTCGTACTGCCGCCACCCCGTGCGCTGGCCTCGGCGGATGATGTGCAGGGCGGTGTGGTCCATGCCCACCTCGGCGCCGATCTTCGCCAGCGACCATCCTTGGAAGGCGAGACCGTTCATGCGGCGGATCGTGGAGAACGACAACACCAGCGCCTGGTGGTGCATGGGCCTGGGTGTCACGGCCAGGAGGGCTCGTTCGATCTCCGGGGCGATGACGGCCTGGCCGTTCATGATGTTCCGCGGTGTCGTCGACGACGTACCGGCCGCCCGGGCGATCATCGAGCACGTCATGCCGATGGACTGCAGGAATCGCAGGTGCTCGCGGGTCTCGGTGGCGTCGCTCATCCTGGCGCG
>NZ_LMRN01000021.1:0-40384 GCF_001426145.1 Rhodococcus sp. Leaf225 | reverse complement strand
CCTGCAGGACGTGGTCGACGCGTGCGTGGGTGATGCCCATGACGCGGGCGACGAGGTCGGTGTGCGGCTCGTCGACCGGTGTGAACGCGGCCAGGGCCATGATGATCTGCGCCATCCGGTGTGGGTCGGATGCGCAACCGCGGGTGAGGCTGTCGAGGATTTGCTGCGGGTCCTCGTCGCGGATCGACAGAGCGATCGCGAGGGCTTCGTTGCCGAGGGTGTCGTGGTAGTTGGCGCCCATCACGCCACCTGCTTCGCGAGTCGGCTCAGCTCTTCGAGCTGGGTGACGCGGCCTTCGCCGGTGGAGGTGAGGAGGATGCCGGCCCACACGCCGTGCTGGGCGTGGGTGTCGAGTGCTCGGCGGGCGCACTGGCGGATGACGGGGCAGGCGGCGCACACGTTCTTGGCGTCGTCGACGGCCGGGTTGGGGAGGTGCTTGCGGCGGTCTTCGGGGAGTCGGCCGATGTGCTCGCGGGGGAAGTGGGAGTCGAGGTCGCCGTCGGCGCATTTGGCGAGGGTGACCCAGTCTTGTTGCGCTGCTTCGGTGATCGTTTCGAACGGGTGCCGTGGTCGGCTGATGGTCCTCATTGGTCGTGTCCTAGGAGTTGGTCTCGGTGGAGGTCGTAGTCGTGGTCCGGGTCGTCGTCGACGTCCCGGAGCCAGGCGGGCACACCGGCGCCGGCCATGGCGAGCTCGTCGTCGGTCATCGCACGGGTCCCTGCTCCTGCGATTCGCCCAGGGCCGCTGCGTAGCCCGCGGTGAACGCGTGGTGAAGGTCGGACAGGTCGTCTCCGCGCGGCTCCCAGGTCTTGCGGTAGTCCGACCACTCGCAGGCCATGTCGAGCTTCTGTTCCTCGGTCATCACCACACCCCCAGCCAACGGCCGATGACGTACGCGCCGGCAGCGACGATCCCGATGCAGCACAGGACAGCCGGGATCGGTCCCCACCGGTCGGAGCGGCCGACGTTCGACCATTCGAGGTCGTCGCCGGATCCCCCGTGCCACAGCTCATCCGGCAGCCACTGCTGCGGCTGGCGCTTCCGGGCGAGGTCGGCGATCTCGTGGCCGGTGAGGAGTTTGTGGGTGCCGTCGACGAGGGCGACGGACCAGATGGAGTCGTTCTGGTCGTGCGGGTTGTGGACGGTCTTGGTCATGGTGACGGCGGGTGTGCCGTCGACGAGGAGGTCGTTGACAATCATCAGTTCCCCTGTCGGGTGGTGGGGGTGCACCGGCGGCACAGGCCGGTGTCGAGGTCGATGTGGAGGCCGATGCCTCGGCGTGCGCACTCGATGCACTCGATGTAGTCCTCGGTCGGGCGCGAAGCGGCCGGGGCGCTCACGACAGGCGCCCGGCGACGCGAAGCAACTCAGCGGCGGCTTCGACCTTGTCCCACAGGCTGCGGTCACCGTTGCGGCGATCGGGGTGCGCCGAAGCGGCGGCACGTCGGTACACCGACTGAGTCGTGTTGGGCGCCCCTTCCGACCGCGGCATTGGCGAGAGGTCGCGCAGGAACCGCTCGGCCGCATCCGCCGACGCGAACAGTGGCTGCTCGATAGCGCCGCCAGCACCGGAGCCGATGGCCTTCCAACCGGTGTACTGCTCCGCGTTACGCGTGACGCCGTAGCGATCGACCTTGCGGAGCGCCTCGAGACTGAGAGCGATCGCGCGCAGGTTGTCCTGCCACGTCGTGAAACGGTCCGACGGGAACGACAGCGGGCCCTTCGTCGACTCGACACTCAGGATGATCCCCGGGTGCTCGGGTCGGGCGTTGGCGCGAGGCAGTCCGTCGAGCCGGAAGTCCTGCTCTCGCATTGCGATCTGCATGACTGCCGGCGCGTTCCGCGTTCCCGGACCGAGGTAGTACAGCTCCCGGTCCAGGAGTTCGAGGGTGGATCGCCACGGGGCCGAGAAGTTCGAGCGTCGCCGCTCCTTCGTGAAGGTGCCCGGCCAGTTCGTTATCGGACGCAGCGTCAGGCCGCTGGGGTAGTCGCTCATGCGATCACCACCGCGGTGACACCGAGGACCGCGAGCACGATGAACAGGATGTGGGGTCGCAGGTACCTCATGACGCCGCCCGCATCGCGTCGTCCCGGCACTGCGCCAGGAACTCGTCGACGTCGGACTCCCGCCACTGCAGCCGGGCGTTCGAGCTGGTGCCGACCTTGAATCCGAGACTGAACAGCGGGTGCTGCCCGTACTTCGCGATCGCACCGTTCGAGCGGAGCGTCAGGATCCGGCTCGGGCTGAGACCGGTGCGGTCCGCGACCTGGCGGATGTTAAGCAGCGACTCGCTCATGCGAGCACCGCCGACATCTCGGTGTTGTGGTCGAGGAGGACGCGCTGCATGCCCTTCGGCGTCACGCGGATCTGTGGCGGATCGAGCACGAGGACGCCGGTCCGCGGGTGGTAGTGCGACTGAGGCAGCACCGAGACGTAGCCGGCCTCGATGGCGGTCTGCCGCGCGCGGTACCGGTTGTCACCCTGGCCGCGACCGATCCAGCCGTACTTCCGATCGAGCAGGGTGAAAAGGCGGTTCTGGCCGACACCCACACCCGCCCGGGTGAGCGCCTGCGCGGCGTCACGGACAGAGAGGTCACCGTCAGCGTCGAGGAACCTGTCGGCGACGGCAGCTTTCGGTTCGAGCTCGGCGATGCGCTCGTCCTTCGCGGCGATCATCGCCTGTGCCTCGATCACGGCGAGCGCCAGGAGCTCGGTACCACGCGGCGGCTGGGCGACCTCGGCCTCACGGGTGCGGATTGCGAAGTACGACTGCGCCGCGGCGATCTCCGGCTTCCGCGGGTCGCCGTTCATCGCGACGAGGTAGCAAGCGAACCGCGTCATCGAGTAGTCGAAGCGCGGCCGGCCGCCGCCGGACTTCTCCGTGACGCCACGAAAAAGGTCGTCGAAGTCGAAGCCCTGATTCTCGGCGGTCACCCGGGCGCGGCCGATGGCGGACTCGAAGTTCTCCCACCGGTCGTAGCCGAGGTTCACCATGAGCTCGCGGGCCGACCACGTGCCGTCGGGGCGTTGCATCGCGTCGAAGGCCGACGGTGTCGGTACGATCATGTCTGACATCTGGTTTCCAATCTGTGTCGTGGCCGTCGCCTGTTCGCCCAGGCGGCGGCCTTACTTATGCGGCGAGTGCAGTCTTCTTCTTGCCATTCCGCTGCGCGGTAGTTGACACCTGGACGTCGAAAAGGACCTCGACGGGGACCTCGAGCGCCTCCGCGATGCGGGTGGCGGTCTTCGGCTCGCAGCTTCGACGTCGATCAGCCAGAAGGTGATCGATGAAGCTGGGATGTACGTCGACGTATCGGGCGAGCTTCCGCGCCGACATCTTCTTGTCGTCCTCGGGGCCAACGAATGCGCGCAGGAGGCCTGGACTCTTCAGCTTCATCCAAGTTCCCTTCGGCCAGCGTCGGTACGGGGTCGTCATCGTGCTTCTCCAGTCTGCTTTGTAGGCGCCTATCTGTCAACCAACAAGCAGCACTCTACTGCCTACCGCTAGGCAGATGTCAACTACTTACACGGATGTATTTCGCCTGCCAGGGGGTTTGCGGCACAATCGCACCTGTCAATCGGTAGGCGGCATCTGGCGCCTACGCGCTCGATGTTCGAATAACCGCTGTAGGTGGATGAAACGGAGACCGTGTTGTCGCAGGAGACCCGCGCCGCGCACGCTTCATCCGTGCCCAACCTCGCAGACCTCATCAGCGCCCGGAAGGCGGAACGCGGCTGGTCGTACCAGCAGCTCGCCGACCGAGTGAACGGTGCTGTCTCACGCCAGCGATGGCAGCAGTTGGGCACAGGTACGCGGATCAAGGAGTTCCCGGAACCGGCCACGATTCAGTCGATCGCTGACGCACTCGAAGTCGACATCACCCTGGTCGTCCTTGCTGTCGCACGAAGCATTGGCTTCGCGGTACGGAACCGAGACTCCTCCCTTGCGGCGATGTTGCCGCCCGGGGCCGCGCACCTCTCATCCGAACAGAGAGATGCCATCCTCGCCGTCGTGCGAGTGATGGCGCCGGCGACAGGAGCCACCGATGACAACACGAGCACGCAGACGAGCACGCCGCGCGATCCGGAGGCTGGCAGCAGCACTCGGATTGGAGCCTCAATAGCTGCCCTTAGTGAGACCCTGAGCGAGGCGGAAGTGAAGACCCTCCGCCAGGTGCGCGGCAAGCTCGCCCATCATCCGGGGGCGCGAGGTGAATCCGTCGCCCTGCTCACAGGGCTACTCGGCCAGTTGTTGGACACCGTGTCGAACCCAGAGCTGGCGAACGCTTGGTGGAACCTGACCCCAGGTACAGACGTGTCCGCGGATTGGTCCCCAGCTCAGCGAGCCGCGATCGAAGAGGGCAAGGCTGCAGCCGCAACTTCGCCGAATGAAGGCGCCAGTGGTGATCGTCGGCACGACTATGAGCTCGCGCGGCGTGCCGGCAAGACGCAAGAACGGGTCCGGCGGGAGACGGAAACACAGCCCGAGGACGAGAGCCAGGGAGACGCGCCGGAGGAAGGCGCGTGACCGGAATACCCGGCCTCGTCGACGGACATCTGCCGCCAGGCCGACACCGCTGCACTCTCGAAGAAGTGCAAGCCGCTTTTGTCGATCACCCTGACTTCGCTGCTTCCCCGACGCGCCCTGCTCTGTTTACCGGGTTCCTTCGCTATCTGCAGGAGTGGGAAGGAATCGAGACCGCGTCCGGCCTTGAGCTCCTCCACCGGGTATGGATCGGGGGAAGCTTCGCCTCCGCCAAGGTTGACCCAGAAGATGTGGACGTCACACCTCTCATCAGCAGGACTAGTATTGAGACACTGCGGGGGCGACCGGGCAGCGGTCGAGTGAAGGGGTTGTTCGAGCAGCGCAAGAACGTGCGGCGGAACTTCAAGGTCGAGCCGTTCGCCGTGCTAGCAAGCCCCTTCACTGCGCTGAAGCTGCAGAACTTGGACGCCCACGACTACGAATACGTCGCATCCAGAGGCATGATGGACGACTTCTGGCAACGCACTACTACGGGCGGCAAGCACGCTATGTTGGCGGAGGACGCGACTCCCCGCCGCGGATACTTGGAGGTGGACCCATGGCGTTAGCTGACCGGTTCCCTCAGCTGAGCGGCGAAGCCGTAGATACATCCTGGTTGCCGGCGCTCGATGCAACCGCCGACGACCTCATCCAATCCGCCCGGAAGTCGCTCTTGTCCGCGGTGCACCGGTTCTCGCCGAGCGCGAGTCTGCCTCTACACGTCGATTTGCGCCTTATAGGACCGTCCGTCACTGGCGGAAGCTTGCCAGCCAGCGCCGCTCCCGTGATCGCGTACTTCCAGCAGGAAGTACTCGCCGCGGCCGCTTCTCAGGCGGTGGAGTTCAGCTTGCAAGGGATTAGTGAAGGTAGCGCAATCGTGCATCTGGCTCCCATATTTGCTAGCTCGCGCCCCAATTCGGAAATTGGCCTTCCTCAAGTATCAGAAGTGGAGAGCGCTATAGCCAAAGTGCTGTCCATTCATGACCGGCTTGAAGATGAATCTCCTCCGAACTCGTTCGCCGCCGAGAAGCGTTCCCTGATGGATCGACTGTCTGACCTGACCAACAGCTTGCGTGATAACGACTTGGCGCTCTCGGTCACGGCTAGCGGAAGCCAAGGCTCCGTACGCGAGTCACACCTGAGTAAACGGGGCATCAACTGGGCGGCGAAGGTCTTTGACTCTCTGCAAGATCCGCCGAGCCGACGATCGATCAGCGGGCTTATCGCTGCCGTCGACATTGAGGGCAGCGTCGTAGTGCGCGGTGGCCCAAGAAATGGACGTATACAAATACAGAAAGTGCCCACGCAGCTAATCACGGATCAAACCTTGGTCGTGGGTAAGTCCGTCACAATGGAGATCGATGAATTGGCGGACGTTGACGGAATGGGGCATCGCAAAGTACGTGCGCGAAACTTTGTCAGTCTCGCCGACCAATTAGAGGCCGAAGCCGACTGAATTACACGAGTGTAATCTCGCCGGCTCGATTCACTGTCGGTAGCGGACCGTATGGTCCGGCCCATGACCCGATGGCACCCGTGGCGACACCTGCGCGAGCACCACCCGGCGACTCCCGTGTCGTTCCCTCATCGGCACACCGCGGGGTGCCTCGGTCGACTAACGCCGGATGGCATTGAGATCGACGGCACTTCCAACCAACGTGAGCGACGCTGCACCCTCACTCACGAGATCGTGCACATCGAGCGGGGTCCCGTCCCCGAGGACGCCTACCTCGCCCTCCGCGAGGAAGCTTGCGTCGACGACATCGCCACCCGACGCCTCATCGACCTCGACGCGCTCATCGACGTCCTCGCCTGGAATCGGTACCGCGTCGACGACGAGGCAGCCGAGGACCTGTGGGTGGACTACCCGACCCTGTTGACGAGGGTCCGCAATCTCACCGACGAGGAACGTCGGCACATCGACAACGAGCTCGCCAGGAGGCAGCCGTGAACGCAACACAGAAGATGATCATCGACTTCGAGGCCCGACACTTCACCCACCGCGGTGACAAGGAAGCCGCGATCGCGGAGACTTTCGACATGACCCCCACCCGCTACTACGCGCTCCTCGCCGACGCGCTCGACGAGCAGTCCGTGCTGGCGTACAGCCCGGTGCTGGTGAATCGGCTGCGGCGCATCCGGGACCGCCGGGTGCAGGCGCGGGCGTTGAGGCGGGCAGGATGAGACCGCCGCTGCCCGTGGGGACGTGGGGCCGGATCTCCCGCACCCAGGTCGCGCCCGGACGGTGGTTCGCCGACACCCGATACCGCGGCCACGACGGTGTCACTCGTCGGGTGCGCCGCTACACCCCGGAGGGTGCAGCGGACCGGACGGGCGCGGCCGCCGAACGCGCGCTCATCGAAGCTCTCACCGAGATGTCGGCGACCGTCGGCGGCGGCGACCTCCGCGCCGACTCCACCGTCACCGCACTTTGGGCGCAGTACCGCGCCGAGCTCGTCGCGAAGGACCGGGCGCCCCGCACCCTCGACCGGTACGCCGACGTCGCCGCGTACATCACCGCCGGCATGGGTGGACTTCGACTCCGCGAGGTGTCCACCCAGCGGGTCGAGGCGCTGATCCGTGAGGTCGAGCGCGAGCACGGCTCGGCGAACGCGAAGACGACGCGGTCGGTGCTGTCCGGGATGTGGTCCATGGCGTGCCGCCTCGGCGCGGCACCGTCGAACCCGGTGTCCGACACCCAGCAGCCGACGACGACCACGAAGAAGAAACAGTCCCTGTCGACGGAGCAGCTGCGTCGGGTCCTCGAGGACGTCCGGACGTCGGAGGTGCCGTGCCCGCCGGTGGTGCGTGGTGAGCAGCAGGAGGCCCGGTACGAGGTGCCGACGCTCGCTCAGTACTGCGCCCGGGCGGACCTCGTCGACATCGTGACGATGTTCTCGGCCACCGGTGTCCGCATGTCGGAGCTGCTGGGCATCGAGTGGGCCGGCGTCGACTTCACCGAGCGGGTGGTGCGCATCGACGGCAAAGTGGTGCGGCACCGCGGTGTCGGCCTGGTGCGCGTCGCGCGGGACGACGACCCGAAGAACACGAAACGGACGCTGGCGTTGCCGGACTACGCGATCACGATGCTGCGGTCCCGGAAGCTGTCGCAGGTGCCGAACCCGCGGGGCTTGGTGTTCGCGTCGTCGGCGGGGACGCTGCGGGATCCGGATGCGCTGAACAAGCAGTGGCGTCGCGTGCGGACGGCGCTGGGTCTGGACTGGGTCACGGGGCACACGTTCCGGCGGACGGTGGCGTCGGTGCTCGACGAGGAGAAGTTGTCGGCGCGTGTGACCGCGGACCAGCTCGGGCACTCGCGGCCGTCGGAGACGATGGACCGCTACATGGCGCGCGGGACGGTGCGGCACGAGGTGGCAGCGATCCTCGATGCCGCGGTCAAAGTGGAGAGTAAGTGGAGAGTGGGCGACCCTGACGGCGACGCCGATGCGGTGTGACCAGCAACAACACTGATCTGGTCCTCAGACTCCCTTGGTCGCAGGTTCGAATCCTGCCGGGGGCACCACGGCGCTCATTCGCCCATCGAGAAGACGACGACGGCAGCCACGAGCACCGCGATCAGCGCCACCACGGGTGCGCCGAGTCCGACGATCGCGAAGGCCGCGGCGCCGAGAATCGCTCCGCCCGCGAGCGCCGCCCACATCAACAGCGGGCGGACCCAGGATTCCGAGCTGCGCCCCTGGATCCGAGCGGCGATCGTGCGTGCCATGGTCACGAGCGTCCCGGTCATGTACGTGAGGCTGATGCCGCCGTCCCGCTCGAACACCGCGTTCTCGGCGCCCATCGCTGCCGCCACGATCAGAGCGGACACCAGGGTCGCGCCGCCGCCGAGGTGCACGACGCCGGCCGCCGCCAGCAGTACCGCGACGAGCAGGAGGACGACGGTCTTACGACGCCGGCCGGCGAGGTCGCCGACGAGCGACCCGGTGACGACCCCGCCCACGAACGACACGATCACCACGAGCCCGACGGACGCCGCACCGAGATGTCCCGCAGTGAGTTCGACGGCCGCCCGAGTGGTGTTGCCCGTCATGAAGGAGACGAAGAAGCCGCCGAGAGCGAGGAAGCCGACGGCGTCGACGAAGCCCGCCACAGCGGCGAGACCCAGCGCCACGTGGGCATCGCGGCGGCGGTCGTGGGTGCGCTTCACGCGGTCATTGGATCACCACGAGAGCGGTAACGTCGCACCGGTGACCCGCCGCACCGCTACCCTTCTCCTCCTCGCGACTCTGAGCGTGGCGGGGTGCGGCGGTGACCCGGCGACACCCCCGGCCGACGACCCGGCTCCGGCGACCTCGACGTCCGAGGCGCCCAGCACGCCGGCGGTGGCCGGTCCCTCCGTGCCGACGGGGCCCGACGCCGTCGCCGCGGACGACCTCTTCATCGCAGGGTTGGACAGTGGCGCCATCGAGTACACCGACCCGGAGACGATGAAGATTCTCGGGCGCGGCATCTGCGCCGAACTGCAGCAGGGGCAGCCGGTGATCGCCGAGGTGGACGCCGTCACGACGGGCAGCCGCGGCAAATGGGACGAGAGCGCCGCGGGCGCCATCGTCGGTACCGCGATCGGCGCCTACTGCCCCGAGTTCCGAGCGCTGCTGCCCGGCTGACGGCTCCGGCGCAGCAGGAAGCGCTGCACCTTGCCGCTGGGCGTCTTGGGCAGTGCGTCGACGAAGTGCACCGTGCGCGGGTAGGCGTGCGCGGCGAAGTTGGACTTCACCAGCTGCTGCAGCTCGGACTCCAACTCGGCGGTACCCGAGACGCCCTCCGCCAGAACGACGTACGCCTCGATCACCTCTCCGCGGATGTCGTCGGGTTGGCCCACCACCGCCACATCCATGACCGACGGGTGTTCCACGAGAACGCTTTCGACGTCGAAGGGCCCGATCCGGTAGCCGGCCATGATGATGACGTCGTCGTTACGCGCGGAGAAGAAGTAGGAGCCGTTCTCGATGCGTCCGGCATCGCCCGTCAGGTACCAGGACCCGTCGTCGGTGAACCGTTCGGCTGTCTTGTCGGGAGCGTCGACGTATCCGGTGAACCACATCAGCGGGCTGCCCGCCACCTCGAAGCCGATCTGATCCTCGACGACTCCGGCGGTGAAGCCCGGCAACGGCTTTCCCATCGAACCAGGGATCAGCGGCTCACGCACCGCGTCGTGCCAGGCGTTGACGATGACCATTCCGTGCTCGGTCTGGCCATAGTGATCCCGCACCGGCACGCCGAGCGCCGTCTCCGACCACACCAGAACGTCCGGCGTCAGCGGCTCCCCCGCCGACGACGCCCGTCGCAACGTGATGCCACCGACCGACGGGTCCTTGCTCAGGCTCCGGTACACCGTCGGCGCCGCCGCGAAGTTGGTGACCTCGAACTTCTGCATCACCGCGACCGTGAGCGCGGGGGTGAAGCCGGCATGCAGCATCAGACTGCGACGGCCCATCGCCATCGGGCCGAGAATGGCGTAGTAGAGCCCGTAGGCCCAGCCGGGGTCGGCGGCGTTCCAGAAGACGTCGTCCTCGGACACGTCGAGGCCGTAGGTCATGTAGGCGACGAACGATGCCAGCGCCGACACGGGCACCGGCACGCCCTTCGGCTTTCCCGTCGTGCCGCTGGTGAAGAGCTGGATCATCACACCGTCGCCGCCCACGGCCACCGAGGCCGCCATCGGCTCGTGCTCACGAACCAGAGCGTCGAAGCCCTCCCCCGTCTCGATCACCGTGATGCCCTCGATCGAGTCGAGCTTCTCGCGCTGGTCGGTCTCGGTGATGACGACGCGCGCCTGCGCGGCCTCGACGCGCATCGCGATCGCCGGAGTAGCGAAGGCGGTGAACAGCGGGACGTGCACCGCGCCGAGTCGCCAGAGCCCGAGCAGGGCGACGACCAGTTCGAGCCGCTTGCTCATCAACACTCCCACGCGGTCACCCCGGCCGACGCCCATCTCGGCGAGGCCCGTCGCGAATCGCGCCGACAGCTCGTGCAGCTCGCCGTAGGTGAGGTCGCGCGCCGTGAGATCGCCTTCGATGAAGGTGAACGCGATCGCCGCCGGGTCGTGGTCGTCGCACAGCAGGGCGGCGAGGTCGGCGTCGGCGGATCCGTAGGTCGCCAGCAGGCGTGCGACATCGTCGGTCAAGGTCGTCATGGTGAGAGTGTGGCGCGGAACACTCGCGGCCCGATACCCTCCGAAGAGGGTAGGAAGACGGAGACCATGATCGACACACATTTCGACGCCGCCGTGGACCGGTTGCGCGCCGGTTCGGGCGTCACGCTCGCTTTCGGCGGAGTCATGACCGCGGGACGGCGTTTGACGCTGCGCCATTTCGCCGGGCAGTCCGTCGGGGCGCTCGACGGTGTCGAACTCGAGGCAGGTCACGGTCTCGGCGGCAAGGTGTTGCAGGTCAATCGCACCGTCGCGCTCGACGACTACATGCGGACTCCGAAGATCAGCCACCGATACGACGCCATCATCTCCGCCGAGGGCCTGCGCGCCATGATCGCCGCCCCAGTCGTCGTCGGGCGGACAGCCGTCGGCGTGCTCTACGGCGCGATGCACACGGCCGGCCACATCGGGGATCGCGTGCTCGACGTGCTGACCCTCGAAGCGGGGGTTCTGGGCCAGGACCTCGCCGTCGACGAGGCGCGGCGCGATGCCGACCGGCTGCGCGAGGACGTCCGTCAGACGTACACGCGGCTGCGGGCGGTCGCGGCACGGTCGGACGCACCCGAGCTCACGTCCGTGCTCGACTCGATGCGCGCCTTCCTGGAACCCGCCGCACCGATACCGTCCGCTCCGCACGTGACGGCCCGCGAGCGGGACGTGTTGTCGTTGGTGGCGCTGGGCCGGTCGAACATCGCCATCGCCGAGGAGCTCGGCCTCACCGTGTCCACAGTCAAGAGCTACATGAAGTCGATCATGGCCAAGCTCGACGCGTCGACCAGACACGAAGCCGCGCACGCCGCCCGGCGTGCAGGCCTAGTTCCCTGATCCTGTCCGCAGAGCCTTCTCGAGCGGAGTCGGAAACGTCGGGGTGATGGACGCGCCGTCGAGATGGGCCTCGAGACGTGCAGCTTCCGCCGCGACCTGCTCCTCGTCGGCCTTCTCGAACAACCGGAACACCACCTCACCGGCGCCGCGTACGGCCCAACCGCCGACCACCTGGCCGTTCGACCACACCGTGGGGCCGACGTTTCCGAACGTGTCGAACAGATCCGGTCGGTACTCGTCCGGCAGGAACCATCGCCGATCCTTCCACCCCATCGGCGTCGGATCCAGCGCGGGCAGCAGCGCCACACCCCCGTCGGCACCGCTGATGTCGCTGCTGCGCAGCATGATTCCCCCACCCGACGACAGCTCGACCTCCTCGACGTCGAGAGCGGCGAGGGCTTTGACGGTGTGGCCCTTGTTCCATCCGGTCCACCACTGGAGGTCCTCGGGAGTCGCCGGACCGAACGCCTCCAGCCAGGTGCGCGCCAGGCGAACTCGCGCATCCGCCTCCTCGATCGGCGGCACACCGTCTGGCCACCACGCGCTTACCGGTGCCCACGTGTGGTGGCGCGAGGTCCAGTTTCCCCGCGGTTCCACGCGCACGATGCGCCCCTCCGCCGACAGCAACGTCAGCAGCGACGACGTCACGTAGCGACGGACGTCGTACTTCTTGTCCGTGGTCGGGAGGAACGCGGTGCGCAGTTCCGGTACGGCGGTGGACAACTCGGCTCCCGTCGCGGTGCCCGACGCAGCCAGTGCCGCATCGACACCCGACTCGAGATGGTCGAGGAACGCCGGCACGTCATCGATCACCGGGTCGGTGGGCAGGGTCGAGAGTTGCTTCGCCAGACGCGTTCTCAGGGTTCTGGCCACCCCGGCGCTCGAACCGGACTGCACGACGGGCATGAACTGCTTGTCGATGACGAAGAGGGTGCGGCGCATCGCCATGACCCGCACCAGCGAGCGGCGGGTGTACAGAGCGTCGCGCACGTCGTCCAGGGTCGCGGTGGTCGATCGCGCCAGAACCTGCAACGACACGCTCGCCGCATCCGTGGCGTGGAGCGCGACGATGCGCTGGACCACGTCCTCGGGCGTCAGCGACGACCCCAGACCCACGGCATGCCGGTGCACCAGGATCTTGCGCCGCTCCTTGTCCGTCACCTTCATCGGGACAGTGTGACCGACCCCGCCGCCGTGCGCACCCATGCCGGGCGCACATACCCCGCGGCGCAGTTCGCGTGGTGCTCCCCCGATGGGGAGTGCACGGGACGAACCGCGGTGCGCGAAGCCCAGCCCAACGGCAACGACCGAGCCGGCACCCCCACACGACAACGGCGCCGCACCCGTCATGGGTGCGGCGCCGTCGTGAGGCCCCGGGTCAGCGACCGTTCGACCGCCTGGACGACTCCTCGAAGTCCCCCTCGATCACCTCGAAGGTGCGCGTGTCGGACTGTGCCCGGCGCGACGCTTCCCTCATCTCGATGCCGTCGGTGACGAGGTCACCGATCTCGCGGGTGACGTCGCGGACTGCCGTGGCGATGATGACCGCGATGCGTCCGACGTGGGTCGCCGCGGACTCGGTCAGTTCCTGCACGGTGTCCTTGTTGCGTTCGAACTTGCCGACCATGGCACTACCTCTCAGGCTGCAGCTTTTTCGCGCTCGATGATCACACCGGTCACCTTGTCCACACCGGTGAACCGGTCGGGAAGGGCGAGTCGGAAGATCTTGCCCCACACAGTACCGATCTGATGGAAGAAGCCACCAGTGTTGTACGGAAGGCCGTACTCCTCACAGAGCGCCTTGACCTCGGGCGCGATCTGCGGGTAGCGGTGCGCGGGCAGGTCGGGGAAGAGGTGGTGCTCGATCTGGTGCGAGAGGTTGCCGGACATGATGTGGAACAGGTCGCCACCCTCGATGTTCGCGGAGCCGAGCATCTGACGCACGTACCACTGGCCGCGGGTCTCCTGCGCGGTCTCCTCGACGGTGAACGTCTGCACGCCCGTCGGGAAGTGGCCGCAGAAGATGATCGAGTAGGCCCACACGTTGCGGACGATGTTGGCGGTGAAGTTGCCCACCAGCGTCGGGACGAACATCGGCCCGGTCAGCGCGGGGAAGACGATGTAGTCCTTGAGGACCTGTCGTCCGGCCTTCTTCCACCAGCCCTCGAGCAGGGGCTTGACGTCGTGCCACTTGCGCTTGCCCTGGATGACGTTCTCGGCCTCCAGGTCGTGCATCATGACGCCCCACTCGAAGAAGGTCATGAGCAGGAACGCGTAGATCGGGTTGCCCAGGTAGTACGGGTTCCACTTCTGCGCGCTGTCCATCCGCAGGATGCCGTAACCGATGTCGCGGTCCATGTCGAGGATGTTGGTGTACGTGTGGTGCATGTAGTTGTGCGAGTGGCGCCACTGGTCACCGGGGCAGGTGTTGTCCCACTCGAAGACCTTGGAGTTCAGGCCCGGCTCACGCATCCAGTCGTACTGGCCGTGCATGACGTTGTGACCGATCTCCATGTTGTCGAGGATCTTCGACAGGCTCAGGGCGCTGACGGCGGCGATCCAGGCCGGCGGGAAGAAGCCGAAGTACATCAGTCCGCGACCGGCGACCTCGAGTCCGCGCTGCGCCTTGATGATCTTGAAGATGTAGTCGCGGTCCTCCTGACCCAGATCCGCGACGGTGCGGGCGCGCAGGTCGTCGAGCTTGCGTCCGAGTTCCTCCACGGCTTCGTAGCTCAGGACGACAGGTCCGTCGGTTCCCGGCTCGTCCATCACGTCGACGCCGGACGTCGCGGTGTCGGGCGCCGAGCTGGAACCGATGAACGGGAGAAAGGACAGTGAGAGTCCGAACATGGTGACCTCCTCTTCGAGTATGTGGATGGGTCAGACGTCGATGTCGACGTCGCCCACGGGGACGGAGATGCAGAGCTGGATTTCGTTGTCCGGATCGGAGTCGAGCTCACCGGTCTTGACGTTGCGGGTGCATCCCGACTTCTTGATTGCCGTGCAGGTGAAGCAGATTCCCATCCTGCAGCCGAATTCCGGTGTCAGCCCGGCATTCTCGGCCTGCTCCAGGAGGGTGGCGCCGTAGTTCTCCGCCTCGACGGACGAACCCGAGAACGACACGGTTCCCGAGGCATCCCCGTCGACGACCGGAACGGCGGTGACGAACTCCTCCGAGAACAACGACTCGGAGAGCCCGAGGTCGTCGAACACCGACCTGACACCCTTCATCAACCCGGGCGGACCACACAGGAACGTCTGCGCCGAGGCGTGCCAGGGTGCTGCGGCGTTCAGGTGCTCGGTGTCGAAGAATCCGTGCAGATGACCACCGTTCTGCTGATCGGTGTACGCGTACAGAACGTCCACGTTGTCGTTCTCGGCCGCGATGCGGTCGAGTTCGGCGCGGTAGCAGACGTCGTTCTCCGTGTAGGCGTAGTGCAGGAACGCCACGCGTCCGGTGTACCCCTCGTGCACCAGCGTGCGCAGCATCGACATCACCGGGGTGATGCCGCTTCCACCACTGATCAGCAGAACGTGGTCCGGCCGCGGGCTCGGGAGCTCGAAGGTGCCCGTGGCCGGCGCGAGATTGACCACGAGACCGGGCTTCGCCGAGGCGACCAGGTAATTGGACACGATGCCGTCGGGCTGAGCCTTGACGGTGAGCTCGATCGTGTCGTCGTCGGTTCCGGCGGTACCTGCCGGGGAGTAGCAACGCGTGTGCCGGACGCCGTCGACCACGACACCGATCTGCACGAAGTGGCCGGCGGAGAACCCCTTCCACTGCCACGTGGGGCGCAGCGTCAGCGTGACGGTGTCGGCAGTCTGGTGACGGACGGCCACCACCTCGGCGCGCATGTCGTCGACAGTCATCATGGGGTCGACGAGTTCGAGGTACCGATCGACCGCGTGCGGCGTCGTCAGCGTCTCGAGCAACCGGGGCCGCAACCTGGACAGCAGCGAACTGCGACGGCCGCGCGATGTGGGGGTGGTGGCGATGCTCAAGTCGTCCTCCTCGAATGACGGGCCGGTGACCGGATCACTTCTCCAGTGCACACTCGTTCACTGGAACCGAGTGTGACAGCCCGTACCGGCAACTTTCAAGGCCAATGTGACGACGGACACGTACCGTGAGCAGCAGTGACCCGCCAGGCTCTCGCGCGGCGGAAGTGCACACCTATACACCGATGTCGGTTAATGTCGAGGAATGTCCGAGAATTCCGTAGGTTCCACGACGGCCAGCAGGGCCGAACGCAAGGAACGCACCCGGCGGGCACTCGTGGACGGAACACTGGACGCCATCGCGGACCGCAGTTTCTCCAGCGTGAGCCTCCGCGAGGTCACCCGTGCGGCCGGAATCGTGCCGACGGCGTTCTACCGCCACTTCGCGTCGATGGAGGACCTCGGAGTCGCGGTCGTCGAGGACAGCATGCGCGTCCTTCGCAAGATCCTGCGCGACGTCCGTCGTCACCCGTCCGCGGACAACGCGCGCGAGTCGCTCGAACTGCTGGTGGGCGAGATCCGCGAACACGACGTCCAGTTCCGCTTCCTGATCCGTGAACGGTCCGGCGGGGTGGTGGAGGTCCGGCGCGCGATCGAGACCGAACTGCGAATGATCGTGCACGAGCTCACTCAGGACCTGTCCCGGATCCCCGCCCTGTCGTCGTGGCCCGGCGATGATCTCGAGATGGTCGCCGACCTCATCGTCAACACGATGCTGGCGACGGTGGTGGACCTGGTCGAGGTGACGCCCGCCGGCGCGGCCGAACGCGACATCGTCGAACGCGCGCTGTCCCAGCTGCGCGTGATCATGCTGGGAATGGGCCAGTGGCAGCCTCGGAACGTCCGCGGCGCACGGACGTCGGCAGCCGCCCTCGGAGCGTGAGGACCCGATAGCCTTTCCCCATGCAGATCTCAGTCGGTGACCTGACCTTCGACGCGGACCGCTACGGAACCCCCGGCGACCGCCCGGCCCTTCTCCTGCACGGTTTTCCCGAGACGTCCGCGAGTTGGCGCGACGTGGCGATCCGCATGGCGGACGTGGGCCGCGACGTCGTCGTGCCGAACCAGCGCGGGTACTCCCCCGGTGCCCGTCCGTCCGGTACCGACGCGTACCGCATCGACCTGCTGGTCGCCGACGTCATCGGAATGCTCGACGAACTGGGCTTCGCGGCAGTCGATCTCGTGGGGCACGACTGGGGGTCGATCGTCGCCTGGTACGTCGCGGCGCTGCATCCGGATCGCGTGCGCACCCTCACCGCAGTGTCCGTCCCGCACCCGGCCGCCTTCGGATGGGCGATCCGCGAAGACGAGGACCAGAAGAAGCGCAGCGAGTACATGACTCTCTTCCGTCAGCCCGGCAAGGCGGAGGATCTGCTGCTCGAGGACGACGCCCGCCGGTTGATCGCCATGTTCTCCGGTGCCGCCGATCCGACGATCGTCTCGCAGCATCTTCCGGTGGTCGGCCGGCGTGAGACGCTCACCGCCGCGCTGGAGTGGTACCGCGCCATGACGCGCGACTTCGCGGATCTCCCGTCCGTCGAGGTGCCGACCACCTACGTGTGGGGTAACCAGGACACGGCGGTCGGCCGCGCCGCCGCCGAGCGGTGCGCCCAGCACGTCACCGGCCCCTACGAGTTCGTCGAGTTGAGTGTCAGCCACTGGGTGCCCGAGGACGATCCGGACCGACTGGCGGACGAGATCCTCGCGCGTTAGCGCGTGACCGGTTGTCGCAGAATCGTTCTCAGCTTGTCGGCCACCACACGCCGTGGGTCGCCGAGATAGATCTCGTGATGACGTCCCGTCATTCGGAGCGAGTTCGCCGGGACGACGACGTCGTGCATGTGCGCGAGCACCGGCGCCTCGTCCTCGTAGGACCCGACGTGCAGCGTCTGCACGCACAGCCCCTCGTCGAGACGTATCAGGCGCACGTCGCCTGTCCGCGGGCCCGCCTTCCGTTCGCGGACGGTCTCCAGATGCTCGGCCGTGATCCAGTCGGGGGTCATGATCATCGCGGTCCATCGCCATCGCGACGGGTCCCGCTCGCGGGTGAACGACGCCCAGTCGTCCGCCCACCACAGCGCTTCGAGCGGCATCACCACGTGGTCTCTGCCGAGTTCACGCTTGGCGAGGAACTTCAGGCCGTACGCGAGCGGATACAGAGACGACACCGCGTCGGTCCAGGCGGTCGTGTTCGGATCACCGTCCCCGTCGATCGTGAGGTACTGCAGGGGCGGCACCTCGACCACGTCGAACACCCCGAGTCGAGCGCTGTACGTCGCGATCTCCTTCTTGTGGTCGACCTTCACGCCGCCGCGTCCCTCCCCCGATCACCCTCGGGTGCCGCGACGCGGAGCAGGGCCAGTAGCCCGGCCGCCAGCACCAGCACGATGCCGATGATGCCGGCCCGATCCGCGTCGAAGAGGAAGACGAAGAGTCCGAAGAGGCTCGGAGCGAGGAACGAGACCGCGCGTCCCGTCGTGGCGTAGAGGCCGAACATCTGGCCTTCCCGGCCGGGCGGGACTATGCGGGTCAGGAAGGTGCGCGACGCCGACTGTGCGGGTCCGACGAACAGGCACAGGATCAGTCCGAAGATCCAGAACATCAGGGGACCCGAGACGGCGAGCAGGACCAGCCCGGCGACGATCATCGACACGAGCGAGACGACGATGACGAGCTTGGGCCCCAGCACGTCGTCGACACGCCCCGCGACGACGGCGCCGAGTGCGGCGACGACGTTGGCGGCGACCCCGAAGAGCAGCACGTCGGCACTGGAGATGCCGTACACGGTGACGGCCAACACCGCTCCGAAGGTGAAGACCCCGGCCAGACCGTCACGGAACAGAGCGCTCGCGACGAGGAACCACACGGTGCGGCGGTCGGTGCGCCACAGCTCGGACACGTCGCGCCACAGCACGCGGTACGACTCGAGGTAGCCGGCTCGCGCGGCCGCCGCCTCGGGGTCGGTGACGGGGAGTTCGGGAACCGCGAAGAGCACGGGAAGCGAGAACACGAGGAACCACACCGCCGCGAGCAGCGCCACGAGCCGGATGTTGAGGCCGTCCTCGGTGGTGATGCCCAGCAGGCCCCGCTCGTCGCCGTCGCCGGCGATGAACCCGAAGTAGCACATAAGCAGCAGGACGATGCCGCCGAAATAGCCCATCGCCCAGCCGAATCCGGACACCCGACCCAGATTGTCGGGCGTCGAGACCTGACGCAGCATCGCGGTGTAGGGCACCTGCGCCACCTCGAAGAGCACCGAGGCGACGGACAGCAGGATCAGGCCCAGCCACAGGTAGTGGTAGTCGTCCTTCACGAAGAACAGTGCCGCCATGCACACGACGGTCGCGGTCGACAGTACGAAGAGGAGCCGTTTGCGGCGACCTCTGGCATCGCTGCGCTGACCGGAGACGGGAGCCAGGACCGCGACCAGAACTCCGGCGATGCCGAGCGACCACCCCAACCACGACGTGGCGGACACTCCGCCGGGCAGATCGGCACCCACCGAGTCGGTCAGGTACACCGAGAACACGAACGTGAGGATCACGGCCTGGAAGGCGGCGCCGCCCCAGTCCCAGAAACCCCACGCCAGCACCTGCTTCTTCGTCACGACACCGGGCGCGCCCACGACCACCATGTCTCGCAGCATAGGGTGCCGAGATGACCGACTTCCCTGTTCTGCTGTCGCCGATCACGGTCGGTCGTACGACGTTGCCCAACCGGGTGATGATGGGCTCGATCCACACTGGACTCGAGGATCGGGCGAAGGACGTCGAGAAGCTCGCCGCGTACTTCGCCGAGCGCGCCCGAGGTGGTGTGGGACTCGTCGTCACCGGGGGCTACTCCCCCAATCGCACCGGCTGGCTGCTGCCGTTCGCGGCCAAGTTGACCAACCGTCTCGAGGCCCGTCGCCACCGACGCGTGACCGATGCCGTGCACCGCGAGGGTGGTCGGATCGTGCTGCAGATCCTGCACGCGGGCCGCTACTCCTACCATCCGCTCTCCGTGAGTGCGTCGGGTGGGAAGTCGCCGATCACCCCGTTCCGCGCCCGCGGCCTCACCGATCGGGGCGTGGAACGGCAGATCAGCCACTACGTCCGGTGCGCGCGCCTGGCGCAGCGCGCAGGCTACGACGGCGTCGAGATCATGGGCGGCGAGGGCTACTTCCTCAACCAGTTCCTCGCACCGAGGACGAACCGTCGCACCGATCGATGGGGCGGGTCCGCCGAGAACCGGCGCCGCCTTCCGGTGGAGATCGTGCGTCGCATCAGAGCAGCGGTCGGACCGGACTTCCTGCTCTCGTTCCGGATCTCGCTGGCCGATCTGGTCGAGAACGGTCAGACGTGGGACGAGATCGTGGCACTCGCCACCGAACTCGAAGGAGCCGGGATCGATCTGTTCGACTCCGACTTCGGCTGGCACGAGTCGCGCGTGCCCACCATCGTGACGTCCGTACCGAGGGCCGCGTTCATCGACTTCACCCGCCGCCTCACCGAGGTGGTGACGGTGCCGGTGGCGGCGGCGAACCGGATCAACATGCCGGAGGTCGCCGAACGCCTGCTCGCCGACGGCAGCGCGCACCTGGTGTCGCTGGCCCGCCCGATGCTGGCGGATCCCGACTGGCTGCTCAAGGCGAGGAACGGCCGACGGGACGAGATCAACACGTGCATCGCCTGCAACCAGGCCTGTCTCGACCACGTCTTCGTCCATCGCAAGGCGTCCTGCCTGCTCAATCCGCGGGCCGGGCGGGAGACCGAACTCGTGCTGTCCCCGACTCGCTCCGCGAGAACGGTCGCCGTCGTCGGCGCCGGCCCGGCGGGACTCGCCACCGCGGTCGCACTGGGGCAGCGTGGTCATCGCGTCACCCTCTTCGAGGCGCGCGACGAGATCGGCGGCCAGTTCGCGATCGCGCAGCGCATCCCCGGCAAGGAGGAGTTCGCCGAGACGGTCCGCTACTTCACCCACGCACTCGCCGCAGCGACGGTCGACGTTCGGCTCGGCACGACGGCCGGCGCCGCGGACCTCGTGCACTTCGATCGCGTCGTCCTGGCCACGGGTGTGGTGCCGCGCATCCCGTCCATTCCCGGCATCGATCACCCCAGCGTCGTCACGTACGCCGAGGCGGTGCTCGGCCACCGCGACGTCGGCAGGCGCGTGGCCGTCATCGGGGCCGGCGGCATCGGTGTCGACGTCTGCGAGTTCCTCACCACGGAACACTCCTCGACTCTGGACACCGCGGAGTGGCGTCGGGAATGGGGAGTCACCGACGATCCGGCGGCCGCGGGTGCCGTGGCCACCGCCGTCGCTCCCCCCGCGGCTCGCGAGGTGTACCTGCTACAGCGGACGGCGGGACGGATCGGGACGCGACTCGGCAAGACCAGCGGCTGGGTGCATCGCGCTGCCCTGCGAAGCAGGAACGTGACGCAGTTGTCGGGGGTGCGGTACGACCGGATCGACGACGACGGATTTCACATCACCGTCGACGGACGGACACGCGCACTGGAGGTCGACACGATCGTCGTGTGCGCCGGTCAGGAGTCGGTGCGCGATCTTCTGGACGATCTCACAGCTGCGGGAACAGTAGTTGACGTCATCGGCGGCGCCGACGTGGCGGCGGAGGTGGACGCGAAGCGGGCGATCGAACAAGGGACCCGCCTCGCGGCCGCCCTCTGACGTCTCGTGCTCCGCAGCGTCACGCTAGCCTCGGTGACCGTGAGCCTCCCCGCACCCACCGCAGAGTCCCGTGCCGTCGTCACCGGAGCGTCGTCCGGCATCGGAGAAGCACTCGCCACCGAACTCGCCGCCCGTGGTCATTCGCTGATCGTCGTCGCCCGTCGAGGCGAGTTGCTCGAGGCGCTGGCGGCGAAGCTGACCGCCGAGCACGGCGTCACCGTCGAGGTCCGCGTGAACGATCTGTCCGATCCCGTTCAACGCCAGACCCTGGCGGACGAACTGGCCGGCCGCGACATCTCGGTGCTCTGCAACAACGCCGGCATTGCCACCTTCGGTCCGGTGTCGGCGCTGGATCCCGCCTACGAGCGCGCCCAGGTGCAGCTCAATGCTGTTGCGGTGCACGATCTCACGCTGGCGGTCCTGCCCGGCATGATCGAGCGCGGCGCCGGCGGCATCCTCGTCACCGGCTCGGCCGCGGGCAACATGGCCATCCCCAACAATGCGACCTACGCCGCCACCAAGGCGTTCGTGAACACGTTCTCCGAGTCGTTGCGATCGGAGCTCGCCGGCACCGGCGTGCACTGCACGCTCCTCGCACCCGGCCCGGTCCGCACCGAGACGCCCGATCCCGCGGACGCCTCCATCGTCGACAAGCTGGTGCCGGACTTCCTGTGGATCGACAGCGCGTACACGGCACGGCTGTCTCTCGACGGGCTCGAGAAGAACAAGATGCGCATCGTTCCCGGAATCCTCAGCAAGGGCATGTCCGTTGCGGGCCAGTACAGTCCGCGCTCGATCAGCGCTCCGATCATCGGCAGCTTCTACAAGAAGCTCGGCGGTTCCTGACCTTCTACCTCCGACGGCGGCGTCCGGTCCCGAAGATGCTCCGTGAGATCTCGCGACCGGCCGCACTGGCTGCCGACCGCAGGAAGCTCTTCACGGCGGGGTTGGCCATGATGCGTTCTGCGGCCGACGGCCCTTCCGGCGCGGGCAGCGGCGGCAGGTCGTAGGTCTGCGGCAGCGGCGGGAACTCCGGCTGCTGCGGCGTCGGTTCGGGGGCCATCCGTGCGTTCAGCAACTCGTACGCGGACTCGCCGTCGACGGTGGTGCCGTACGTCGCGTACAACGGACTGGCGGTCGCGGCGGCCGTGATCGCGTCCGTTCCGATGGTGTCCATCAGCGACTGCGGCGGACGAATCCTGGTCCAGGCCACGGGAGTCGGCGCGCCCCGCTCGGACAGCACCGTGACGATCGCCTCGCCGGTCCCGAGGGTGGTGAGTGCCTCCTCCAGGTCGTAGTCCGCACTCTTGGGATAGGTCCGTACCGTCTTGGTCAGCGCCTTCTGGTCGTCCGGGGTGAAGGCGCGCAGCGCGTGCTGCACCCGCGCGCCGAGCTGGGAGAGCACCGGCCCGGGAACGTCCGACGGCAGCTGCGTGCAGAAGAAGATGCCGACACCCTTGGAGCGGATCAGTTTCACGGTCTGCTCGACCTGCTGGAGGAAGGCCTTCGACGCGTCGGCGAAGAGCAGATGTGCCTCGTCGAACACGAACACCAGCTTCGGTGCGTCGACGTCCCCCTCCTCCGGCAGGGTCTGGAAGAGATCGGCCAGCACCCACATCAGGAACGTGGAGAACATGACGGGACGCGCTGCGAGAGCGCCGAGTTCGAAGAGGGTGACGATGCCGCGTCCGTCCGGTGCGGTGCGGATCAGGTCCTCCGTCCGCATCTCCGGCTCACCGAAGAACGTATCGCCGCCGTCGGCCTCCAGGTTCACCAGTGCCCGCAGGATGACACCGGCGGTGGACGACGAGACGCCGCCGATGCCCTTCAGGTCGGCCTTGCCCTCGTCGCTCGTGAGGTGCGTGATGACGGCACGCAGATCCTTCAGGTCGAGCAGCGCGAGCCCCTGCGTGTCCGCCCAGTGGAAGATCAGTCCGAGGGTCGACTCCTGAGTCGCGTTGAGCTGCAACACCTTGCTGAGCAGGATCGGGCCGAACGCCGTGATGGTCGCGCGTACCGGCACCGCGCCACCCTCGGTACCGAGGGAGAGGAACTCGACCGGGAATCCCGTGGGCGCCCACCCGTCCGCGCCGGTCTCGCCGGCCCGGCCGCGCAGGCCGTCCGAGTCGGCGCCCGGAGCGGACAGTCCCGAGAGGTCGCCCTTGACGTCGGCCAGCACCACCGGAACACCGGCCGCGGAGAGCTGTTCGGCGATCACCTGCACGGTCTTCGTCTTGCCGGTTCCCGTGGCGCCGGCCACGAGGCCGTGACGGTTCACCATCTTCAGCGGTAACCGGACCCGTGCGGTCGGATCCGCGACGCCGTCCAGCACCACACTGCCGAGTTCGATGGCGGGGCCTTCCGTGGCGTACCCCGCTGCGATCGCGGCCGCGCGGCCACCCTCCGTCGGTTCCGTCATCGTCACTCGTGCTCCCGTTCTCGTGTCGCCGGCGGTACGGGCTGAACTCTATCGCCGGTACCGACACGTGCGGGTCTACTGTGGCAGCGGTACCGATGGACACGACGGATACCGAGGATGTGCGTGAACGACAAACTGGTGTGGATCGACTGCGAGATGACGGGCCTCGAGCTGGGCTCGGACAAGCTCATCGAGATCGCGGCCCTGGTCACCGACAGCGACCTCAACGTTCTCGGCGACGGCGTGGACATCGTGATCCACTGCGACGACGACGCACTGGCCTCGATGCCGGACGTGGTCACCGAGATGCACGCCAAGTCGGGGCTCACCGAGGAGGTCCGTGCGTCGACGGTCACGATGGAGCAGGCGCAGGAGAAGGTGCTCGAGTACATCCGGCAGCACGTTCCCGCCGGCACCGCGCCGCTCGCCGGCAACTCGATCGGCACCGACCGCGGCTTCATAGCGCGGGACATGCCGGAACTGAACGACTACCTGCACTACCGGATGATCGACGTCAGCTCCATCAAGGAGTTGTGCCGCCGGTGGTACCCACGCATCTACTTCGGTCAGCCTCCCAAGGGCCTCGCGCACCGGGCACTCGCGGACATCGAGGAGTCGATCCGGGAGCTCAAGTACTACCGGCAGACGGCCTTCGTGGCGGCTCCGGGACCGACCACCGAGGAGATCAGCGCCGTCGTGACGACGCTGACCGGTGGCGACGCGTGACACAGGGAACCGATTGGCTTCCCGCGTATCGGTCACGCTAGTATCGAACGCGCCGCATCGCCGCAGGGTGTGCAGCAATGGTGGGCGTAGTTCAGTTGGTAGAGCACCAGGTTGTGATCCTGGCTGTCGCGGGTTCGAGTCCCGTCGTCCACCCCGAACACGGAGGCCCCCGACTCGCGAGTCGGGGGCCTTCGTCGTGCGTGGGGCTCAGCGGGGCAGCGCGTCGAGGTCCGTCCGCATGAGGATGACGTTGTAGGACGAGTACTGCGACGCCGTGAAGTACAGCGAGTCACCGGCCGACCTCGGGTGGATGTAGGGCGCGTAGAGGCCACCGCCCGGGTAGTTGCCGATGTCGTTGTTCACCACCAGCGCGGTGGGAGCGCTCCACGGCCCCTCGGGCGCCGACGCGGTCCGCGCCATGATGCGGCCCTCGACGTCGTTGCCGTACAGCATGATGTAGCGACCGAGATACGCATTCCACGCGACGGACATCTCCCCGACCGGCTGGCCGACCACAGGAGCGGCGGCGGCCAGGTCGGAGGTCCAGGACCCACCGTTCCAGTACTCGTACCGGGTGAGGTCCAGCATCGCGTCGGGTGCGACGCGGGCCAGGTAGGCCGCACCGAGACGGCCGTTCGGTGTCCCGTACTGGTACATGAACCCGTCCTGGCCGCGGACGAACGCCGCCTGCTGGAAGCGGGCGTCCAACTGCTCCGTACCGGGGACGGTCACGCCGCTGTTGAACCGGATGGTGGCGGGCTCGGGGAACCACGTCTGCCCGTTGTCGCGCGACGTCGCGATTCCCGCGTAGTTCGTCGACCACACCGAGCCGCTCCACTCGCGGACCGACATGAAGTGCAGATACTGCACGCCGTTCACGGCAATCGCCGACGTGGGAACGATCGTGTACTCGACAGGTGAGAGCCCGAGAGCCGAGAGCAGTTGGGTCGCGAATCGCGGATCGTTCCCGGCCACCACCGCACCGGAGTTCACGTCACCGGGCACACCGTCGGCGAACGTGATGCCGTCCGACAGGTCGGTGTCGTTGCTGCGCAACAGAACATTGTGCCGCCACTGCCCGCCCGGGACCGCGCAGTTCCCGAAGGTGTCGCCGAACGCCATGAGGGTCTGACCGGCTCCGTTGTCCCAACTGATGCCGAGATCGGTCCCCGAGATTCCGAAACGATCGAACGTCCGGTTCACACTCTCCTGACCGGTCACCCACCCCACGGTGGACGTCGACGGCCCGTTGTAGGCGGGCACCGGGCCCTGCCGTCCCGCAGGTGGCTGACCGGGAAAACCTGTTCCGTCGATCCCGGTACCGGGCAGTCCTCCACACGGTTCGGCCGCCGCCACGGGCGCGAGCACCAGGCTCACTCCCCCCACCAGTGCCAGTGCCAGCGCAGCCGCCATCGCCCGTTGTCGTCGCATACAGAACATCCCCCACAGTCGCGCCACACGCGGCAGTAACCCGCCCCCGAACGCAAGGTACCAGTCCGGACACGGTCCGATCTCCGCACCGGGACGGCCCCACCGACGAATTACACGTATGTGTTTTCGCAGGTAGGCCGGCACAACCGAATTACGTTGGTGTAATTGAGCATTCGTGTTACCGAGCGATACTGCTGTCCCGTAGAGTGACCCGTGGCGCTCTTGGGGAAGGTGCGCCGTGTGTTACTCGTGTTGTTCGCTCGACGGACGTGAATGCCAAGGGAAGGGCATTCGACTTCGCCGAGCGGTGCGCCGTGGGCGACTGCTCGTCCGGTACCGGTCGGTGAGACCGGTACGGGACAGAGGGACGTCGACGGCCGTACCGCCGTGGACAGCGCAGCAGCGACGGGACTCCTCCCCCGGGTCGGCGCCGACCGAATGGCGACGCCCGTGGGCGCATACGGAGGTAGCTCGTGCACCGAACATCACACTCGAACACCGCATCACAGGACACCGTGGGCGCATCGCCGTCACCGGTGCGCCGCCGTGGTCGCTGGGGATCTGCCGCCATGGTGGGCGTCGCGGCCACCGGAGCTCTGCTCTTCGCCGGGACACCCACGGCCGCAGCGGCACCCGCGCTTCCGCCGCTCCCCGCTCTGCCCGCGTTCCAGATTCCCGGTGTTCCGCTGAGCGCCAAGCAGCAGGCGGCGATCCTCGCCGCCGTCTTCGACGCGACGGGCGTGCTGGTGCAGGAGGTCGCGGGGCTCGTTCTCGGCGACATCACCCTCACCCCGGTGACTCCCGACGCCGCGCCGGACGCCACGTCGCCCTTCCAGGCGGCCCCGCTGGGCGTCGGCGGATCACGACTCCCCTTGACGCCCGGCACCTTCGAGGTCACGTCCGGTTACGGCGGGCGCAACAACCCGACCGGCGGCGGACGGCAGAACCACGAGGGCATCGACCTCGGAGCCGCGCAGGGAACCACGATCTACGCGGTCACCGGCGGCACCGTCACGCAGGCCGGTGACGCGGGCGACGGGTACGGCAACCTGGTGAAGATCCAGAAGGGCGACACGGAGGTCCTCTACGGACACCAGAGTCGCATCGATGTCGCCGTGGGTGACACCATCGCTCCCGGTCAGGCCATCGGCGCGGTCGGCAGTACCGGCGACTCCAACGGCCCGCACCTGCACTTCGAGGTGCGACGCGGCGGCGAGGCCGTGGACCCGGTCGGTTACCTCACCGCTCTGGGCCTGAAGGTCTAGCGGCTCAGACGGACTGGGCGTTGCCGGCTTTCCACTCGTCCCACGGGATGTTCCAGTCGCCCAGTCCGTCGGTACCCGACAGCGTTCCACCCACGGTGTTCTTCACGACGGTGATGTCACCACGCTTGGTGTTGTCGTAGACCCACTTCGCGTTCGACGGGCTCAGGTTCAGGCAACCATGGCTGACGTTCGAATAGCCCTGTGATCCGACGGACCACGGCGCCGAGTGGAAGAAGATGCCGCTGTACGACATTCGCGTCGCCCAGTCGACCGGAGTGCGGTAGCCCTGCGCGGAGTCCACGGCGACGCCGTAGGTCGACGAGTCCATGACCATGGACGCGAACTTGTCACCGATGATGTAGACCCCGTTGTCGGTGGGCGAGCTGTCCTTGCCCATCGACGTCGGCATGGTCTTGACGTCGACTCCGTTGACGGAGAACGTCACCTGCTTGGTGGCGTCGTCCGCGGTGGCGATGACGGCGTCACCGATCGAGAAGGACGACGACGCGTTCTCCTGGCCGAAGAGTCCCTCGCCGAGGTCGCGACCGAAGACGTCCACCGTCACGGTGACGCGGGTGCCGGGAGCCCAGTAGTTCTGCGGGCGCCACCGCACCTCTTTCTGGTTGACCCAGTAGAAGGCACCCTCGACCGGCGGGTCCGTCACGACGGTGATCGCGTTCTGCGCGGCGATCTTGTCGGGGATCGGCTCGTCGAACTGCACGGCGACCGGTTGGCCGATGCCCACGATCTCGTTCTCGGACGGCAGCAGGTACGGCTTGGTGACGTTGTCCGGCGAACTGGTGGTGAAGGACGAGACGGACGACGCCTCACCGCCCAGACCGTAGGCCCGCGTACGCAACGTGTAGGTGCCGTTGTAGTCGAGCACCTCGCTGTTCGTCCAGGACGACCGATCCTCGGACAGTGCTCCGGGGACAGGGGTGCCGGCGTCGTCGGTGAGCGTCACCTCGGACAGGGTGCCGTCCGCCACGGTCACCGCGACCGGAGCACTCGGGGAGAATCCGACGGACGCGTCGGGCGCCGGCAACGACACCTTCGGCTTCATGAGCTCCGACAGCGGGTTGGAGTCGATCGGTGCGGGAGCCGCCGTCGGTGACTGACCCGACCCCGCCGTGCACCCGGCCGCGGAGAGTGCCAGCACCGTCATCGCGGCCACCAGAGTCGAGCGCCCACGACGGGTCCTACCCCACGACATCGTCATTCTCTCGACTCCACTCACCTGCGCCCGAACCATCAGCTATCACGCACATGATGCCACCCACCTGGGATTTCTCACCACTCCGGAGCTGGGGAACACGGTCACGGTCGAGTACCGATCGAGCATCGACCCGGCTCCTCACCAGCGGTCCGGAGCCTCTGCCAGCGGGAATGCGGACCAGGCGTCCCGTTTCGCTGATCGCGGGTGCTGTTGGTGTGCGTCACAAGCGACCCCGCACAGCACGATGCCGCCGAGCGTGAACTCGGCGGCATCGAGGACGGAGTCGGCCGTGCGCCTCTCGGCAGAAGGCCGCTCGTAGCGGCGAAAAGGGGTGGTACCCGGGGCATGGATCCGACTCCGTCGAGCTGTGCAACGCCGACACCCCCGAGTCTGTTCCCGGCCGCTAGCATCACGTGGATGCGCGCCCTCGGTCCCACGTCGTCCGCATCTGCGCCGCGCCCCGTCTCGTTCCGGCGTGCGACCCGATGAGTGATCTGCGTGTCCGAGACGCCGCCGCCCTGGTCGGTGTCAGCGACGACACCGTCCGCCGGTGGATCGAGAGTGGTGTCGTCGAGACGTCGAAGGACTCGGCCGGACGCACCGTCGTGAACGGCGCCTCGCTCGCGGCGCACGCTCGGGCCCGCGCCGCCGCACCGCCGGATCCGAGCGGCACGGTCAGCTCCGCGCGCAACCGTCTGGCCGGACTCGTCACCTCGGTGGTCGTCGACACGGTGATGGCCGAGGTACAGATGCAGTGCGGCGCGTTCACCGTGACGTCGCTGATGAGCGCAGAATCGGTGCGGACACTCGGACTGGAACCCGGCAGCGTCGCCGTCGCGGTGGTCAAGGCGACCACCGTCATCGTCGAGACACCGTGATCTCCAGCCTCGCGGGCGGGACGCGCGGCCACCGCGACGCGGTGCGTCCGCCCGCCTGGATCCTCGTGCCGGCCAGCCTCGGCACGGCGCTCGTCGTGCTCCCTCTCGTGGCGATGCTGCTCTCGGTCGACGTGGCTCGCTTCGTTCCGCTCGTCACCTCGGAGTCGTCCCGGGCCGCGCTGCTGCTCAGCCTGCGCACGGCGGCCGCCAGCACTGTCCTCTGCATCCTGCTGGGGGTGCCGATGGCCCTGGTCCTCGCGCGGTCGACCGGGCGGATCGTCGCCGTCGTGCGCGCACTCGTCCTGCTCCCCCTCGTCCTGCCCCCGGTGGTGGGTGGGCTCGCCCTGCTCTACGCGTTCGGCAGGCAGGGACTGCTGGGTGAACACCTGCGGGCGTGGGGCATCGACATCGCCTTCACCACCACCGCGGTGGTCCTCGCGCAGACGTTCGTCGCCCTCCCCTTCCTCGTGATCAGTCTCGAGGGCGCACTGCGCACGGCGGGCACGCGGTACGAGGTCGTCGCCGCGACCCTCGGAGCCTCACCCGGCACCGTCCTGCTGCGGGTCACCCTCCCCCTGGTCCTGCCCGGGCTGGCGTCGGGTGCGGTGCTCTCCTTCGCCCGTGCGCTCGGCGAGTTCGGCGCCACCCTCACGTTCGCCGGGTCGCTCCAGGGCGTCACCCGCACCCTCCCGCTCGAGATCTACCTTCAGCGCGAGACGGATCCCGATGCGGCGGTGGCCCTCTCGCTGGTCCTCATCGTCGTCGCGATCGTCATCGTGATCCTCACTCGCAGTCGGCGTCCGGCAGGCGTGCTGTGACACCCACCGACACCTCGGTCGTCCTCGACGTCCGTCACCGAGCACGCGGCGCCGACCTCACGCTCACGGTGCCGTCGGGCGGAGTGGTGGCGATCCTCGGGCCCAACGGTGCCGGGAAGTCGACGCTGCTGTCGATGGTGGCCGGACTCGTCCGGCCCGACGACGGCGTGGTCCGCATCGGAGCGCGTACCCTCACCGACAGCGCGCAGCGCATCGACGTCCCGCCGCATCGCCGACGGGTGGCTCTCCTCGCCCAGGACGCGCTGCTGTTCCCACACCTGTCCGCGCTGGCGAACGTCGCCTTCGCGCCCCGCTCACGAGGTGCCGGACGAGCCGAGTCCGAGCGACTCGCGCGCCGATGGCTCGAGGCCGTCGACGCGGCAGACCTCGCCGATCGGCGGCCGCGCGCACTGTCCGGCGGACAGGCCCAACGCGTCGCCCTCGCCCGCGCACTCGCGGCGGACCCCGACGTGCTCCTGCTCGACGAGCCGTTCGCGGCGCTCGACGCCGAGTCCGCACCGGCCATGCGCCGCGTGCTCCGCGAGGTGCTCGCCGAGACCTCGCGCACCACCCTGCTGGTGACCCACGACCGGGTCGACGCCCTGACGCTCGCCGGTGAGGTGGCCGTCGTCGACGCCGGACGAGTGGTCGAACACGGCACCGTCCGCGACGTTCTGACGGCTCCGCGTACCCGGTTCGCGGCCGCCCTCGTCGGAGTGAACTCGATCGAGGGCACCATCACCGCTCCGGACACGCTCACGACCGCGTCGGGTGTCGCGGTGCAGGGCCGCGCCCCGGATCCTCTCGACGCGGGCTCGTCGGCGGTGGCCCTGCTGCATCCCACCGCCGTCTCCGTCTTCGTCGACCCACCGCGGGGCAGCCCCCGCAACGTGCTGCCCGTGCAGATCGGCCACGTGGAGTCCACCGGCTCGTCGGTCCGCATCACGTCCACCGCGGCCGCGGGTCTGCCCGCGCTGCACGCCGACGTCACCGTCGCGGCGGCCACCGAACTCGACCTCGTGCCCGGCCGTCGCGTCCACTTCGTCGTCAAGGCCGGCGAGGTGGCACTGCACGCCGCGGCTCCCGGCGCGCCCACACCGCGGTGACCGGTGGGTCGCCACGGCCGCGGCGACTGCTCGACGCGGCAGCGGATCTGTTCGGCGCCCGCGGCTACGCGGCCGTCGGCATCGACGACGTCGCGGCGGCCGCGGGCGTCTCGGGGCCGTCGGTGTATCGGTGGTTCGACTCGAAGTACGACCTGCTCCGCACGCTGCATCTGACCGCGGTCGCACGCCTCGAACGGCGCATCGCTCGGGAGGGCGCTCCCGCCGATCACCACGCGCTCGCTCTCGGCGCCCTCACCGTGCGCCGCTCGCTCGGCACGCTGCGCCGCGACCGCCCGCATCTGCACGACCCCGACATCGGTTCGGTGACCACGGTTCTCGATGCCGTCACCGCGGCAGCACGTCGTGCCGATCCGATCCTTCGGCCCTCTCGCGACTCCGACGTCACGACTCGGGCGGTGCTGTCCACCCTCTCCAGCATCGGGACGCACCGCCTCGCCGTCCCCGCCGCCGCGGTGCTCGAGGTTCTCGACTCCGCGTGCGCCGCGGTCCTCTCGGCGGACCTGCCGGACGCCGTCGACGATCCGGATCTCCCGCGCGGCGTCCCGCCCGTCGGGCGACGGGACGCACTCCTGCGCTCGGCCGCGGCGCTGTTCGACGAGAACGAGCCCGCCGACGTGACGATGGCGGCCATCGCCTCCTCGGTGGGCATCGCGGCATCGAGCACGTACCGCTGGTTCGGCGGCAAGACCGTGGTGCTGGACGAGGTGTGCCTCGGCGCCGCGCGCCGGGCGGCAGACGAGACGGCGCGTGTGCTCGCCCGGTCGGACACGCCGCACCAGGCGCTGGCCGGGCTGGCGCGGCGGCGCGTGGCCCTCGCGACGCGGGCGCCGGCACTGCGGGTACTCCGGCGCCACGGCCTCTCGACCGGTCCGGCGACGGCACGCGAGCTCACCGTGATGGCTCGCCAGGAGCGCGGAGAGTGGGTGCACCTCCTCGCGTCGACGATGCCGGGACGCTCGCGGGCACAGTCGTCGGTTCTCGTCGAAGCAGCGTTCACCGTGGTGAACGACCTGTCACGGCACGTCGACGAGCGCCGGCTCGCCGCGGTGATCACCGCGATGCTGGGTGTGGACGACGGCGGGCCCCGATCACCACATCGGTGATCGGGGCCCGCGTCGGATCTGCCGTGCCGCGACCGGCTACTGAGCCTGCAGCAGCGTGAACGACCTGTCTCGTACCAGCAGTGACGTCGGGTCCTCGCCCACCTGCTGCTCGGGGTCGCTCGAGATCGTGAGCGACCACGTCTCGTCGGGCAGGGTGAACTCGACCGGGGTGTCGGAGGCGTTCATCAGCCACAGGAACACGGTGTCCTCGGCCGACGACTTGAACAGCACGGCGATCGACTTGTTCGATCCGGTGGTCCAGTCGTCGTCACCCATCGCGACGCCGTCCGCACGCTGGAAGTCGATCGTGTCGGGTCGACCGCCGCTCGTGTCGGTGGTGGCGTCGTCCTCGCCGTGGCGGAACCACACCGGACGCAGCGCCGGATGCTCGCGGCGGAGTGTGATCAGCGCCGTGGTGAACTCGACGAGTGCGTCGTCGGCGACCGCCCAGTCGAACCACGAGATCTCGTTGTCCTGGCAGTAGGCATTGTTGTTGCCGCCCTGCGAGCGCGCGAGTTCGTCGCCTCCCAGGAGCATCGGAACGCCGGCCGAGAGAAGCAGCGTGCCGAGGAAGTTGCGGCGCTGGCGATCGCGCAGCGCGTTGACGTCCGCATCGTCCGTCGGACCCTCCGCGCCGCATCCCCACGACCGGTTGTCGGACTCGCCGTCCTGGCTGTCCTCGCCGTTCTCCTCGTTGTGCTTCTCGTCGTACATCGTGAGGTCGGCGAGAGTGAAGCCGTCGTGCGCGGTGATGAAGTTGACACTCGCGAGGGTGGGCCGGCGATCGTTCTCGTAGACGTCGGGGCTACCCGAGATACGTTGCGCCAGAGCGGGAAGGCTACCCTCCTCGCCGCGCCAGAAGTCGCGGACGTCGTCGCGGAACTTACCGTTCCACTCCGACCACCGCGCCGGGAAGCCGCCGACCTGATAGCCGGCGGTGTCCCACGGCTCGGCGATCAGCTTCACCGGGGCGAGCACCGGATCCTGATGCACCATGTCGAGGAACGCGCTGTGTCGGTCGAGGTCCTCGTCCTGACGGGTCAGGGTGCTCGCGAGGTCGAAGCGGAAGCCGTCGACGTGCATCTCGGTGACCCAGTAGCGCAACGAGTCCATGATGAGGGCGAGTGCGGCGGGATGGCCGACGTTCAGGCTGTTGCCCGTTCCCGTCGTGTCGTAGTACGAGCTGTGGTCCTCGGGGACCAGCCGGTAGTAGGACGCGTTGTCGATTCCCTTGAGGGACAGGGTGGGTCCGAGGTGGTTGCCCTCGGCGGTGTGGTTGTAGACCACGTCGAGGATCACCTCGAGGCCGGCCGCGTGCAGCGCCTTGACCATCGACTTGAACTCGGTGACCTGCCCACCCGTGTCGCCCGCACTGCTGTACTCGTTGTGCGGCGCGAGGAAGCCGATCGAGTTGTATCCCCAGTAGTTCCGGCGACCCTCCTCGAGCAGGTGCGAGTCCTGGACGAACTGATGCGTGGGCAGCAGTTCGACGGCGGTGATGCCCAGCCGTGTCAGGTGCTCGATGGCGGACGGATGCGCGAGACCCGCGTAGGTCCCGCGGACGGCCTCGTCCACGTTCTCGTCGAGCTGGGTGAAGCCCTTGACGTGCACCTCGTAGACGACGGACTCGGACAACGGGATTCGCGGCGCGGCGTCGTCTCCCCAGTCGAACGAGTCGTCGACGACCACGGACCGCGGCATGAAGGGCGCGGAATCGGCGTCGTTGCGGGTCTCGGGCTCGTCGTGATGGTGGGAGAACACCGCTTCGTCCCATTCCACGGATCCCGCAACGGCTTTCGCGTAGGGGTCGAGGAGGAGCTTGGCGGCGTTGTGGCGCAACCCGGCGGCCGGATCCCACGGGCCGTCGACCCGGAATCCGTATCGCGTTCCGACGGACATGTTCTCGACGATGCCGTGGAACACGTGGCCGGTGTACTCGGGCAGTGTCGTCGACGACAGTTCGGTACCGTTCTCGTCGTACGTGACGACGGTCACCGACTCGGCCGTCTCGGTGTAGACCGCGACGTTCGCGCTCCCGTCGGGTCGAAGACTGACACCCGCAGGGTAGGGGGTGGAAGGCTGTCGTGTCACTGATGGCACCAGTTCTCTGTCGTAGGTCCAGCTCGTGGAGGGACCGGAAGTCACCCACGGAAGTCGTGCGGGTCCCAGCGTTCTTACCCGCGCACCGCCCGGACGAAACGGTGCAGGTTGAGCGCACGGGCCACCGGGTAGACATGCCCCATGACGGGCGTCCGCACGACTCGACGCATCGTGCGTGAACGAACGGCCGTCGCGGCGGGAATGCGACGTCGGCTGGCGGCACGCGACACGGCCCTGGTGGCGGCGGGCATCACGTTCTACGGCGGCATCGCCGTCGTGCCGATGTTGCTGTTGGGTCTGCGCCTCACCACGCTGCTGCTGGGTGAGGAGACCGTCGTCGGGTACGGAGACGCCATCGCCGGACTGCTGCCGGGCGCAGCGGGCGCCCCGGGTGCGGTGCGGACCCTGTTCGACGCCGGGACCCACCTCGGGTGGCTGGGCGGCCTGGTCGCGATCCTGCCCGCCACCTTCTACGGCGAGGGCATGCGACGGGCCCTGCTCGTCTACGAGCCCGTGCGCGAATCGTTCGTCGGCTGGCGCGGTCGCGCGTCGGCGCTCCCGGTCCTGATCGTCACGCCGCTGCTCACCATCCCCGTTCTCGTGGTGGGCAACGCACTCGCCTCGGTGAACGGCGGCATCGGCGCGGGAGCGTTCCGCGTCTGGCTCGGATTCGTCACCGTCTGGCTGGTGCTCGCCGTACCCATCGGATGGACGTACCGGGTGGTCGCGCCGACCACCCTCTCGCGTACGGCCGTCGCGATCGGTGCCCTGACCACCGCGTCCTTCGTCTCGGGATTCCTGCAGGGCTACGTGCTGTTTCTCGCGATACCCATCGACTGGTCGGGCCCGTTCGGCGGCCTCGAACCCGTCGGAGCGGCCGTCGCCACGGTGCTGTGGCTGTTCCTGCTGCACATCATCGTGCTGATCGGCTGGGTGTTCACTCTCGAGTGCGACCGGGTCGCGGAGCGGGAAGCGCACTCAGAGCGTGATGGATCGACACGCTGATCTGACTGAAGCCGACGACGGCGAGAATCAGGGACACGGCGGCACCGATGGTGCCGAACAGCGGACCGGTGTCCACCACCGAGGCTCCCAGGAGAGTCACCACGACGGCGATCACGCGGGACGGGCGCTCCCACACCGTCACGACTCCGATCGACGCCATCCCCGCGGACACCGCGCGAGCCCGCGCCGTCTCGTGCAACAGGGTGAGCAGCGCGACCGCGACCACCAGGGGTGCGGGTGCTCCCAGCACGAGGAGAACCGCGAAGACGAGCATGTCCGAGAGTCGATCGGCCACCGAGTCGGCAACGTAGCCGAATGCCGTCGATCGACCGCGGAGCAGTGCGACGGCGCCGTCGAGGCTGTCCACCAGCGCCGACAGGACGAGAAGCAGTGCCGCCGCGCCGGCGCCCCACGGACCGGAACCCGCGACGGCGAGAGCCAGGACAGCGAAGAGAACCCCCACAGCGGTGACCGCGGTGGGGGCGACGCGCGCCCGCGCGAGCGGGCGGGCCAGAACGTACGTGATGGTCAGCCAGCCGTGCACCAGTGCCGACGAGTGCACGTCGTACCCGCCGTGCAGCTCGGACCACGCACGGAAGTACTGCGTGCGAGTTCTCGGCACGGAGACGACGGGTTCCGACGCATCGGAACCCGTCACGTGATCGTGGTCAGTGACCACCGGGATCGGTGAGGGACTTGCCCTCGGCCGCCTTGACGCGCTTGCGCTCGAGCAGGACCACGGCGAGGCCGGCGAGCAGGAGAACCGGGCAGGCGATGCCGGCGACCAGCACCCATCCCTCGAAGCCGCCGCCCGCTGCGGTCAGGCCCAGTCCGAGCGCGACGAAGCCCAGCGCCATCAGGAAGTAGCCCGGCCATGCGCGGCTGTCGGTGATGGCCTCACCGGCGTGCGCACGCGTGGTGCGTGCGAAATCCTGCGGCTGCTCGTTCTCGTTCTGCGCGACCACGACTTGTCCTTTCGTCGATACATCCGTGCATGCCCGTCGGACCGCCGGGGGAAACCCGGTCGGTGGGCGCTCACAGAGGGCATTCGGAACCACCTACCCCCGCGACGGCTCGTACGGAGTGACGAGGGCGACGTCGGGCGCTAGGGTGAGCGCGTCAACAGACCATGCGGTTCGTGAATCGGGACGTGAACCGCTCTACGTGAGGACGCGCCCGTGCCCTATCTCGGCCTGATCGTCGCCGTGCTCTGGATCTTCTGCCTCATCGACGTCATCACGGCCGACGAGGGTGGGATCCGTCACCTCCCGAAGACGGTCTGGCTCCTGCTCGTCGTGTTCCTTCCTCTCGCCGGGTCCGTGGCCTGGCTCGTGGCGGGCCGGCCCGTCGGCGGCGGCATCTGGGGCGGTCCCGACGCGGGACGCCGACCGAGCGCGACCCGTTTCCCCGAGTACGACGTCCGTCCCGGCCGCGCGGTCGCGACGAACTCCGAGTCCGACGAGGAGTTCCTGCGTCGGTGCCGGGAACGCGCTCAGCAGCAGCGCGACGCCGCCCGTCGCACCAGGAATCCCGAGCACGACTGACGCGTACGCGTCGTCCCGACCGGTCGGCCACGTGGGTTAGGGTCGGCTAATGCATGACGCACCTCCGTCGACCGGCGGGGCCATCCTGCGCCGCACCACCCGGCGCCACCGTGTGCGACTCGTCGGTTCGTCGGCCCTGTTCTGTGTGCACCAGTTCTGCGAGACGATGGTGCCGGTCGCCGTCGGTCTCATCATCGGCCGCGCGGTCGAGACCGGCGACGTCACCGCGATGATCGTCTCGTTACTGGGGCTGGCGGGTCTGTTCGTCGTCCTCTCCTACGCGTACCGCATCGGCGCCCGCATCATCGTCGTCGCGATCGAGCGGGAAGCACACCTGCTACGCGTGGAGGTCGCGGGACGCGTGCTCGACCCGCGCGGCGTCCAGGTCGATCTCGGCCCCGGCGAGTTGTTGACGGTCAGCACCTCGGACGCCGAGAAGACCTCGTGGGCGCTCGACGCCATCGCCCGGGTCGCCGCCGCGGTCACCGCCCTCGTCGTCACGGCGGTGGCACTTCTCGTCATCGATGTGCCGCTCGGGCTGGCCGTCGTCATCGGCACGCCTGTCCTTCTCCTTCTCCTGCAGTTGTGTGCGCCGTTCCTCACCCGCGCCGCGACCGATCAGCAGGCGGAGGTGGCCCGCGTCTCGGGTCTCGCCACCGATCTCGTCAGCGGCGTACGGCCCCTCCGCGGTATCGGCGCCGAGGACGTCGCGTCCCGGCGGTTCGTCCAGTCGAGCCGACGTGCACTGGCCGCGACGATGCGTCTGGCCCGCGGCAACAGCGTGTATCTCGGTGTCTCGGCGACGGTGGGCGCGCTGCTGTCCGCCGCCGTGGCCGGCACGGCCGGGTTCCTCGCTCTCGAGGGCCGAATCTCCGTCGCCGAGTTGATCACTGTCGTCGGACTGGCGCAGTTCCTCATCGAGCCGCTGAGTTCGCTCTCCCGACTTCCCGGCTTCCTCGCGGTCATCCGCGGATCAGCGGACCGGTTGGCATTGGTTCTCGGCGCCGACCCGGTGGTCACCTCCACCGGTACGCGGTCCCCCGACACCTCGTCCGTCGGACTCGACGACCTGTCCTACGGGACCTTGACGCATCTCGACCTGCATCTCGGGCGCGGCGAGATCGTCGGCGTCGTCGCCTACCGGCCGCAGGACGCCGATGCATTGGCCGCCGTCCTCTCCGGGCAGGTGTCGCCCGACGACGTCACCGGACGGCTGACGGTCGGCGGCGTCGACGTGACCGAGCTCGCGCTCCCCGAGGTCCGCCGCACCGTGCTGGTGGAACCGCACACGTCGGATCTGTTCGCCGGCACGGTGCGGTCCAACATCGCCCTGGACCGCGGGAGCGACCTCGACGCCGCGGTGACCGCCTCCGCCGTCACCGACATCGTCGCCATGCACGACGGCGGTCTCGACCATCCGGTGACCGACCGCGGTGCCAGCCTGTCCGGTGGGCAACGCCAACGAGTCGCCCTCGCCCGCGCACTCGCGGCGCAGCCACCGGTACTCGTCCTCCACGATCCGACCACCGCCGTCGACGCGGTGACCGAACACGCCATCGCCACCGGCATCGCGGGACTGCGTCACGACGGCGACGCCCGCACCCAGACGACGGTGCTCATCACCACCAGCCCCGCGCTCCTCGCGGTCACCGACCGCGTCGTCGTGCTCGACGAGGGGCGCGTCGCGACCGTCGGCACCCACCACGGGTTGGCGGAGACGGACGAGCGCTACCGAGAGGCGGTTCTGCGATGACCGAACCGACCGCACTGCTGCCCATCGCGAGTGGACGGCGATGCTGGGCGTTCCTTCGCGGCGAACTCCGTGCGCGGCGGGGATCGGTCGCGCTCACCGTCGCCATCGGCGTGGTCGCGGCGGCGATGGCGCTGATTCCCGTGTACGTCTTCGGCATGCTCGTCGATCGGGTGACCGAGGGCGCACCGACGTCCACGATCGTCGGTGTCGTGACGGTCATCGGCGCCGCGGCGGTCGCGGGCGGCGTCTTCACCGGGATCGGCGCCTACACCGTCAGTCTGCTCGGCGAGAAGATGTTGGCCTCGCTGCGCGAGCGCGTCCTCGGTCGCGCACTCCACCTCCCGGTGAGCACACTGGAGCGAGTCGGCAAGGGAGACCTGCTCTCCCGCGTCGGGGACGACATCGCGGTGATGGCGAAATCGCTCGGCGAAGTGGTGCCGAACATCCTCGCCGCCGTGCTGCTGGTCCTGCTCAGTCTGATCACGATGCTCGGGCTCGACTGGCGTCTGGGACTCGCGGGCATGGTCGCGATCCCGATGTACGTGATGGCCCTGCACTGGTATCTGCCGCGGTCCGCCCCGATGTACGCCGCCGAGCGCGTCGCGATGGGCGAGCGCGCCCAGTCTCTGGTCAGCAGCATGCAGGGGGCCCGCACCGTGCGGGCGTACGGCATGGAGGGTGAGCACCTCGCGCGCATCGACGCATCGTCCGGCATGGCTCGCGACATCGCCGTCACCGTCTTCCGTCTCTTCACCCGGTTCGGCTCGCGCAGCAACCGGGCGGAGTGCGTCGGCCTCTCGGTCATCCTCACCGTCGGCTTCCTGCTGGTGCGCGAGGACGCCGTCACCGTCGGTCAGACCACCGCGGCGGCACTGCTGTTCCACCGGCTCTTCAACCCGATTGGCATGCTGCTGTACTCGTTCGACGACATCCAGTCGGCCGGGGCCTCCCTCGCACGACTGGTGGGCGTCATCGATCTGCCCGACGACCGCTCTCCCGGGACCGAGGCGGAGCCCGCCGACGGCACCGTCGTCGTGACGAACCTCCGCCACTCCTACGACGGGGTCGACGACGTCCTGCACGGGATCGATCTGCGGATCGACGACGGCACGACGGTGGCGCTGGTCGGCTCGACCGGCGCCGGCAAGTCCACCATCGCCGCGCTCGTGGCGGGCTCGATGCGAGCGGACTCCGGATCGGTCCGGGTGGGCGGGGTGTCGCTCGACGACATCGGCTCCGATCGACTGCGCCGGCACGTCGCGATCGTCAGCCAGGAGGTGCACGTGTTCGCCGGACCGCTCATCGACGATCTGCGGCTCGCGGCACCGGACGCGGATCGGGAGACGGTCGAACACGCGCTGCGGACGGTCGGCGCGCACTCGTGGGTGAGCACCCTCGAGGACGGTCTCGACACGGTGGTCGGCGAGGGCGGCGTCGAGCTGACTCCGTCTCGCGCGCAACAGATCGCACTGGCCCGCATCGTCCTGGCCGATCCGGCGGTCGCCGTCCTCGACGAAGCCACCGCCGAGGCCGGCAGCGCCGGCGCGCGCGACCTCGAGGAGGCCGCCCGGGCCGCCACTCGCGGACGGACGACTATCGTCGTCGCCCACCGCCTCACCCAGGCGGCGAGCGCCGACAGCGTCGTGGTGCTCGAGCACGGCCGCATCGTCGAGCAGGGGCCGCACCAGGACCTGGTGGAGGCGGGCGGCCGGTACTCCGAACTCTGGTCCGCGTGGCGAGGGCGCTAGTTGTTCTTCGCGGGGAGGTTGTGGACGGTGAGTCGCTCGATGGGTGACTTGCCGTC
>NZ_LMRN01000020.1:214469-331904 GCF_001426145.1 Rhodococcus sp. Leaf225 | reverse complement strand
GCACTGACATTCATCGACACACTGTTGAGTTCTCAAAGAACACGCACACACCACCACCACCCACACGAAGCAGGAGGATCCGGGGCAACCGTTCCAGCCTAGCCAGCCGCACGGAGCCGAGTCAAGACTCGAACTCTTCGGTGACCAGGATGTCAGATGATCTGCGGAGCCGGTGATCGAGGCCTTGCGGTCTCGGTCCGTGTCCGTGTCGCTCTGACTCGACAAAAGTTACGCGACGGATAACAGTGCGTCAAATCCGCAGGTCGGCCACACGACGGGCTCGCGACCATGCAGGTCAGCGCGCCGCTCCGGCGCCTCGCGGGCCTTCGAGTGCTCGAACCCCGACTGTGACCCCGCGCACGCGTGGCTCACACCGAGCGCCGTACGCCGGCCATGTTCTTCTTACCCCGACGCAGCACCAGCCACTCACCGTGCAGGAAGTCGTCCGCGGAGGGAGTCCAGTCCTCGGCAGCGATCTTCTGGTTGTTGACCGACACTCCCCCCTCCTTCACCACACGACGGGCGGCGCCCTTCGACTCGCACAGCGACGTGTCGACGAGAAGGTCGACGATCGTGCGCTCCTCCCCTGCCGGCAGCTCGGCGACGTCGGTCTCCGACAGCGCGGCCGACAGTGTCCCCGCGTCCAGGTCGCGAAGCTCTCCCCGGCCGAACAGGGCGGAGCTGGCAAGTTCGACGGCCGCGGTGTTGTCCGCGCCGTGCACCAGCGTCGTCATCTCCGCCGCCAGTCGCTTCTGCGCCGCGCGGGCCTGGGGTCGTTCTGCCGTCGCCGCCTCGAGTTCCGCCAGCTCGTCACGATCGAGGAACGTGAACCAGCGCAGGTACTTCACGACGTCGGCGTCGGCCGTGTTCACGAAGTACTGGTACCAGGCGTACGGCGACGTCATCTCGGGGTCGAGCCACAGGCTTCCGCCACCGGTGGACTTACCGAACTTCGTGCCGTCCGCCGCAGTGACCAGAGGAACGGTCAGCCCGTGCACGGCGTCGCCGTCCATACGTCGGGTGAGATCGATACCCGCGACGATGTTGCCCCACTGATCCGATCCGCCGACCTGCAAGGTGCATCCGTGCTGCCGATGCAGGTGCAGGTAGTCCTGCGCTTGCAACAACATGTAGCTGAACTCGGTGTAGGACATCCCGTCCGATTCGAGGCGCTTCTTCACCGTGTCCCGCGCCAACATCACGTTGACGGAGAAGTGCTTGCCGATGTCGCGGAGGAAGTCGATGGCAGACAGCGACGCGGTCCAGTCGAGGTTGTTCGCGATGACCGCACCGCCGGCACCCTCGAAGTCGACGAAGCGAGAGAGCTGACCCTTGATGCGATCGGCCCACTCGGCCACCGTGTCGCTCGAGTTCATGACGCGTTCGCCGACGTCACGCGGATCACCGATGAGTCCGGTGGCTCCGCCGGCCAGCACGATCGGACGATGACCCGCACGCTGGAAACGTGACAGGACCAGCAGCGGAACGAGGTGCCCTGCGTGCAAGCTCGGTCCCGTCGGATCGAATCCCGCGTAGAGGGTGATCGGGCCGTCCGCGGTGGTCGCCGCTGTCAGTGCCTCGATGTCTGTCGACTGGGCTATCAGTCCACGCCAGGTCAGGTCCTCGATGATGCTCACACCGCTGATTCTTTCGCATGCACGCACGTCACCCGACGGCGCCCTCAGGCCTCAGTACCGGGCTCCCCGGCGGGGTCTGTCGGAGCTCGCGGGTTCCGTCGATAGGCAGACACGGCCACCGAGGGAATCCAGAAACGCCACGGACGGTCGGGAGCGGTGGACACGCCGACACGAGGACCTGACTGTACCGGTGATGCCGTCTCGTCCGACAGCGTCACCGACACTTCCGCGCTCTCGGCGAAGACACGAACACCGTTGTGGGCCAACGACAGTGCGAGAACACTCCCAACGTTGCCAGGTCCGCGCGCCATACCGAACTCCGGTGCGCGGGGCCTCCGCGTCCTGGCGACCGCGAGACCGTCGACGACCTCACCCGCGCGGATCAGGACGGCGCCGGCCGTTCCGTCAGGACCACAGACGATGTTCGCGCACAGATGCATCCCGTAGCTGAGATAGACGTACAGGCGACCGGGCGGCCCGAACATGACCGAGTTGCGCGGTGTGGGGCCTCGGAACGAGTGCGCCGCGGGGTCGGGCCAGGGTCCGCCGGGATCTCCGCCGTACGCCTCCACCTCGACGATGCGCAGCGTGACGCCGGCGCAGGTCAGACTGGCGCCGAGCAGACGCGTCGCCGCGTCGACGGGAGTCGCGGACCCGAGAAGTCGTTCGGACGGCAGTACGGGGCCGGTCATGTCGGCGATCGACGAGTCGCAGTCGCTCCCGTCACTCCGCGATCGGAGCGGGCGCGGTCGCCCGGGCCAGAATGTCCTCGTGCTCGGCGTCGGTGGCGTCACGCGCATCGTCGATGAGCAGCACCGGAATGCCGTTCTCGATGGGGTAGACACGGCGCAGCCGGGGGTTGTAGAGCAGCTCGTCCTGGATCAGCAGAAGCGGACCCTTGTCCTGCGGGCAGGCGAGAATGCTGTGCAAGCGAGCATCGACGCTCAAGAGGACTCCTCGTTCCGTCGTCGCGTCGGTCTTCCGACGCGGTCTCACCCTACTGATGCGCGGTGAAGCGCTCCGCCGCCACTGCCTTCGTCATGCGCTTGTACTCACCGGACGTCGACGCCAGATACCAGGTCTTGACCCCCGGACCGGGCAGTCCGGCAGCGCGCAGCGTGTCGTCGAGTGGTCGGAACGCGCGGCTCAGCGGGATGTCCGCGACCACGTGCACGACGTCGGGTCGCTCGGCCGGATCCAACACCAGCAGCGCGTCCGACACCATCGATGCCGTGAGGTTCTGACCCGCCCGCACGGTCACCGCGCACACCGACCACTGGTCACCGTGCTCCCCGATGCCGTACGCCACGGCCAGGTCCACCGGCTCCGCCTCGCCGATCGCGTCGGCTATCGGCTGCGGGTAGACGGGTCCGCGTGCGGTGGTGATCACCGAGCGCTTGTGCCCGAGCAACCAGTAGTCACCGCCCTCGTCCCGGCGGAACAGCAGGTTGGTCGGAGTCCACACGTCGCCGGCACTGAAGACACCACGCATGAACGCGCCGCTGGAGTCGTCCAGTCCGGGGCGGCCGAGCAACAGGCCGGGTTCGCCGGTCTCACAGTGTCGGACGAATCCCTGCTCGTCCACGAGGTACCGACCCGAGACGGCGTCGTATGCCGCGAGTTCCACCCGTGCACTGCCCGGCAGCGGGCGACCCTTTGCCCCGATCTTCGTTCCCGCCACGTTCGCGAGGACGACGTCGCCCTCGGTGGACGCGTAGAACTCGAGTACCCGCGCAGGTGCCAGTCGTTCGAGCGTGTGCCGCCACAGGTTGGTGGGCATGCCCGATCCGATGAGGAGCCGTACGGCGTGCTGTCCTCGGTGCGGAAGGGACTCCGACGTCAGGATGTCCCGCATCATGGTCCACGTGTAGGACACGACCGTGACGCCGTAGCGCTGCACCTCGTCCGCGAAGCGCTCGGGCTCGACACCGCGCGACAGCGCGATGCGGGACCCGCCCGCCAACGCGCCGCCCACCGCCACGAGCAGTCCGGCCGAATGGTGCAGCGGCGCCAGGCAGTACACGGTGTCGCCGCGGGACAGACCTGCGGAGCTGGCCGTACCGAAGGCCGACAGAGCCCAGCGGTAGTTGGTGATGAACTTGGCATCCAGGGTGTCGTCGTTCCCGCTGAACAGCACGAAGGCGAGTTCCCGTGCGCGCCCGGGGTTGGGGACGTACCACCCCGGCAACTCCACCGTCGACGGGTCGACCTGCTCGAGATCCACGACCAGGTCGGAGTCCTCGATGTCGAGCGAGCGGGACTCGCCGCCGCCCAGGACCAGCACGTCCAGTCCGTGGTCGACGGATCCGGCCAGATTGTCGGGGTCGACGATCAGCAGTTCGACGCGCCCGAGTCGCAGCGACGCCGAGAGATCGCTGGTGGGCTGCAGCATGACGGCCACCGCACCGATGCGGGACAGTGCGGCGACGGCGGCGAGTGCGCTCGGACGTGTCTCCATCAGCACTCCGACGTGCATCGCGGGGCGTACACCGTTGACGATCAGGCCGCGCACCACGTTGTCGATGCGCTGGTCCACGGCGGCGTAGGAGTACACACGGTCGTCGAACACGAAGCACTCACCGGCACTCGCGCGCCGAGCCTGCTCACCGAGCAGACGACCGAGGGAGACCTGCGAATGAGGTTGCAGCTGGCCGAGTCTGGCGAGACGGGGCAGTGTGCGAGCGGCCTCGGACGAGATCTCACGAGACCCCTTCACGGCCCCGGCCGCCGCCGAGGCGATGCCGCGACCGAGACCCAGGCCGACCTCGGCGATGGTGGCCGCGGTGTGGACGAGACGATTTCCCACCGACACGCCGCTCTCCGAGGCCGGGTGCTCGTCGTACCCCATGGCGTGCACCTCGACCGGCCGCGGCCCCAGGCCCTCGCGCCACCGGATCCACCCCGCCGTGCTCGGCCACGTCTGCGTGGCCGCGGTGCTCCCCACCACCAGTCCGAAGTGCCCGGCGCGGAGCCCTGCTTCGTACACCTTGGCCCGCGGAGCCGCCTTGCGGATGCCGCGCACCGCGAGCGGTTGGCCGATGTCGTCGACCTCCCCCACGAACGCGAGGATCGGCATGGTCAGTTCCGCGAGCGAGACGACCTTGCCGCGGATGGAGAACCCACCCGTCATCATGCGGTTGTGCACGACGAACTGCGTCAACAGTTCCGCGACCGCCGGGCCCGACCAGGCGACCCACCCGTCCATCGCGAGGAACCGGCGCTGGGACTCGCGGGGCAGGAGCGCGTCCCGGTCGTGGAGCTGGAGCAGGAAGTCGATGCGCGACTTGACGGTCTTGGCCGGGTCGAGCAACTGGAACCCGGTGCGGGCCATCCAGTCGGTCACCGCGAGACGTGTGAACACGTGCTCGGCGAGGAACTCGGCACCCTTGGTGGCCACGTTCGCCGGGATCCCGAGAGGGAGCGCCGCGAGGGTGTCCACCGGACTGCCGAACGTGATGATGCTGGCGATGTCGCGACTCGAGCGGTACGCGGCGGCCTGGTAACAGAACATGCCGCCCTGCGAGTACCCACCGAGGTGGACCTCGCGACCCGTCCGCTCGGCGACGATGTCGATGATCTCGCTGATCGCGACGATGTGGTCCGCCAGCGTCCGGTTCCACCCGCCCTCCTCGGTGGCCGGCGAACCGAAATCGACCACCCAGGGGTCCATCCCCGCCTCGTGCAGGATACCGACGCCGCCCTGGTCGCGGGTGACGTCGTAGACGTCGGCCGACATCATCATCGGCGGTACGAGCACGACGGGCGGACCCGTCTGCTCGGACTCCGGGAAGTACCGACGCAGCCGGTACATACGATCGCGCGCGACCACCGAGAAGGGAGACGGAACGGCATCCGTCTCGAGTCCCCCGAGACGGATGACCTCGAGCCCGTTCTGCGCCGTGGCGACCACACGCCGCAACGACGTCGCGACCGACCCGGTGTCGATTCCCAGCAACTGCACTCCTCGAAGGCGGCATCGATTCGGTCGGTGTGGTCCACGACTCGTCGACCGATGAGGACACAGCGTCTCACACCACTCCGACCGCTCGGATCGGGTCGTCCCGTCAGGCCGTGATCCACGTCCTGAGCTCGCCCGCGGTGCGTTGGACCACAATGATCTGCTCCGCCACCCGCGCGGGCGCGGTACCGCCGCGGCTGTCCCGCGAGCCGATGGATCCGTCGACGGTGAGCACCGAGCGGACCTCCGGTGTGAGCGCCGGGTCGATCGTCGCGAACTCCTCGTCGGTCAGTTCGTCCAGACCCACACCGCGCGACTCCGCACGTCGCACGCAGTCGCCTGCCACCTCGTGGGCGTGCCGGAACGGCACACCGTTGCGGACGAGCCACTCGGCGATGTCCGTCGCCAGCGTGAATCCCGCCGGCGCCAGCTCGCGCAACCGGTCGGTGTGGAAGGTGAGGGTGGACACCAACCCGGTCAGGGCGGGCAGAAGCATCTCGAGCTGAAGCACCGAGTCGAAGACGGGCTCCTTGTCCTCCTGCAGATCACGGTTGTACGCGAGGGGCTGAGCCTTGAGCGTCGCGAGCAGACCGGTGAGATTGCCGATCAGTCGCCCGGTCTTGCCGCGCGTGAGCTCCGCGACGTCCGGGTTCTTCTTCTGCGGCATGATCGAACTGCCCGTCGACCATGCGTCGGCGAGTGTCACGTAGCCGTACTCCGGGGTGCTCCACGACACGATCTCCTCGGCGAGACGCGACAGGTCCACGGCAGTCATGGCCAGGACGAACGCCGCCTCGGCGGCGAAGTCGCGCGAACTCGTCGCGTCGATCGAGTTCTCCGCGGAACCGTCGAACCCGAGCTCCGCGGCGATCTTCTCCGGGTCGAGTCCGAGCGACGAGCCCGCCAGGGCGCCCGAACCGTAGGGCGACACCGCGGCGCGGCCGTCGAAGTCCCGGAAGCGCTGCACGTCCCGCAGCAGCGGATGGGTGTGTGCGAGCAGATGATGCGCGAGCAGGACCGGCTGCGCGGCCTGCGAGTGCGTCTTGCCCGGCATCGCCGCGTCGGGATGTGCCTGCGCCTGCGCGGTGAGGGCCTCGACCACGTCCAGCACGCCCGCCGACACCCGCCGCACCGCGTCCCGCAGCCACATCCGGAACAGGGTCGCGACCTGGTCGTTGCGCGACCTGCCGGCACGCAACCTGCCGCCGAGCTCGGGACCGACCCGGTCGATCAGCCCGCGCTCGAGTGCGCCGTGCACGTCCTCGTCGGACTCTGCGGGACCGAACGCACCCGAGTCGACGTCGGCGGCGAGCTGATCGAGGCCGGTGAGCATCGCCTCGAGATCGCCCGCCGTCAGCAGGCCGGCCGAGTTGAGCACACGTGCGTGAGCCTTGGAGGCACGGACGTCGTACGGGGCGAGCACCCAGTCGAAGTGGGTCGACTTGCTCAGCGCCGCCATGGCTTCCGCGGGACCCGACGCGAAGCGCCCACCCCACAGAGCGCCCGCGTTGGTGCCGTGAGCGGGTGACGTCACAGGTCCGACTGTCCCTGCGCCGCCACCGCGCCACGGTCACGGCTGGCGGCGATCTTGGACGACAGGCCGTGCAGCTGCACGAAGCCCTTGGCCGACGACTGATCGAAGGTGTCGCCCGCGTCGTAGGTCGCGAGGTTGAAGTCGTACAGCGACTCCCCGCTGCGACGACCGTTCACGACGACGGTGCCGGCGTGCAGCACCAGGCGGATCTCGCCGGACACGTGCTCCTGGGTGTGCTGGACGAAGGTGTCGAGTGCACCCTTGAGCGGCGAGAACCACAGGCCGTCGTAGACCTGCTCGGCCCACTTCTGGTCCGTGTGCCGCTTGTAGCGGCCGAGCTCGCGTTCGAGGGTGACGTGCTCGAGCTCCTCGTGGGCACGGATCAGGACCATGGCGCCGGGAGCCTCGTAGACCTCGCGGCTCTTGATGCCGACGAGCCGGTCCTCGACCACGTCGAGGCGGCCGACACCCTGCTTGCCCGCACGGGTGTTCAGTTCCTGGATCGCCTGCAGCACCGACACCGGGCGGCCGTCGATGGCGATCGGGCGTCCCTTGTCGAACGTGATGACCAGCTCGTCCGGCGCGTTGAAGTTGGCCGTCGGATCCTCGGTGTAGTCGTAGACGTCCTTGGTCGGGGCGTTCCACAGATCCTCGAGGAACCCGGTCTCCACGGCGCGACCCCACACGTTCTGGTCGATCGAGAACGGCGACTTCTTGGTGACGTTGATGGGGATGCTGTTCTCCTCGGCGAAGGCGATGGCCTTCTCGCGGGTCCAGGCGTAGTCGCGCACGGGGGCCAGCACCTCGAGCTCGGGCGCGAGCGTGTTGAAACCGACCTCGAAGCGCACCTGGTCGTTGCCCTTGCCGGTGCAGCCGTGAGCGACGACGGTGCCGCCGTGCGAGCGCGCGTTCTCGACGAGGTGCTTGACGATGAGGGGACGGCTGATGGCCGACACCAGCGGGTAGCGGTCCATGTAGAGGGCGTTCGACTGGATGGTCGGCAGGCAGTACTCGTCCGCGAACTCGTCCCGAGCGTCGACGACGACGGCTTCGACGGCGCCGCAGTCGAGTGCGCGCTGCCGGATGACCTCCATGTCCTCGCCACCCTGGCCGAGGTCGATCGCCACGGCGACCACCTCCTTGCCGGTCTCGCGGCCGATCCAGCTGATGGCGACAGAGGTGTCGAGACCGCCGGAGTAGGCGAGGATGACGCGTTCGGCCATGGGGTGTGTGCTCCTTCGTGTGATTCGGACGTTCTGGGATTCGGACTGGTGGTTCAGCGCGCGAGATTCTCGATGCGGTCGGCGAGCTCGCGTCCGGACAGCGGATCGCGGGCGATCACGAAGATGGTGTCATCCCCCGCGACCGTTCCCACAATCTCGGGCAGTGCCGCGCGGTCCAGTGCACTGGCGAGATAGTGCGCAGCTCCGGGCGGCGTGCGGAGAACAGCCATCGTGGAGCTGGCGTCGGTGGAGACGAGCAACTCGCCGAGCAGCCGGGAGAGCCGATCGGTGCCGCCCGCGACCCCTCGGACCGGGCTGCCGTCCTCGGGAACGACGTAGACGCCCGCACCGCCGTCGGCGGCGCGAAGTTTGACGGCGCCCAACTCGTCGAGATCGCGGGAGAGAGTGGCCTGGGTGGCCTCGATCCCCTCCGCCGCGAGCAGCGACTGGAGTTCCTGCTGCGATCGGACCTGGTGGGTGGAGAGCAGGGCCACGACGCGCGCCTGGCGCCCGGCGCGCGTCGACGACGTCACCGGGCCCTGCGACTCGGCGGTCACGGCGTCCGTCGTCCCGATGCCGCCTGCTCGAGCAGCCACACCAGGACGGCCTTCTGTGCGTGCAACCGGTTCTCGGCTTCGTCCCACACGACGCTGCGAGGGCCGTCGAGCACCGTGTCGCTGATCTCCTCGCCGCGGTGGGCCGGGAGGCAGTGCAGGACGAGTGCCTCCGAGTCGGCACGGTCGAGCAGCGACTCGTTGATCTGGAACGGGCGGAGGGGTCCGACGCGGTCCAGGCCGTCGTTCTCCTGTCCCATCGACGTCCACGTGTCGGTGACCAGCACGTCGGCTCCGGTCGCGGCGGCGATCGGATCGTTCGTGACGGTCACGCTCGCTCCCGTCCGCTCACCGCGCTCCTGCGTGGCCGCCAGCACCGACGGGTCCGGCACGAAGCCCTCCGGGGCGGCGATCGTGACGTCGACGCCGGCGGTGACGGCGCCGAGCATGAGGGAGTGCGCCATGTTGTTGGCACCGTCGCCGAAGTACGAGAGACGCAGACCTCTCAACGATCCCTTGCGCTCGGCGAGCGTCTGGAGATCGGCCAGCACCTGGCAGGGGTGGAAATCGTCGGACAGGGCGTTGACGATGGGCACGCTCGCCCCCGTCGCCATCTGCTCGAGGCGCTTCTGCCCGAACGTGCGCCACACGACGGCGTCGACGTAGCGGGACAGCACGCGCCCGGTGTCCTGCAGCGTCTCCTCGCGTCCGAGCTGCGTGCTGCGGCCGTCGACGACCACTGCGTGGCCGCCGAGCTGCGCGATGCCCATCTCGAACGAGAAGCGGGTGCGCGTCGAGTTCTTCTCGAAGATGACGCCGACGCCGCGCGGACCCTCCAACGGGCGCCGCGAGAACGGCGCCTTCTTGAGTTCGGCTGCGAGAGCGAGGATCTCGGCCTGCTCCTCGTGGGAGAGATCGTCGTCTCGAAGGAAGTGCCGCAGTGTCACGAGGTCGCCTCTGCTGTCGGCCGCGCCTCGTCGAGGACCGCGGGAAGTGCACGGACGAACGATGCTGCCTGCTCGTCCGTGATGATCAGGGGCGGCGCCAGACGCAGGACGTTCGCCTGCGCCGCGTTCACCAGGAAGCCTGCGTGGCGGGCCGCGGTCTCGACATCGGCCGCCACCGGCTCGGTGAGGACGATGCCCAGCAGAAGGCCCGCACCCCGTACGTGATCGACGAGGGGATGTCCGAGCGCCTCGATGTCGTGTCGCAGGATCTTGCCCAGCCGGTCGGCGTGCGAGAGCAGATCCTCGGACGCGAGAGTGCGCAGCACGGCCAGGGCCGCCGCCGAACACACCGGGTTGCCACCGAATGTGGTCCCGTGCTTGCCCGGGGTGAGCATGGCGGCTGCCGGGCCGATGCCGATGCAGGCGCCGATGGGCAGTCCCCCGCCCAGCCCCTTCGCGAGGGTGATGACGTCCGGGACGATGCCGAACCGCTGATGGGCGTAGAACCACCCCGTACGACCGATGCCCGTCTGGACCTCGTCGAGGATCAGCAGGGCGCCGTGGCGCGCGGTGATCTCGCGCGCTGCGGGCAGATAGCCCTCCGGCGGGACGACGACTCCGCCCTCACCCATGATCGGTTCGAGGAAGACGGCGGCCGTGTTCTCGTCGACCGCCGCCTCGAGCGCGGCGATGTCGCCGTAGGGAACGTGCGACACACCGGCGGGCATGGGCTCGAACGGAGCCCGCTTGTCCGCCTGCCCCGTGAGCGCGAGGGCTCCCATGGTCCGACCGTGGAACGCGTTCTCCGCCGCGATGATGTTCGGTCGACCCGTGAGACGCGCGATCTTGAAGGCGGCCTCGTTGGCCTCGGTGCCGGAGTTGCAGAGGAACACCCGAGCATCGCCGCCGGCAGCGTGACCGAGGTGCTCGAGGAGGTGCTCCGCCAGTTCGATCGACGGCGGCGCCGCGTAGAGGTTGGACGTGTGGCCCAGCGTCGTCAGCTGGGCGGAGACCGCCTCGACGACGGCAGGATGTCCGTGGCCGAGGATGTTGACCGCGATCCCGGCGAGGAGATCGAGGTACTCCTTGCCGTCGGCGTCCGTCACCACGGCTCCCGAACCGCCGACCAGCGCCACGCGCGGCACGCCGTAGTTGTTCATCAGCGCATTCGAGAAGCGTTGCTGCAGTTGCTCCGTGCTGGTCATGCCCGTCCTCTCGTACTGCCGTCGTGCACCATCGTGCCGATGCCCTCGCCGGTGAACAGTTCCAGGAGCACGGAGTGCTCGAGTCGACCGTCGATGACATGGGCGCTGGGAACTCCCCCGCGCACCGCGCGCAGACACGCCTCCATCTTGGGGACCATGCCGGCGTCCAGGCCGGGCAGCAGTTCGGCGAGGACGTCCGCCTCGATCTCCGAGACGAGCGACCCGCGGTCCGGCCAGTTCGTGTAGAGCCCCTCGACGTCGGTGAGGACGACGAGCTTCTGCGCGCCGAGCGCCTCCGCGAGGGCCGCGGCCGCGGTGTCCGCGTTGATGTTGTGCACGACGCCGTCCGCGTCGGGAGCGATGGTCGAGACGACCGGGATGCGCCCGGCCTCGATGAGGTCGTGCACCGCAGCGGGATTCACCGTCGTCACGTCGCCCACCAGACCGATGTCGGTGGCGACACCGTCGACGGTCACGGTGCGTCGAGTCGCCGTGAACAGGTGCGCGTCCTCGCCGGAGATGCCGACAGCGTAGGGGCCGTGCGCGTTGATCAGTCCGACCAGCTCGCGACCGACCTGCCCGAACAGGACCATGCGCACGACGTCCATCACCTCGGGCGTCGTCACGCGGAAGCCGCCGCGGAACTCCCCCACCAGTCCGAGTCGAGTGAGCATGGCGGTGATCTGGGGACCGCCGCCGTGCACGACCACCGGGTGGATACCGACGGTGCGCAGGAACGCCATGTCGGCCGCGAACGCGGCCTTGAGTCGATCGTCGATCATGGCGTTGCCGCCGTACTTGACCACGACGACCTTGCCCGTCCACTGCTGGAGCCACGGGAGGGCGCCGGCGAGGATGCGTGCGGTGTCGTGTGCGGACACGGGCTCGGACGACGTCATGACGAGTACGCCGAGTTCTCTTCGACGTAGGCGTGCGACAGATCCGTGGTCCTGATCGACGCCGACGCGGAGCCGACACCGAGGTCCACCTCGACCGTGATGTCGACGGCCGAGAGATCGACCTCACGAGCGCCGGGCACACCCATGCTGTCGACGCACACGGGATTGCCGTTGAACGACACGACGATGCGATCGGGATCGAGCGCGACCGGCGCGATGCCCACAGCGGCGAGAACGCGGCCCCAGTTGGGATCGGAGCCGAACAGCGCCGTCTTGACGAGGGAATCGCGTGCGATGGTTCGCGCCGCCACGAGTGCGTCCTGTTCGGACTCGGCACCATCGACCCTGACGATGATCCGCTTGGTCACGCCCTCCGCATCGGCCATCAGCTGATCCGCGAGGTCGTCGCACACCGCGAGGACAGCGGCGTCGAGTTCCTCCTGTGTCGCCTCGATGCCGCTGGCACCGGACGCGAGGAGCAGCACCGTGTCGTTCGTGGAGGTCGCGCCGTCCACGTCGAGTCGGTCGAAGGACTGTGCCGTCGCGTGCCGGAGGGCGCGATCGAGCTGATCGGCGCTCGCCACGGCGTCCGTGGTGACGACACACAGCATCGTCGCCAGCGAGGGCGCCAGCATGCCGGCGCCCTTGGCCATGCCGCCCACGTTCCAGCCGTTCTCGTGGTGGATCGCGGCCTGCTTCGGCCGGGTGTCGGTCGTCATGATCGCGTAGGCCGCATCGGTGCCGCCCGAAATGCCTCCGGCGAGCTCGTGCACCACCTCGGTGACACCGCCGAGCACCTTGTCCATGGGCAACCGGTCGCCGATCAGTCCGGTCGAACACACGGCGATCTCGCCGGCGCCCGTCTCGGTTCCCCAGTCGCTGAGGGTCGATGCGAGGTGCTCGGCGGTACGGTGCGTGTCCTGGAATCCGGGCGCACCGGTGCAGGCGTTGGCGCCGCCCGAGTTCAGGACGACGGCGCGGAGCCGACCGGAGGTCAGCACCTGCTGCGACCACAGGACGGGCGCAGCCTTGATCTTGTTCAGGGTGAAGACACCGGCCGCTGCCAGATCGGGGCCCTCGTTGACCACGAGGGCGACGTCGAGGCCCCCCTTGGCCCGGAGACCGGCCTCGACCCCGGCGGCCCGGAATCCCGCTGCCGACGTCACACCCTGTGTGCGGACGAGAACCCCGGGAGCGCGCGTAGGGGTGCCGGGAGAGGACTGGCTGTGGTCGGTCATGGTGCTGTTCCCACCGTGGAGAGTCCGGCGCTCTCGGGGAGTCCGAGAGCGATGTTCATCGACTGCACCGCGGCACCGGCGGTGCCCTTCGTCAGATTGTCGATGGCGGCGAGGACCACCAGCAAGCCCGCGTCCTCGTCGACCGCCACCTGCAGGTGGACCGCGTTGGACCCGAGCACCGACCCCGTCTGCGGCAGCTGCCCCTCCGGGAGAAGGTGGAGGAAAGGTTCGTCGGCGCAGTACTTCTCGTAGACCGCACGCGCCTCGGAGGCCGACACTGTCGTCGGAGCGGTGCACGTCGCCAGGATGCCGCGCGGCATCGGAGCCAGCACAGGAGTGAACGACACGATCACCTCGGTGCCGGCGATGGCGGACAAGTTCTGCGTGATCTCCGGCGTGTGGCGATGCGCGCCGGCGATGCCGTAGGCACGGACCGACCCCATGACCTCGGAACCCAACAGGTCCGGCTTCGCCGCGCGACCGGCGCCGGAGGTGCCGCTCACGGCCACCACGGTCACGCGGGGCTCGACCATGCCGGCAGCAAACGCGGGCGCCAGAGCCAGCGACGAGGCCGTGGGATAGCACCCCGGGACCGCGATGCGCGTCGCTCCGACCAGGGCGTCCCGACCACCGGGCAACTCGGGCATGCCGTACGGCCAGTGTCCGGCGTGTTCCCCGCCGTACCAGCGATCCCAGGCGGCGGCGTCGGTCAACCGGAAGTCGGCACCGCAGTCGATGATCAGCGTGGAGTCCGACAGCTGTTCGGCGAGGGCGGCTGACTTCCCGTGCGGGAGCCCGAGGAATACGACGTCGTGCCCCTCCAGGGCCGCGGCGTCCGTGTCCACCAGCACGCGGTCCGCGAGCGGAACGAGATGCGGATGGTGTTGCCCCAGCGTGGTTCCGGCGTTTCCACCGGCCGTCAGGGCGCCGATGGTCATCCGGCCGTCGAGCACTGCCGGGTGTCCGAGCAGCAGACGCAGGATCTCGCCACCCGCGTAGCCACTGGCGCCCGCGACGGCCACCCGGGTGCCCGTCGATGTCGATGCACTGTCCATACGATGATTATGCATGACGGTGCAAGCTCATTCAAAAGCGGCGCACCGTCAGTGTCGGAGTTCGGCTCCCACCGCCGTCGCCGCTGCCGCGACGGCGGCATCGCGAGCGGCACTCGCCTCGTCCTCGGTCAACGTACGGTCGGCCGCTCGGAACCGCAGGGCGAAAGCCAGCGACTTCCGGCCGGCACCGACCTGATCGCCGGAGAACACGTCGAAGACACGAATGTCCTCGAGGAGTGGGCCCGCCCCCGACATCAGAGCCGACTGCACGGCGGCGGCCGGGACGGACTCGTCGACGACGACCGCGACGTCCTGCAGCACGGCGGGGAACGGCGAGATGGACGGCGACGGCAGCGGCTCGCGGGTGGGAACGAGATCGAGGTCGATCTCCACCGCGCAGGTCCGCGGCGGCAGACCGGCGCGCTCGAGGACACCGGGATGCAGCTCACCCGCGTGCCCGACCACGACACCGTCGACAACGACTTCGGCACACCTGCCCGGATGCCACGGAAGGTACTGGGCGGACCGGAGTTCCACCTCGACACCGGACGCGCTCGCGATCGTCCTCGCTGCGCTGAAGGCATCGGTGGCGTCGGCAGGACGGCCGACGCCCCACGGCCCGGGTGCCGTCACCGCACCGGTCAGGACGACGGCGGCGTGCAGCGGCTGCACCGGCAACGACTGCTTCAGAGCGTCGATCTCGTCCTCGGTGGGACGACGGTCGACGGCGAGCGCATCGATCGGGCGCGTGCCCTCGCCCGGTTCGACGACCTGCGCGACGGCGAACAGCGCCAGATCCCGCTGTCCGCGCGAGACGTTGCGCTGGGCGATCTCCAGGAGACCGGGGACGAGAGTGGTCGCCAGTTCGGGTCGGTCCGCCTCCAACGGATTGAGCACCCGCGTGGTCACCCGGCGCGGATCGTCCGCGTCGAGTCCCCAGACGTCGAAGACCCCGGCCGGCAGGAACACGGGCGCGAGGACCTCGACGTGCCCCGTGTAGGCCAGTGCCCGACCCACCGCCCGGCGACGACGCTGGGCGGCGGTGAGTCCGCGGCCCGCGGGAGCGTGCGGCAGGACGGACGGAATGGACTCCAGTCCCTCGAGTCGCAGCACCTCCTCGACCAGGTCGGCGGCCTGACGGAGGTCGGGACGCCACGTCGGCGGCGTCACGACGGCCACCCCGCGCCCGGCCTCGGACACGTCCACGACGACCTCGCACCCGACCTGGGTGAGGCGGCGCACCGCGGTTCCGCTCGGATAGGTCACACCCGCGACCCGGTCCGGCAGGTCGAGATCCATGGTCACGGTGTCGGACACCGTCGGTGCACCGATGTCGGTGAGCAGGGGCTCCACCCGGCCGCCCGCGATCGAGGCCAGCAGTGCGGCGGCACGGTCGAGCGCGCGCACCGGGAGAGCAGAGTCCACCACTCGTTCGTAGCGACGGCTCGCCTCACTGGGCAGCCGGTGACGGCGCGCGGTGCGGAACACGGCGAGCGGGCTCCAGATGGCCGCCTCGAGCAGGATGTCGGTGGTCTCGTCGCCCACCTCGGTGGACGCGCCACCCATGACACCGGCCAACGACACCACGCCGGACCCGTCCGCGATGACGACGTCCTCCGGGTCGAGGGTGCGCACGGTGTCGTCGAGGGTGCGGAGCGTCTCCCCCGCCTCGGCCCGGCGGACCACCAACCCGCCCGACAGCGCGGAGGCGTCGAACGCGTGGAGCGGTTGGCCCAGTTCGAGCATGACGTAGTTGGTGACGTCGACCGCGGGCGAGATGGGTCGCACCCCGGACAGCAGCAGCCGCCGCTGGATCGTCCAGGGGGTCACCGCGGCCGGATCGATGCCCACGACGCGGCGCGCGGCGAAACGGGTGGCACCCGACTCGGAACGGACGTCGACGGGCCACGCCTCGCCCTCGGAGGCGGCCGCGGACACGACGGGCTGCGGGGCGTCGGCGGGATCGACGAAGTCCAGGTCGAAACCGCACGCCAGTTCGCGGCCGAGACCGCGCACGCTCAGGGCGTATCCGCGATCGGGCGTCACGTTGACGTCGAACACGGTGTCGTCCATGCCCAGAACGGCGAGTGCGTCGTCGCCGGGCACGGCCGTGCCGGCAGGCAGCACGAGAATGCCGGAGTGATCCGAACCGATACCGAGCTCGGACACCGAGCAGATCATGCCGTCGGACGTGCGCCCGTACGTGGACCGCGCGGCGATGGCGAACCCGCCGGGCAGAACACTGCCGGGAAGTGCGGCCACGATGAGGTCGCCCTCCGCGAAGTTCCGTGCACCGCACACGATTCCGCGGGGCTCCGCCTCGCCCACCTCGACCAGGCAGAAGCGGATCGGCTTCTTGAACTCGGTCAACTCCTCGATGGACTGCACACGGCCGACGACCAACGGGCCCGTGATCTCCGGAAGGGGGATGACGTCCTCGATCTCGAAGCCGACGGACACGAACCCCGCGTCGAGCTCGTCAGCAGTGACGCTCCACTCGGGAGCGGCCTTCCGGACGACCTCGGTCAACCAGGACTGGGGCACTCGCACGACTTCTCCACTCTCTCTGTCTGAATGCTTGTCTGCAGGGGCCGAGCGTCAGCCGGCCACGCCGAAGGGCAGGCTGAACCGCACGTCGCCCTCGACGATGTCGCGCATGTCGGGAATGTCGTTGCGGAACTGCAGCGTTCGCTCGAGGCCCATACCGAAGGCGAACCCGCTGTAGATCTCCGGGTCGACGCCACAGGCGCGCAGCACGTTCGGATTCACCATGCCGCAGCCACCCCATTCGACCCAGCCCGCTCCACCCTTCTTGCGGGGGAACCACACGTCCACCTCCGCGGACGGCTCGGTGAACGGGAAGTAGTTGGGGCGCATCCGGGTCCGCGTCTCCGGGCCGAACAACGCACGCGCGAACGCGTCGAGCGTGCCGCGGAGATTGGCGAGCGTGAGCCCCTTGTCCACGGCGAGTCCCTCGACCTGATGGAAGACGGGCGTGTGCGTCGCGTCGAGTTCGTCCGTACGGAACGTGCGCCCGGGGCACACCACGTAGATCGGCAGGTCGCGCTCGAGCATCGACCGCACCTGCACCGGCGAGGTGTGCGTGCGCAGCACCTGACGAGACCCCTCGGGCGCGACGTGGAACGTGTCCTGCATCGTCCGCGCGGGATGGTCGGGCAGGAAGTTGAGCGCGTCGAAGTTGAAGTGCTCGGTCTCCACCTCCGGGCCCTCGGCCACCTCCCACCCCATCGCCACGAAGACGTCGGCGACCTGATCGGCGATGACGGTGATGGGATGGCGGGCACCCACCGGGCGGCGGACGGACGGCAGGGTCACGTCGATCGCCTCGGCGACGAGCACGGCCGCGTCACGTTCGGCGAGCAGCACCTCACGACGATCGTCGAACGCGATCCGCACGCGGTCACGCGCCACCTTGACCCGCTTGCCGGCGTCGGCCCGCTCGGTCTTCGGCAGCGAGCCCAACGCGCGCTGTGCGAGCGCGAGGGGCGCCTTGTTCCCGATGTGGTGGATCTTGGCCTCGGACAGAGCGTCGATGTCGGACGCGGCGGCGAAGGCGGACTCGGCCTCGGTGACGGCTGCGTCCAGCGCCGCGTCGGTCAGCGCCTCCGCGTCGGCAACGGCCTGATCGGCCTGCGCTTCACCCTCGTTGCGCTCCACGTCCACACACTCCATCGTCTCGATCGGCGAGCACCTCTGTCGCGGTGCTCCTCACGGTCGCCGGGCAGAACCCGGCGGGGAAAGCCTAGGCGGTGCCCCCGCGGCGCTGCACCCGCGCACCGGCGTACAGACACACGGCGGCCGCGGTGGCGAGGTTGAGACTCTCGGCGCGGCCGTGGATGGGAATGCGCACCCGGTGATCCGCAGCAGCCGCGACCTCGCGGGACAGCCCGTGCGCCTCGTTGCCGAACACCCAGGCGGTGGGCCCGGCCAGCGCGTCGTCGGCGTCGTCGAGGTCCAGTTCACCGTCGACGGTCGTCGCCAGCAGACTGGCGCCGGTCGCACGGACCGCGTCGAGTACCGCCGTCACCGAACGCTCCCGTGCGACGGGGAGATGGAAGAGACTTCCGGCGGACGCGCGGACGCTCTTGCCGTTCAGCGGATCGACACTGTCCCCGGCGAAGATCACCGCGCCGGCGCCGGCGGCGTCCGAGACGCGCAGGATGGTGCCCGCGTTGCCCGGCTCGGAGATGTCGACGACGACCGTCACGAGTGACGGGTTCGCGGCCAACGCCTCGGCCAGGGAGACGACGACGGACGTGCACACGGCCACGATTCCCGGCGGCGTCACGGTGTCCGACAGCGATTTCGCCGCGCGCTCGGTCATCAGCTGCGGCTGCGCACCGGCCGCGGCCGACGCCTCGAGCAGTCCGCGGTGCTCGTCGAACCAGCGCTCGGTGGCGAACACCTCGCGCACGACACCGGCGGCGACCGCCTCGGTCACCGCGTTCTCTCCCTCCGCGAGGAAGAGGCCGGTTCGCCGACGTTCGACGCCGCGCTGCAGCTTGACAGCCGAAACGACCCGCGGAGTCCGCTCGGTGAGCGGCGCCGCGGGTCGTGACGGAGTGTCGTCGAAGCGCCTGATCAGGCTGCTTCTCCGGCCGGTGCGTTGATGTCGGCAGGCAGTGCCGCCTTGGCGATCTCGACGAGTGCGGTGAACGCCGCAGCGTCGGAGACCGCGAGCTCGGCGAGGATCTTGCGGTCGACCTCGACCTCGGCGATCTTCAGACCCTGCACGAAACGGTTGTACGTGATGTCGTTCGCCCGAGCTGCCGCGTTGATACGCGTGATCCACAGCTTGCGGAAGTCACCCTTGCGAGCGCGGCGATCGCGGTACGCGTAGGTGAGCGAGTGGAGCTGCTGCTCCTTCGCCTTGGTGTAGAGACGCGAACGCTGCCCGCGGTATCCGCTGGACGCCTCGAGAATCGAACGACGCTTCTTCTGGGCGTTGACCGCCCTTTTCACGCGTGCCACTGGTGAATCCTGTCGTAGAGGGGCCTAGGGCCCGGGTGGGAAAGAGATCAGAGACCGAGAAGCCGCTTGACGCGGGGAACGTCGTTGGGGCTGACGACGGCCTTGCCGTCGAGGCGACGCGTCACGCGCGAGGACTTGTGCTCGAGCAGGTGGCGGCGGCCGGCCTTCTGGCGCAGGATCTTTCCGCTACCGGACACCTTGAATCGCTTCGCGGTGCCGCTGTGAGTCTTCGACTTGGGCATGAGTCCTCAGTTCTGTTACTTCGGTCGGTGGTGCTGGTGGATCCGAACGCTCAGGCGCTCGGTGTGGCTGGTGCCTGCGGCGTCGCCGGCGTCTGCGGAGCAGCGGGTGCCGGCGGTGTCGCCTCGGCGGCGGGTGCAGCAGTCGGCGCGGAGGCCGGCGGCGGCACGGTGGCGCGCGGTGCGTTGGACGCCTCCGCTGCCTTCGCCCTGGTCTTGGCGCCCTTGTGCGGAGCCAGGACCATCGTCATGTTGCGGCCGTCCTGCTTGGCCGAGGTCTCGACGAAGCCGTGCTCGGCGACGTCGGCGCCCAGGCGCTGCAGGAGGCGGTAACCGAGTTCGGGCCGCGACTGCTCGCGTCCACGGAACATGATGGTCACCTTGACCTTGGACCCGGCCTCGAGGAAGCGGACGACATGGCCCTTCTTCGTCTCGTAGTCGTGGTCGTCGATCTTGGGACGAAGCTTCTGCTCCTTGATGACCGTGAGCGTCTGGTTCTTGCGCGACTCACGAGCCTTCTGCGCGGCTTCGTACTTGAACTTGCCGTAGTCCATGATCTTGCAGACCGGCGGACGGGCGTCGGGTGCGACCTCGACGAGGTCGAGATCGGCTTCGACAGCCAGGCGGAGTGCATCTTCAACACGCACGATCCCCACCTGTTCACCGCCAGGTCCGACGAGTCGGACTTCGGGAACTCGGATGCGATCGTTGATGCGGGTCTCAGTGCTGATGGGGCCTCCTCGGTAGTGCGGTGACGGATGGTGGTGCTCGACCCGATGCGGTGCGCCGTCCTACGCGCTCCACACCGGCGCTCGTGCTCTCCGTCTACCTCGACACCGTGGCCACCCGATTTGTTCCCGCGGGAACCTTCCGAACGACGAAAACCCCGTCGCTCACGATCGAGATCGCGAGCAGCGGGGTCCGGTACCGACCGGTCGACGGATGTCACCATCCGCGGGCCACCCCGTCTCGTCGACGAAGCGCACCACTTCCCGATGTGGCTGGGAAGGACCGGAACCACTGCCCGGCGAACCGTGCGGTGGTGGGAGTCGGACTCCACTTGCTGCCTTCGGGTTCCGTATCCGTGCCCGGCACTCACGCGCCGACACGGACACACCTGAAGGCGGTCGTGGAAAAAAGAATAACATCAGGTGCCCCCGCGGATCGAATCCGTCCGGTCACGCACCGGGCGGGGACGTCGGTGTCGGCGCATCGTGGCATCGTCTGATGTCATGACGACCCCCGATGATGCCGTTCAGGCCGGTGCTCCACAGGCGGAGGGCGATGCGCCGCAGCTCGAGCCGGACGTGCGTGAACTGGCCGACGTCCCTGCGATCGAGGTCATCAGCCGCGCCGCGGTGATGCTCATGAGCTCCGCCGCCGAGAAGCTGGGACTCTCCGACGCGGATCCGTCCGACAGCCCCCACCTCGACCTCGACGAGGCGCGACGCGTCATCACCGCACTCGCCGGACTGGTCACGGCCTCCGTGGAGTACCTGGGGCCGCACGCCGGCCCCATCCGCGAAGGGCTGCAGGCACTGCAGAAGGCGTTCCGCGAGCAGTCGGCGCACCCGGACGCGCCCGGCGCCGGGCCCGGCGAGAAGTACACCGGGCCCGTCCACTGACCGTCACGCGACGGCCCGGTCAGGAGACCGCGACAGGCTTGCGCTTGCGGGTCCGCTTGACCGGGACCGGTGGGGTCGAGGCGGCGTCGAGAGACTCCTGCAGGAACTTGCCGGTGTAGCTCTCGGGCACGGCGGCGATCTGCTCGGGAGTGCCCTCGGCCACCATCGTTCCGCCGCCGGATCCGCCCTCGGGTCCCATGTCGATGACCCAGTCGGACGTCTTGATGACGTCCAGGTTGTGCTCGATGACGATGACGGTGTTGCCCTTGTCCACCAGACCGTTGATCACCAGCAACAGCTTGCGGATGTCCTCGAAGTGCAGACCCGTGGTCGGCTCGTCGAGGATGTACACCGTGCGTCCCATGGAGCGCTTCTGCAGCTCTGCGGCCAGCTTCACACGCTGCGCCTCGCCGCCGGACAGCGTGGTGGCCGGCTGCCCCAGACGGACATAGCCCAGGCCCACCTCGTTCAGCGTCTTGAGGTACCGGTGGATCGAGGTGATCGGTTCGAAGAAGTCGGCCGCCTCCTCGATGGGCATGTTCAGCACCTCGGCGATGGTCTTGCCCTTGTAGTGGACCTCGAGCGTCTCCCGGTTGTACCGGGCACCGTGGCACACCTCGCACGGCACGTAGACGTCCGGCAGGAAGTTCATCTCGATCTTCAGGGTGCCGTCACCCGAGCACGCCTCGCACCGGCCGCCCTTCACGTTGAAGGAGAACCGACCCGGCTGGTAGCCACGGATCTTGGCCTCGGTCGTCGCGGCGAACAGTGTCCTGATCTTGTCGAACACCCCGGTGTAGGTGGCCGCGTTGGACCGCGGCGTACGGCCGATGGGTGACTGGTCGACCCGGACCAGCTTGTCCAGCTGGTCGAGGCCGTTGACGCGGGTGTGCCGACCGGGTACCTGACGAGCGCCGTTGAGCTTGTTCGCCATCACCGTCGCCAGGATGTCGTTGACCAGCGTGGACTTGCCCGATCCCGACACGCCCGTCACGGAGGTGAGCACTCCCAGCGGGAAGCTGACGTCGATGTCCTGCAGGTTGTGCTCCCGGGCACCGATCACGGAGATCTTGCGCTTGGGATCGATCGGGCGACGTACCGCCGGGACATCGATGGCCGAGCGACCCGAGAGGTACGCCCCGGTGAGGCTCTCCGCGTTGGTGAGAAGCGTCTCGTAGGTTCCGCTGTGCACGACACGTCCGCCGCGCTCACCGGCGAGCGGGCCGATGTCGACGACCCAGTCGGACGTGCGAATGGTGTCCTCGTCGTGCTCGACGACGATGAGCGTGTTGCCGAGGTTGCGCAGCCGCGTGAGCGTGTCGATGAGCCGGCGGTTGTCCCGCTGGTGGAGGCCGATGGACGGCTCGTCCAGCACGTACAGGACTCCGACGAGACCACTGCCGATCTGCGTCGCCAGGCGGATGCGCTGCGCCTCGCCGCCCGACAGCGTTCCTGCCGCGCGCGACAGTGTGAGGTACTCGAGTCCCACGTCCAGCAGGAAGCCGAGGCGGGCCTGGATCTCCTTGAGCACCTGGCCGGCGATGGCCTCCTCACGCGGACCGAGCGTCAGCGTGTTGAGGAAGTTCGAGCACTCCGAGATGGACAGTGCACACACGTCGGCGATGGACTTGTCCCCGAAATCGCCCGCGGCGATGGTCACGGACAGGATCTCGGGGCGCAGGCGGGCACCCTCGCACACCGGGCAGTCGACCTCCCGCATGTAGCCGTCGTAGCGCTCTTTCATCTGCTCCGACTCGGTCTGATCCATCCGACGGTGCAGGAAGGGCATGACGCCCTCGAACTCGGCGTAGTAGGACCGGGTGCGTCCGTACCGGTTCTTGTAGCGGACGTGCACCTGATGCTCGCTGCCCTCGAGGACGGCACGCTTCACCTTGGCCGGCAGCTTCCGCCACGGGGTGTCGATGTCGAAGCCCATGGCGTCGGCGAGCCCGGACAGCAGCCGGCCGAAGTACTCGGACGTCTGGCCCATGGACCACGGCGCGATGGCGCCGTCCGCCAGGCTCAGATCGGGGTCCGGAACCACCAGTTCGGGGTCGACCTCCTTGCGGATGCCGAGTCCCGCACACTCGGGGCACGCGCCGTAGGGCGAGTTGAACGAGAACGCGCGGGGTTCGAGTTCGTCGACGGACAGCGGGTGCCCGTTGGGGCACGCCAGACGCTCGGAGAACCGGCGCTCACGGTCGGCGGCGTTCTCCTCGCGGTCGACGAAGTCGAGCACCAGGATGCCGTCGGCGAGGCGCAGCGCGGTCTCCACCGAGTCGGTGAGCCGCTGCTTGGACGACGCCTTGACGGTCAGGCGGTCGACCACCACCTCGATGTCGTGCTTGTCCTGCTTCTTCAGCTTGGGCGGATCGGTGAGCTGGTGCACGGTGCCGTCGACGCGGATACGCGAGTAACCCTGCGTGTTGAGCTGCTCGAAGAGATCGACGAACTCGCCCTTGCGGGTGCGCACGACAGGAGCGAGCACCTGGAAACGCAGGCCCTCCTCCATCGCGAGCACCTGGTCGACGATCTGCTGGGGCGACTGCTTGGCGACGCGCTCACCGCACTGCGGGCAGTGCGCCGTGCCGGCGCGTGCGTAGAGCAGGCGCAGGTAGTCGTAGACCTCGGTGATGGTGCCGACCGTGGACCGCGGGTTGCGGTTGGTCGACTTCTGATCGATCGAGACCGCGGGCGAGAGGCCCTCGATGAAGTCGACGTCCGGCTTGTCCATCTGGCCCAGGAACTGGCGCGCGTAGGCCGAGAGCGACTCGACGTAGCGGCGCTGACCCTCGGCGAAGATGGTGTCGAACGCCAGGCTCGACTTGCCCGACCCGGACAGACCGGTGAACACGATGAGACTGTCCCGGGGCAGATCGATGTCGACGCCCTTGAGATTGTGTTCGCGTGCGCCCTGCACTACCAGGCGATCCGCCACGGTTGTCCTCTCCTTCGTCACGGCCCACGGCCGTGCAACGTGCTGCGTCGACTCTCTCGTCGACCGCGTGAACTGCCCACTCTTCGTCGGACATGTCGTGTTCGGACACGACAGGCTTCGACGACCATATGCCCGAGGTCCGACAGACTCGACCGGCCGACGGGCTCCGCGCCCGGCTCACGACCGGTCATCGTGGGTAATCTCACGCTCATGACCGAGAATGCACCGACGATCTCCGACGACTACACCGGCGAGGTGTCCGTGGGGACGGGCTCGCAGCGCCGGACCCTGTCGCACGCCACGATCGTGAAGACCTCGGTGGGCCCGATGGACAACAACGCCTACCTCGTCATCTGTTCCCGGACGGGCCGATCGCTGCTCGTCGACGCCGCGAACGACGCTCCGACGCTGCGCGCCGTCGTCGACCACGTGGCACCCGAGGTCTCGCTGATCGTCACGACGCACCAGCACTTCGACCACTGGCAGGCACTCGAGGACGTCGCATCGGCGACGGGCGCCCCGTCGGCGGCACATCCGCTCGATGCGGAACCGCTCCCCGTCGCCCCCACCCGCCTGCTCGACGACGGCGACTCCGTGCAGGTCGGCGACGTCACCCTCGACGTGATCCACCTCCGCGGCCACACTCCCGGGTCGATCGCGCTGGCGCTCACGGACCCCGAGAGCGGCGTCGTGCACCTGTTCACCGGCGACTCGCTCTTCCCCGGCGGCGTCGGCAAGACCGACGGAGAGGCGAACTTCGTGTCGCTGCTGGACGACGTGGAATCGCGGATCTTCGGTCGCTACGACGATCGAACGGTCGTCTACCCGGGCCACGGCAAGGACACGACGCTGGGCTCGGAACGTCCTCACCTTCACGAATGGCGGACCCGCGGCTGGTGATCCGTCACCACGATCCGGTCCCCCGCCCGCCCCGCGATTCAATCGCCGGGGCGGGGGGTATGGATACAGTTCGAGAGCGTCACATGCATGTCATGGGCGTGAACAACCGCACTCGTGCAGCCAGAGCAGTCCCCCACACCACAGCCGCAACGCAGGAGGCTCAGTGATTGTCCGCCGGATCGCCCGACCGATGCTCGCATCCATCTTCATCGCAGGAGGCGTGGATGCGCTGCGCAACCCCGCCGGAAGGGCTCAGGCCGCGAAGCCTCTGATCGAGAAGAGCCAGGACGCCCTTCCCGACGAGGTGACGCAGAACGTTCCCTCCGACCCCGAGACGCTGGTCAAGATCAACGCCGCGGTGCAGATCGGCGGCGGATTCCTTCTCGCGACCGGTCGGGCGCCGCGCCTCGCGTCCACCGTGCTCGCGGGCAGCCTCGTCCCGACGACCCTTGCGGGTCACTCTTTCTGGAAAGAGACGGACCCGCAGGCGAAGGCGCTGCAGCGCACCCAGTTCATCAAGAACGTCAGCCTCCTCGGCGGCCTGCTCATCGCCGCCGTCGACACCGAGGGCAAGCCGTCCGTCGCCTGGCGCGGTCGCAAGGCGGCCAAGTCGGCCAAGGTCGCCGTCGCCGGCGCCCTCCCGCTGGTGTCCTCCTCGGACAGCTCCGACACGCTCGCCCACGCCGGCGAGCGCGCCAAGGAGCTCGCGGGCGTCGCCGCCGAGCGCGCACAGCCGCTCGTCGAGATCGCCTCGCAGCGTGGCGCCGAGCTGGCGGACGTCGCCCAGGATCGCGGCGGCAAGCTCGCCGAGCTGGCGAAGGAGCGCAGTGCCAAGTGGGCCGATCTGGCCGCGGCACGCGCATCCGAGTTCGCCGACGTCGCCCAGGATCGCGGCAGCAAGTACGCCGAGATCGCCGCGTCCCGCGGTGCCGAGCTGGCCGAGAAGGCCAAGGCCGACGGCAGCGATCTGGCGGAGAAGTACGGCAAGAAGGCCCGCAAGCAGGCCAAGAAGTCCGGCAAGGACGCGCGCAAGCAGTTCGACGCAGCGCGCAAGGAGTACAAGAAGCAGTACAAGTCCACCAGCAAGGACGCGCAGAAGCAGCTGCAGGCCTCGCTCAAGGACGCCGAGAAGCGCGCCAAGGAGGCACGGGCCCGCGTCGAGGGCACGGTGCACCAGTACCTCTGATCTTTTCCCCGCAGCACACGGCCGGTGTTCCCGAGAGATCGGGGGCACCGGCCGTTGCCGTCGGGAGCCCGTAGACTTTTCTGGCGCTTCCGTGCGCCGCCGAGAGGTGCACGACGCCCTCGTCACCCCGCCCCACTCGCGTACAGGAGACCATGTGCCGGATCAGGGCACCCCGACAGATCTGCACGACGCCGACCTCGATCAGGAACAACAGCGCGTCACCCTGCTCTACGACCGCCTCGACGCTCTGCGGACCTATGCACGGTCCCGGCTGAGCGCCGTCCTGCTCCAGACGGGCGGGACACCGCAGGCGCGCAGCGAACGCGAGTCCTACTCGGCTCTCTACAACGACGACATCGCGAAGTACGACGCGTCCGAGAACGGTCTGTGCTTCGGCCGGATCGACGTCGAGGACGACGCGCCGCGCTACATCGGCCGTGTCGGCATCCTCGACGAGGACGACGACTACCAGTCGTTGCTCTACGACTGGCGCGCCCCGCTGGCCCGCCCGTTCTATCTCGCCACGCCCGCCGCCCCCGAGGGCGTCGTACGCCGTCGCCACATCCGGACGCGCAGTCGACGCGTCACCGGGGTGGCGGACGAGTACCTGGACCTCCGGACGGCGCAGGACGCCGGCGTCGCCACCGGATCGGACGGTGTCGCCGGTGAGAGTGCTCTGCTGTCCGCGCTCAACGCCGCACGCACGAGACAGATGAACGACATCGTCGAGACCATCCAGCGCGAGCAGGACGACATCATCCGGTCCACGCATCGCAGCGTCCTGGTGGTGCAGGGTGGTCCCGGCACCGGCAAGACGGCGGTGGCCCTGCATCGCGCCGCCTACCTGCTGTACACGTACCGCAAGCAGCTGGACAAGAGCGGCGTGCTGATCATCGGACCGAACAGCACCTTCCTGGACTACATCGGCCAGGTGCTGCCCTCCCTGGGCGAGACGGGGGTGCTGCTGTCGACCATCGGGGATCTGTACCCGGGTGTCGACGCGAGCCGCGAGGACTCCGCGCGCGCGGCGGAACTCAAGGGCTCCCTCGACATCGTCGACGTCCTGATCGCCGCCGTGCGCGACCGTCAGGAACTTCCGTCGGAGCCGGTGTCGGTCGACTTCGACACCTACACATTGCGGATCGACCGCAAGATGGTCACGCGCGCACGGGGACGAGCGCGGTCCTCGCGTCGACCCCACAACCTCGCTCGACCGATCTTCGTGTCCACCATGATCGATCTGCTCGCCGACCAGTTCGCCGCCATCGTGGGCGGTGACGTGCTCGACGGGTCGAATCTGCTGAGCCGTGACGACATAGCCGATATCCGCGACGAGATGCGGGAGAGCCCCGAACTGATGGGTGCGATCGGCGCACTGTGGCCGGAGCTGTCCGCCCAGGACGTTCTCGCCGGGCTGCTGGCCTCGGCCGAACGGCTGCGGACGGCCGCACCGGGGTGGGACCCCGAGGACCGTGCCGCCCTCGAACGGTCGGACGACGGACGCTTCAGCGGTGCCGACGCTCCCCTGCTCGACGAGCTCGCCGAGCTCCTGGGTATCGACGACGCCGCGGAACGCGAACGGGAACAGCGTCGCTGGCGCGCCCAGATCGAGGACGCCCAGGGCGCTCTCGACATCCTGACCGGATCGGCACCGCAGGATCTCGAGGACGAACTCGATCCGGAGATCCTCATGGCGTACGACCTCATCGACGCCGACAGACTCGCCCAGCGTCAGGGGCACGGACGCCGGTTGACGGCGGCCGAACGCGCGGCCGGCGACCGCACGTGGACCTACGGCCACGTCATCGTCGACGAGGCGCAGGAACTCTCGCAGATGGCGTGGCGGATGGTCATGCGCCGCATACCCAATCGATGGATGACCCTCGTGGGCGACGTGGCCCAGACGGGCGACACGGCGGGTGCCTCGTCCTGGCAGGACGTCCTGGGCCCCTATGTGGCGCAACGGTGGAAGCTGACCGAACTCACCGTGAACTACCGCACCCCCGCGGCGATCATGGAGATCGCCCGGCGAGTTCTCTCGACGCTCGACCCGGCCGCATCGATCCCGCGGTCGGTGCGGGACAACGGTGAGACGCCGTGGGCGCATCGAGTCACGGAGGACGATCTGGTGTCGGCGGTCGAACGCCACGTCGCCGCGCATCCGCGCCCGGGGATGTCGGCGGTGCTGGCACCCGCGGACATCGCCGCGCGGCTCGCACACCTGGGGGCCGACGACGTCCGGGTGTGCACGGTGCGCGACGCGAAGGGACTCGAGTTCGACTCGGTGCTCATCGTGGAACCCGCACGGATCGTGGACGACTCGGCCCGCGGCCTGAACGATCTGTACGTCGCGCTCACGCGCGCGACACAGCGGCTGGGAATCGTCCACACATCGCCGCTACCGGACGTGATGGGACCCATCGCCCCCGTGACGCAGTGATGCCGTCACGGCACGAACGGATCGTGCCGTGACGGCATCCAGCGGTGGTTCGAGCGTCAGTGCGTGGTGTGCACGATCAACACGTCGCAGCGCGCCTTGCGAGCCGCATCGGACGGAACCGAGCCGAGCAGGCGGCCGGTGAGCGAGTTCAGTCCACGGTTTCCCACCACGAGCAGATCCGCCTTCACCTCGCCGACGAGCTCGAGCAGCGAGTCGACGGGGTTGCCCACCACGGGACGCTCCTCGATCGACGAGGCGCCGGCCGCCACCGCACGCTCTCGCGCGACACGCAGAATCTCCTGTGTCGGAGCGGATCCCGTGATCTGGTACGCGTCGTCCTTCAGTGCGTCCGCGTCCTGCGAGGACGCCTTCGAGTCCGCCGGGTAGTACGCACACGCGATGTAGAGCGTCGCGGCGGAATCGCCCGACAGCGCTGCCGCCTTCTCCACGGCCCGCAGTGACGAATCGGAGCCATCGGTTCCGACGACGACGTTGCGGTAAGCGCTCATACATTCCTCCAGTGGTCATGTCCCGACGATCATCGAGTGTCGATTCGAGACATTAGTCGCAGCGGCGACCGCCCGACGCGGCTTCCGGTCGAAAGCACGTGTCTCTCCCCTCGCATACATTGAAGTAATGCCACGACCCCGATTCCGGTTGCCCGGACGCGCCTCGACGCTCGGACGACCGGTGATCGTCGTCGTCGCGGTGCTCGTCGTCCTCGCCCTCGCCGTGGCGTCGTTCGCACTTCTGCGCGACTCGAACGGTTCCGCGTCGTCGGTGCGGACCGAGGACGCCGTCCGCACACTTCCGGAGAGTCCGGGCAGCAGTGCCACCGTCGACATCGACACGACGCTGTACCTGCCGGACACGGACGGGCCCGTACCGGCGGTGTTGTTGGCCCACGGCTTCGGCGGCGACAAGAACTCGGTGGCCGCCCAGGCACGGGATCTCGCGTCGCGAGGGCTCGTCGTCCTCGCGTACAGCGCGCGCGGCTTCGGCCTCAGCACCGGCAGCATCGGCCTCAACGATCCCGATCGTGAGGTGGCCGACGCTCGCGGGCTGATCGACTACCTGGCCACTCGCCCCGAGGTGCAACTCGATTCCCCGGGTGACCCTCGGGTCGGCGTCGCCGGTGGTTCCTACGGCGGCGCGCTCGCGCTCATGGCGGCCGGAACCGATCCTCGCATCGACGCGGACGCCGCCTCGATCACGTGGAACGACCTGAACCAGTCCCTCTTTCCCAACTACTCGGTGGCCGAGCCGTCGTCGCAGGCACCGACACCCGCCGTGTCCGAGGGCAGCGACGCCGGCGTCCTGAAGCGCGGCTGGGCCGGCATCTTCTTCGGCGCCGGTGCGGCCCCCGCTCCCGGTGGAGCCGGCGACGCTCCGACATCGACCGCCCCCGCTGGAGCATGCGGCCGGTTCGCCCTCCAGGTGTGTCTCGCGTACGCGGAGTCCGCGGTGAGCGGACAACCGTCCGAGGCCACCAGCGAACTGCTGCGTGCGCGCTCGCCCCGGTCGTTCGCCTCCTCGATCACCGCACCCACCCTGCTCGTGCAGGGCCAGCGCGACACCCTCTTCGGACTCGACCAGGCCGACGCCACCGCGCGGCAGATCGCGGCGGCCGGTGGCTCGGTCCAGGTGCGGTGGTTCGACGGCGGCCACGATGCCGGCGGGACCGACGCCACCGCGGACGGTGCGGTCGCGGACTTCCTGGTGCAGCATCTGATCGGGGACGGGACCGACTCCCCGCGCGCCGATTCGGCGTTCACGTACGCGTTGGCGGGCGATCCGACCGACCAGGGCGATCGGGCTCGCGAGCTCACCGCCGCCGCGTATCCGGGGCTCTCGGACGCCACTCCGACCGAACGCCAGGACTTCCCGCTCACCTCGGCCACCGGCAACGACACTCAGACCGTCGTCCGGCCGCCCGGTGGGTCCCCGGCTGCTCTCACGTCTCTGCCCGGGGTCGGCTCCGCCTCGGTCCTCGGCGGCGCCGCGGCCGGGCTCGGCGGGGCCGCGAGCGCACTCCTGACGGGCGACATCCCGGGACAGACCGCGTCGTTCGTCACGGAGCCGCTCGACTCGTCGTACACGATCGTCGGTACGTCGTCGGTGTCCGTCACCGTCGGTCCGACCACCTCGCCGAGCGGCACCGTGCTCTTCGCCAAGCTGTACGACGTGTCCGACGACGGTCGACGCACTCTGCCCAACGGCCTGGTGTCCGCGGTGCGGGTCCCCCCGTCCGACCAGCCCTCCACGGTGAGCGTCACGTTGCCTGGCATGGCATACCAGGTCGCCGCCGGGAATCGCGTCGAGGTGGCGTTCTCCACCACCGACCAGGCCTACGCCGTCCCGCTCGAGCCCGCGGCGGTGTCGGTCACGCTCTCCGACGCCACGCTCGCGCTGCCCGAGGTACCCGCCGAGAACGCGGAGTCGACGTTCCCGTGGGTCCCCGTCGTGGGCATCGCGGGGCTCGCCGTGCTGGTCGCCGCCCTCGTCGCTCTCGCATCGTTCATCTCCCGGCGTCGCACCGTCGCCGAGGTGGACGAGTCGCTGGTGGACGTCCCGCTGGTGATCACCGATCTCGCGAAGAGCTACTCCAACGGCTTCCGCGCGGTGGACGGCGTGTCGTTCCGCGTCGGCGCGGGGCAGGTGCTCGGGCTCCTCGGCCCCAACGGCGCCGGCAAGACCACCACGCTGCGCATGCTGATGGGCCTCATCACGCCCTCCAGCGGCGAGATCCGGGTCTTCGGGCACCTGGTCTCTCCGGGGGCGCCGGTCCTGTCCCGACTCGGTTCCTTCGTCGAGGGGTCCGGATTCCTTCCCCATCTCTCGGGGATGGAGAACCTGGACCTGTACTGGAAGGCGACCGGCCGACCGGCGGAGGACGCCCATCTCGAGGAGGCACTCGAGATCGCCGACCTCGGCACGGCGATCCACCGCAAGGTCCGGTCGTACAGCCAGGGCATGCGGCAACGGCTCGCCATCGCGCAGGCGATGCTCGGACTCCCGGACCTCATGGTCCTGGACGAACCCACCAACGGGCTCGACCCGCCCCAGATCCGCACCATGCGCGACGTCCTCATCCGCTACGCGCAGACGGGACGCACGGTCCTGGTCAGCAGCCACCTGCTGGCGGAGGTCGAGCAGACCTGCACGCACGTCGTCGTCATGAACAAGGGCGTCGTCATCAGCTCCGGGACGGTCGACGATCTGATCGGCGCGAGCGGTCCGCTGGAGTTCCGTGTCGATCGGCCCGCCGATGCCGTCTCGGTGTTGCGAGGCATCGACGGCATGGGCGAGGTCGTCGAGGCGGAACCGGAGGGCGCGATCAAGGCGCAGCTCGGAGTGCTCGATCCCGCGATGGTGGTGCGGACGTTGGTGGGCGCCGGTATCGGCGTCTCCTCCGCGTCGCGATCGACACGACTCGAGGACGTCTTCCTCGACCTCGTGCACGACGACACCGACCGACTCCGTCATGCGGCGGAAGCATCCTCGGGGAACGGAACGACCACATGAGCGCCGACAGTCGACCGACGACCACCACCGCGGCGCATCCGGACGGCCGGGTCGCGGGGTACACCCCCGCGGGCACGCTGTCGCTACGGACCGAGCTGACGCGGCAGTTCACGCGGCGGAGAACCCAGTTGTCCCTGGGCTTCCTCGCGTTGCTGCCCGTCATCATGGCCATCGCGTTCACGGTGGGCGGGTCGGACTCCGACACCGCCAGCGGGAGCCTCATCGACCTGGGCACGCAGAGCGGGGTGAACTTTCTCGTCTTCGCCCTGTTCGTGTCGGTGGGATTCCTGCTGATCGTGGTGGTGGCGCTGTTCTTCGGCGACGCGATCGCCAGCGAGGCATCGTGGTCGAGTCTGCGCTACCTGCTCGCGGTTCCTGTTCCGCGAGGTCGGCTGCTGCGACAGAAGGCCCTGGTGTCGGCGATCCTGTCGCTCGCCGCGCTGCTCACGCTCGTGGGGGTGTCGCTCATCCTGGGCAGCGTGCTGTACGGCCTGGGGTCGCTGGTGTCACCCTTCGGCGATGCCCTGTCGTTCGGGCTGTCGATCGGGAGGCTCGCGATCGGCGTCGTCTTCATCGCGATCAATCTGACGTGGGTGGCCGGGCTGGCACTCGCCCTGTCGGTGTCTACCGACGCGCCCCTGGGCGCGGTCGGCGGCACGGTGATGGTGTCGATCGTGGCCCAGATCCTCGATCAGATCACGGCACTGGGATCACTGCGCAACCTGTTGCCCGGCCACTACTCGACGTCGTGGACGGGCGTGCTGTCACCGACGCTGTCGTGGAACGACCTGCTCGACGGCGCCTTCTCCTCGCTCGCGTACGCCACGATCTTCGGCATCATCGCGTGGCGACGATTCGCGACGAAGGACATCACGAGCTGACGACGAGGCCCGGCACCGTGTCCGTCGGTGCCGGGCCTTCTCGTGTGCGAGGACGGGTCAGGACAGGCCCGCGGCGTCCATCCCGCGCAGCTCCTTCTTGAGGTCCTGGATCTCGTCGCGCAGACGGCCTGCCAGCTCGAACTGAAGTTCGCGCGCCGCGTTCATCATCTGATCGGTGAGCTGCTTGACCAGGTCTGCCAGCTCGGCGCGCGGCATGGTCGAGACGTCGCGCCCCTCCACGACACCGCTGCTGCCGGCTCGTCCCGCCTCGCCGGGCGCCCGCCGGCCACGGCTCGCGTTGCGGCCCGATCCACCGATGTCCACGGTGGCCTCGGTGTCCTCCGCCTCCTCGTACACCTGGTCGAGGATGTCGGCGATCTTCTTGCGCAGCGGCTGCGGATCCACACCCATCTTCTCGTTGTAGGCGATCTGCTTGGCGCGGCGACGCTCGGTCTCCTCCATGGCGTACTGCATCGAGTCGGTGATCTTGTCGGCGTACATGTGCACCTGGCCGGACACGTTTCGGGCCGCACGGCCGATGGTCTGCACCAGGCTGGTCCCGCTGCGCAGGAAGCCCTCCTTGTCGGCGTCCAGGATCGCGACGAGGGAGACCTCCGGGAGGTCCAGACCCTCACGGAGCAGGTTGATGCCGATGAGCACGTCGTACTCGCCGAGCCGGAGCTGACGCAGCAGCTCGACGCGTCGGAGAGTGTCTATGTCGGAGTGCAGGTAGCGCACCCGGATACCGAGCTCGAGGAGGTAGTCGGTGAGATCCTCCGCCATCTTCTTGGTCAGCGTGGTGACCAGGATGCGCTCGTCCTTCTCGGTGCGCTGGCGGATCTCGTGCACGAGGTCGTCGATCTGGCCCTTGGTGGGCTTGACGACGATCTCGGGGTCGACCAGGCCGGTCGGGCGGATGACCTGCTCGACGACCTCACCGCCGCTCTGTCCCAGCTCGTACTTGCCGGGGGTGGCCGACAGGTACACCGTCTGCCCGATGCGCTGCGTGAACTCCTCCCACGTCAGGGGGCGATTGTCGGTGGCCGACGGCAGCCGGAAGCCGAACTCCACGAGGTTGCGCTTGCGCGACATGTCCCCCTCGTACATGGCACCGATCTGGGGCACCGTCACGTGGGACTCGTCGATGACGAGCAGGAAGTCGTCCGGGAAGTAGTCGATGAGTGTGGCCGGCGCAGTCCCGGCAGGTCGCCCGTCGATGTGGCGCGAGTAGTTCTCGATGCCGGAGCAGAAGCCGACCTGCTTGATCATCTCGAGGTCGTACTGCGTACGCATGCGCAACCGCTGGGCCTCGAGCAGCTTGCCCTTGCCCTCCAGATCGGCGAGCCGCTCCTCGAGCTCGGCCTCGATGTCCCGCACCGCACGCTCCATGCGCTCGGGCCCGGCGACGTAGTGGGTCGCCGGGAAAATGCGCACGCTGTCGACCTGGCGCACCACGTCGCCGGTGAGCGGATGGAGGAAGTACAGCGCCTCGATCTCGTCGCCGAAGAACTCGATCCGGACGGCGAGTTCCTCGTAGGACGGGATGATCTCGACGGTGTCGCCGCGCACACGGAACGATCCGCGGGTGAACGCCATGTCGTTGCGGGTGTACTGCACGTCGACGAGCAGCCGGAGGAACTTGTCGCGCGGGACCTCCTGCCCCACCTCGAGATGCACCGACCGGTCCACGTAGGACTGCGGTGTGCCGAGACCGTAGATGCACGACACCGAGGCGACCACCACGACGTCGCGACGGGACAGCAGATTCGCCGTCGCCGAGTGACGGAGCCGCTCGACGTCGTCGTTGACCGACGAGTCCTTCTCGATGTAGGTGTCGGTCTGCGCGATGTACGCCTCGGGCTGGTAGTAGTCGTAGTACGAGACGAAGTACTCGACGGAGTTGTTGGGCAACATCTCTCGCAGTTCGTTGGCCAACTGCGCAGCCAACGTCTTGTTGGGCGCCATGAGCAACGTGGGCCGTTGCACCTGCTCGATCAACCACGCGGTGGTGGCCGACTTTCCGGTGCCGGTGGCGCCCAGGAGCACGATGTCCTTCTCGCCCGCCTGGACCCGCTTGGTCAGCTCCGCGATGGCCGTCGGCTGATCGCCCGCAGGGCTGTACTCGCTGACCACCTCGAAGGGACGATCGCTGCGCTCGATGTCGCCCACGGGACGGAACTCGGAGTGCGCCAGGACGGGTTGTTCAGCTGCAAAAGCCATACCACCAGAGTAGGCCCGACCACCGACACAGTCGCCGTTCGGCGGGTCACACGACCCGGCCGCGGGTACACCGACCGTCGCTGTCGGACCTGCGCGTCACAATGAGCCCATGCTGCTCGCACGCGTCGTCGCGACCTCGGCCACGGTGGCCGCCACCCGGTCCCGCAAGGCCAAGGTCCTGGCGCTCGCCGCTCTGCTGTCCGAGTGCGCTCCCGAGGAGGTCGCCCTGGTGACGCTCTACGCGTCCGGCACTCTGCGTCAACGCCGTACCGGCCTGGGGTGGCGCAGCGTCGCCACTCTCCCCCCGGCCGCCGACGCACCGACGCTGACGGTCGCCGCCGTCGACGCGGCGTTCGACGCCGTCTCGACGATGGCGGGTCCGGGATCGCAGGCAGCACGCGCGGCGGCGGTGTCCGCTCTGTTCGGCAGCGCCACCGACACGGAACAGACCTGGCTGCGCGGCGTGGTCACCGGTGAGGTCCGCCAGGGTGCGCTCGACGCGCTGGTCCAGGAAGCCGTGGCGGCCGCGGCCGACGTCCCGCTCCCCGAGGTGCGCCGGGCCGCGATGCTGTCGGGATCCACGGTGACGGCCGCGACGGCCGCGTTCACCGGCGGGTCTGCGGCACTCGCGGAGCTGGGACTGACCGTGGGCCGAGCGGTGCTCCCCATGTTGGCCTCCAGCGCCCCCACCGTGGCCGAGGGCGTGGCGAAGGCGGCCGGTGGCGCAGCCGGCGCCGTGGCGCTCGACACCAAGCTGGACGGCATCCGTGTGCAGGTCCACCGTCGCGGTGAGGACGTCTCGATCAGCACCCGCAGTCTCGACGACATCACCGCACGCCTGCCCGAGGTCGTCGAGTACGTGCGCGCCCTGCCGCTCACCTCCGTGGTGCTCGACGGCGAGGCACTGGCCCTGGACGAACAGGGACGTCCGCGGGCCTTCCAGGAGACGGCGTCACGCACAGCGCAGTCGACCGGTGTGGCCGTGACGCCCTTCTTCTTCGACATCCTGCACCTGGACGGTGAGGACCTGCTGGACCGTGCGCTGCACGAGCGGCTGGCCGTTCTCGACGCTCTGATCCCGGAGGGCAACCGTGTGCCGCGGCTGGTGACGGCCGACCTCGAGGCCGCGGACTCGTTCGCGGCGTCGGCGGTCGCGTCCGGTCACGAGGGTGTGGTCGTCAAGAACCTCGATGCGCCGTACGACGCGGGACGGCGCGGCGCCGCCTGGGTCAAGGTGAAGCCGGTGCACACGCTCGACCTGGTGGTGCTCGCAGTCGAGTGGGGATCCGGTCGCCGGTCCGGTCTGCTGTCCAACATCCACCTGGGCGCAGTGGATCCTGCCGGCGGGTTCGTGATGCTGGGCAAGACCTTCAAGGGCATGACCGACGAGATGCTCGCCTGGCAGACGGAGCGGTTCCTGGCTCTCGAGACGGGACGGACCTCGCACGTGGTGCACGTGCGGCCCGAGCAGGTCGTCGAGATCGCGGTCGACGGACTGCAGCGTTCCTCGCGCTATCCGGGCGGCATCGCACTCCGATTCGCGCGCGTGGTCCGCTACCGCGACGACAAGGTGGCTGCGGACGCCGACACGCTCGACGGCGTGCGCAGCATGTTCGCGCCGCCCGCTCCGTGACGGTGCGCGGTACGGTGCGGACCATGACGGGTCTGGCACACGTGCACCCACCGAAGGTCGAGGTGTTCGACGTCGCGGGACGCACCAACACCGATCCGAAAGGTGTCGTCCGCCCGGTCGACGTGTACGAGACGACCGACTGGGGGCTCTACATGGCCCGTCCGTCGGACCATCCGTCCTTCGACTACCTGGAGTCGTGGATCGTCCCCAGCCTGGGTATCCGCGCGTCGATCTTCCACTACCTGCCCACGCATGTCCGCGACCAGAACCACTACGTCGACATCGGCGAGTTCGTCCGCGACGGGGACGTGTGGCACTCGGTCGACCACTACCTCGACATCGTCGTCCGTACCGGCCGCGACGCCGAGCTCCTGGACGTCGACGAATTGCTCGTCGCGCACAGCACCGGGTTGCTCGACGCGCGGACGACGGAGGCCGCCATCCGTCGGGCGTCCGACGCCGTGGACGGAATCGCGGCGGCGAACCACGACGTCGACGGATGGCTCGCCGCTCTCGGCATGACGACCCACTGGGCGGATCGCTGAGGAGCGATCAGTCGGCTTTCCACCCCGTCCGAGCCGCCCACTCCACGACCTCGGGATACACACTGTCGAAGTACGGCGCCTTCTCCCCCACGTACGCCTCGATAGCGTCCACGTACTCGCCGTGTTCCGCGGCTCGCGCGGCAGCACGGGTCTTCACGTCGAGGTACGCCTCCCGAGCGGCGGGGTCGGCGCGAAGCCGGTCTCGGAACATGAGCGCGAAGACCTGTCCGGGGTACCCGTCGACCCGGAGGTGGATGTTCACCGGTCTGCCCGGGTCAGCTGCGCCGTGCAGACGCTTCTCCCACAGTGCAGGATCGGCTTCCCCCGGCACCGCCGACGGCTTCGGGTCGTCGGCCGTGATGTGTTCGATGCGCGGAAAGGTGGCCGCCGTCAACGGATCGCGCAGTGCGTCCGCGGTGGCGAGATCCGCCACCGTCACCTGGATGTCGAGGACGTCCTTCGCCGGGAAGTCGGGAACCGCGGTGGATCCGATGTGGTCGATCCGTAGCGCTCGGTCGCCGCAGGCGAGACGCACACGATCCATCACGCGCTGTGCCTCGGCGGGCCACATCGGGTCGGCCGGCACCACGCGGGGGGCGGTCCGGGCCACGGTCTCCGAGCGGAGGTTGGCCGCGAAGAGCTCGAGACGATCGGCCCAGAGTTCACGGACGGTGGCCTCCAACGCTTCCGGTGTCCCGGAGTTGTCGAGCCACACGTCGGCGGCGGCGCGGCGCTGCTCGTCCGTCGCCTGGGCTGCGATGCGGGCGCGGGCGTCGTCCTCGTTCAGCCCACGCGACGCCACCAGCCGTCGCACCCTCTCCTCCGCCTCGACGTGGACGACCACGACGAGGTGAAAGGCTGCGGCGGTGCGAGATTCGACGAGCAACGGGATGTCGTGCACCAGGACGCAGTCCGGCGGAGCGCTGTTCACGAGCTCGGTCGTGCGCTGCCCGATCAAGGGGTGCAGGATGCCGTTCAGGGCGAGGCGGGATTCCTCGTCCCCGAAGGCCTTGGCCGCCAACGCCGGTCGATTCAGGCTGCCGTCGTCAGCCAGGATGTCCCCGCCGAAGCGCTCGACGAGAGCGGCCAGCCCGGGCGTGCCCGGCTCCACGACCTCGCGCGCGATCTTGTCGGCGTCCACCACCACGGCGCCGAGGTCGGCGAGGGTGCGTGACACCGTCGACTTCCCCGCGCCCATTCCACCGGTCAATCCGATTCTCAACACGCACCCAGTGTGGCCGAGTCCGGCGCGCAGCGCATCAACACGCCGCGAATCACCAGTCTCAAATGCACCATGTTTCCCAACCTGTCGGTTATCTTCGAGGCGCACAACAGGCTTTCGTATTTTCTCCGGAAGGCTCCGCGAGACGGTACTCGACAGGTAAAGGACGGGCATGAACACCATTGCGGGAGAGGGAGTCGGTCGGATGCAGTCCGGACGGCACCGCCTGGGCATGTCCGACGGCGTCCACTGCATCCTGATCCCTCAGGTCGCCGATGCGCTGGCGGAACATCGCCGCAACTGGTTCACCTCGCTCATCAGCCCTGCCCGCCACAGCTTCGCGTCCATGCGCAAGCGCGGCGTGCAGATGGGCACCGGCTGGAGTGCAGCCGCAGCGAGCTGACCCACCGCACCACCGACCACACGAGAGAAGGCCCGATCCTGCGCGGATCGGGCCTTCTCTCGTGTGTGGAGCCGGTCGGGTGCCGGTGCCACGAACGGGAGAAGCCCCGAACCTGTGCGGTTCGGGGCTTCTCTCGTTCAGCGGTCGATCAGCGGATCATGCTCCGCCGGGTCGGCGAATCAGGCTCCGCCGGGTCGGCGAATCAGGCTCCGCCGGACAGCTTCTCGCGCAGAGCGGCGAGCTGAGCGTCACTGGCGAGCGATCCGCCGGTGGACTCGGGAGCTGCTGCCGCCGGTGCACCCTGTGCGGACGGGGTACCGGTCTCCGAGGAGTAGCCGGCCGCTGCGTTGGCAGCTTCCTGCGCCTCGTCGGCTGCGGTCTTCTCCATCTGCGCGGTGTGCATCTTGTGGCGACGCTCCGCCTCGGCGTAGCGGCCTTCCCACTCCTCGCGCTGCTTGTCGAAGCCCTCGAGCCATTCGTTGGTCTCGGGATCGAAGCCCTCGGGGAAGACGTAGTTGCCCTGCTCGTCGTACGAGTCGGCCATGCCGTACTTGGACGGATCGAACTCGGCGCTGTAGTCCTCGTTGGCCTGCTTCAGCGACAGCGAGATGCGGCGACGCTCGAGGTCGATGTCGATGACCTTGACGAGCGCGTCGTCGCCCACGGTGACGACCTGGTCCGGGACCTCCACGTGGCGCTCGGCCAGCTCGGAGATGTGGACCAGGCCCTCGATGCCCTCTTCGACGCGCACGAACGCACCGAAGGGAACCAGCTTGGTGACCTTGCCCGGGACGATCTGACCGATCGCGTGGGTACGGGCGAACTGACGCCACGGGTCTTCCTGCGTCGCCTTGAGCGACAGGGAGACACGTTCGCGGTCCAGGTCGACGTCGAGAACCTCGACCGTGACCTCGGTGCCGACCTCGACGACCTCGGACGGGTGGTCGATGTGCTTCCAGGACAGCTCGGACACGTGGACCAGGCCGTCGACTCCGCCGAGATCGACGAACGCGCCGAAGTTGACGATGGAGGACACGACGCCCTTGCGGACCTGGCCCTTCTGGAGCTGGTGCAGGAACTCGCTGCGCACCTCGGACTGCGTCTGCTCGAGCCATGCACGGCGCGAGAGGACGACGTTGTTGCGGTTCTTGTCGAGCTCGATGATCTTGGCCTCGATCTCCTTGCCGACGTACGGCTGGAGATCGCGGACACGACGCATCTCGACGAGCGACGCGGGAAGGAAGCCACGGAGACCGATGTCGAGGATGAGTCCACCCTTGACGACCTCGATGACGGTGCCCTTGACGGCCTCGTCCTTCTCCTTGAGCTCCTCGATGGTGCCCCAGGCGCGCTCGTACTGTGCGCGCTTCTTCGACAGGATCAGACGACCCTCTTTGTCCTCCTTGGTGAGGACGAGAGCTTCGACCTCATCGCCCACGGAGACGACCTCGTTGGGGTCGACGTCGTGCTTGATGGAGAGCTCGCGAGAGGGGATGACGCCTTCGGTCTTGTAACCGATGTCGAGCAGGACCTCGTCACGGTCGACCTTGACGATCGTGCCCTCGACGATGTCGCCATCGTTGAAGTACTTGATCGTCGCGTCGATCGCGGCGAGAAAATCCTCGGCGGAGCCGATGTCGTTGACGGCTACCTGCGGCGAGGTGACGGTGGATGAGGCCATGTGGTGAGTTGCTCCGGACGGGTTGGGGTCGGTGGATGGATGTTCGGTCGGACAGACTCGTTCTTCCTGCGGACAGGACACGCGTGCTGCCGTATCTTGAGCGCTGGGAGACGAGACACGACGCAGTCCCCCCGGACACGCCACGGACCCTCGCCGACGAGCGGGAGTCCGACCACGTGCACGCGAAGACAGACATTCGCATATCGAAGACTACTCGGTGCCCCGCGCACCGAGCAAACCCGGTTACCGTGTTGCGCGTGTCCACAGAAACCCCCGGCGATCTCGGTGTTCCGGCACGTCCGACCGGGTCCACGCCCGGCCACGCTCCCGCTGCCGACGCGGCCCCCGCGGAGCCGCTGCCCGGTCGCCGCCGCGTCGACTCCCGATCCTCCGAGCGGGCGTCCCGGTCCTGGTGGGACCAGGATTCCGACGAGTACCACCGCACCCACGGCGACTTCCTCGGCGTGACGAGCGAGGCCGGCGAGTTCGTGTGGTGCCCCGAGGGTCTGCACGAGGGTGACGTGCACCTGCTCGGTGACGTCGAGGGGCGCGACGTGCTCGAGATCGGATGCGGATCCGCACCCTGCTCGCGCTGGTTGGCCAGTCACGGTGCCCGCGCGACGGGCCTCGACATCTCGGCCGGAATGCTGGCGCACGGCGCTGCGGCGATCGCGGCCCGCGAGGCATCGTCCCCCGGCAGTGCGTCACCCGCACTGATCCAGGCCTCCGCGGAGAACCTGCCGTTCGCCGACGCGTCCTTCGACGTGGTGTGCTCGGCCTTCGGCGCGATCCCGTTCGTCGCCGACTCCGCCGGAGTCATGCGTGAGGTCCGGCGCGTGTTGCGCCCCGGCGGACGGTGGGTGTTCTCGGTCAACCACCCGATGCGGTGGATCTTCCCGGACGATCCGGGCCCGGCCGGGCTGACCGCCACCATCCCCTACTTCGACCGCACGCCGTACGCCGAGTTCGATCCTGACGGCACCGCCACCTACGTCGAACACCATCGCACGGTGGGCGACCGCGTTCGCGAGATCGTCGCCGCCGGGCTGACTCTGGTCGACATCGTCGAACCCGACTGGCCGGAGTGGCTCGATCGCGAGTGGGGTCAGTGGTCGCCGTTGCGTGGAGTGCTCTTCCCCGGCACCGCGATCTTCTGCTGCACCGCCTGACCTGTCAGAGACCACGCACCACGTGGGCGTCGACCGTCTCGAGGAACTCGCTCGTGGACGCGAGTCCCCCGATGTCCGCGGTACCGACTCCCGAGGCGATCGTCGCCTCGACCGCCGCGCGGATCCGCTCACCCACCCGTGCGTGATCGGCGGGCACGGGTCCCGCCGCGAGGTGCTCGAGCATCGCGGCCACCGACAGCAGCAGCGCCGTCGGGTTGGCGCGGTTGCGGCCCGCGATGTCGGGGGCCGCGCCGTGGGCGGCCTGAGCCATCACCTTGGTGTCCGAGGCATTGATCGACGGTGCCGTCCCGAGCGACCCCGCCAACTCGCCGGTGAGGTCGGACAAAATGTCTCCGAACATGTTCTCGGCCACCAGGACGTCGAAGGTCTCCCCCGACCGCACGAGCTTCGCCGTGAGGGCGTCGATGTGCTCGTGGTCCACCTCGACGTCCGGGTGCCGCTCGGCCACCTCCATGCACACGTCCTTGAACAGCCCCGTCGTCAATCGCAACACGTTCGTCTTGTGCACCACGGTCACGTGACGCCGACGAGTCTCCGCGAGGGCGAACGCCTGCTCGGCGATGCGTTCGCACGCTCGACGGGTGAACACCGCCACGGCCAGGGCGACGTCGGGAGTGGGCATGAACTCCCCGGATCCGACGGCCATGTTGCGGTCGGCGTAGAAGCCCTCGGTGTTCTCCCGGACGACGACCAGGTCCATGTCCGGACTCGTCGCCCGCACGCCCGGCAACGCGCGTGCCGGCCGGATGTTCGCGTACAGATCGAACTCCTTGCGGATGCGACCACCCGGCGTCAGCTGCCCCCGCGTCTCCTCGGGGTAGGACGCGCTGTCGTGCGGTCCGAGGACCCAGGCGTCCAACTCTGCCAACGCGCTCAGGGTGCGCGGCGGTACCGCGTCGCCGAACTCGTCGAGTGCCGCACGACCGAAGGGCAGCTCCACCCACTCGACGGGCGTGGCACCCAGGGCCTGCACGGCCGCATCGACGATCTGTACGGTCCCGGGCACGATCTCGGTGCCGATGCCGTCGCCGTGCAGGACACCGATGCGGTGCGGTGCGCGGCGCGAACCGGCACCGGAGTCGTCGGACTGTGAGGCCCCGGGATGCGCTGCACTCGTCATGGCCGCCATCATTACCCATCATGGTGCAGTCGGTGGAACTCCTCCTGGACGAGCGCAGCGACGATGCGATCCGGCGCGAGTGGAACTACCTCGCCGAGCTGGGCCTGCCGAGTCAGGCTCGCCACGCGGGGGCGTCCAACCGTCCGCACGTCACCATCGCGGTCGCGTCGAGGATCGACGATGTCGCCGAGCGCCGGCTCGCCGCTCTGATCGCCGACGGACGAGACGCCGGGTCGTGGCGGTTCCCCGAGTCGGTACGCCTCGGCGGGTTGGTGGTCTTCGGCGGATCGCGGGCGGTCCTGGCCCGCTCCGTCGTGCCGACCGCGGCTCTCCTGGATCTGCACGCGCGGGTGTACGAGGCGCTCGCCGACTCGCCCGGCATTCCCCCGCATCTCGAACCCGGGCACTGGACTCCGCACGTGACCCTGGCGATGCGCGCACGTCCCGAGGACATCGGTTCCGCGGCATCGCATCTCGTGACCGATATTCAGGACGTCGACGCCGAGGTGTCGGCCGTCCGTCGCTGGGACGGCGACGCGAGAGCCGACTGGCTCATCGGGTGACAGGCGGCGCGGCCACCGAGGCGGCTCGGCGCCTCGTCGTGACCACCACCCCGACGATGATGAGCGCGGTACCGAGCACCGCGTTCGCGGTGACCGACTCGTCGAGCACGAGGGCGCCGAGCGCGATGCCGACGACGGGACTGAGGTACGTCACGGTCGACGCGGCGGACGGTCCCCATCCCGTCACGACGTTGGTGTTCCACAGGAAGGCCAGCCCGGTGCCGGCACAGCCGAGCGCGAGCATCGACGCGACGACGGGCACGTCGAGACGCACCGCGTCGCTCGCCACCACGGGTGCCGCGACCAGCATCATCATCGCGGCGAGACCGATCTGCATCGTCGCCACCGCCAACGACGGCACACCCAGCGGGATGACGAACCGACGCAGGTACACCAGCGCGACACCGTAGGACGCGGTGGCGCCGAGGCACGCCAGCTGCGCACGCGGGCTGCCACTCAGACCGCTCTCCCACGGCGCGAACACCACGACGATGCCGGCGAAGCCGATCAGGAGGCCCGCGGCGCGCAGCAGAGTCGGCCGTTCGGCGGGAAGAACGGCGAAGGCCAGCACCGTCGTCATGAGCGGCGTCGTCGCGTTGACGATGGATGCCGTGGCCGAGTCGATCTCCTGCTCCGCCCACGCGAACAGCAGCCACGGGAGGATGCACTGCACCACCGCGAGGAACGTCGAGTGGAGCCACACGACTCCTCGCCGCGGGAGTCGAACATGCATGGGACGCAACAGGATCAGCAGTGTGGCCGCACCGAGGACGAGTCGCGCCAGCACCACCTGGACGAAGCTCAGCCCCTCGAGGCCCACCTTCATGAACAGGAAGCTCGCGCCCCACACCGCTGCGGTGGCCAGGAACTGCAGTACGAGCACGATCAGAAACGGTAGTCGCCGTGGCGGGTCACCTCGGCATGGGTGTCGGGTGTCCGATCCGCGAGTGCGAGGGCGGCCAGGACAGTGAGGAGGAGCAGGACTGTCGCGAGAACGAGGAAGAAGGTCATGCGAGAAATACTCCGTCGCAGCGGATTCCACCAACAGTGGCAGTAATGACATATTTCGTCGTTTTCCTGCCATACTGGGCGACATGTTGACGAAGGTGGTCGTCCCGCTCCTGCCGTTGACCGAGGCGTTCGAACTGGGTGTCGCGTGCGAGGTCTTCGGATTCGACCGGTCGGATGACGGACTGCCGGTCTACGACTTCTCGCTGATCGCGGCCGTCCCCGACCCGATCCGCACTCGGTTCGGCTACTCCATCGACGTCCCGTACGACCTCGATCGACTCGACGACGCGGATCTGATCATCATGTCCGCGGGTGGTACCGCGACGGCGCCGGACGGCACGTTCGCCTGCGGCACCGGTGACGGCCACGACCTCGAGCCGCTGGCCGAGAAGTTGCGCGCTGCCGTGGCGAGAGGCGCGCGCGTCGCGAGCCTGTGCACCGGCGCCTTCGTTCTCGGCGAGGCGGGACTGCTGGACGGACGTCGGTGCACGACCCACTGGCGCCATGCGGCGCGCCTGGCCGAGCGCTTTCCCGGCGCCACGGTCGACTCGAACGTGCTCTACGTCCAGGACGGCAACGTCTACACCAGCGCGGGAACCGCTGCCGGGATCGACCTGTGCCTGCACATCGTGCGGTCCACACAGGGCGCCGCGGTGGCCAACGGCATCGCACGACGCATGGTGGTGCCCCCGCACCGTGACGGCGGCCAGGCCCAGTACGTCGCGGTGCCCGTCCCCACCTGCGACTCGGACACCCTCGCCCCGCTCATCGACTGGATCGCCGAGAACCTGCGCGAGGACCTCACCGTGGACGTCCTGGCAGCACGCGTCTCGATGTCGCCCCGCACCTTCGCTCGCCGATTCCAGGCGGAGACGGGCACGACCCCGGCACGCTGGATCAGCGATCAGCGCGTTCTCGAGGCGCAGCGACTCCTCGAGTCAAGTGACCTGTCGGTGGACGCCGTCGCGGACACCGTGGGATTCGGTTCCGCGGCGGTGTTGCGCCAGCACTTCCTGCGGCTGCGCCGCACCACACCGCAGTCCTACCGGCGCACCTTCCGGGCGGCGCCCGTCTCGGTCTGATCGAATTCGGGAATGACGGCGCGGGTCCGCCTGTTGACGGTGGACAGAACACCATGCCGGAGCCCACACGAGGTGGGTCGGCACTCACGACGAAAGGATCCTCGTGGCAACGCAGACCCTCACCCAGCAGAACTTCGACGAGACCGTCACCGGTAACGACGTCGTTCTGGTCGACTTCTGGGCCGACTGGTGCGGACCGTGCAAGCAGTTCGCCCCGACGTTCGAGAAGTCCTCGGAGCAGCACCCCGACGTCGTGTTCGGCAAGGTCGACACCGAGGCGGAGCAGGGACTCGCCGCCGCCGCGAACATCCGCTCGATTCCCACGCTCATGGCGTTCCGCGAGGGCGTCCTCGTCTTCGCGCAGCCCGGCGCACTTCCGCAGGCGGCGCTCGAGGACCTGGTCGGCCAGATCAAGGGCCTGGACATGGACGACGTCCGCAAGCAGATCGCGGAGCAGCAGGCCGCGGCCGAGTGACCACCGCGGGCTGACACCCGCACCACGACGGCGGGCGACGGAAGAGATTCCGTCGCCCGCCGTCGTCGTCGTGTGGTCGCCTCAGTGTGCGGCGTCGTCCCAGGTGCGACCCGTTCCCACGGAGACGTCGAGCGGCACCGACAGCTCGATGGCGTGCGCCATCTTGTCTCGGACCAACGCCTCGACCTCGGCGCGTTCGGACTCGACGACCTCGAGCACCAGTTCGTCGTGCACCTGGAGGAGCATCCGCGAGGTGAGCCCGGCCTCGACCAGTCCGAGCTGGACGTCGATCATCGCGACCTTGATGATGTCGGCCGCGGTGCCCTGGATGGGGGCGTTGAGGGCCGCGCGCTCGGCGACCTCGCGGCGCTGACGATTGTCGCTCGTCAGATCCGGCAGGTAGCGGCGACGTCCGTAGAGAGTCGAGGTGTAGCCGACCTTGCGCGCCGCCTCCACGACCTCGTGCAGATAGTCGCGCACCCCACCGAACCGGGAGAAGTACGCCTCCATCTGCTCCTTGGCCTCCTCGGTGGAGATCTTGAGCTGCTGGGAGAGGCCGTAGGCACTGAGCCCGTACGCCAGTCCGTACGACATCGCCTTGACCCGGCGGCGCAACTCCGGCGTCACCTCGTCGATGGGCACCCCGAAAGCGCGCGACCCGACGAAGCTGTGCAGATCCTCGCCGGTGTTGAATGCCTCGATGAGCCCCTCGTCCTTGGAGACGTGCGCCATGATCCGCATCTCGATCTGGCTGTAGTCCGCCGTCATCAGCGAGTCGTAACCCTCGCCGACGACGAAGCCCTCCCTGATGCGACGGCCCGCGGACGTCTTGACCGGAATGTTCTGCAGGTTGGGCTCGGTGGAGGACAGCCGACCCGTCGCGGCGATGGTCTGGTTGAACGTGGTGTGGATGCGCCCGTCGTCGCTGACCGACTTGAGCAGACCGTCGACCGTCACCTTGAGCCGCGTGGCGTCCCGGTGATCGAGTAGGTGCCGGAGGAAGGGATGCTCGGTCTTCTCGAACATCGACTGCAGCGCTTCGGCATCGGTGGTGTAGCCGGTCTTGGTGCGCTTGGTCTTGGGCATGTCGAGCTCGTCGAACAGGACCACCTGCAACTGCTTGGGTGACCCGAGGTTGATCTGCTTGCCGATCACCGCGTAGGCCGCCTCGGCGGCGACGCTCACCTCCCCGGCGAACTGGCTCTGCAGGTCGTGCAGATGATCGAGATCGATCGCGATACCGGTGTTCTCGACGGTGGCGAGCACGCCGAGCAGCGGCAGCTCCATGTCCGAGAGCAGCGGCGCGGACTCGATCTCGTCGAGCTCACGGTCCAGCGCGTCCGCGAGATCCAGCACCGCCTGCGCTCGCAGGATCTCCCCCTCGGCCACCGCTGCCTGCGTCTCGTCCTCGCTGTCGAGCAGGGACAGCTGGGCGTCGCCGGCGTCCTCGATGCGCAACTCGCGCTTGAGGTACCGCAGCGACAGGTCGTCGAGCGCGAAGCTCCGCTGCCCCGGTCGGACCAGGTAGGCCGCGAGTGCGGTGTCGCTGGTCAGCCCCGCGACGGGCCATCCGCGACCGCGCAGCGCATGCAACGCCCACTTGGCCTCGTGGAGAGCCTTGGGCCGCGACTCGTTCGCGAACCAGGCCGCGAGTGCCTGCTCGTCCTCGGCGGTGAGCCCGATGGTCTCGACGTAGGCGCCCTCCCCGTCCGCCGACGCGAACGCGACGGCCGACGCGTCACCATCGAACGGGGACCGCGTCCCCACGACGGAGAGCCCGGTGCGGACACCGTCCTGCGTGTGCGCCTCGAGCCACTCGGCGAGCTCGCCCGGTTCGAGCGCGCGGCCCCGCACCTCGAAGCCCTCCTCCGCCTCCGGCTCGGTCGACGAGAGGGTGGCGAAAAGCCGATCGCGCAACACACGGAACTCGAGATCGTCGAACAGCGCGTGCACCCGCTCGCGGTCCCACGGCGCCAGCTGCAGTTGATCCGGTGTGTACGGCAGAGGGACGTCGCGCACCATCTCGGTGAGCTGGCGATTGAGGACGACGCTGGAGAGATTGGCGCGCAGCGCGTCGCCGACCTTGCCGCGCACGGTGTCGACCTTGTCGACCAGGTCCTCGAGGCTGCCGTACTCCCGGATCCACTTGGTGGCGGTCTTCTCCCCCACCCCCGGGATGCCGGGAAGATTGTCGCTGGGGTCTCCGCGCAGCGCCGCGAAGTCCGGATACTGGGCCGGGGTGAGTCCGTACTTGCTCTCGACCTCCGCCGGCGTGAACCGCGTCAGGTCGGAGACGCCCTTGCGCGGGTAGAGGACGGTCACCTGGTCGTTGACCAACTGCAGCGAGTCCCGGTCGCCGGTGACCACCAGCACCCGGTACCCCGCCGCGACCGCCTGCGTGGTGAGGGTGGCGATGATGTCGTCCGCCTCGAAGCCCGGCTCCGCCATCACCGGGATGCCCAGTGCTCCGAGGACGTCCTTGGTGATGTCGATCTGGCCCGCGAACTCGTCGGGGGTCTTGATGCGATTGGCCTTGTACTCCGGGAACTTGTCCGCCCGGAAGGTCTGGCGAGAGACGTCGAAGGCCGCGCCGACGTGCGTGGGCGACTCGTCCCGCAGCAGATTGATGAGCATGGAGGTGAACCCGTACACCGCGTTGGTGGTCTGCCCGCTGGTGGTCTTGAAGTTCTCGGCGGGCAGGGCGTAGAAGGCGCGGTACGCCACCGAGTGACCGTCGATCAGCATCAGGAGGGGCGAGGACTCGGTTACTGGACTCACGCAGGTCAGTCTAGGGAGGCGTACCGACACGGGCGTGGTCGGCGGTCGACCGCTTCGAAACAAGACTGAAACATCGAAGAAATCGAAGCGGCCGTTCTCGATACCCGGAGCCCGATAGAGTCCGACAATTGCAAGCAGAGCCGAGATTCCTCGGCGTTAGTCGACCGTCCGAGAGGACCCCCGTGCCCCCCTCGAGTCCTCGACGGCCCGGACGAACGACGGCCACCGCCGCCCTCGTCCGCGCGCTCGTCGTCGTACTCCTCGGCCTCATCGCCGCAGCCACCTTCGGTGGAACGGCCCTGGCCCAGGAACCCACTCCGTCCCCCACTCCGAGCTCGAGCTCCCCACCCGCGAGCGGCTCCGAGTCCGACTCCGCTCCACCCGCCGACGCGGTGAACGTCAGCGGCAGCCTGAACAACGCCGGTGAACGCCTCGTCGGCGTCGACGTCGTGGCCCTCGACTCCGGAGAGTCCGAGGTGGCTCGCACCACGTCGGAAACCGGTGGGCGATGGACACTTCCGGTCTCACCCGGCAGTTACACGTTCCGCGTCGACCCCGAGACCCTGCCCGACGGTGTCTCCGTGCAGGGCGACGTCGAACGCACCGTGGAGGCAGGTCGCGCCAACACCGTCATCTTCAGTTTCGGTGAGGAACGCAGCGCCACGGTCGTCCCGTTCTACGAGAAGTTCCTGCGCACCACCATCGACGGGCTGCGCTTCGGCCTGGTCATCGCGCTCGCCGCGATCGGTCTGAGCCTCATCTTCGGCACCACCGGGCTCACCAACTTCGCCCACGGCGAGTTGGTCACGCTCGGCGCCGTCGCGGCATGGGTCTTCAACCAGAAGCTCGGGATCCAGCTGATCCCGGCGACCGTCCTGGCGGTGATCGTCGGTGTGGCGGTCGGCTGGGCGAACAACGCCGGACTCTGGAGACCGCTGCGCAGACGCAAGACCGGCCTCATCGGCCAACTCGTCGTCTCGATCGGTCTCGCGATCGCCCTGCGGTACCTGATCCTCATCTTCTTCTCCGACCGCGCCGAGCCCTACAAGGACTATCAGGCGCAGGTGCAGCGTGAGTGGGGGCCGTTCGCCATCACCGACGTCAACCTCGCCTGCATCGTCATCAGCGTCGTGGTGCTCGTGCTCGTCGCGCTCATGCTGCAGAAGACCCGTATCGGCAAGGCCATGCGCGCCGTCGCCGACAACCGCGATCTCGCCGCGTCGTCCGGCATCAACGTCGAGCGCGTCGTGACCTTCGTCTGGTGCATGGGCGGCGGTCTCGCCGCTCTGGGCGGCGTGCTGTTCGGGCTCTCCGAGCTCGGCGGACGCGTCCAGTGGGAGATGGGCTTCAAGCTCCTCCTGCTCATGTTCGCCGGCATCACCCTCGGTGGCCTCGGTACGGCGTACGGCGCCCTGCTCGGCTGTGTCATCGTCGGTCTGCTGGTGCAGTGGTCGACGCTCGTGATCAACCCCGACCTCAAATACATCGGAGGATTGCTCGTCTTGATCGTCATCCTCATCGTCCGGCCGCAAGGCATCCTGGGCTCGCGGCAAAGGATCGGCTGACCATGGACATCATCGGAGCAATCCAGGTATCGCTGGCCCAGCTCGTCGGGCCCTCCGCGATCTTCTACGCACTTCTCGCCATCGGACTGAACCTGCACTTCGGCTACGCAGGACTGCTCAACTTCGGTCAGATCGGCTTCGCCCTGCTGGGCGGATACGGCGTCGGCATCATGACCATCACGTACGAACAGCCGCTGTGGCTCGGCATCCTCGTCGGACTCGCGGCAGCCGGTCTCCTCGCGCTCGTGCTCGGTATCCCCACCCTGCGACTGCGGGCGGACTATCTCGCCATCGTCACCATCGCGGCGTCGGAGATCCTGCGACTGGTCTTCCGGTCCACCGCGTCGAACGGTGTCACCGGATCGACCAACGGCCTCTTCGGTTTCGCCGATCCGTTCACCAACCTCAGCCCGTTCGACTCGGGCAAGCAGTACTCGTTCGTCGGCGTGAAGTTCTACGGCGACGACCTGTGGGCCATGGTGGTCGGATGGTCACTGGTGCTGATCCTGTGCGGACTCGTGTACCTGCTCACGCACAGCCCCTGGGGACGCGTCCTCAAGGCGGTGCGCGAGGACGAGGACGCCGCCCGCTCGCTGGGCAAGAACGTCTTCGTCTACAAGATGCAGGCCCTCGTCCTCGGTGGCGTCATCGGCGGTATGGGCGGCGTGTTCAACGCTCTGCAGACCAAGTCGATCAACCCCGACTTCTACTCGACGGCGCAGACCTTCTTCGCCTTCGGCGCACTGATCCTCGGCGGTGCGGCCACGGTCTTCGGTCCGGTCGTCGGAGCCATGCTCTTCTGGTTCTTCCTGTCGATCCCCGACGTGCTGCTGCGTCAGGCCGCCGCCGGCGACGACCCGCTCATTCCGATGACCGAACAGCAGGTCGGCGCCACACGATTCGTCCTCCTCGGTATCCTCATCGCGGTGCTGATGATCTTCCGCCCGCAGGGACTGCTGGGCAACAAGCGGGAGGTACAGCTCGATGCCAAGTAACACCATCGCGGCACGCAAGCCGCTCAGCGCCGAGGTGCGCGCGGCGTTGTTCGCCGACGTCGCGAACACCCCCGGCGTCGCCAAGCCCGACCCGACCATGGTGGTCGACGGCGTGTCCCGGACCTTCGGTGGCCTCAAGGCCGTCGACGTGGCACACCTCGAGATCCAGCGTGGCTGCATCACCGGCCTGATCGGCCCGAACGGCGCCGGCAAGACGACCTTGTTCAACCTGCTCACCGGGTTCGACCAGCCGGACACCGGGTCCTGGTCGATGGACGGCAAGTCGCTGGGCAGGATGACGCCGCACCAGGTGGCGCGCCACGGTGTGGTGCGGACATTCCAGCTGACGAAGGCACTGTCGAAGCTGACCGTGCTGGACAACGTCCGGCTCGGTGCCACGGGACAGAAGGGTGAGCGGATCTTCAACACGCTCATGCCATGGACGTGGAAGGCGCAGGAGCGGGAGGTGACCGAGCGTGCGCGGGAACTGCTCGCGCGATTCAAACTCGACGCGAAGTCCGAGGACCTCGCGGGATCCCTCTCCGGCGGACAGCGCAAGCTGCTCGAGATGGCGCGAGCGCTCATGACCGATCCCGCCGTCGTCATGCTCGACGAGCCCATGGCCGGCGTCAATCCCGCACTGACGCAGAGCCTTCTGGGCCACATCAAGTCGCTGCGCGACGACGGCATGACCGTCGTCTTCGTCGAGCACGACATGGACGTGATCCGCGACATCAGTGACTGGGTCGTGGTCATGGCTCAGGGCAGCGTCATCGCCGAGTCCGCGCCCGCGCAGTTGGCGGACAACGAGGCCGTCGTCGACGCGTACCTGGGAAGCCACCACGATCAGGCGCTCGAGTTCGACGCCGACGGAAATCCTGTGGGCGCCACGGCAGAACTGGCCGAGGCGCTCGAGCAGGCCGAGGTCGAGACACTCGAGTCGGGCGGAGATCTCTCCGCGGCCGAACCCGAGATCGGGACGGACAAGAGGACCACGACATGACCGAATCCGGAGCGACCACATCCGAGGGAACCGGGCTCACCGCAGCAGAATTCGCGGCGACACCGGACGAACACCGCCGCCTGGCCACCGACGCGCTCGTGCGTGCCGACGACCTGGTGGCCGGATACATCCCCGGCGTGAACATCCTGAAGGACTGCAACTTCTATCTGAACGACGGCGAGATCGTCGGCATCATCGGCCCCAACGGTGCCGGCAAGTCGACGTTGCTCAAGGCACTCTTCGGTCTCATCCCGATCCGCAGCGGATCCGTCACGCTGCGCGGCGACACCATCACGTCCGCCGAGGCGCACGTGCTGGTGACCAAGGGTGTCGGCTACGTTCCGCAGACCCAGAACGTGTTTCCCTCGCTCACCATCGAGGAGAACCTCGAGATGGGGATCTACCTGCGGCCGAGGAAGTTCCAGGAACGGTTCGACTTCGTGAGCGAGCTTTTCCCGCTGCTGTCGGAGCGTCGCAAGATCAAGGCGGGCGCACTGTCCGGTGGCGAGCGGCAGATGGTCGCCATGGGCCGCGCGCTGATGATGGAACCGTCCGTGCTGCTGCTCGACGAGCCGTCGGCCGGACTGTCTCCGATGTTCCAGGACGAGGTCTTCATCCGCTGCAAGAAGATCAACGCGGCGGGCGTCTCCATCATCATGGTGGAGCAGAATGCTCGCCGGTGCCTCCAGATCTGTGACCGCGGCTACGTGCTGGATCAGGGCAAGAATGCGTACACCGACACCGGCACGAACCTGATGAACGACCCCAAGGTCATCGAGCTGTACCTCGGCACGTTGGCGGGGAGCAAAGAGAAGAAGTAGTACCCGCGCACACCGACAGGGGCGCTCCGAGTTCGCTCGGGGCGCCCTTCTCGCTGTCTGCGGCCCCTCACCCTCGGCGAGTACGTCCGAAGTGCCGTGCAACGAGCCGTATTCACAACACTGTCGACGTACTCGCGGACGGGGAGCCCCGAGCACGACAGCAGAACGGGCCCGACTCCAGTGGAGTCGGGCCCGTTCCGGGCTACTGCAGATCAGCCGCCGACGACGATGTAGTCCTCGGTGGTGAGCTTGTTGTCCGGTCCGAAGACCAGCTTGCCGTACGAGCCGACGGACGGCTCACCGCCGTCGGTGAACGCGAGCTCACCGGTGACACCGTCGTAGTCGATGTCGGTTCCGGCCTTCACCAGCGGCAGGCACTCCTGGAACGTGGTGCACTTCGTTCCGTCCTTGGTGACGGAGTTGATGTTCGCCGCGATGTCGACACCCGCGGTGGACTTCGCCTGCTCCGCGGCCAGGGCGGAGATCACGACGGCGTCGTAGGACTCACCGGCGTAGTTGAAGTCGACCAGAGCCGGGTTGACGGCCTTGAGACGGTCCTGGAAACCGGCGCCCACGTCGGTGAGCGGCGTGGTGCCACGCATGGTGTCGAGCAGGCCGGGTCCGACCGACTCGCCGAGGGCGTTGCCCATGTTGCCGTCGACGCCGTAGACGGCGGTGCCGTCCGACGGTCCGATGCCGATCTCGTGCATACGGGTGATGATCTTCGCCGACTCCTCGAAGCCGATGATGGCGACGGCGTCCGGGTTGAAGTTCTTCACCTGGTCCACCTCGGCGTTGAACGACTGCGCGTTGGGGTCGTAGATGATCTTCTGGATCTGGTCGGACGCGATGCCGGCGTCCTCGAGGTTGGTGACAGTGTTGCTCGCCAGGCCCGTACCGTACGGGTCGTTGAGCGCGAGGATGGAGACGCGCTGGCCGCCGTCCTCGGCGATGAGCTGCGAGAGCGCCTGTGCCTGAAGCACATCGGTCGGTGCCGTGCGGAAGTACTGGCCCTTGTCCGCGTAGCAGACGAACTGGTCGGAGGTGTTGGCCGGCGAGATCTGCACGACGCCGGCGCTGGCGATCTTGTCGATGACCTTGAGCGACACCGAGGACGACGCCGCACCCAGGATGACACTGACGCCGGCCGCGAGCTCGCGGTCGACGGTGCTGTTCGCGGTGTCCGTGGTGGTGTCGCCCGAGTCGCCGGGGATGAGCTCCATCGGCTGGTCGAGAACGCCACCGGCGCCGTTGACGTCGTTGACGGCGAGCTGCACGCCGGCGACCTCGGGCGGGCCGAGGAAGGCGAGGCTACCGGTCTCGGGAAGCAGTGTGCCGAGCTTGAGCGGAGTGGTCACCGGCGTCGCGCCGGCAGTTGCCTGCTCGGGTGTGCAGTCGGTGTCCACGGTGGCCTCCGCAGCTGCGGAAGAGCCGCCGGCAGCGCTGGTTTCGCTGCCGGAACTCGAATCGTCGCTCGAGGAACAGCCGAACAGGGCGAGCGAAGCGACGCTCACCACCGCAGCCGTCCGAACGATGGTTCGTCTTGCCATCTGTCGTCTCCTAGAAATATGTGCGTCACGCACCCGATACCGTGACGCTCGTGAAGGAGAACCTATCGCTCCCCGACGGTTCGCGACCCGTGGAACAAGCCCTGTGACCTTACTGTGACGTCTACGCAGCCAGTTTTAACGCGGCCGTAGCCTGGCACAGTCTTCGAGGCCGGATCACGGCACTCGGTGTCACGCGACGGGGGCGTCTCCGAGCGTCTCGATGACGACGGAGGCGACCGCTTTCATGGTGGTGCGGCGGTCCATCGCGGCCCGCTGGATCCACGTGAAGGCCTCCGGCTCGGAGAGCGACTGGGACGTCATCAGCAGACCCTTGGCGCGCTCGATGAGTTTGCGCGTGTCGAGGCGGTCGTGGAGATCCGCGATCTCGGTCTCCAGCGCGGAGATCTCGGTGAACCGGCTGGCGGCCAATTCCACGGCGGGCACGAGGTCCGCCTTCGTGAAGGGCTTCACCAGATACGCCATGGCGCCGGCGTCGCGGGCCCTCTCGACGAGCTCGCGCTGACTGAAGGCCGTCAGGATCACGACCGGAGCCAACCGAGCCGCGGCGATCTCGGAGGCCGCGTCGATACCGTCTCGACGCGGCATCTTCACGTCCATGATCACCAGATCCGGAACCAGGGCGCGGACGAGGTCCACCGCTTCCTGACCGTCCGCGGCCTCGCCGACGACGTCGTACCCCTCCTCGCGCAACATCTCCACGAGGTCCAGCCGAATGAGTGACTCGTCCTCCGCGACCACCACACGACGTGGCTGCGACGGTGCCGGTGTGTTCACGCTGACTCGCCCTCCCTCGATGCACTGCTCCCCCGCGGCGGCGCCGTTCTCGACGCTGCGCCCGGGCCGTCGTCAGGGTACCGGTGCACCGCATCCGGCACCGATCTTCTACACTCGGTGACCGCACCAGCTCGCCCCGCGAGCGGTTCGCCCTCGTATCCCAATTGGCAGAGGAAACGGATTCAAAACCCGTGCAGTGTGAGTTCGAGTCTCACCGAGGGCACCAGTACATCTCCCCCGCAGCCGCTCAGGCCATCGATCGAACGTCCAGCGAGAGCGCGAATCCCGGATCGGCCGCCCCCGTCGTCAGGCGCAGCACGTGGCGCCCCACCCGTCGGCATGCGAAGGAGATCGGGAACGCCACAGCCTGCTGCTCCCCCTCGAGGTGACCGGCGACGGGCAGTTCGAACACGTGCAGAGGCTCGTCCTCGCCGTCCGTGATCTCCACCCGTACCCGCTCACCCGACACGTCGTCGGGGCCACGCTGCAGCAGGACCACCAGGTAGGCCTCGACGGGCTGCGCGAGGGACGGGACCACACACCAGTCCCAGATGCCGCCGAGCACGTCGAGCTTCTGGTCCGACTGGCGCGCGTAGTCGGCGAAGAAGGCACTCGTGACGATCATCGGACGACCCCGGCGGTGGGCACCGTGATCTGATGGGACGACAGAACCGCCGCATCATCGAAAGGCTCCGTCGTGTCCGTTCTGCTCTCCGCCGCCGTCGTCGCGGCGGGTGTCGGTTCCGCTGCGGTGGCCGGCGTCCTGCTGGCCTTCTCCATCGCCGTGATGCCGGCGCTGGGCGTACAGCCCGCGTCCGCCGCCACGGCGGTGATGACGCGCGTGAACGTGGTCATCGTCGCTCCCGTCTTCATGGTCCTGCTGTTCGGTACCGCGGCGGCATCGGTCCTCGCCGCCGTCACCGCGTTCCTCGAGCCTGGCACACCCGCCGTTCTCGTCGCAGCGGCGGCGGCGCTCTACGTCGCGGGCTGCCTCGGCGTGACCGTCGCCGTCAACGTGCCGCTCAACGATCGGCTCGCTGCCGCGGAGGACGTGTGGCCCGAGTACCTCACTCGGTGGACCCGGTGGAACCACGTCCGCGTGGTCGCAGGACTGGGTGCGTCGGTGCTGTTCGTCGTCGCCGGTGTCGCAGCATGACGGTGGTGCACGGCTTCGCCCCGCTCGTCGGCGACTCGCCGCACACGCTGGTGCTCGGTTCCATGCCGGGGGTCGCGTCGCTGACGGCCGAGCAGTACTACGCCCATCCGCGGAATGCGTTCTGGCCCATCATGACTCACCTCTTCCACCTACCCGGGGATGCCGGTTACGCGGAGCGCGTGCGCGCACTCACGGCCGCGGGCGTCGCGGTGTGGGACGTTCTCGAACTGTGCACTCGCGAGGGCAGTCTCGACTCGGCCATCGAGAGCGACACGGTGGTGCCGAACGACATCGACGCGCTGCTCACGGCCCACCCCACCCTGGACCGCATCGTGTTCAACGGCGCCGCGGCGGCGCGGCTGTTCGCTCGCCACGTGGCGCTGTCCCGGCCCGTCGAGACGTTCCGTCTGCCGTCCACCAGCCCTGCCCATGCCGCCCTGAGCACGGCGGCGAAGGTCGACGCCTGGCGCATCGTCGCGAGGGACGACCGGTGACCGCGACGGCCTCGAGTCTGCGCTTCGCGCTCCTCGTCACCGCTGCGAGCGGGTTCCTCGATGCCTACACCTACGTCAGCCGAGGCGGCGTCTTCGCCAACGCGCAGACGGGCAACGTCATCTTCCTGGCGATCGAGGTGTCGCGGACGCACTGGCGGGACGCGGCCCAACACCTCTGGCCGATCCTCGCGTTCGTGGTCGGTGTCTCGATCGCCAACGTCATCAAGACGGGACGCGCCGAACGCCGAGTGCACCGGCCGATCCGGTGGTCCATCGCGGCGCAGGCAGCCATCCTCGCCGTGGTGGGCTTCGTACCCGCCACGGTGCCGAATGCGCTGGTCACCGTGCCGATCTCGTTCATCGCCGCGCTGCAGATCGCCCTGTTCCGGAACATCGGCGATCTCAACTACATCGCGATCGCGATGACCGGAAATCTGATGCGCGTGACCGAGGCCGGCTTCGCTGCGATCGTCGACCGCGACTCCGCCGGCCGACGGGCGTTCGGTGTCTACAGCGCCGTGATCGCCGTGTTCGTCCTCGGCGCACTGGCCGGCGCCGCCGCGACCGGGTCCGTCGGCGTCCGCGCCGCGTGGATACCGGCCGCAGTGTTGGCGGCGACGCTCGCGATCTTCGTCATCGACGAGCGCACGCCCTGAACACCCCGGTCAGTCGTGGCTCACCGGTGACCCCGATGCGACCATGCCCCGCGCCAGCTCGAGTCGACGTCGGACGGCCGTGATCAACTCGTCGTCCGTCAGCGCGGCGGCGCTGGCGGCCAACTCGATCGACGCGTCGACTTCTCGAGGCTCGAGGTAGCGCGCGACGACGAGCGCCTCCACCGGATTCCGACCGAAGTGCCGTGCGACCGCGATCACGCGATCCGCACTCGGCGTGTTCTTCCCCAGTTTCCATCTCGAGACCGACGCGGGGTCCACCCCTGCAGCCCGCGCGATCTCCACTTGTGATGCTCTGTCTGTGACGCGGTTCAGATACTCCCACCACGTCTCCCCCACCCCGGACGTCTGATCCATGGCGCGAACACTACTGACACGGACGCAAGTTCACGCGCAGTGTGTCGATTGCCCGCCCGCCAGTGCATGTGTACCTTTCGTCTCGTGCGCGCAACGAGCGCGACACGATCGATCATCGGGGGGAATCGATGGCGAATCTCGAGCTGGACCGCGACGGGCTGGAACGACTACGGCGCTTCGCTCACATCACGACCGACGGGCAACTGGCCGAACGCATCGGGGTCGACCCGGCCACGGTCTCCCGCATTCTCAGCGGGAAGTGCGCGCCCGGAACGAAATTCATCGCCGGCCTGCTCTCGGAGTTCGGGACCGACCGCTTCGACGACGTCTTCGTGGTGACCGACGACCGCGTCATCGTGCCGGGAAATGGCGGATGAGCCCTTCCTGCACCACGGTCGCCACCAATTCTCCTCCGCGCGAGAAGAATCGGCCGGTGGCCAGTCCGCGGGACCCCGCGGCGACCGGCGACTCGGTGGCGTAGAGCATCCACTCGTCGAAGCGGAACGGACGGTGGAACCAGATGGAATGGTTCACTGTCGCGGCCACGATGCGGTCGAAACCCCAGGACAGACCGTGTGTGGTGATGATCGAGTCGAGCACCGTCGTGTCCGACGCGTATCCCATCGTGGCGACGTGCAGAGCGGGATCGTCGGGCAACGGTCCGTCGGACTTCATCCATACCCTGTTGTGGTTCGACCGTTCTCCGGTGCCCTTCATGATCCAGGCCGGATCATTGGCGTACCGCATGTCGATCGGCTTCAGCGCGTCCACGAACATCTTCAGACGGTCCTCGTACCCGTCGAAGTGGTTGCCCAGCGGCGGCAGCGATTCCGGGTACTCCACCTCGGGCCACTCGACGCTGTGCTCGAGGCCGCCGCGCGAGTCCTGGTAGGCGGCGAGCATGACGAACAGCTCCTCGTCACCCTGGTAAGCCGTCACCTGACGGTTGGCGAAGGCGCGGCCGTCGCGATGACGCTCCACGCGGAAAGTGATGTCTCGCTTGACATCTCCGCCGCGAATGAAGTGTGCGTTGATGGCGTGGATCGGCCTCGCCCCGCTGACGGTGCGGCCGGCCGCGACCAGCGCCTGGGCGACCAGCTGTCCGCCGAACGTTCTGCTCCCGACCTCTGCCGGGTGCCGGCCGACGTAGGTGTTCTCGTCGACCTCCGTGAGGTCGAGGATGTCCAGCAACACGTCGAGATCGCGTGAGCGCCCCGCCGTGGCGATCGGCGCGTCCCCCCGACGCGCCGATTCCGGTCTGTCGACCGTTCCCCCCAGTTCGGTCACTTACCGGTCCTCTTCTCCGATTCGGTGCACGTGGATCAAGTTGGTGGAGCCTACAGTGCCGGGAGGCGCACCGGCGACGATCACGACCTGGTCGCCGCGGTGATAACGGTCGAGCTCGAGCAACGACTTGTCGACCTCACGCACCATGCCGTCGGTGGTGTCGACGAACGGCACCAGGAACGTCTCGGTGCCCCAGGTCAGAGCGAGCTGACTGCGCACCTCGGGGATGGACGTGAAGGCCAGCAGCGGCAGCCGCGAATGCAGACGCGCCATGCGCCGCACGGTGTCACCGGACTGCGTGAAGGCGACGAGAGCGCGTGCGTCGAGCCGCTCTCCGATGTCGCGAGCCGCGTAGGAGATGACGCCGCGCTTGGTGCGCGGAGTATGGGTGAGCGCTGGAACCGCGTCGCCCTCCATCTCGACGGTCTCCACGATGCGTGCCATCGTGCGCACCGTCTCCATGACGAACTTGCCGACGGAGGTCTCGCCGGACAGCATGACGGCGTCGGTGCCGTCGAGCACCGCGTTCGCGACGTCGGACGCCTCCGCGCGGGTGGGACGCGAGTTCTCGATCATCGACTCGAGCATCTGCGTGGCGACGATGACAGGCTTGGCGTTGGCGCGCGCGATCTGGATGGCGCGCTTCTGCACCAGCGGCACCTGCTCGAGCGGGAGCTCGACACCGAGGTCACCACGCGCGACCATCACCGCGTCGAACGCGAGGACGATGGCCTCGAGGTTGTCGACCGCTTCCGGCTTCTCGATCTTGGCGATGACGGGGACCCGGCGGCCCACCCGGTCCATGATCGCGTGCACCAGCTCGACGTCGGCCGGCGACCGCACGAACGACAGTGCGATGAAGTCGACTCCCAGGGCCAGAGCGAACTCGAGATCCTCGGTGTCCTTGTCCGACATGGCGGGAACCGACACGTCCATGCCGGGGAGGGACACGCCCTTGTTGTTGCTGACGGGGCCGCCCTCGGTCACGCGGCAGAGGACGTCGTTGCCCTCGACACCGGTGACGACCAGACCGACCTTGCCGTCGTCGACGAGGAGGCGATCGCCTTCCTTGGCGTCCTGCGCGAGTTCCTTGTAGGTGGTGGAGACCCGATCGTGGGTGCCCTCGCACTCCTCGACCGTGATGCGGATCAGCTCACCGTTGGCCCAGGTGGTCTTGCCCTCCTTGAACCGGCCCAGCCGGATCTTCGGACCCTGCAGGTCGGCGAGGATGCCCACGGCCTTCCCGGTGGCGTTCGACGCCGCACGCACCCGCTTGTAGTTCGCCTCGTGGTCGGGGTAGTCGCCGTGGCTGAAATTCAGCCGAGCCACATCCATTCCGCTCTCGACGAGTTCCTTGATTCTCTCGTCGGTGGCAGTCGCCGGTCCCAGGGTGCATACGATCTTCGTCCGTCGGGTCACGGGCGCAAGCCTAGTCCCCGCCGGACCCGATTCCTATCGACGACGCCGCTCTATGTCCTGACAATTGGGCTACTGGCCAGTAGTTAACCGGGAGGTCGTTCAGGGTTTGAGAAGTTGGCCGTTCCCGTCGCGGACCTTGCTCACGAGCATCACGATGCCGTCGACGAGGCACCACAGCCAGACGGCCGCGTAGAGCGGGATACCGATCAACGCGCCGATGATCGTCACGGTCAGCAGGACGCTCACGATGAACGACACGAGCTGCGCGACGCCGAGCACCGTCGAGCCGATGTAGAACCGGCCGATGCCGAGCGGCAGACCGAAGAGCAGCGGGGCCAACTGGAGAACACCTGCCGTCACCTTCGACTTGTCGCCGAATGGTTCACCCGTCCCCATGTCTCGACCGAACGGCGCCATCGGATCGACGCCGTGGCCGCCCGCGAACGGTGGCTGCCCGTACTGCGGCTGCTGACCGTACTGGGGCTGCCCGTACTGCGGCTGGGCGTACTGCGGCTGGGCGTACTGGGGCTGACCGTACTGGGGCTGGGCGTACGGGGTGTCCGCGGCCGGCCGTGCGGACCAGTCCGTCGACTCGGGCTCACGATTCCAGGAGCCGTACTCGCCGACCGGGTAGCCGAAGGCAGCCGTGTCACCGGCCGACGGTTCGGGGTACGTCCCGGGCGACGGGTAGGACGGGTAGGCGCCGGAACCCGGACCCTCGCCGAAACTGGCGTTGGTGTTCCACCCCGGACCGGGAGTGCTCCCGGTGACGTCGTCGGACCCCACGGGGTCCGAGCCGGTCGACTTCTTCGTCAGGTCAGGCTTGTCCGGATCGGTCACGTCCCTCGTCCTCACTCGTCGTCGGGGTGGTCACCTCGTCGGTGGATCGGTCCTCGTCCTTCGCCGGAGCATCGGCGTCCGCCTCGTCCGTCACCTCGCCGTCAGGCTCGACCTCGTCGGTCCGGGTGCGCAGCGTGGCCGGTTCCTCACGACCCTTGGGCGCGAGGACGACGTACGCCAGCGCGAGCAGGAAGACGATGCCGGAGGTGAACGAGTTGACGCGGATGCCGCCGATCAGCGTCGCGAAGTCGCTGCGCATCAGCTCGATGACGAAGCGTCCGGCGCAGTAGCCCGCGACGTACAGGGCGAAGATGCGGCCGTGTCCGAGGCGGAAGCGACGGTCGACCAGCACCAGGAGCACGACGACAACGACGTTCCACAACAGTTCGTACAGGAACGTCGGATGCACGACCCGCTCGACGATTCCGGTGGAGACGCCGGCGAGGGAGTCGACCCGACCGTTGGCGTCGACGCGTTCGTAGATCTCGAGGCCCCACGGCAGGGTGGTGTCGCGTCCGTAGAGCTCCTGGTTGAAGTAGTTGCCGATGCGGCCGATGGCCTGCGCGAGGAGGATGCCCGGCGCGACGGCGTCGCCGAAGGCCGGGAGCGGTATCCCGCGTCGCCTGCAGGCGATCCACGCGCCGACACCACCCAGGAAGACGGCGCCCCAGATGCCGAGACCGCCCTGCCAGATCTTGAGGGCGTCGATCGGATTGCCACCCTCGCCGAAGTACGTCGGCGCGTCGGTGATGACGTGGTAGAGCCGACCGCCGATGAGACCGAACGGCACGGCCCACACGGCGACGTCGAGGACGGTCCCCTTGTCGCCGCCGCGGGCGACCCAGCGGCGGTCACCCCACACGATCGCGACGACGATGCCGACGATGATGAAGAAGGCGTACGCCCGCAGTGCGAGCGGCCCGACGTACCAGACGCCCTGCGGCGGACTGGGGATGTAGGCGAGCACGGCGGTGTTCGCCGCGAGCATCACGACGCGGCCTTCGCCGACCGCACGCCCTCGGCGAGTTCTGCGGTGAGCGCGGAGACGGCGCCGACACCCTGGTCGACGGCGGAGACGAGCGCGGATCCGACGATGACGGCGTCGGCGTACGCGGCGATCTCCGCGGCCTGGGCACCGGAACGCACCCCGAGGCCGATGCCGATGGGGATGTCGGAGTGCACGCGGATGCGGGACACCAGTGCGGGCGCGGCAGAGGACACCGCATCGCGGGCACCCGTCACGCCCATGGTCGACGCGGCGTAGACGAAACCGCTGCTCGACTGCACGGTGCGCGAGAGACGCTCCTCCGTCGACGACGGTGCGACGAGGAAGATGCGGTCGAGCCCGTGCTCCTCGGAGGCGCCGAGCCAGTCGCCGGCCTCGTCGGGGATCAGGTCCGGCGTGATCATGCCGAGGCCGCCCGCCGACGCGAGATTCGCGGCGAACTCGGTCACGCCGTACTTCATGACCGGGTTCCAGTACGTCATGACGACGGCCTTGCCACCGGCGTCGGCGATGGCCTCGACCACGGTGAAGACGTCGCGGACGCGGGCGCCGTTGGCCAGGGCGCGCCCTGCGGCGGCCGCGATGGTGGGGCCGTCCATGACGGGATCGGAGTACGGGACGCCGACCTCGATGATGTCGCAGCCGCTGTCGACGAGCGCGCGCACGGCGTCGATCGACTCGGGCACCGTCGGGAACCCGGCGGGCAGGTAGCCGACGAGGGCCGCGCGGTGCTCACCGCGGGTGTGGTCGAAGACCGGGCCCAACCGCGACGGACCGGAGTGCACCGGGATGGGGGTGGGGGTGCTCACGTCACGTTGCCCTTCTCGTCCAGGATGCCGAACCACTTCGCGGCGGTGTCGACGTCCTTGTCTCCGCGACCGGAGAGGTTGACCAGGATCATGGCGCCGTCACCGAGTTCACGGCCGAGCTTCACGGCACCCGCGATGGCGTGCGCGGACTCGATCGCCGGGATGATGCCCTCGGTCTTGCACAGCAGAGTGAAGGCCTCCATGGCCTCCGTGTCGGTGATGGGTCGGTACTCGGCTCGCCCGATGTCGTTGAGGTACGAGTGCTCCGGTCCGACGCCCGGGTAGTCGAGCCCGGCGGAGATGGAGTGCGAGTCGATGGTCTGACCGTCCTCGTCCTGCAGAAGGTACGAGAAGGCGCCGTGGAGGGCGCCGGGCGAGCCCGCACCGATGGTCGCGGCGTGGCGACCCGTCTCGATGCCGTCGCCGGCTGCCTCGTACCCGATCAGCCGGACGTCCGCGTCGTCGATGAAGGCGTGGAAGATGCCGATGGCGTTCGACCCGCCGCCGACGCACGCGGCGATGGCGTCGGGAAGCCGGCCGTGATCGTGCAGCATCTGCGCGCGTGCCTCCATGCCGATGATGCGCTGGAAATCGCGGACCATCATGGGGAACGGGTGCGGTCCGGCGACGGTGCCGAAGCAGTAGTAGGTCTCGTCCGCGTTGGTCACCCAGTCGCGCAGCGCCTCGTTGATGGCGTCCTTGAGTGTGCGCGAGCCGGACGTCACCGCGACGACGTCGGAACCGAGGAGCTTCATCCGGGCGACGTTGAGGGCCTGACGCTCGGTGTCCACCTCGCCCATGTAGACGAGGCACTCGAGGCCGAGCAGCGCACAGGCCGTGGCCGTGGCGACGCCGTGCTGGCCCGCGCCCGTCTCGGCGATGACGCGGGTCTTGCCCATCCGCTTGGCGAGCAGCACCTGGCCCAGCACGTTGTTGATCTTGTGCGAACCGGTGTGGTTGAGGTCCTCGCGCTTGAGGAAGATGCGGGCCCCACCGGCCTGCTTCGACAGATTCGCCGCCTCGAAGATCGGCGACGGGCGACCGGTGTAGTCGCGCTGCAGACGATCGAGCTCGTCGAGGAAGTCTCGATCTCCGCGCGCCTTGGCGTACTCGGTGGTGACTTCCTCGATGACGCCCATGAGCGCCTCGGGCACGTAGCGGCCGCCGTACTTACCGAAGTGTCCGCCGAGGTCGGGGTCGTGATCGGTGCGATCGGTGATGCCGTCGCTCGAGTTCGGAAGATAGCTGGTAGTCACGGTGTCGAGTCTGCCCGATGACACACCGGGACGACGAGCCGGGTGGAGCCTGAAATCAGCGCGCAGGCTTCGGGCAGGAGGGGTGCGTTCCGGCCGCGACCAGGTCACGCACCGCGGACCGCGGGTCGCCGCTGGTGACCAGTCCCTCACCGACGAGAACCGCGTCGGCACCCGCTCCGGCGTAGGCCAGAAGATCGGCGGTGCCGCGGACGCCGGACTCGGCGACCCGGATTATGTCCGACGGCAGGCCGGGCGCGATGCGGGAGAAGGTGTCCGGGTCGACGTCGAGCGTCTTGAGGTTGCGGGCGTTGACGCCGATGACCTTGGCGCCGGCCTCGAGCGCGCGGTCCGCTTCCTCCTCGGTGTGCACCTCGACCAGCGGGGTCATGCCGAGCGACTCGGTGCGGTCGAGCAGGGACGCGAGGGCGTCCTGCTCCAGAGCCGCGACGATCAGCAGGATCATGTCGGCGCCGTGGGCGCGAGCCTCGTGGATCTGGTACGGCCCGACGATGAAGTCCTTGCGCAGCACGGGGATCTCGACGGCGCGACGCACGGCGTCGAGATCGTCCAGCGATCCGCGGAAGCGGCGCTCCTCGGTGAGCACGCTGATGACGCGCGCTCCGCCCGACTCGTAGGCACCCGCGAGCACGGCGGGGTCCGGAATGTCGGCCAGCGCACCCTTGGAAGGGCTGGCGCGCTTGACCTCTGCGATGACGGCGATGCCCGGCTCGATGAGCGCGGCGGCGGCGTCGAGGGCCGGCCGCGCGGCGGCGGCGGCCTTCTTGACGGAGGCGAAGTCCACCACGGATTCACGGGCCTGCGTGTCGGCCCGTACACCGTCGAGGATCGAATCGAGAACGGTCATCGGTGTCCCCCGCGTCCTTCCGCCAGAGTGGTGAATGTCTGCTCGACATCGCAGTGGATGTGTGGCGCTGCTCATCCGGTGCGCTCAGAGTAGAGGCCGGAGTAACACCACCGACTAGCGGGTCTCACCGCCGCGGGGTCGGTCGTCGACACCGGTGGCGTCGTCGGTCACGGTCGGGTCGGCGCCGGAGTCCAGTGCGTCCCAGATGGCCCGCTCGCTCGGTTCCTCGTCGGCGTCCACTGCAGCAGACCGAACGTCCTGTTCGGCGCGCTCACGGCGCACCGCGGGACTGTCGTACCGAGCCGACAGGCCGGCCTTGGAGCGGGACGCGCGCGCGACCACGACGGCGGCGGCCAGCGCGAGCAGACCGCCCAGGAGCGCGAGTGCGGCGGGCGCGCGGCTCGCCTCCGCGGAGAGGACCTCGGCACGACCGGGGAGTTCCGCCAGCGCGCCGGCGCGCTCCGGATCCACGCCCGAGACGATCAACTGCACCGCGGGAACGGCGGCTCCGACACCGACGAGCGCGACGAGCACCGCGAGCAGCACCGTCCACCGTCCGCGGATCGCGAACAGAGCCGCCACCGCAGCGATGGCCGCGATGGCCAACGGCGTGGTCGCCGCGGCCCACGTACCCCCGACGAGCGAGGACGTCTGCTGCTCCCCCAGCCCGTCCGAGCTGACGACCCGGACCCAGGTCATGCGCGACGACGCCCACAGCGCCAGCGCCGCGAGAGCCAGGAGCAGCGCGGCGAGACCGACGCCCCCGCGTTTCACTCGGCGCCTCCGACGGTGGTCACCGTCTCCGCTGCGGCCACCGCGCTGAGCACCGCCATCGCCTTGTTGCGCGCCTCGGTGTCCTCGTACTCGGCGACCGAGTCGGCCACCACGCCGGCACCCGCCTGGACGTACGCGGTGCCGTTCTTGATGAGGGCGGAGCGGATGCAGATCGCCGTGTCGGCGTCCCCGTCGAAGTCGAGGTATCCGACGATGCCGCCGTAGACGCCGCGGCGGGTCGGTTCGAGTTCCTCGATGAGCTCCATCGCCCGCACCTTGGGAGCGCCCGACAGCGTGCCCGCCGGGAAGCAGGCGCGGACGGCGTCGAGTGCGTGCCTGCCCTCGTCGAGCCGACCCGTCACCGTCGACACCAGGTGCATGACGTGGCTGTAGCGCTCGACGTGGCGGTACTCGGTGACCTTGACCGTGCCCGGCTCGCAGACCCGCCCGAGATCGTTGCGTCCGAGGTCCACCAGCATGAGGTGCTCGGAGTTCTCCTTCTCGTCCACGAGGAGGTCCTTCTCGAGCAAGAGGTCGTCCTCCTCTGTGGCGCCGCGCCACCGGGTCCCGGCGATCGGGTGCGTCGTCGCGACACCGTCGGCGACCGTCACGAGGGACTCGGGGCTCGACCCGACGATCGAGAACGCGGTCTCGCCGTCCGCGCCGGGGACGTGCATCAGGTACATGTACGGGCTGGGATTGGAGCGTCGGAGCATGCGATAGACGTCGAGCGGCGTCGCGGTGGTCTCCATCTCGAAACGCTGGGACAGCACCACCTGGAACGCCTCGCCCGCCTCGATCTCCTCGACCAGGCGGTGCACGTCGGCGCCGAACCCCTCGGAGGTCCGCTGGCGCCGGAACTGCGGCTCGGGTCGCGAGAACGACGCCACCGTGGACTCCGCGGCGGACGACAGTGCGAGGGTCATGCGGTCGAGCCGTGCCACCGCGTCGTCGTACGCCTCGTCGACCCGCTCGTCGGTGCCGTTCCAGTTCACCGCGTTGGCGATGAGGGTGATCGCACCCTCGTGGTGGTCCACCGCGGCCAGATCGGTCGCGAGGAGCATCACCATCTCGGGGATCTTCAGATCGTCCTCGGTGAGTTCGGGCAGTCGCTCGATGTGGCGCACCGCGTCGTAGCCGAGATACCCCACCATCCCGCCGGTGAGCGGGGGCAGGTCCGGCAACCGTTCGGAGCGGAGCAGCTCGATGGTGGCTCCGAGTGCGTCCAGCGGATGGCCACCCGACGGGGCACCCGCCGGCGTCTCCCCCATCCACGCGGCCTCGCCGTCCACGACCGTGAGCGCACTGGGGCTGCCCGCACCGATGAACGACCACCGGGACCACGACCGCCCGTTCTCGGCGGATTCGAGCAGGAACGTGCCGGGCCGGTCCCCGGCGAGCTTGCGGTACGCCGACAGCGGAGTCTCGGAGTCCGCGAGGACCTTGCGGACGACGGGGACCACGCGATGGACGGCGGCCAGTTGGCGGAACTGCTCCCGGGTGGTGGTTCCGGGTGCCGGGTCCTTCTGCGAATCCATGGGGGTCATCTTCCCGGGTGCCGTCCCGCCGGGTTCGGGAGGTGCCGAACGCGGGGGTCGCACGGGCGGTGGGACACTCGACGAGTCGGAAACCGAACTGGTCGGTCGTGATCCGGCACGAGGAGAGGAACGCGCACCCGATGACCGCGACACCGCCGTCCGAGACACTGCCGGACGAGATGCGCTGGCTCACACCGGCACAGCAGGACGCCTGGCGCGTGCTGGTCGCCTTCGTGACCCGGTTGCCCGCCGCACTGGACACTCAGTTGCAGCGTGACTCCGGACTGACGCACTTCGACTACTTCGTGCTGGCGACGCTGTCCGAGGCTCCGGATCGTCGGCTGCGCCTACGCGAGCTCGCGGACTTCGCCAACGCGTCGCTGTCCCGGCTGTCGCACGTGATGACCAAGCTCGAGCGCGCCGGATGGGCCCGGCGGGAGAGCATCAGCGGCGGCCGCGGCTCCCACGCCGTTCTCACGGACGAGGGGTACGCGAAGGTGGTCGCCACGGCTCCCGGCCACGTCTCCACCGTGCGGTCACTCGTGTTCGACGGGCTGGACGACGAGCAGGTCGAGACGATGCGAGCGCTCGCCGAGGTCATGGTCACCAACCTCGACGCCGGCATCGCCCGCGACGGCGGTGGCTGACCGCCGGTACTCACGCGGTCGGGGGCTCGCTCAGCAACACGTCGGCGTCGAAGCACGAGTGATCACCGGTGTGGCACGCGCCGCCGGTCTGATCGACCGTCAGCAGGATCGTGTCACCGTCGCAGTCGAGGCGGACCTCGTGGACGTACTGTGCGTGTCCGGACGACTCGCCCTTGACCCAGTACTCCTGCCGTGACCGCGACCAGTACGTGCCCTTGCGCGTCGCGAGCGTCATGGCCAGGGCAGTGTCGTCCATCCACGCGACCATGAGCACGTCACCGGTGCCGCGTTCCTGCGCGACGGCGCACACCAGTCCGTCGTCGGTGCGCTTGAGACGGTCGGCGATCGCCGGATCGAGAACGGGGGCGCTCATCGAACCTCCACACCGTCCGCGCGCAGAGCGCCCTTGACGTCGCCGATGGTCATCTCGCCGAAGTGGAAGACGCTGGCCGCGAGAACGGCATCGGCACCCGCGGCCACGGCAGGCGCGAAGTGCTCGACGGCGCCGGCGCCGCCACTGGCGATGACCGGGACCCGGACGGCCGCGCGGACAGCGGTGATCATGGCGATGTCGAAGCCGGCCTTCGTGCCGTCCGCGTCCATCGAGTTGAGCAGGATCTCGCCCACCCCGAGTTCGGCCCCGCGGTGTGCCCACTCCACGGCGTCGACGCCGGTACCGCGGCGGCCGCCGTGCGTGGTCACCTCCCAACCGGACGCCGTCGGCGCCTCGCCCTCGGGCACCGTCCGGGCGTCGACCGACAGCACGATGCACTGCGATCCGAATCGAGAGCTCAACTCGCGCAACAACTCCGGTCGCGCGAGCGCTGCTGTGTTGACGGACACCTTGTCGGCGCCCGCTCGCAAGAGCGTGTCCACGTCCTGCACGGTGCGGACACCGCCGCCCACGGTGAGCGGAATGAACACCTGCTCCGCGGTGCGGGTCACCACGTCGAGCATCGTGGCGCGACCACCGGACGACGCGGTGACGTCGAGGAAGGTCAACTCGTCGGCACCCTCGGCGTCGTACTTCGCGGCGAGCTCGACGGGATCACCGGCGTCGCGCAGATCGGCGAAGTTGACGCCCTTGACGACGCGGCCCGCGTCGACGTCCAGGCACGGGATGACGCGTACGGCGACACTCATCTCCGGACTCCTTCCCGTGCGCGCGATGTCGGTGTGTACGAGGACGGCTCGCCGACTCCGGCGAGCACCTGCAGCAGTTCCTCGTGCACGCCGGGGGCTGCGGCGAGCACCGACGTCGAGGTCACCGTCCACGGCTCGCCCGCCAGATCGGTGACGATCCCGCCGCCGGCGCGGACCAGCATCGCTCCCGCGGCGTTGTCCCACGCATGGTGACCGAACACGATCGACGCACCGAGTGTTCCCGCCGCGGTGTACGCGAGGTCCAGCCCGGTCGACCCGTGCATGCGGATCCGTGAGGAGACGCGGCTGATGTCCGAGAGCACCTGCACCCGGTAGGCGCCGGGCAACCGGCCGCGGCTGTCGATGTTGAACGCACCGAATCCGACGATGGAGGAGGCGAGTGCGGAGATGGGCAGCGCGGGGAGCGCCTCCCCGTCACGATGCACGGGTCCGCCCTCCACCGCCCAGAAGCGTTGGCCGATCAGGGGAAGCCACGTCAGGCCGATGACCGGGCGCCCGTCGACGAGCAGCGACAGCAGTGTGCCCGCCGTGGGCAGCCCGAACGAGTAGTTGAAGGTCCCGTCGATCGGATCGAGTACCCACACGGTGCCGGACTCGACGGGTGGCCCGCCGAACTCCTCGCCGTGCACGGGGATCTGGGTCTGCTCCTGCAGTTCCTCGACCAGCCGACGTTCGAGCTCGAGGTCGACCGCGGTGGCGAAGTCGTCCGGCCCCTTGGCCACGGCGCTGGGCGCGCCGGCGCCCGCGACGAACCGCTCGTGGGTGCCGTCGAGCAGGGTGCGCGCGGTGGCCGCGAGAGCGTCCAGGTCCACGGCGGTCATGTCGCCGACGGTGCGCTGTCCGCGACGGCGGCGAGGGCCTCCGGCAGCGTGAAGCGGCCGGCGTAGAGGGCCTTGCCGACGATGGAACCCTCGACGCCCTTGTCGGTCAGCGTGGCGATGGCGACCAGATCCTCGACGGTGGACACTCCGCCGGACGCGATGACCGGCGCCTCGGTGACAGCGCAGACCTGTTCGAGCAGTTCGAGATTGGGGCCGGTGAGGGTGCCGTCCCGCGTGACGTCGGTGACCACGTACCGCGAGCACCCGTCGCGGTCGAGCCGCTCCAGCACCTCCCACAGATCGCCGCCGTCACTCACCCAGCCGCGTCCGCGCAGGCGGTGCTCACCGTCGACGATGCGCACGTCCAGTCCCACGGCGACACGATCGCCGTACTCACCGATGGCGCGGCGGCACCATTCCGGATCCTCGAGTGCGGCGGTGCCGAGGTTGACGCGCGCACAGCCCGTCGCGAGCGCTGCCCGCAGGCTCTCGTCGTCGCGGATGCCACCGGACAGCTCGACCTTCACGTCGAGTTCCCCCACCACGCTCGCGAGGAGGTCGCGGTTCGAACCGCGACCGAAGGCGGCGTCCAGATCCACCAGATGCACCCACTCGGCGCCGTCGTTCTGCCAGGCCAGCGCGGCGTCGCGCGGAGAGCCGTAGGCGGTCTCGCTGCCTGCCTCTCCCTGCACGAGACGAACAGCTTGACCATCGGCGACATCGACTGCGGGGAGAAGTACCAGGCTCACGTTCGACGAGGTTACCGGCACGATCCGCGGCGACACCGGGCAGGGCGGCGCGTCAGTCGGACAGCTCGGACCCGTCGGGCTCCTCGCCGAAGGATCGGCGAACGGACGCCTTCGCCACCAGCGACGCGCAGACGCCCGTGGCGACGAGTCCGACGGCCACCACCAGCAGCCCCACCGGACCACTCGGCTGCAGCAGCCAGAGGACGAGGGTGGTCGCGGCGAGCATCAGGGTCGCCGCACCGAGGACGAGCCCGGTGTGGCGACCCAGTGAGAACTCGCGGGGCTCGCTCATCCGAGGGTGCGGAGCCAGTTCTCGAGCAGCGTGGCGCCGGCGTCGCCGGACTTCTCCGGGTGGAACTGTGTCGCGGAGAGAGGGCCGTTCTCCACCGCCGCGAGGAACTCGCCGCCGTGATCGGCCCACGTGAGAACCGGAGCGGCGAGCGACTCGCTCGGTGCCATCTCCCAGTCCTGCACGCCGTACGAGTGCACGAAGTAGAAGCGCGTGTCGGGGTCCATGCCCGCGAACAGCACCGAGTCCTCGCCCGGGCGCACCGTGTTCCAGCCCATGTGCGGGAGCACCTCGGCCTGCAGCTTCTCCACGGTGCCGGGCCACTGGCCGCAGCCGGTGGCGGGCACGTCGAACTCGACGCCGCGGTCGAACATGATCTGCATGCCGACGCAGATGCCGAGCACGGGGCGACCCCCGGCGAGCCGCTTGTCGACGAGCTCGTCGCCGCGCACCGACAGCAGACCGTCCATGCATGCGCCGAACGCGCCGACACCGGGCACGACCAGTCCGTCGGCCTGCAGCGCGACTCGGTGATCGGACGTCACCGTGACGTCGGCACCCACACGTTCGAGTGCGCGCTGCGCCGAGTGCAGATTCCCCGAACCGTAATCCAGCAACGCGACAGACTTGCTGGTCACAAGCTTCCCTTCGTCGACGGCACTCCCGTGACCCGCGGATCGGGCTCGACGGCCGCGCGGAGGGCGCGAGCGACGGCCTTGAACTCGGCCTCGGTGACGTGGTGCTGGTCGCGTCCGTACAGCACCCGGACGTGCAGGGCGATACGCGCGTTGGACGCGATGGACTCGAAGACGTGGCGGTTGATCACCGTCGAGTACGGCGCGCCCGGATACCCTGCGATGACGGCGTGCAGCATGTGCTCCGGTTCCCCGGTGTGCACGCAGTACGGCCGACCGGACACGTCGACCGAGGCGTGTGCCAGCGTCTCGTCCATCGGAATGAACGCGTCACCGAAACGGCGAATTCCCTTCTTGTCGCCGAGTGCCTGGCCCAGCGCCTGGCCGAGCACGATAGCGGTGTCCTCGACCGTGTGATGCGCCTCGATCTCGATGTCGCCCTTCGCTTGCACAGTCAGGTCGAAACTTGCGTGCGTTCCCAGCGCGGTCAGCATGTGGTCGAAGAACGGGACACCGGTGGACACGTCGACGATGCCGGTGCCGTCGAGGTTCAGCTCCACCGTGATGGACGACTCCTTGGTGGTCCGCTCGATGCGCGCGATGCGGTTCGGGGTCATGATGCTGCTCACTGGAGATCCTCTGCTGGGGGTTCAGGTGGCGGGGGCGGACGAGTGGACGACGTCCTCGGACAGGTCGGCGCTGACGTCGAGGAACCGATCGTTCTCGGCCTCGGTGCCGATGCTGACGCGGAGATGCCCCGCTATTCCGACGTCGCGGATGAGCACGCCCTGATCGAGATACCGCGACCACACCGCGGGCGCGTCGTCGAAGAGGCCGAACAGCACGAAGTTGGCGCTGCTGGGCACCACTCGGTAGCCCAGGACGGCGAGCCGGGCGACGACGCGATCACGCTCGGCCGCCAGCTCGGCCACCGAGGCCAGCGTGTCGTCGGCGTGGCGCAGGGCGGCGCGCGCGGCAGCCTGGGTGAGCACCGACAGGTGGTACGGCAGCCGCACCAGCAGCAGTGCGTCCACGACGGCCGGAGCGGCCACCAGGTACCCGAGTCGCCCACCCGCGAACGCGAAGGCCTTGCTCATGGTCCGGCTGACGACGACTCGGCTGGGGAACTCGTCGATGAGGTCGACCGCGCTGGGCGCCGCCGAGAACTCGCCGTACGCCTCGTCGACGACGAGGATCCCGGTGGTCGCGGAAGCGAGACGCCGGAGGTCGTCGAGCGAGAGACTGTGTCCCGTCGGGTTGTTGGGGCTGGTGACGAACACGACGTCCGGCGTCATCGACTCGATCGCGGCCACGGCCGCGTCGACGTCCAGCGAGAAGTCGTCACGCCGATGCAGATCGAGGAACTCGGTCTGGGTGCCCGCCGAGATGATGGGGTGCATCGAGTACGACGGTACGAATCCCAGCGCCGTGCGTCCCGGCCCCCCGAACGCCTGCAGCAGTTGCTGCAGGATCTCGTTCGATCCGTTCGCGGCCCACAGGTTGTCGACGGTGACGGGCACCCCCGTACGGGCCGCCACGTACGCGGCGAGATCCGTGCGCAGTGCGACGGCGTCCCGATCGGGATAGCGGTGCAGCGACGCTGCCGCCTCCCGCACGGAGCGGGCGACGTCCTCCACGAGCGCTGCCGACGGTGGGTGCGGGTTCTCGTTGGTGTTGAGCTGCACCGGCACCTCGAGCTGCGGCGCACCGTACGGAGACTTCCCGACGAGCGAGTCGCGCAGCGGCAGGTCCGACAGTGCGGTCCCGGCGCCGGGCGCGGCCGTCACGATCGGCTCTCGAACCGCACGCGGACGGCATCACCGTGCGCCGGCAGATCCTCCGCGTTCGCGAGGGCGACGACGTGCTTCGCGACGCCGTCGAGAGCGTCGCGCGAGTAGTCGACGATGTGGATGCCGCGCAGGAAGGTCTGCACCGACAACCCGGACGAGTGACGGGCGCATCCGGCCGTCGGCAGGACGTGGTTCGACCCGGCGCAGTAGTCGCCGAGGCTCACCGGCGACCACGGTCCGACGAACACCGCTCCGGCGCTGCGGATGCGGCCCGCCACCTCGGAGGCGTTCTCGGTCTGGATCTCGAGGTGTTCCGCGGCGTAGGCGTCGACCGTGCGGATGCCGTCGTCCACCGTGTCCACCAGCACGATGCCCGACTGCTCACCGGACAGCGCCGTCGCGACGCGTTCGGAGTGCTTGGTGGTGAGCGTGCGCTCGGCGACCTCGCGCGTGACGGCGTCCGCCAGGGCGACCGAGGTGGTGACGAGCACGCTCGCCGCCAGCACGTCGTGTTCGGCCTGCGAGATCAGATCGGCGGCGACGTGCACCGGGTCGGCGGTGTCGTCGGCCAGGATGGCGATCTCGGTGGGCCCGGCCTCGGAGTCGATGCCCACCGCTCCACGGCACAACCGCTTCGCCGCGGTGACGTAGATGTTGCCCGGGCCGGTGATCATGTCCACGGGCTCGAGCGGCGCACCGTCGGTGTCCACGCCGCCGTAGGTGAGCAGTGCGACGCCCTGGGCACCGCCGACCGCCCAGACCTCGTCCACGCCGAGCAACGCTGCCGCCGCCAGGATGGTGGGGTGCGGGAGGCCGCCGAAGTCCGCCTGCGGCGGCGAGGCGACGACGAGGCTGCCGACGCCGGCGACCTGCGCGGGGACGACGTTCATGACGACGGACGACGGGTACACGGCGTTGCCGCCCGGTACGTATAGTCCGACTCGCTCGACCGGGACCCACTTCTCGGTGACGGTTCCACCGGGGACGACGGTGGTCACGGTCTCGGACCGACGCTGATCCTCGTGCACGATGCGCGAACGCTCGATGGACACCTCGAGTGCCGCCCGCACGTCGGGATCGAGCTGGTCCAGAGCCTTCTCGAGCTCGGCGGCCGGGACTCGCACGGAGTCGGGACGCACGCGGTCGAACGTCTCGCTGTACTCGAGCGCCGCGTCGGCGCCGCGCTCACGCACCGCCTCGACCACCGGGGTGACCAGATGCAGCACCGAGTTCACGTCCACTCCACCCCGTGGGAGAACCGCGCGCAGCTCGGCGGTGGACGGAGAGCTGCCGCGTAGATCCACGCGTCGCAACTCGGTGCGGGCAGTCATGGGTGATCCTCTCGGGTCGAGCAAGGGCGCGCCGGTCGGCGCACGTCGATTATCGCTCGAGCCCCGACCGGCGCCCCGAGGGGGACGATCCACCTGGTCCCACCGACCGGCCTCCGGCCTGCCCGCACCATGGTCTCAGGAGTAGCGGGCTGCCAGCTTCTCCAGCGTCTTCGTGATGCCGTTCGCGTTCTGTGCCGTCTGCTTGGTCACCTCGAGCATCTTCGGGATCTTCGCCGTTCCGTAGACGAACGATTCCGTCACCTCTGTGGACGAGGGGCCCACCGCGACGAACTCCCAGCGCCACTTGTGGCCCAGCGGGTGCCGCCACTCGATCACCTTGGTGTCCCCGGTATCGGTGAACTCCGTGACGGTGCTGGTGATGCGGTAGGGCACGCCGAACTGCTTCATGCCCACCGAGAACTTCGCTCCGCGCGAGAGCGTCGTCGGACCCTTCACCGTGTCCTTCACCGTTCCGGAGCCGTCCAGCTCGCCGTGCCGGTGCGGATCCGCCACCTGAGCGAAGAGGTCGTCGGCAGGGGCGTTCACGGTCACGCGGCGGGCGATGACGCGATCGCCGCGGTCCACAGTGCTCACAGATGTCATGTGCGGTCCTGTGCCCGGATCCCGCTCACGCGAAACGTCACTCGAAGTCGAGCCCCAGGTCGAGCACCGTCACGGAGTGGGTGAGCGCGCCGACCGCGAGGAAGTCCACACCGGTGCCCGCGTACTCGGCGGCCGAGTCCAGGGACAGCCCGCCGGACGATTCGAGCTTCGTCGCGGGAGCTGCTCGATCCCTACGTTGCACCGCCATCTGCGTCTGCCACAGCGGGAAGTTGTCGAGCAGCACCAGGTCGACGCCCTCGGCCAGCACGTCGTCGAGCTGCTCGAGAGTGTCCACCTCGACCTCGCACGCGATGTCCGGCGCCGCGGCTCGGACGGCGCGCAGAGCCGCCACCACCGAGCCCGCGGCGACCACGTGGTTGTCCTTGATCAGTGCCGCGTCGCCGAGGCCCATGCGGTGGTTCTGCCCGCCGCCGGCACGCACGGCGTACTTCTGCAGTGCACGTAGCCCGGGCAAGGTCTTGCGACTGTCCCGTACGACGCATCCCGTGCCGGACACCGCGTCGACCCACGCCGCGGTCGCGGTCGCGATGCCGGACAGGTGGCAGAGAATGTTGAGCATCGTCCGCTCCGCGGTGAGCAGGGCCCTGGTCGGTGCCTCCACCGACAGCACCACGTCACCCGGCTCGACCCGGGTGCCGTCGGCGATCCGGGAGAGCACGACGTGGTCGCCGATCACCTCGTCGAGCACCGCCAGCGCGGCGTCGAGGCCCGCCACGACGCCGTGTGCCCGCGAGACGACCGCGGCGCGGGTGCGCGCGCCCTCGGGCACCGTGGCGAGGCTCGTCACATCGGGCCCGTATCGGAGGTCCTCCTCCAGCGCGCGGCGCACGACGAGGAGGATCTCGTCTCGATCGACGGGGTCGAGAGCAGCGGCGGGTGTGGTCATGAGACTCCTATCGGGCCGACCTGGTCGGCGCTGCGGGCATTCCGCACGATCGCGAGGCTGCCGTCGTCGGCCAGCCGGAAGACGGTGCTGCGGCGCTGTGCGTCGTCGGACCGGGGGTGATCGGCGCGGGTGTGCGCACCCCGCGTCTCGGTGCGGGCGAGAGCTGCCGAGGCGGTCGCGGACGCCAGCAGTGTCAGTGCGGCGTCCTCGACGTCGTGGGTCGACGTGAGCTCGCGCGGGACAGCGGCTCCCACGATCGCCGCTGCCTCGCGCAGACCTGTGTCGTCGCGGACGACGCCGACGTGACGGGTCATCGCGGACTGGAGGACGTCCCTGTCGAGCCGGGGCGCCCGGTGTCGCGCAGACGGATCGCCGGACGTCAGGGAGCGGACGGACACCCGGTCTTGGGCGCTGCGAGCCACTCGGGTCCCCAGCACCACGCCCTCGAGCAGCGAGTTCGACGCGAGACGGTTCGCTCCGTGCAGTCCTGTGCGGGCCACCTCGCCCGCGGCGTGGAGCCCGGCGACGCAGGTGCGGCCGTACTCGTCTGTGACGACACCGCCGCATGCATAGTGCGCTGCAGGGGCCACCGGGATCGGCTGCTCCGTCGGGTCCACGTCCTGAGCGAGGCAGGCCTCGGTGACGGTGGGAAAACGCAGGGCCATGTCGGGCACGGACCGCGCGTCGAGAAAGACGTGATCGGCGCCGCTCTCGGCCAGCCGAGCGGCGATCGCCCGGGACACGACGTCGCGGGGAGCGAGATCACCCAGCGGGTGCACGCCCGCCATGATCGAGCGGCCGTCGGCGTCGACGAGACGCGCGCCCTCACCGCGGACCGCCTCGCTGACCAACGGGAGCCGCCCGCGGCCGCCGGGGCGGAACAGCACGGTCGGGTGGAACTGCACGAACTCGACGTCCGCCACGTCCGCGCCCGCCCGCAGTGCGAGAGCGAGGCCGTCGGCCGTGGCGCCGGACGGGTTCGTGCTGGCCGAGTACAGCATTCCGGTGCCACCGGTGGCGATCAGCACGGCGGGTGCGTGCACCACGCCGAGGTTCGCGTGGAGATCGTCCGGCGAGAGCGATACGAGCACGCCCGCCACACCGCGGTCGCCGACCAGGACGTCGAGCACGGTCGCGCCGTTCACCGTCGCGGGCGCCGCGGACGACAGAGCGCGCTGGATCTCGCGCCCCGTGGCGTCGCCGCCCGCGTGCACGATGCGGCCGACCGAGTGGCCGCCCTCACGAGTGCGGGCCATGGAGCCGTCCGCGCCGCTGTCGAACCGAGCACCGATGCCGGTGAGCACACTCAGCGCGTCGGCGCCGGCCCCGACGATCGAGCGCACCGCGGCCTCGTCGCACAGACCGGCGCCCGCGACGATCGTGTCGCGCACGTGAGCCTCGACGTCCTCGCCGATCGCGACGGCCATGCCGCCCTGGGCGTACTGCGTCGCCGTACCCGCCGCGTCCTTGCTCAGCACCAGCACGCTCAGCCCGGACCGGGTCGCCTCGATCGCCGCGGCGAGACCGGCGACTCCCCCGCCGACCACGACGAGATCGGCCGCGGCCTCCCAGCCCGGAGCGGCAGCGACACTTTCGCCCGGAGTGGCCGCAGTGGTCACTCGCCGCCGCCGGGCGAGCCGATGGCGATCATCCGCTCGACGGACGCGCGTGCGCGTTCGGCCGTCGCGACGTCGACGTGCACCTCGTCCTTGCCCTCCGTGAGGCACCGGAGCAGCGCCGCGGGGGTGATCATCTTCATGTACGGGCAGGACGCGCGGTCGTTCACGGCCTGGAAGTCGACACCGGGCGCCGCCTTGCGCAGCTGGTGCAGCATGCCGATCTCGGTGGCGACGAGAACCTGCTTCGCACCCGTGGTGCGCGCCGCGTCGAGCATGCCGCCGGTCGAGAGGATCTTGACGCGGTCCTCGGGCACGAATCCCTCGCCGGCGAGGTAGAGCGCGGACGTCGCGCACCCGCACTCGGGGTGGACGTAGAGCTCGGCCTCGGGGTACGCCTGCGACCGTGCGGTGAGCTCGTCGCCGTTGATGCCGGCGTGGACGTGGCACTCACCGGCCCAGATGTGCATGTTGGTGCGACCGGTCTGCCGACGGACGTGGGCCCCGAGGAACTGGTCCGGCAGGAAGAGCACCTCGCGGTCCGGGTCGATGGACTGCACGACCTCGACCGCGTTGGACGAGGTGCAGCAGATGTCCGTCAGTCCCTTCACCTCGGCGGTCGTGTTCACGTACGACACGACGACGGCGTCCGGGTGCTCGGCCTTCCACTCACGCAGCTGGGCCGCGTCGATGGAGTCGGCGAGAGAGCAGCCCGCCCGCTCGTCGGGAATGAGGACCGTCTTGGACGGCGCGAGGATCTTGGCCGTCTCGGCCATGAAGTGCACGCCGCAGAAGACGATGGTCTCCTCCTGCGCCTCGGCGGCGATGCGCGAGAGCGCGAGCGAGTCGCCGACGTGGTGGGCGATGTCCTGGATGGCGGGCAGCTGATAGTTGTGTGCCAGGATCGTCGCGTTCTTCGCCTCTGCCAGGCGCAGGATCTCCTCGGCCCACTCCGGGCCGGCATCGACGCCGGCGTAGCCCGTCGGTCCGTCGAAGACCGCGGAGTTCCCGCCGAATCGCGTGGTGGTGATCGCCATGTCGTGCTCCTCGCGTGCGTCCAGCGCTCGCGTGCGCCGGTGCCGATCCGCCGGAATGGACCCGACGGGGTTTTCGACTTATGATCGAAAACGTGATTCATCGTAGCACCGCCGCCTACGGACCGACCGGAAGTGCCCCCGATCCGGCCACCCGACCGGTGCACGAAGTGCTGTCCGTCGTCTTCCAGGTGCGCGAGCTGCAGCCCCGCGAGCCTGCCGAACTGTGCGTGCTGCTGTGGCAGCGCGCACTCGCCCCGGCACGCGGAACCTGGTCACTCCCCGGCGGGCTCCTCCGGGGCGACGAGAACCTGACCGACTCCGCGCGACGTCAGCTGGCGGAGAAGGTCGACGTGCGCGAGGTACGCCACCTCGAGCAGCTGTCCGTCTTCTCCGATCCCGGGCGGGTCCCCGGCGATCGCCGCATCGCCTCGACGTTCCTCGGTCTGGTCCCCATCGTCGGCGACCCGCGACTTCCCGTCGACACTGCGTGGCACCCGGTCGCGACGCTCCCCGAGACCGCCTTCGATCACGGCACGATGGTGGCGCACGCCCGCGCGAGACTGGCGGCCAAACTGTCGTACACCAACATCGCCTTCGCGCTCGCGCCCGTCGAGTTCAGCCTGTCGACCTTGCGTGACATCTATTGCGCCGCATTGGGTTACCAGGTCGACACCACCAATCTCCAACGGGTGCTCACCCGGCGGGGCGTCATCGAGTCCACCGGCCACACCGCTCCCCCGGGCCCGTCCGGAGGACGTCCCGCCGCGCTGTACCGCTTCCGGGACAGCGCACTACGTGTGACCGACGAGTTCGCCGCGCTCCGACCACCTACGTGAGAGTGCCGTAGCCGTTGACGGCATCGCCGCCGTCCGCCTTGGCGGAATACATCGCTCGATCGGCACAGATGAGGAGCACCTCCACGTCGTGCGAGGTGACGACCCGCTCCTCGCGAGCGACCCCGATGCTCAGACTCGACTCGTGGTCCGACCGCGCCGTGTAGGCGCTGCGCAGCCGCCGCGCCCGGTCGAGCACCTCGTCCATCGGCAGCGCGGTCACGACGGCGAATTCCTCCCCGCCGGTGCGGGCCGTGATCGACGGAGACGGGAACATCTCGTCGATGGTGTCCGCCGTCCGACGGATGACGAGGTCACCGTGGTGGTGTCCGAAGCGGTCGTTGATCGACTTGAAGCGGTCGATGTCGATGACCACCGCGACGAGACCGTTCCGGGTGCCGAGCAGTTCGCCCGCCGCGACGGTGAGTCCCCGCCGGTTGCGCAGGCCGGTCAGCGGATCCACGTACGCGGCGGTGACGTCGCCGCGTTGCAGGAACTGCAGGCGGTAGATGGAGATCGGTGCGAGGAAGAGAACCATCACGATGAGCAATCCGTAGGTGACGGCGAGCGAGGTGCGCGCCGCTCCGAGCACGGACTCGGAGCCGATCGCTCGGACGAACAACCCGACGCAGACCACCACGGTGAGGGAATGGTGGACGGCGAACACCCGCGGCGTGTGGAACGTCGCCACGTAACTGCTCGCGACGCCGAACAGGATCGTGCAGGGCAGCACGGCGAGCGGGTCGGACAGCGAGAGAAGCACCACGGAGAGTCCGACGTCCGCGTACACGACGAAGGCCGTCGACATCCTCCGTGAGGGCCACGGTCCGCGGATCCACGCGAGCCCGACGCCGGCGGTCGCCACCGCGTTCACGAGCACGATCGTCAGTGCTGCTCCCGTCGGCGCGGTCGGCGGGGCGAGTCCGGCGACGACGTACAGGACGGAGAACAGGAGGCAGGACAGACCGATGAGGACGCGGGTCGAGCCGAGCGCGGTGTTCGTCTCGAAGTAGTGGACGGTCCACGCGTAATCGACGGGTCTGGTCAACCACCGCCGAATGGTGTTCGCCACGTCCTGGAGACCCTCGCCGTTCGAAGAGGTCGGCCCCCGCCCGCGGCCCGTCGTGGGCCGCCCTGAGAGCGCTCATTCAAGCAGACGAACCCGGCGTCCGAGACCCGAACGGATCACTCCTCGGGGGACTCGTCCCGACCCAGATCGTCCGACGGCGACAGCGCCGTGACGAGAACGAGCGTGACCGCCGCAGCCAGAGGTTGCGCGAGCAGAGCCAGCCACGTCGAGACACCGGGGGCGAGTGCGACGACATCGCCGCGAAGGGCGCCGTCGGCACTCGGATACCGCACCGCGCCCACGGCGAGGCCGGCACCGATCGCCGCGGCGGACGCCAGCGCCGACGCCACCACGATGTCGAGGACCAGACGCGGCCCTCGCTCGGCCACGCGAGCCCAGACGGCGACCGTGGTCAGCACCCCGGCCGCGGCGGTCACGCAGAGGAACAGAGCGAGTGCGTCGAAGCGATGATCGCTCTCGCCGGTCAACACGATCGCGCGGCCGTCACCAACGGCAGCGACGTGCTCCACGGGCGCGAGCAGAGCCCACAGGATCCCGAGGACGGCACCGACCACCACGGTCGCGAGCACGATCCGGATCGAACGCCGGGTGAACGCGCCGCGCGACGGCCGACCCGCATCGCCGATCCCGGGTGCGGTCGAGGCGAACCCCGTCGTGTCGACATCACTCACGTCGGCCAGCCTAGGCTGTCACTGCGTGGCCGACGGGCCCGCGACACGAGTCGGGAGAGGTGCGGAATGCAGTTGCGCAGAGACGACGTCGTCGACGGCGCACTGACCATTCTCGACGACTACGGTCTCGCCGACCTCACGATGCGCCGATTGGCCGGCTCGCTCGGTGTGGCGCCCGGCGCGCTGTACTGGCACGTCGCGAACAAGCAGGCGCTGCTCGGCGCGGTGTCCGATCGCATCCTGAGCCGCCTCGACGCCGTGCCCGCTGACGTCACCTCCGATGTGCTGGACGCCGTGCGCGGCCGCGCTCACGGACTTCGGGACGCTCTCCTGGCTCACCGGGACGGCGCCGAGGTGGTCGCCTCCAGCCTGTCCGCCCGCACGGTGACGCACCCCGTGCGGACCACGGTCGTCGACGATCTCCGCGCCACCGGGCTGACCCCGGAGGACGCCGGACACGCCGCGGACGCCCTGCTCTACTACGTGCTCGGTGCGACGAGCGACGAACAGTCCCGGCTGCAGATGGAGTCCGCGGGTGCGCTGGCCGCGGATCGACACCCCGACGACGGTGACCTCGATCGAGATGCCACCGCTCGGTTCGATTTCGGCCTCGAACTCTTCGTCGACGGCGTTCGGAGCCGCGTCCGTACGCTGAACGAGTGACCTCCTCGACCTCTCCCGTCACCGTCCTCGGAGCCGGTATCGCCGGTGCCGCGTGCGTTCGCGTGCTCCGCGACGCCGGTGTCCCGTTCGTGCTGCGTGACCGGGGCCGCGCCGTCGGCGGTCGAATGTCGTCCCCCGAGTTGCACGGACGCCGAGTCGATGTGGGCGCCGGCTACTTCACCGTCCGCGACGACGGGTTCCGGGACGTCGTGTCCGACTGGGCCTCTCGCGGTCTCGTGCACGAGTGGACCGACACCTTCACGGTGGTGCGGGCCGGGGCGGAGCCGGAACAGAAATCGGGACCCACGCGGTGGGGAACGCCGGCGGGCCTGCGATCTCTGGTCAAGGACCTGCTGTCCGGCATCCCTGTCGACGCCACCGAGGCTCGGGCGTTGCCCGACGGGCATGTGGTCCTGGCCATGCCCGACCCGCAGGCGTCCCGGCTGGTGACCGTGCCCGACGCCGTCGACTACGACCCCGTCGTCGCGGTGGTCCTCGGGCTCACCGACGACGACGCCGCCGGACTCCCCTTCCCCGACGCCGCCTTCGTGTCCGACGACGCGGACGTCGAGTTCCTCGCGCGCGACGGCGCACGCCGGGGCGACGGAGCCGCGGTGCTGGTCGCCCACACGTCCGCGCAGCGCGCCCGGCGACACCTCGACGACCCCGCCGGTGCGATCCCCGCCGTCGTCGACGCCGTCGCCGCGCTCACGGGCATCGGCACTCCGATCTGGACGCACGCCCACCGCTGGACCTTCGCCAAGCCCGCCTCCCAGCACGACGCGAGCCACGACATCGTCTCGCACGGAGACCGTCTGGTCGGCTTCGCCGGGGATCAGTGGTGCCCGGAGGGCTCGCCCCGCGTCGAGAGCGCCTGGCGATCGGGCACCGACCTCGGGCACGCGCTGATCGCACGACTGGGCTGAGCCCGGGCGGCCGACGCTCCGGCCTGCGACGGACCTCGCCGACAGGTGTCCTTCGCCGCTGCCGGGATAGGGTTCCGAGCATGTCCGTCGACCATGCACACGAACCATCGATCCAGGTATGGCCCGGCAGCGCGTATCCCCTGGGCGCCACCTACGACGGCGCCGGAACCAATTTCGCGCTCTTCTCCGAGGTCGCCGAGGCCGTCGATCTCTGCCTCATCGACGCCGACGGTCACGAGACCCGCGTCCGCCTCGAAGAGGTCGACGGGTACGTCTGGCACGCCTACATCCCCCAGGTCCAGCCCGGCCAGCGGTACGGCTACCGCGTGCACGGCCCGTGGAATCCCGGAGCGGGACAGCGGTGCGACGCGAGCAAGCTGCTGCTCGACCCCTACGGCAAGGCGTTCGTCGGATCGTTCGACGGTGACCGCTCGCTCTTCAGTTACGACATCGACATCCCCGAACGTCCCGTGCCCGCAGCGCAGGAGAACGACGACGCCGTGCATCCCGGCGAGGCGCACGTCGCCGGCCCCGCGGGATCGGCCACCGCATCGCGCACCGTCGACGCGACCCGCGCCAACGTCGCGACTGCCAGAACCGTTGCACCCGAGCCTGATCCAGAGCCCGAGCCCGAGTCCGAGTCCGAGAACCACTTCCCCCAGCACGACTCGCTGGGGCACACGATGACGACGGTCGTCGTCAACCCGTTCTTCGACTGGCAGAACGACCGCTCGCCGCGTCGCCCCTACAACGAGACCGTCATCTACGAGGCCCACGTCAAGGGCATGACGATGACCCACCCGGACATCCCGGAGGATCTGCGCGGTACGTACGCCGGTCTCGGCCATCCGGCCGTGATCAGCCACCTGGAGAAGCTCGGCGTCACCGCCATCGAACTGATGCCGGTGCATCAGTTCATGCAGGATCAGACACTGGTGGACAAGGGACTTCGCAACTACTGGGGCTACAACTCGTTCGGTTTCATGGCCCCGCACAACGAGTACGCGTCCTCCCCCATGGCCGGTTCGGCCGTGTCGGAGTTCAAGACGATGGTGCGCTCGTTCCACGAAGCCGGCATCGAGGTGATCCTCGACGTGGTCTACAACCACACCGCCGAGGGCAACCACATGGGTCCGACCATCGCGTTCCGCGGCATCGACAACGCCGCGTACTACCGGTTGGTCGACGACGACCCGTATTTCTACATGGACTACACGGGCACGGGTAACAGCCTGAACGTCCGTCACCCGCACACCCTGCAGCTGATCATGGACTCCCTGCGCTACTGGGTCACCGAGATGCACGTCGACGGCTTCCGCTTCGACCTCGCATCGACCCTGGCCCGCGAACTGCACGACGTGGACAAGCTGAGCGCGTTCTTCGACCTGGTCCAGCAGGACCCGGTGGTGAGCCAGGTCAAGCTGATCGCCGAGCCGTGGGACGTCGGTGAGGGCGGCTACCAGGTCGGCAACTTCCCCGGTCTCTGGACCGAGTGGAACGGCATGTACCGCGACACCGTCCGCGACTACTGGCGCGGTGAGCCGGCGACACTCGGCGAGTTCGCGTCGCGGCTCACCGGATCCTCCGACCTCTACGAGGCGACGGGTCGCCGCCCCGGTGCGAGCATCAACTTCGTCATCGCGCACGACGGCTTCACGATGCACGATCTGGTGTCCTACAACGACAAGCACAACGAGGCCAACGGCGAGGACAACAACGACGGCGAGAGCCACAACCGGTCATGGAACTGCGGTGTCGAGGGGCCGACGGACGACCCCGAGGTGCTGTCGCTGCGCGCCCGTCAGATCCGCAACATGCTGGCGACGCTCATGCTCAGCCAGGGCACGCCGATGCTCGCGCACGGCGACGAGATGGGCCGGACCCAGCAGGGCAACAACAACGTCTACTGCCAGGACTCCGAACTGGCCTGGATGGACTGGTCGCTGGCGGAGACGAACGCCGATCTGGTCGAGTTCACGTCCCGCGTGATCGCACTCCGCAACGACCACCCGGTGTTCCGTCGACGACGCTTCTTCGAGGGCCGGCCGATCCGCAAGGCGGAGCAGACGCGCGACATCGCGTGGCTCACCCCGACCGGCGAGGAGATGACCGAGGAGGACTGGGACAGCGGCTTCGGCAAGTCGCTGGCGGTGTTCCTCAACGGCGAGAACATCCCCGAGCCCGACAACCGGGGCAACCGGGTCGTCGACGACACGTTCTACCTGTGCTTCAACGCCCATCACGAGCCGATCGACTTCACCACACTGGACGGCAAGTACGCCGACGAGTGGACCGTCGCGCTCGACACCGCCTCGGCCACCGGAGCCGACGATCGAGTCATCGTCGCCGGCACCGCTGTCGAGGTGCAAGCACGGTCACTGTTGGTGCTACGGAAAACGGGGTAAGGAAACGACATGAGCCACGCGATCACCTCGACCTATCGATTCCAGCTACGGGGTGATCGCTTCACTCTCCGCGATGCCGCGTCGCTGGTTCCCTATCTCGCCGAACTCGGTGTCTCCCACGTCTATCTGTCGCCGATCCTGACGGCGGCCGAGGGCTCCACCCACGGGTACGACGTCACCGATCCGCGCACCGTCTCCGAGGCACTCGGTGGTCGAGCCGCTCTCGAGGACCTCGTCGCCGAGTGCCGGTCCCACGGCCTGGGCGTCGTGGTCGACATCGTGCCCAACCACCTCGGTGTGGCCACGGCGCGGGAGAACCCGTTCTGGTGGGACGTGCTGAGACACGGACGCGCATCGCAGTACGCCTCGTGGTTCGACATCGACTGGGCCGGTGCGGAGCGCATCGCGCTCCCCGTGCTGGGCGACGATGCCGACGTGAACGAACTCTCGGTCGACCGGTCGGGAGACGAGGCCACGCTGGCCTACTACGAGAACCGCTTCCCGGTGGACCCTGCGACCGACGACGGCGGGGACGACGCGAAAGCACTGCACGACAAGCAGTCCTACGAACTGGTCGGATGGCGCTCCGGGCGCATCGGGTACCGCCGGTTCTTCTCCGTCAGCGACCTGGCCGGTCTCCGTCAGGAGGACCCCGCGGTCTTCGACGCGACGCACGCCGAGGTCGGCAGCTGGTTCCGCGACGGTCTCGTCGACGGTGTGCGCGTCGACCATCCGGACGGGCTCACCGCACCGGCCGAGTATCTCGCTCGCTTGCGGGGCGTCGTCGGACCCGACTCGTGGCTCGTCGTCGAGAAGATCCTCACCGCCGAGGAGCCGCTCGACGTCACCCTTCCCGTCGACGGAACCACCGGGTACGACGCTCTCGCCGATCTCGGTGGGGTGTTCCTCGACCCGTCGGGCGAGGAGCCGCTGACGCGACTGTCGGCGGACGTCACCGGCCACGCGGGGGACGCACACTGGGTGCACGAGGCCGAGCGGACCATCAAGGCCGACACGGCGAGCACACAGCTCGCTCCCGAGGTGCGGCGCCTGGTCGCGGCGATCGCCCGCGACACCGGAACGTCGTTCGACGCCGACCTCGCCCGCGAGGCCGTGACCGAGATCGTCGCCCGCATGCCGGTGTACCGCTCCGACTACGCGCCGCTGGCCGGCATGCTGCCCCGCCTGCTCGGCGACGTCGCCGCGGATCGCCCCGAACTGGTTCCCGCCCTCGATGTCGTCGCGGCCGCCGTGGCCGCACGCGGCGAGGCGTCGGGACGTCTGCAGCAGGTCGCGGGCGCCGTGATGGCGAAGAGCGTCGAGGACTGCATGTTCTACCGCACGTCGCGGCTGGTCTCGCTCCAGGAGGTCGGCGGTGACCCGTCCCGCTTCGGTCGGTCGGTGCCGGAGTTCCACCTCCGCCTGTCCGAGCGGGCCCGGCTGTGGCCTGCCGCGATGACGACCCTCTCGACACACGACACCAAGCGCGGCGAGGACGTCCGGGCGCGCATCGGCGTGCTGTCTCAGGTGCCCGACCTGTGGCGCGCGTGCCTGAGCGACTGGGAGGAGCAGGCTCCGTCGCCCAACGGGTCCACCGGACTCTTCTTGTGGCAGAACATCGTCGGCACCTGGCCGACCGACGGCGTGGTCACGGACGAGTACCGCGAGCGACTGCACGCCTACGCCGAGAAGGCCATCCGCGAGGCGGGCTCGTACACCGGCTGGAACGACGTGGACGAGGACTTCGAGTCTGCCGTCCGCACGTGGATCGACGGCATCGTCGACGGAGCGGTGGCTCCCTCGCTCACGACGTTCGTCCAGCAGATCGCTCCGCACGCATGGAGCGATTCGCTCGGACAGAAGCTCCTCCACCTGGCGGGTCCCGGCATCCCGGACATCTACCAGGGCACGGAGCTGTGGGAGGACTCTCTCGTCGACCCCGACAACCGCCGGGACGTGGACTACGACGCCCGCAAGGCTCTCCTGGACATCGACGGGACGCCGGCGCTCGACGCGAGCGGCGCCGCAAAGTTCCACGTGACCCGGTGTGCCGCACGGCTGCGCCGCGACCGTCCGGACAGCTTCGTGGGCGGGTCCTACGTTCCGGTGTTCGCGACCGGCGCCGCCGCCGACCACGTCGTGGCGTTCGGTCGTGGACCCGCCGACGGTGACGCCGACGTCGTCGCCGTCGCCACGCGGTGGTCGATGCGCCTCGGCGAGGCCGGATGGGGTGACACCTCGCTGGCGTTGCCGGACGGTGAGTGGACCGACCTCGTGAATGGTGGGTCGTTCAGCGGAACGGTCACCGTGTCCTCACTGCTCTCCGCGCTCCCGGTCGCGCTCCTCGTCCGACGGTGACCTGATCTCGAGGTGAACCGGTCACGCGCGCAGACCACCCCTCCTCGGGGCTGCGTGCGTGACCGGAAGTCGGGCCCGCTCAGGCCTTGCGGGGCGGGAGCGGAACGAAGTAGCTGGTGCGCTGCTGGTACTCGCGATATCCGGGCCGCTCCGCCATGTGCTGCTCGAGCAGCCGCGCACCCGTCGCGAACACGAGGAAGTACGTCATGGCAACCGGCGAGAGGACGGTCAGCACACCGGGCCAGTGCGCCGCGGAGACCAGGAAGATGCCCCACCAGACACAGGCATCACCGAAGTAGTTGGGGTGGCGCGTGTACCGCCACAAGCCCCGGTCCATGATGGTGCCCTTGCGGGACGCGTCCGCCTTGAAGGCGTCCATCTGACGATCCCCCACCGTCTCGAAGACGATGCCCAGGACCCACAGAGCGACGCCCACCGCAGAGACGACGCCGAACGATCCGTCGGACACGGCGGCGACCTGCACCGGCAGCGACACGAACCACAGCGCGACACCCTGCGTGAGATAGATCTTGCGGATCGCGTACACAGCGGGGCTGCCCGGCGCGTTCGACAGCATCTTCTCGTACCGCGGGTCCTCGCCCTTGCCCCGTGAGCGGCGGAACATCGAGACCGCGAGACGGGTGCCCCAGGCTCCGACGAGCACCAGCATCAGCACTCGCCGCCACCCGTCGCCGGACCCGGCCAGTGCCGCGGCGATCGCCACCGCGACGAAGCCTGCCCCCCAGCTCACGTCGACCACGTTGTGCCGACCGATACGGAAGCCGACGACCGCGGTGACGGTGAGGACAACCGCCACCGCCAGCAGGGAGAACGCCGACACGACGGCCAGATCGGACCAGGAGAAGTCCGTCATCCGTGTGTCCGGACCAGCGGCATCGAGGACACGCCGCGGTCGTCGGGGCGGACGGACAGGATCTGGTCGACACCCATCCGGCCGTCGCGGAACGCCATTCCGCCGCCCACGAGGTACAGACGCCACACCCGCGCCACCTCGTCTCCGACGAGTGCGACCAGATCGTCCCAGCGGCTCTCGAAGGTCGCGTACCAGGCGTCGACGGTGCGGACGTAGTGCTCGCGCAGGGCGTGCACGTCGCGGACCTCGAGACCCGACTCCTCGATCATGGCGACCGTCGCGCCCACGGGCCGCATGTACATGTCGGGGGCGATGAACGACTCGATGAAGGCACCGCCGCCAGGGTTGTCCCCCGCCTTGCGCGACATCTGCTGCACCAGCACCCGGCCGCCGGGCACCACGTTGTCGTGCAGCGCCTTCGCGTAGATCGGATAGTTCTTCTCGCCGACGTGCTCGCCCATCTCGATGGACGCGACGGCGTCGAAGGGGCCGTCGGGCACCTCTCGGTAGTCCTGGATGCGGATCTCCACCCGGTCCCGCAGGCCGCGGTCCGCGATGCGCTTGTCGATGAAGGCCTTCTGCTCGCGGGAGATGGTGACGCCGACGACCTGCGCGTCGAAATGTTCCGCCGCGTGCAGGCTCAGCGACCCCCATCCGCACCCGACGTCGAGGAACCGCATTCCGGGGCGGCCGAGGCCGATCTTGCGGCACACGAGGTCGAGCTTGTCGCGCTGCGCGTCCTCGAGGCCGTAGTCGGGCGAGTCCGACGTCCAGTAGCCGCTCGAGTACGCCATCTGCGGGTCGAGCACCATCTCGTAGAACTCGTTCGACAGGTCGTAGTGGTGGCTGATCGCCGCGCGATCGCGCACCAGCGAGTGCAGCCGACCCTTGATGACCGCCTGCGAGGCGGGGGCGGGAAGAGGGCGGGCCTGCTTCACCCCGACGACACCGAGCGACGCCGCGGTGCGGATGAGCTCGACGATCGCCTTCGGGCTGGGCCGCACGGCCGTCAGCCGACGGGTGCGCACCACGTCCCACACGTGCGTCAGCGCCTCGTCGAGGTCACCTTCCACGTCGAGTTCACCGGTGACGTACGCCTGAGCAGCACCCAGTTCCCCCGGGCTCCACAGCAACCGTCGCAGGACGTTCGGGCTGTACAGCGTCACCTTCGGCGCGTCGGTGGGGCCGGCGGTCGAGCCGTCCCACGCAGTCAGGTGCACCGGCAGCGCGCCGCCGACGAAGGGGGCGATCAGGTCTTCGAGCCGTGCGGCCACGGTGGGGGTGCCGGTCATCGGTCGCTCCTTCGTTCGAGCAGGATCTGCTGGACATCGATGTAGCCGGAGCCGAAACCGGCCTCGGAATAGCAGAGGTAGAAGTGCCACATGCGGGCGAACACGTCGTCGAAGCCCAGCATCCGGGCCTCCTCGGCGTGCGCGTGGAAGCGCTCGTCCCACAGGCGCAGGGTGCGGGCGTAGTGGTCGCCGATGGACAGACGCTCTCGCACGCGCAGCGTCGTCTCCTTCTCGGTGATGCTCTCGATCGCGCGGATCGACGGGAGGAACCCGCCGGGGAAGATGTACTTGTGTACCCACGTGTACGTGTTGCGCGTGGCCAGCATGCGCTCGTGCGGCATCGTGATGGCCTGGATCGCCACCTTGCCTCCGGGGGCGAGCAACGAGTCGATGGTGCGGAAGTACTCGCCCCAGTACTGGTGTCCCACGGCCTCGATCATCTCGACGGACACGATCGCGTCGTACTCGCCGTCGACCAGCCGGTAGTCCAGGAGATCGACCTGGACCCGGTCGGCGTGGCCGGCGGCGTCGATGCGCTTGCACGCGAGTTCCAGTTGCTCGGTGGACAGGGTCACCGACCGCACCGTGGCACCGCGTTCGGCGGCGCGGATGGCGAGTTCGCCCCAGCCCGTGCCGATCTCCAGAACGCGTGTTCCCGCGGTCACCCCCGCGCGATCGAGCAGTCGATCGATCTTGGACCGCTGCGCGGCGGCGATGTCGTCCCATCCGGGCTGCGGGGTCAGCGACGGGAACAGCGCACTCGAGTAGGTCATGGTCTCGTCCAGGAACAGTTCGAACATCTCGTTCGACAGGTCGTAGTGGCGCGAGATGTTCGAGCGCGTGTTGCTCGTGGTGTTGGTCTCGGAGACCGGCTGCTTGGGGATGTACAGGCCGCGCAGGCGTTGCAACCACTTCGGGATGAGGGTCGCCATGCGTTCGGCGAAGACACCGAGTGCCGCCGTGAGGTCGGGCGCGTCCCAGTCGCCGGCCATGTAGGCCTCACCGAATCCGATGAGCCCACTCTCCCCCACGCGCGCCGCGAAGTCGCGTGGGCGGTGGATCGTCATCACCGGGGCGGTGGGATCGTTCGCGCCACCTCCGATGACGACGCCGTTCGGCATCTCGACCCGGATCGCGAGATGTTCTGCCGCCCTGCGGAAGAGAGCGTCGGCGACGGGCGCGGCGAGGCGCGCCTTGACGGTGACCGGCGCCGTCGCGATGGAGGGCCAACGTTCGGCGTCGACGGTCGATGCCACGGCGTACTGAGTCATCCTGGTGCCTTCTGATCGAGGGGGTACTGCCGAGCCGAGCGGAGTGGAGAGCGGACCGTGCCGGTCCACCACGGCGGGTACGTCGCCGCGCACCGGCGGACGCGGAACCGTGCGGAGTCCACGCGCCCACAACCCGATCCCCTGACGCCGGATGCGCGCGGTGACCACGTGCGGGGCGAGGGGGGCTCGTGCGAGAACGCCCAGGACGCGGCCCGTCGTCGCGGGGCGTCCGTTGCCGGACATGACCGCGACGAACGGGGGGTGCCCGTCCCGGAGCAGCGTGATCGACAGGGCGAGGGAGCCATCGGGCTCCGGGAGCCGCATCGCATACTCCCCGCTGACGTCGTTGAACGGCGAGACGTAGAACTCCTTGGGCGTGCGCGCCGCCCCGCGCGCGTCCGTGTCCAGCAGGTAGCGGTGACGTTCGCCGTAGGTGTTGTGCACCTCGGCGACCACGTGCTCGACGCGGTCGGCGCCATCGTGCAGCCAGTAGACCGTCAGGGGGTTGAAGACGTACCCGAGAACACGAGCGTTGGTCAGCATCGTGATCCGCCCCGCGACGGGTACCCGGCCGTGTGCCCGGAGGAAGTCGTCGAGGTTGGCCCGCAGCGTCGCCGACGGATCGCCCACGTGGTCGGCGGCGTCGATCTTCGCGAACGGCGCGAGCGGGCCGGGCAGCGACGGGAGTGCGTCGATGTCGACGAACCACGAGTAGCTGCGATACGTGAACTCGTTCTCGATCGGCTCGCGCCGCACGTGCCTGATGGAGGTCTCGTAGATCATGGCGGTGCGAGTACCGGCAGCGGCGCGGGTGTCGACGGCGGTCATGCCCAGACCCCGCCCAGACGTTCCGCCGCGCGCAGGCCCGAGGCCGCACCGTCCTCGTGGAAGCCCCACCCGTGGTAGGCGCCCGCGAAAGCGACCAGGTCGGTGTCGAGCTCGCCGAGTCGCGCCTGCGCGGCGACCGACTCGGACGTGTAGAGGGGATGCTCGTACCGCATCGTCTCGAGCACGGCGGACGGGTCGAGTGCGGCACCCTCGGCCGTGGGATCGTCCTCGTCGCCCAATGTCACGAGGTACCGGGAGCCGGTGTCGGGCAGCCGCTGCAGCCGTGACATGTCATAGGTGACCACCACTCCGCCCGGCGCCGCATCGCACGCCGGCATGCGGTAGTTCCACGAGGCGCGGGCACGCCGCAGACGCGGGAGCACGCTCTCGTCGGTGTGGAGCCGAGCCACGTTGGGCGAGTACGGCATGGCACCGAGAACGAGGTGCTCCGTCGAGGTGGGCTCGGCGAGCATCTTCAGCGCCTGCTGGGGATGCGTCGCGACGACGACGGCATCGACCGTCTCCGTGTGCCCGGAGGCGTCCTCGATCTCGACCGACCGGTCGCCCCGACGGATGGCGGCCACCGGTGTGCCCGAACGGATCTCGGCGATCGTCTCGGCGACACGCTCGACGTAGCGCGCGGATCCACCGGTCACGGTGCGCCAGGTCGGCGAACCGCCGACGCCGAGCATCCCGTGATGTTCGAGGAACGAGAAGAGGTACCGGGCCGGGTAGTCCAGGGCCCGTGACGGCTCGCACGACCACACGGCGGACACGAGGGGCGTCATGAAGTGCGATTCGAAGTACTGCGAGAACTCGTGCCGGGCAAGCACATCGGCGACCGTCGCATCATCGTCGTCGGACGCGAGCAGCGCACGGGCGACACGGTGGAAGCGGGTGACCTCGAGCAGCATCCGCAGGTAGCGACCGCGGACCACACTGCCGGGGCCGGGGATCAGCCCGGAGAGGCCCTGCCCACCCGAGTACTCGAGCCCGCATCCGTCGCAGCGGATCGACATGCTCATGTCCGATTGCTGTGTCGGAATGTCCAATTCGCGAAACAGTCGCTGCAGTGTCGGGTATGTCCGGTCGTTGTGGACGATGAAGCCCGTGTCCACGGGCAGATCACCCTGCGGGGTGGACACGACGTGGGTGTCCGCGTGACCGCCGAGACGGCCGTCGGCCTCGTACAGCGTGACGCGAGCAGTCTTCGACAGCACGTACGCTGCCGTGAGGCCGGCGACGCCGGCGCCGACCACGGCGATGCGCCGGTCGGTGTGAGCATCGTGAGCCATGTGTCTTCTCCCTACGTGATGCGATCGGCCGGCCGCTGTGCGTCGGACCGCTCGCAGTGTCACTCGGGTTTCGTAGACGACACCTCGCGCGATTGGTCGACGACGAACTCCCGTACCCGCCGCGACCATGTCCGCGGTGATCGAAGCATGAAGTGACCCGCTCCCGCCATCGGAACGAACGAGGCGTCGACACCGCGCGCGGCGGCGCGTTCGGTCGCGGCGCGGGACGCGACGGGGTCGGTCCACCGGTCGACGGTGCCGTGCAGGACCAACAGGCGCTGATCGGCGCGCAGGGTGTCGGTCTCCCTGCCATCGGGCCACCACGGCGCCAGCGCGACGAGAGCCACGACGTCGGGGTGCCCCGCGATCGCTGCTGCCGTGCGACCGCCCATGGAGTGACCGAGCACGGTGATGGGAGTCCCCGGTCCGTACGTGTCGCGGATCTGCTCGCACGCCCACCACGCGTCCGCGACGGGACTGCGGTCGGCGCCGTTCCAGCCGCGGTACCGGTACTGCAACTGGGTCACCGCGACCGATGGCCCCGTCGCGCGCCGGAGCATGCGCGTGAGGGGGACCATGCGCAGGGCCGACAGCTGCCACGGACGGGCACGGTCGTGGCTGGTCACCTTGCCGCCGTGCAGAACCAGCACCGCGGAGTCTGCGGGCCCGGACCGGAGCCCGTGCAGAGTCGGGGCCGCGACGTCGTCAACACTCATGGTTCTTGATTCGGGGCGCTCCGGCCGCTGGATGCCTGGCAGTGGCGAACGTCGCGCCCTCACTGCCGGACGTCAGGGGGGTGACACGACGACGGCCGGACACCTGATGGTGTCCGGCCGTTCGGTGGAGCTGCCGGGAATCGAACCCGGGTCCTGTGTCGGTTTGCCAGGGCTTCTCCGTGCGCAGTCTGCTGAGCCTCTACTCGGATCTCCAGATCTCGCAGACAAGCCTGGATGACGATCCCAGCCACTGTTTGATGTCCCACATCACTCCGTGACCGAGTGACCAGGTGAGCCCTCTAGCTGATGCCAGTACCCGACCCGAGGGCAAGATCGGACTGACAGACACGCAGTCGCTACTTAGGCAGCGAGTGCGTAGTCGCGCTGATTGGAATCGGCGCTTATATTTTTGCGATGACGCTTGCGGTGGTCTCTCGCCTGCACCGGCACGCTTCCCCTGACTAGACGCACACAGTCGAAACCGTTCAGCCCCTTTCCTCCGCTGTGGCGAAGTCTCGTTCCACCGGTCTTCCCGGTGGACACGTCAGTCTAACGTCATCCGACGCGGGTTTCATCCCGTTTGTCACCGGTGTCGGCCGCGCGTTCGGCCTTGCCCGTGATGTTCTCGAGCATTCCGCGGAAGATCACACCGTGGAACGGCATGATGGCGAACCAGTACAGCCGTCCGCCCAGCCCCCGCGGGAAGAAGATCGCGCGCTGCTCGTAGCGGGAGCGGGTCCCGCCGTCGCGCGGAAGGACGCGCAGTTCCAGCCAGGCACCGCCCGGCGCCTTCATCTCGGCGCGCAGACGCAGCAGCGACCCGCGCTCGATCTCCTCGACGCGCCACCAGTCGAGCGCCTCGCCGTTGACCAACCGACGTGGATCCCGACGGCCGCGCTTGAGTCCCACGCCCCCGACGATCTTGTCCATCCAGCCGCGGATGACCCAGGCAGCGGGGAACGAGTACCACCCGTTCTCACCACCGATGCCCTCGACGACGTCCCACAGCAGTTCCGGTGGCGCGTTGCAGTCCTGCGCACGTTCGTCGACGTACACCACCTCGCCGGCCCAGTCCGGGTCCGACGGCAGCGGATCGGAGGGGGCGCCGGCATCGGTCGCGTTGGACCACGTGGTCTCCACCTCCCCGTCCTCGATGCGCCGCAGCGCGAGGTGCACGGAATCGGCGAATGTGGTCAATCCACCCTCCGGCGGAGGGACGACCGTGTCGATGTCCTGTTCGTGGGCGATGGCGTCGTACTGCAGTGACTCGATGAGGGGCATGGCCAGTCCGCGTGGGATCGGCGTGACCAACCCGATCCAGTGACCGGCGAGTCGGGGAGTCAGCACCGGCAACACCAGCATGCGACGCTTGCGCAGACCCGCCACACTCGCGTACTCGTTCATCATCTCGCCGTACTGCAGGACGTCCGGCCCACCGATGTCCCAGGTACGGGAAGTCTCGAACGGAGCGGTCGCCGACTCGATGAGGTAGTGCAGCACGTCGCGGACGGCGATCGGCTGGATCTGGTTGTGCACCCACTTGGGGGTCGTCATGACGGGCAGTCGATTGGTGAGGTGCCGGATCATCTCGAACGACGCGGATCCGGAGCCGATGACGACACCCGCCTGCAGCACCACGGTGAAGACGCCGGACTCGATGAGGATCCGGCCCACCTCGGCACGCGATTCGAGGTGCGGGGACAACGCGCCGGTCACCGGGTGGAGGCCGCCGAGATACACGATGCGCTGCACTCCGGCGGCCTTCGCCGCTTCGGCCACGTTCTCCGCACTCCGACGCTCCGCCTCGGCGAAGTGGTCGGATCCCCCCATGGAGTGGACGAGGTAGTAGACGACGTCGACGTCCCGGAACGCGTCGTCCAGCGACTCGCGATCACTCAGATCGCCCTGCACCACCTCGACGTCCGCAGCCCACGGCACGTCGCGAAGCTTCTGAGGCGACCGGGCGAGGACGCGAACCCGGTAGCCGGCCTCCGTCAGTCGCGGGGCGAGTCGACCGCCGATGTAGCCCGTCGCTCCGGTGACCACGACACGGGCGCCTGCTTCGGTGTTCATGCACTCCATTCGTAGCAGAGGAGCACCTCGAGTGTGGCGCCCACCCGGAGCGCGACCACCGCCAGGTGGTCAGGCACCCGCGGTGATCAGCCCGACCGCGCCCAGGGCGATGACCATGCCGACGATCTGCACCTTGGCCACCCGCTCCCCCAGCATCACCATGGCCAGCAGCACGGTCGCGGCGGGATACAGCGAGGCGATCACGCTGACGAGGGACAGCAGCCCACCCTGGAAGGCATAGAGCAACGCGGCGTTGGCGGCGACGTCCAGAAGAGCGATCCAGGCGGCCAGCTTCAGAACGCCGCCACGGGGGAACGAGAACATGCCGGTGCCGAGGGCGACCCCCCACACCAGGGCGGTGGCGGTGACCCGGTTTGCCAGCAACGGCCACAGACCCGCGTCGTCCTCCCCGGCCCGGTCGAGAAAGATGAACGTCAACGCGAATGCCAGACCGGAACCGACGGTCAGCCATGCCACCCGGGGCGTGAATCGCAGAGTCCGTCCGCCGGCCACGTCACCTGCGGCGTCGTCGGGTGATTCCTTGCTGACCATGAGCACAGCCACCAGCGCCAGCGCGATGCCGATGTATGCCAGGACGCCGGGTCGCTCGCCCAGGACGAGCCCGACGCCGACCGGTACACCGGCCACCAGAACGGCCGTGATCGGCGACACGACGGCCATCGGCCCGGCGGCGAGTGCCAGGTAGAACCACCACACGGCGACACCGCCGGCCAGTCCGGACAACGCACCCCACACCACGGACGACGCGGTGAGAGTGCCTCCGACGAACGGCATCACCGCCGCCACGACGAGTACCGAGACCGGGTACGAGACGATCACCACGCGCAGCGCGGCGACGCGTCGGGACGCGACTCCTCCGACGAAGTCGCTGACGCCGTACCCGAGCGCCGCGATCAGCGCGAGGACGATCGCGGTCAGCGCATTCCCTTTATGCGACGACCGAGTTCACGGGTGACCTCGCGTTCCGCCGTTCGGCGAGCCAGGTCCTGACGCTTGTCGTAGTCCTGCTTGCCCTTCGCCAGGGCCAGCTCGACCTTCACCTTGCCCTCGTTGAAGTACATGGAGAGCGGTACCAGCGTCATGTTGCCCTCACGCGTCTTGCCGATGAGGACCTCGATCTCCCGCTTGTGCAGCAGGAGCTTGCGGTTGCGCCGCGGCGCGTGGTTGGTCCAGCTTCCCGCCATGTACTCGGGAATGTGCAGGCCGCGCAGCCACACCTCGCCGTCGTCGACGGTGGCGAAGGCATCGGCCAGCGACGCCTTCCCGTCACGCAGGCTCTTGACCTCGGTGCCGACGAGGGCGACTCCGGCCTCGTAGACGTCGAGGATCGTGTAGTTGTGTCGCGCTTTGCGATTGGTCGCAATCGCCTTGCGACCTTTCTCCTTCACAGCTGGAACTCCTTCGGGCGCGGGTGGGCGTGACTTCTGACAACCATAAGGACTCCGTCCACCCGTTTGTTCCGGGTGCCGGGTGCGCTACTGCCGGACGTACAGGCGCAGGGTGATGTAGGAGGTGATCGTGGCCATGCCGACGCCGACCAGAAGCAGGATCGGCGAGACCAACAGGACGTCGCTGGTCGTCACCCGAGCCAGGATGTTGGCCTGGTACAGGTCGTCCAGCACCGAGTCGATGAACGCCGCCTTGGCGGTGAACAGTCCGGCGATGGCGAGCACCGCACCCACGAGCGATGCCGCGATGGCCTCGAGCAGGAAGGGCAGCTGCGTGTACCACCGCGTGGCGCCGACCAGGCGCATGATGCCCACCTCGGTCCGACGGGTGAACGCGGCGATCTGCACCATGTTGGCGATCAGCAGGACCGCCGCGACGGCCTGGACCACAGCCACCGCGAACGCGGCGTTGCGGACGCCCGCGAGGACGCTGAACAGCCGGTCGACCAGTTCGCGTTGGTTGAGCACGCTCTGCACACCCGGCCGCGCCCCGAACTCGTCGTTGATCACGCCGAACCGCTCGGGATCGCTGAGCTTCACCTTGAACGACGCGGGGAAGCTCTCGGGTGACACCAGGGACGCCAGCTCCGGCTGATCCTTGAAGACGCGATCGGTGGCGTCGGCGACGGCGTCCTCCCGGTTGAGGTACTGCACCGACACCACGGACGGCGTCGATTCGAGGTCCGTGCGGAGGCCGGCGCAGATGCCCGAGGTGCAGTCCGGGTCGGTGGTCGAGATGTCGTCGGTCAGGAAGATCTGGACCTCGACGCGATCCAGGAAGATCTGCTGCGTCTTCCCCGCCATCTGCACGACCAGCAGGCCACCACCGAACAGACCGAGGGAGATGGCGGTGGTCAGCACCATCGCGATGGTCATCGTGATGTTGCGGCGCAGTCCGGTGAGAACTTCGCCGAGAAGGAAACTAGCGCGCACGGTTCACACACTTTCTTCGAGAGGTCGTTGCGCCGAGGCGCGAGCAGAGGACGGAGCCGAGAGCGGGATCTAACGACCCACGCCGTACACCCCTCGTGCCTCGTCGCGGACCACCCGGCCGTTGTCGAGCTCGACGACGCGGCGACGCATCGAGTCGACGATGTGGTTGTCGTGAGTGGCCATGAGGATGGTGGTGCCCGTGCGGTTGATGCGCTCGAGCAGCAACATGATGTCCTGGCTGGTGTCGGGGTCCAGGTTGCCGGTGGGCTCGTCCGCGAGCAGCACGAGCGGCCGGTTCACGAAGGCGCGGGCCACGGCGACTCGCTGTTGCTCGCCGCCGGACAGCTCGGACGGCAGACGATCCGCCTTGCCGGACAGGCCGACCAGCTCGAGCACCTCCGGCACCGTCCGCTCGATCACCCCGCGCGGCTTGCCGATCACCTCGAGGGCGAACGCGACGTTCTCCGACACCGACTTGTTCTGCAGCAGGCGGAAGTCCTGGAAGACGCATCCCATGCTCTGCCGCAGCTTAGGCACGCGCCGCCCGGCGAGCTTGTTCACGTGGAAGTCCGCCACCGTGATGTCGCCCGAGGTCGGCATCTCCTCGCGCAGGAGCAGGCGCATGAAGGTCGACTTGCCCGAGCCCGACGGCCCGATGAGGAAGACGAACTCGCCCTTCTCCACCTTCACCGACACCTTGTCCAGCGCGGGTCGAGTCGAGGACTTGTAGGACTTCGAGACGTTCTCCACGCTGATCACGGGTCGCCAGTGTAGCCGCGCGTCCCGACGGTGCCGCTACAGCGACGCGCGGGTCAGTTCGTTCCGCTCGGCAACGGCAGACCGGGGATGGTCGGCAGCTGGAACCCGGGCGCTCGCGTCGTCGTGCCGGTGGTGGTCGTGGGCGCCGGCGCGGTCGTCGTGACACCGTCCTGCGGCGAGGCCGGATCAGTCGTGGTCGGCACGGGCGTCGTGGTCGACCGGAACGTGGTGGTCGTCGGGGCGTAGGTCTCCGCCGGGGGCGGCGCCTCGGACGACGACGGCGCGGGCGGGACGTACACCGGCGAGTTCTCGTTGAGGGTCGGGTCGAAGCGCACGTTGTTCCACAGCACCAGTACTGCCAGGAAGGCGAGCACCATCACCACGGTGGTCGTGCGGAAACGGCCGAGGATGCGCGCCGGTATGCGCGACATCCACCCGGGGCGGAACGTCGATCGCGGAGCGTCCGGGTGCTCGGTCGCCGAGCTCTCGGGTTCGTTCGAGGTCACTGTTCGCCTCCCACGGGACGGTCGGCGGAGAGTTCGGGCGAGACGGTGATGCCGTCGTTGCGCAGTGTCAGAGCGATGCGCGCGCGGAGCTCACGTCCCACCTCGAACTGCTTGCCCGGCAGGGTGCGGGCGACGAGGCGCAGGTTGACCTGGTCCACCTCGATGCTCTCGACACCCATGACGGTGGGCTCGTCGAGCAGCAACTCGGTGAGCCGACCGTCGCGGTAGGCCTCCTCGCCCACCGACTTCAGCAGCTCGGTGACGCGCGAGAGATCCGCGGACGGCGGCACCGGCACGTCGATGACAGCGCGCGCCCAGTCCTTCGACAGGTTGACCGCCTTGACGATCTGCCCGTTGGGCACGGTGATCACCTCGCCCTCGGCCGACCGCACCCGCGTGACGCGCAGTGTCACGTCCTCGACGGTGCCGATCGCGTCGCCCGCGGTGCCGGTGATCGCGAGCTGGACCACGTCGCCGTACCCGTACTGACGCTCGGTGATGATGAAGAACCCGGACAGGATGTCCTGGACGATGCGCTGGGCACCGAAACCGAGCGCGGCACCGAGCACGGTCGCCGGAGCCACGAGGCTGGTGATCGGGAAGCCGAGGCGCTGCAGGACCCGGATGGCGACCAGCACGTAGATGAGTGCCACGACCACCCAGGTGACGACCTGCGCCACCGAGTGGCGGTGTTTCGCTGCCTCGGTGCGCACGAGCGCGTCGGTCTGCTGGTAGGTCCGGTCGATGCGACCGGTGATCTTGCCGCCGGCCCACCCCACCGCCCGCGCTGCGAGCATGCCGCCGAGGATCCACAGGATCATCTCGAGGAAGTTGTTCTGGAGCCAGAAGACGAAATCGGGAGGCAGTGGCCAGAAGGCGCTCACCTGTTACTCCTGCTCTGCACGCATACGCCAGCGGATGCCCGACTCGATGAACCCGTCGATGTCACCGTCGAGCACCGAGGACGGGTTGTTGACCTCGTACTCGGTCCGCAGATCCTTCACCATCTGGTACGGGTGCAGGACGTACGAGCGCATCTGGTTACCCCAGGAGCTGCCGCCGTCGCCCTTGAGGGCATCCATCTCGGCGCGCTCCTCCTTGCGCTTGACCTCGAGCAGCTTGGCCTGCAGCACGCGCATGGCGGACACCTTGTTCTGCAGCTGCGACTTCTCGTTCTGGCAGGTGACGACGATGCCGGTCGGAATGTGGGTGAGCCGCACGGCGGAGTCGGTGGTGTTGACGGACTGACCACCCGGTCCCGACGAGCGGTACACGTCGACACGGATGTCGTTCTCGGGGATCTCGATGTGATCGGTGGTCTCGACGACCGGCAGCACCTCGACCTCGGCGAAGGACGTCTGGCGGCGACCCTGGTTGTCGAAGGGGCTGATGCGCACGAGACGATGCGTGCCCTGCTCGATCGACAGAGTTCCGTAACTGTAGGGCGCCTTCACCGCGAAGGTGGCGCTCTTGATGCCGGCCTCCTCGGCGTACGAGGTGTCGTAGACCTCCACGCCGTATCCGTGCTTCTCGGCCCAGCGGATGTACATGCGCATCAGCATCTCGGCCCAGTCCGCGGCGTCGATCCCGCCGGCGCCGGACCGGATGTTGACCAGCGCGTCACGCTTGTCGTACTCACCCGACAGCAGGGTCCGCACCTCGAGCAGCTCGACGTCGGTGTGCAGGGAGACGCGCTCGGCGTCCGCCTCCGCGAGCGCCTCGGCGGCGGCCTCGCCCTCTTCCGCCTCGGCGAGCTCGTACAGCACCGGAAGATCGTCGAGCCGCTGGCGCAGCGCCTCGACCCGCCGCAACTCGGTCTGCGCGTGCGACAACGCGCTGGTCACCTGCTGGGCGTGGTCCTGGTCGTTCCACAGCTCGGGGTCGGCAGCCTGGTGTTCGAGCTCGTCGATCCGGCGACGGAGTTCCTCGATGTCGAGCACCGACTCCACGGTCTTGAGGGTGGTGTCGAGTTCGGCGATGTCAGCGGATACGTCAGGATGCACGCGCCCGAGGTTACCGGCAACGACCGACGGGCCCGCACCGCAGTAACGTCCTGTGCCGTGACCGACCTCGCCGACGATCTCACCCTCGCCCTCCGTCTCGCGGACGCGGCCGACGCCATCACCACGGCGCGATTCCTGGCCGTGGACCTGCGCATCGAGGACAAGCCGGATCTCACACCCGTCTCGGACGCGGATCTGGCCGTCGAGACCGAGATCCGGCGGCTGCTCGGCGAGGTCCGACCGGGCGATGCGGTGTTGGGCGAGGAGTTCGGCGGCGACGCCGTCCTCTCCGGGCGTCAGTGGGTGCTCGATCCCATCGACGGCACCAAGAGCTTCGTCCGCGGTGTGCCGATCTGGGCGACGCTGGTCGCGCTGCTCTCCGACGGCGTGCCGGTCGTGGGAGTGGTCAGCGCTCCCGCTCTCGCGCGGCGATGGTGGGCGGCCGACGGGCTGGGAGCGTTCGCACGCTTCGAAGCCGGCGAGCCGCGACGGTTGTCGGTGTCGTCGGTGGCGTCTCCGTCCTCGGCGAGCCTGGGATTCTCCAGCCTCAGCGGGTGGAGGGACGCCGGTCTGCGAGAGAACTTCCTGGATCTGACCGACGAGGTGTGGCGCGTCCGCGGCTACGGCGACTTCCTCTCGTACTGCCTGGTCGCCGAGGGATCGATCGATGTGGCCGCCGAGCCCGAAGTATCACTGTGGGACCTGGCTCCGCTCGACGTGCTGGTACGGGAGGCGGGCGGCCGTTTCACCGCTCTCGACGGTGCGGCGGGGCCGCACGGAGGCAGTGCGGTGGCGTCGAACGCGCTTCTGCACGACGCCGTCCTCGGGCGCCTGACGCGCCGACCTTACTCGACGGTAGACACCGAACTTACCGACGAGTAAGATAGGTCCCGTCCACGACCGAACACCGAGAACAGCTGGGTGATCATGACGAAGAACGACAGCGCCCCCACGACCAAGACCGATGCGTCTCGGCGCCCGGTGCGCGACACGTCAGCGGTCGGGCTCAACCCGATCCGACGCGACGCCATCGGAACCGCGATGCGCGTGCTCACCAAGCTCTCCGGCTCCGACCTGGCCGAGAAGTACAACCTGCGCCAGACGATCGACCGTGTCACGTACGAGAGCACGAAGACCGGCTTCAAGACGCTCGGTGCCGCCACCCGGACCTTCTCCAAGGTGTCCGGCGGAGGCAAGCCCGAGCGTCTGCCCGAGTCCTCCACCAAGGGACTCGACTACTTCGACCTGACTCCCGACGACGAGCAGAAGATGATCGTCGAGACGGTGCTCGAGTTCGCCGAGGAGATCATGCGCCCGGCAGCGCACGACGCCGACGAGGCCGCGGCATCGCCGGACGACCTCGTCGCTCGCGCCGCCGAACTGGGCATCACCCTCATCAACGTCCCCGAGAACCTCGAGGGCGCGGCCAGTGAGCGCGGCGCCGTCACCAACGCCCTCGTCGCCGAGGCGCTCGCGTACGGAGACATGGGCCTCGCCCTGCCGATCCTCGCCCCCAGCGGCGTGGCGGTGGCGCTCACGCAGTGGGGCACCGAGACTCAGCAGAAGACGTACCTGCCGTCCTTCACGGGTGAGAAGGTGCCCAGTGCGGCTCTCGTCGTGAACGAGCCGCGCGCGCTCTTCGACCCGTTCGCGCTGCAGACCAAGGCGGTCCGCTCCCCCAGCGGCTACAAGCTCACGGGCGTCAAGAGCCTCGTGCCGTCGGCCGCCGCCTGCGAGCTCTTCATCATCGCCGCCGAACTCGACGGCCGTCCCGCTCTCTTCATCGTCGAGTCGGACAGCGCCGGGTTGAGTGTCGAGGCGGACCCCAGCATGGGTCTGCGTGCAGCGGGCATCGGCCGACTGCATCTCGACGGCGTCGCCGTACCCGAGGCCAACCTGCTGGGCGACGGCGACGCGGACGCCCACGTGTCCGACTACACCGACGCCATCCGGCTCGCGCGTCTCGGCTGGGCGTCCATGGCCGCCGGCACGTCGAAGGCCGTCCTGGACTACGTGGTCCCCTACGTCAACGACCGCACCGCGTTCGGCGAGCCGATCAGCAACCGTCAGGCCGTCGCCTTCATGGTGGCCAACATCGCGATCGAGCTCGACGGTCTGCGCCTGGTCATCCAGCGTGGTGCGTCCCGTGCGGAGCAGGGACTGTCCTTCGCACGCGAGGCCTCGCTCGCCCGTCGACTCGCGACGGACAAGGGCATGCAGATCGGCCTCGACGGTGTCCAGCTTCTCGGCGGACACGGTTTCACCAAGGAGCACCCGGTCGAGCGCTGGTACCGCGATCTCCGCGCCGTCGGCGTTGCCGAGGGCATCGTCCTGATCTGATCCGACACCCCACCTTTCGATTGGAACTCTCATGATCAATCTCGAACTTCCTCGCAAGCTCAGGGCGTCGGCCAATCAGGCTCACCAGGTCGCGGCCGAGATCATGCGCCCCGTGTCGCGCAAGTACGACCTGGCGGAGCACGCCTACCCGGTCGAGCTCGACACCATGGCCGCCATGATCGAGGGCATGAGCGACGCCGGCGGTGAGATCGGCGGCGCCAAGGGCGGCCGTGAGGCCAAGGGCGACGCTCCGAAGCCGAGCAAGACCGCGAATGCCAACGGCGGCAACATGTCCGCTCTGGTCAACGTCATCGAGACCTGCTGGGGTGACGTGGGTCTGACCCTGTCCATCCCCTACCAGGGCCTCGGCAACTCCGCCATCGCCGCCGTCGCCACCGACGAGCAGCTCGAGCGCTTCGGCAAGGTGTGGGCCTCGATGGCCATCACCGAGCCCTCGTTCGGTTCCGACTCGGCCGCCGTGAGCACCACCGCGGTACTCGACGGTGACGAGTGGGTCCTCAACGGCGAGAAGATCTACGTCACGGCCGGCGAGCGCTCCACGCACATCGTCGTGTGGGCCACCGTCGACAAGACCAAGGGCCGCGCCGCGATCAAGTCCTTCGTCGTCCCGCGGGACGCACCGGGCCTGTCCGTCGCACGCCTCGAGCACAAGCTGGGCATCAAGGCGTCCGACACCGCAGCCCTGCTCCTCGACAACTGCCGCATCCCGAAGGACAACCTCCTGGGTTCCCCGGACGTCGACACGGACAAGGGCTTCGCCGGCGTCATGCAGACGTTCGACAACACCCGTCCTCTGGTCGCCGGCATGGCCATCGGAGTCGCCCGTGCAGCGCTCGAGGAGCTCCGGTCGATCCTGACCGACGCCGGAGTGGTCATCGACTACGACGCTGCCACCTACAGCCAGTCGGCCGCTGCTGCGGAGTACATCCGGCTCGAGGCCGACTGGGAGGCTGCTTACCTGCTCGCTCTCCGCGCTGCGTGGATGGCGGACAACAAGGAGCCCAACTCGCTGCAGGCGTCGATGTCCAAGGCGAAGGCAGGCCGTAGCGCCACCGACATCACGCTCAAGGCGGTGGAACTGGCCGGCACGCTCGGCTTCTCCGAGCACCTGCTGCTCGAGAAGTGGTCACGCGACTCGAAGATCCTCGACATCTTCGAGGGCACCCAGCAGATCCAGCAGCTGATCGTGGCTCGCCGCGTGCTCGGGAAGACGTCCGCCGAGCTGAAGTGACGGTCACACGACCCTGAGAAAGGCCCGGCACATGTGCCGGGCCTTTTCTGCTGTTCTGGCAAGCTGGAACGGACGAAGCACGGCGAACACGAGGGAGACTGCCATGTCGGACTGGGCGAAGAAGATCGAGGACAAAGCCAAGGGCCTCGTCGCGGAGGCCGAGGTGGGCCTCACCCACCTCGAGGGTGCGGACGCCGTCGATCTGGACGAGACGGACGACTCGGGGGACCGTACGGACGCCGGCGGGGACGTCGACGAGAACGACGCGCCCAGCACGGGCATGACGTCGGCGGATCCAGACATCTCTCACTGAGCACCAGGCACCGACGTCGCTCTGATCCGATCGAGTCGACGCCGGTGCCCGCGGCAACGCGAAAGGCCCGACAGTCTGAGACTGTCGGGCCTTTCGTGGTGGTAGCGGGGACAGGATTTGAACCTGCGACCTCTGGGTTATGAGCCCAGCGAGCTACCGAGCTGCTCCACCCCGCGTCAGCATCGAGAACCTTTCGGCTCCGTCTGCGGTGCAAGCTGTACTGCGTTCTTGCTGAACAAGAAGTTACCGGACGGCGTCGGTGAATTGCAAATCGCCTGCTGAGCAACGAGATCGAGCCCCGGAGGGTGACCGCGGTCTCTTTTCACCCGTGTTCCCCCTCACATAACGATGGGGTCACGAGGAGGACACGAGACGGTTGTCATCCGTCATGACCTGCAGAGATGTCACGAACCCACCATCTCGCCCGTTTCCGACCTCGCCAGAGGGCCGGGTGACGGCTCGTGATTGTTTCGTTACCGTCGCGCTCGGCCCGAAACAAGGGCCAGGCCGACCCGCCGCTGGATTCTTCTGCCCCGCGGGATCGGAGACCCGACTCGATGGGGGCAGGGATTCGAGCGAATGCAGGCGTCACTCGCCTGCGCGCTCACGTCGACCAGCGCTGAGAGGATCTACCCCGCATGACCACTGCACGTAACTTCACCACCCGCGCGCTCGGATGGGCCGCCGTCACCGGCGCCGTCGTCGCCGCACCGCTCGTCCTGAGCACCGGAACCGCCTCCGCAGCACCCGCCCACAACTGGGACGGCGTCGCACAGTGCGAGAGCGGCGGCAACTGGGGCATCAACACCGGCAACGGCTACTACGGTGGCCTGCAGTTCTCGCAGAGCACCTGGGCGGCCAACGGCGGCTCCGGCACCGCGTCCAGCGCCTCCAAGGCCGAGCAGATCCGCGTCGCCGAGAACGTTCTCGCGACCCAGGGCGTCGGCGCATGGCCCACCTGCGGCCAGTACCTCTCGTCGGGCACCACGTCGGTCGCCGAGGCGCCCGCACCGGCACCCGCTCCCGCGCCTGCTGCACCCGCCGCACCGGCACCCGTGCAGTCCGCCGTCGAGCAGGGCGCAGCACTGGCCCAGCAGTACGGCGTCGGCCAGCAGTACCAGGACTTCGTGGCCGCCAACTCCGGCGTCCTCGCGGGCCTCGCTCGCTAGAGCATCCTCTCGAACGTCCGAAGCGGGCGCATCCGATCATCGGGTGCGCCCGCTTCGTCGTGTGCGGGGCGTCTGCTGGGGCCCTGGTGTCGCCGCACCGGCCCCGCGACGCGATCTGCACCCTGTGCTCGGGGCTCACACCCCCTCCAGCAGGCGGGAAGGGGTGCGGGGTGCTGGAATCCGTGCGGGTCGACGCGGCGGCTCCCCCACACCCGGCCACGCCCCGGCCCCGTCGTCGGCGCAGGCGATCCGCACACGTTTCCTTAGCCGCGCACCCCCACCCGCCGGCGACAACGCGTGCGGGGCGCTGGAACCCGTGCGGGTCGACGCAGCGGCTCCCCCGCAACCCGGCTCCCCGATACCACCACTGCCATCCGCACACGTCGCACAAGCCGCACACCCCCACCCGCCGGCGGCAACGCGTGCGGGGCGCTGGAACCCGCGCGCAACGACCCGAACACAACGACCCGCGCTCACGACGAAGCCCCGCCACTCGTGACGAGTGACGGGGCTTCGGTCGTGACTACCGGGCCGACTATCCCCCGGTGCTGTTGTACTGGTCGATCGCGCGCTGCAGGTTGTCGAACGCGGTACCGAGCTGGGCGAAGTCACCCGACTGCTGCGCGGTCCGCACTGCTGCCAGCGCACTGTTGAGGTTGTTCACCGCGGCCGTCCGGTCGACGGGCGCAGCGGGTGCGGCCGACGTGGACGAAGGCGTGGTGGCAGACCCCTCGGTGGGTGCCGGGGTGGTGCCGGTCGACGAGCCGTTGTCCGGCTGCGGCTCTGTCGCCTCACCGCCCGGCGCGGTCGCCACGCTGCCCGTACCGGAGCCGAACACCTGGTCCAGTGCCTCGGCCAGCGTCGCCGCGTACCCGACGCGGACACCGCCGCCCGCACCCGGCTCGCGATAGCTCACGAGTACGCGGGACAACTGCGGGAACGTGGAGGTGTTCGTCGTGTTGCGCTCGGTGTACAGCGGCTCGACGTACAAGATTCCGCCGTTGGCGATGGGCAGTGTCAGCAGGTTGCCGTACTGGATTCTGTTGGACTGCTGCAGCAGCGTTCGGTCCGACGCCACACGGGTGTCCGACGTCATCGAGTTCTGCGCCTGCTGCGGACCCTGAGTCTGCGTGTCGGTGGGCAACTGCAGCACCGTGAACTCGCCGTAACCCTCCGGATCGGAGCGCACGGAGATGTACGCGGACAACAGCTCTCGGTTGAAGCCCACCATCGCACTGGTCAACCTGAACGACGGCTGGCCCGTGTCCGGATCACCGATCAGGACGTAGTACGGCGGTTGGTTGAGGTTGGTGCCACCCTCGACGGTCGGGTCACTGGGAACCGACCAGAACGCGTTGTTGGTGAAGAACTCGCCGGGATCGTTGACGTGGTATTTGGCGAGCATCTCGCGCTGGACCTTGAACAGGTCCTCGGGGTAGCGGAAGTGCTGACGCAATTCGTCGGAGATCGCCGACTCGGGCTGGACCGCACCCGGGAACGCGCCCATCCACGCGGCGAGGACGGGATCGTTGTCGTCCACCTGGTAGAGGTTCACCGACCCGTCGTAGGCGTCGACGGTGGCCTTGACCGAGTTGCGGATGTAGGACACCTCGTCACGCGGAAGCAGTCGACCCGTGTTGGCGTCGATGCTGTCCTGCACCAGTCCCTCGAGCGAACTGCGCTGCGCGTAGGGGTACTGGTCCAGCGTGGTGTACGCGTCGACGATCCAGACGATCTTTCCACCGACCACGGCCGGGTAGGAGTTGCCGTCCGCGGTCAGCCACGGTGCGACCTTCTGCACGCGCTCACGAGGATCGCGGTTGAAGATGATCTTCGAGTCGTCGCCGATGGCGCCCGAGAAGAGGATGTTGCGTTCGGTGTACTTCGCCGCGAACGCCAACCGGTTGAACCAGTTGCCGATGCTCACGCCACCCGAACCGGTGTAGGTGTAGCGCGAGGTGTCGGTGTCGTACTCGCGGCCGTCCGAGCCTTCGCTGCCACCGACGATGGCGTAGTCGGGGTTGGACGACGCGATGACCTCGCCGTAGTAGATGCGGGGCTGCTCCACCGGGATGACCTGGTCGTCCGCGGCCTGCGACGCGAGGTCGCTGACGGTGTAGATCGGGTACCCGGAGTTGCTGTTCGACTCGGTGCTCGTCGCGTCCTGCACGGCGGCGTTCACGCGGTTGGCCGGGGCCGCCACGAAACCGTTGCCGTGCGTGTACACCGTGTGGCGGTTGATCCAGTCGGTCTGGTTGCCGGTGAGGCTGTTGGGAGACAGCTCACGCGCCGCGACGATGTAGTCCTGGAGCTGCCCGTCGATCTCGTAGCGGTCGACGTCCAACGTGGACGGGAACCCGTAGAAGTTCTTGAGCTGCTGCTGCTGGGTGAAGGTGCGCGAGAGCACGTTCGGATCGAGCAGACGGGTGTTGGCGATGGTGGTCTGGTCCGCGGGGACGTCCCGAGGCGACGCGGAACCGACGCCCGTGTAGTCCTCGTAGGTCACGGTGTCGTCCGTGATGCCGTAGGCGGCTCGGGTGGCCTCGATGTTCCGTTCGATGTACGCCCGCTCCTTGTCGGCAGCGTTGGGGCGCACCGAGAACTGCTCGACGACCAACGGCCAGACGGCGCCGACGAGAATCGACGACAGGACGAGAAGCGCGGTGGCGAGTGCCGGGATCCGCAGATCGCGCAGGAAGATCGCCGCGAAGAAGGCACCCGCACAGATGACAGCGATGGCCAGCAGGATGAGCTTCGCGGGCAGGACGGCGTTGATGTCGGTGAAGCCGGGGCCCGTGAACGTGGGCTCCTTACGGCTGCTCGACAAGAGTGCGTAACGATCGAACCAGTACGCCACCGCCTTGAGGACGACGAAGGTGCCGGCGAGCACGGCCAACTGGATGCGCGCCGACTTGGTCAGCGCACCCTCGCGGCCGCTGAGGCGCAGGCCGCCGAAGATGTAGTGCGTGACCAGTGCCGCGAAGAAGGCGATGACGACGGCGACGAAGAGCCAGTTGAGGATCGACCGGTAGAACGGCAGATCGAAGGCGTAGAAGCCGACGTCCAGGTTGAACTGCGGATCCTGCACGCCGAAGGATCCACCGTGCAGGAACATCTGCACCGTGACCCAGTTGCCCTGTGCGACAAGGCCGGAGAGCAGGCCGATGACGACCGGGATGCCGATACCGAACACGCGCAGACGCGACATGACGGTGGTGCGGTAGCGAGCGATGGGATCGTTCGGTCCGGCCGTGGGTACGAAGACCGGACGCGACCGGTAGGCGACGGTGAGAGCACCGAACACCGTGCCGCCCACCAGCAGAGCGACGACGAGGAACGTGATCACGCGAGTGAGGAGCACCGTCGTGAAGACGTTGCGGAAGCCGACCTCCCCGAACCACAACCAGTCCGTGTACGTGTCCACCAACCGGGGACCGATGAGCAACAGCGCGGCCAGAACCAACGCCAGGACCAGTAACGTACGGCTCCGTCTCGACAACGACGGCAAACCGGTTGGGGGCCTCATGCCCACGTGCCACACTCCAAGATCTCGCGCGCCGTCGCCTCGTGACACCACCGTGACGACACCACATGTCCGTTTTCGACCACTGTACGGACACCCTCGAACGCGAAGTGTCCCGCCGTGGCGACGTCCACGACTCTAGCCCTCGATGCGAGGATGGAGCGGTGAGTGACAACGAGGATGCATCGTGACCGGGAGCGAGTGGTTCGATCCCGAATCCGGGGACGCCCGCGCCGAACGCGCCCTCGCCCGCTGTGTGCGCGAGGTCGTCGACTACGTGGACGCCGGCGGGTGGGACCAGGGGCCTCAGTTGTTCGCGTTGGTCCCGACCGAGGATCTGGCGGCCGCGGAGCCCAGCCTGCTCGACCAGCTCGAGGACGGCGCCGACCTGACCCCTGTCGCCCAGGAGCGGCTGCCCGCCGACGTCGCGGGCGGATCGCACGCGCTCGACGAGTTCCTCGGCACGACCACCTGGCCGGCCTCGGTCGCCGGGTGCGCACTGGTCGAGGAGATCGTCGTTCTGCCGCCCGAGGCCGAATCGGATCTCGACAGCGCCCTCGCTCCGCTCCTGGCGGATCGCGACGCGGCGGACCAGGCCGCGCGCCTCACGGCCGAGGAGCACCCCGACCGGCGCGACGGGCGGCTCATCGTCGCCGTACTTCGGGACGGTCCGTCCATCGCCCTGCTGCAGCTGCGTCCCGAGAACGAGGACGACAGCAGTTTCGACGAGGCGCCGGAGCTACTGACCTACGAGAACCTGGCGCCGAACGTCGTCGCGGCGCTGCACGCCACGCTCGACGCGGATCCCGAGGACGAGGACTACTAGCGTTCGCACCCGGATCGTCACGAGCAGGACGGGGCGTCTCCCCCACCGGCCAGAGCGTCGAGCGACCCGATCGCATCGTCCAGGCTCGTGACCTTCACCAGGCGTAGCCCCTCCGGCGTCCGCGGCGCCGCCTCGGCGCAGTTGTCCGCGGGAACGAGGAAGATCGTCGCGCCGGCCTCGCGTGCGGCGACCAACTTGTACGGGATCCCGCCGATGGGACCCACCACGCCGTCGGCGTCGATCGTTCCTGTGCCGGCGACGAAGGCACCGCCGCTGAGGTCGCCGGGACTGAGCTTGTCCACCACCGCCAGCGAGAACATCAGTCCGGCGGACGGGCCGCCGACGTCGGCGAGATTGAACTCCACGGTGAACGGCACGTCCGGTGTCTCCTCCGGGGTGATGCCGAGATAGCCGCGCTCGGCGTCGTCCGGACGGGCGGCGACGGTGACGTTCTCCGTCGTCGTCGCGCCGTCCCGCGTGACGTCCACCGAGATGGTCGTGCCGGGATTCACGGCACCGACAGCTTTCTGGACGTCGGCCACAGTGGACACGGGCGCGCCGTCGATCGCGGTCACTCGGTCACCCTCCTCGAGGACGCCCGCCGCGGGGCTGTCGTCGCCGATCTGCGCGACCGTGAGCACCGTGGGCAGTCCGAGGTGATCCAGGGCTGCGAGTTCCGCACTGTCCTCGGATTCCGCGAAGTCGGCCTGGTTGGCGTTCTCGACCTCTTCTCGGCTGCGATCGGGCGGGTAGATCTCGTCGCGCGGGACCAACCCCTGCCTGCCGCTGAGCCAGAGGCCGAGAGCGTCGAACACCGTCAACTCGTCCCGAACCGCCACGGTCGTCATGTTCAGGTGGCCGGACGGCCGATCGACGTCGGTGCCCTGGACGTCCACGACGGGCTTGCCGTCCACCTCACCGAGTGTGTCGAACGTCGGTCCGGGCCCGAGGGCCGCGAACGGAACGGTGACCGCAGATCCCAGAACTCCGAGGACGACCACCGGCAACAGAGCGACCAGGAGCGTCGCGATCCTTCGATTCACGTCACCACAGTAGAGAACGACACCGTCAGCGCTGTCGGGGAGACGCGTCGACGTCGCCCGTGGCGTCGCTGTGTTCGCGCTCGGCGCACTCGGCATCGCCGCCGAACCCGTGTTCGGCTTGTACCGTTGAACCATGACCAACACGCCTTTCGGATTCTCCAATTCCGACGACGACCCGGACAAGAACGAGGGGTCGAGCGGCGGCTCCGGCACGCCCGGAGGTGGTGCCGGCGGATTCGGTTTCGGCGCCGAGGGTTTCGATCCGGCGGCGCTCGGCCAGATGTTCACGCAGATGGGTCAGATGTTCAGCGGGATGGGATCCGGTGCCACGTCCGGACCGGTGAACTACGACCTGGCGAAGAAGCTGGCCCTCCAGCAGATCGGGTCGACCACCCCCGTGCGGGAGGGATCGAAGTCCGCCGTCGTCGACGCGGCGCACCTGGCGGAGCAGTGGCTGAACGAGGCCACCATCCTCCCGGCCGGCGCGGTGCGCACCGAGGCGTGGACTCCGCAGGAATGGTTGGACAACACGCTCGACACGTGGAAGCGGTTGTGCGATCCCGTCGCCGAGCAGATCTCCGGCATGTGGACCTCCGCGTTGCCGCCGGAGGCGCAACAGATGGTCGGTCCGATGATCGGCATGCTCGGTCAGATGGGCGGCATGGCGTTCGGCTCACAGCTGGGCCAGGCATTGGGCCAGCTGGCCAAGGAGGTCCTCACCTCGACCGACATCGGCCTGCCGCTCGGCCCGTCGGACACTGCGGCGCTGCTTCCCGACGCCGTCGCGGTGTTCAGCGAGGGCACCGAGCTGCCCGAGCGCGAGGTGCTCGTGTTCCTCGCCGCGCGCGAGGTCGCCCACCACCGTCTCTACTCGCACGTGCCGTGGCTGCGTCAGCGCGTTCTGGCCACCGTCGAGGAGTACGCGCGCGGCATCCGGATGGACTTCGGTGCCATCGAGGAGGCGGCCCGCGGTATCGATCCGTCCGCGCTCACCGACCCGAGCCAGCTGGAGAAGATCCTGCAGCAGGGTGCGTTCGAGCCGCAGACGACCCCGGAGCAGAAGGCGGCCCTGGAGCGCCTCGAGACATTGCTGGCCCTCGTCGAGGGGTGGGTGGACACGGTGGTGACCACCGCTCTGGGCGAGCGGCTGCCGGGAGCGTCCGCACTGTCGGAGACGATGCGGCGCCGTCGCGCGTCCGGCGGCCCGGCCGAGCAGACCTTCGCGACGCTCATCGGCCTCGAATTGCGGCCGCGCAAGGTGCGTGAAGCAGCCGATCTGTGGCGTCGACTGACCGACGCTGCGGGTATCGACGGCCGCGACGGTGTGTGGGCCCACCCCGATCTGCTGCCCGACACCGCGGACCTCGACGACTCGTCGTCCTTCATCGATCGCATCGTGGGCGGGGACACCGGGTCCTTCGACGACCCCATCGCTCAGCTCGAGGAGTTCGAGCGCAAGCGCGCGGCCGAGAAGAAGGCCGAGGGAGACGACGAGGGCCCCGCCCCCGTCTGATTCCGCCGACCTGGGACTTCCCGACGCCCGCGTGACTGCGTCGCAGCTCTGAGCGTCGTACGCCTGTGGACAAACGGCGCGAGACACCCCGTCCGCAGTGTGGGGCGTGCCATCGTCTGCGCATGACGGAGACACGCCACGCGAGCTCGCCCGAGATCGCCCGTACGCGCGCCGACCGGGACGGCCTCCCGCACCTGGCCGAATCGGTCACGCTCCTCGTGCGCCGAGACGGTCGGCTGCAGGTCGGCTGGCATCCCGAGCGCCGGGTGGTCCTCACCCCGCCGGACGGCGTGACACCGGCCGTCATGGCCTCGGTGCTGCGTCTCCTGGACGGACGGCGGTCGATACCCGACGTGTACTGGCGTGCAGCCGAACTCGGCGTGGACGCGGCAGTGCTCACCGCGGTGCAAGCCGAACTCGAACGACTGGGCGTGCTCGGACGTCGTCACCCGCGGTCGTCCGCCGTCCGCACGGTCCTCGTGCTGGGACGCGGTCCCCTGTCGGATGCGGTGTCCATCGGGTTGTCCCCGACGGGCCGCGTCCAGCGCCGGCACGTGTCACTCCCCCACAGACACGCGGACGTCGACTGCGTGGTCGTGGCGGACACCGTGCTCTGTGCCCCCGAGGTGTCCCGGGTGCTCATGGACGACGGCATCCCGCACCTTCCCGTGCGGCTGCGCGACGGCGTCGGCGTGGTGGGACCGCTCGTCCTTCCCGGACACACGCCCTGCCTCGAGTGCGTCGAGCTGACGCGGTGCGACTACGACCGGGAATGGCCGCACCTCGCCGCGCAGCTCCTCGGCACCGTCGGGTCCGCGAGCGGCGCCACCATCGCCGCCACCGCGGCGTTCGCGGTCGCGCAGGTCACCGAGTTCCTCGACGCACACGCAGACTCGCCCGCACCGATGACCGTCGGGCACAGCCTGGAGGTGGACCTCGTCGCCGCGGCCACCCGCCGTCGACGATGGCCGCGTCACCTGTTGTGCACCTGCGCTCGTCGGTGACGGACGGTGTGACGTGTCACGGATGCGCGGCCGGGTCTCGACCGGTCGCGGCGCGTCGGCCGATCGTCAGACATGATGGAGTCATGCCCGACATCCCCCGCAGCAGTTCCGCCCGGACAGCCAAGCTGGCCAGCATCCCCCTCGGGATGGCAGGCCGCGCAGCGATGGGCTTCGGACGCAAACTCGCGGGCGGAAATCGTGCGGAGATCGACGCCGAACTCAGCGCCAAGGCCGCCCAGCAGATGTTCGCCGTTCTCGGCGAACTCAAGGGCGGAGCGATGAAGTTGGGTCAGGCTCTCAGCGTCATGGAGGCGGCCGTACCCGAGGAGATGGCAGAGCCCTACCGCGAGGCGCTGACCAAGCTGCAGGCCGAGGCGCCCCCGATGCCGATCGCGACGGTCCATCGGGTGATGGATCAACAGCTCGGCACCGGGTGGCGCTCGCGCATCTCCGACTTCGACGACACGGCCACCGCGTCGGCCTCCATCGGGCAGGTGCACCGAGCGACCTGGTCCGACGGTCGCGACGTGGCGGTCAAGATCCAGTACCCGGGTGCGGACGAGGCGCTGAAGGCCGACCTCAAGACGCTGTCGCGTTTCGTCGGCATCCTCGGCACCATCGTGCCGGGAACCGACGTGAAGGCCGTCCTCGACGAGATGTCGGCGCGCACGGAGGAGGAACTCGACTACCGGATCGAAGGCGAGAACCAGCGTGCGTTCGCCGCGGTCTACGACGGGGACGAAAGATTCGCCGTGCCTCGTGTCGTGGCGAGTGCTCCCAAGGTGGTCATCACGGAGTGGATGGAAGGAACGTCCCTCTCCTCCGTCATCGCCACCGGAACCGCGGAGCAGCGCAACACCGCCGGCGAGAACCTGGCCCGCTTCCACTTCGAATCGGCGGAGCGCGTCCGCCGCATCCACGGCGATCCGCACCCCGGCAACTTCAAGTTGCTCGCCGACGGCAGGCTCGGCGTCATCGACTTCGGTGCGTGCCTCACTCTCCCCGACGGTCTGCCCCCGGAACTCGGTCGGATGGTGCGACTCTCGCGCGACGAGGAGTTCGACGAGCTGACGGAACTGCTGCGCGAGACGGGATTCGTGATTCCCGGCCGCGAGGTCACCGAGCAGGAGATCGCCGACTATCTCCGCCCCTTCACCGATCCGATCAAGACCGAGTCGTTCCACTTCACTCGAAAGTGGCTGCAGGGCACGGCAGGCAAGGCCGCGGACTTCAACGGTCCGCAGTTCCGTACGGCCCGGTCCCTCAATCTGCCGCCGCGGTACGCGGTGATCTTCCGCGTTCTCCTGGGATCGGTGGGCATCTGCGCCCAGCTCGACGCGAATGCTCCGTACATGGCGATTCTCACCGAGTGGATGCCCGGGTTCGCCGAGTAGCCGGGCGACACCCGCACCGACCGTCAAGCACAGACGACGGACGGTGCGGGTGTGACCGGGTTCTTGCGGGGACGGCCGCGAGACCGCTTGCGCGCGATGACGACTCCCTGATCGAAGATCTCGCCGCCCCACACTCCCCACGGCTCGGCACGGTCGAGCGCCGCGTCGAGGCACCCCGACCTGATGGGGCAGTGTGCGCACAGCTGCTTGGCGCGTTCGAGACGGTCGGGCGACTCGGCGAACCAGAGATCCGGATCGGCTCGGCGGCACGGCAACTGATCTGCGACGAAGTCGTCGATGGCGGCCACGGACCGGTCGGTCGTGGTGTCGTCGGTGCGGCATGTCGTCCGGGTGGTGGCGGGTGACACGTCGTTCTCCTCTTCTGCTGCGATTCACGGTGG
>NZ_LMRN01000020.1:214296-214390 GCF_001426145.1 Rhodococcus sp. Leaf225 | reverse complement strand
TGTCGAACTCGACAGATCTGGCGAGATCCGTGAACGGCGTCGAGGGGTGTCCCACGACGAAGGCCACGGTTCGCAGGTGCGAATCCGTGGCCTT
>NZ_LMRN01000020.1:143744-214179 GCF_001426145.1 Rhodococcus sp. Leaf225 | reverse complement strand
CGACGAAGGAATGCTGTGCGGTGCCTATCGAGTGATGTCCCGATCGACTCCGGTGCCCACGGATGCGCGATGCGCCCAGCGCTCGCGGTGAAGGCGCGGCAAGGGTGCCACTCCGAAACCGTTCGTGCTCAGTGCGATTGCTTCGGCGACTGCGCCTGCGCCGGCTTTGTTCATGCCGGTGCTGCAGACGGCAGACTTCTGCTGCAGAAGCGCTGCGGTGGTGTAGATATCCACGGGTGACACCTCCTTCGGCGGCGAGTCGGAATCGAGCAGGTCACGCACCGGAAACCCCCACGGGGCGCGCGGTACGAAATACACAGTAAACGGCTGCCTCAGACCGCACAACCCTTTTTCGACCTGCGGAGATGCGCTCACTCGGTGGCGGAGAGACGGGCGTCGACGAGCGCCAAGACGTCGGCTCCGAACCGCTCGAGCTTCTTCGCCCCGATACCCGGGATCGCGACGAGCCCGCGATCGTCGCGTGGCCGTTGCTCCGCGATGGCGGTCAGCGTGTTGTCGCTGAAGACCACGTAGGCAGGAACCTTGAGCGCCTTCGACGTCTCCGACCGCCAGGTCCGCAGGGATTCGAGCAGAGCGATGTCGACGTCGGACGGGCAGTTCTCACACCGGCCGAGCATGGTGGCCACCGTGCCGATGACGGGCTTGCCGCACACACGGCAGACCGGCCGCTTCTTGTGGACGGTGGGTGCGGCGATGCGCGATGCGGGCGACGACTCGGGAACCAGGTCGACCAGGAACCGCGAACGCCGACGCGACTTGCGACCGCCCTCGTTACGGGCCAGCGCCCAGGACAGTTCGAGGTGCTCCCTGGCGCGCGTCACACCCACGTACAACAGGCGACGCTCCTCCTCCACCGCGGCCTCGTCGGGCGACGAGTTGTTGTCTCCCAGAGCGTGACTGATGGGCAGCGTGCCGTCGGTGAGACCGACGAGGAAGACCGCGTCCCATTCGAGTCCCTTGGCAGCGTGCAGTGACGCCAGCGTCACCCCCTCCACCACCGGAGGGTGCCGAGCCTCCGCGCGCATCGCGAACTCACGCACCAGTCCCTCGAGATCGAGATCGGGTACCTGGACGACGAGATCCTCGGTCAGCGCGACGAGAGCCCGCAACGCAGCCCACTTCTCCCGCGCCTGAGCTCCGTTGGGTTCCGTCGCCGACAGTCCCAGTGGAGCCAGCACCGCCTCCACGAGCCGCGGCAGGCCGGCCCCGCTGCGTGCGTCGGACGGCAGGTCGTCTCGGGCGGCGCTCGATCGAACGGCGGCGACGGCCGACCGGACGTCCTGCCGCTGGAAGAAGCTCTCGCCGCCGCGGATCTGATACGGAATTGCCAGATCCGTCAGCGCCTTCTCGTGCGCCTCGGAATGAGCGTTGATGCGATAGAGCACAGCGATCTCGGACGGCGCCGTGCCGGTACGGATCAACCGTTGAACGGTGCGCGCGACTCCCGCTGCCTCGGACACCTCGTCGTCGTACTCCACGAAGGTGGGGTCCGGTCCCGCCGCGCGCTGTCCGATGAGCTGGAGCCGTGTCCCCGCGATGCGCCCCTTCGCCGCGCCGATGACCTTGTTGGCGAGCCCGACGACCTCCGGAGTGGACCGGTAGTCGCGCTCCAGGCGCACCACCGTCGCCTCCGGGAACCGCCGCGAGAAGTCGAGCAGGAACCGCGGTGTGGCCCCGGTGAAGGAGTAGATGGTCTGGTTGGCGTCGCCGACCACCGTCAGGTCGTCCCGATCGCCCAGCCAGGCGTCCAACACACGCTGCTGCAGTGGAGTGACGTCCTGGTACTCGTCCACGACGAAGCACCGGTACCGCTCGCGGAACTCCTGTGCGACGGACGGGCTGTTCTCGAGCGCCGCCGCCGTGTGCAGCAGCAGATCGTCGAAGTCGAGGAGCACAGCATCGGGATCGCGGTTCTTGAGTTCCTCGTAACCCTCGTAGACCGCGGCGACACGATCCGCGTCGGTCGGCGTGTCGCGGTGCAGTCGTGCGGCGGCGGCCGGATAGTCCTCGGGCGCGATCAGCGAGGCCTTGGCCCACTCGATCTCACCCGCCAGGTCGCGGACACTGTCGGTGGACGTCGAGACGCCGGCAGCGGAGGCGGCCTGCCCGACGACGCCGAACTTGCGATCCAGCAGACGCCAGTCCGTGTTTCCCACGACCTGCGGCCAGAAGTACTTGAGCTGGCGCATCGCGGCGGCATGGAACGTGCGCGCCTGCACCTGCCCGTCGGACGACTGCCCCCGGATACCGAGGACGCGGAGCCGTTCGCGCATCTCCCCCGCAGCTCGCGCGGTGAACGTGACGGCGAGGACCTGACTCGGCTTGACGTGCCCGTCCGCGACGAGGTGGGCGATGCGACGGGTGATCGTCCTGGTCTTGCCGGTTCCTGCACCCGCGAGCACACACACGGGGCCTCGCGGAGCGAGCACGGCGGCCGACTGTTCGGGGTCGAGACCCTCCACCGCATCCCTGTCGTTCACGTGGCCATCATGTCAGCCCGCACCGACACCGCCGGCGCGCCCACCGCCCGATCGGAACAACCGTCGATGACTCCGCGTTGAGAGTTCCGTGACCACAGCACAGCAGAAAGACACAGCCCACGTGCCCGCAGTGACGATGTACTCGACGACCTGGTGCGGCTACTGCCGACGTCTCAAGACGCAGCTCGACGAGAACGGCATCGCCTACACGGAGATCGACATCGAGAAGGATCCCGCGTCCGCCGAGTTCGTCGGGAGCGTCAACAACGGAAACCACGTCGTGCCGACTCTGAAGTACGCCGACGGTTCCACTGCGACCAACCCCAGCCTCGCGCAGGTCAAGAAGGCCATCGGCCTGAATTGAGGCGTGGGCGCTCGCGTTCGTCAGGACTCGAGCGCCGCCCACGACTCCACCATCGCGCGGGCGATGGAGATGCTTCCCGGAAGCAGGAGCGGAGCGTCCTCCGAGGCGCTCCAGTCCCCGGCGGCGAGGGCGGTGCGTACCTCGTCACGGGTGAACCATCGCGCCTCCGCGATCTCACCGTCGTTGAACGACAGCGGTTGTGAGGCGTTCGCGCGCGCCGCGAACCCGATCATCACCGAGCGCGGGAACGGCCAGGGTTGACTGCCGAGATAGGTGATGTCGGACACGTCGAGACCGACCTCCTCGCCCACCTCGCGGCTCACGCACGTCTCGAGCGACTCCCCCGCCTCCACGAAACCGGCGAGCACCGACATCCGACGCTCCGGCCACATCGGCTGGCGTGCGAGGAGGACGCGGTCCGCCCCGTCGTGCACGAGGACGATGATCGCCGGGTCGGACCGAGGCCACTCCTCGTGGCCCGTGAGGGTGCTGGTGCGGGACCACCCCGCCGACGAGAGCACGGTCGGTGATCCGTCGCGCGCACTGAACGCCGCTGACCGGTGCCAGTTCAACAACGCCACCGCCGTCACGACCAGCCCCGCCGACGACTCCGTGAGGACGTCGCCGAACGACCGCAGATCCGTCACCTCGCCGGCGAGTGCGGAGACGGAGACCGCCCAGACGTGGTGGTCGTCGACGACTCCCAGGAACACCGCGTCCTCCGGCGGCGAGTCCGCCGTGTCGACGGCCGGTACGAGCGCCACTCGACCGTCCTCGACCGGCACGCGACCCTGACTGTCCACGCGCAACAGCCGTGCGGTGGGCCACCCTGCGGCGAGTGCCGCGTCGTCGCGACGCAATTCCTCGGCGCGGTCGATCGGGGAACGCGAGAGCATGGGCTCGGACAGAAGTCGGAAGGACACGTCACGACCCTACTGACCGGGTCCGACGGCGGCAGATCCGGTGCACCGCAGTGCGGCTGGTCAGTTGGAGACGCGTCGGATGTAGAGCAGTCTGTCGTCCGCCTCGATCGCATCGACCTCGGGCGAACCGACCCGCACCAGGCGACCGTCACGGACCACACCGAGCACGATGTCCGACAGGTGGCGGGGCGATCCGCCGACCTCGTCGCGTTCGACCTCGCGCTCGGCGATCGCGAAGCCCGCCTCGGGGGTCAGCAGATCCTCCATCATCTCCACGACGCTCGGCGTGGTCGTCGCGATACCCAGCAGTCGCCCGGCGGTCTCCGAGGAGACCACCACGGAATCGGCGCCCGACTGGCGCAGGAGATGCACGTTCTCCGCCTCGCGCACCGCGGCCACGATCTTCGCCTTGGGCGCGATCTCCCGCGCCGTGAGCGTCACCAGCACGGCGGTGTCGTCCCGGTTGGTCGCGACGATGATCGACGCGGCGTACTGAGCACCGGTCAGGCGCAGGACGTCCGACCGGGTGGCCGAGCCCTGCACGGTCACCAGGCCCAGGTTGCTCGCCGCGTCCAGGGACGACTGATCGGTGTCGACGACCACGATGTCCGAGGCCGACACCCCGTCTCCGAGCATCGCGGCGATCGCGGTGCGACCCTTCGTGCCGTACCCGACGACCACGGTGTGATTGCGCACGTTGCGCCTCCATCGCTGAATCTTGAACGCCTGGCGCGAACGTTCGGTGAGCACTGACAGGGTGGTGCCGACGAGCAGGATCAGGAAGAAGACGCGCAGCGGCGTGATGACCAGGATGTTCACCAGGCGCGCGGACGGGGTGATGGGCGCGATGTCGCCGTAGCCGGTGGTCGACAGCGACACGGTCGTGTAATAGAAAGCGTCGAGGAAGGACAGCTGATTGTCCTGGTTGTCGGCGTACCCGTCCCGGTCCACGTAGACGACCATGGCGGCCACGAAGAGCGTGGCGAGCGCGATGATGATGCGCTGGTAGATCGCCCGCCAGGGGCTCTGCTCGAACTCCGGGATCCGCAGGACACCCACCAGTGCGAAGTCGGGGCGATCCGTGAGTCCGGTGTCGGTGTTCAGCAGCCGATTCCGCAACCGTCCTGCCATGAATGTGGTCCTCGTCCGTCGCTAGTGGTCGTCGATCCGCCTCGTCGGCTGCCGTGACTGTATCGGAGCATCGAGCCGCCGACCCCCATCAGTCGCTGCAGAACTCCGGTGCTCCACCGTCCTGTTGGCAACGAGCAGACGATGGTGCAGGCTGCGACCATGACGCTCCGTACCTTGCCGCTGCTCGATTCCGTTCGACTCCCGTCGCGCCGACGGGCGGCGGACAGGGCGGCGCAGCGACTCGCGGTCCTCCTCGGCGGAGCCGGTGTCCTGCACTTCGTCACACCGGCGCCGTTCGATTCCCAGGTGCCGCACGTGCTCCCCGGATCACCGCGGACGTACACGTACGTGTCGGGAGTGGCGGAGCTCGGACTGGCGGCCGGACTGATCGTTCCCCGCACTCGTCGCCTGACCGGCGCCGCGGCCGCCGCCTTCTTCGTGGCCGTGTTCCCGGCCAACCTGCAGATGGCCGCGTCGTGGTTGCAGAGCGAGAAGACCTCGACCGCGATGAAGGTGGGGGTCGTGGCTCGACTGCCGCTGCAGATCCCGCTGATCACGCAGTCCTGGAAGGTGTACCGCGACGCGCGCTGATCACGTCGCCGGGTCCGCGCCCGCCGTGGAGATGATCTCCGCCAACCGTTCCGCGTCCGGGAGATCCGTCGGCGACACGGTGACTCCCGATCGCACGTAGTGGAAGGCCGCCCGCACCGTGGTGAGGGGCACCGGCTCGGAGCGGGTCGCCGACATCAGCTCCGCCCAGGCGAGTCGGTAGGCGGCGAGCTGGATCGCCACCGCACGTTCCTCGGCCGGTGTCGGCTGCGCGCCGGTCTTCCAGTCCACCACCGTCCAGCCACCGTCGGAGTCCGCGAACACGGCGTCCATCCGTCCCCGCAACACGACTCCACCGACCGACGTCTCGAACGGGACCTCCACCTCGACGGGACTGCGCAACGCCCACGGTGACGCGTCGAACGCACGCTGCAGCTCCTCGAGGTCCGTGTCGGCGGCCGAGGCGCCGTCCGCCGCACCGGGCAGCTCGTCCAGGTCGAGCAGGCGGGTCGCCCCGAAGCGTCGTTCGACCCAGGCGTGGAACGCGGTGCCGCGACGCGCCAAGGGGTTGGGCGCGAACGGGACCGGTCGCCGCAGCGTCGATGCCAGGGCGTCCGGATCCGCGACCAGGTGGACCACCTGGCTCACCGACATGGTGTCGGGCACGACGACGTCGGTTTCCGGCCGCGACACCGCATCACGTTCGGCGAGAAGCAGTTCGACGTCACGCGCCCACCCGTCGGGATCGTCGTCGTCCGGATTCTCGGACGACGATTCCTCGACCGATGCCGACTCGACGAGTGCGGCGCGTACGGCTGCAGACCCCATGATCACGTCCTCACGGCGGGCACCCAGCGGATCGGCCGGCCAGAGTGCCGTCAGTTCGACTGTCGCGTAGGGGTTGTCGGCTCCGTCCGGCGGAGTGGGTTCCCAGTGCTGCACGGTCCCGATCTCCGCGCCGCCGATCGCCGAGGTGGTCTCGACGAGGCCGTGCAGTTCGGCGAGGAACGACGAGGGACCCTTCGGCGACGAGGCGCCGGGAGCCCAGTGGTGCGCCGAGACCAGCAACACCCGCTCGGTGCGCGTGAGGGCGACGTAGAACAACCGTCGGTCCTCGTCGAGTCGGCGACGTGCGAGCGCAGCCTTGTGTTCGGTGACGGCGTCGGCGATGTCGCCGCGGTGCGTCGCGCCCTCGAGATCGAGAACGGGGACGCCCCCGGCGTCGTCACCCGGAATCGCCCTGTCACCGCGCAGGGACGGCGGTAGCTCGGCCACCGAGCCCAACCAGGACGCGGACGACCTGGTGGACGGGAACACGCTCTCGCAGACGTGCGGTACCGCCACGACCTCCCACTCCAGACCCTTGGCGGAGTGCACGGTGAGCACCTGCACCCGGTGCGGGTCGACGTCGACCTCGCCGGGCGCGAGGCCGTCCTCCACGGACTCGGCGGCGGACAGGAAGGACAGCAGTCCGGTGAGAGTCGCCGTCTGCTGATCGCCGTACTCCGCGACCACCTCGGCGAAGGCGTCGAGATGCTCGCGCCCGCCCGCGTCCCCCGACGGACGACGTGCCCCCGCCTCCACGTCGATCCCGAGCACTCGCTCGACGTCGGCGACCAGATCGGGAAGTGGCTGACCGAGCCGGTGGCGCAGTGACTGCAGTTCCCCGCCGAGGGCGAGGATGCGCCGATGTCCCGCCTCGGAGTAGCGCGACGGGTCGCCCGGATCCGCCAGGGCGTCCACCAGCCCGGACTGTTCCGATCGCTCCCCGGGCATGCCGTCCTCGAGCGCGCGCCCCAACTCCTCGGCGTCGGTGACCGTGCCCGTCCGCCCGCGGCCGGTGTGCGCCGCGATCTCCCGCGCTCGCCTCCACAGGGCACGCAGATCGGCGGCACCCAGTTGCCAGCGCGAGCCGGTGAGAACGCGCATGGCGGCGCTGCCGGCCAGCGGGTCGCTCACCAGCCGCAGCATCGCCACGAGGTCGGCGACCTCGGGCGTCCGGAGCAGCCCACCGAGTCCGACGACCTCGACCGGCAGGCCTGCGCCGCGCAGAACCTCGGCCATCGGCCCCGCATCGGCGTTGCGCCGCACCAGGACCGCCGCGGTGGGCGGAGTGCGCCCGTCCTCCCGCGCCGTGCGGTACTCCCCCGCGATCGCCTCGGCGATCCACCGGCGCTCGTCGTCCACCGTGGTGGTCAGCGCGAGCCGGACATCGCCGGGCACCGCACCGGGACGCGCGCGCAACTCGTCCACCGCGACACCGCGCATGCGCAACGGGGCAGCCACCGCATTGGCCAGCGCGAGCGCCTCGGGCGGGTTGCGCCAGCTGGTCGACAACTGACGCACCGGGGCCGCATAGCGCGCCGAGCGTGGGAAGTCGGTACCGAACCGGGGCAGGTTTGCGGCGGACGCACCGCGCCAGCCGTAGATCGACTGCATCGGGTCGCCGACGGCCGTCACCGTCAGAGTGGAGTCACGGCCACCCCCGAACAGCGAGGACAGCAGGACGCGCTGCGCGTGACCGGTGTCCTGGTACTCGTCGAGCAGCACCAGCCGGCACCGCGTGCGCTCGTCGCGGCCCACGTTCGGGTGGTCCGCCGCGACACGGGCGGCCAGGGACATCTGCCGCCCGAAGTCGAGCAGTCCGTCACGGGTCATGACCTCGTGGAGCCGCGCCACCAGGGGCAGCAGATCGAGCCGGTGTTCCTGCACCTGCAGTATGCCCAGCAGGTCCTTGGTGGGACCGCCGCTCTTCTGCTTCGGGCCCGGTGGCAGATGGTGGATCAGCTTCTCGAGCTCGGTGTGGGCCTCACCCAGGTCGCCCGGTTCGACCAGGTGCTCGGCGAGCTGACCGGACAGGGCGAGCACGGATTCCGTGATCGACGCCGGTGCCCGGTCCAGTGGGACGTCGCCGTCCCATGCGGCCACCACGCGGTGGGCCAGCTGCCACAGCTCGGTCTCCGACACGAGAGTCGTGGACGGTTCGAGCGGCAGCACCATGCCGTGGCGTTGGAGCAGTCGGCCCGCGTACGAGTGGTACGTGCTCACCTCGGGCTCGCCCGACAGGACGGTGCGCCGCAGCTCACCGGACGGATCGAGACGCCGCAGCAGGTCGGACCCGGCCAATCGGGCCAGCCGTTGGCGAATGCGCGTGGTGAGCTGCTGGGCGGCCTTGCGCGTGAAGGTCAGGCCCAGCACCTCCTCCGGCCGGACCAGACCGTTGGCCACCATCCAGACCACTCTCGCCGCCATGGTCTCCGTCTTGCCGGCACCGGCGCCGGCGACGACCAGCAACGGACCGCGCGGAGCCGCGATGATCTCCGACTGCTCGCCGGTGGGCGGGAACTGGCCGAGAGCGACGGCGACCTCGGCGGGGCTCACTCGGGCCACGTCTCTCATCCTTCGGTCACCTGCCTGCCTCTGTCCTGTGCCGGGCAGGACGACGCTATCGGGCAGTGCCGACAGCCGTCGTTGACGCGAGCCTCGAACACCGGGCCCCGCGTGGCACGCGCCGCGTCGACGACGACGGTGCGCCACTGCTCGAGGGTCTCCCCCGTGAGTGCTGCCTGCGCTCGTTCGGTGGCACCGGTCCTGGTGTGCGGCTTGGCGACGTAGACCAACCGCCCGCCGCCGGGACTGCCGGCCGGTTCGCCCTCGACCGCACCGGCGGCGAGTGCCACCTGATACGTCGCGAGCTGCGCGTGCTCGGCCGTCGCCGCGGCCGTCGCCGCGTTCTTACCGGTCTTGACGTCGACGACCACGGGTCGTCCGTCGGGGTCACGTTCGAGCCGATCGATCCGTCCGCGCAGCGCGACGGCGGGCTCGTCCGGCGTGCGCGGTTCCAACACCCCGTCCACCGGCACCTCGACACCGGCCTCCGTCAGCTCGCCGCGTGAGCGTGACATCCACTCCTGAAACGTCTCGATCATGGTGGCGGTACGTGCGAGCTCCTTGCGCGAGAACCACGCAGATCCGAGATCGACTGCCACCCAGGCTTTCTCCAGCTCTCTGCGCACCTCGTACGGCGGCACCCGACCGGCCACTGCCTGCACCAGCGTGTGCACCAGCGTTCCGGTGACCGCGTGCACGGTGTCGCCGTCGGTGCCCCCGTTGCGTTCGAGCGCCCACCGCAGCGGGCACGCGGTGAGCACCTCCACCGTGGACGGCGACAACGACACCGGCCCGTCCGCCGGATCCCACAGCGGCATCTCGGTACTGGTTCCGGACAGCCCGTACCACTCGTCCGGGTGGGCGCCGCGCACCCCTTCCCGCGCCAGTCGCGCCAGGTGCCGTGCGGCGCGCGCATGGCGGTCGGGGTCGTTCTCCGCGACACGACGGTCGCACACGACCGCACGCAGCTCGGCGACCAGAGCGGGCAACGCGAGCACCCGGCCGAGAGGCGCGGTGGGGCCGGCACCGGAGTCGCTCTCGTCGACGTCCGAGTACCGCACGGCATCGGACGCGAGCAGGTCGTCCACGAACCTCGACCGCACGGTGTCCGCGCCACCGGTCACCGAGTCGACGGCGGTGACGAGCAGGCTCGACCGTGCGCGGCTGCACGCCACCAGGAACAGGCGACGTTCCTCCGCGAGCAACGGTGCGGTCCGCGAGACCCGATCGTCCAACTCGCGATCGCCGTCGGAGACACCCGCGGCGAGATCCACCAGGGCCTCGACCCCGAGCAGCGATCCGCGCGGGCGCAGCGCGGGCCACAGTCCCTCCTGTACGCCCGCCACCGCGACGACGTCCCACTCGCGCCCGACCGCGGCATGGGCACTCAGAATCCGCACCGCGTCGGGAACGATCGCGGGACGCCGCCCGTCGCCCACGGGAACCTCCTGGTCGGTGACGTACTCGACGAACCCCTCCAGGGTGCCGCGCGGGAGTGCGTCGACGTACGCGGCCGCGGCGTCGAACAACGCGACGACGCTGTCCAGATCCCGATCTGCCTGCACGCCGAGAGGCCCACCCCGGGCGGACGACGCCACCCACCGGCGTTCGAGCCTGGTGGCACGCCACCCGGCCCAGAGTGCGTCCTCGACGCGACGACCGGCCGGGCCCACTGCCTTCGCGATGGCCGTGACCACGGCACGGACGCGGGTGAGCGGTGCCTTCTCGACGTCGGACAGACGTGCGACGAGCGGGTCGACCGAGGAGCCGATCATCGCGGCGCGCAGCAGCACGGACGAGTCCCGCTCGCCGCCCTCGGCCACGTCGCCCCGCCGTAGCCCGCGACGCAGTCTGCGGACGGCGAGCGGATCCGCCCCTCCGATGGGACCTTCGAGCAGTGCCAACGCAGCGTCGTCGGAGAACACCGCCGCCGACCGCTCGGGTGCGCACCGGGCAGCGGCGACCGCACGCATCGCGAGCAGCAGGGCAGCCGCACCACGGTGCCGATGCAGGGGCACGGCCGTGGCGGACGACACCACCGGCACCCCCGCGGCGTGCAGCGCGCGACGCAGGGACGGCAGCGACCGCGGAACGGAGCGGACGACGACGGCCATCTCCGACCAGGGCACGCCGTCGGCGAGATGCGCGCGGCGGAACGTGTCGGCAATGGCGGTGGCCTCCTTCGCCGTCGAGGACGCGACGACCACCCGCACCGGCGGAACCGCGCGGGTCTCCTCCTCGGCCGACGGGTGTTCGTCCTCCGCCCTGTCGTCGCGGAACTGCGTGCCGACACGGTGTGCGACCCGACCGGACAGGTGCGCGGTGATCGCCCGCTGCACCGAGCCGACACCGGAGTCCGAACGGTGATTGCGGGACAACACGACGCGACGACCACTGTGCCCGTCGTCCAGATCGGTGAGGAAGTGCGCGTCCGCGCCGCGGAAGGAGAAGACCGCCTGATCGGGATCGCCGGCGACGACGGTGGACGACGCACCGGCGGAGAGCAGCCGCACCAGCTGGGCCGCCTGCGGATCGAGGTGCTGGGCATCGTCCACCAGCACGTGGCGGATGCGCCGACGTTCGGAGACGAGCAGGTCCGGATCCGTCGCGAACGCCGTGAGCGCTGCACCCACGAGCTCGGCCGCGTCCAGTCCGGGCGACGTGGCCTCCGGAGTCTCGACGCCGACCGATCCTCGAAGCAACATCGCCTGTTCGTACTGTGCGGCGAACTTGCCCGCAGCTACCCACTCGGGCCGAGAGTGCTTCCGCCCCCACGCGATCAGGTCCTCCGGACCGAGCCCGCGTTCCGCGGCGCGCAGGACGAGATCACGGAGCTCGGACGCGAAGCCCACCAGTCCGAGCGCCGGGCGCACGCGCTCCGGCCACCGGGCGGCGCCGTCCGCGATCTCACCGCGGAGCATCTCGCGGATCACGGAGTCCTGCTCCGCGTTGGTGAGGAGACGCGGCGGCGGATTGCCGTAGGCGGACGCCTGCAACCGCAGCACGGCGAAGGCGTACGAGTGCACCGTGCGTACGAGTGGCTCGCGTGTCGCGCGGGGCTCGGAGGACACGCCCAACAGCCCGGCGGTGATCTGCTCGCGCATGTCGACGGCCGCCTGACGCGAGTGCGTGAGCACCAGGACCGACTCCGGATCGCTTCCCGGCGCCGTCATCCGCGCCACCGCCACATCGGCCACGAGCGCGGTCTTCCCGGTGCCCGGACCGCCCAGAACCTGCCACGGCCGGGAGTCGCCGGGCTCACTCGGCGCGACCAGCGGCGCACACTCCTGCGGCCACGTGCGCACCTGCGCGACACGGTGCGTCCGGCGCACCAGCCGGATACCGCCACGGGTGACAGCCGCGTCTCCGGTGGTGCCCGCGCCGTCGTCGTTCATGAGGCGCATTGCATCATGGGAGTCCGACACACCCCCAGTTCCCACACAGCCCCCTCTCCGAGACCGACTCGGTTCCGCCACCGCGTCGACACTCGACCGCTCAGGAGACCCCATGCCGACGACCTCCGAATCCCCCGCCCCCACGACGGATGCCGACGACGTCGCCGTGTACGGCCCGGCGTCCGGACCGGTGGTCCTGGCGATCCACGGCATGACCGGCCACGGCAGGCGCTGGCAACGGTGGAGCGAGCACCTGCCCGAGGCCCGCGTCGTCGCTCCGGACCTGGTGGGTCACGGCAGGGCACCGTGGACTCCGCCGTGGTCGATCGAGCGCCAGGTCGATCGGCTGGCCGCCGTCCTACGGGCCCACTCGGCCGGGCCCGTCGTCGTGGTCGGCCACTCCTACGGGGGCGCGCTCGCGATCCATCTCGCGAGGTCGTTCCCGTCGCTCGTCGCGGGACTGGTGCTGCTCGATCCCGCCATCGGCCTGTCGCCGGACTCGATGCTGGAGACGGCGCAGTCGACGGTGCTGTACGACGACTACACCGATGCCGCGGAGGCACGCTCGGAGAAGCTCCACGGCGCGTGGTCCGACGTCCACCCGGCTCTCGTCGACGAGGAGATCGCCGAACACCTGGTGGACACCGACGACGGGCGAGTGCGATGGCGGACGTCGACGGCCGCCGTCGTCGCGTCGTGGGGCGAGCTCGCGCGCCCGTTCGTGCTGCCGCCCAGTGACATTCCGGTCACCGTCGTGCGCGCCGCGCGGGTGGACCCGCCGTACCTCACACCGGAGTTCCGGGACGCACTCGTCCGCTCGTCGCCGGACGTGCGGATCGTCGACCTGGACTGCGACCACATGGTGCCGCAGGCGAAGGGTCCCGAATCGGCCGCTCTGGTCGACGAGATGATCCGACGCGTGACGACGTCGTGAGCCGCATCACCGACGAACAGGTCGAGGCCGTGCGCGCCGTCGTGGCCGCAGTCCCCCCGGGCAGTGTCACCACGTACGGCGACATCGCCCGGGTCGTCGGACTGCCCAGCCCACGCATCGTCGCGTGGATCATGCGGACGGACTCCTCCGATCTGCCGTGGCACCGGGTCATCCGTGCCGACGGCCGCCCGGCTCCCCACCTCGTGACACGTCAGCTCGCGGCGCTGGCCGAGGAGGGGGTGTCGTCCGTCGACGGCCGCATCGCTCTGGCCTCGGTCCGGTACCGCCACGAGCCCTGATCGAGTGTCAGACCATCGCTTCGGGGACGGCGTGCGACGGAACGCTTTCGCGGGGCCCGGCATCGACTCCCGCTCCCACCAGTTCCGCCAGGACGGCGACCGCGTCCTCGATCTCCTCGGGGCTGCGGGAGAACGGGATGCGTTGGCACTCGTCGAAGGCGTATCCCGTCCCGAAGCGTGACCCGGGGGCGAGCAGCAGTCCGCGCCCGCGGGCCGATTCCACCAGGTCCGTCGACCGGACACCCGGTGGCAATGTGCACCACAGCGACAGTCCGCCGCGCGGCCGGTGGAAGGTCCAGCCCGGCAGCGACCGCGTCACGGCCGCCATCGCCGCGTCGCGACCCGCCCGCAGCTGATCGGCGCGGTGCGTCACCACCGCGTCGTACTCGCCGAACAGTTCCACGGCCGTGTACTGATCCATCATCGACACCGAGAGCTGCCGCCTCGCGTAGGTCGTGGCCACGCGCGCCAGGTGCACCGGGTCCGCGCGCACCCACCCCACCCGCAGCCCGCCCCAGACGGTCTTGCTCAACGATCCGACCGTGATGCAGGCGCGGTCCGGGACCGGTGCGCCGAACGGCTCGACGTCGGCGTCGCCGTCGAGACGGAGGTCGGCCGACGCCTCGTCCACCACGGTCACCACGGCGTGCCGATGCAGCGTGGCCGCGAGCCGACGCCGGGACGTCTCGGGCAACACCGCTCCGGACGGGTTGGAGTGGTCGGGCATCAGGTAGGCCAGTACCGGATCATGTTGCCGCGCAGCCCTGTCCATGTTCTCCACGAACGTGTCAGGATCATCCGGATCGATGGCCACCGGAACGCACTTGCCACCCACGGCTCGCACCATGTCGATGGCGCCCGGGTAGGTCGGGTGTTCGGTCAGCACACGATTGCCCTGTTCGACGAAGGTGTCGATCACGGCGTGCAACGCATCGCTGGCGCCCGCGGTCACGAGAATCTGGTCGGCGCTGGTGGGGAGCCCGCGAGCGGAGTAGTACCGGGCGATCGCCTCGCGCAGTCGGCCCACACCGGTGGGCACGTAGCCGACGTGCAGGCCCGTCGTGCTCAGCGCGCGGGCAGCAGCGTCGTAAGCGGGTCCCAGCAGGGCCGAGGCCGGCGGCGCGGCGTTGACGAATTCGAGCACGCCCGGTTGGGTGCCGCGCAGGATGCCGCCCCACGGCTGACTGTCCCCGCGCGGAACGACGAAGGTGCCCGCCCCGTGCACCGACACCGCGATGCCGTGCTCACGGAGTTCGCGATAGGCCGACGCGACCGTCACACGGCTGACCCCCAGCACCGACGCGAGGACGCGCTCCGCGGGCAGGCGGGCATCGGCGGCCACCGCGCCTTCCTCGACGAGACGGTGCAGTTCCTGCGCGAGTCCGAGGTACAGGGACCGACTGTCCCGCGCGACGGCGGTCATGTCGATCGCGGCGGCGAGTGCGCGCGCCGACAACCCGTCGCGCAGCCGTGCGGGAGTGGATGCCATGCCGCCACTATGCCACAGTCCACTCAAGTCCAGTGGACTGCTCCATCAGGCCTCTCGCCGGTCGAGACTCTGTCCATGATCGTCATCGGAACACTTCTGGCCCTGTCCACTCTCAGCATCGGGTTCGGCGCCGTCGCCGTCGCGGGCGGCGGTCGCCACTCTCTCGAGGGCCCACCGCGCAGTCGGCCCGTGTCCACCACCGGTCGATGAGGCTGCCGCGTCGCCTCCACTACTGTGGATCACATGTCGGGACGCACAGCGCGCACGGACGCGCTGATACTCGCCGGCGGACGCAGCTCACGGATGCAGGGAACCACCAAGCCTGCCGCGCTCGTGGACGGAGTCACCCTCGTCGATCGGGTGCTGGGAGCGACGTCGTTCTGCACCGTCACCGTCCTCGTCGGACCGGACGACGTGACTGCCGACCCGCCGGGACCGAGGCGTGTCCGCCGCACCCGCGAGGACCCGCCGTTCGGAGGCCCGGTACGTGCGTTGGCGGCCGGGCTGGCCGTCACCGTCGACGACGGTGACGGTCCGCGGGAGAACGACGTCGTGTTGACCCTGTCCGCCGACCTGCCGTACATCACCGAGCCTGCACTCCGACTGCTCGTGCGAGAACTGCTGCGAGACACGACAGTCGAAGCAGTGTTCGGAACCGACTCGACCGGTCGCACCCAGTACCTCGTGGGCGCCTGGCGTCGCGACGCCCTCGTTCGAGGCGTCACCGCCGCGCTCGCACGCTGTCCGGCGGACGCCGAGCGCGGCCCGTCCATCCGCGACGCCCTGCCGGACGTCGTGGGCACCGTGGCGCTCACCGGCATCGACGACGTGGACACGCCCACCGAACTCGCGGCCGTCCGCACCGCGTCGAGACGCCCCTCCGTCGAGGTGGCGCGCGTCCTCGTGGGGAGCAGACTCACCGCGATCACACCTCGTACCGCGTCCCTGGCCGACAGCCTCGGCGGCACGCTCGCGGAGCCGCTGATCGCCGCACGCCCGTTTCCGAGCTTCGTCACGTCCGCGATGGACGGCTACGCCGTGCGCGGCGACGGACCCTGGCACGTCGACGACGCCGTGGTGGTCGCCGGCGCCACCGACGACGTCGTCCTCGACACCGGCCACGCGGTGCGCATCGCCACCGGCGCAGCGGTTCCGGCGGAGGCGGGCGTGGTACGCGACGAGTTCGTCGTTCTCGACGACGACGGTCTGCTCCACCGGTCGGACGGCGCACCCGTGCGCGACGACGCCCGCAGTGTCGCCGAGGACTGGGACGGCGGAAGCGAACTCGCGCCGGCGGGCACCGTCATCTCCCCCGCCGTCGTGTCGGCCGCGCTCTCTGCCGGCGTGATCCGGGCGTCGACGCGCCCCGCCCCGACCGTCCGACTCGTTCTCACGGGCGACGAGATCGGCGACGACACCGCGCCGGTGGCCGGGCGCATCCGCGACACCATCGGGCCGGTCATGCCGACGTACCTACGGTCGTGCGGGTTCGCACTCGCCGACGTCGCGCACTGCGCCGACACCGACGATGCCTTCGACGCGGCGATCCACGGCGGTGCGGACTCCGCACCGCCGGACGTCGTCGTCATCATCGGCGCGACCGGCGGCGGCGCCGCGGATCGACTGGACGACGCACTTCGACGTGCCGGAGCACACCGTGTCGTCGACGGACTCGCCTGTCGCCCCGGCGGTTCCGCCTCCGTCTCGGAGCTGCCCGATCATCGCGTGGTCCTGGGTGTTCCCGGCAATCCGTATGCCGCCGTCACCACGGTGATGCTGCTCGGGCCCGCCATCGCCGCGGCCTTGACCGGACGGTCCGTCCCGATACCGCTGACCGGAACACTGGCCACCGAGGTCGATGCCGGTGACGTCACTCGAGCCCTGCCCGCGTCCTACCTCGGTGCGGGTACCTGGCGGTGCGAGAGCTCTGTGCGTACAGCACATCTCGCCGCGCTGGTGGGCCGTGACGGCATCGCCGTCGTCACTGCAGGCCGGAGTCCGGGCGCTCCCGTCGAGATCGTGCCGCTGCCGCAGAGATGACGTCGGCACCCTCGCGGTAGCGATCGACGAGCAGCTGCACCACTCCCCCGTGCAGCCCCAGCGGTTCGGTGACACCGTCCGCTCCAGCGGACCGCAACCTCGTGTGAAAGAGACCGGGCGCCAACAGGTACGAGGCGACGAAGACCTTCTCCCCGGTGGCCTTCAGAGTGGGGACCAGGTCCGCCGCGCGCGGCTCGCCCGTGGCGACGTAGGCGACGGTGACCGCCGATCCGGTGACGGCGGCGAGCTGATCCGCCGCGGTGTGCACGTCGTCGAGGGCCCGCACGTCGGAGGAGCCCGCCGCGGCGAGGACGATGCGATCGCCGGTCGTCCATCCGATCTGCTCGAGCCTGTCACGCAGTACCCGCGCGAGGTCGAGATCCGGGCCCAGTGCGCGGGTGACGTGGACGTCGTCGTGACCGCTCTCGGCGATCTCGCGGGGCACGTCCGCGTGCACGTGATAACCCGAGGCCAGGAAGGCGGGCACGACCACAACGGGGCCGTCGACATCGCGCAGAACCTCCGACGGAGTGGGTCCCAGCACGTCGACGAAGGCGACCCGCACCGGGCCCACGTGCGGAGCCACGGCGTCGGCCAGCGCGGCGATCACCTCGACGCCGGCGGGGTTGCGCGTGCCGTGCGCGACGAGGACCAGTCGAGGATCGCTCACGACGCCTCGCCCGTCCGGCCGAGGCCGCCGCCCGGAACACTCGACACGGCGTCGATCAGGTCGTCCGCGCTGTCGTCGACGGCGAGGCGGTATCCCCGCTTGACAACGGTCTGGATCGCTCTGGGTGCGCCGAGGGCGGACCGCACTCGCGCCATGGCCGTCTCGACGGCATGGGTGTCGCCGCCCCCGCCCGGCAGAGCGGCGAGCAGGTCCTCGCGGGAGACCACCTGTCCGGGACGGCGAGCGAGAGTCTTCAGCACGGCCATGCCCGCGGGTGACAGAGCCTTGGGTGTGCCGTCGACGACGACGCACGCGCCGAGAACGCGCAACTCGTGACCGCCGGCCCGGACGATGCCCGCTCGACGCGGAAGTTCGTCGGCGACGTGGCGCACGAGAGATCCGACACGCGCCCGCGCGGGCGCCGTCGTGGGAACACCCAGTACGTCGAGCGGAGCGGAGGTCACGGGCCCGACGCACACGGCGAGCACCCGATCGCGGAACGACTGCAGCATCGGTTCCAGCACACCGTTCTCCTTGGCGCGCATCAACATCGAGGCCACGGCGGGGGCACTGGTGAAGGTCACCGCATCGAGGTCACCACACAGTACGGCCTCGATCATGCGGTCCATCGGTGCCGAGTCGTCGGGTTGCACCCAGCGGTAGACCGGAACCGGGATGACCGTCGCGCCGGCCTGCCGCAGCACCTCGCAGAAGTCCGGAACCGGCTCCCACTCGGTGGTGGCGCCGTGCAGTTGCACCGCGACGCGGACGCCGTCCACGCCCTCCGCCAACAGATGTTCCAGCACCTCCGCGGACGACTCGGACTCCGGTGACCACTCCTCGCGCAGACCTGCTGCACGGATGGCTCCCTTGGCCTTCGGCCCACGGGCGAGGATGCGGGTGCCTTCGAGGGCCCGAGTGAGCTCCTCGGCGTCGCCCCACCCGTCGGCGGCCTCCATCCAGCCACGGAAACCGATGCCCGTGGTGGCCACGGTGACAGCCGGCGGAAACTCGATGATCTCGTGGGTACGACGACCGAGCTCCGCATCGTCCGACAGCGGAATGATCCTGATCGCCGGGGCGTGCACCACGTTCGCTCCGCGCCGCACCAGCAGCGAGGCCAGTTCGTCGGCGCGTCGAGCCGCGGTGACGCCCACGGTGAACCCCGCGAGGGGAGCGTCGGACGAGGTCGGCTGATCGATCACGGGGATGTCGTCTCCGTTCCACTTCTCGGCCGGACGGATGTGCCCGAGGTCTGGGTCGATGCGCCCGAGGGCTGGGCGGACACTGCGACGACGCCGTCGATCACGGTGACCTCGTGTACCGCCAAGGTCGTGTCCGGGTCGTCGAGGCAACGGCCGTCCACCAGCGAGAATACCTGCTTGAGCAACGGCGACGCGACGGTCGGCTCGCCGCCGCGGTCCCCGACCAGTCCGCGCGACATCACGGCGGCCCGTCCGAAGGGGTCGATGTTGCTCACGGCGAACAGCTCCTCGTCGCCGGTGCGGAACAACGCCACCTGCGCCCCGGAGGGCAGCAACACGGCGACTCCCCGACCCGGAGTGAGTTCCGAGAGTGCGAGCGCGGTGATCCACTCGTCGGTGTCGCCGCTGGTCACGGTCGTGGAATGGCGAGGTGCTGAGTCGATGACAGTCATGGTGGTCCTCCCTGGGGACAGTTCTACGGGGCTGGTGTTACTCGGCCGTTACGGCGACATGACCGCCACTCACCCGACCGGAACGGACGGCATCCCCATCAGGACCGGAACCTTGCGGGCACCGGACTCGTCGAACGAGACGGTGGGGTCGGACTCCTCCGGGGCGTTGACGAACGAGACGAAGCGCGCGAGCTTGGTCTCGTCCTCCAACACACCCCGCCACTCGTCCCTGTAGCCCTCGACGTGCGACGCCATCGCGGCCTCGAGGTCCGCGGCGATACCCAGGCTGTCCTCGCACACGACGGCGCGCAGGTGGTCGAGTCCGCCCTCGAGACTCTCGACCCACGGCGCCGTGCGCTGCAGGCGGTCCGCCGTGCGCACGTAGAACATGAGGTACCGGTCGACGTACCGGACGAGGGTGGTGTCGTCCAGCCCCGACGCGAGGAGTTGCGCGTGCTTGGGCGACTGCCCACCGTTGCCGCCGACGTACAGGTTCCACCCACTCTCGGTCGCGATGATGCCGACGTCCTTGCCGCGCGCCTCGGCGCATTCGCGGGCGCAGCCGGACACACCGAACTTGATCTTGTGCGGGGACCGCAGACCCCGGTAGCGCTTCTCGAGGTCGACGGCCATGCCCACGGAGTCCTGCACGCCGTAGCGGCACCACGTGGACCCGACGCAACTCTTCACGGTGCGCAACGACTTCCCGTAGGCCTGACCCGACTCCATGCCGGCGTCGACCAGTCGCTTCCAGATGGCGGGGAGCTGCTCCACGCGCGCGCCGAACATGTCGATGCGCTGACCACCCGTCACCTTGGTGTACAGACCGAAGTCGCGTGCCACCTCACCGATGACGATCAATTGTTCGGGAGTGCACTCTCCACCCGGCATCCGCGGCACGACGGAGTAGGTGCCGTTCTTCTGGATGTTGGCGAGGAAGTGATCGTTGGTGTCCTGCAGGGCAGCCTGCTCACCGTCGAGGATGTGTTCCGAGGACGTGGACGCCAGGATCGAGGCCACGACCGGCTTGCAGATGTCGCAACCGGCGCCGCGGCCGTGAGCGGCGACGAGACCGGAGAACGTGCGGATGCCCGCGCCGGCGACGATCTCGAACAACTCGCGCCTCGACTGGGAGAAGTGCTCGCACAGGGCCTTCGACATGACCACGCCCGACGCGGCGAGCAACTGCTTGATCGTGGGGAGACAGCCACCGCACGTGGTGCCGGCGTCGGTGCAGGACTTGACCGAGGCGATGTCGCAGGCGCCCGCAGCGATGGCCGAGCAGATGGTCCCCTTGTCCACACCGTTGCACGAGCACACCTCGGTATCGTCGGGAAGCGCTCCGGCGCCGAGCTTCTCGCCGCTCGGCGAGATCAGTGCAGCCGGATCGCCCGGGAGTTCGCGGCCGACGAGCGGGCGCAGCGTCGCGTACGCCGACGCGTCCCCCACGAGGATGCCGCCGAGCAGAGTCCTCGCGTCGTCCGACAGCACGAGCTTGGCGTAGGTGCCCTTCGCGGCATCGTTGAGCACCACCTCGAGTGCGCCCTCGGTGGCGCCCATCGCGTCCCCGAAACTGGCGACGTCGACACCGAGCAGTTTGAGCTTGGTCGAGAGGTCCGCGCCCGGGAACTCGGCGGTACCGCCGACGAGCCGATCGGCGACGACCTCCGCGCTGGAGTACCCCGGAGCGACGAGGCCGTAGCACCGGCCCTCGATGGCCGCACACTCGCCGATGGCGTAGATCGCGGGATCCTCGGTACGGCAACCGATGTCGGTGAGGATGCCACCACGCTCGCCGACCGGGAGGCCGCTGGTACGGGCGAGAGCGTCCTGCGGGCGGACACCCGCCGAGAACACCAGCAGGGCGGCATCGATGACGCTGCCGTCCGCCAGAGTGACGTCGATGCCGTGATCGTTCTCGGCGATGGCCGAGGTGCCGACACCGGCGTGGACGGTGACACCGAGCTCGGTGACGAGCTTCGCCAGGACCGCACCGCCGCCCTCGTCGACCTGCAGCGGCATCAGTCGCGGCGCGAATTCCACCACGTGCGGCGTCATGCCCATCTGCTTCAGGGCGTTCGCGGCCTCGAGACCGAGCAGGCCGCCGCCGACGACCACTCCCACCGCGCCGGGGCCGGCCGCGTCGGCGCAGGTGCGGATGCGATCCAGGTCGTCGATCGTGCGATAGACGAAGCAACGATCGAGTTCGTGCCCCGCGATGGGCGGGACGAACGGGTAGGACCCCGTGGCCATGACCAGAGCGTCGTACGGCACCGCCGCACCGTCCGAGGTGGTGACCACCCGAGCGTCGCGGTCGATCGACTCGGCCCGCACGCCGGTACGGAGGGTCACCGCGGTGTCCCCGACATAGTCGTTGCCCGCCAACGCGAGTTCCTTGTGGTCCCAGGCGCCGACGTAGGACGAGAGCCCGACGCGGTCGTAGGCGGGGAGGGCCTCCTCGCACAGGACGGTGACGGACCACTCGCCGGCCGTGTCGCGTGCGCGCAGCGCCTCGACGAACCGGTGGCCCACCATTCCGTGTCCCACCACCACGGCTGTGCGGTGAGCGGTCTGGTCGGTCATGACAATCTCCTCGGGAAACGGTGAACGGGTGGTGTGACTCGGGTCGGTCATGCGGTGACCGGGAAGGCCGGAGGCCGGCCGTCTGTGACCGGGAAGGCCGGAGGCCGGCCGTTGTCGGGGACGGGATCCGCTCGGTGCAGCCAGTCGCAGAGGCCGTCGACGACGCCCACGCAGCTACCGCAACCGGTGGTGGCGCGGGTCTTCTCGGCCATGGCCTCGGGGGTGTGGGCACCGCCGCGCCACGCGCTGACCAAGTGCTTCTTGGTGACGGTGTTACAGCGGCAGATCACGGCTGCGTCGGGCATGGTCGACGGGTTGGCGCTCTCGGTGGGTCCACCGACGAGGTGCCCGAGCAGCAGGGTCATACGGTCGACGGGGACGAGCGATCCGCCGTCGAAGTACTGGCTGAGCGTTCCGACGACTTCCGGGTTGCCGAGCATCACCGCGCCGACCAGGCGGTCCTTGCGGACGACGACCTTCGCGTACCGGCCGCGGGTGGGGTCGCTCATGACCAGGACCTCGGACTCGGTGTCGTTCGGGTCGACGTCGATCTCGCCCATCGAGGCGAGGTCGACGTCGTGCGCCTTGAGGCGGGTGATCTGCGCGGTGCCGTGGTACTCGGCGCGGGACGCGCTGCCGCACAGCTGGTCCGCGACCACCCCGGCCATTTCCCAGGCGGGCTGGACCAGGCCGTAGACCTCACCGCGGTGCTGGGCGCACTCGCCGATCGCGCGGATGTGCGGGTCGGAGGTGCGCAGGTCGTCGTCGACGACGACAGCGCGGTCGACGTCGAGCCCGGCCGCGACGGCGAGGTCGATGTTCGGACGGATCCCGGCCGCGACGACGACCAGGTCGGCGGGCAACGCGCTGCCGTCGGACAACACGAGTTCGCGCGTGCCGTCGGGCGAGGTACGCAGAGCCTCGGCCCGAGCGCCCAGCGCCACGTCCATCCCCAGCTCTCGCAACACTCGGGTCAGCACGGCGCCACCACCGGCGTCCATCTGCTTCTCCATCGGATACGCGCGGGGGTGGACGATGGTGACGTCCGATCCGCGCATGAGGGCGCCGCGTGCGGCTTCGATGCCGAGAAGCCCGGCGCCGATCACGACGACGCGGGAACCGGGTCCCGTTGCTGCGGTGATGGCGTCGCAGTCGGCGAGAGTGCGGAACGCCACCACACCGTCCGCGGGGTGACCGTCCGCGTCGGTCATGCCGGGCGCGGGCGGCAGGAAGGACCGCGAGCCGGTGGCGAGGACGAGCGTGTCGTAGGTGTCCGTGGACCCGTCCGAGCGCGTGATCGTGCGGCGCTCGCGATCGATCGACGTGACCGCGACCCCGATGTGCGTCTCCAGACCGTTGCGCTCGCACCAGTTCTCGGGCTTGATTCGAGTGTCCCTCGGGGTCAGGTGCCCGGCGACCACGTTGGAGAGCAGGATGCGGTTGTACGCGGCGTGATTCTCGTCGCCGTAGACGACCACCTGGACGCGGGCCGCATCCGAGTCGCGTCGGTGGATCTCCTCCTGCAACCGGGCACCGGCGAGGCCGTTCCCGACCACGACGACGCGATGAGGTGCACTCATGCCGTCTCCCCGTCCGTCGCGCCGACCAGGTGCGCGGCGATGCGCACCGCGCAGACCTTGAACTCGGGCATCCGGCTGGTGGGATCGAGTGCCGGGTTGGTCACGAGGTTGGCGCGCGCCGCATCGGCGAAGTGGAACGGCAGGAACACCGTGTCGAGCCGCATCGACGCGTCGCACCGCACGCGGGCGACGACCGTTCCGCGGCGCGAGACGACGTCCGCGTCGTCGCCGTCCTCGAGCCCCGCGCGACCGGCGGTGTCCGGGTGGACCTGGACGAACATCGGGCCTGCCGCCTCCGACAGGGACGGCACGCGCCGGGTCTGCGCACCGGACTGGTAGTGCGTGAGCACCCGCCCCGTCGTCGCGAGGAGAGGAAAGTCGGCGTCGGTGGGTTCTGCGGGCCCGACCTGGTCGACCGTGACGAAACGCGCTCGCCCGGTGGGTGTCTCGAAACGATCCAGGAACAGTCTCGGTGTGCCGCCGTGCGTCTCCGACGGTACCGGCCAGTGCAGCGCCTCCCCGGCGTCGAGACGCTCGTAGGTCACGCCCGAGTAGTCGGCGATGCCACCGCGGGACGCTCGGCGCAACTCCTCGAACACCGTCCGTGCGTCGCGGGGGAAGCGGTCGGCGGGCTGGCCCAGGCGAACGGCGAGATCGGCGAGGATGTCGAGCTCCCCGCGCGCGCCCTCGGGAGCGTCCACGGCCCTGCGCCGGCGCAGGATGCGGCCCTCGAGGGAGGTCATGGTGCCCTCCTCCTCGGCCCACTGCAGAGTCGGCAGCACCACGTCGGCCATCGCGGCAGTCTCGGAGAGCACGAAATCGGTGACGACGAGCATCTCGAGTGAGGCGAGCCGGTCGACGACGTGACCGGCCCGCGGGGCCGAGACGGCGATGTTCGAGCCGTGCACCATGAGCGCGCGGGGACCACCGGGGGTGCCGAGGGCGTCGAGCAGTTCGTAGGCGCTCAGTCCCGCACCCGGGAGTGCGGACTCCTCGATACCCCAGAGGGCGGAGATGTGTTCACGCGCTGCGGGATCGGTGATCTTGCGGTATCCGGGAAGCTGGTCCGCCTTCTGCCCGTGCTCGCGTCCGCCCTGTCCGTTGCCCTGGCCGGTGATGCAGCCGTATCCGGTTCCGTGTCGTCCGCACAGTCCCAGCACGAGAGAGAGTCCGATGACGGCCGAGACCGTGTCGGTTCCGGACGCGTGCTGTTCGGCGCCACGGGCGGTGAGCACGTAGGCGCCCGTGCCCGCGTCCCGTGACTGCGCCAGCAACCGCACCGTCTCCCGCAGGCGAGCGACGGGAACGCCGGTGACGCGCTCGGTCCGCTCCGGCCACCACTGCGCCGCCGCCGTCCAGAACTCGTCGAAACCCTCGGTGCGTGAGTCGATGTAGTCGCGATCGGCGTACCCCTCGACCACCGCCAGATGCACCAGGCCCAGCGCGAGTGCCAGGTCGGTGCCCGGCGACAGTTGCAGGTGCACTCCGCCGGCGGACAGCGCCCGGTCCACCGTCGCGGTGCGCCGTGGGTCGGCGACGATGAGCCCGCCCGCGTCGGCGGCGGTCCGGAGATGCTGCACGAAGGGGGGCATCGTCTCCGCGACGTTGCCGCCCAGCACCAGCACGGCCCGCGCGGAACCGATGTCCGCCAACGGGAACGGCAGTCCTCGGTCGATTCCGAACGACTTGTTGCCGGCGGCCGCGGCCGACGACATGCAGAACCGCCCGTTGTAGTCGATGTTCGACGTGCCCAGCGCGACACGGGCGAACTTGCCGAGCATGTAGGACTTCTCGTTGGTCAGCCCGCCCGCCCCGAAGATCCCGACCGCGTCGGCGCCGTGCTCGGCCCGGACGCGTCGAAGCGTCGTGGCCACCGCGTCGAGTGCGGCATCCCAGGTCGTCGGGACGAGTTCCCCGGCGACACGCACCAGTGGTGTGGTGAGCCTGCCGGGCACTCGCAGCACCTCGGCGGCGGTCCACCCCTTCTGGCAGAGACCACCCTTGTTGGTCGGGAACTGGCGGGCCTCGATCCCGGCGCTCGCTGCATCCGTGCCGGTGACGGTCATCGCGCACTGCAGCCCGCAGTACGGGCAGTGCGTCGCCGTTCCTGCTCGGGTGGCCGGTGGCCGAAGGGTCTCCGGCACGGATGCAGCGACGGTCATACGGTGACCACGTCCTGCTCGTTCGCGGTACGCGCGCCGGATCGGCGGAGGTACACGGCCCACGTGGCCGCGGCGCAGAGGACGTAGAAGACGAGGAAGACCCAGAAGGCGGACGTCGCCGACTTCTCCGCGCCCGAGTACGACGCGCGCAGGACCAGGTTGATGCCCACTCCACCGAGCGCGCCGATCGCACCGGCAATACCGATGAGCGCACCGGACATCCGGCGGGACCACGCGGCCTGCTCGGTGGCCGACATCCCCACCAGCAACGTCGACTTCGACGCGAAGATCGCCGGAATCATCTTGTAGACGGAGCCGTTACCGAGCCCCGAGAGCACGAACAGCAGGATGAAGCCGACGACGTAGAACACCATCATCGATCCGGTCGCCGCTCCCGCCGTGGCGTCGTCCGTCATCGACGTCGCGACGAGGATGCCGGCGGAGAAGATCATCGCGACGAAGGTGTACATCGTGATGCGGCCGCCGCCGACGCGGTCGGCGAACTTGCCGCCGATCGGTCGGGACAGGGAACCGAGGAGCGGGCCGATGAACGCGATCTGAGCGGCGTGCAGGGAGGCCTGTGCCTGCATGGCCGGGGTGACAGCACCCCCGTCGGCCAGACCGGCGAGGAAGTTGATCTGCAAGATCTGCCCGAACGCGAAGCTGTAACCGATGAACGACCCGAACGTACCGATGTAGAGGAACGCGATCCACCACGAGTCGGAGAAACGCAGCACGTCGATCATGGAGCGGCCGTTGGTCTCCAGGTTGTCCAGGTTGTCCATGTACAGGGCCGCGCCCACGGCGGCGACCGCGATCAGGACGAGGTAGACGGCGCACACGATCTCGGGTGCGGTGTTGCCCACCGTCGCGATGACGAGGAGCCCGATGAGTTGGATGACGGGGACACCGATGTTGCCGCCGCCTGCATTCAGTCCGAGAGCCCACCCCTTCTCACGCTGGGGATAGAAGGCGTTGATGTTGGTCATCGAGGAGGCGAAGTTGCCGCCGCCCAGTCCCGCGAACGCGGCCACGACGAGATACGTCGTGTACGAGGCGGGATTCATCATGAAGTACAGCGTCAGAACGGTCGGGATCAGCAGCACGAGGGCGCTGAAGATCGTCCAGTTACGGCCGCCGAACTTCGCGGTGGCGAACGTGTACGGGATCCGCAGGATGGCGCCGACCAATGTCGGCACGGCCACCAGGAAGAACTTCCCGGCCGGGTCGATGCCGTACTGCGCCATCGGCATGAAGAGCACCATCACGGACCAGATGGACCAGATGGAGAAGCCGACGTGCTCCGCGACGACGGACCAGATCAGGTTGCGGCGGGCGATGTGCTTGCCGCCGGCCTCCCAGGCCTCGACGTCCTCCGCGTCCCAGTTCGTGATGTGGTGCTTACGAGCGACTGCACCGGGGGCACCGGTGGGCGCCGTGGCAGCGCCGGTATCCGACAAGCTGGTCACGAGTGGCCTCCTGATCTCTGGGGAAGCCCAAAGATAGGAAAACCATGTTGCGGGGGCGCTGCACGCTGTGACCCGTGCGTGAACTTGACCTCACGTCCGTGTTTCCGGGTTGGTGAGGGTCTGCTTCGTGAGGGTCAGGGTCGCGACTGAGCCTGGCGGACGGGCCCGTCCTCGAGGACGCGCGGACGGCAGGCGGCCTTGGCGGCGACCAGCAGCACGGCGATGCCGCACGTGAGGAACGCGAACGACCACTCCCAGCCCCCAGTGTTCTCGTGCAGCACACCGAAGAGAATGGGGCCGGCGCAGGCGATGGTGTACCCGACTCCCTGCGTGAAGCCGGACAGGGATGCCGAGCCGACGGCCGTGCGCGTGCGCAGATTGATGAGCGTGAGCGACATCGGGAACGTCGTCGGACCTGCACCGACCAGGATCAGCCACAGCACCGTGCCCGTCGCGGGCGCCCACAGCAGGCCCGCGAAGCCTGCGAGATAGCAGACCGCGCAGCCGATGACGATGGGATAGGGGTCGACCATCCGACTGGTGAAGGACGGCGCGAGCAGGGAACCTGCGAGACCGACCGCGGCGAACACCCCGAGCGAGGCACCGGCGGCACCCTCGCTGATGCCGGCCTCGACCAGGAGGGAGGGCAGCCACGTCAGCATCGAGTACGTGACCATGGACGTCATCGCGAACATGCCGGCCATCCCCCAGCCGAGCGAGGTGCGCCAGACCGGGACGGGCGGCGCCACCGGCTGGGCCGACGGCTCGGTGAGCGGCCCGTCGAGCTCGGCCTCCACGGCGGCGTCCTGCGCCGGAGCCTCCGCACCGCGCACCGCGGGGGCGGCGGGGCGAGTGCGTCGCGTCAGCACGATGGCGGTCCACGGCACCACGGCGGCGACGGCGGCCACACCCCACATCGCGAGCGACCAGCGCCACCCGACCGCGTCGGCGACGGGGACCGCCGTGAGCGACGGGACGATCGTGCCCAGCTGCAGGAGGCAGATGTAGACGGTGCTCATCATGGCGAGCCGGTCGGAGAAGTAGCGCTTGACCAGCGGCGGGATGACCACGTTGCCGATGCCCATACCGGCCAGGGCGACCGCCGAGAGCAGCGCCAGCGACCCGAGCCCGGGGGCGAACGCCCGCGCGAAGATGCCGACACCGGTCAGAGCCGCCGCGGCGAGTGCCGTCCGCTCGAGTCCGAGACGAGTCGCGATGACCGGGGTGAGCACGCCGAACAGCGCGAACATCGCGGTCGGGAGCATCCCGAGGAGCCCGATGGCGCCGGCGCCGAACCCGAGGTCGTCGCCGATCCGGGGGAACAGCGGCGACACCGAGGTGACCGCTGCCCGAAGTGTGAACGCGGACAGGATCAGTGCCGCGAACACCAACAGCCGGCCCTGCAGTGTCGAGCGTGACCCGGGCTCGGCAGTGGTGGCGGTCGCAGTCATGGGACGAATCATAGGATGATCCGACCTGTCTGGCAAAGGACTACTAGACTGGCCGAGACCGACACCACACGAGAGAAAGACACTGACGTGCAACCCGTACGCCGACAGAGCCTCATCGGGCAGGTCACCGACCAGTTACGAGGCGAGATCGAGTCCGGGACGTGGGCCGTCGGTACGCGGATACCCACAGAACCGGAGTTGACCGAGCTGACCGGCACGGGACGCAACACCGTTCGCGAGGCCGTCCAGGCGCTGGTGCACGCGGGCATGCTCGAGCGGCGCCAGGGATCGGGCACCTACGTGCTCGCGTCGTCGGAGATGCCGTCGGCCCTCGGCAAGTACTTCTCGTCCGCGCGGCGACGCGACGTCCTGGAGCTGCGGCGGGCGCTAGACATCACCGCGGCCACACTGGCCGCCGAGCGGCGGACCGACGAGGACGTCCGGATGCTCGAGGACACCCTGGCGCATCGGACCGCACTGTGGGACGTCGACCGCACCCGGGCCCTGCATCTCGACGTGTCCCTGCACCGTGCCATCGTCGCGGCCAGCCACAACAGCATCTACCTGGAGGTCTACGACTTCCTGCTCCCCAGTATCGAGGAGACCATCCTCGACCACGACGCCGATTCCGACCGTGCGTTCCACGAGGAGCACGCGGCCCTGGTCCGAGCGGTCGTGTCCGGGGACGCCGACGCGGCGGCCACCGCCGCACGCTGCTTCTTCACCGAGCTCGCCGCGGACGGTGCCGACGATCGGGACACCGGCGCACTGCCGACCGACTAGAGGATCAGGCGCACCAGATCGGCGGTACGGGCCAGACCGGGAAACGCCTCGGCGGTCGAGCGCGGATGGAGAGCGTGCACCGCGAGGCGGAACATCACCGCCCGCAACAACATCTGCGGCCACTCGGGGAGATCCTCCCAGCGGCCGATGAGCCCGTCGTCCGCGCCGCCCCAGGAGAGCGCGTCGACGACCACCACGGCCGCGGCCCACGACGCGGGGCGCCAGTACGGGGTGATGTCGGTGATACCGGGAGCCTGCACTCCGTCGAACAGCACCGTGCCGAACAGATCTCCGTGCACCAACTGGTCGGGCTCGCGCACCGGCCGACGTAGGGTGGCCAGCTGACCGATCACCTCGACACTGCGAACACCGTCCGGCGACGTCGGCTCCACCGCTCCCCCGGCACGGGCGGAGCGGAACGGAACCTGTTCCCACGCAGCACGATCAGCGGCGACGAACACGTCCACGTCACTCCACGGCGCGACCGGCGTCTGGGTCAGGAACCGCGGCTTCTCGAGCTGCGACGTCGCGACGTGCAGCCGGGTCGCCAGCGAGACGACCTCGTCGTGGCGGGGTTCGGGAACCCCCTCGATGTACGTGTCCGCGCGCCATCCGGACACGACGTAGCGGCCGTCGGTCGACCGCACCGGCCGTGCGAGCCGAACCCCCTCCACCGCAAGGGTTTCGCGCACCTTCGCCGACCAGGCACCGCGGGCGTGATCGGCCACCGGGGACAGGACGACGTCACCGAGACGCCAACCGCCGTCCCAGTCCGCTCCCAGAGCCACCGGCGCGACGTCTCGGAGCCCGAACGTGCCGATGACGTGCTGGGGAGGTTCCGCCGATGTCATGACGGCCACCGTACCGCCGCCGCGGTGCGAGTCCGCAGACCCCGGTGAGCGCGTGTCCCGGCACGCGTGACCGAACCCGGTGTCAGTACGTCGGGACGGTGGGGTCGACGTCGCGCGCCCACGCCTCGAGTCCGCCGCGCAGGTGGTGGACGTCGGCCATGCCGGCGGACCGCAGGACCGCGAGTGCCTCGGCCGAGCGGACACCCGTCTTGCAGTAGAGCACCACCGGCCGGTCCGTCGGCAGCGACGCGACCGCGTCACCGGCCACCACCGTCGGCAGAGGCATCAGCGTTGCGCCGTCGAGGTGCACGATGTCCCACTCGACCGGATCCCGCACGTCGATCAGTGCCACCGGGGCACCGCCGTCCAGCAGCGCGCGCACGGCCGCCGGATCGAGGTCGCCGTCCACCGAGTCCACCGACGGCAGGGGCGAGGCCACACCGCAGGACACCTCGTAGTCCTCCTCCACCTCGGACACCCGCACGCGACCGGGGTCCCGGCGCAGGGTGACCGTGCGGAAGGTCATGGTGCGCGCGTCGTAGACCAGCAGACGCCCGAGCAGCGTGTCGCCCATGCCCGTCACCAGCTTGACGGCCTCGGTCGCCATGATCGAGCCCACGACCCCGCAGAGCACGCCCAGCACGCCGGCCTCCGAACACGACGGCACAGTGCCCGGCGCGGGCGGATCCGGGTAGAGGTCCCGGTAGTCGACGCCGAGACCGCCGGGTGCGCTATCCCAGAACACGGACACCTGCCCGTCGAAGCGATAGATGGATCCCCACACGTACGGGATGCCGGCGACGGCGGCCGCGTCGTTGACGAGGTACCGCGTCGCGAAGTTGTCGGTGCCGTCCACCACCAGGTCGTACTGGCGGAAGAGGTTCACCGCGTTGCGGGGCTCGAGCCGGACCTGGTGCAGCCGGACCTCGATGGTGGAGTCCACAGCCCGGATCGACTCGCGGGCGCTGACCGACTTCGGCCGACCGATGTCGGCCTCGCCGTGGATGATCTGTCGCTGCAGGTTGGAGGCGTCCACGTCGTCGAACTCGACGATGCCGAGGGTGCCCACGCCCGCCGAGGCAAGATACAGCAGCACGGGCGAACCCAAGCCGCCGGCACCGATCACCAGGATTCTCGCGTTGCGCAGACGCCGCTGGCCCAGCACTCCGATGTCGGGTAGCAGCAGGTGTCTGCTGTACCGAGCGACCTGCTCGCGGCTCAGCTCCGGGCCCGGTTCCACCACCGGGTCGACGATCGTCATGCTCCTCGTACCTCCCCGGTCAGGCCCTGGGGTACGGCCAGGGGTTGAAGCGACAGGTCTTGCCGTCCATCGGCACCACGCCCGCAGGATCGAGTACCGCGATGTCGTCGTTCGCCGTGCCGAAGGTCTGCTGCATCATGATCGGGGCCAGGCCACCGTCGGTCTCGCAGGGCTGGTGCGCCTGGTACCCGATCGCGTGGCCCACCTCGTGGTTGATCTGGTACTGCCGATACGACCCGATGTCGCCCTGGAACGCCACGGCGCCGCGCACCCAGCGCGGCTCGTTGAGCACCACCCTGCCGATACCGGGGTTGTAGCAGGACACCTCGAGCTGGATGTCGTACCCACACGCGTCGCGGATGGTCATCTGCGACGTCAGCGAGACCCGGAAGTCCGGATCACCGGTGTCGACGCGGCGGAACGCGAAACGCTGATCGTTCGTCCAGCTCTTGGGATTGGCGAGAGTCTGGTCGACGAGGCGACCGAACGACTCGTCGCCTCCGAAGCCCGTCGTGTCCACGCCGTCCTCGATCTCGACGGTGTAGGTGAACGTGCGTTCGGTGCCCTGGCCCACCTGGTCGGTGACTCCCGGCACCACGCGCCACGTGCCTGCGCCCTGCACCGCGAACTGACCGCCGTCGGGCAGCTGACCACTGGACACCGTCTCGGCGAAGTTCCCGTCGGCCTGCGGCGGGACACCGATGATGCCGGTGTCGTCGGTCGTGTTGCTCAGCGCGGGGAATCCGGGTGCCGAGTCCGTCGTGGACGCGGTTCCGGGATCGCGTATCGCGTCGACGACCACGAGCACCGTCACGACCGCGAGGATCGGGATCGCGTAGGCGCGCCAACCGTAGGTCGACGTGAACCGCCCCAGCCGGCTCTGCTTCCGGGCGCTGCGCTCCGGCCGTGCGGCGCGTGTGCGTCCGGGATCGACCGCGGTGGGATCCCACTGGGCGCGCAGAGGCTGATGCGAGCGTCGCGCACGGTCGTCACGCGTCGCAGGCTCTCTCTGCGGTTGCCGTCGGTCACTCACCGATCCAGGTTCTCACACGCGTCTGCGGCCTCCGGTCGGCGCGCCGGGGTATCGTCGTCACGATCCGGAAGAACTTTCATGCCGCGTAGTTCCGATGTCTGAGTGATCCTCGTCCACCGGTGTCGCGGCGGATGGGACACACGAAACACATGACAGACGTCGCCGACCGAAGCTCCTCCGTGGGCGGGACCGGGAGTGGCCGGCGCAGTGCTCGACTGCCCCGTGATGCACGCCGCGCCCAACTCCTCGCCGCTGCCGGGGAGATCTTCGTCGCCCGCGGGTACCACGCCGCGGGGATGGACGAGATCGCGGAATGCGCGGGCGTCAGCAAACCTGTTCTGTACCAGCATTTCCCCGGCAAGCTCGACCTCTACGTCGCGGTGCTGCAGAACTACGTCGACAGCCTCATCTCGGGTCTGCGCCAGGCGCTGCGGTCGACGACGGACAACCACAAGCGCGTCCGGGCCGCCGTGCTCGCGTTCTACGACTTCGTCGACAACGACAGCCAGGGATTCCGCCTGGTGTTCGAGTCGGACCTCATGGGCGATCCTCAGGTGCAGAGCCGCGTCGATCAGGCCACCGAGGCCTGCGTCGACGCCGTGTTCGACCTCGTCAGCCACGACTCCGGACTCGACCCGCACCGTGCCCGCATCCTCGCCGTCGGCCTCGTGGGCGCGAGCCAGTTCACCGCCCGCTACTGGCTCGAGGCGGATCGTCCCATCACCAAGGAGGAAGCGGTGGACACCACCGTCACCCTCGCCTGGGGTGGTCTCTCGCACGTCCCCCTGCAGTCCCAGTAGGCGACGCACCCCGGTCCCACGAACCACGACGGCCCCGCACCAGCAGGTGCGGGGCCGTTCCTCGTGCGCGGTGGGCGCGTCGGTCAGGCGGTGCCGGACGACGCGAAACCGACCCGACGACTGTCGGACGGACCGATCTCCACGTACGCGAGCTTGCCCGCGGGCACCAGGAACTTGCGGCCCTTCTCGTCCACCAACGACAGCACACCCTCGCCGCCGAAGGCCTTCGAGACCAGGGTCTCCACCTCGTCGGGCGTCTGCGCGCTGTTGATGACCAATTCCCGTGGGCTGTCCGAAATTCCGATCTTGACCTCCACGGCCGACCTCCGAAACGTTGTCGCGAACCTGCTGTCCACTTCAGGTTAGAGCAGCACCGGCCGCCGGTGAGTGCGTGACGCACACGCCCACAGCGAACACCGACACGAGTCAGACGAGGCCGAGAATCGCCATCCGCTCGGAATGCCGGACCTGCATGCGGTCGAACAGCGCCACGATGCCGTTGAAATCGCCCGACGCCGTCATGACCAGTTCGGTCAGCTCCTCGCGCTGCGCCAGGACGAACTGCGCCTGGGTGATGGCCTCCCCGAGCAGGCGGCGTCCCCAGAGCATCAACCGGTCCTTGTCCGCGGCACTCGCCGCGACACGCGCCACCACCTCGGTGACGACGAACTCCGAGTGGCCCGTCTCGGCGAGCACCTCGCGCACGGTGGCGGCGATGTCGTCCGGGAGGCTGTGCGCGATCTCGCGGTAGAAATCGGCGGCGAGGCCGTCGGCGACGTAGGTCTTGACGAGCACCTCCATCCACGTCGAGGGCAGCGTCGAGGCATGGTAAGCGTCGAGAGCGGCGGCGAAAGGCTCGGTGACCGACAGGACGTCGCGCCCGCGCTCCGCGAGGGCCGCCTCGAGCACCTCGAAGTGGTTCATCTCGGCGGCCGCCATGCTCGCCATGGCGATGCGGTCGCCGAGCGTCGGGGCCATCCGAGCGTCGTCGACCAACCGGTAGAACGCCGAGATCTCGCCGTACGCGAGAACGCCCAGGAGACTGATGATTCCGGGGTGATCACCCGGCACGGTTCCCCCGGTCGCAAGGCCCTCGTCGGACCCGGACGGGACGTTCGGAGTGGACCCGCCGTGCTGTGGATCCGAATCTGTTCGCATGGCTGCCGAGACTACCGTCGACACGGCTCGCGCGAGCGGAACCGCGGCGTCGGGTGCCGACCAGGTAGAATAGGTCGCGAGCACGCTCCACCGGCGCCGGCAGCAGGGACCGAGACGGTCCGCACGCCGGCCCGACGCACCGTGGTCACCTCTGTCGGAGGCGATCGCGGCGAGCACCGGGAGCCGTGCTCACGACATTGTGCGCGCACCTGATTCGTGTCTGCCGCCGATCGTGTCGCCGCATCTGCGGCCGACCCCGATCGCGCCTGTCGACGAATCGAGGGTTTCGACACCGGCCGCGGAGCGGCCTGGCCCTCGTCGTGCGTGCGAGGCGAGAGACGAGAAAGGCCGAAACACTGAGCAAGATCACTGTGGACCACGAGACCGACGACGTGGCGGAGACCACCGTCTCGGCCACCCTGGACACCACCCACACTCCCCCGACCTTCGCCGAGCTGGGCGTTCACCCCGAGATCGTCCGTGGGTTGACCGACATCGGCATCGAGCGCACGTTCGCGATCCAGGAACTCACGCTTCCCCTGGCACTCGCGGGCGACGACCTCATCGGCCAGGCCCGCACCGGCATGGGCAAGACGTTCGGCTTCGGCGTCCCGCTGCTGCACCGTCTCGCCACCGGTCCGGCCGACGGCTCGGGCACCACGGTCCTGGACGGCACCCCGCGTGCGCTGATCATCGTTCCCACGCGCGAGCTGTGCGTCCAGGTCACCTCCGACCTGGAGAACGCGTCGAAGCACCTGCACTCGGCCAACGGTCGCGTGAAGGTCATGTCGATCTACGGCGGACGGCCCTACGAGGCCCAGATCGAGACCCTGCGGACCGGCGTCGACGTCGTCGTCGGCACCCCCGGACGACTTCTCGACCTGGCCAAGCAGGGCCACCTCGTCCTGGGCAAGGTCGGCGTCCTGGTGCTCGACGAGGCCGACGAGATGCTGGACCTGGGCTTCCTCCCCGACATCGAGCGCCTCATGAGCATGGTGCCGGAGAAGCGTCAGACCATGCTGTTCTCGGCGACCATGCCCGGGCCGATCATCACGCTCGCCCGCACGTTCCTCACTCGGCCGACGCACATCCGCGCCGAGGAGGCCGAGTCCTCCGCGATCCACGAGCGCACCGCCCAGCACGTCTACCGGGCACACGCACTGGACAAGGCGGAGATGGTCGCGCGGGTGCTGCAGGCCGAGGGCCGCGGCGCCACGATGATCTTCACGCGCACCAAGCGCACTGCCCAGAAGGTCGCCGACGATCTGGCCGAGCGCGGATTCTCCGTCGGCGCCGTCCACGGTGATCTCGGGCAGGTCGCCCGCGAGAAGTCGCTCGCGGCGTTCCGCTCCGGCAAGATCGACGTGCTCGTCGCCACCGACGTCGCGGCGCGCGGTATCGACATCGACGACGTCACCCACGTCATCAACTACCAGTGCCCCGAGGACGAGAAGACGTACGTCCACCGCATCGGACGTACGGGTCGTGCGGGCCGCACCGGTATCGCCGTCACGCTGGTCGACTGGGACGACATCCCCCGCTGGCAGCTGATCGACAAGGCCCTGGGCCTCGACATCCCCGACCCGGTGGAGACGTACTCCAGCTCCGAGCACCTGTACGCGGAACTGAACATCCCGCACGGCACCACGGGCAGCATCGCGAAGCGGCGCGCCGAGACTCCCGCCGCCGAGAAGACGGACACCCGCTCGAGCCGGAGCGAGAACTCGGACCAGGCGTCGGACGGCGAGGCCACCACCACGTCGCGCCGGAGCCGGTCACGTCGCCGCACCCGCGGCGGGGGCCACGCCGACGCTGCCGCCACCGCGGACAGTTCGGCCACGACAGGTCCCGCCGAGGCGTCCGGTGACGGATCCACGTCGGACAAGCCCCGTCGTCGCCGTCGACGCCGGTCGTCCGCCGGGTCCGCGGCGCACGCCGGTGAGAACGGCGCGTCGGCGGAGGCCTCGTCGTCCGCCGGTACGTCCGACTGACCGTCACGTACCTGACGTGCTCGCTCCCGAACGGCGCACCCGCGTCGACGTGATCGCCGCTGTGGTGATCGTCGTGGTCGTCCTGGTGGGCGCCTCGGTGATCTGGTTCCGCAGCGACGCTCGCGGCACCACGTCCGTGGTCGCCGACGTGCCTCTCACCGCCCCGGCGTCGGCATTGTCGGTGCCCGAGTCGTTCTCGGAGATCTGGCGCGCCGACGACACCGGAACCGGGGCACCGACCACCGTCGGCGGAGCCGTCGTCGTCTCCACCGGCGACGCGGTGACCGGACTCGATCCCGCCACCGGCTCGCCGTCCTGGTCCTACACGCGTGACCGGGCCCTCTGCTCGGTCGTGGGGGCGTGGGACGCGGCGGTGGCGGTGTTCCGGGACGGCCGGGGATGCGGCCAGGTCACCGAGCTCGACGGGTCCACCGGAGCGCGCGAGGACCAGCGCACCAACGACGCCGACGACCCGGTCCGGTTGTCGTTCGACGGCACGTACGTGACCGAACTCGGGGCCACGCGACTCGAGCTGTGGCGATCCGACCTCGTGCGCACCCTCGAGTACGGACGGGTCGATGCTCCGGTCAATCCACGCAGCCAACCCCGCACCGGGTGTGATCTCGTCTCGAGCGCGTCCGCGAGCACCCGCCTCGCTGTGCTGGAACGGTGTCCCGGCGAGGAGGGTCTTCGTCTGACGTCGATGAACCCCGCGCCCAAGGACAACACGGTGCCCGACGTGTACGGCTCGACCATCCTGGCCGACGTCCCCGCGGACGCAGCGGCAGCACGCGTCCTCGCGGTGGTCGGGGATCGCCTCGCGGTGTACCTCCCCCCGGCCGGGAGCGAGGTCGCCCGGGTGGCACTCTTCGACGGGTCCGCCAACTTCGTCTCCGCGCAGGCCGTGACCGCCGACGTCACCACACCGTCCGCCGACACGCTCGCGTCCGACATCGTCAGGACCGGCTCCGTCGTCTCCTGGTGGACGGGTGCCGACACCGTCGGCTTCACGCAGTCCGATCTGTCCCAGCGCTGGGCTCTTGCCGGAACCCTCGGCGCGGGCGCCGTGATGGCCGGGCAGCTCCTCGTCCCGGTTCCCGGCGGAATCGCGGTGGTGGACCCCGAGAACGGCGTCGCCTCGCGCACGATCGCGGTGGACCGCGGCGAGTACACCGGGCCGGTCGCCCTGTCCGTCCTCGGCACCAGCGTGTTCGAGCGCCGCGGTGCCGAGACCGTCGCCCTGGGCTGAGCCTCAGGCGTCGGCGTCGTACGTGGCCAGGGGTGCGCCGTCGGTCCAATGCGCGGCCAGGTTGTCGGCAAGGTCGCGGTACGCCTGAGCGCCCTTGTTCTTACGTCCCGCGATCACCGAGGTGCCGGACGCCGACGCTTCCGCGAACCGCACGGTGCGCGGGATCGGCGGCGCGAGCACCGGGATGTCGTACCGACCGGACACGTCCGCGAGGACGTCACGGCTGTGCGTGGTGCGGGCGTCGTACAGGGTCGCGAGGGCGCCCAGGAGTGTCAGATCGGGGTTGGTGATCTGCTGGACCTCACTGACGGTGCGCAGCAGCTGACCCACACCGCGGTGAGCGAGCGTCTCGCACTGCAGCGGGATCAGCACGCTCGTCGCGGCCGTCAGCCCGTTCAGGGTGAGCACGCCCAGTGAGGGCGGGCAGTCCAGCACGATGACGTCGTAGTTCTCGAGGAGGGGCGCGAGGGCGCGTTTGAGGGTGTACTCGCGGCCCGGACGCATGAGCAACAGCGCCTCGGCGCCGGCCAGGTCGATGGTCGCCGGGAGCAGGTCCACACCCTCGTCCGTGCCGAGCACGGCGTCGCCCACGGGAACCCCGGCGGTGAGGACCTCGTGGATCGAGGTCTCCAGCTTGTCGGGGTTGTGCCCCAGCGAGAAGGTCAGACTTCCCTGCGGGTCGAGGTCCACCACGAGTACTCGTCGGCCCAGAGCGACGAGCGCCGCTCCCAGCGATGCCACGGTGGTCGTCTTGGCGACGCCACCCTTCTGGTTGGCCACTGCCAGGATCGTCGTCACAGCACGATCTTGGCATCACTCGGTGTGTCGAGCGACGTTCGGCCCGGCGTGGCGTGATGCCGCACCGGGCCGAACGGGGTGGAACGGAGGCCGAGCTCAGTGCAGCATCGCACCGCGCGCGACGGCGTAACCCTGGTCTGCACGCTGGAACTTCTTGCGCGGCAACAGGAGTGCGGGCACAAAGGTGAACGCGACGATGATCGTGGCCACCAGGAAGGTGCCGCCGAACGCGTCGGCTGCCTGCGCCAGTCCGGCCTGCACGGCATTCGGCCCGATCTGCTCGGCGATCGCCGGGTCACGCTGTGCCGCGATGGCGGGTCCCGCAGCCGCCCGGTCGAGCAGCTGGTTGGTGAGCACCACCGAGATCACGGCCGTACCGATCGACCCGGCCGACTGCTGGATGATGTTCATCAGCGACGAACCGCGGGCGACGGACGCGTCGTCCAACGTCTGGAGCGCGGCGGTCATGATCGGCATCATCGTCGCGCCGAGTCCCAACCCCATGACGAACAGGGCGCCGAGCAGGACGACGTACGAGGTCGAGGATCCCACCTGCGTGAAGACGGCCATGCCCAGCGTCACGAACACCATGCCGGTGATCACGATCTTGCCCGGCCCGATCTTGTCGGCGAGCTGTCCGGCGATGGGCATCGACACCATCGCCCCGAGTCCCTGCGGGGCGAGCAGCAGGCCGGCCATGAGCGTGGTCTCCCCGCGGACCTGCAGGAAGTAGCTCGGGAAGATCAGGCCCGCGCCGAAGAACGCGATGGCGAACAGGCTCATCGCGATCACCGCGACGGACAGGTGACGGTTGGCGAACAGCCGCAGGTCGATCAGCGGGTGCTCGGTCCGCAGGGCGTGGCGCACGAACGCCGCGACCAGGACGAGCCCCACGACGGCGGAGACCAGTACGCGAGCCGACATCACCGTTCCGGTCTCGGGGATCGAGGAGACGCCGAACAGGAAGAGCGCGAGGCCCGGCGACAGCAGCAGCATGCCGACGAAGTCGAAGGACTGCGAGGGCTCGGGTGCGTCCTTCGGGAGGATGACCCACGCGGCCACCAGCGCCACGGCGCCGATGGGCACGTTGATCAGGAAGATCCAGTGCCAGCTCGCCGCGTCGATGAGCCACCCGCCGAGGATCGGGCCCGCGATCGGACCGAGCAGCATCGGTACGCCCAGGACGGCCATGACACGACCGATGCGCTCGGGACCGGCTGCGCGGGTCAGGATCGTCATGCCGAGCGGCATGAGCATGCCGCCGCCGAAGCCCTGCAGGACGCGGAACACGATCAGCGACGTGATGTCCCACGCGACGCTGCACAGCATGGATCCGGCGACGAACAGGATCAGCGCCAGGATGTAGAGGCGTTTGGTACCGAACCGGTCCGCGGCCCAGCCGGTCAGCGGGATGACGGTCGCGAGAGCGAGGGTGTAGCCGGTCATGGTCCAGGCGACGTTGGCGTAGGACGTCTGGAACTCGAAGGCGAAGGTCGGCAGCGCCACGCTCACGACGGTCACGTCGAGGATCGACATGATGGCGCCGATGACGATGACGGCGGCGATCTTGAGGACGGCCGCGTCCAGCCCCTGACCGGTGTCGACACCACCCTGCCCGGGGGTGTTCGGGGACCCCTGCGCGCCCTTCTCGGTGCTCTGATCGGTCATGCGGAGTCTCCTGGCTGATCTGTATCCGCCGGCATCGAGGCCGGGTGTCGCGTGATCGGACCAAGGAAGTAAACACCCCACCGGCGGCGATCACCAGCGGATTTTCACGAGACCTCCGTCACCGGGACGACCTCCGTCATCGACGCGGCGCGACCCGGGAGCATGATCGAGCCATGGCAGACCCCGACCCCCGTGACCCGGCACCCGCATCGTCCGGAGGGTCCGGGACGTCGCCGCGGCGCTCCGACGCCAGACTGGTGTTGATCCGTCACGGTCAGACGGAGTGGGCGGCGAGCGGTCGACACACCGGACGGACGGACATCGCTCTCACCGCCGACGGGGAGGACCAGGCCCGCGCCGCCGGGGACCGCATCGCGGCGCTCGGGCTCGAACGTCCCCTGGTGGTCAGCAGCCCCCGATCGCGGGCGCTGCGGACGGCGGAGCTGGCCGGACTCACCGTCGATCGGGTGTGGGACGCGCTGGTCGAGTGGGACTACGGCGACTACGAGGGCCTGACCACTCCGCAGATCCGGGAGACCGCGCCGCACTGGACCGTGTGGACGCATCCGTCACCGTCCGGCGAGACCATCGACGCCGTGTCCGCCCGGGCCGATCTCGTCCTGTCCGTCGTCGTTCCCACCCTCGCCGAGCGCGACGTCGTGCTCGTCGGGCACGGCCACTTCTCCAGGTCGGTCATCGCGCGGTGGGTCGAGCAACCGGTGACCGAGGGAAAGCGCTTCGCGCTGGCGCCCGCCGGCTTCACCGTGCTGGGGTACGAGCACGAGTACCGGCAGATCCACACCCACAACGTGGATCCTCGCCTCGGTTCCTGAGCTGCCCGGCGTCGGTCGGAGAGCCGCTCAGGCGTCGTCGGTCTCGACGTAGTCGTCGGCGAGCCACCGCGTGGCGGGGCCGCTGAACAGACAGACCAGGACGCCGATGACGACGATGCCGAGCAACGAGCCCAGCACGGGCCGCCCGGAATCGGTGAGGAGCGACCAGACCACCGGGAGCAACAACAGCTGCGCGACGATCGCGATGGCGCGGCCCCAGCGGTGCCCGAGGATCAGGGCGATGCCACCGGTGAGCACGGCGCCCCCGAGTGCGGCGAACCAGATCGCGGTGCCGAAACCGTTGATGACGCTCTCGTCGGCGCCGGCGGCGCCGCGGATCACCAGGACGAGTGCCACCACGACCGCCGTGGCGCCCTGCACGGACACCAACAGGCCCGCGGCGCGCACCGGTGCCGGAACACCGGAATCGGGCAGCTTCGGACGCACCAGGCCACCCTAGAGCACACGCGCGAGGTGGCCGACGGTCACGCGCCGGTGGTCGTGAGCCGCCGCCGCTCGCGTCTACTCTGAGTGATCGTGCGAGCCATCCTCATCGTCAACCCGAACGCCACGTCCACCACGGCTGCCGGCCGAGACCTGGTGGCGCATGCGCTCGCGAGCAGGGTGTCGCTCAGAGTGCTCCACACCACGCACCGTGGACACGCGAGCGAACTCGCGACCGAGGCCCGCCGGGCCGGTATCGATCTGGTGATCGTGCACGGCGGCGACGGAACGGTCAACGAGGTGGTGAACGGACTTCTCGGTGTTCCTGCCCCGACCTCCATGCAGTCGGTCACCGTGGGACCCGTGCCGCTGCTGGCGGTCGTCCCGGGCGGATCCGCCAACGTGTTCGCTCGCTCGCTGGGCATCGCGCGGGACCCGGTCGAGGCCACCAACCAGCTCATCGATCTGCTGGAGTCGGGAACGAGCAGGCGCATCGGCCTGGGGCACTGCGACAAGACATGGTTCCTGTTCAACGCCGGCCTCGGATGGGACGCGGACGTGTGCGACGCGATCGATCGAGGCCGCAAGGGCGGCGAGGCGGTCACGCCCTCGCGCTACGTCCGGACCGCGGTCACCACGTTCTTCCGCCGCAAGCGCCGCGACCCGCACCTCACCGTGGAGACCGACACCGGCGAGGCCGTGACGGGCGTTCACTTCGCGTTCGTGACCAACTCCGATCCGTGGACGTTCCTCGACGCACGCCCGGTCCGGACGAACCCCGGCACCTCGTTCGACAGCGGACTCGGCATATTCGCAATGCGATCCACGAAGGTGTTCACGACGTTGCGAGTGGTCGTGCAAATGCTGTCCGGAACGTCCGGTCCGCATTCTCGGGCGCTTCTCCGAGAGGACGACGTGAAATGGATTCGCGTGCGTTCGGTGGAACCGACCGGCCTGCAGGTCGACGGCGACTACCTGGGAGAACGCACCGAGGTCGAATTCGCATCCGCACCGGACGCCCTCGCCGTCGTGGCGCCTTTACCTGGCGATACCCCGTAGGCCAAGCTACTGTGTTTCACATCTCCCGATCCGGGTACCAGACGTCGGGTGTGAAACCAAATCGGGTCCAGTGAGCTTGGCCACCCGCACCGCGTCATCTCTTGACTTCTGCTTGGTTCGTGAAAGCATTCACAAGTAACAGTGCGGAAACATTGGTTGCCGCGCTCGCGAACTGCAGGACAACAAGCCCACGATCCGGACGTGAGTCCAGGATCAGTTATTCGACAGCGCCGTCGTGCGCTCAGTGAGGAGTAAGAGGATGGATTGGCGCCACAAGGCTATCTGTCGCGACGAGGACCCGGAACTGTTCTTCCCGGTGGGAAACAGCGGCCCGGCACTCGCACAGATCGCTGATGCCAAGGTCGTGTGCAACCGGTGCCCCGTCACCGCGGACTGCCTGTCCTGGGCTCTCGAGTCCGGTCAGGATGCGGGCGTCTGGGGCGGCATGAGCGAGGACGAGCGTCGCGCGCTGAAGCGTCGTAACGCGCGTACCCGCGCACGCTCGGCGGTCTGACACAGCTCGCAAGACGCACGCAGGCCCGGCACCGCATGGTGCCGGGCCTTTTGTGTGTCCGACGGGCAGCCGTATCAGCCGCGTGGTTCTCGGCGTCCGAGCGGGACGCGGAGCTCGGCAGCGGTGCCCCCGTCCGGCCCGGCCGCGACGCTGATGGTGCCGCCCAACTCCACCGTGACGAGTGTCGAGACGATCTGCAGTCCCAGCCGGTCGGACGCCGACGCGTCGAAGTCGTCGGAGACTCCACGGCCGTCGTCGCGCACGGTGACCTCCAGCATGCGGGAGGACCGTCGGGACTCGATGGTCACACGGCCTCGCGCACCCGGATCGAACCCGTGCTCGAGCGAGTTTTGGACCAGCTCGGTGAGCACCATGATCAGCGGAGTGGCCCGTTCGGCCGGGAACACGCCCAGGCTGCCCTCGCGACCGACGGCAACGTCCGCGGACAGCGAGCCGATGTCGACCATGACGGGGACCAGGCGGTCGACCACCTCGTCCAGGTCGACGACCTCGTCCACCGACGTCGACAGCACGTCGTGGACGAGGGCGATGGAGGTGACCCGGCGGACCGATTCGCTCAGCGCGACCTTGGCCTCGTCGTTGTCGGTCCGGCGAGCTTGCAGACGCAGGAGAGCAGCGACGGTCTGCAGGTTGTTCTTGACCCGGTGATGGATCTCGCGGATGGTCGCGTCCTTGCTCAGCAGCGCGCGATCGCGACGCTTCACCTCGGTGACGTCCCGGACCAGTACCAGAGCGCCCACGGACGTGCCGGCCGGGCGCAGCGGAACCGTGCGCAGCAGCACGGTGGCACCGCGAGCGTCCACCTCCATCCGTCGTCCCCCGGCGGACGTGACGGCCGCTCCGATGGTGGCGGCGATCTCCTCCGCGTCGAAGGGATCGGTGACGAGCGACCGGGTCGACGCAGCGAGGTCGTGGCCGGGGAGATCTGCCGTCAACCCCATCCGGTGGTAGGCGGACACCGCGTTGGGGCTCGCGTAGGTGACCATGCCGGCGGTGTCGAGGCGGATGAACCCGTCGCCGACGCGTGGGCTCGAGTTGACGTCCGTCTTCTCGGACGGCGAGGGGAACGACCCCTCCGCGATCATGTCGGAGAGGTGGTGGGCGCAGTCGCGGTACGCGGCCTCCAGCAAGCTCGGCGGTCGGCCGGAGACCGGCGCGGAGTCACGCGTCAGCACGGCGACCACGCGGCCGTCGACGCGCACGGGAACGGCGTCGTGGGGCGGACCCTGATCGTCGGGGAGGCGACCACCGCCGCGCACGATCGACGCCGTGCGCAGGCACTCCGCGACCTGGGGATGTTCGGTCTCCCCGACCACCGCACCGACCGTGTCCGACGGGATCACCGTGGGGGCCGTCGTCGGACGACACTGCGCGACGCACACCACCGTCGCCGTGTCCGACGACGTCACCGCACGCGATCCGGGATGGTCGACGGGCACCCAGAGCAGCAGGTCCGCGAAGGAGATGTCCGCGAGGATCTGCCACTCCCCCACGACGCGTTGCAGATGATCGACCGCCGTACCCGGCAGGTCGGTGTGCTCGGCGAGCATCCCGGACAGCGTGGACACGACGAATCACCCTGTCCCGGTACGGCGTCGGCTGATCAGAGTGGTGACCGGATCAGGAGATGACGGCGATCAGGTCGCCCTGCTGGATGACGTCGCCCACGGCGACTCCGATGGACGTCACGGTGCCCGCGGACTCGGCGAGCACGGGAATCTCCATCTTCATCGACTCGAGCACCACCACGGCGTCGCCCTCGTTCACGTGATCACCCTCGGCGACGACGATCTGGAACACCGTCGACACCATCTCGGCTCGGACGTCCTCGGCCATCACGGTCCCCCTGTTCCGTTCCGCTCGTCTGCACGCGCGTGTCGACTCGTTCGGTGAACGGACCACGCCGGAGGCACGGCCGCTCGTCGTACAGCCAACCACACGTGAGAAACTGGGTGGAACAGGAAGGAGATCCACCATGGGCAAGCGAGGACGCAAGAAGCGCAGCCGTAAGGGAAATGCAGCCAACCACGGCAAGCGCCCCAACAGCTGATCACGAGCACCACACGACGAAGGGCCGGGACGCACAGCGTCCCGGCCCTTCGTCGTGTAGGCGGTCAGTCCTCGGTGGCGGTGATGGTCACCGACCGCCGGATCTCCAGCGTCAGGCGCTCCCGCAGGCCTTCCGGAGCCCGCTCGCCGCCGCACTTGCGGCCGACGAGAGACTTGATCTTCTCCTCGATGCCGTACTGCGCGAGGCACGAACCACAACTGTCGAGGTGACGCTGCACGCGCTGCCTGCTGGCCTCGTCGCACTCGTTGTCGAGCAACGTCCACACGTCGGCGATGACGGCCGAGCAGTCCAGGTCCTCGAACTCGTTGCCGCTCATCGTGCTACCTCCTCGGTCGCCGCGGCGGACCGGTTGAATCCACGGTCGCGAGCGACCTCCGCCAGTTCGTTGCGCAGTTGCTTGCGGCCGCGGTGCAACCGCGACATCACGGTGCCGATGGGCGTGCCCATGATCTCGGCGATCTCCTTGTACGGGAAGCCCTCGACGTCGGCGTAGTACACCGCCATGCGGAACTCCTCGGGCAACGCCTGCAGCGCCGCCTTGATGTCGTCGTCGGGCAGGGCGTCCAGCGCCTCGACCTCGGCCGACCGTAGACCGGTGGACGAGTGCTCAGCGGTGGCCGCGAGCTGCCAGTCGGTTATCTCGTCCGTCGGGTACTGCGCCGGCTGACGCTGCTTCTTCCGGTACGAGTTGATGTAGGTGTTGGTCAGGATCCGGTAGAGCCACGCCTTGAGGTTCGTGCCCTCGCGGAAGCTCTTGAACGCCGTGTACGCCTTGACGTACGTCTCCTGGACCAGGTCCTCGGCATCGGACGGGTTCCGCGTCATCCGCAGGGCCGCGCCGTACAGCTGGTCGAGCAGCGGGAGCGCGTCACGCTCGAACCGCGCCGTCAGATCCGCAGCGTTCTCCCGCGAGCGGATGCCGTCCTCTGTCTCGAGGATCGCAGGATCGACGGCGCCCGTCGTGGTGCCGGTCTCGGTCTGTGGCTGATCCGTCACGCTGGCCCCTCTCGTGTGCCCCGCGGCGACCGCCCCGTCCTCCGAGGTGTCGACCTCGGACGTCCGGGAACCGGTGAGCTCACCGTGGTCGTCCGGACTCCACTTTACCGATGGGATCACCACCACATTCGTCAGCGTCGCCGAGAGCCTCTCGGCTCCGGAGCGCTCCGGTGCAACGACGTTCACACGCCCTCCTCCGTCGAGCGGCGGCGCACAGTGCGCGCCGTCCTGATGCTGCGTGTAACAGCCGTGGCCGCCGTCGTGTTCCCCCCGCTGCCGGACCGTCTCCGCGAGTACGGCCAGAATGTCGTGTACCAGCAGCCGATCACGACGTTCTCGACGTACTCGCGGGGCGGGTGATCACGGTGGGAAGGGACCACGACGCCATGGCCGGATCGGCTACTCCCGCGACGACGATGCTGACGCGGCTCGGAATCGAATTCACCGTCCACACCTACGAGCACGACCGCGGCACCGAGCAGTACGGCGACGAGGCGGTCGACGCACTGTCCGCCGGCCTCGGTGTGTCGGCGGATCGGGTGTTCAAGACCCTGGTCGTGTCGACGGGCTCCTCGTTGGCGGTCGCGGTTCTTCCCGTGCCGGACATGCTCGCCCTGAAGTCCGTCGCCGCCGCCCTCGGGGCGAGCAAGGTGTCGATGGCCGATCCCGCAGCCGTGCGCCGGTCGACGGGATACGTCCTGGGGGGCGTCTCCCCGCTCGGTCAGCGCACGCCCCTGCCCACGGTCGTCGACACGTCGGCACTCGGGCACTCGACCCTCTTCTGCAGCGGCGGTCGGCGCGGCCTGGAGATCGAACTCTCCGCACAGGATCTCGTCCGGGCCACCGCCGCGACCGTCGCGGACATCCGACGCGCGTGCGCCAGTGAGAGACTGTGACTGTGACGTCCTGGATCGCGCCCCTCGCCCCGCAGCCCGTCCGTGCGACCGTCGACCTCCCGGGGTCGAAGTCGATCACCAATCGCGCCCTGATCCTCGCGGCGCTCGCGGACGGACCGTCGACGGTGACCGGCGCTCTGCGCAGCCGTGACACCGATCTGATGATCGATGCGCTGCGCACCCTGGGTGCCGTCGTGGAGTCCCCCGACGACGACGGGACGACGGTGCGGGTCACCCCCGGACCCGGCCGCGGCGGCGACGTGGACTGCGGGCTGGCGGGCACCGTCATGCGCTTCGTTCCCCCCGTCGCCGCGCTGGCCACCGGTCGCTCGCGCTTCGACGGCGACGAGCACGCCCGCTCGCGCCCGCAGCAGACCATTCTCGACGCGCTCCGCGCCCTGGGTGTTCCCGTGAGCGGGGACCGGTTGCCGTTCGTCGTCGACGGCACGGGCCGTGTCCGCGGGGGCACGGTCCGACTGGACGCGTCCGGGTCGTCCCAGTTCGTGTCGGGGCTCCTGCTCTCGGCGGCGCGGTTCGACGAGGGCCTCGTCGTCGAGCACGTCGGTCCCCCGGTGCCGTCGATGCCTCACATCGACATGACGGTGGAGATGCTGCGCGAGAGCGGGATCGAGGTGGAGACTCCCGAGGACTCCGGCATTCCGAACCGGTGGCGGGTGCATCCCGGCGCCGTGGCTCCGGTCGACCGTGTCGTGGAACCGGACCTGTCCAACGCGACCCCGTTTCTCGCCGCGGCGGCCGTCACGGGCGGTGAGGTGACCGTGCCCCGGTGGCCTGCCCGGACGACGCAGCCCGGTGACGCGTTCCGCGACATCCTCACGTCGATGGGGGCCGAGGTGCTGCTCACTGCCGAGTCGCTCACGGCGCGGGGGCCCGAGAAGCTCGAGGGCGTCGACGTGGACCTGCACGACATCGGCGAGCTGACCCCCACGGTCGCGGCGATGGCGGCCCTGGCCGGGTCACCCTCGCGCCTGCGCGGGATCGCCCATCTGCGCGGGCACGAGACGGATCGGCTCGCCGCACTCACGGCGGAACTCGGTGCTCTCGGCTGCGGTGTCGAGGAGACCGAGGACGGCCTGATCATCGAGCCGGCGCCGCTGCACGGCGGACCCTGGCGGGCGTACGCCGACCATCGCATGGCCACGGCGGGCGCCGTGATCGGTCTGGTCGTCCCGAGCGTCGAGGTCGACGACATCGACTCCACCGCCAAGACGCTGCCGGGGTTCGCGACCCTCTGGAGCGCCATGCTGGCCGGAGGTGGTGCACGCTGATCCGGCGGGTGTACGACGAGTCGGACGTCCGCGTCCGGCCGGGCAAGGGCACGCGCCCACGAACGAAGACCCGGCCCACCCACGCCGACGCCTCGGACGCGATGGTGGTGTCGGTGGATCGCGGCCGGTGGGGCTGCGTGATCGACAATGATCCAGAGCGCCTCGTGGTCGCCATGCGAGCGCGCGAGCTGGGCCGGACCCCGATCGTCGTCGGTGACGCGGTGGGCATCGTCGGCGACGTCTCGGGACGCGTCGACGCCCTGGCCCGCATCGTCCGCGTGGACGAACGACGAACGGTGCTGCGGCGCACCGCCGACGACACGGATCCGTACGAGCGTGTCGTGGTGGCCAACGCGGACCAGCTGCTGATCGTGGTGGCGTTGGCCGACCCGCCACCCCGCTCGGGCTTCGTCGAGCGCGCGATGGTGGCAGCGTTCGTGGGTGGTCTCCGACCCGTGCTGTGTCTGACGAAGGACGACTTGGCGTCGTCCGACGAGTTCGCCGCTTTCTTCGCCGACCTCGACGTGCCGGTGGTGCTGGTGGGCCGGGACCGTCCGCTGGACGAGCTCCTGGCGATGATCACCGGGAAGTCGTCCGCGCTGATCGGCCACTCGGGGGTGGGCAAGTCGACCTTGGTGAACCGGCTGGTGCCGGAGGCACATCGCGCCGTCGGCATCGTCTCCGGCGTCGGCAAGGGACGGCACACGTCGACTCAGTCGGTGTCGCTGCATCTTCCGGGTGGAGGCTGGGTCATCGACACTCCCGGTATCCGGTCCTTCGGGCTGGCCCACATCTCGCCGGAGGATGTCGTCGCGGCGTTCTCGGACCTCGCCGTCACCATCGAGGACTGCCCGCGCGGCTGCACACACCTCGGGCCGCCGGCCGACCCGGAGTGCGCTCTGGACACCCTGACAGGACAGCAGGCGAACCGCGTCGCCGCGGTTCGCCTGCTGTTGGTGGCCGTGATGTCGAACGACTCCTACTGACGGAGCTCCGACCGATCGATCAGCGCGAGAGCAGCTTTCGCAGTCCCGTGCCGCGCTTGGATTCCTTGATCGCGGTCAGCAGACCGGCACGGCGACCGGTGACCGGATCGACGGTGGACGTGACCTGGCCGCCGAACTTGCGCTCGGATGCCGTCTCCGGTGCGTCGTCCGCCGTGGCCTTGAGGTACTTGTCGGGGAGCGACAGCTTCGCGATGGTGCGCCAGGACTTGCCGTACTGGGCGAGGAAAGGCCCTGTGGTGTACGGCAGGTCGTACTTCTCGCACAGTTCGCGGACCCGCACACTGATCGCGGCGAGCCGGTTGCTCGGCAGATCGGGGAACACGTGGTGCTCGATCTGGTAGCAGAGGTTGCCCGACATGAAGGCGAGGGTCGGTCCGGCGTGGAAGTTGGCGCTGCCCAACATCTGTCGGAGGTACCACTGCCCCTGCGTCTCGTCCTGGAGGTCGTGGCGCGTGAACTTCTCCGCACCGTCCGGGAAGTGACCGCAGAAGATGACGGCGTTCGTCCAGATGTTACGAATGACGTTCGCCATGATGTTGGCGGTCAACGTCTTCCGGTAGGACGCGGCGGGCGACAGCGACGTGATGGCCGGCGTGATCGCGTAGTCCTTCAGCATCTGGCGGCCGACCTTGTCGCCGACCTCCTTCAGCTTGCGTCGCGTCTCCTCCTTGGGCACACGGCCTTTCACGGCCTTGCCCAGCTCGAGATGCTGTACCGCCACGCCGTACTCGAACAGGAGCATCAGCAGCGTGTTGTAGACGAGGTTGCCGGCGTTGAACGGGACCCACTTGCGGTCACGCGTGACGCGGATGAGGCCGTAGCCCACGTCGTCGTCCATGCCCAGCACGTTGGTGTACTTGTGATGGATGTAGTTGTGGGTCTGCTTCCAGTGCTCGGACGGACCGGTGTTGTCCCATTCCCACGAGGTGGAATGGATCTCCGGGTCGTTCATCCAGTCCCACTGGCCGTGCATGACGTTGTGGCCGAGCTCCATGTTCTCGACGATCTTCGAGACACCGAGCATCGCGCTACCGGCCCACCATGCGGCGCGGTGGTTGCTGGCGAGCATCGTGGTGCGGCCGAGGGCCTCGAGGGAGCGCTGAAAACGGATGGTGTTGCGGATGTACCGCGCATCCTTCTCGCCGCGCGACTCCTCGATCTCCCGACGCAACGCGTCGAGTTCATGGCCCAGCGCCTCGACGTCGGCCTCGGTGAGGTGGGCATATTCCTTGACGTCGGAAATCGCCATGTGGTCACTCCTCGGCAGGTGGTCGATGCCCGTGTGGGCCTGACCGTGGTTACTCTACCGGAAGTTACGTACCCGTAGGTTACGCCGTCGTATCTGTGACCCGCTTCACTGCCTGACGCGCCTCGAGCCGCGCCTCGTGCAGGGCAGACCGCAGTCCGCGCTTGCGACCGGTGACCGGATCGAACCGCACCCGGTCCACGACGGAGGAGCCGGAGCTCTGGAAACGGCGCTCCGAACTGGTCTCCGGCGCATCGTCCGACGTGCGACGAAGCAGCTGGTCGGGCAGCGACAGTTTGAAGATGGTGCGCAGCGCCTTCCAGTACTGGGTCGCCAGGTTGCCGGTGGTGTACGGCAGGTCGTACTTGTCGCACAGGGCGCGCACCCGGACGGCCACCTCGGCGTACCGGTTGCTCGGCAGGTCCGGGAACAGGTGATGCTCGATCTGGTAGCAGAGGTTGCCGCTCATGAACGCCATCGTGGGGCCGGCCGTGAAGTTGGCGCTGCCGAGCATCTGCCGGAGGTACCACTCCTCGTGGGTCTCCGTCTCGAACTGGCCCATCGTGAACTTCTCGGCGCCGTCCGGGAAGTGACCGCAGAAGATCACGGCGTACGCCCACAGGTTCCGCACCACGTTGGCGGTGAGGTTCGCCCCGAGTGCACGACGCCACGCCGGACCCGCGAGCAGCGGGAAGAGCACGAAATCCTTGCCGACCTGCGACGCGACCTTCCGAGCGAACTCCTTGTTCGGCTCCGAGAGCAGCTGCGTCGCGGGAACACCGGCCTCGAGCTTCGCCGCGTCCAGGTCGTGCAGAGCGATGCCCCACTCGAACGTCAGTGCCAGCACCAGGTTGCCCAGGGGCTGCACCAGGTTGCGAGGCCGCCACTTCTCGTCGCGGGTCATCCGGAGGATCCCGAAGCCCACGTCGTGGTCCATGCCGACGATGTTGGTGTACGTGTGGTGCGAGTAGTTGTGCGCACGCTTCCAGTGCGCGGACGGACCGGTCTGGTCCCACTCCCACGAGGTGGAGTGGATCTCCGGATCGTTCATCCAGTCCCACTGACCGTGAGAGACGTTGTGGCCCAACTCCATGTTCTCGATGATCTTGCTGGCCGCCAGCAGACCTGCGCCCACCAGCGCGGCCGAGCGCCAGCGGGAACCCATGATCGCGAGCCGTCCGCCGACCTCGAGCGCGCGCTGCAGCGCGATGGTGCGGCGGATGTACTCCGCGTCCTTGCGTCCTCGGGTGTCCTCGACGTCCCGACGGATGGCATCGAGTTCACGACCGAGGGACTCGATGTCCTCGTCGGTCAGATGTGCGAACTCCAAGATGTCCGTGATGGCCATGCTGGTCTACTCCCCGGATCGCGGTATGCCGTTCCTCGCACCGATTCGGTATCGGCGGGCAGGCCTTTCCGAGAATAGCGGACGAGCCTGTGCGCAGGGTGTGTGTGCGATCACCCCTGCGGCGCGACCCGGGGCCGACGGAGTCAGAGTTCGAGCGTGCAGTCCCCGGCAGCCGCGGAGATGCATGTCTGGATCCGCTCGCCGTGCGCATGCTCCTTGCCCGAGCGCAGATCTCGGACGTGACCGTCGGTCAACGGCACCACGCACGTCTGGCAGATACCCATGCGGCAGCCGAAAGGCATTCGCACACCCGCCTTCTCACCGGCCTCCAACAACGTGGTGGCGCCGTCCACCGCCACCGTGCGGTCGGAGACGGAGAACGTGACCGTGCCGCCGTCGCTCGGCGCGCCGGTGCGCACGATCTCGAAACGCTCGGTGTGCAGGTTCTCCGAGATGCCTGCCTCCCGCCACACCCTCTCGATGTCGTCGAGCATCGCCGCCGGACCGCACGCCCACGTCTGACGCTCGCGCCAGTCCGGGTAGTGCTCGTCTAGCGAGCCCAGATCGAACTTGCCGTCCGAGCGGGTGTGCTGCACGTGGGACACGACCGAGTCGTACTTCGCGTCGAGCGCCGCCAACTCCGAGGCGAACATCACGTCGTCCGCCGTGGGAGCCGAGTGCACGTGCACCACGTCGGGCATGTGGCCGCGCGAGTCGAGACTGCGCAGCATGCCGATCACCGGTGTGATGCCGCTGCCGGCCGTGACGAACAGGATCTTGGCGGGTGGCGGCTCCGGGAGGGCGAAGTTCCCCTTCGGCGCGGCGAGCCGCACGATCGTGCCCGACGGCACACCGCCGACGAGATGCGAGGACAGGAAACCTTCCGGCATCGCCTTGACGGCGATGGAGATCTGCTTGTCCTTCCAGTCGGGCGGCGACGTCAGGGAGTACGACCGCCAGTGCCACCGACCGTCGACGTGGAGGCCGATGCCGATGTACTGCCCCGGCCGGTAGTCGAAGTCGAAGCCCCATCCGGGCTTGATGACGATGGTCGCGGCGTCGCCGGTCACCTTCTCGATCCGCACGATGCGGCCGCGCAATTCGCGCGCGGACCACAGCGGATTGGCCAGGTGCAGGTAGTCGTCGGGAATCAACGGCGTGGTGATGCGCGCGAACGCACCGCGCACCACGTTCAGCGACGGCCGCCGCGGGGACGACACACTCGCGGCCGGGGCTTCGAGCCAGTCCTTGATTCCCATGTCACATCTCCTCGGTCGAGCGGCCACCACGGACGCAGTCGACGACTGCGACGAAACAGGGCGGTGTCGGAGCGGTTCCGGTGTCAGAGCAGTTCCGGTGTCAGAGCAGTTCCGGTGTCAGAGCAGTTCCAGGAGAAACGGTATCTCCTGCGGTGCGTACCAGGCGAGTTCATGATCCTCGACGTCGCCCAGCACGAACTCGGCGTCGGGATCCCCCAGGTCGGCCGCGTCCACCGCGGCGACAGCGGCGCTCACGGCGGACTCGGCCGCCGCGAGATCGACGTGGACCGCCGCCACCTCCGTCAGGGAGAGCGGCGCCGGCAGGCGGACCACGGCGTCGTCGAGATCGGGACGCAGGGTCACCGGATCGACGTCGGCGGCGATGACGACGCGGCGGAAGCTCGGAGTGGCGTCGGCGACCTCGTCGGCGTCCCCGTCATCGTCTGAGTCGAGTTCCGGCTCACCGCCGATCAGGCGCAGCGACGCCCGCGCGGCCTCCCGCAGCGCGACGTCGGCCAACTCGTCGTCGTCACCGGAGACGTACGCCTCCCGCAACGTCGGCGTCACGGCGAAGGCCGTCCGACTGATCGGCGAGAACTCACCCTCGTCCACCAGTGTCTGCAACATCCGCATGGTCGCCGGAACGAACACCCTCACCTGCGCCTCATTCCCTCACCGTCGTCAGCGGACGTTCTTGTCGTCGCGCGCCGCGTCGACCAGTTCCTCGAGTGCCTCGTGCAGCAACGTGGTGATCACGTCGATGTCCGGCATCGCTGCCCGGTCCGCGTTCACACCGTAGTAGACGTTGCCGTCGTACGACGTCAGGCCGATGCTGAGCGCCTGATTGCGCACGAGCGGCGGCACCGGATACATCTCGAGCATGCGTGCACCGCCCGCGTAGAGCGGGAACTGGGGGCCGGGGGCGTTGGTGACGATGATGTTGAACATGCGCTGCGACAGGCTCGACCCGACGCGCGCACCCATCGCGTGCAGCGTGGCCGGCGCGAACCCGGACAGCGTGATGAGGGTCGACGCCGTCACACCGCGACTCTGTCCCAGGTGAGCCTCCGTCGCGTGCGACACGTGGGACAACCGCACCACGGCGTTCGGTTCGCCCACGGGCAGATCGATGAGGAAGGACTCGACCTCGTTGGGCGGCACGTCGCCCTCGTCGCCCGTCCCCGTGGCGGCCGCGTGCACCGACAGGGGCACCATCGCGCGCACCGTCGTGTACGGGCCGATGGGCTCACCGCGCGAGAGCAACCAGTTCCGCAGAGCACCGGACACGACCGTGAGCACGACGTCGTTCACCGTCCCCCCGAACTTCGACCGCACCATCCGGTAGTCGTCGAGATCGGTCTTGGCCACCGAGTACCGGCGGTTGCGGGAGATGGTCGTGTTCAGTGGACTCGTTGGTGCCGTCTGCGCCGCGGTGCGGACCACCGCCGCGAACTTGCCCACGGCGCGTACCGCCTCGCCGGCGGCGCGGGTGACGTCACCGACGGCTCCGCGCACCGCCTCCACGCCCTCCCCCGGCCGCGACACCATCTCGGCGAGCGCCCCGGCGACGAGCGCCTTCTCCGACGGTTCCCGCGCGGGCATCCACAGCTCCTCGGCCATCGGAGTCGGAGCCTTGGTGGCGTCCAGGATGACCTGACTGATCTCGAGCGCCTTGTCGCCGTCCACGATCGACGAGTGCGACTTGGTGAAGATCGCGAACCGGTTCCGTGCCAGACCCTCGACCAGGTACATCTCCCACAGCGGACGCGTGCGATCGAGAGGGCGTGAGGTGAGTCGCGCGACCAGGTCGTGCAGCTGTTCGGTGGATCCCGGCTTGGGCAGCGCGGAACGCCGGATGTGGTACGTGATGTCGAAGTCGCGGTCGTCGACCCACACGGGGCGAGCCAGGCCGAAGGCCACCTCGCGCACCTTCTGGCGATAGCGCGGAACGAGAGCGAGCCGGCTCTCGACGAGGGTGAGCAGTTCGTCGTAACTGAAGCCCCCGCGCGGGAGCCGGAAGATGGCGAGCGACCCCACGTGCATGGGAGTCGTACTGGCCTCCAGGAAGTAGAAGGACGCGTCCTGAGTGGTGAGTCTGGTGGCCAACGCGCGAATCCCCTCGGTCGAGTGTGACGGGTCCCAGTCTCGCACGACAGATGAGACCGACCACGCTCACGATCGTCCTCGTGGTCCGCGCCGTGTCGGTTCCCCGTCGTCCTCGTCGGAATTCACCGACCCTGACGGGCTGCGGTGTGACGACGCCCCGCGTCTGCCTCGACGGGCCGGAACCGCGTCCGTGCGTGCGACACTCGCCGCACACCGGCCGTGGCCGCACAGGTACGAGCATGGAGGAGAACGCATGACATCGGAGGTCGTTCACGTGGCGCGGTTGCCGAGATCCGAGCCACCCGAGGTCGGCGCGACTCCCACGCGTGCACGCCCGACGACCCGGTCCGCGGGCCGAGCGCTCTCGTCGCCGCGCCCCGGCCCGCACTCGGGACGATCGACCTCGCGACCGACCCGGCCCGTCGTCGGACCGTCGGAGGCCGACGCGCGCACCGCCGCCGCGGCGCGGCACGTCGCCGATCGCGTCCTGCGTCTGACACTCGAGGTGGTGGACCGCCGCCGACCCGCGGCGTCCCTGCGCGCGGTGCTGTCACCGGCCATGGTCGGAATGGCGACAGCCCTGTCGACGGCGGCCGTGCCGGGCCGAACACTCGGTGTCGCCGTCGTCCGGACCGTGCACGTGCGCGCCGCCGGTCCGGTGCCCGACGGCGCCGGGCACGGCGACGTCGAGGTCTTCGGCACCTACTCGCGTGGTGACCGCGTGTTCGCCGTCGCGGCACGACTGACGGCACGGCGCAACACCACCGGTCCGGCCTGGGTGCTCACGAGCCTGCGCCTGTCCTGAGGCGGCGGTCGCCGCCCCCGGACGAGCAGATCACTTGCGCCGCTTGGCCTTCGGTGCGCGCTTGACCGGCTTGACCCCGGCCCGAGCCGCCTCGCGGCGCTCGCGTCGGGTGCCGGAGCTCGACTCGCCCGTCGGCGACCCCGACCCGGCGCGGCGGACCGAGGTGCCGCCCGTCTCGTCGGGACCGGAATACGTCAGGCGACCGGTCGACTCGTCGTCCAACCCCTTGGCGCGCAGCGCGGCAGGTGCGGCGGGCCGCGGTTCGGGCGCCGATTCCGGCGTGGGTTCGGGTCGACGCTGCGCCGGCGCCGCGGGGGCGGCCTGCGCTGCGGGGGCGGCCTGCGCTGCCGGCGCCGGTCGGGCTGCGACGGGCGACTGCAGTCCCGCGCCCACCTGCAGGCCCGCGGAGGCCGCGGGGCTCGGCGCCGCCGCCTCGACCTGCAGGTTGAAGAGGAACCCGACGGACTCCTCCTTCAACCCGTCGAGCATGCCGGTGAACATGTCGTAGCCCTCGCGCTGGTACTCGACGAGGGGATCGCGCTGCGCCATCGCGCGCAGACCGATGCCCTCCTTGAGGTAGTCCATCTCGTAGAGGTGCTCACGCCACTTGCGGTCGAGCACGGACAGCAGCACCCGTCGTTCGAGCTCGCGCATACCGCCCTCGCCCGCGATCTCGTTGATCTCCGCCTCACGCGTGGCGTAGGCCGCGCGGGCGTCCTCGAGCAGCGCCTCGCGCAGGTCGTCCCGCGACAGGTCGCCCTTCTCGCCGAACTCGTTCTCCGCTGCGAGGTCGGTGTGCTGCACGCCCACCGGGTAGAGCGTCTTCAGCGCGGTCCACAGCTGTTCGAGGTCCCAGTCCTCGACGTAGCCCTCCGAGGTGGCGCCGTCGACGTACGCGGTGACCACGTCGGTGATCATCTGCTCGACCTGGCCCTCCATGTCCTCTCCGCGGAGGATGCGGCGACGCTCCTCGTAGATGACGGTGCGCTGCTGGTTCATCACCTCGTCGTACTTGAGGACGTTCTTGCGGATCTCGAAGTTCTGCTGCTCGACCTGCGTCTGCGCGCTCTTGATGGCTTTGGAGACCATCTTGGCCTCGATCGGGACGTCGTCCGGGAGGTTGAGTCGCGTCATGATCGACTCGAGAGCGGCACCGTTGAATCGGCGCATCAGCTCGTCGCCGAGCGACAGGTAGAACCGGCTCTCCCCCGGGTCGCCCTGACGACCCGAGCGTCCTCGCAACTGGTTGTCGATACGGCGCGAGTCGTGCCGCTCGGTACCGAGGACGTAGAGACCGCCCGCGTCGCGGACCTTGTCCGCGTCCTCGCGGACCTGGTCCTTGACCTTCTCCAGCGTGGGCTCCCACGCCGCCTCGTACTCCTCCGGCGACTCGACGGGATCGAGCCCCTGCCCGCGCAGCGCGAGGTCCGCGATGATGTCCGGGTTGCCGCCGAGCACCACGTCGGTTCCTCGACCCGCCATGTTGGTGGCCACCGTCACCGCGCCGGACCGGCCGGCCTCGGCGATGATGGTCGCCTCCTGCTCGTGGAACTTGGCGTTGAGCACGTTGTGCGCGACACCGCGCTTGGTGAACTGCTTGGACAGGTACTCCGAGCGCTCGACACTGGTGGTACCGATCAGAACCGGCTGACCCTTCTCGTGCCGCTCGACGACGTCGTCGACGACGGCACTGAACTTGGCTTCCTCGCTCTTGTAGATGAGGTCGCCGTTGTCCACACGCACCATCGGGCGGTTGGTGGGAATGGGGATGACACCGAGCGAGTACGTCTGGTGCAGCTCGGCCGCCTCGGTCTCGGCGGTACCGGTCATGCCGGAGAGCTTGTCGTACAGACGGAAGTAGTTCTGCAGCGTGATCGTGGCGAGGGTCTGGTTCTCGGCCTTGATCTCCACCTTCTCCTTGGCCTCGATGGCCTGGTGCATGCCCTCGTTGTAACGGCGCCCCACCAGGATGCGGCCGGTGAACTCGTCGACGATGATGACGTCGCCGTCTCGGACGATGTAGTCCTTGTCGCGCTGGTAGAGCTCCTTCGCCTTGATGGCGTTGTTCAGGTAGCTCACCAGCGGCGAGTTGGCGGCCTCGTACAGGTTGTCGATGCCCAGCTGGTCCTCGACGAACTCGACGCCCGCCTCGTGCACACCCACCGTGCGTTTCTTGATGTCCACCTCGTAGTGGACGTCCTTCTTCATCATGGGGGCGATGCGGGCGAACTCGGGGTACCACTTCGACGACGCGTCCGCGGGGCCCGAGATGATCAGCGGGGTACGGGCCTCGTCGATGAGGATCGAGTCCACCTCGTCCACCACGGCGAAGTTGTGTCCGCGCTGGACCAGGTCGTCCAGCGAGTGCGTCATGTTGTCGCGGAGGTAGTCGAAACCGAACTCGTTGTTGGTGCCGTACGTGATGTCGGCCGCGTAGGCGGCACGCCGCTCGGCGGGCGTCATGCCCGAGAGGATCACGTCCACGCTCAGTCCGAGGAAGCGGTGAACGCGGCCCATCCACTCCGAGTCACGCTTGGCCAGGTAGTCGTTGACCGTGACGACGTGGACGCCGTCACCGGACAGCGCGTTCAGGTACGCCGGGAGGACGCAGGTGAGGGTCTTGCCCTCACCGGTCTTCATCTCGGCGACGTTGCCGAAGTGCAGCGCGGCACCGCCCATGACCTGGACGTCGAAGTGGCGCTGGGACAGCACCCGCTTGGACGCCTCGCGGGCGACCGCGAACGCCTCGGGCAGCAGTTCGTCGAGGCTCTCGCCGTCCTGGTGCCGCTTCGTGAACTCGTCGGTCTTCGCACGCAGTTCGGCGTCCGACAGGGACTCGACGTCCGGCGACAGGGACGACACGTGGTCGGCGATGTGCTTCAGCCGCTTGACCATGCGACCTTCACCGACACGGAGCAACTTGGACAACGACAACGTCGGCACGGGCTATTCGTCCTCAATATCGGGTACGTGGGGCGTGAACCGAGCCCGTCCACACGGGGGGCGCAGTTCGATGCGAAGAGACCTCGTCGGTCTCCCGGCGGAACCATCGTAGGCGTCGAGCCTGACAGCGCGCTGTGAGGCACACCGGATGTTCCGCGCACGACACCGGGCGCCCGCCGGAGCGGACGCCCGATGTGGTCGGCGCGGCGGTGCGAGCGTCAGGACAGACGCAGCAGTCCGTAGTCGAACGCGTGGCGGCGATAGACGACCGACGGCCGGTCGGACTCCTTGTCGTGGAACAGGAAGAAGTCGTGGCCCACGAGCTCCATCTCGTACAGGGCGTCGTCGACGGTCATCGGCACGGCCGGGTGTTCCTTGACGCGCACCACGGTGCCCGGGCCCTCGGTGGCGTGGTCGTCGACGGCGGGCGCCTCCTCGACGGGGGCAGTGACGGCCTCCTCGACGAGCGCGGCGGTCGCCTCGGCCACCGACACGGGCCGCTTCTCCCCGTAGTGGACCTTGCGGCGGTCCTTCGTCCGTCGGAGTCGGCTCTCGAGCTTGGTGGTCGCCGACTCGAGGGCGGCGTAGAAACTGTCCGCGCAGGCCTCGGCACGCGCGACGGGCCCCTTGCCCCGCACGGTGATCTCGACTCGCTGGCAACTCTTGGACTGACGACGGTTGCGTTCGTGGAACAGCTCGACGTCGAACAGATGGATGGTGGGATCGAAGCGCTCGAGGCGAGCGAGCTTCTCGGAGACGTACAGGCGGAAGTGGTCGGGTATCTCGACGTTGCGACCCTTGACCACGACCTCGGCGGCGGGTTCGGCGCTCGAGCTGTCGTCGGCCGGGACGGCACTGGGTGCATCGTCGAAGTAGACGGAATCCGCAGTGGTGTCGGTCGAGTCGAGGGCGGTGGAGTCGTTCTGCTCCGGACCATGGGCGTGAGCTTCGCGGGGATGCGCGTGCACCCGGTGGGTGCTCGTGTGTGCAGTCGTCACTGGTGACGTTGTCGTCATACGTACCTCCCGATAGAGGCCGCGCCGAGATCGCTTCTGGCGCAGCGGAAGAACGGTGACACCGGAGCGCGGACCGCCCGGCGCCTTCGGTGGTGAGGCATCACCTCCAGACCCGGTAGCGAGGATCGATCGTGGCCCTGACCGTAGTCGCTCCCCGGGTGGTCTGCCACTGTTCACGGGATATTCACGGGACCTTTTCAGGCTCCCTTTCCGGCACCGGGACAGGCACTGCGACGTCAGCGCACGGCGGCGAGAACGAGCACCGCGTCGACACCGACACCGGACCGTCGCAGTGCCGCCACCGACTCCGCGGCGGTGGTTCCGGTGGTCACCACGTCGTCGACGAGCAGCACCGGTCCGCGACCGATCGCGGCGATGCCCCCGCTCCGGACACGGACCCGCCCCCGCAGGTTGTCCGCACGCTCGTCGGCGGTGAGACCGACGGAGTCACGCACCTGCGCGTCCACCCGCAGCACCGACACGACGCGCACGTCCTCCGGTGCGAGCACCCGCGCGACACGGCGGCAGGTACGCAGGATCGGATCACCACCGCGCGCCCGTGCCGCGCGGCGTCGGGACGGGGCCGGGACCAGCACGAGGGGCGACAGCTCGGGTGGATCGATCTCCCCGGCGTCGCGCAGGCGCGTCACGGCGGCGGCGAGGGCGACCCCGAGCGGTGCCGCGAGATCCCGCCGACCGCGTTCCTTCATCGCCAGGATCGACGCACGGTGCGGGCCGGCGTACGGGCCGAGCGCCCAGCACGGCACCCCGGGATCGACACGCGGCCGCACCGACCCCGGCGCCGCGTCGAGCGCGCAGGCGCAGGCGGGGCACCACGAGGCGTCGACACGGGCGCAGCCGCCGCACTCGCGGGGCAGGATGAGGTCCAGCAGGGTCGTCGGCACCGGGACACTGTGTCGCGGGGCTCCGACAGAGTTCGCCGCTCGTCAGCCCGGCAGGACGGGCACGGACTTCGTGCCGGTCAGGCCGGGCACCTCGCGCCAGTAGCGGTCACTCGCCGGGTCGCTGTCGTCGATCTGGAACACGGCGCGCGAATCGGCCACGTAGGTGCTCGACGCGGAGGCGTCGACGGACACGACGGGAGCGGTGAGGTTGCGGCTGGGCAGCCCGTCGAGACGTGAGCCGTCGACGGCCACCTGCACGATCGGGATGTCGGTCGCCGCTCGGGCCACGACCACCGTGTCGCCGGTGCTCCAGTCCAGGGACAGCGCCGCGCTCGCCAGACCGTTGGCCACCGCCTCGGGCTCGCGGAGTGCGTAGGTGCCGTCGGCGCGCCGCACCACCACCGCCACGTAGACGGCGCCGTCCACGATGAGAGCCGCTCGCACCCCGTCGCGGGAGAGCCGCAGTTCGGTGATCTGGCCGCCGAGCTCGGCGATGTCGGCGGAATCGACGTCCACCACCGACACCTGTCCGGTGGCCGGGTCGCGGACGGCGCGCTTGACCACGGTGCCGTCCACGACGGCCCACACGGCGTCGCGGTCGGGACCCCAGGTGGGCCGGGTGATCGAGCCACCCTCCGCGACCGGGAAGGCGTTGCCGCCGTAGGAGCCGATGAGCAGCGCGTCGGGCGGCTGCGGCGCCGCACGACCGGTGTCCGACACGGCCGCCACGAGCGTTCCGTCGCTGGACAACGAGATGGACCGCATGTTGTTGACGGTGCCGAAGTAGCCGGGAACCGGTGTCACGCCGTCGGTTCCGATGCGGACGAGCCCGCCGTTGCGCAGTGCGTGCAGGCCCACGTCGGCACCCGTCACCGCCAACGGATCGAATTCTGCGACCTCGGCGGTGGTCCAGCCGTCCGGATAGTTCGGGTCCAACGGCGCGCCGTCCGAGAGCAGGACGTAGGGACCCGACACCTCGGCCTCGGCCAGTGTCCAGATGATCTGCGCGGCAAGTAGTTCGCGGGTCGCGCGGTCCAGCGCACCGGCACCTCGGAAGTCGATGCGGACACCGCCGAGACCGATGCCGACGGCCGAGGTACGCCCGTCGGCTTTCGTGATGGGACCGGCTGTGGTGACACCGTTGAACACGTTGCGCACCGCCGGCTCCAGCGACAGTCGCGGACCCGCCTGCAGCAGTGCTGTCAGGGTCTCTGTCATCCGGTCCTGCGTGGTGTTCACCCAACGCTGATCGGGCACCAGTTCGGTGCCGGTGGGATCGACGAAGTACAGCGACTTGCGCTGGTACGAGGTGAGGAACTGGGTGCGGTCCATGACGACTCCGGACGGCAGCTCGTCGATCCGCCACTCGCCGTCCTCGCGGGCCAGCGTCACCTGGGTCTCGAACGATCCCTGCTCGGCGCGGTACTGCCCACCCTGATCGAGCTGCCCCACCCGGTTGGCTCGGATCGTGTACTGCGCGGCGTCACTCGACCGGGAGTCCTCGAGGACGTCCACCTTGTCCACGACGATCGCGCTGGCGCCGTCGTTCCACTCCGAGGCGGCGTTCGCCGTCAGGAACTGACGTGCACCCGCGTGGTCGTCCGCCGGATCGGTGCTGGCCTTGACGAAGTCGCGGACGAGAAGATTGGGTTCACGACCCGCGGCGGGAACGGGTAGTTCCTGCTCGACGGGTCCGCGCGCGACGGTGCCGATGGCCTGCGGCGCAGACGACGCGGGCAACGACGCGCATCCGGACGCGACGAGCCCGAGCGCGGCCACGCACGCCACGAGGGCGGCTCGTCGCTGCGGCACGGTGCGGTCTCTCACGGTCGCTGCTCCCCCGCCGCGGCGCCGACACTCGTCGGGCGCGCCGCCGGAAGCGGCTGTCCCTGTGCGTACCTGCGGCCCGCGGGTCGCAGCGGCAGGGGGCTGGACACGACCTTGCGACCACGCACGCGCGGCAGCGTGAAGCGGAACCAGGCGCCCTGGCCCGGTTCGCCCCAGGCCTCGAGCTTGCCGTCGTGCAGGCGGGCGTCCTCGAGACTGATGGCGAGCCCCAGGCCCGTACCGCCCGAACGTCGGACGCGGGACGGATCCGACCGCCAGAAGCGGTTGAACACGAGCTTCTCCTCACCGGGGCGCAGTCCCACACCCTGGTCCCGCACGACGAAGGCGGCGGCGTCGTCGTCCGCGCGCAGGCGCAGCAGGACGGGCTTGCCCTCCCCGTGGTCGAGAGCGTTAGCCAACAGGTTGCGCAGCACGCGTTCGACACGGCGCGGATCCACCTCGGCGTTGACCGGCTCGTCGGGCATGTCGACGATCAGCTCGGTGCCCGTCTCGCGGGCGAGGTGCCGCACGGTGGACACCGCGGCGCGGGCGCACATACGGAGATCGAGTTGCTCGGACGCCAGTTCGGCGACGCCCGCGTCGTGGCGGGAGATCTCGAGCAGATCGTTGAGCAGTGTCTCGAAACGGTCCAGCTCGGCGACCAGCAACTCGGACGAGCGCTTGAGCAGCGGATCGAGACTCTCACTGGCGTCGTGGATCAGCTCGGCGGCCATGCGGACGGTGGTGAGCGGCGTTCGCAGCTCGTGCGAGACGTCGGACGTGAACTGGCGCTGCAGGTTTCCGAACTCCTCGAGCTGGGTGATCTGCTTCGACAGGCTCTCGGCCATCTCGTTGAACGACATGGCGAGCCGGGCGATGTCGTCCTCGCCGCGCACCGGCATCCGTTCCTTGAGCCGGCCGTCCGCGAAGCGCACCGCGATGCGCGACGCCGATCTGATGGGGACCACCACCTGCCGGGCGACCAGCATCGAGATGGCCGCGAGCAGCACCAGCAGGACCGCACCGCCGATGAGCAGGGTTCCGCGGACGAGGGCGAGGCTGCGGTCCTCTCCCGCGAGGGGGAACACCAGGTACAGCTCGAGGGTGGAGAGGTCCGACGCGGTGGGACTGCCGACGATGAGGGCCGGACCCGAGTAGCCGTCCGGTTCCGACACGGTCGCGTACTGGTAGCTCACCTGGCTGGCCTGGACGAACGAGCGCAACGTCTGCGGGATCTGGTCGGCGGGACCGGTGAACAGCTCGTCGCGGGCTCCGTCGCCGGGGACGATGAGCACGGGGTCGAACGTGCCGGCGGACGTGCTGTCCGCGCCGCTCTCGGTGTCCCGGCTCGTCAGACCGGACCGAGCGAGCTCCAGACGGTTCGAGATCGACGTCGAGTCGTCGCCCGCCAACTGGCTCTCGACGGACGCACGCGCGCGATCGAGCTCCTTCGTGGCGGCGTCGATCTTGGTGTCGAGAAGTCGATCCGTGATCTGACTCGTGAGCACGACGCCGAGGATCGTGATCACGATGAGGGAGAGCGTCAGCGTGGACACGACGACGCGCAACTGCAGCGACCGACGCCACGCGTGACCGGCGGCAGCCCACATGGACCGGGACCATCGCACCAGAGGCGAGAAGGTTCCGTTGATGCGTCGACGGGAGCGGGACGTGAAGATCACCGACCGTCCCGCAGTCGATCGGCTCCGATCACGGCGGGCCGGCCTTGTACCCGACACCGCGCACGGTGAGAACCACCTCGGGGTTCTCCGGATCCGTCTCCACCTTGGCGCGCAGTCGCTGGACGTGCACGTTCACGAGGCGGGTGTCGGCGGCGTGCCGGTATCCCCACACCTGTTCGAGCAGCACCTCGCGGGTGAAGACCTGTCGAGGCTTGCGGGCCAGCGCCACCAACAGGTCGAACTCGAGCGGCGTCAGCGAGATGAGCGAGCCGTCGCGGGTGACCTTGTGCGCCGGCACGTCGATGACGACGTCGCCGATCGACAGGAGCTCGGCCGGCTCCTCCTCGGTGCGTCGCAAGCGCGCGCGGACGCGCGCCACGAGCTCCTTCGGCTTGAAGGGCTTCATGATGTAGTCGTCGGCGCCGGACTCGAGTCCCAGCACGACGTCGACCGTGTCGGTCTTGGCGGTGAGCATCACGATCGGCACACCGGAGTCCGCCCGCAGCACGCGGCAGACGTCGATGCCGTTCATACCGGGGAGCATCAGGTCGAGCAGCACCAGATCCGGTCGGTTCTCCCGGACGGCGGACAGCGCCTGGGTGCCGTCTCCCACCACGAACGGCTCGAATCCCTCACCGCGCAACACGATGGTGAGCATCTCGGCAAGAGCCGTATCGTCGTCGACGACCAGAATTCGTGGCTTCATGACGACTATCGTGTCATCCCGTCGTACTCCGCAGTCTGATTGAGAAGTTCGGCGGCGAGTCTCGTCACGTCGACCTGCTCACCGTCCGCCTGCGCGCCGTTCACGACGAACCACGGCGACATCCACGACGAGGCCGCGAGTCCCGCGTAGACCGCCGCGGTGCGGGCCTGGAGACCACCGTCGCGCTCGTACGCGTCGCGGGCCCGCGACGGATCCTCCTGCTCCCGACCACGTGCGCGATGCTCCGCGACCTCGACCGGAACGTCGAGGAGGATCTGGGCGGAGGGACGCGGCAGGACGAGGCGATCGAACTCGAGCGCGCGCACCCACTCGACCATCGCACCGTCCGCGTCCTGGTGGACCCGCGCGGCGGAGTACGCCGCGTTGGACGCGACGTAGCGATCGAGCAGAACGACGTCGTGCCGGTGCAGCATCCGACGGAGATCGGACACCGCACCGGCACGATCGAGGGCGAACAGCACTGCCATCGAGTTCACCCCGGCGGCGAGATCGCCGTGCTCACCGGCCAGCGCCTCGGCGGCCAGGTCGGCGTGGATCGACTCCCCGTAGCGGGGGAAACCGACGCGGACGGCGTCCACCCCGGCGGCCTCCCACGCGTGCGCGAGGCGGGACGAGAGCGTGAACTTGCCTGCTCCGTCGACGCCCTCGATCGCGATGAGAGTGCCCATCGACTCCACTCCTGCCTGTCGAGTCCTACGGGACCGAGTGTCAGTACCGGTAGTGCTCGGGCTTGTACGGGCCCTCGACGTCGACACCGATGTACTCGGCCTGCTCCTTGCTGAGCTTGGTTAACGTGCCACCGAGAGCCTCGACGTGGATCTTGGCGACCTTCTCGTCGAGGTGCTTCGGCAGGCGGTAGACCTCGTTGTCGTACTCGTCCGGCTTGGTCCACAGCTCGATCTGCGCGATGACCTGGTTGGAGAAGCTGTTGCTCATGACGAACGACGGGTGACCGGTGGCGTTGCCGAGGTTCAGCAGACGACCCTCCGAGAGGACGACGATCGACTTGCCGCTGGAGAAGATCCACTGATCGACCTGCGGCTTGATGTTGATGCGTGTCGAACCGGACCGCTCGAGACCGGCCATGTCGATCTCGTTGTCGAAGTGGCCGATGTTGCCGAGGATGGCCTTGTCCTTCATCGACCGCATGTGGTCGAGCGTGATGATGTCCTTGTTGCCCGTCGCGGTGATGACGATGTCGGCCTTGCCGATCGCCTCGTCCACCGTGACGACGTCGAACCCGTCCATGAGCGCCTGGAGCGCGTTGATCGGGTCGACCTCGGTGACCTGGACGCGCGCGCCCTGGCCGGCCAGCGACTCGGCACTGCCCTTACCCACGTCGCCGTAGCCGCAGATCAAGACCTTCTTGCCACCGATCAGCACGTCGGTGCCGCGGTTGATGCCGTCGATCAGCGAGTGGCGGGTGCCGTAGGTGTTGTCGAACTTGCTCTTGGTGACCGAGTCGTTGACGTTGATCGCCGGGAAGGTCAGCTCGCCGGCCGCGGCGAACTGGTACAGGCGCAGCACGCCGGTGGTGGTCTCCTCGGTGACACCCTTGACCGACTCGGCGATGCTCGTCCACTTGGTGGCGTCCTGCGCGAGCGACTCGCGGAGCAGTCCGAGGAAGACCTTGTACTCGTCGGAGTCGCGATCCTCGTCGACGGGCGGCACGACGCCGGCCTTCTCGAACTGCGCACCGCGCAGCACCAGCATCGTGGCGTCTCCGCCGTCGTCGAGGATCATGTTGGCGTGGCGGGGAGTGCCGTCCTCGGCGACCGGCCAGGTCAGCATCTTCTCGGCGGCCCACCAGTACTCGGCCAGCGATTCGCCCTTCCAGGCGAACACCGGGATTCCCTGCGGATCCTCGGGCGTGCCGTGGGGTCCGACGACGATCGCGGCGGCGGCGTGGTCCTGGGTGGAGAAGATGTTGCACGATGCCCACCGCACCTCGGCTCCGAGCGAGACCAGCGTCTCGATCAGGACGGCGGTCTGGACCGTCATGTGCAGCGACCCGGAGATCCGTGCACCCTTCAGCGGCTGCACGTCGGCGTACTCGCGACGCAGGGACATGAGGCCGGGCATCTCGTGCTCCGCGAGGCCGATCTCCTTGCGGCCGTACTCAGCCAGCGAGAGATCCGCGACCTTGAACTCGATGCCACCGCGGATGTCCGCCTGCAGCGCCTCGGTGCTCGAAATGTCGGGGGATGTCGATGTCGTCATTGTGTGATGCCACTCCTGTCGGCTGATGATCGGCTTCCAGGCTATCGGCTCACGGCTGCCCGCGGGTGGGTCGGGGCCACGACGTGTCCGGTTCCGTCGTCTCGCGCCGACGGGTCAGGCGGCGGCGGCGCGTTCGGGAACGGTCGCCCAGCGCCGTTCCAGTCGAGGGCGGGCGCTCGGCTGCATGTTCGCGCGGGTGACGTCGCCGTCGTAGTGCGCGACGACCCTGGGGTCCATCACGCGACGCCACAGGGGTGGGACGGCCGCGAGGACGACCATCGTCGCGTAGCCGGCCGGCAGTTGCGGCGCCTCGTCGAAGGTGCGCAACGTCTGGAACCGGCGGCCCGGGTTCGCATGATGGTCGCTGTGCCGCTGCAGGTGGTACAGGAAGATGTTGGTGACTATCCGATCGCTGTTCCAGCTGTGCCGCGGCGCGCACCGCTCGTACCGGCCCGTGGGTGTCCGTCCCCGGAGCAGCCCGTAGTGCTCGATGTAGTTGACGGACTCGAGGGTCATCACGCCGACCACCGCCTGGAGCACGAGGAACGGCAGGATGCCGACGCCGAAGACGGCGACCAGGACACCGAAGAGTGCAGCGGACATCGCCCACGCGTTGAGCACGTTGTTGCGGATCGTCCACACGCCGCTGCCCTTGCGCTCGAGACGCTGCTTCTCCAGCTCCCAGGAGGACACGAGGCCGCCGCTGACACTGCGGGACAGGAACCGGTAGAGGGACTCGCCCATGCGCGCGCTGGCCGGGTCGGCGGGCGTCGCGACACGCGCGTGGTGTCCGCGGTTGTGTTCGACGTGAAAATGGCCGTACAGGCTCTGCGCCAGAGCGATCTTGGCCAGCCAGCGCTCGGTGCTCTCCACCCGATGACCGAGCTCGTGCGCCGCGTTGATCCCGATGCCGGCGACGAGACCGACACTGACCGCGTACCCGATCTTGTCGACGGCGGACAGGGTGCCGAAGGTGACGAGGTAGCACGCGACACCGAGCCCCGCGTACTGCACCGGAAGGAACAGGAACGTGCACCACCGGTAGAAACGGTCGTGCTGCAGGTCCTGCACCTGCGCGTCGGACGGATTGTTGCCGTCCTCCCCCGCCAGCGCGTCGACCACGGGGATGACCAGGAAGAACAGCATCGCGCCGCTCCACCAGAAGGCCGACACCCCCGTGTGCAGAACCAGTTGGGACGGCAGCAGTGCCGAGGCGGGCGCCAGCATCCCCAGTAGCCAGAGCAGCTTCTTCGGGTCGTGCCACCGCCGCGCCATACGTCAACTCCTCGACATCGAGTGGACTCCGGGGCGGACTCGTGTCCACCCCAGAAACAAACTTCCGGTCTCGAATTCGAGTGTAGAGCAAGTATCGCGACGGTACGACGATCCGAATGGTGAGATCGGTCCGTTATCGGTGCGAAATATGGTGACTAGTGAGTGTCGTCCGCATGCTGCCGGGCTCCGAGCACCGAGTGGCGGCGGCTGTAGCCGAAGTACACCACGACTCCGAGCGCCATCCAGACGACGAACCGCAGCCACGTCTCCACCGACAGGTTCAGCATCAGCCACACGCAGGCCAGCACGGCGAGGATCGGCACCAGCGGAACCAGGGGGACGCGGAAGCCGCGCTTCAGGTCGGGACGGGTTCGACGCAGGACGACGACACCGATGGAGACCAGGACGAAGGCGAACAGGGTGCCGATGTTGACCATCTCCTCGAGCGTCCCGATGGGGAAGAACGCCGCGAGAAAGCCGACCACGATGCCGACGAGCACGGTGATGCGCACCGGGGTGCCACGGCTCCCCGTCTTCGCGAGACGACGCGGCATCAGACCGTCGCGCGACATCGCGAAGAGCACGCGCGACTGTCCCAGCATGAGCACCATGACCACGGTCGTGAGTCCGGCCAGCGCACCGAAGGAGATCACCTTCGACGCCCAGGTGATGCCGTTCAATTCGAACGCCGTGGCCAGGGTCGCGCCCTCGCCACCGAGTTCGGTGTACTTCACCATTCCGGTCAGCACCAGGGTGACCGCGACGTACAGGATCGTGACGATCAGGAGCGATCCCAGGATTCCGCGCGGCAGGGCCTTCTGCGGATCGGACGCCTCCTCGGCCGTGGTGGCCACCACGTCGAAGCCGATGAACGCGAAGAACACGAGACTCGCGGCGGCCAGGAGTCCGTACCAGCCGAAGTTGCTGCCCTCGGCGCCGGTGACGAAGGAGAACAGCGACTGGGTGAGGCCCGACTCCTTCTCGGCGGGGACGGCGGGCGGGATGTAGGGCGAGTAGTTCGCCGCCTTGATGTAGAACGCTCCGACCACGACGATGAGCAGCACGACGCCCACCTTGATCGCGGTGATGACGAGGGAGACGCGCGAGGAGATCTTCACACCCGTCGCGAGCAGGACGGTGAGCACCGCGACGATGACCAGGGCACCCCAGTCGACGTCGAGTCCGCCGATGGACACCACGGGCGACGACGTCCCGAGCACCTCACCGAGGTACAGGGACCAGCCCTTCGCCACGACGGCCGACGCGAGGGCGAACTCCAGGATCAGGTCCCAGCCGATGATCCACGCGACGAACTCTCCGAAAGTGGCGTACGAGAACGTGTACGCGCTGCCCGCGACCGGCACCGTCGAGGCGAACTCGGCGTAGCAGAGCGCGGCGAGTCCGCACGCGATCGCGGCGAACACGAAGGCGAGCGAGACGGACGGGCCCGCGACGTTCCCGGCGGTGCGCGCCGTCAGGGTGAAGATGCCCGCACCCACGGCGACCGCGACACCGAAGACGGTGAGATCCCACGATGACAGGCTCTTGCGAAGTTTCGTGTCCGGCTCGTCCGTGTCGCGCATCGACTGCTCGATGGACTTCGTTCTGCGCAGACCGGTGTTGCGCGAACCGGGTGCGTCCTTGCCGTCGATGGTCACCGTCGAAACTCCTCACGTCCTCCGGGCGGCAGTCGACCGCCCGAGGTCATCGTCACACGAACAGTGAACTCGGCGGGACGTATCCGCCAGCGTGTCGGGGCCGTCAGAT
>NZ_LMRN01000020.1:128963-143695 GCF_001426145.1 Rhodococcus sp. Leaf225 | reverse complement strand
CCCCGCCACGAACACGCGAGCCGAGTCGGTGAGAGCACACAGCTGCGGGTCCGGATCGGACGCGGCGATCCAGACGGCACTTCCCCGCTCCACGACCAGGGTGGACTCACCCGAGGAGACCTGTACCCGACCGTCGACACACAGGACGATGCGCGGCGCGGCGTCACCGTCGTGCGCGAGCGTCCACGGCTCACCGTCGCTGGACGCCGCGGACAATTCGACACCGACGAGTGCGAACTCCGGTGCCGGCGTGGGATAGCGCACCACGTGCGGACGGCTGGTGTCGGCGACGAGGACCGGTGAGTCGAGCGGCTCGAAGTCGAGCACCCGCAACAGTTCCGGGACGTCGACGTGCTTGGGCGTGAGTCCCCCACGCAACACGTTGTCCGAGTTGGCCATGATCTCCACCGCGGTTCCGCGCAGGTACGCGTGGAGGTTTCCGGCGTCCAGGTACAGAGCTTCGCCCGGCTGCAGCGTGACCCGGTTGAGCAGCAACGCCGCGAGCACGCCCGCATCGCCGGGGTAGTACTCCCCCAGTTCCAGTGCGGTGCGCAGTTCCGGCACGAAGGTGCGGTCCCCGGTCTGCTCGGCACGTTCGAGGGCGCGGACGCACGCGTCCAGCACCGCCGGCAGCACGGAGTCCAACGCCCGCTGCGGCAGAGTGATCCACGAGGTGAAGAGGGTGCGCAGGCCGCTCGAATCCGGTTGCGCGGCAAGCATCTCGGTGTAGGGACGCAGCTCGTCCGCATCGATCCGACCGAACAGCTCCACCGTCTCGGCGGGACTACGGAACCCGGCGAGCGCGTCGAACTCCGTCAAGGCGACCACGAGCTCGGGCTTGTGGCTGGCGTCCTTGTAGTTCCGGACGGAGGCGTCGAGGGGCACGCCCGCGGCGTTCTCCCGTCGGAAACCCTCGCGCGCCTGGTCCGAGGACGGATGAGCCTGCAGCGACAGCGGCTCCTCGGCCGCCAGGAACTTCACGAGGAACGGCAGGCGCGGACCGTGCCGCTCCACCACACCGGTTCCGAGCAGTCCGGTCGGGTCGGAGTCGATGGCCTCGAGCAGCGAGACCCGACCGCGCGGCGTGACGAGATGCGCCGGGTCGCCCGGATGAGCACCGAACCACAACTCCGCCTCGGGATGCCGGGTGGGTGCGGGCACGCCGCGCAGTTCGGCGAGAGCCGTGCGCGAACCCCACGCGTAGGACCGTGCTGTTCCGTCGAGGAGATTCACCGACCACCACCTGCCGTCGTCATCGCTGCGAACCCGGACACGGCTGGGGTCACTCCCTGCCTCCCGAGGCCTGAGAATTCGAGAGTTGGAGATAGGCCGCCGCGGCCTCGATCCGCACCGCCAGGACGAGCGCCCTGCGCAGCGACGCCCCGACCGGCGTCGTGGGACCGGGCACCGCGGCGGGCGCGGGCGCCTCCAGATCCGTGCGGGGACCACCGTCGTCGTCGGCGCGCACCACGTCGACCTCACCCAGGACGGCCACCCGCCGGCGGACCAGACTGTCGTCGGGGTCGGTCGACACGGTGAACACCCGAACGGGATCGGCCGGGGGTGGACCGTCGAGTTGGTCGTCGTGGAACAGCGGGTCGTAGTCGACACCGCCGCTCTCGGCGGAGTCCCCACCGATCGCGCCGAGGTCGTGGATCACACCGACGGCATCGGAGAGTTCGGTGGCCGCCGCCACGACGCCCGCGGCACGCAGCAGGGACGCGGCTCCGTGCCGGGCCACCTCGGTCGCCACCACGCCGTCACCGGTCATGAGGACCCGACGACCCGCCATTCGGGACGCCAGACCTTTCGCGGGATTCTGGAACACCTCGACGGACGCGTGGTGTCGCATGGCCTCCGCGTCCACCGCATCGGCCACCGCGTCGAGGTCACCGACCGACGACGCCGGGTCCACCGCAGCGAGTACCGCGGCCATCACCGCGACGTGCCGGGCGTAGGAGTTGCGATCGAGGACACGGACTCGCGGCGGGAAGGACACCACCCGGCCGGCACCGGCGTCCGCGACAGGACCCTCGTCCGGTACGGCCACCACGACCTCGGCGCGCCGACGTACCCCGGCGGCGACGGACTCCGCGATGGCCGGATCGCCGGCGTCGTCGCCGGCCACGACCACGACGTCCAGGGGTCCGACCCACGGCGGGGTCGCGGGGAGCGAGACGACCGGCACGCCGGCGGTCGGAGCGAGGACCGCGGCGACCAGCGCCGACGCCCTCCGGGCGGGACCGGACGCGGCGACGAGCACGACACTGCGGGGACGCAGACCGTCCAGCGGCGCCAGCAGGCCCTCGCGGACGGCGGACGCGGTGGCGCGGATCTGTGCGCCGGCCAGCGCGGCGGAGTGCAGTGCGCCCAACGAGTCCGCAGCCAGTATCGCGCTCGCGTCGTCGAGATCGACGTACGCCGAAGGAGCAGTCATGGGCACCTCACCCGCCTCTCTCGTTCCGTATCCCCCACTATGTCAGTCCGCAACCGTCACGCGCGGACGATGCTCAGGATCTCCGTCGTCAGGCGGTCCACGTCCTCGGGGGTGCGTGCCTCGACATTGAGTCGGAGCAGGGGCTCGGTGTTGGAGGCGCGGAGGTTGAACCACGCGCTGTCACCGAGATCGACCGTCACACCGTCCAGTTCGTCGGTGGAGACGGTGCGATCGGCAAACGCCGCGACCACCGCGGCGGTGCGCTCACGAGCGTCGGCCACCGTCGAGTTGATCTCGCCCGATGCCGCGTACACCTCGTACTTGCGCATCAGGGCGGACAACGGCTCGTCCTGTGTCCCGAGCGCGGCGAGCACGTGCAGCGCTGCGAGCATGCCCGAATCGGCGCCCCAGAAGTCGCGGAAGTAGTAGTGCGCCGAGTGCTCGCCGCCGAACACCGCGCCGGTCTCGGCCATCAGTGCCTTGATGAACGAGTGGCCGACCCGGGTGCGCACGGCGGTACCGCCGAGCAGCTCCACCAACTCGGGCACCGACCGTGAGGTGATGAGGTTGTGGATGATGGTCGAGGAGGGGTGCTTGCCCAGCTCCCGCTCGGCCACCAGCGCGGTGATCGCGGACGGTGAGACGGGCTCGCCGCGCTCGTCCACCACGAAGCAGCGGTCCGCGTCGCCGTCGAACGCGAGGCCGATGTCCGCGCCCGTCTCGGTGACGAACTTCTGCAGATCGACGAGGTTCGCCGGCTCCAGCGGGTTCGCCTCGTGGTTGGGGAACGTGCCGTCGAGTTCGAAGTACAGGGGGTGCACGGTCACCGACGTCGGGTCCAGGACCGCGGGCACCGTGTGCCCGCCCATGCCGTTGCCGGCGTCCACCGCGACCGACAGCGGACGGATGTCGCTGATGTCCACGAGGTCGCGCACGAACGTGGCGTAGTCCGCGAGCACGTCCTGCTCGCTGATCGTGCCCGGCGCACCGTCGAACGTCGGGACGCCGTCGATGATCTCGGCAGAGATGGTGGCGAGTCCCGAGTCCTGGCCGACGGGCTTCGCGCCGGCCCGGCACAGCTTGATCCCGTTGTACTTCGCCGGGTTGTGGCTGGCGGTGAACATCGCACCGGGGCAGTCGAGCCGACCGGAGGCGAAGTAGAGCTGGTCGGTCGACGCGAGACCGATGAGAACGACGTCGAGACCCTGTGAGGTCACCCCTCGCGCGAAGGCGGCCGACAGTGCGGGAGACGAGTCGCGCATGTCGTGCCCGACCACGACGCGCTGCGAGACGCCCTCGCCGCGTACGAGTCTCGCGAAGGCGGCCCCCACGTCGGCGACGAAGTCCTCGTCGATCTGCTCTCCGACGACACCGCGCACGTCGTACGCCTTGATGACGCTGTGAACCAGGTCAGCTGGTCGGGCCACTGCACACTCCTGCATCTGGGACGAACCGGACGGATCACGCACGACGACTAGTCGGCGAGACCATGCTGGGAGCCTAGTGCCCGGGGGCGACGCGCGAGCAGTCCTGCAGCCCGACGCCGCGCGCAGGAACAGTCGTTCAGCTGGTGGGGTCGGGAAGAACGCGCAGATGTCCGCGTCGACCCGTGCGTGTCGGCGCGGCGGCCGGTACGTCGGCGGAGGTGCGCGTGTCGAACGACGAACCACGTCGACCGAGGGACGGAGCGGGACGCTCACGCGCACCGGCCTCGCGGACGGCCTCGGCGAGTGCGGTCAGATCGTCGTCGTCGGGGCTGGACGTGGAGAACCCACCCTCGTAGCGCACCATCTCCCACCCCTTGGGGGCGGTGATCGACGAACCGTGCACCTCGCACAGATCCCAGGAATGGGGCTCGTCCACGGTGGCGAGAGGTCCGACGACGGCGGTCGAGTCGGAGTACACGTACGTCAACGTCGCGACGGCCGGTCTCTTGCATCCCGGTCGGCAGCATCCCCGCACAGCTCTCACAGGTCGAACCCTAGCGCGTGTCCTCCGGCGTGCCTCGCAGGACACGGTCGTAGCATGGGCGCGTGTCGTTCACCGGATCCTCTCAACCCCGCGGCCGCGCCGGCGGCCGTCCCGGACGGGAACATCGGGCGTCCAGCTCGCGGTCCGCGGCGCGGCGGGGTCGCGGAATGCGCGGCACCCTGTTCCCCGACACGGTGCCCGCACGCAGGTCTCGCGCCGAGAAGTTCGATGCGGCGGTGCTGGACGCGTTCGCCGAGATCGACCGCAAGTGGCACGACCGGCTGACGAAACTGGACATCGCCGTCGACGACGTGCCGAAGATCCGTGCGGTGGACCCGGAATCGGTGAACTGGCCACCCGAGGTCGTGGCCGAGGGCCCGGTGCCGTTGTCGAGACTCGTTCCGGCGGGAGTGGACACGCGCGGAGCGACGACGCGGGCTCGGATCGTGCTGTTCCGTCGGCCCCTCGAGCGGAGAGCACACGACTCGCTGGAGCTGACGGACCTGGTGCACGACGTGTTGGTGGAGCAGGTGGCGACCTACCTGGGGGTCACGCCCGAGGTGGTCGACCCCGACACCGAGGACGACTGACACCCCGGCGCCTGCAGCGCGTCGTTCGGCGGCTGCGGTGACGCGACGCGTCAGATGATGCCGCGCTTGAGGCGGCGACGTTCGCGCTCGGACAGCCCACCCCAGATGCCGAACCGCTCGTCGTGCGCCAAGGCGTACTCGAGGCAGTCGTCCTTCACCTCGCACCCGAGGCAGATGCGCTTGGCCTCGCGCGTCGAGCCGCCCTTCTCCGGGAAGAACGCCTCGGGATCGGTCTGAGCGCACAGAGCGCGCTCCTGCCACTGATCCTCGAGCGGATCCATGTCGCCCGGCACCAGACTCAGATGCAGTGCGGGCGCAGGCATTCCGAGACTCGTGAGCGGCGGGTCGACGTCGTCGACCGAGACGTCCTCCGGGTCGATCCCGTCCACGGGGTCCGCCGGGGCGTCCTCCGTCACGGCATCCACGTGCAGTACGTCGTCGAGTTCCCCGACGGGGGACTCCTGTCGACCGAGGTCGTGGTGTTGTTCCGGCATCACGTCCGCCTCCTCACCTGTTCGAGCGCAGTTGTTGTCGGTCACTTGTGTCGATGATCGACCGCGAAGCCGGATCGAAGAGCGAAGCCTCGTGTCACCATGGGACGTGACGCTGCGGAACGCAGCGCGCGAACTCGTGTCGACTCATGGGAACACGTGTTCGAACGGTGGTTCGCTACAAGCGATTCCGCTGTTCGAACCGTTAATGACATGACTGTGATTAGACACGCCGCGGTGTGTCGCGGTCAAGCGGACCGCTCGATTTGCAATACCATCCGATCTCCGGTTTTCCCGGAAGGCGAGACTTCCCCGGTGTTTCGCGTCGGACACGCCGTGATTCGCGCCCACCGGCCCGATCGCGCCGACGGCGACCGCCTAGGGTCGAGGGTCATGAAGGTGACTGTGGTGGTGGGCGGCGTCGGTGGCGCGCGGTTCCTCCAGGGGGTTCGAGAACTGCTGGGGCCGGACGGCGACGTCACGGCCGTGGTGAACGTCGGCGACGACGTCTGGATGCACGGCCTGCGCATCACACCCGACCTCGACACCTGCATGTACACGCTCGGCGACGGCATCGACACCGAGCGCGGCTGGGGTCGACGCGACGAGACGTGGAGCGTCAAGGAGGAACTCGCGGCGTACGGGGCCCACCCGGACTGGTTCGGGCTCGGGGACCGCGACATCGCGACGCATCTGATCCGGACGCGCATGCTCCGCACCGGGTACCCGCTGTCCGCAGTCGTGGAGGCCCTGTGCGACAGGTGGTCTCCGGGTGTCCGCCTGCTGCCCGTCACGGACGACCGCAGCGAGACCCACGTGGTGATCACCGATCCCGACGACGGCACCGACAAGGCCGTTCATTTCCAGGAGTGGTGGGTGCGCTACCGCGCTGCTGTGACGACTCACAGTTTCGCGTACGTCGGAGCGGACAAGGCGACCCCGGCGGACGGCGTCGTCGAGGCGATCGAGACCGCGGACGCGGTACTGCTCGCACCGTCCAACCCGGTGGTCAGCATCGGCGCCGTCCTGGCGGTGCCCGGCATCCGCTCCGCACTGCGCACCACACCCGCGAAGGTCGTCGGGCTCTCCCCCGTCATCGACGGCAAGCCGTTGCGCGGCATGGCCGACGAGTGCCTGTCCGTCATCGATGTGGAGACGACGGCCGAGGCCATCGGCCGCCACTACGGCGCCCGCTCGGCGGCCGGCATCCTCGACGCCTGGCTGATCCACGAGACCGACACCGCCGACGTTCCCGGCGTGGACGTGCGCGCGGTACCTCTGCTCATGACCGAGCCCGCGGTGACCGCACGGATGGCGCGCGCCGCGCTCGAGGCAGCGGGCGTCCTGTGACCCGATCCGACGGTCCCGGCGATCATGCACCGGGCGGTTCGATCGAGGTGATTCCCGTCGCGGGACTCCCCGAGTTCCGGCCGGGCGACGACCTGGTGGCAGCAGTCGTCACGGCAGCACCGTGGCTCGCCGACGGCGACGTCCTGGTGGTCACGAGCAAGATCGTCTCCAAGGTCGAGGGACGCCTGGTGACCGCGCCGACCGACCCGGAGGCGCGGGACTCACTGCGCCGCATCCTCGTCGAGCAGGAGGCCGTGCGCGTACTCGCCCAGCGCGGTCGCACGCTCATCACCGAGAACCGCCTCGGCATCGTGCAGGCCGCGTCCGGCATCGACGGATCCAACGTGTCGACGGACGAGTTGGCCCTGCTCCCCGAGGATCCCGACGCGTCCGCCCGGGCACTGCGCGACGGTGTACGCCGTTCGCTGGGCGTGGCCGTCGCCGTCGTCGTCACCGACACGATGGGCCGCGCGTGGCGGAACGGCCAGACGGACAACGCGATCGGATCGGCCGGGTTGCCCGTCCTGCACGCGTACGCCGGTGGTCGCGACGCGCAGGGCAACGAGCTGATGGTCACCGAGGTCGCGCTCGCGGACGAGCTGGCATCCGCTGGGGATCTGGTGAAGGGCAAGCTCGGCTCGGTTCCCGTCGCCGTGGTCCGGGGTCTGCACTACGCCGACGACGGCTCCTCCGCCCGCGATCTGGTGCGTCCGGGCGAGGACGACCTCTTCTGGTTGGGAACGCAGGAGGCGCTGCGACGAGGTGCACTCGGCGCGGTACCCGCCCGTCGCTCGGTACGCGAGTTCGACTCGGCCCCGGTCGATCCCGCTGTCGTCGAGGCCGCCGTGGCGGACGCCGTCACCGCGCCGGCTCCCCATCACTCCCACCCGATGCGCTACGTCGCCGTCCGGACGCCGGCGGTGCGCACCGCACTGCTCGATGCGATGGCAACGCGGTGGCGCGCCGATCTCGAGCGAGACGGACGGACCGTGGACTCGATCGAAGCCCGTCTGGCACGCGGTGATCTGCTGCGCACCGCGCCGGAACTGATTCTGGCGTTCGCGGTGCTCGACGAGGCGCACGACTATCCGGACGCGGAACGGCAGTCCGCGGAGACCGTCATGTTCACGGTGGCGGCGGGCGCGTCGGTGCAGGCGTTCCTGGTGTCCCTCGCGGCGCGCGGCCTCGGCAGTTGCTGGGTCGGGTCGACCATCTTCGCCGCCGACACCGTGCGCGAGACGCTCGATCTGCCCGCCGACTGGCATCCCGTCGGGGCCGTCGCCGTCGGGCACCCGCTCACTCCCCCGTCGCCCCGCGCCTCGACGCCGCCCGGCTCCGCGTTCCGAGAACTGTGAGGAACCGTCCGTGAGCGCCGAGAGCCTCCACGAGTCCGCGAGAGAACTGCTCCGTTCCTGGTCGACCACCGAGCCGCACGACGACTCGATGCGCCACACGATGCTGGCGTTCCTCGACAGTGCGCCGCGTGGCTGTCTCCGTGAGAACGTGGCCGGTCACGTCACCGCGTCGGCGCTGGTGCTCGATCGGAGTGGGTGCCACGTGCTCCTGACGCTGCACCCGCGGGTCGGACGATGGCTCCAGCTGGGCGGACACTGCGAGGTCGACGACGAGACCGTCCGGGACGCGGCACTCCGCGAGGCGCGTGAGGAGAGCGGCATCGACGACCTGGTTCTCGAGCCGGAGCTGCTCTCCGTTCACACGCACCCGATCACGTGTTCGCTCGGCGAGCCGACGCGCCACCTCGACCTGCGCTTCGTCGTACGCGCCGCGGACGGTGCACACATCGTCCGCAGCGCGGAGTCGAACGACCTGCGGTGGTGGCCCGTCGACGACCTCCCCGACGGGGAGGCGGGCGCCGAACGAGACGCGTTGCAGGACATGATCTCCCGCGCGGCGGCTCGCTGAGCCTCGGGCGCCCTGGATTCTCGGACGCCCTGGATTCTCGGGCGCCCTGGATTCTCGGACGCCCTGGATCCTCAGACGTCGGTCGAGAAGCGCACTCCACCGTCGGGCAGCGTCACTCCGGGCCACACCCGGGCGCCGCGGAGCAGCTCGCACCGCGCGCCGATGTTGGCTCCGTCGCCGATGACGGCGTCGCGCACGAGTGCCCGCGGTCCGATGCGCGCACCGAATCCGAGGATCGATCGTTCGACCACCGCGCCGGCCTCGACCACGGCACCGTCGAAGAGGACGGCACCGTCGAGACGGGCGCCCGCTCCCACCTCGGCGCCGCGTCCGACGACCGTGCCGCCGATCAGCAGCGCGCCGGGCGCGACGCCCGCGCCGGGATGGACCAGCGACTCGCCCCGCGTCCCCGTCAGCGCAGGCGACGGTGCGATTCCGCGCACGAGGTCGGCGGAGCCCTTCACGAAGTCCTCCGGCGTACCCATGTCGCGCCAGTAGGCGGCGTCGACGTGTCCGAAGACTCGCTTGTCCTCGGCCAGCAGTGCGGGGAACACCTCACGCTCGACGGACACCGGACGATCGGACGGGATCTTCTCGATGATCTCCCGCTTGAACACGTAGCAGCCGGCGTTGATCTGGTCCGTCGGCGGATCCTGGGTCTTCTCGAGAAACGCGGTGACGCGGCCGGACTCGTCGGTGGGCACGCAGCCGAACGCGCGCGGGTCACCGACGCGGACGAGGTGCAGGGTGACGTCCGCCTCGGTGGTGCGGTGCGTGTCGAGCACGCCGCGCAGATCGGTACCGCCCAGCACGTCACCGTTGAAGACCATGACGTTGTCGGCGCGGAGCCGGGGCAGGACGTTGCGGATGCCACCGCCGGTTCCCATCGGCTCCTCCTCGAACACGTACTCGAGCTCGAGGCCGAGTGCGCTGCCGTCACCGAAGTGCTGCTCGAACACCTCCGACTTGAAGGACGTGCCGAGCACCACGTGATCGATCCCGGCATCCTTGATGCGCGCCAGGAGATGGGTGAGGAACGGCAGACCTGCCGTGGGCAGCATCGGTTTGGGGGCGGAGAGCGTGAGCGGACGCAGTCGCGTGCCCTTTCCTCCGACCAGAACTACGGCATCGGTCGCCGGAGCAGTCATCGCGTATCGCCTTTCTCAGAAACTTCTCACGTGCTCGAACCTGACCCGACCGTGTCGTCGCGTTGCCGCAGTGCAGCAGTTACGACCACCCTGGACCGCAACGCCAGTCCGGCGCGCAACGTCCACCGGAGAGGAGCTTGCCATCTCCGCGGGTGTCTATCAGCTTGGAAGCGGTAGGCGCTGCAGTGGTGCGCCGGCAACATCGACTCCGGATGACGCCCCGCGGCATGACCTTTGGCGTGCGTCACGACGGCCGTGGGCACGTAGATGTTGGTCCAGCCCGCTCGTCCGAGGCGATCTCCGAGATCGACGTCCTCCATGTACATGAAATACCGGGAATCGAACCCGTCCACCGAGTCGAACGCGGCACGGCGCAGCAACAGACACGAGCCGGACAGCCACCCGACCGACCGCTCGCTGACCTCGTCGTTGTCCTGCCGGTAGCGCTGCGTCCACGGATTCGACGGCCACACCGAACCGAGCAGTGCGTGCAGCGACCCGGACGTGAGATCGGGAACGCGGCGGGCTGACGGGTAGCGCGAACCGTCCGGCTCGAGGATGAGGGGCCCGAGCGACCCGGCCCGCGGATGCCGTTCGGCGGCCGCCAGCAGCTCGTCGATCGACCCGGGGCCGAACTGGACGTCGGGATTGACGACCATGACGAACTCGGTGGCCGGATCCACCTCGGCGACAGCGCGATTGGCGGCGCCGCCGTAGCCGATGTTCGCTCCGGTGCGCAGCAGTCGGACGTGGTCGTATGCGGCCTCGGCCGCCTCGGGCGCGCCGTCGGTGGACCCGTTGTCCGCGAGAATCACCGACACCGGCCGCGTCGTCGCATCCCGCAGGGACTCGAGGAATGCGTCGAGGTGCTCGCCGGGCGAATAGGTCACCGTCACGACGGCCAGGGGGGCACTCACGCCGGTCACCCTACTGGGCGGCTCCGGGCGGGTCCGCGACCGCCCGAGCCGCCAGCGCGGCCGTCAGCGCGTCGCGCCAGGGCCGCAGCGGGGTCAGCCCGGCACCCTTCCAGGCCGCGGGCGAGAGCACCGAGTAGGCGGGACGCGGCGCCGGCCGCACGTAGCGATCACTGCCGCACGGGTGAACACGGTCGGGATCGGCGCCCACGGTCTCGAAGGTCGCCCGAGCGAGGTCGAACCAGGACGCCGTCCCGGCGTTGGTGGCGTGCAGGATCTGCGGCAGCGCTCGCGGCGACGTCGCCGCCTCGAGGAGCGCGTCCGCGAGATCACCCGAGTACGTCGGCGAACCCACCTGGTCGTTCACGACGTCGAGGGTCTCCCGCTCGGCCTCGAGCCGGAGCATCGTGGCGACGAAGTCGGAGCCGGTGCCGGTGTAGACCCACGCGGTCCGCACGATCGTCGCGGACGGCAACGCCTCCAGGACGGCCCGTTCCCCCGCCAGCTTGGTGCGCCCGTAGGCGGTCGCCGGCGCGGTGGGATCGTCGGGTTCGTACGGGGTCCGCGCGTCTCCGGCGAACACGTAGTCGGTCGAGACGTGCACGAGACCTGCACCGACCTCGGCGCACCGCTCGGCGAGCAGGCGCGGTCCCACCTCGTTCAGCAGTGCGGCGCGGTCCTCCTCGGTCTCCGCCGCGTCGACCGCCGTGTGCGCTGCGCAGTTGATCACCACGGTGCCCGGCACCACGGCGGCGGCGATCGACTCCGGATCCGTGATGTCGAGGTCGGCCGATCCGAAGCCGAGCGCGCGGGCCCCGCGGTACCCGTCCCGCGCGCGGTCGACGAGTCGGCGACCGAGCTGACCTCCGGCTCCGGTCACCACGATCGTCCTGTCCGAACTCTGCTCTGCGTCGGTGGTCACAGCGACAGAGTGTGGCACGCCGTGGCGGGTTGCGCGGAGCACGGCGACCCTGCCGTTAGCCTGGGGATCGTGACGGATTCTGTGACGGGCCCCGGGACACCGCGCGATCCGTACAGACCTCGGACACAGCGCGGTGCGCAGCGGCGACCCGATTCTCGCGAGTCGGAACCGGGTGCGCGGCGCGCCTCCACCCGCTCCGACCGGGGGCGTCGACCTCCGACCAGCCACCGCCCCTCGCGGACACCGGGGCACTCCAACGCCGGCCGGATAGCCGTCGCTCTGTTCTCCGCCGGCGCGTTGCTGGTGACGGGTGTGGCATGGCAGAGCATCGACTCGCTGCGCAGCAACCTCGCGACGGTGTCGAACCTCGATCTCGGCGACGGGGCCGACGGTGCGGTCGACATCCTGCTCGTGGGCACCGACAGCAGGACCGACGCGCACGGCAACGCGCTCTCGCAGAACGAGCTCGACTCGCTCCGCGCCGGCGACGAGGTGGCCAACAACACCGACACCATCATTCTGATCCGCGTTCCCAACGACGGATCGTCCGCGTCGGCGATCTCCATCCCGCGCGACGCGTACGTGAACGTGCCCGGCATCGGCGACAGCAAGATCAACGCCGCGTACGGAGCCACCAAGGAGGAGAAGCGCCTCGAACTCGTCGAGAGCGGGGTGCCCGACGCCGAAGCCGACAGCGAGTCGACGCTCGCGGGCCGCAAGGCGCTCATCGACTCCGTCGCGGGCCTCACCGGCGTGACGGTCGATCACTACGCCGAGGTCGGGCTGCTCGGCTTCGTCCTGCTCACCGATGCCGTCGGCGGCGTCGACGTGTGTCTGAACGCGCCGGTCGACGAGCCCCTCTCCGGCGCGCGCTTCGCGGCCGGGCAGCAGACGCTCTCGGGTGCCGACGCCCTCAGCTTCGTGCGCCAGCGCCACGATCTCCCCCGTGGCGATCTCGACCGCATCGTCCGTCAGCAGGTGTTCATGGCGTCGCTGGTCCGCAAGGTGCTCAGCGCCCGCACGCTCAGCAACCCCGGCACGTTGGGGCAGCTCGGGTCGGCCGTGCAGCGCTCCGTCACCATCGACGACGACTGGGACGTCCTCGACTTCGCCACGAAGTTGCAGGACGTCGCCGGCGGCGCGGTCACCTTCGACACCATTCCCGTCGCGGACATCAACGGCGTCACCGACTACGGCGAGTCGATCGTCGCGGTCGACCCCGTCGAGGTCCAGACGTGGGTGCGAGGCCTCATCGGCGACGCGGCGCCGTCCGAGAGCGTGACGCCGACGCCCACCGTTCCCGACATCGACGCCTCGAGTGTCACCGTGGACGTCGCGAACGACAGCGGCGTCGACGGTCTGGCGTCCTCGGTCTCCGACACTCTGTCGGGCGAGGGCTTCGTTCCGGGCGAGGTCGGCAACAACGAGGGTGCGAGCGTCGACCGGACCACCGTGTACGCCGCGTCGTCGGACGGTGACGCCGCGGCGGCCGTCGCCGCGCGGGTCGGCACCGATCGGACCGAGACCGACGACTCGCTGCCGTCCGGGACCGTGCGCGTCGTGCTGGCCTCCGACTACTCCGCTCCCGCAGCGGCGGGCTCACTTCCGGCCGGTGTCTCGCCCGCAGGCGACACCGCCACCCCGGCTCCCGCGGCCGCGGACCCGATCGACGCCGGGTCCACGGGCCCCCAGTGCGTCAACTGATCGGGCCCGTTCGGAAGAATGTCGTCGATGACCTCAGGTGGCACGACGCTCACGGACGCGCTTCTCGGACCCATCCTCGCGGCGGACGCGGCGGGACCGCGCATCACCTACTACGACGACTCGACCGGTGAGCGCATCGAGTTGTCCGCGCTGACTCTGGCCAACTGGGCCGCGAAGACGGCCAACTTCCTCCGTGACGAGCTCGGTGTGTCGCCCGGCGACGTCGTCAGCGTCGTGCTCCCCGCGCACTGGCAGACAGCCTCGGTGCTGCTCGGCGCGTGGTGGGCCGGCGCCGAGGTGACTCTCCGGCCCGATCCGGACGCGGCGGTCGCACTGGTGACCGCCGCGGGTGTGGAGACCGCCGACGCCGGTGAGGTGGCAGCACTGTCGCTCGACCCGTTCGGTCGGCCCGTCGACGACCTCCCCCTCGGAGTCACCGACTACGCGACGTCGGTTCGCGTGCACGGCGATCAGTTCGTTTCCGTCGGCGCCGGTCCGGCCCTGGAGGGTCGCTCCGTCCAGGACGTTCTGACCGATGCACAGGGCCGCGCCGCAGCGCGCGGACTGTCGGCGACGGACCGGGTTCTCGCGACCGGGTCGTGGGACGACGCCGACGGACTGCTCGACGGTCTCGTCGCGGTGCTCGCGGCCGGCGCGTCACTGGTTCAGGTGACCGCGCTGGACCCGGCGGCACTCGATCGCCGCGTCGCCACGGAGAAGGTCACGACGGTCCTCGAGTGAGATAGCCCCCGTCGCCGAGTCCGGCCTCCACCTCGAAGCGGTTGGCGGCGCCCGGCCGGCGCATCTCCTCCACCAGGTACCGGATCGCGAACGAGAAGCCGTGGCGGGCCCACTGGTCGGCGTGCACGGACTCGTGGCGCAGCATCGCCCGCCGTCGACGGGGATCGACGAGCGCGTGTCCGGTGAGGAACGCTCCGCCGAAACACGTTCCGCCGCGGGCGTATCCGCCTCGCATCGCCTCGCACACGATCAGGTTCGACGACGCGTCGTACGAGATCCGCGAGCGCCACAGACGAGCCCAGGTGAGCGCCGTGGCCGTGACGACGAGCGACTGGATGCTGCCGCGCGACACCCGTCGCAGCGGGCTCGACCCCCGCGGACCGGAGGACGTCACACCGAGCTCCCACCCGACGCCGCCCACACGAGAGCCAGTCCACCGGCGCAGGCCAGGACGGAGGCGATCACGGTGGTCCCCGCGTTCGCCGCGGCCGCCCGGTGCCGACCCTCCTGCACGAGTCGGACCGTCTGCACGCTCGCGGTG
>NZ_LMRN01000020.1:47746-128899 GCF_001426145.1 Rhodococcus sp. Leaf225 | reverse complement strand
ACCCGCCGCAGAACCCGGTGCCGGCGACGGCCTGCCACTCGGCGGGCCGGCCGGCGAACAGCACGAGCCCGGCCAGGATGCCGAGAAGGAACGACCCACTGACGTTGACGATCAGAGTCCCCAGGGGGAACGGCCGACCGAAACGAGCCGTCACCTCGCCGTCGACGACGAAGCGGACCACCGCCCCGAGCGCACCCGCGAGCAGCACCGCGGCGACCGTCATGTGCGTGGCCTCCGATGGAGGGTGCCACCGGTCACGATGCCCGCCCAGGCACAGATCAGTCCCGCCACGACTCCGACGGCGGCGTAGGTCAGTGCAGTCGTCGGTGCGCCGTCCCGGACGAGCTCGACCGTCTCGAGGGCGAACGTGCTGTAGGTCGTGAACGCGCCACAGAAGCCGGTGCCCGCCACCAGGCGCACCCACCGACGCCGCCCGACGTCCGGTCCCGAGCGCGCCAACGCTTCCAGCAGCAGACCGAGGACGAACGCACCGCTCAGGTTGATCAGGAACGTGGCCCACGGCCATCCCGTTCCGGAGTGCGGCACCCAGGACTCCAACGAGTAGCGGGCACCCGTCCCCGCGGCACCGCCGACGACGACCGCGGCCAGGGCAGCGGGCGTGCGGTGCAGAGGACGGACCGAGTCCGCGGACGCGGTCATTCCAGCAGACTGCGACGCAGCGCCTCGTCCTTGTCCAGCACCATCTGCTCGAGTCCGCGCTGGAACTCGGCCATCCGTCCACGCAGCTGCGGATCGGCGGCACCGAGAATGCGCACGGCGAGCAGACCGGCGTTGCGTGCGCCGCCGATGGAGACCGTCGCGACGGGCACCCCCGCCGGCATCTGGACGATCGACAGGAGCGAGTCCATCCCGTCGAGGTACTTGAGGGGAACCGGGACACCGATGACGGGGAGCGGCGTCGCGGAGGCCACCATGCCCGGCAGGTGAGCGGCACCGCCGGCGCCGGCGATGATCACCTCGATTCCGCGGTCCGCCGCGTCCCGCGCGTAGTCGAGCATGCGCTGCGGCGTCCGGTGCGCGGAGACCACGCCCACCTCGAAGCGGACGCCGAACTCGGCGACCGCCAGGGCGGCGGCCTCCATCACCGGCCAGTCCGAGTCGCTGCCCATGATGATGCCGACCCGGACGGCCGTGCTGTTGCTGTTCTCATCCATGATGCGGATCCCATCCGTCGGTCCAGACGCCGTGCGAGAGCCAGTGCGCGGCACGCTCGGCACGCTCCCGGACCTCGGCGACGTGCTCGGCATCGGACGCGGAGCCGTTCCGCGGGCCCACGATGTTGACGTGGCCGATCTTGCGGTCCTTGCGCTCACCCTTGTCGTAGAGGTGCACCTTGGCGTCGGGCATCCGCGCGAACAGGTGATGCACCCGCTCGTCCATGGTCGAGGACGGCTGCTCCTCGGCGCCGAGGACGTTGGCCATGACGGACACCGGCGCGAGAGGCGCGCAGTCACCGAGGGGATAGTCGAGTACCGCGCGCAGGTGCTGCTCGAACTGCGAGGTCCGGGCACCGTCCTGCGTCCAGTGGCCCGAGTTGTGCGGGCGCATGGCGAGTTCGTTGATCGACAGGGTGCCGTCGACCTTCTCGAACAGCTCCACGGCCATGACTCCCACCACACCCAGCTCGGACGCGATGCGGAGCGCGATGTGCTCGGCGTCCGCAGCCAGGTCCTCGGACAGGCCGGGAGCGGGTGCGATGACGACGGCGCACTGTCCGGACCGCTGCACGGTCTCGACGACGGGCCAGGTCGCTCCCTGCCCGAACGGGGACCGCGCGACCATCGCCGAGAGTTCGCGCGCCATGTCGACACGCTGTTCCGCCATCAGCGGCACTCCGGCGGCGAGCTGGTCGGACACCACGGTGCGCGCCTCGTCGGCGTCGTCGGGCATCCAGACGCCGCGACCGTCGTAGCCGCCGCGCACGGCCTTGATCACGATGCGCCAGTCGTGGGCGTCACCGAAGGTGACGACGTCCTCGACGGAGGCCACCTCCGTGAAATCCGGTACCGGTAGTCCCAGTTCCCGCAGGCGAACGCGCATCCGCAGCTTGTCCTGCGCGAAGATCAGCGCCTCGGGAGGCGGCTGGACGTTGACGCCCTCGGCGACGAGGACGTCGAGATGCTCGGTGGGGACGTGTTCGTGATCGAACGTCAGCGCGTCGGCACCGGCGGCGACCGCACGCAGTGCCGCGAGATCGGTGTGCTCGCCGAGCACCACGTCGGCGCTCACCCGAGCCGCCGGATCGTTCTCCCCGGCCGCGAGCACGCGCAGGGTCTGACCCAGCTCGATCGCGGCCTGGTGGGTCATCCGTGCGAGCTGTCCTCCGCCGACCATCGCGACGACGGGCAGGGACGAGGTGCGCTGCCGCGGCGGGTCGGTGCGCGGGGTCTGCTGGGGGATGTCCGAATTCGCGGTGTCTCCTGCTGTCACGTCGCTCATCGTGTCACGAGTCCGATTAGTGTTTGGTCACTGCTCTTCGTAAAGTGGGTCACCGTGCCTCTGATCGACCGTGTGGTTGCCGGTATCCCGCAGCCGTTCCGAAGCATCGCCCTCCGCCACTCCGAACTGATCAAGTTCGCGATCGTCGGCGCGACCACGATGGTGTTCGACCTCGCGATCTTCTACTCACTGAGCCTCACCGTGCTCGAGTCGAAGCCCGTCGTCGCCAAGATCTTCTCCGGCGTGATGGCGACGATTCTCAGCTACATCCTCAACCGCGAGTGGTCGTTCAAGAACCGTGGTGGCCGCGAGCGTCATCACGAGGCGCTGTTGTTCTTCACCATCAGTGGCATCGGCGTCATCCTCGCCGCCGCTCCGCTCTGGATCGCGAACAACGTCTTCGACATCCGCGAGGGACAGACCACCCTCACCGCGTTGATCATCATCGACTTCGTCCTCAACTACGTCATCGGCAATCTGCTGCAGATGGTCTTCCGATTCTGGGCACTGCGTCGCTTCGCGTTCCCGGACGAGAACGGCCGCGGGATCATCGCGAATCCGCTGATCGAGGACGAGCCGGACCCCGATCTCGATCCCGACGTCGACCCGGACGACGAGCAGACGCAGTTCATGGGTCACAGCTGACGCGACGCGTCAGGCCCCCTCTCCTCACTCACCCGGCGACGGGCCCGCTGGTGCGCTGCCGCTCAGCGGCGACAATACGTCGACTATTGTCATCTTCGGATACACATGGTTTAGTTCTGTCATCCCACTCGTCAGAACCATCCCAGCACCGAGGCGGTAGTCGTCATGAGCGTTCGCGACACGATCATCACGAGAACACAGGCACTGGTCCCGATGGAGCGTCAGATCCAGGGACTGCATCTGTGGCAGCGCGCGAAGAGGCTCGTGGTGAGCGACGGGCAGCCGCACTTCCGTGAGTCCGCGATCCCCGACGTGGCGAAGCTGGACCTGACCGAGATCGACGTCAGCAACCCGTTCCTGTGGCGGCAGGGATCGTGGGAGGCCTATTTCCGGAGACTGCGAGACGAGTCGCCCGTGCACTTCCGGGCCGACAGCGCGTTCGGGCCGTTCTGGTCCGTCACGCGCTACGACGACATCGTCGCAGTCGACCGGGATTTCGAGACGTTCTCGGCGGAACCGCAGATCATCCTGGGCACACCGCCGGAGGGCCTCGACATCGAGATGTTCATCGCGATGGACCCGCCGCGCCACGATCAGCAGCGCGCCGCGGTGCAAGGCGTCGTCGCACCTCGGAATCTGGAGGAGATGGAGGGTCTCATCCGCTCGCGGGTCGCGGAGGTCCTCGACGAGCTCCCGGTGGGCGAGCCCTTCGACTGGGTCGACCGGGTCAGCATCGAGTTGACCTCGCGGATGCTCGCGACGCTGCTCGACTTCCCGTACGAGGAACGACGGAAGTTGGTCGAGTGGACCGATCTGGTGGCCGCGAGCGCGTCGGCCACCGGCGGGTCCACCGACACGGACGCGGCGTATCGGGCCGCGGCGGAAGCAGCGCGCAGTTTCAGTGCGCTGTGGCACGACAAGGCGGCGCGCCTCGCAGCCGGCGAGAAGCCCGGGTACGACCTCATCACCCTCATGCAGCTCTCCGAGGACACGAAGGACCTGATCGACCGCCCGATGGAGTTCCTGGGCAACATCGTCCTGCTCGTCGTGGGCGGAAACGACACCACCCGCAATTCGATGACGGGCGGACTGCTGGCCCTGAACCAGTTCCCGGAGCAGTTCGATCGCCTGCGCGCCGATCCGGGCCTGGTACCGAAGATGGTCCACGAGATCCTGCGGTGGCAGACGCCCCTCGCCTACATGCGCCGCATCGCGACTCGAGACACCGTCCTGAACGGTCAGTTCGTCCGCGAGGGCGACAAGGTCGTCATGTGGTACGCCTCGGCCAACCGCGACGAGCGCACGTTCGACGACCCGGACAGCTTCGTGATCGACCGGCGCAACGCACGGCATCACCTCGCGTTCGGCATCGGCACCCACCGCTGCATGGGAAGTCGGCTCGCGGAGATGCAGCTGCGGATCCTCTGGGAGGAGCTGCTGACGCGCTTCGACGACATCGAGGTCCTCGCGGAGCCGACGCGCGTGCAGTCCAACTTCGTTCGTGGCTACAGCTCCATGATGGTGACGACGACACCGAAGGGCGGGGAGCGTCGACGGCACGGCACCTACCGCACCGACAGGAAGGCCGCCGGCGCCGCTCCCGTGGTGGACACGTCCACCGTCACGACCCCTCGGCAGCGCCGCGACGGCGACGGAGCAGAGCGGACGCAGCTCGATGTGCGGGTCGCGCACCGGCGTACCGCGGCGGAGGGCGTCGTCGAACTCGTCCTCACCGATGCCGCCGGCGGATCGCTGCCGTCCTGGACGCCCGGCGCGCACGTCGAACTGATGCTGCGCCCCGACCTGGTCAGGCACTACTCACTCTGTGGAGACACCGCCGACGAGTCCTCGTGGACGATCGCGGTCCTGCGCGAGCCGGACGGCCGCGGCGGCTCGGCGCACGTGCACGACCACCTGCCGGAGGGAGCCACTCTGCGAGCACGAGGGCCGCTCAACCACTTCGCACTCGATCCCGCACCGAGCTACCTCTTCATCGCCGGCGGCATCGGCATCACACCGATCCGCGCCATGATCGCCGCTGCCCGAGCCGACGGCGCCGAGTGGAACCTGGTGTACACCGGTCGATCTCGTTCGTCCATGGCGTTCCTCGACGAGTTCGACGGCGACGACCGCGTGACGGTCTGGGCCAAGGACGAACGCGGCGAGCGTGTCGATCTCGACACCGTGCTGGGTGAGCCCCGGCCCGAGACCCTGATCTACTGCTGCGGGCCCGGCCCGCTCCTCGATGCCGTGGAGAACGCGTGCGCGGCGTGGCCGGACGGGAGCCTGCACCTGGAGCGTTTCGCGGCCGAGACCGTCGAGGCACCCGACGACGCGCTCGACTCGTTCGAGGTCGAGTGCGCGCGCTCGGGGGTGACCGTCACCGTGCCCGACGGCACGTCGATCTTCGACGCCGTCGCGAAGGCCGGCGCCGACGTCATCGGGTCGTGCATGGAAGGCATCTGCGGGACGTGCGAGGCCGACGTCCTGAGCGGCACTCCCGACCACCGCGACTCCGTGCTGTCGCGTCGCGAACGCGAACGCGGGGACACGGTCATGATGTGTGTCTCGCGATCGCTCTCGTCGAAGCTGGTGCTCGACCTGTAGTGCGCCGGGCCGGTGGGACCGAGCCGAGTCCGCTCAGGCGAACCCGCGGACCACCCGGTCGATGCGATCCACCGCATCGTCCACGTCCACGGACGGTTGCACCAGATGGCTCAGCGTCAGTCGAACCACGCAGTCCACCAACGCGTCCGGCGCTCTCTCGCCCACCAACGCACCGACGGCACTGTTCGCGTGGCCCAACACGGCGTCGGGGTGGACCGTGACCAGGGCGAGCAGACCCGAATCGTGCCCCGGCCGCAGAACGGCTGCGAGAGCGACATTGGCCCGACCGTGTTCGAGCACGCCCCGAACAGCAGCGGAGATGCCGTCCTCGAAGCTGTCGGGATGTGCTGCCAGCCCGGTGCGCACCTGCTCCAGGAATCGCTCGACCTCGCGGTCCACGACGGCGCGACCGAGGTCGTCCTTGGTGCCCACCTCCTTGTAGAGGCTCTGCCGGGGCACCCCGGAACGCTTCGCGACCTCGGTCATGCTCAGGCCGTCCCACCCGCGGTCGGCGATGATCTCCACCCCGGCGTCGAGCACCCGCTCGAGTCGCAGAGTCCGCAGTTCGGAATAGAAGTCGGGCGCAGTCACGTCGCGAGCCTAGGTGAGCCGAGCCGGTCAGCGCGGTTCGGACATCCCGGCCGGGATCACCTGGTCCACGCGTGCCGCGGGCAGGAACACCGCGAAGAGCGCGGGACGTCGGCGCTGCAGTTCGAGTCGTCCCCCGTCCGCCTCGACCAGCGCGCGGGCAAGGGCGAGGCCCACCCCGGTGGATCCGGCGCCGGAGAAGCCGCGGTCGAAGATGTGCGGCGCGAGTTCGTCGCTGACGCCGGTTCCCTCGTCGGAGACCTCCACGACCACGGGCGGCCGTGGTCCGTCCTGCGCGGGTGCACGCGACTCCCCCACGAGGCGCACCGTGACGACGCAGCGCCCGCCGCCGTGGTCCAGCGCGTTGTGCAGCAGCACCGACACCGCCTCGCGGAGCCGGGAACCCGTGACCAGGGCGGTGACCGACGAGTCGCCGCGCAGCTCGAGGTCGCGCCCGGCATCGGCGAACGGCCCGCGCCAGTCGTCGATGACGGGTTCGAGTTCGCCGCGCACGCGCACGGTCGAGGCGTCGGCCGCGCCGTCACTGCGGGACGACCGCACGAGATCGTCGATCGCGGTGGTGAGCCGGTCCACCTGGGCCATCGCCTCGTTGGCCTCGGTGACCACCTCGGGATCGGGGTGTCCGGACAGCTCGTCGAGACGCAGGCGCACCGCGGTGAGACGGCTGCGCAACTGGTGGGAGACGTCCGCGACGAGGGAGTGTTCGCGTTGCAGGCGCCCCACGATCTCCACCGATGCGGAGTCCAGCACGTCGGACACCCGGTCGAGTTCGGGAATGCCGTGGCGGGTGGGGTCCTTGCGGAAATCGCCCTCGGCCAGCCGGGCGGCCCGCCCCGCGACGTGCTGCAGGGGCGTGGAGAGTCGACGGGACGTGAGGACGGCGACGACGGTGCCGGCCGCGATCGAGGCCAGGACGACGAGCGCCACCGCGCCGACGGCCTGCTTCTGGGCGGTGCGCATCTCGTCGGACGGCACTTCGAGGAGCAGCGACCCGGAGGTGCCCATCGAGAGGGACTCCTCGATCGGATCCTCGACGGACGGTGCGCCGATGTCCATCCGGGACGCCGGGTTCTCGGGGGTGGGGTAGACGACGACGAGGCGCCCGCCCATGGGCACGACGAGACGCAGCGAGGCGGTATCGAGGCCGCCGTCCACGCGGCCGTCCCCGCCCTCCTGATCGATGATCTCGGACGCCATGCGCTCGAGCCGGGTGCGCAGGTCGCCGCGAGTGAAGTCCTCGACCCACAGCCAGGCGGTGTAGGTCAACGGGATGCCGAGCAGCATGCCGGTGAGGATGACGACCGCGAGGATCGACTGCAGGATCCGACGCCTCATGCGGTGGCCCGGTCAGTCCGTGTTGATCCGGAAGCCGACGCCGCGCACGGTCGCGATGCGTCGTTCGGCCACCGAGCCCTCGTCGCCGATCTTGCGGCGCAGCCAGGACATGTGCATGTCCAGCGTCTTCGAGCCGCGCAGCTCGGCGTCGCCCCACACCTCGCGCAGAATGGTCTCGCGCGAGACCACCTGACCGGCATGGTCGAGCAGGATCTTGAGAAGTTCGTACTCCTTGTTGGCCAGGGGGATCTCGTGGCCGTCGAGCAGGACGCGCCGTGCGGCGGGTTCGAGGCGCAGGCCGCCCACCTCGATGGTGCCGTCCTCGGAGGCCGCGCCGCGGCGCCGGAGCAGGGCCCGGACCCGCGCCATGAGCTCGGCGACGCGGAAGGGCTTGCTCACGTAGTCGTCGGCTCCCGCGTCGAGACCGACGACGAAGTCGACCTCGTCGGTGCGTGCGGTGAGCATCAGGACGGCGAGGTCGGACCTGGTGGCGCGGATCTGCCGGCACACCTCGAGGCCGTCCATCCCGGGGAGCCCGAGATCGAGGATCAGGAGATCGAACGAGCCTTCCAGCGCGCGCGAGAGCGCTGCCGGGCCGGTCTGCTCGACCGTCACCGTGTACCCCTCTCGTCCGAGTGCGCGGGACAGCGGGGTCGCGATGGCTTCATCGTCTTCGGCGAGCAGGACTTCGGTCACCGGACCACCCTACGTAGTGCGCGCCGGACCGAGATCGTCTCCGTCGTCCCAGCCGTGATTCTGGGAGTCGAAGACCTGGTGGTACAGCAGGGAGTGGACCCGCTCGACGTCGGGGATGTCGTCGAACTCGAGGGGGTCGTCGGAGCTCGCCACGATCACCAGGGTGCCGGTCTTCAGGAGCCGGTCGAGAAGACCGTGACGGAACTGCACGTTGGACACCCGGCGTACCGGGATGTCGATGCCCGAGTGCGACAGCACACCCTGGCGGACGAGGACGCGTCGGTCGGTCACGACGAAATGTGTGGATCGCCAACGCAGTACGGGGACAGCGGTGCGCCAGGCGATCAGCCCGACCCACACCACCGCGACGGCGATCAGCGCGGCGGACCGCGCCGTGGACTCCAGCGACCGTCCGATCAGACCCACGAGGAAGCCCGCGAGAAGCGTCGCGACGAGGAACGTCAGCACCGGCAGCACGAGCATCTTCCAGTGCGGGTGCCGATGCAGGATCAGGTCCTCCTCGTGCCCCAGTGCGTCCTGCGGAAACGACATGCGATTCTCCTGTGGGGAAGGGGCGGTCAGGCGTCGAGCGCGCGGAGGTGAGTGACGTCGCCCGCCGAGACGGCGACCGGCGTGGTGTCCCCCGACTCGGGCACGATCACCACCCGACCGTGCTCGTCGATGTCGGTCGCGACGCCCACCAGCTCGGTGTCGCCCGGCATCGTGACCCGCACGCGGCGGCCGAGAGTATCGCACCGGGAGCGGTACAGCTCCGCGATCGGCGCGGTGTCCCACCCCGACTCCCGCCACTCGTCCAGTGCCGAACCCATGGCCCGCAGGAAGGCGCGCACCACGGTGCCGCGATCGATCACCGCCGCGCCGGCCAGTTGCAGGGACGTCGCCGTCGGGACGGGCAGCTCCGCCTCGGTGAGGCTGACGTTGATGCCGACTCCGGACACCGCCGTCACGACGGGATGGGTCGAGGCCACCTCCACCAGGATGCCCGCCACCTTGCCTCCGGCGTAGCCGGACGACTCGTCGCCGCGGATGAGGACGTCGTTGGGCCACTTGAGCACCGCGTCGACCTCGGTGACGGTGCGCAGCACGTCGACCACTGCGACACCGGTGAGCAACGGGAGCCACCCCACCGATCCGGGCGGCACGCCGGGCAGCTTGACCAGCGCCGACACGATGACCTGCGACCGCGCGGGAGCGGTGAACGACCGCGAGTGCCGTCCGCGGCCCGCGTCCTGGACGTCGGCGATCAGCGCAGTGCGGTCACCGGCGGTGTCGGCGACGGCCAACAGGTCCGCGTTGGTCGATCCGGTCCGCGCCACGACGTCGACACGCGACCACGATCCGCGGGGTCCCTCGACGAGTGCGCGGGTGAGCGCACGCCCGTCGAGCGGCGGTCTGTCCAGGTTCTCCCACATGGGGCCGAGCATAGAGACGCGGCCGACGCACCACCCCTGCCACGTCCGGCGGCGCGGCGTCGATACAGTGCTGGTCTATGACGAGTGTTCAGGATGCGTCCGCGCAGGAATCAGTGGCTCGAGAAGAGACGGGGGCTGCCGCACCCGACATCCACACCACTGCCGGAAAGCTGGCCGAGCTCGCCGCCCGCCAGGCCCAGGCCGAGAAGCCCATGGGCGAGGCGGCCGTGGAGAAGGTGCACGCCAAGGGCAAGCTCACCGCCCGCGAACGCATCACCGCGCTCCTCGACGAGGGCTCGTTCGTCGAACTCGACGCCCTCGCCCGCCACCGCTCCGTCAACTTCGGCCTCGCCGACAACCGCCCCTTCGGCGACGGCGTCGTCACCGGCTACGGCACCGTCGACGGCCGCGACGTGTGCGTGTTCTCCCAGGACGCCACCGTCTTCGGCGGCAGCCTCGGCGAGATCTACGGCGAGAAGATCGTCAAGGTCATGGACCTCGCCCTCAAGACCGGACGCCCCCTCGTCGGCATCAACGAGGGCGCCGGCGCCCGCATCCAGGAAGGCGTCGTCTCCCTCGGCCTCTACGGCGAGATCTTCCACCGCAACGTCCGCATGTCCGGCGTCGTCCCCCAGATCTCGCTGATCATGGGACCGGCCGCGGGCGGGCACGTCTACTCCCCCGCCCTGACCGACTTCGTCGTCATGGTCGACAAGACCTCCCAGATGTTCGTCACCGGACCCGACGTCATCAAGACCGTCACCGGCGAGAACGTCACCATGGAGGACCTCGGCGGCGCCCACACCCACATGGAGAAGTCCGGCGTCGCCCACTACGTCGCCTCCGGCGAGCAGGACGCCCTCGACTACGTCCGCGAACTCCTGGGCTACCTCCCCTCGAACAACCAGGCCACCGCGCCCCGCCTTGCCCCCTCGGACCCCATCGACGGCGCCATCGCCGACAACCTGACCGCCGAGGACCTCGAACTCGACACCCTGATCCCGGACTCGCCGAACACCCCGTACGACATGCACGAGGTCATCCGCCGCATCCTCGACGACGACGAGTTCCTCGAGGTGCAGGAAGGGCGCGCCCGCAACATCATCGTCGGGTTCGGCCGCGTCGACGGGCGCAGCGTCGGCATCGTCGCCAACCAGCCCACCGCGTTCGCCGGCACCCTCGACATCGACGCCTCCGAGAAGGCCGCCCGGTTCGTGCGCACCTGCGACTGCTTCAACATCCCGATCATCACCCTCGTCGACGTCCCCGGCTTCCTGCCCGGCACCGACCAGGAGTTCAACGGCATCATCCGCCGCGGCGCGAAACTGCTCTACGCCTACGGCGAGGCCACCGTCGGCAAGATCACCGTCATCACCCGCAAGGCCTACGGCGGCGCGTACGACGTCATGGGGTCCAAGCACATGGGCGCCGATCTCAACCTCGCGTGGCCCACCGCGCAGATCGCCGTCATGGGCGCCTCCGGCGCCGTCGGCTTCGTCTACCGCAAACGCCTCCTCGAAGCCGCCAAGAACGGTGACGACGTCGACGCACTGCGCCTCGAGCTGCAGAACGAGTACGAGGACACCCTCGTCAACCCGTACGTCGCCGCCGAACGCGGCTACGTCGACGCGGTGATCCCCCCGAGCCACACCCGCGGCCAGATCGTCACCGCACTGCGCCTGCTCGAACGCAAGATGGTCACCCTCCCCCCCAAGAAGCACGGCAACATCCCGCTCTAGACCTCACCAGAACGAGTGCTCGAGTGACCACCGGTCGAGCTCCGCGGACACCGTCTCGCGGAGCCGGCCGGTGTCTCCCGCGTACTCGGGGTGGATGCCGAACACGGTGACCGTCACCTTGTCGCCGTACTCCACCGCCCACGCGGCGATCGCCGGTCCCTGTCGACGCCGGGCGGCCGCGTCGCGGCCCTGCATGATCGCGCGGATACCGAACGACTCCGCGACCTGATCACCGAGTTCGAGGGCGCTCTGCGGCGCGGCGCCCAGGTTCGACACCGTGGTGTCCGGCCCGGCGATGGACGTCATCATCCGCCCGAGCACCCGGTCCGGAAGCAACCTGGCCACCGCCTGCAGGTGGTCGGTGACCGCGTCGTCCGTGGCCGCGTACTTCGCGAACGCCGCCTTGCTCAGCGCGCGGATCTCGCCGAGCCCCACCTCGGGTCCGATCGGCCCGGGCACCCGGATCCACACGCCCCCGGACGCATTCGCTCTGTCGTCGCCGTCGGCGCGGTTGCTCACCGCGATGCAGATGCGCGTGCCCTCGGGACCCGTCGGATGGCCGGACGCACGCAGAACCCCGCCCATGACGGCCGTGAAGAGGCTGTTCGGCGTACCACCGTGCTCGGCCGCGCGGTCGACCCACTCGCGGCGATCGAGATCCACCACGGCGAGGGTGGTGTCGGACTCGGTCGGAGTGGGTTCGTCCGCGCGAGCCGCGACCGGCGCGGCGGTCGGTGCAGTCTCGTCGGATCGCGTGATCGCCGTCCGCAGCGCCGTCGCGCCGGCCGTCGTCGCCGCCTTCCCGATCACCGCGAGAGCCCGCGCCACCGCGGGAATCTGCGCCCCCGCGTCACGGAGATCGCCCCGCACGCCGGCCCACCCGGCGACGTCACGCCCGGTGGGCAGTGCCGAGCGCGTCGGCCCCCGGCGAGCCGCATCGAGCGCCGCGTACACGGCCTGGCCGTCGGCGATCATGTGCGAGACCAGCAGTGCCACGACGACTCGTCCGGTATCGGTGTGCGCGCACTCGAGCGTGAAACCGCGTCCGGCAGACGGGTCGAGATCGGCCGCACGGAGCCGCGCATCGACCCAGTCCCCCACCGCGTCGTCCGCGATGGTGCCCGGTTCGGTGTACACCGTGGCGGGGCGCTCGGCCCGCACCCATCGGTCGTGGCCGAACGGCACGGAGGTGGGGACCACCCGGCGGTCGAACGATCCCGACGCGAGCCGGTCGGCGAGCGTAGCGACGGCGTCCGCACCCGGGTCGGCCGGGAAGATCCACAGGTACTGGATCGGCGCCGTCCATCCGAAGAGTCGCTCCGCCGACGCGTACGACTCGTCGGCACCCGCCACGCGGTCTGCCGGGCGGACCTGAGCAGTGGTCACGTCACCAGAACTCATGCGGCACATCCCATCCGGTGAGCTCCGCGGACAGGGCTGCCGTCAGCGCCTGCGCGGACCCCACGCGTGTCTCGTCGAACCCGGCCACGGCGAAGGTCGCCGCACCGTCCGTCTCCAGGTACCAGGACTGCACGCCCTCGCCGAAGCGTTGCGTGCCGGCGGGGTCGACGTGGTGCGCTGTTCCCCGGAAGGCGACGTCCGTGGCGGTACGGCCGCCGACCCGGCGGAGACCGTCGAAGGACCCGAGATTCGACGCGACCACGTCGGGCAAACCGGACCCGCCGCCCGTCACCACGGACGTCACGACGGACAGCGGGAGTACCTGGAGCAGCGGTTGCAGATGAATCATCGCCGGCCGGCGTCCGGCGGACAGCGCCGCGAACGCGTCTCGGCACAGCGCGCGGACACCGCCCAGATCGGAGCCCGGAACCACGCGCTCGGCGAGTGAGATCGACACGCCCCCGGTGGCATTGCTGCGCTGATCGTCGTCACCCCGGCGCAGACTCATCGGGATGCCGACCTTCACGGGCAACCCGTCGTCTGCGTAGCCGGTGGCGACGAGCGCACCGGCGAGTACCGCGACGAACAACGAGTTCCGTGTCCCGCCGTGACGCTGCGCGACGGCGTCCCACTCCGCCACCGGCACCGTGACCGTCGCCCAGGACGGACGAGCCAGCGGCGCACGGGTGTGTGCGGGAGTGCGCGGGGTGACGGAGGCCGGACGTGCGACGCCGGAGTCGGTCGAGCGGAGATCGGACACCACCGCGACGGCGGTCCGTGCCACGCCGGCCACGGCTCCGACCACCTGACGTGCTGCGTCGCCGACGTCCCCGACGAGTGCGGCCGGCCCGGTCGGCGCGGCGCCGATGTCGTCGCGCACCCCGGCCGTGTCGGCGACGGCGGCCACTGCGGCCGCCGTCATCGCTCGGCCGTCCGCGACGAGGTGCAAGCAGGTGAGAGACAGCGCCGATCCACCGGTGGTCGTCCGGGTGGACCGCAGCGCCCAGCAGCGACCCTCCTCGGCGTCGAGGTCGACGGTCTCGAGATCGCGCGTCGCCCAGTCGAGGACCTCGTCCGGTGTCACAGACTCGTCGTCGAGCCGAACGGCGGGATCCCGGTCGGACCGGACCCAGCCCGGGCGGGCGACGGGAATCGACGGTCGCACGATGCGTCGATGCAGTGCTCCGCGCGCGAGTCCCACCGCCATCGCCGTCACGTCGGCGTCCGGCACCGCGTCGTCGAAGCGCCACACGAGTTGCAGGACCACGTCCCACCCGAACGCCTCGGAGAGGAACCAGTAGGTGAAGTCCTGATCCTGAAGCCGCGCCGTCATGCGACCACCGCGTCCGTCGGTGCGGGGCGGGCCGACTCCACGAGGTCGGACGCGCGGCGGACCGCCTCCGCGGGACTCGTCATGGCGGCGGCCACGGCAGCAGCGCCCGCGGCCGCCTCGGGCGTCAGAGCGAGGCGCAACGCCTTCTCCAACGACTGCGCCGTGATGTCGGAGGCGGACATCGCGGCGCCGCACGACAGGGCGACGACCCGCCGACCCCAGAAGGGCTGATCGGACGACACCGAGCACACCACCGTCGGCCGTCCGGCCCGCAGTCCCGCCGCGGTGGTCCCCGCGCCGCCGTGGTGCACGACGGCTCGGCACCGGGGGAAGACCGCGGCGTGGTCGACGGCGCCGGTCACACGGACGTGATCACCGAGCGCGTCTGCGGAGTCGACGTCGTTCCAGCCGGCGCACAGCAGAACCCGTTCGCCCACGCGCGCCGCGGCATCCGCGACGGCGGCCAGGACGGCCGCCGGGTTCGTCACCGGCATGGATCCGAAACCGACGTAGACGGGCGGGGGGCCGTCGTCGATCCACTCGTCCAGGGACAGGTCGGACGGCTGCGGATCCATCCGTGCCCGCAGCTCCGGGGACACCTCGAGGAAACCGGTGAGGGGACGCGTGCCGTCCCAGTCGACGGCGAGTTCGGGGCAGAACACCCGGTCGTAGGCCTGGATCTCGACGGTCCGGCGACGGGCCATGCGACCGGGAAGCGGTGACGACACCGTGGGGATGCCCAGGGAGCGGCGCAGCGTGTTCTCGCGCCGCCGGGTCGCCGTCCACAGGACATGGTCCAGCACGGTCCAGGCAAGTCCGACGACCGCAGCCGGCGCACCGTCGATGCCGGGCACCGGTGAGTACCGCGGGTTGGCGCGCACCGGCGCGTGATGCAGTGCGACGAGACCGATCCCGCGCGCCTCGGCGAGGGGCAGCGCGATCTGTTCGGTGGTGATGCCGGTGAGCAGCACGTCCGGCGCCGTGGTGTCGACGACGTCGCGCAGTTCCGTCACCATCTGGTCCCACCCGAAGTTCCACAGTGCGGCGAGCGCCCGCGCACGGTCGGCGACCGACCCGCGGGACAGGCCGTGACGGACCAGGTCCGAGTTCATGTGCTCGCGGGTGTCGTACCCGAACGGCACCGTCTCGAGTCCGACCCCGCGGGCCAGGTGCACGAGGTTGGGCGGAACTGCCATGACCACGTGGTGGCCCCGGCCCGCCAGATCCGAACCCAGGACGACGGCAGGTTGTACGTCGCCTCGCGTTCCGCTGACGGCCATGACGATGCGCACGACTCGATTCCCCCTCGGACATACCTGATGTGGAGTGCGCCGGAAATGGCGTCTCGTCCGCTTGTGTCACTTGTTCGTACCATTCGACGCACGGGACGGCATGTCGTGGTGCCGATCCGAGAACTGGACCACGGACAGACCTCGAGGTCGGGAACGCACGCTGGTCACAAGCAGCGCCGCAGTCGACTTATCGAGGCTGACAGCCGAATACGCCGAACAAGGAGGTCGGGTCGGCGCAGCGGCGTGGGATGTCACGACGGGCCTGATCGCAACTCGGACAGCGAGACACTCGTCACCCTGGCGTGTCGGTGTGGCGTAGGACGTCACGATTGGCGGAGTCCCACCATGTCTGCAATGGTCGTTCCACGAACAGTTCGCGGAGGTCATCAGTTGCGGACGCTCGGCGCGCGGGGGTCGCGGAGCAACACTCGAGGGGGTGAGACATGCAGGTCACGTTGGCATTTCAGGGAAGTAGAGGCGACGTGCAGCCCGGCGTCGTCCTGGCCACCGAGCTGGAACGACGTGGACACCGGGTGGTGCTCGCCGTTCCGCCGAACCTCGTCGCCTTCGCCGCGTCCGCCGGCCTCGATGCTCGCCCGTGCGGTGTGGACACCGCGGAGCTGCTCACCTCGCCCCTCGTGACCCGAGACATGGCCTCGCGCAACCCGCGCCGCCGGTTGGCAGCCGTCACGGCCATCACCGTCGCGGGAGGTCGCGCCGCGCGAGCCGCGCTGACCGACCTGGCCGCCGGCAGCGATGTCCTCGTGGGGTCGTCCGTCGGTCAGGAGAGCGCGTACGACGTCGCCGAGGTGCACTCGATCCCCTACGCACCCCTGCAGTTCTGCCCGGTTCGCAGCAACGGCGTCGCCTCCGTCGTCCCGGTACCGTCGGCCCTCCCGGGGTTCGTGCACCGCGCGGCGTGGTGGGCGCTCGACACCACACTGTGGCGCGCCTCCCGTGGTGCGCACACCACCCTCCGAGCAGAACTCGGACTTCCGCCCATGACATCCAGTGTCGCTGGGGCGCTGGCGCGTTCGGGCGTCACCGAGATCCAGGCGTACGACGCGGCGCTGTTCCCCGGGCTCACGGAGGAATGGGGCCCGGCGCGACCTCTCACCGGTTTCCTGCATCCCGACGCCCGCACTCGCGCCGCGGTGCAGCGAGCTGCCCCGGTCACCGACGGTCTCGATTCCTGGCTCCGCGCGGGCACACCACCGGTGTACATCGGGTTCGGCAGCATGACGGTCCCCGGCGGCGCGGCTCTTCTCGACGAACTCGTCGCTGCCGTCCGGCGTGCCGGGCGACGCGTTCTGCTCGTCGGCGGCTGGGACGACCGGCTGCTGCGCGAGAACGCCCCCGGTTCCAGCGAGTTCGGGCACGATGTCCTCTCGGTGTCGGCCGTCGACCACACCGCGGTGCTCCCGCAGTGCGAGGCCGTCGTTCACCACGGCGGCGCCGGGTCCACCGCCGCCGGTCTGCGCGCCGGTCGACCCACTCTCGTGTGTCACGTCGGTGCCGATCAACCCCTGTGGGGACGACGCGTCGTCGCCTCGCGAGTCGGCGCGAGCGTCGCCGCACGATCGGCATCCTCCGCCTCGCTCGATGCCGCTCTGGCCCGGGTGCTCCACCCACGGACACGTTCTGCTGCAGAGCGTCTCGCGGATTCCCTCGTCTCGCCCACCGATGCGGTCCGGCGGTGCGCCGACCTCGTCGAGGCGGCAGCGCAGCGCCGCAGGGCCCCGCTGCACCCGACCGCCTCGCGAACGGAGACCTCCCGATGAACCGACTGTCCCTGTCCGTCGTCGTCCCGGCATTCGACGAGGAGGAGTGTATCGGCGCGTGCCTGGACCTGCTGTGCACCCAGCTCGACTGCATCACCGAGATCATCGTCGTGGACAACAACTCCGCGGACGGCACCCGTGACATCGTGCGACGACATGCCACGGACCACCCCGAGATCCGCGTGGTGACCGAGAAGCAGCAGGGTCTCGTCTTCGCCCGGAACGCCGGTATGGATGCGGCGTCCGGGGATCTCGTCGCCCGGATCGATGCCGACACCCGCGTGCCCGATGACTGGGCGGCAACGATTCTCGACTTCTTCGCCGCCGACGTCGACCAGCACTGGGCCGCCGCGTGCGGACGCGGTGAGGCGTACGAGCTGCCCTACGGCGACGCGGCCGCCCGCATCAAGGCGCGGTGGTCACCGCTCGCCCGGCGGTCGCCGTCCACGCCGGAGGTCCGCGACGTTCCGGTCCTCTACGGCTCCAACATGATCCTGCGCCGCGAGACGTGGAAGCTGATCCGCGAGGACGTCTCGCTGCGCCGCGACGTCTTCGAGGACGTCGACATGGGGCTCTGCGTCCAGGAGTCGGGCGGGCGCAACGCCTTTCTGCCCTCCCTCACTGTGGGAGTGTCGCCGCGCCGAATGGAATCGGGAATGCGGTCCTTCGTCCGCTACATGGCGTGCCTCCCCCGAACCCTGCGACTGCATCGACGCCACGCGCTCGCGGCGGCAGCGCTCGTGCTGTACGTGCCGGGGGTGTCCGTGCTCCACGCCTGCCGACTCGTGATGATCCGCGCCTACGACAGCGACAGCGGATCCTTCTCCGCGCGACATCTCCTGCGCCCCCGCACCGATCGCGGAATGCCCTGAGCGCACCGCTCCACTTCCCGACCCTGCGATCTCGACCCGAACGGACGTGAGACCGAAGATGGAATTCACCGAGCTCGCCGATCACCCGCTCCCCCGGGGCGTGGTGACCGAGTGGATCCCCACCGTCACCGCGACCGACCGCTGGTATCGGGACGACCGACCACTGGCCTACACGCACGAGGAACATTGCCGTCACAGCCTCGCCAAGGCTGCCACGGGATCCTCGGACGAGATCGGCGCCGCCTGGATCGGGGCGGTGTTCGAGATCCACGACCGGTACGACGCCGAGGCGCTGCGTCGTGCTCTGCGCGCGTGGACCTCTCGCCACGAGACCTTCCGCTCGACGGTCACGACGGACGGCGTCGACGCCGACGGCGGCGCCCGTCTCGCCCGCTCCACCGTCCCGGAGGATGCGGTGGACGTGGTTCCGCGTGTACTCGGGCGTCGGCGCACGGGATCCGACGTGCACGCCGACGTCTCGGACTTCTTCGCCCGCACCCTGTCGCCGTTCCGGTGGCCGCACTGCGTGGTCGCCACGGTCGAGGACATCGCCCCGAGTTCGTCGACCGAGGAGGACGACGAGACGGACCGGTTCCTGCTCGTCTTCGGAGCCGATCACTCCGTCATGGACGCGTACTCGATGCTGTTGGCCGTCAGCGAACTCCGCCGGCTGTACGAGTTCGAGATCCACGCGCGCGATCCACGGCTGGCGGCGATCGGCAGTCATCTCGACTTCAGCGTCGTCGACCGGGAGACCGGTGACTGCCTGACCCCCGACCACGAGGTGGTCCGCACCTGGTCGTCCTTCCTCTCCGACGGCAGCTTCCCCCCGTTCCCCCTCCCGGTCGGCGCCGACGACGAGCACGGTCCCGAGCGGCAGAGCAGTCTCTCCCGGTACCTGTTGAGTGCGGCGGACACCGACGCGCTCGCCGCACACACCCGCGCGCGGGGTGCGTCCATGACCGCGGCCGTGGTCGGTGCGCTGGCACTGACCTCCCGCGACCTCGCGGGTGAACGCCGACTGCGTGTGACCATGCCCATGCACACGCGCTTCGAGCCCCAGTACGCCGAATCGGTCGGCTGGTACGTGGGAGTGGTGCCGGTCGACGTCCACGTCGACCCCGCCTCGGACGTGGACGACGCCGTGCGCCGCGCCGCCGCCGGCCTGGACGCCGTCAAGGGCTATGCACGCCAGCCGTACTCCCGTGTCGCGCGGCTGCTGAACGTGGACTCGGTGCCGCAGTTCGTGGTGTCCTACCTCGATCTGCGCCACACCCCCGATGCCGAGTCGTGGCCGCTGTGGAACACGCGCACACTCCGCAGTGCCACCGCCTCCCGCGACGAGGTCTACTTCTGGATTCTCCGCACGCCGCTCGGCCTCAGCATCGCGGCCCGGTTCCCGGGCCACGAGGAGGCGGTCCGCAACGTGCACGCCTACCTCGCCCGATTCCAGGAGGTGTTGCGCGAGTCCGCCGGCGCCGGCGTCGAGAGCGGGGCGGACAGGACGGTGCACGCATGATCATCACGGCGATGCGCAACTGGAAACCCGCACCCGGCGAACTGCTCGAGTGGCATCCGGTCGACGACGCACGGCCGCTCGTCGAGTTCGCACCGGTCGATCCCACCCCGCCGTCGTTCCTGCAGGAGAACCATGTTCGCGGTGTGCGCGCGGTGGCGGACCGGGGAGGCAAGCACACCGCGTACCTCGGCTCCGCGACCGAGGTCGCCGGAGATCTCGACGTCGCCGCGTTGACCCTCGCCTTCGAGCAGTTCCTCCTGCGCCACGAGGGACTGCAGACGTGGTTCGAGACGGACGGCGGCGCGGTCGTGCGGCGCCGCGTTCCCCCGGCGGCCGCGCGCCTGCGTGCCGTCTCCGCGGGCGAGTGCTCGGCGCCCGACCAGTTCCTCGACTACGTGCGCGTTCGGCTCTCGCGGGACGCCACACCCCTGAGTTGGCCCGCCGTGGCGTTCGGGGCGGTGGCGCGACCGGGGGGATTCACGCTCTACTACGGAGCGGACCACGCGTTCTCCGACGGCGCCTCTCAGGTCCTGGTCCTGGCGGAGCTGATCGATCTCTATCGCGCGGCGCAGTCGAACCGTGCACCCACCGACATCTCGGCGTGGACCGGAAGCTTCCTCGAGCACGTCGCGATCGAGAACGAGAAGGCCGAGGCCGTCGACGCCGACTCCCCCGAGCTGGCCGAGTGGATCGACGTCGTGCGAGCCCACGGCGGCGCGATGCCGTCCTTCCCGCTCGACCTCGGACTCGCACCGGGTGAGACCGCTCCCGTCGAACCGATCGAGATGGACCTGCTGGGCGCGGACGACACCGCGGCCTTCGACGCCGCGTGCCGGGAGGCGGGTGGGAAGTTCGTCACGGGCCTGTTCGCCGCGGTCGCGATCACCGATCACGAGCTCGCGGGCCGAGACGACTACGCCGGCATCACCGTGCTCGGTACCCGCCACCTCGGGGACTTCGCCCTGTCCCAGGGCTGGTTCTGCAATTTCGCGCCCGTGACGTTCCCCGTGGCGGGCACCGGCGACTTCCGCACCCTCGTCGGTCGGGCGAGCGAGGCCTACGCCCGCACGAAGGCCACCGCGGCAGCGCCGATCGGGAAGGTGCTGCAGCTGCTCTTCGAGTCCGGTGTCGGCGGCGCCGGACTGGCATCGAGCCCGCACCTGTTGTCCTACATCGATTTCCGCTGGTTCCCCGGCCACGGCTCCGAGGCCGACGACGACGCGATCCTGTTCACCGGCGAGGGCCGCACCGCGAACGCGTCCATGTGGTTCAACCGGGACGATCGCCACTTCTATCTCGGGTCGCAGACTCCCGCGACGCCCGAGGCTCAGCGGCAGGTGGCGCGATACCACCAGCACCTGCGGGAGGTCCTGCAGACGGTCGCGCGGGACGGGAACCGCGTCGTCGGTGGTGGCGCGTGCACGTGATCGGAGTGGACGCCTGGGCCCCGCGCCCGGGCGTCGTCCTGCAGTGGCTCGTGCGTTCCGACGCCGAACCCGTCCCGTCGACGGTCCCGCCGTCGTTCAACCAGAGTGCGCACCTCGCCGACGTCGACGACGGCAGCACGTGGCTCGCAGCATCGTTCGACGTCCCGGGGCCGCTGGACACCGATGCCCTGGAGCGTTCTCTCGAGCGGTTGGTCGCACGCCACGGTTCGCTCCGGACCGGGTTCGTGCGGTCCGACTCCGGTCCGTCACGCGTGAATCATCCGCAGGGTGCGCTCACCCTCCGACGACGACCGGACATCGCGGTCCCCTCCGTCCCGGAGGCCCACCGCGTCGTGCGCGGCGCGCTCGACGCCGCGTGCGCTCCCTTCTCCGCACCGGCCTACACCTTCCTCGCCATCGATCGTCCGGACGTCTCCACGGTGGTGTGCGGGTTCGATCACGCGCACGTCGACGCCTATTCGCTGGCGGTCGTCATCGACGACGTCCGTCGGGGCTATCTCGGCGAGCCGGAGACCGCGCCGGATCCGGGTGACTTCGTCGACTACTGCGCAGCCGAGTCCGCGGGCACGCCGATCGACCTCGAGGACGACCGGCTCCGCACGTGGGTCGACTTCCTGCACGCGGGCGCCGGCGCTCCGCCGCAGTTCCCTCTCGATCTCGGAGTCCCGCACGGGCGCACGGACCGCTGTGCGGTCCGCGTCGACACCCTGCTCACCGCACCGGAGGCCGACGCGGCCGAGACCGGGTGCCGGGCCGACGGGGCCAGCCTCTACGCCGGTGTGCTCGCGGCCATGGCGCACGCGGTACGCGACCTCGGTGGTGGCGCCACGGTTCCCCTGCTGTTCCCGCTGCACACCCGTCGATCCGCGGCATGGCGGTCGTCCGTCGGCTGGTTCGTCACCAACGCGCCGCTCGAGGTGGTCACCGAGAGCGACCTGAGGGCCACGATCCGCTCGGCCGGTTCGGCGGTGCGACGCGCGGTCGCGCTGGGCGAGGTGCCCATCGCCCGCGTGGTCGAGGCCGCGGGCGGACTCCGGCGCCCGCGCAAGGACGTCTTCATGGTGTCCTACGTCGACTACCGGTCGGCCCCCGGACACGACCTGCTGCGCAGCATCGACGCCCACCACATCTCCAACGTCACCGTCTCCGACGACGCGCAGTTCTGGATCTCCCGCACCGCGGACGGTCTCGCACTGCGGAGCCGGTTCCCCGACAACCCGACCGCCCGCACCACGATCGAGGCCTTCGTGGCCGCCGTCACGGACCACCTCGCACTCGTCGCCCAGCCGTGCGAGGCCGCCCTACGGTTCGCGGTGGACACCCGGACCGCGGCCGACGCGCCGGTCACCGTCCCCTAGAGTTCGGGGAACACCTGCACCTGGAGGAGACGCTTCGTGACATCAGCCGACGACCGGACCGAGTCCGGTACGGACGAGACCGCTCCCTCGGCGCCCTTCCTGCGCGTCGAGTCGGGCAACCCGACCGACGAGGAGATCGCCGCCCTCGTGGCCGTCCTGTCCGCCGCCACGGCCGACGCCGGGCCGACCGAGATCCCCGTGCTCGATCACTGGGGTCGCCCGTCCACCATGCACCGCGCGGGCACGGCCTTCTCGCCCTACTCGTTCACCACCGGGGTCACCGGACCGCGGTGACGGTCCGGTTCGTACTCGCGTCGCGCTCGCCCGCCCGCCTGGCCGTGTTGCGGGCAGCCGGGGTGGATCCGATCGTCCGGGTCTCGGACGTCGACGAGGACGCGGTCGCCGCAGCACTGCCCTCCGACTCCCCGCACGAGGTGGTGGTCACCGAGCTGGCCGCGGCCAAGGCGGCCGTGATCGCAGAGGCTCTCGCCCACGATCCGGAGCTGTCGACCGGCACCGTCGTCGTCGTGGGCTGCGACTCCATGCTGTCGATCGGCGGCGACCTCGTGGGCAAACCACGAGACGTCGCCGTCGCTCGCGAACGCTGGGCGGCGATGGCCGGTGCGAGCGGTGACCTGCTCACCGGTCACTGCGTCCTACGGCTCGACGACGGCCGGGTGACCGCACGCGGCGCGGCCCACTGCGGGACCACGGTGCACTTCTCCTCGCCGACCGAGCGGGACCTCGAGGCATACCTTCGCTCGGGCGAGCCACTCGCCGTCGCGGGGGCGTTCACCCTCGACGGTCTCGGTGGCTGGTTCGTCGACGGCATCGAGGGTGACCCGTCGTCCGTCATCGGTATCGGGCTGCCGCTGGTACGCCGGTTGCTCGCCGAGGTGGGTGTCGGCATCGCCGATCTGTGGGAGAGCGCCGCGGCGCATCGTGACGGGATCGACGACACCAGCGTCTGACGCCGTCCCGACGCGCGCCCTAGGATCGTGTGGTCACGCACAATCAGTTCGACCCCCCGTCTGACAACCTCAGGAGACGCACGTGTCCGTCGCGCCAGATCCCCACCCCGCCTTCGCGTCGTTCGCGCACCCCGAACGACTCGTCACGACGCAGTGGCTCTCCGCCAACATCGGCACACCCGGACTCAAGGTCGTCGAGTCCGACGAGGACGTGCTCCTCTACGACGTCGGCCACATCCCCGGCGCGGTCAAGATCGACTGGCATCTCGACCTGAACGACCCCGTCACGCGCGACTACGTCGACGGCGAGAAGTTCGCCGACCTGATGAACCGCAAGGGCATCTCGCGCGACGACACCGTCGTCATCTACGGCGACAAGAGCAACTGGTGGGCCGCGTACGCGCTGTGGGTCTTCACCCTGTTCGGCCACGAGGACGTGCGCCTGCTGGACGGTGGACGCGACGCCTGGCTCGCCGAGAATCGCGACACCACACTCGACGTCCCCGACATCTCCGGGGCGGACTACCCCGTCGTCGAGCGCGACGACGCCGCCATCCGTGCATTCAAGGACGACGTCCTCGCACACCTCGGATCCGGCCCGCTGGTCGATGTGCGGTCCCCCGCCGAGTACACCGGCGAGCGCACCCACATGCCCGACTACCCCGACGAGGGCGCGCTGCGCGGTGGACACATCCCGACAGCGCTGAGCATCCCGTGGGCGAAGGCCGCGGCACCCGACGGCCGGTTCAAGTCCCGCACCGAGCTCGACGAGGTCTACGGGGACGTGTCCGCCGACGCCGACGTCATCGCGTACTGCCGCATCGGCGAGCGGTCGTCGCACACGTGGTTCGTGCTGACGCATCTGCTCGGCTACGAGAACGTCCGGAACTACGACGGTTCCTGGACCGAGTGGGGCAACGCCGTGCGCACACCGATCGCGCGCGGCGAGGAGCCCGGAGCCCTGCAATGAGCGGAACACTGCCCGCGCCGCTGGCCGAGATCGTCGACGACTTCGCGGCCGTCGAGGGCCAGGACAAGATCACGATGCTGCTCGAGTTCAGCAAGGAGCTGCCGGCCTTGCCCGCAGGTCTCGAGCAGGCCGCGATGGAGCCCGTCCCGGAGTGCCAGTCACCGCTGTTCCTGTCGGTGGACTCGTCCGACCGGTCTGCGGTGCGCCTGTACTTCAGCGCCCCGCCGGAGGCACCGACCACGCGCGGCTTCGCGTCGATCCTGGCGCAGGGGCTCGACGGTCTTCCCGCCGACGACATCCTCGACGTCCCGGACGACTTCTACACCGAGCTGGGACTCGCGGCGGCCGTGAGTCCGCTACGGCTGCGCGGGATGTCGGCGATGCTCAGCCGCGTCAAACAGCACCTGCGGTCCTGACTCGCCGCTTTGTTCGGACAATGTCGCTCTCAGCGGTAGACTGAGGTACCGAGAGCGGCGTCCGGACGGGGCGTCGCGCCGGTGTGGAAGGACAGCCGAATCGTGGAGTTCACCGAACTGGTCGACTACCCGATTCCGGCAGGCACCCTCACCGAATGGATCCCGAGTGTCGGTCCGCACGCATCGACGCCGGAGGACGCGGGGTGGCTGCCCGACGATCGGCCCACCTCCTACGTGCACGAGGCGCACCTGCGTCGCACCCTGGCCCGGCCGTCCGCCGGTCGCGAGTCGTGGCTCGGCACCGCGTTCGACATCGCGGGCCCGCTCGACACCGCCGCGTTCCGGCGCGCGGTGCTGGCGTGGATCGACCGGCACGAGGGCATGCGGTCCAACGCCACCGTCGACCCCGACACGGGCCTGCTCTCGCGCGTGACGGCCCCGGTCGGTGCCACCGACATCTGGGTCATCCAGCAGGACGCGTGCACGCAGGCCGGCGAGGTGTACCAGCATCTTCAGCACCTGTTCGACGAGTACACGTCGCCGCTGGTGTGGCCGTCGTACGCGTTCGTCACTCTCGAACCCACCGGACACTCCGGCGGCGACGCGGCACCGGACCACTTCACCGTGTTCTTCGCCGCCGATCACTCGATCATCGACGGGCTGTCCATCGTGCTCATCGCGCACGAACTCACCCGCCTCTACGAGCAGGAGACCACCGGCGCCCCGGCAGGGCTCTTCCCCACCGGCAGTTACCTCGATTTCGGCGAACTCGAGCGCACCCTCTGCAGCGGGGTCGACCGGACGCACGACGCCGCCGTGGAGTGGGCGAACTTCCTCGCCGAGGACGGGGGACGATTCCCGTCCTTTCCGCTCGACATCGGACCTGTCCCGGAGGTGCCGATCCCGCAGGCCGGACTGTCCGCGTGGATCCTCTCGCCCGAGGAGGCGGACGCGTTCACCGTGACGTGCCGCCGCGCCGGTCCGGGCTTCTCCGCCGGCCTCATGGCCTCGATGGGCGCTGCGGCGGCTGCCGTGTCCGGTGCCGGGCGCTTCCGCACGGTCACCCCGATGCACACCCGTCACGACCCGTCGTGGGCCGCGTCCCTCGGCTGGTTCGTCGGCGTGGCTCCCCTCGCGTTCGACGTCGCGGACGGCGAGTCGTTCGGAGACGTCGTCGTGCGCGCCGGAGCCGAGATCGCACGCACTCGTCCGATCTCGCGCGTCCCCCTCGATCTCGTCGCCGAGGCGATCGACCTGCACGACACCCCGCGTTTCGTCGTCTCCTTCATGGACGTGCGCTTCGCACCCGACGCGCGGACGTGGCCCGACGTCAACGCGCGCGCACTGCGGAGCAGGAAGTACGACCACGACGTCTACCTGTGGGTGCATCGCACTCCGCAGGGCGTCAACATCTCGGCCCGGTTCCCCAGCAGCGAGGTCGCCACCGCTGCCGTCCACCGGTTCGTGGCAGAACTGCGGACCGTGCTCAGCGACGTCGTGACCACCGGGACACACCTCGTGCGGGCCCGGAGTGAGCTCACCCCTACACTCCGAAACTAGGATGACCAACCGATGGCGCGGGCGAAGGCCCGTGCTCGTCCGCCGGAGCGACACCACGCGACGGCCCACCCGACCTCACAGGAGGCTTCGTGCCCAGCCACGCCACTGCCCGCATCAGCAAGGTTCTCGTCGCGAACCGCGGTGAGATAGCGGTACGTGTGATCCGCGCAGCGGCCGACGCCGGCTACACCTCCGTCGCGGTCTACGCCGAACCCGACGCCGACGCGCCCTTCGTCCGCCTCGCCGACGAAGCCTTCGCCCTCGGCGGTCAGACCTCCGCCGAGTCCTACCTCGCGATCGACAAGATCATCGACGCCGCCGCCAAGTCCGGCGCCGACGCGATCCACCCCGGCTACGGCTTCCTCTCCGAGAACGCCGACTTCGCCCAGGCCGTCCTCGACGCCGGCCTGATCTGGATCGGACCGTCCCCGCAGTCCATCCGCGACCTCGGCGACAAGGTCACCGCCCGCCACATCGCCACCCGCGCGAAGGCCCCCTCCGTGCCCGGCACGTCCGAACCCGTCAAGGACGCCGACGAGATCCTCGCCTTCGCCGACGAGCACGGCCTCCCCATCGCCATCAAGGCCGCCTTCGGCGGCGGCGGACGCGGCATGAAGGTCGCCCGCACCCGCGAGGAGATCCCCGAGCTCTTCGACTCCGCCACCCGCGAAGCCGTCTCCGCCTTCGGCCGCGGCGAGTGCTTCGTCGAGCGCTACCTCGACAAGCCCCGCCACGTCGAAGCACAGGTCATCGCCGACCAACACGGCAACGTCGTCGTCGCCGGCACCCGCGACTGCTCCCTGCAGCGCCGCTTCCAGAAGCTCGTCGAGGAAGCTCCCGCACCGTTCCTCACCGACGACCAGCGTGCCGAGATCCACGCCTCCGCCAAGGCCATCTGCAAGGAAGCCGGCTACTACGGCGCCGGCACCGTCGAGTACCTCGTCGGCCAGGACGGACTCGTCTCCTTCCTCGAGGTCAACACCCGCCTGCAGGTCGAACACCCCGTCACCGAGGAGACCTCCGGCATCGACCTGGTGCTGCAGCAGTTCCGCATCGCCAACGGCGACGAACTCTCCATCACCGAGGACCCGGCACCGCGCGGACACTCCTTCGAGTTCCGCATCAACGGTGAGGACGCCGGCCGCGGCTTCCTCCCCGCCCCCGGACCGGTCACCACCTTCATCGCCCCCGAGGGCCCCGGCGTGCGCGTCGACTCCGGTGTCGAGTCCGGCTCCGTCATCGGCGGCCAGTTCGACTCCATGCTCGCCAAGCTCATCGTCACCGGCGCCACCCGCGAGGAAGCCCTCGCCCGCTCCCGCCGCGCCCTCGCCGAGTTCCGCGTCGAGGGCCTCGCCACCGTCATCCCGTTCCACCGCGCCGTCGTCTCCGACCCCGCCTTCATCGGCGACGGTCAGTCCTTCGACGTTCACACCCGGTGGATCGAGACCGAGTGGGACAACACCGTCGAACCGTTCACCGCCGGCGCCCCCATCGAGGACGACGAGAACGGACCTCGACAGAACGTCGTCGTCGAGGTCGGTGGGCGCCGTGTCGAGGTGTCCCTGCCCGGCCAGTTCTCGCTCGGCGGCAACGCTGCTGCCGGTGGCAACGTCATTCGTCGCAAGCCCAAGGCGCGCACCCGCGGCGGCGCCGGCGGCGCAGCCGCGTCCGGTGACGCCGTCACCGCACCCATGCAGGGCACCGTCGTCAAGGTCGCCGTCACCGAGGGCCAGGAAGTCGTCGCCGGAGACCTCATCGCCGTACTCGAGGCCATGAAGATGGAGAACCCCGTCACCGCCCACAAGGACGGCGTCGTCACCGGACTCGCCGTGGAGCCCGGCTCCGCCATCACCCAGGGAACTGTTCTCGCAGAACTGAAGTGAGCCGGCCGGACGCCCGCCCCCGTTACGCTCCTCTCATGGCCGACGACAGTCCGCACGTGAGAACCGATCGACGAGGGCGGGCGTTCCCGTCTCCCGGCTCGTACGGGCACGCGTCGTGACAGAGGTCCGGGCCGCTCTCTTCGACGTGTTCGGCACCGTCGTCGACTGGCGCGGGGGTATCGCCGAGGAGGTGCGGCGCTGGCTGGAGGAGTACGCCCCCGAACGCGACGACATCGATCCGGGCGACTTCGCGGACCGGTGGCGTGCGAGGTACCAGCCCTCGATGCAACCGATCCGGACCGGTGAGCGCCCCTTCACCAAGCTCGACGCGCTGCACCGCGAGAGTCTCGTGGAACTGCTGGCGGAGTACGTGCTCCCCACCGAGGCGGTCGACGATCTGACTCTGGCGTGGCACCGGTTGCCGCCGTGGCCGGACTCGGTCGCCGGTATCGCAGCCGTCCGCGAGTCCGTCATCGTGGCACCCCTGTCCAACGGCAACGTGTCGTTGCTCCTCGACATGGCCAAGCGTGCCGGCATCCCCTGGGACGCGGTGCTCGGCGCGGAGGTGGTGCAGGCCTACAAGCCGACTCCCGAGTCGTATCTGCGGACGGCGGAGTTGCTCGATCTCGCTCCCGGCCAGTGCCTGATGGTCGCGACACACAACGATGATCTCGCCGCCGCCCGTGGGTGCGGACTACAGACCGCCTTCGTGCGCCGCCCGCACGAGCACGGACCGCAGCAGACCGAGTCCGAACCCACCGACGACTGGGAGTTCGTCGTCGACGACCTCGAGGAACTGGGCAGGCTCCTACGGTCCGGTCACGCGAGCAGTCGCTCGTAGACGCCGACCTCGGACCCGAGTTCCCAGGCGCCGATGCCCTCGAAGGACGACAGCACGCGCTCGTGATTCCAGTCCTCGTCGACGTGTATCTCGTGCGGATTGCCCTCGATCTCGTGCTGCGGGTAGTGGACGATCGGGATCGACAGGTACGCCGCCCGCGTCGCGGCCGCACAGCACTTGGCCCACAGCGCCACCGCGTCGGCCTCGGTCATGTGCTCCGCCACGTCGCCGATGATCACCACGTCCGCCGTCGGCAGATCCACCGTGCGCGCGTCACCGAGGATGATCTCGTCGTAGTACTCGTGGAGGCGGTAGGTCTCCACGTACGGCTCCCAGATCTCGACACCGGTGATGCGGCAGAGCTGCGGTCCTGCAAGCAGTTTCGCGTAGGTCCCCACCCCCGGTCCGATGTCGAGCACGGAGACGGGTCGCTCGGACCCCAGGGCGTGGACACGGTCGCGGGTCCAGGACTTACCTTCGGACGAACTCATCGGCATGACTGTCCTGTGCCCAGCCGGGCCTCGGCGTAATCGTCAGGGGCTCGGGCGGTCGTGATCGCGACCCGTCGCGAGGTCCCCGCACTCGACGGTGATCACGTCGGGGTTGCCGCGGAGGAAGGTGCGGGCGCCCTGATCCCCCGTCGCCGCCTCCGCGACCTCCGCCCACCACCGACGCGCGAGCACCACGGGGTGACCGGGAGTGTCGTCGAAGGTGGCCCGCGCGATTCCAGTGCTCGCGGCGTGGTCGAGAACCCGCCCCACCACCTCGGCGCCGATGTCGGGGGTGTCCACCAGGTGCAGCACCGCGAGGTCGGCGTCGGTCGTCTCACATGCCTGCAGGCCCACCCGCACCGAGCTGCCCATGCCGGTGCGCCACTCGTCGTTCACCACGGCCTGCGCGCCGGGAGGCATCTCCGGCGCCGCGGCACCCACGACGACCAGGACCTCGTCGCACCCGCCATCGCGCAGCGCCCGCACCGCCAGGTCCAACCAGAGCCCGTCGTGCGCGAGGATCTTGGGGGCGCCGTACCGGGTGCCCGCACCCGCCGCGAGCACCACGCCGACCGTCGTCATGCGACCACCCTGCACGGGCTGCGTCCCCGGCGCCAGTGCGCGTCGAGCACCTCCCGGGCGCCACGTCCCACTTTTCGCACCCACGCGCGGGAACCCGCCCCCAGCGCCCGCGAGTGGAACACCCCGCGCACCCCCCGCCCCCTACTCCAGCCGCGCCTCGAGCTCGGCGATGCGGTCGAGCAGCACCTTCTCCCGCGCCGCAGCGTCGCGCTCGTAGAGCGCCCCCATCCTGCTCACGTAGTCCTGGTCGTAGCGCGGGATGATGCTGCGGGTGCAGTTCCAGTCGATCGCCTCGACGGAGATCACGACGCTGCGCTCGCACCGCGACTCGACGGTGCCGCCGGGCACCTGCCGAAGTCGCTCGAGCAACGCCGGGTCCGCACTTCCCTCGACCACCGTCGCGCGCCCGTAGATCTTCACGCGCTGGCGGCGCGGGTAGTCCACGACGATCAGCGCCACGCGGTCGTTCGCGTCGAGATTGCCGGCCGTCACGTACTGGTTGTTCCCGGCGAAGTCGGCGAACGCGAGTGTGTGGTCGTCGAGCACCTGCAGGAACCCGGCCGGCCCGCTGCGGTACTGGACGTAGGGCCATCCGGTCTCGGTGACCGTCGACAGGTAGAACTGGTCCGCGGCGCGGATGATCACCTTCTCGCGGCCGTCGAGTGCGTCGGGTCCGTCGTCGCCGCGTTCCGTCTGCGCACCGTAGGCCGTGTAGCTGCCCTTCGCGCGCTGCCGCGCCAGCGCCGAGGGTCCGAACACCAGGTGGTGATAGTGGTTACTCATCGCCCCTCACTCTTCACCACCTGTTGGCGGATCACCCAACGACCAGCGCGGACCGGTGCCCCGACTTTGTGCGGTCTCGACTGGCGGGGTGGCCCCGCATGGCGGAGTCTGATCGCACCGCACTCCGGTCACTCGCCGCCCTGCACCGTCGCAGGGCACCGCCTCAGGCCTTTTCGGCCCTCGCCTGGAACCAGGTCCACTCATGACTGTTCGCTCCGCCGTCACGCGGCGTCACCCCGTCGACGAGGTTCTCCCCGCCCACAAGCTGGCGGCCTACGGGTTCCAGCACGTCGTCGCCTTCTACGCCGGGGCGGTGCTGGTCCCGATCATCATCGGTGGGGCCATCGGCCTCACCAATGAGCAGTTGATCCACCTGATCAACGCCGACCTCTTCACGTGTGGCATCGCCTCGATCATCCAGGCGGTCGGCTTCCGGAAGATCGGTGTGAAGCTGCCGCTCCTGCAGGGCGTCACCTTCGCCGGTGTCAGCCCGGTCATCGCGATCGCGATGGCGAACGGCGGCGGGACCGAGGGCCTGCTGTACGTGTACGGCGCCGTCATCGTGGCGGGCCTGTTCACGTTTCTCATCGCCCCCTGGTTCAGCAGGCTGCTGAGGTTCTTCCCACCGGTGGTGACGGGGACGGTGATCGCCATCATCGGTATCGCCCTGCTGCCGGTGGCCGTCAACGACGCCGTCACGAATCCTGCGACCCACGAACAGGATCCGACCAACGGTCGCTGGATGGCCTACGCGATCGGCACGCTGGTGATCATCGTGCTGATCCAGCGATTCTTCCGCGGCTTCACCGCCACCATCGCCGTGCTGCTGGGACTCGTCATCGGCAGCGCCACCGCGTACGTGTTGGGCGACATGACGTTCGACGGTGTCTCCGAGGCGTCGTGGGTAGGGTTCACGCAGCCGTTCCTGTTCGGCGCGCCCAAGTTCAGTGTCATCGCCATCATCTCGATGATCGTGGTCCTGATGATCACGGCGGTCGAGTCGACGGGCAGCGTCTTCGCGACGGGTGAGATCGTCGGCAAGCGGATCACGAAGGACGACATCGCCGCCACCCTGCGTGCCGACGGCGTGGCCACGGTGATCGGTGGTTCCTTCAACTCGTTCCCGTACACGGCCTTTTCGGAGAACGTCGGCCTGGTGCGCCTGACGCGCGTGCGCAGCCGGTGGGTGGTTGCTGCCGCCGGTGTCATCATGATCGTCCTGGGCCTGCTGCCGAAGACGGCGGCCGTGGTCGCGTCCATTCCGTCACCCGTCCTGGGCGGCGCCGCGCTGGCGCTCTTCGCCACCGTGGCGGTCGTGGGCATCCAGACCCTGTCGAAGGTGGACTTCACCGACCACCGCAACCTCATCATCGTCGCGACGAGTCTCGGTCTGGCCCTGCTGGTCACGATCCAGCCGACCGTCTCGGAGGGTGTCCCGAGCTGGCTCGAGCTGCTGTTCTCGAGCGGCATCGTGCTGGGTGCGTTCACCGCGATCGTCCTCAACATCCTGTTCTTCCACGTGGGTGGCTCGCGCGGGGCGACGGTGGCGGGCTCCCCCGGCGACTCGATCACCCTCGACGCCGTCAACGAGATGAGCCTCGACGAGTTCTCGACGACGTTCGGCGACGTGGTGCAGGGATCGGACTGGGTGGTGCGTCGCGCGTACGAGCAGCGGCCCTACGCGGATGCTCATGCACTGCGGGAGGCGTTCCAGGATTCCCTGCTCGCAGGCACCACGGAGGAGCAGGTCGAGCTGATCAGCGCCTTCCCCGATCTGGGCAGCGAGGACGACACCGGCGCCGCGTTCGCCAAGGACCACGTCTCGCTCGCGCACCTCGGCGACGAGGAGCACCGCTCGGTGGTCGACCTGGCCACGGCCTACCGGGATCACTTCGGCTTCCCCCTCGTCATCTGCGCGGCCGAGACCGAGCACTACGACCGGGTGCTCGCCAACGGGTGGTCGCGGATGGAGAACTCACCGGGTGCGGAGCGGTCGTTCGCCATGATCGAGGTCGCGAAGATCGCGAACCACCGGTTCGACGACCTGGTCGCCGATGCGAATCCCATCGCCGCGGCGCGTTTCGGCAGACTGAACGACCTGTCCTGATCCCCACCACAGAAGGGAACGCTCGTGTTCCTGCACGAAGCACTCGGGCTCGACGGATTCAATCGGCTGTCCGATCGCGCCGCGATGCACGCCTTGTTCGAGTGCTGCTCGTCGTCCATCTGGGCGCGCCGGGTGGCCGTCGGTCGCCCCTTCGACAGCGCCGAGGCCCTCCTGGAACGCGCCGACAGCGAGTTGGAGGAACTGTCCGAGACGGAGATCGACCGCGCACTCGACGGTCATCCACGTATCGGCGCCTCGGTGACCGCCGGCTCGTCGTCGCAGCGCGAGCAAGCGGCCGTGAGCGAGGCGGACCAGGGCGTCAAGGACGCGCTCGCGGCGGGGAATCGGACCTACGAGGAGAAGTTCGGCCACGTCTACCTGGTGTGTGCGACGGGCCGCCCTGCGACGGAGCTTCTCGCTATCCTCACCGAGAGGCTCGACAACGATCCGGAGACGGAGAGGCGCGTGATGAGAACCGAACTGGCGAAGATCAATCGAATCAGGTTGACCCGCATGCTGACCGAGCGGACCGAACAGTGAGCGTCAGCACCCACGTCCTCGACGCGGTGCACGGGACACCGGCGACGGGGGTGGGTCTCGCGGTGGTCGACGAGCACGGCGACGTGGTCACCACCGGCATCACCGACGAGGAGGGACGCGCCAAGGAACTGCTCCCGGACGACGCGGTGGCCGGTGTCTACACACTCGTGTTCGACACCGCCGCGTACTTCGAGCAGTCCGGGACGCAGACCTTCTACCCCGAGGTGTCCATCACCTTCACCGTCCTCGATGTCGATGCGCACCACCATGTTCCGCTTCTGCTGTCCCCGTTCGCGTATTCCACCTATCGAGGAAGCTGACCCCATGACCGATCTGACCGGGAACATCGTCCTGGGAGCCAACCAGTACGGCAAGGCCGAGAACCGAGTGGTGCGCATCTACCGCGACACCGCCCGCCACGAGATCCGGGACATCTCCGTGTCCTCGGCACTGCGGGGCGACTTCTCCGCCGCCCATCTCGTCGGTGACCAAGGCGCGGTCCTGCCGACGGACACGCAGAAGCAGACCGCCTACGCGTACGCGAAGGAGAAGGGCCTGCTGCATCTCGAGTCGTACGGCCTCGATCTGGCACGACATTTCGTCGACGACGTCGAGCCGGTGACGGAAGCGCGCATCGAGTTGGAGGAGTACGCGTGGGAGCGCGTCACCGTCGACGGACGTCCGCACGATCACACGTGGGTACGCAAGGGCCAGGAGACGCGGGTCGCCTCGGTCACCGTAGCCGGCACCGGATCGGAGCAAAAGACATGGGTCACCGCAGGTTTCAAGGATCTGATCATTTTGAAGTCGACTGGGTCCGAGTTCGCCGGCTTCCTCGAGGACTCCTACACCGTGCTCGCCCCGACTCATGATCGCGTCATGGCCACCTCACTCGAGGCGCGCTGGCGCTACACCACCACCGACGTCGACTGGGACGAGGTGTATGCCGGCGTCAAGGCGGTGATGATCGAGCAGTTCGCCACCCTGCAGTCGCTCGCGTTGCAGCAGACACTCTTCGCGATGGGACGCGCTGCGCTCGAGGCATTCCCGTTCATCGCGGAGCTCCGGATGAGTGCACCGAACAAGCACCACTTCCTGTACGACCTCGACCGGTTCGGCGTCGAGAACAACGGCGAGGTCTTCCACGCCGACGACCGTCCGTACGGGCTCATCCAGGCGACCGTCGAACGCGAGGACGCCCCCGACGCGGGATCCGCCTGGCGGGGTTACAGCGTCGTCGGCTGAGGCCCGAGCACGGCCAACGCGACGAAGACGTCGGTGCGGTCCTCCGTCGTCCCCAGGTCTCGGTCCGTCAGCGCCTCCACCCGTCCGATGCGGTACCGCACCGTGTTGACGTGCACGTGGAGGGCGTCCGCCGTGCGGCTCCAGGAACCGTCGTGGTGCAGGTACGCCCGCAGCGTGTCCAGCAGTCCCGCGTCGGTGCGGTTGTCGTGGTCGAGTACCGCGCCGAGCACCCGCCGGGCATAGGCAGCGCGCAGTCCGTCCGGCACCACCGAGAGCAGGACGGCGGCGGATCCGGTGTCCGCGCTGGTCCGCACGGCGATCCGGTCGGCCGATGCCGCCGCCACCTCACGCGCATGCTGTGCCGACCGCACACATCCGACGAGGGCCGCGGCCTCCACCGCCGTACCCACGCCCACGGCGATCCGTCCGGTCACGGTGTCCTCGAGTCGACGCAGCGCAAGGGCGAGATCGGCGGCCATGCGGGTGGACGTCCGACCGGAAGGTAGCCCGACGACGCCGATCACGAGGTCCCCGCCGGTGACTCCCACACTCACCGCACCGTCGACCGATTCCCGCACCGCGTCGGTGAGCACCGCGGCCAGGACCTCGACAGCCAGATCCGCGGTGGCGGCCAGCGCGACGACGTCTCCTGTCACGTCGACGCCGATCTGTCGAATGCGTTCCAGCGCCTGCTCTCCGGATCCGTCGACGAGGAGTTCGGCCGCGCGGTCGGCCATGGTGCGCAGCACCCGCGCGCCGTCGTCGACGCGCACGCGATCGAGGGCCGCGATGCTCGCCAGCTGACCGAGCGCATCGAGAACCTGCCCGTCCATGCACTCGTGGTCACCGTCCACGACGAGGTACCACGCAGTCGCACGGTGACCGAAACTCGATCCGACGGGCAGCACGGACCGCACCGTGTTCTCGGTGACCACGCGGCACGGAAGACTCTGCGCCGCAGTGCGGACGAGAGCGTCCACCGCCTCCGTGGCCAACGGCTCGGCGGACACCACGGGCCGGCCCACCGCGGTGATGATCCGGCAGGTCACGCCCGTGTCCCGCGCCGTCTCGTGTGTGAGGTCCGCGAGCGCGCGTCCGTCGGTGACCGCGGTGAGCAATCGGTGCTGGCGGGCCAGACTGGCGGAGAGCCGCGCCACCCGATCGCCGGTCACCCGGCTGTTGACGGCATCGATGACGTCCGCGAACGCGACCGCCGACGGCACCGCCAGCAGCGGTAGCGAGTACTTCTCGCACGCACGAACCACGTCGTCGGGGACGGAACCGAACACTTCGTCGCCCGCCGCGAGCGCCACAGCGCCCGCCGCGACGACCGACCCCACGAAGGCATCGCTGTCCTCCGGCGCGCGGCGCCACACCATGCCGGTGACGACCAGCTCGCCGCCCACGATGTAGCGCGACGGGTCCGGCAGATCGGTCGCGAAGGCCCACCGCACGGTCCGACCGAGTTGGTCGTCGGTGCCGACGAGGCGCCGCAGCGCGAGTTCCGGTACGTCGAGCACGTCCTGGATCAGCACACCCGTTCACCCGCCCGCATCGTCGTTGGAGGATCCGACAGTAGGCGGCGCTCGTTTCGGCCACGTTTCGTCGGCGCGCGCCCTGCGCGGGTGGCCGACACGGTGTTGACTCGGTGACACAGCGAGGACAGGAGTACGACGTGCCGGACCGCATTCTCATCACGGGCGCCCACGTGATCACCGTGGATCCCGCCCGCTCCGAGTGGGCGGCGGGCTGGGTCCTGATCGACGACGGGCTCATCGCGGCGCTCGGCGACGGGACACCGCCGCCGCATCCCGACGGTCCGGAGGTCACCGTCATCGACGGCCGCGGTTGCGTCCTGACTCCCGGCCTCGTGAACACGCACCACCATCTCTATCAGTGGATCACCCGCGGTCTGGCCGCGGACTCGACGCTCTTCGAGTGGTTGACGACGCTGTATCCGGTGTGGGCCGGCATCGACGCCGACTCGGTCCGGGTCGCCGCGACGGGTGGACTCGCCCGGCTGGCCGCCACCGGATGCACCACCACCACCGACCACCTCTACGTCTTCCCCCACGACGGCGGCGACGTGTTGGGCGCCGAGATAGACGCCGCGCGGACGGTCGGTCTGCGGTTCCACCCGACGCGCGGATCGATGGATCTGGGACACAGTCAGGGTGGCCTGCCACCGGACAACGTCGTGGAGTCGCTCGATGCCATCCTGGCCGCGAGCAGCGCCGCGGTCGACCGCTGGCACGACTCGTCCTTCGGATCGATGCTGCAGATCGCCCTCGCGCCGTGCTCACCGTTCTCCGTCACGGCCGATCTCCTTCGCGAGTCGGCGACGCTTGCGCGCGAGCTCGGCGTCCGGTTGCACACACACCTCGCCGAGACCCTGGACGAGGAGGAGTTCTGCCGCACCAACTTCGGCATGACGCCGGTGCAGTACATGGAATCCGTGGGGTGGGTCGGGCCCGACGTCTGGTACGCGCACGCCGTGCACCTCGACGACGCCGCGATCGCGACCATGGCGGCCACCGGAACCGGGGCGGCCCACTGCCCCACGTCCAACGCGCGGCTGGGCGCCGGCATCGCCCGAGCACGCGATCTGATCGACGCTCGGGTTCCCCTGGGGCTCGGTGTCGACGGTGCCGCCAGCAATGAGTCGTGCAGCATGCTGGAGGAGGCGCACCACGCGGCGCTGTTCGCACGGGCGCGCGGCGGCCCGCGGGCGATGACCGTGCGCGAGAGTCTGGACCTCGCGACACTCGGCGGTGCCCGAGTCCTCGGGCGCGAGGACGAGATCGGCTCTCTGGAGGTGGGCAAGCTCGCCGATCTGGCGCTGTGGCGCATCGACGGCGCCGCCCACGCCGGCATCACCGATCCCGTCGCCGCGTTGGTACTGGGCGACCGGCCGCCCCTCGAACGGCTCCTCGTGCACGGGCGGGTGGTGGTCGAGAACGGGGTGGTCATGACCGTCGACGAGGAGACAGTGGCCCGGGACGTGGCGGCGGCGCACACGGCGCTGCTCACGAAGGCCGGGCGGTGATTCCGTGGACCTGAACACCGTGCGCGAGGTCGTCCGGGCTCGTACGCGGGGCGATCTCTCGGTCATCGACGGCGGCACGGCCGTGGTGGCAGGTGGGACGTGGGTCTTCTCGGAACCGCAGGTGGGGGTGCACCGACTGGTCGATCTGACGGACCTCGGCTGGGAACCCGTCGTCGTCGGTGAGGGGCTGGAGATCGCCGCGACGTGCACCGTGGACACGTTGCGTCGGATGTCGTGGCCGCCGCGGTGGCCGGACCTCGAGTCGCTGGTGGCCCTCTGCTCCGATGCGTTGCTCGCGTCGTTCAAGGTGCAGCAGTTCGCCACGGTCGGTGGGAACATCGCCCTCGGACTTCCCGCGGGATCCATGACCTCGCTCTGTTCGGCGCTCGACGGCGTCGCGGTGATCTGGACCCCCGACGGTCACGAACGGCGCGTGCCCGTCGCGGCGCTGGTCACCGGACCCCAGCGCACGTCGCTCGCACCGGGCGAGGTGATACGCAGCATCGAGATCGACGACGCCGTTCTGCGCTCCCGATTCGTCTGCCGCAGAATGTCCTTGGCACCTCGCGGGCGCTCCGGCGCCGTCGTGATCGGTCGCCGGGACGCCGACGGATCGTGCGTCCTCACCGTCACCGCATCGACGTGCCGCCCACACCAGCTGCGACTCGAGGCAGTGCCGCACGCCGAGGACGTGGCCGCGCTGCTGGACGCCGCGATACCCGCCGACCAGTGGTACGACGACGTGCACGGGGCGCCGGACTGGCGACGCCACGTGAGCGGCGTTCTGGCACAGCAGATCTGCGAGGAGCTGGCATGAGAGTGGGAGTCAACGGGGAGACCGTGGAGATGTCGCCGCGACCGGGCCAGTGCCTGCGCACGGCCCTGCGCGACATCGGACGGTTCGAGGTGAAAAAGGGGTGCGACGCGGGCGACTGCGGCGCGTGCTCGGTGCTGCTGGACGGTGCCGCCGTCCAGTCGTGCATCGTTCCGGCCTACCGCGCCGAAGGTCGGGAGGTCACCACGGTGGCCGGGCTGGGCACGCCGGACGACCTGCATCCGATGCAGCAGCGATTCGTCGACGCCGCCGGATTCCAGTGCGGTTTCTGCACGGCCGGCATGATCGTCACCGCCGCCGCCCTCACCGACGAGCAGACCAAGGATCTGGACACCTCGCTCAAGGGAAACCTGTGTCGCTGCACCGGGTATCGGGCGATCACCGACGCGGTCACGGGTGTGCGCACCATCGAGAAGTCCACCGAGGGACCGGCGTGCGGACGCTCCGTCGCCGCACCGGCCAGCGCTCGCGTCGTCACGGGAACGGAGCCCTACACGCTCGACGTCGCGATGCCGGGTCTACTGCATCTGTCGGTGCTGGGGAGCCCCCACGCCCGTGCGCGCATCGTCTCGATCGACACGTCGGCCGCGCTGGCCGTCGAGGGCGTGGTCGCGGTGCTCACCCACGAGGACGCGCCGCCCGTCGCCTTCTCCACCGCACGCCACGAGTCACGGGACGACGATCCCGACGACACTCTCGTTCTGGATCGCGAGCTCCGCTACGTCGGGCAGCGGGTGGCGGCGGTGATCGCCGAGTCGGTGGCCGCCGCGGAGGAGGGCAGACGGCGCCTCGTCGTCGAGTACGAGGTGCTGCCCGCCGTGCTGCATCCCGCGGACGCGCTCGCACCGGGAGCCCCGATCGTCCACGCCGGCAAGGGTCCCGAGGCCAGGATCGCGGACGTCGAGCGCAACGTCGTGGCCGAGGTGAGCGGTACGACCGGCGACGTCGAGGCGGGCCTGGCGGCCGCGGACGCCGTGGTGACCGGAACGTGGCGCACCGCCCGCGTGCAGCACACTCACCTCGAGACGCACGGTGCGATCGCCTGGTTCGCGGAAGACGGGCGCCTGACCGTCCGCACGAGCTCGCAGGTCCCGTTCCTCGTACGGGACGAGCTGTGTCACATCTTCGACCTCGATCCCGACACCGTGCGGGTGTTCACGACGCGGGTCGGTGGCGGGTTCGGCGCCAAACAGGAGATGCTCACCGAGGATCTCGTGACGCTCGCCGCTCTGACGGTGCGTCGACCGGTACAGCTCGAGTTCTCCCGTGCCGACCAGTTCACCGTCGCGCCCTGTCGGCATCCCATGGAGGTGTCGGTCACCGCAGCCGCCACGGCCGACGGCACGCTCACCGCGCTGACCCTCGACGTGCTGAGCGATGCCGGCGCCTACGGCAACCACAGTCCCGGTGTGCTGCACCATTCCACCGACTCGATCGCCCTCTACCGCTGCGCGGCCAAGCGCGTCGAGGCGAGAGCGGTGTACACGAACACGATTCCGTCCGGCGCGTTCCGCGGATACGGCGTCGGGCAGACCGGTTTCGCCGTCGAGTCGGCGCTCGACGAGTTGGCGCACCGATTGCACATCGATCCGATCGAGTTCCGGCGTCGCAACGTCGTCGTGCCGGGTGATCCGTTCGTCGCCGCGCACGTCCTCGACGGCGACCTCCTGTTCGGCAGTTACGGACTCGACCAGTGCCTCGATCTCGTGGACGAGGCACTCGCCGAGCCCGGATCGCCGGCGCCCGACGGATGGCAGGTGGGCGTCGGCGTGGCCATCGGCATGAATGCCACCGTGCCGCCGCGCGGCCACGTCTCCGACGCGTCGATCACCGCTCTGCCCGGAGCGCGCTACCTGGTGCGCGTCGGCACCGCCGAGTTCGGTAACGGCACCACGACGGTGCACGGTCAGATCGCGGCGTCGATCCTGAACACGACCGTCGACCGCATCGAGATCGCACAGTCCGACACCGACGTCACCTCCCACGACACGGGCGCCTTCGGGTCGGCGGGCACGGTGGTCGCCGGCAAGGCTGTCGCACTCGCCGCGGAGTCGTTGCGCGAGCGCATCATCGGTGCCGCATCGAGCCTGACCGGATCGCTGCCGACGCAGGGCGTGCTCGGTCCGGAGGGCGTCACGGTGGACGGCGCACTGTGCTCCCTCGACGAAATCGTCGCGGCCCACGACGGACCGTTGGCGGCGGACGGGTACCACGGCGGATCGCCTCGCTCGGTGGTGTTCAACGTCCACGGGTTTCGGGTCGCGGTCGACCCCGGGAGCGGCCGCGTCGCGATCCTGGACTCGGTGCAGGCCGTCGACGCCGGCACGGTGATGAATCCGGTGCAGTGCCGTGGGCAGGTGGAAGGTGGTGTGGCGCAGGCGCTGGGCGCGGCACTGTACGAGGAGATGAGGCTCGACGAGACGGGGCACGTGACCACAGCGTCGCTACGGAATTACCACATCCCGCAACTCGCCGACGTTCCGACGACCCGAGTGTTGTTCGCGGACACCTATGACGCGCTCGGGCCGCTGGGTGCCAAGTCGATGAGCGAGTCCCCGTACAACCCCGTCGCACCGGCGTTGGCCAATGCCGTCACGGACGCCGTCGGCGTACGGCCGCACGCACTGCCGATGTCGGCGGACCGCGTCTGGAGAATGCTGCAGCGCGATCAGGAGTCGTAGAAGGTCTGCAGAATGATGGTACTGCGGGTCTGCACGTTGGCAGTGGTCCGGATCTGCTGCAGGAGTCGCTCGAGATCCCGCGGTGACGCGACGCGGACCAGCAGCACATAGCTGTCCTCCCCCGCCACGGAATGGCACGCCTGCACCTCGGGCAGCGGCCGCAGACGCGCGGGCGCGTCGTCGGGCGCCGTCGGATCCAAGGGGGTGATGGCCACGAACGCCGACAGTGGCTGGCCGATGGCCTCCCGATCGACGCGCGCGGTGTATCCGAGGATGACCCCGGACGACTCGAGCCTGCGCACTCGTGACTGCACGGCCGAGACCGAGAGGCCCGCCCGCTCCGCGAGGTGAGCGAGAGTCGCGCGGCCGTCGGTGATCAGTTCCTCCACCAGCACGCGATCGGTGGCGTCCAGATCGTCCGAGCGGACGGACTTGCCTCGTGCACCGGTCATGGGCGCTACCCTGCCACGTCCCGATCGGGCAGCGTCAGGCGAACAGTGGTGGCATGGCGAAGACCATGACCGTCGACCACGCGACGTGCGTCAGGATCGGCGCGAGAATGCCGCCGGACGCCCGGCGTTCGAGTCCCAGCACGAAACCGAGGGTGATGGCGGCGAAGCCGAGCATCGGGTTGCCCGTGGCCAGAGTGGCAATGGTGTAGACGATCGTCGAGATGACGACCGGCCGCTTCACGCCGATGGCCGAGAACAGAGCGCCGCGGAAGAAGATCTCCTCGGCGACCCCGTTGAACAACGTGATGAAGACGATGAGCGCGAGCGGTCCGACGCGCGCGTGATCGAGGACGTTGGCCGTGAAGTCCCGCAGCGGCGGGATCTCCCGCACGACGAGTGCGCCGAGGATGAACACGCCACCTGCGGCCAGACCGATCGCGATCGGCGTGATGATCGGCCGCCGCAGGGTCCCGCGGAAGTTGATGCGACCGAGGTGCAGTGGCCCGGACAGGAACCCGCCGACGATCCACACCAATGCCAGCGCGATGGTCAGCGTGTAGAACATGGGGTCGCCGGGCTCGGTCGACAGCGACACTCCCAGCAGCGTCGCGCCCACGACGAGCACGACCGCCACGATGATGCGCCGCCGTAGGAAGGCGCGATCGGTCTCGTGATGGTCGCGGTCGACCTTGTCCACCAGCGCGTTGCGCACGATGGACTCGGCCCTCATCTGCCAGGACACCATGAAGTACTCCTCCGGCTCGTCGAACCTGTCGGTCGTGTCGGAACTTGCGGTCTGTGAACGAGAGACCGACTAGAACTTCAGAAGAGACCGTACCCGGGACGAGACCGCGGCAACCACGTCCAGATTGGTCCGAACGACCGGAGCGACGGGCCACGAGTAGAGCACCGCGCCGATGCCGAGTGCCTCGGCGAGCTTCCACCCGTCCTCGCTCAGCAGTTCGGCGCCGCGGCGGCGAATGCTGCGGACGTCGCCGCCGGTCCACTCCGCGTCCGAGGACACCAGGCGCAGCGAGTCGGGCGTCGTGGCCAGGCCGCGGGTGGCGCTCGCGCCGAGCAGGCTTCGGCGCATGGCGTCGTCGACGTCGGTGAGACCGCCCTCAGGCTCGGGGACGAACTCCGAGATGCGGTTCTCCGAGGCGGTCATCGAGTTCACGAGAGACTGCACCAGGTCGTCGGCGAGCAGTCCCGGAACCGGGATCAGTCGGCCGATCACGAGAGCCGCGAGCTTGGTCGGGATGCCCGGGGTGGGCACACCCAGACGATGCAGCTCGGCGGCGCGGACGTAGGCGAAGACGAGGTCCTTGTACGGAAGGATCTCGGGGCCCGCGATGTCGTACGCGTCGGCGGGCACGTCGGGTGACGCGCACGCGAGGAGATAGTGCACGACGTCGTCGACGGCGATCGGCTGCACCGGCTTGCTCAACCAGCTCGGGAGCGGCAGCACAGGCAGCCGGTCCGCGAGGTACCGGATCATCTCGAAGGACGTCGATCCGGCGCCGATGACGATGGCGGCGCGCAGCCACACCACCTCGATGCCGTCGATGGTGAGCGCCTCGCCCACCTCGGCGCGGCTCGCGAGGTGCTCGGACAGCTTCTCGCCCTCGGGGACGAAGCCACCGAGGTAGACGATGCGGCGGACACCCGCGGCGCGTGCCGCCTCGGCGAAGTGCCGGGCGGACGCGAGGTCGGTGGCCCGGTAGCCGGATTCTCCGATGGCGTGCACCAGGTAGTACGCGACGTCGATGTCCTCCGCGGACAGCGCCTCGGCGCACGAGTCGGCGTCGGTCACATCGAGTCGCACCGCCCGCACGTCGTCGTGCCAGTCGAAGGCGGTCAGCCTCTCCGGCGTGCGCGAGCCCACGACGACGCTCTCGTCGGCCGACACGAGCGCGTCGACGAGGCGAGAACCGATGTAGCCGCTGGCCCCGGTCACGAAAGCAGTCATGTTCTCGACATTACGGGTGCGGTGCGCTCGCATACCGCCGCGTGAGGGGCGTCACCGTGCAGACTGTGCTCATGGCCGACGTGGATCGACACCGAGCACCCGACAACGATCTGTCGGTGCGTACCGTCCGGCTGCCCGTACCGTCACTCGGCAACATGCTCGGACTCGCCCGCGGGACCGTTCTCTGGTCGCTCGACACCGTCGCGTTCGTCGCTCAGCTGCCCCGGCGGATCGACGACCTGTTCGTTCGTGTCGACGAGGTCATCGCCGCGATCGAGCGCATCACCGACCAGGCCCAGACGGTCATCGGCAAGGTCTCGGCCACCACCGAGGACGCGCAGGGCGTCATCGTCGGAGCGGAGTCCGCCTCGTCCAAGGCGCTGGCGATGATCTCCGAGCTCGAACCCATCACCGCGCGCGCGATCCCGCTGGGCCGCACCTTCGTGGACAACTTCTCCGAGGCCGAGGTGGAGGCGGCGGTGAAGCTCGTGGACCAGCTGCCGGAGCTGGTGCAGCGGATGGAGGGCATCATGCCGATCCTCGCGACGCTCGACACGGTCTCCCCCGAGATCCACGAACTGCTCGAGGTGACCAAGGACGTGCGCAAGGCCGTCATCGGAATCCCGGGGTTCAAGTTCTTCCGCAATCGCGGCGAGGAACGCCTGCACGACTGATCGTCGCGCCGCCACACCTCGCGAGTACGTCCAGAGTGCTGTGATCCCGGCCTTCTCAGCGACCTTATCGACGTACTCGCGGCGGGGTGGGACCACGCACGGCGACCGTGTCGGTGGGTCCGTGCACTATGGAGAGGTGAAGAACCCCACCGCTCCGTCGCCCGAGGACGTGCTCACGCGGTTCACGGCTCCGACGCGGGCGTGGTTCGACGGCGCCTTCCCCGCTCCCACCGCCGCTCAGCTCGGCGCGTGGGACTCCATCTCCAGCGGCGCGCACACCCTCGTCGTCGCCCCGACCGGCTCCGGCAAGACCCTGTCCGCGTTCCTGTGGGCGCTGGACAAGCTGGTGAGCCGTGATCCCGAGGACACGGCACCCGGCACCCGCGTGTTGTACGTCTCGCCGCTGAAGGCGCTCGCGGTGGACGTCGAGCGCAACCTGCGCGCTCCCCTGGTCGGCATCACGCAGACGGCCAAGCTGCAGGGAGTCGCGCCGCCGGAGATCTCGGTGGGCGTGCGCTCCGGCGACACCAGCCCCGCCGACCGTCGTCTGATGCTCAAGACGCCGCCGGACATCCTCATCACGACACCCGAATCGTTGTTCCTGATGCTGACGTCTGCAGCGCGAGAGTCACTCGAGCGCGTCGACACCGTCATCGTCGACGAGGTGCATGCCGTCGCCGGCACCAAACGCGGCGCGCACCTGGCGCTGTCGCTGGAGCGTCTCGACGCGAGGTTGGACAAGCCCGCTCAGCGCATCGGACTCTCCGCCACCGTCCGTCCGCACGAAGAGGTGGGACGCTTCCTCACCGGGTCCGCACCCATCAGCATCGTGTGCCCGCCGTCACCGAAGACGTTCGACCTCTCGGTGCGCGTTCCGGTGGAGGACATGACGGAACTCGGCACCACCGAGCCGCAGGAGGGGTCGGCCTCCGCCGCTCCGCAGCAGGGGTCCATCTGGCCGCATGTCGAGGCGCAGATCGTCGACCTCGTCCTGGAGCACCGGTCGTCCATCGTCTTCGCCAATTCTCGACGGCTCTCGGAGCGACTCACCGCGCGCCTCAACGAGATCTACGCCGAACGCCTCGGTGACGGTGCACCCGTCGACCACGCACCGCCGTCTCAGATCGGCGCCTCCGGTGACGTCGTCCACGGCGCCGAGCCGCTGCTGGCCCGCGCACACCACGGCAGCGTGAGCAAGGATCAGCGCGCGCTCATCGAGGACGACCTGAAGTCCGGCCGACTGAAATGCGTCGTCGCCACCAGCAGCCTCGAACTCGGTATCGACATGGGCGCAGTCGATCTGGTGGTGCAGGTCGAGGCGCCGCCGTCCGTGGCCAGCGGTCTGCAGCGTGTCGGTCGCGCCGGCCACCAGGTCGGCGAGATCTCCCGCGGCGTGCTGTTCCCGAAGCACCGCACCGACCTGATCCACTGCGCCGTGACCGTGCAGCGGATGACCGACGGGCACATCGAGGCGCTGAAGGTGCCGGCCAATCCCCTGGACATCCTCGCCCAGCACACGGTCGCCGCGTGCGCCCTCGAACCGATCGACGCCGACGAGTGGTTCGACATGGTCAGGCGCACCGGCAATTTCGGGTCGCTGCCCCGGTCCGCCTACGAGTCCACACTGGACCTGCTGTCGGGAAAGTACCCGTCGGACGAGTTCGCCGAGCTACGACCACGATTGGTGTGGGACCGTGACGGCGGGTCGCTCACCGGTCGCCCCGGCGCCCAGCGCCTGGCGGTCACCTCGGGCGGCGCCATCCCCGACCGCGGACTGTTCGGCGTCTTCATGGTCGGCGAGAAGGCCAGCCGCGTCGGCGAACTGGACGAGGAGATGGTCTACGAGTCGCGCGTCGGAGACGTCTTCGCCCTCGGTGCCACCAGTTGGCGCATCGAGGAGATCACCCACGATCGGGTTCTCGTCAGCCCGGCCTACGGGCAGCCCGGCCGACTGCCGTTCTGGCACGGCGACGGACTCGGTCGCCCGGCCGAACTGGGCGAGGCACTGGGCGCGTTCCTGCGCGAGTCGTCGGACGACGACGCGCTGCGCGGACGGCTGCAGGAGAGCGGGCTCGACGTCAACGCGGTGAACAACCTGTCCGCGCTGCTCACCGAGCAGCGCACGGCGACGGGCCACATGCCCACCGATCGCACGTTGGTGGTCGAGCGGTTCCGCGACGAGCTGGGCGACTGGCGTCTGGTGCTGCACTCCCCGTACGGCCAGCAGGTGCACGCACCGTGGGCCCTGGCCATCGGCGCGCGCCTCATCGAGCGGTACGGCATCGACTCGCAGCCCACGGCGTCCGACGACGGCATCATCGTGCGGCTCCCGGACACCGACGACGAGCCGCCGGGCCCGGACCTGTTCGTCTTCGAGAAGGACGAGATCACCGACATCGTCACCGAGCAGGTCGGTGGCTCCGCCCTGTTCGCGTCGCGGTTCCGCGAATGTGCCGCGCGCGCACTGCTTCTGCCCCGCCGCAATCCGGGCAAGCGAGCGCCGCTCTGGCAGCAGCGTCAACGCGCCGCGCAGCTTCTCGACGTGGCCAAGAAGTACCCCACGTTCCCCATCCTGCTCGAGACGGTGCGCGAGTGCCTGCAGGACGTGTACGACCTGCCCGCACTCGAGGACCTATGTGTGCGGATCGCGCGCCGCCAGATCCGCATCGTCGACGTCGAGACCGACTCCCCGTCACCGTTCGCCACCTCGTTGCTCTTCAGCTACGTCGGGCAGTTCATGTACGAGGGCGACTCCCCGCTCGCCGAACGTCGGGCTGCCGCACTGTCTCTCGACGCCTCGCTGCTGGCGGAGCTGCTCGGACGCGTCGAACTGCGCGACCTGCTCGACGGCGACGTCGTCACCGACACCGAGCTCGAACTGCAGCGCCTCGTCGACGACCGCAAGGCCCGCGACGCGGAGGGCGTGGCAGACCTGCTGCGCCTGCTCGGCCCGCTCACGACGGCGGAGATCGAGGCACGCATCGACTCGCCCGGCTCCGCAGCGCAGTGGGCCGGCGAGCTCACCGCGGCACGCCGCGCCCTCGAGGTCTCGTTCGCCGGGTCGCAGTGGTGGGTCGCCATCGAGGACGCCAGCAGACTGCGTGACGCGCTGGGTGTCCCGTTGCCCATCGGCACGCCCGCAGCCTTCATCGAGCCCGTCGAGGATCCGCTCGGCGATCTCGTGAGCCGCTACGCCCGCACCCACGGTCCGTTCTCGGTCGCGGACGTCGCCGGCCGCTTCGGCATCGGGTCGGCGGTCGCCCGTGACGTGCTGCTGCGCCTGGTCGCCCAGAAGCGGGTGGTGGAAGGTGAATTCCGGCCCGGCGGTTCCGGCAGCGAGTGGTGTGATGCCGAGGTGCTGCGCAGGCTCCGCCGGCGCTCGCTCGCCGCCGCACGCCAGGACGTCGAACCCGTGTCCACCGGCGTCCTCGGCCGCTTCCTCCCGCGCTGGCAACACGTCGGCGGCACCCTCCGCGGACTCGACGGCGTGGCCACGGTCATCGACCAGCTCGCCGGCGTCCCCGCGCCCGCCTCGGCCTGGGAATCGCTGATCCTGCCCCAGCGTGTCCGGGACTACTCCCCCGCGATGCTCGACGAGCTGACCGCCACCGGCGAAGTCGTGTGGTCCGGCCACGGCGCGATCTCCTCGAAGGACGGGTGGATCTGCCTCCATCCCGCCGACGCCGCCCCGGTGACGCTGCCGCCCGCCAAGGACGACGAACTGACGGATTTGCAGCAGACCGTGCTGCAGGTGCTCTCGGGCGGCGGCGCGTACTTCTTCCGACAGCTGTCCGACACCGTCGGGCAGCTGCACCAGACCGAGTCCGGCGCCCCGGCCGACGACACGACTCTGGTTGCGGCACTGTGGGATCTGGTGTGGACCGGGCACCTCACCAACGACACGTTCGCCCCGCTGCGAGCGCTGCTGCACGGCACCACCCGTTCGGCGCCGAGCCACCGCCCCGCGCGACGCTCGCCGCGGGCGCGGTCCTACCAGCGGTTCGCGCGACCCTCATTACCGACGCGCACGGGACCACCCTCCGCGGGTGGCCGGTGGGCCCTACTTCCGGAGGCCGAGTCGGACCCCACCATCCGGGCACACGCCACCTCGGACATCCTGCTCGAGCGCTACGGCGTCGTCACCCGAGGGTCCGTCATGAACGAGGGCGTCCCCGGCGGCTTCGGCGGTGTCTACAAGGTGCTCACCGGCTTCGAGGACAGCGGCCGGGCGCGACGCGGCTATTTCGTCGACTCGCTCGGCGGCGCCCAGTTCTCCACCTCGGACGTCGTCGACCGACTGCGCAGCGAGTCGGAACGTCCTGTCGGAGCCGTCGCACTCGCCGCGACCGATCCCGCCAACCCGTACGGCGCCGCACTGCCCTGGCCCAAGAGTCCTGTGGACGCGGCATCCGGGCACCGCCCCGGACGCAAGGCCGGTGCCCTCGTCGTCATGGTGGACGGCGAACTCGTGCTGTACGTCGAGCGCGGCGGCAAGACGGTGCTCACCTTCACCGAGGAGCGCGACGTACTCGTCACCGCGGCGTCAGCTCTCGTGTCGTTGGTGACCACCAGATCCGTCGACAAGCTGGTGATCGAACGCACCGACGGGAGCGACATCCACGGCTCCGTCTTCGCGACGATCCTCACCGAGGCGGGCTTCTCCGCGACGCCGCGTGGCCTGCGGATCAGGGCCTGATCCATGCCCGAAGGCGACACCGTCTGGCGCACGGCCAACAGTCTGCGCGACGCACTCGACGGCAAGGTCCTCACCACGTGTGATGTGCGCGTGCCGCGCTACGCCACGGTCGACTTCACCGGCGAGACAGTGGAATCGGTTCTGTCGGCGGGAAAACATCTCGTCATCGAGGTCGGCGGCAAGGTCATCCACTCCCATCTGAAGATGGAAGGTGCGTGGCACGTCTACCAGCCGGACACACCGTGGCGACGGCCCGCGTACCAAGCGCGCATCGTGCTCGGGACGAGTGACAGGGTCGCAGTCGGCTTCGAACTCGGTGTCGTCGAGATACTGGATACCGTCGAGGAGGCGGTCGGGTATCTCGGGCCGGATCTGCTGGGGCCCCTGTGGGATCCGGCGGAGGCCCTTGCGAATCTCGAAGCGGAGCCCGACAGGCCGATCGGTCTCGCTTTGCTCGACCAGCGCGTCATCGCCGGTCTCGGGAACGTCTACCGCAACGAGATCCTGTTCCTCCGCGGAGTGGACCCGCACACGCCGGTCTCCGCGGCGGGGAACCTGACGAAGATGATCGATCTGTCGCACCGCACGATCACGGCCAACAAGAACCGCAACGCTCGCACCTTCACCGGTGATCTCCGCGCGGGCCGGCACTTCTGGGTCTACGGCCGGGAAAACAAGCCGTGCCGCCGATGCGGAACGCGCATCCGCGAGGGGCTGCTCGGCGACAACCCGCTCGAAGAGCGGCAGATCTACTGGTGCCCGAGGTGCCAACCCGCTCCGTGAACCGACTGTCCGGTCACGGCTCGTGGGACACCTCCGGTGCACCCAGCCGCGCCGAGGCGTCGAGCATCGTCTCGGTCCGATCCCGGTGCGAGGTGGCCGGAGTCGTGGTGTCCGGCCAGTCCTCGATCTCGGCCAGCGCCCAGTCGCTCCACTCGACGATGTGCGAGAAATGTCCGACCATGAAGCGATTGGCGAGTGCCATCAGGTGCTGACGTTCCGGAAACGTCGCGACGGTGGTGTCTCGCAGCGTGACGGCGTGCCGCCCGAAGAGTCGGCGGGTGGCGTCGGCCTGCTCCCGCATCGTCCGCAGGTTGCCGCGCAGATCCTCGATGGAACCCTGCTCGGCGAACAGCACCCGCATCATGCCCTCGAACTCGAGGGCCGACGGGCGAGACTTCTCCGCCAACCATGCCGTCAGGGCTGCGCGCCCCTCGTCGGTGATCGAGTAGACGGTGCGGGGACGCGCGCCCACGGCATCGGCCCTCGCCGACACGAGACCGCGCTCGAGCAACTTCTTCGGCGCGTTGTAGTGCTGCCGTCCCGCCCGAGGCCACAGTTCGCCCACACCACGACTGAACAGTTCCGAGATGTCGTACGCGGTGAGGTCCCGCGACACCAACATGCCGAGCACGACGTAGGACGTCGTGGTGAGGTCGCCCTGAGCCACCGGTTCCACCTCTGGATTTCTCCCCCGGCAGCCAGCCTACTTGCCGGTGTCCTCCGCCACCTCGTCGATGTCGTCCGCTGTGTCCTCGGGGCCGGAAGACGGCCCGGACTGCTGCGGGTACAGGGCTTTCGCCAGCGACCCGGCCAGCGCCGCTGCCGGCGCACTCCCGTCCGTTCCGGGCGCCATGTTCGCCCAGACCACCATCGTCAGGTCGTTGACCGGGTCGTACCCCATGAAGGAGTTGTACCCGGGCATCTCGCCGATGTGGCCGAACATCGGACCCATCTGCGCGAGCCCGTAGCCGTACCCGGCAGAGGACGGGTTGTCGGGGTCGGTCGGCTGCACACTGTCCATCCGCAACGTCTGGGTGTCTGCGTCGAGCAGGTCGCCCCTGACCAGCGCCCGGACCCACGTGGCCAGATCGTTCGCCGTCGAGATGCCCTGACCGGCCGAGCTCGTCCACGACGGGTTGTCGTTCGTCGTGTCCCTCGGCTGGACCGAGCCGGCCTCGATCGCAGCGATCCGCTCCGGAGACAGCGCTTCCTTGCCCTCCCCGAGCGTCTCGACGTTGCCGCTGTAGCTGTACCCGCGGGTGAACGGCGCCGGGATGCTCGTGTCGGTGGTGGTGGGATACGACGTCCCCACCAGCGCCAGCGGACCGAAGAGCCTGTCCTGGAAGATCTGGGCAATGGGCTTGCCGTCGAGCTTCTCGGCGATCAGTCCGAGAAGCACCGTGTTGGTGTTGGAGTAGCTGTAACCCTCTCCCGGTGGGAAGTTCGGCGGATTGCTCAGCCCCAGTGCGACAAGCTCCTCGGCGGTCCACACCCGGCCGGGATCGGTGTCGAGTGCCTCGTTGAGCTCCACGGTCTGGGTGTAGCTGTAGAGCCCACTGCGCATGTCGAGCAACTGCCCGATCGTGATGGCATCGCCGTTCGGCACATCCGGCCGGAACGTGCTCACCGGATCGTCGACGGACAGCAACCCCTCCTGGACCATCTGCAGGATGACCGTGCCCGTCCACGTCTTCGTGTTCGACCCGATCCGCACCTTGGTGTCGAGAGTCGGGGCCTCCGACCGATCGGCCGCCACCGAACCCCAGGTCTTGACGTACTCACCGTCCGGCGTGGTGATCAGCACGACCATGCCGATCTCCCGCGACGTCGTGGCGACGTCCTCGACCATCGCGTCGAGAGCTGTGGGATCGAGTGGCAGGAGAGCCGATTCGGTCGCTGACGACGTGACCGGTGCCGGCGCCTCACCGCTGCCGGACGAGCAGCCCGCGACGAAGATCAAGGCAGAGGCCGTCGCGATACCGACGGAACGGGAGACAGTGCGAACAGTCATGAGCGTGTGAACCTTCCGAGTCCCTGCTTGTCGAGGTATTCGACCGCGAACGAGGCGGGAGCACCGTTCACGATCTCGAACGTGACTCCTGTCGGTCCGACCGCGTTCTCGCCGGACGTCTCGAAGAAGTAGGTGTCACCGTCGTAGTGGGTCAGGGGGTACGTCAGCCGGCCGTCTTTTCCGACGGTGAGCGTGAGCCGATCACCGTCCGCCGAGACCCGAGCCGGACCGTGGAACGGGCTGTCGAACGTTCCGACGTACTCGGTCGCGGGACGAGCAGGGGTCACTGAGGCCGGCGGTGTCGCATAGTCGATCGGCGACGCCTCCTCCTCTGCGATCCCGTCGAAGATCCCGGCGATCAACGGTGCCCAGTCGACGGTCTGCCGACCGTTCCTCACCTGGTCCATGAACTGCGCGGAAACAGTCTCCGAGCCCCCGACCGGTGCCGAGTTGGACAGGACGACGATGCCCAGCTGTTCACTCGGCAACATGAACACGGTGGTGCTCGCCCCGAGGGCGAACGCTCCGGAATGCGACAGCTCGACGCGCCCCTTGTCGTCCGTGCCCACGTTGAATCCCAACCCGTAGAACGAGTCTCGCGCGCCCTCCGTCCCGGACGCGCCCGACAGGGAGTGCGAGGTGTGCGTGTACTGCAGTGCGTCCGCGTCGACGATGCGACGCCCCTCGAACTCACCCCCGCCGAGTTCCATGCGGATCCACTTCGTCATGTCGTCGACGGACGAACTCGCTCCGCCGGCAGGTGACTGGTTGTCGGGCTCGCGGACGTACTTCGCTTCCCATTCGGTGGTCGAACCCTCGGCGAGCACGTGGTTCACCGCATGGTTGGGCGAGTTCGCCCAGTCCTCGAATCGCGACGAGGTGTCGGCCATGCCGAGGGGCTCGTAGATGCGACGACGAGACAGTTCAGGCCAGTCGGTGCCCTGTGCCTTCGCCGCGGCGTTGCCGGCGGCGGTGAACCCGAAGTTCGTGTACGCGTAGCTGTCCCGGAACGACGCCAGCGGGAGCTGGTCGAGTCGGCCCATGATGTCGTCGTAGTCGTACCCGAAATCCTCGAGGACGTCTCCGGCATGATCCGGCAGACCCGATCGGTGCGAGAGCAGATCGACGAACGTCGCGTGCTCGCTCACATACGGATCCGCCACCGCGAATTCGGGCTCGTACCTCCGCACGGGATCGGTCCAGTCGACCGCTCCGTCTCCGACCGAGGCAGCGATGACGCTGGACGCGACCGGCTTCGACACCGACGCGAGCTGGAACCGGGTGTGGGTGTCGACAGGCTCGTCGGTACCGACCTTCCGGACACCGAATCCGCGCGAGTACAGCACCTCGTCCTGGTACACGACGGCAGCCGCGACTCCCGGCGTCCCGGTTCGCGCCATCATCGCCTCGACGTACCCGTCGAGATCGCCGACGGCCGCGTCGACGTCTGCGCGGTCGATCTGGGCGGCAGGGACGGCCGGCGGGCTGTCCGCGAGTGGCTCCGGCGACGCCTCCTCCGAGCTGCATCCCGCTGCCACCAAGGCCAGCGTCAGTACCGTCGCAGCAATTCTCGCGGCCATCTCGTCTTCCCCGTTCGACGTGCCGAGTCCCCGTCCCACGAACAGGGGCTGGAGACCGATCGGTTCGAGACCCTACGCCGACTGTGTACTTTGCACCATGCAAGTTGCACCATCGACCACCGGACGGTCGTGTGTGCCGACAGCACTTCCCGGGTATGAGCCCCACACCGGACAAGAGGAATCGGCAGACGGAAGGAACCGACACATGTCGAAGGACGAGTTCAGCAAGGGCGACAAGGTCGAGTGGAAGACGCACGGCACCACGACCGAAGGCGAGGTGGTCGAGAAGATCACCTCCGAGACCGAAGCCGGTGGGCGCACGGTCAAGGCGTCGAAGGACGACCCGCAGTACCGAGTGGAGAGTGACAAGTCCGGCAAGGACGCGGTGCACAAGCCCTCCGCGCTCGATCCGAAGGACTGACCCACTCACGCCTGCTCGTCGACGCCGGCTCTCCTCCGCTTCACCTGGTAGAGGTCGGCGTCGGCGCGTGCGAGAACGCTTTCGTGCCGAACACCAGGTGGCTGGACGCCGTCGACGGACCGCATGCCGACACGATGCCAGGTTCGGCGGGAGTCGGAAAACCGGAGAGGGCTACCGCGCGTCGTGCGCCGCGGCCAGGCGTCCCACGGCCGCCCGCAGCTCGTCGTCGGTCGACGTCGCGAAGCAGACGCGCAACGCGGTACCGAGTTCGTCGCCACCGGCCGGATCGAAGGCGCGACCGGGAACGTACGCGACGCCGCGGTCCAGCGCTGCCGGCAGCAGCGCCGACGTGTCCGTGCCGTCGGTGAACTGCACCCACAGAAACATCCCGCCACGGGCCGCATCGACCTCGATCGCCGAACCAAGTTCGCTCCGCAGTGCTCCGACCAACACCTCCGCCCGTGCCGAGTAGACCGCACGTACGTCGTCCAGGTGCCGTCGCAGCCACGTCTCGTCCGCGAGCAGGTCCGCCGCGACCAGCTGCGTCAACGACGACCCGCACAGATCGGCGCTCTGCTTGATCCGCTCCACGGCGTCGCACACCGGTCGGGGCGCGGTGAGCCACCCGACGCGCAGGGACGGTGCCAGGATCTTGGACGCCGAGCCCAGACGGATCACCCGATCGGACGCGATGGGGCCCGGCGGGGGTGCGTTGAACCACACGTCGCCGTAGGGATCGTCGTCGACGACCCAGAAGCCGTACCGTTCCGCGAGGTCGACGAGGGCGCGGCGACGCCCGACCGACAGCACTCCCCCTCGAGGATTGTGGAAGTTGCTGACGGTGTGCACGACACGAGGATGCACGCCCGACACCAGCAGTCGCTCGAGGGCATCGGTGTCGGTGCCGTCCGCATCGACCGGAACCGACTCGATACGGGCACCGACGGCCTGGAACGCTTGCAGCGCACCGGGATACACCGGCCGATCGACCACGACCACGTCGCCGGGATCGACGAGCACGGACGCGAGCAGGCTGAGCGCCTGCTGGGAGCCGTGCGTCACCACCACCGAGGCTGGCGACACCTCGTCGTGGACCAGCGCCGACTCCCGTGCGGCGATCACGTCGCGGAGCCGCCGCACCCCCGTGGTCTCCGCGTACTGCAGGGCGGCGGTGGAGTCGCCCAGTATCCGATGCGCGACGTCGCGAATAGTGCTGTGCGGCATGACGTCCGGCGACGGAAGACCGCCGGCGAGGGACAGTATGTCCGGCCGGGCGGTCAGCGTCAGCAGGTCACGGATCGCTGATCCGGTGATCGCCGAGGCGCGGACGGACAGGGGTGGCAGAACAAAGGACGACATGGATTCTCCGAGCATCGTGGGACACGAGGCGTCGCGGCGCGCTCACCGGGGTGGGCTCGGAGTCGGTCGTGACGAGAACGGTGCCGCGGGTGGGGCACCGTTCTCCTAGCGTAGCGCGGCTTTTCACACAGTGGAACCATTGTCTCACAGTGTGGGATACAGTCGAGCGAGGGTGTCAGTCCAGATCGTCGTGGCGCATGAGCTGGCGCGCCGCCTCGGTGATCGACCCCGTCAGAGACGGGTAGACCGAGAAGGTGGCGGCGAGATCGTTCACCGTCAGGTTGTTCTGCACAGCGATGGCGATGGGGAGAATCAGCTCGGACGCGGTGGGAGCGACGACCACTCCGCCGATGACCACACCCGTCGCGGGACGGCAGAAGATCTTGACGAAGCCGCGACGCAGGCCGGACATCTTGGCGCGGGGGTTCGTGTTCAGCGGCAGCATGACCGTGCGCGCGGGGACGTCCCCGTTGTCGATGGCGGACTGGTCGACACCCACCGTGGCGATCTCGGGTCGCGTGAACACGGCGGAGGCGACCGTCTTGAGCTTGATGGGGCTGACGCCCTCGCCCAGCGCGTGGTACATCGCGATGCGGCCCTGCATGGCGGCGACGGAGGCCAGTGGCAGCAGGCCCGTGCAGTCGCCCGCCGCGTAGATGCCGGGCACGCGGGTACGCGAGACCCGGTCCACGCGAAGGTAACCGCCGCGGTCGAGCTCGATGCCGACGCTCTCGAGGCCGAGGTTCTGCGTGTTCGGGACGGAGCCGACCGTCATCAGCGCATGCGAACCCTCGACGGTCTTGCCGTCGGACATCGTCACGACGATGCCGTCGGCGGTGCGGGTCACCGAGTCCGCGCGTGCGTTCTTGATCAACGTGACACCACGCTCGGACAGGACGTCCTCGAGCACGAGTGCCGCGTCGGCGTCCTCACCGGGAAGGACGCGGTCGCGACTGGACACGACGGTGACCTTGACGCCCATCTCGGTGTACGCGGAGACGAACTCGGCTCCGGTCACGCCGGACCCGACCACGATGAGGTGGGTGGGCAGGGAGTCGAGGTCGTAGAGCTGACGCCACGTCAGGATGCGCTCACCGTCGGGCTCGGCGCCGGGCAGGATGCGCGGGCTCGCACCGGTCGCGATGAGCACGACCTCGGCGTCGATCTCCTGCGTCGACCCGTCCGCCAGGGTGGCCTCCACCTGGTGGGCGGCCAGGCCGGGCTGCGTGTCCACCACCTTCGCCGTTCCCGACAGCACGGTCACGCCGACCGTCTGCAGACGGGCGCGGATATCGGAGGATTGAGCCTGCGCAAGGGATTTCACGCGGTTGTGGATCTGCGGCAGGTCGATGGTGGCCGAGGTCGGGTCGAGCTCGATACCGAGGTCGGACGCGCGACGCATGTCGGTGCGGATGCCGGTCGAGGCGATGAAGGTCTTGGACGGAACACAGTCCCAGAGGACGCAGGCGCCGCCCACTCCGTCGGAGTCGATGAGCGTCACCGTCCCGCCGTGCTGGGAGGCGACCAGAGCGGCCTCGTATCCGGCCGGTCCGCCTCCGATGATCACGATGCGGGTCATTCGTCCTCCGTTGCGGGTTTTCGGGAGAGTCCTGGCGAGTGAGGGTTGCTCACAGCATCAAACCTATTCCACGGGGTGCCGCGGCTGCACGTCAGGCCGAGCCCATATCGGTGGGCACCTCGATCCGCGCGAATCGGGTACGACGGTTTAGGCTGACCGCCGTGCCGATCTATGCCGCTTACGGCTCCAACATGCACCCCGAGCAGATGCTCGAGCGGTGCCCCCACTCCCCTGCGGCCGGAACCGGGTGGTTGCCGGGGTGGCGTCTGACCTTCGGCGGCGGCGACATCGGCTGGGAGGGCGCGCTCGCGACCGTCGTGGAGGACCCCGACTCGAAGGTGTTCGTCGTGCTCTACGACGTCTCACCGGAGGACGAGGAGAGCCTCGACCGGTGGGAGGGTTCCGAGCTCGGCATCCACCGCAAGATCCGCCTCCGCGTCGAGACGGACGACGAACCCGTCCTGGCGTGGCTCTACGTGCTCGACGCCTACGAGGGTGGGCTGCCCTCGGCGCGCTATCTCGGCGTCATGGCCGAGGCCGCGGAGATCGCCGGCGCCCCGGCCGACTACGTGCGCGACCTGCGCACCCGCAACAGCCGCAACGTCGGCCCCGGGACCTCGTCGCTCTGATCCCCGGGCAGCTCTGATTCTCAGGCGACGGGGTCGTCGCCGAGTCCCAGCGCCAGTGCCGTCATCGTGCGGACACCGACGGCCAGCGCACGCTCGTCCAGGTCGAACGTCGGCTGATGGATGTCGAGCTGGGGTCCGACGCCCGACCACACGCCGAGACGGGCCATCGCGCCCGGCACGTGCTCCAGGTACCACGAGAAGTCCTCGCCGCCGCCGGACTGTGCGGTGTCGGCCAGGGCGTCCGGGCCCAGCGAGCGGATGGCCGCCTCGAAGCGCCGGGTGGCGTGTTCGTCGTTGACCACCGGCGGCACGCCGCGGCGGTAGTGCACCTCGTACTTCACACCGGTGGGCGCGAGCACGCCGGCGACGATCTCCTGCACCAGCGGCTCGAGCAGTGCCCACGTCTCGTGGTCGCCCGTCCGGACCGTGCCCGTGAGCATCCCCTTCTGCGGGATGGCGTTCGGGGCCTGACCTGCGACGACTGCGCCCCACACCATGACGGTGCTGGTGCGCGGGTCGACGCGGCGGCTCAGCAGTCCCGGCAGACCGGTGATGACCGTGCCCAGCGCGTACACCAGGTCGGACGTCAGGTGCGGACGGGAGGTGTGTCCGCCGGCCGAGTCCAACCGCAGTTCCACGGTGTCCGCCGCGGAGGTGATCGCGCCCACGCGGATGCCGACGCGTCCGACCTCGAGACGGGGATCGCAGTGCAGTGCGTAGATCTGCGACACGCTCTCCAGCGCGCCCGCGGCCACCATGTCGAGAGCGCCCCCGGGCATGACTTCCTCGGCGGGCTGGAAGATCAGCCGGACGCCGTGCGGCAGCGAGTCGAGTGAGGCCAGCGCCAGCCCGGTCGCCAGCAGAACCGTCGTGTGGGCGTCGTGTCCGCAGGCATGGGACACGCCCGGGACCGTCGACGAGTACTCGGCGCCGGTGAACTCCGTCAGGGGCAGCGCGTCCATGTCGGCCCGGAGAGCGACGCGCGGACCGGCGGGGCCGATGTCGCAGATGACGCCGCTGCCACTGGGAAGCACCACCGGGGACAGTCCCGCGGCGGTGAGGGTCTCGGCGACGAACTTGGTCGTCTCGAATTCCTGCCTGGCCAGCTCGGGGTGCATGTGGATCCGTCGACGCCACGTCACGAGATCCGCCCCGTGTGCTGCGATCCAGGCGTCGGCCGGATTCATCGTCGTACCGTCCTCTCGTGTGTGCCCTCGACGAGTCGAGAGCGTTGCTGTGGGTCGGTGGCCGCCGCGACGGCCACCCGAGCGAGGGCGCGGGCCCCGTCGACGACGGCGCGGTCGGCCGACTCGGTGATGCACGCCGTGGTGAAACCCGGCTGGTGAGTGACCGCGCCGCCGGAATCGAGACCGATCACCGGATGGATGCCCGGGATGCGCGCGGTGACGTTGCCCATGTCCGTGCTGCCGAACGGGCGCGAGGTCTCGAACTCCTCGGGAACCAGTGCGCGACCGAGAGTGGCTGCGGCACGACGGTATTCGGCCACCAGCCAGGGATCGGGGGTGAGTTCGGTGTAGGTCGGGGACACGGTGACGATCTCGTGGGTGCACCCGGTGGCCACCGCTCCGGCCTCGAAACATCCCCGCGCGCGGCGATCGAGATCGGCGAGTGCCTCCGCAGTGTCCGCGCGCAGGTAGTAGAACATCTCCGCCGATCCTGGGACGATGTTCGGGGCGGTGCCGGCGTGACCGACGATGCCGTGGATCTGCTGACCGGGGCGCAGATGCTGGCGCAACAGGCCGACACCGACCTGCGCGACGGTGACGGCGTCGCCCGCGTTGATGCCCCACTCGGGCGCCGCGGAGGCGTGCGCTTCACGCCCTGCGTATCGAACGGCGATGTCCGACAGCGCGAGTGAGCGCGCGGCGGCGATGTCGAACGGACCGGGGTGCACCATCATTGCCAGCGAGACGTCGTCGAACACCCCGGCGTCGAGCATGAGGACCTTGCCGCCGCCGGACTCCTCGGCCGGGGTGCCGAGCACCCGGACGGTCAGCCCCAGCTCGTCGGCGACCGACGCGAGGGCCAGCCCCGCACCGACCGCCGACGCCGCGATGATGTTGTGTCCACAGGCGTGGCCGATCTCCGGCAGTGCGTCGTACTCGGCGCACACGGCGACCACCAGCTCGCCCGAACCGTAGGTCGCGTCGAATGCCGTCGGCAGGCCCGCGACGCCCCGCCGCACCTCGAATCCGCCACCTGCGAGCAGATCGGCCGTCGCCGCCGACGCGAAGTGCTCCTCGAAGGCCAGTTCCGGACGCGCGTGTACGGCATGCGACAGGGCGACGAGATCGCCGGTCGCGGCGTCGAGAACGGAATCGAGGGTCGAGGACACGGGACTCAGTGTGTCACTGCCCCAGTGAGAAGGTGCTCTCCGCCGTGGGGACGGACAGCGCGGCGAGGGTGCGCACGTGGATGCTGTCCTTGATGGACGTGAGGTTGGCGCCGCGGGTGGACACCCGTTCGGCCGCCTGCGCCACCGCGGTGGTCAGCAGCTCGTCCTCGCCGGCGACGGCCTGCACGATGCCGAACTCGAGAGCGTCCGCGCCGCCGTAGCGACGGCCGGTGGTCATCGCGTCGATCATGGTCCGACTCGGCAGGCGCTCGGCCAGCAGCGTCGACATGCCCTCGGTGAACGGCATGCCGAGGTTCACCTCGGGAAGGCAGAAGAAGCCCCGGTCCGCGCGCATGACGGACGTGTCGTGGCACAGGGCGAGCATCGCGCCGGCGCCGAAGGCATGGCCCTGTACGGCGGCGACCGTGGCCATCGGGAAGCGCAGCAGCCGGGTGTAGACGGTGTGCACCAGGTCGAGGTACTCCGGAATGGAGTCCGCGTGGCTGAACAGGTAGTCGGTGTCCAGGCCGTTCGAGTAGAACTTGCCGCCGCCGACGGTCACCAACGCGGCCGGACCCTCCGACGCCTCGGCCTCGTCGAGGAGCGTGTGCACCTGCTCGATCCACTCCGGGTGGAAGCGGTTCTCCGGGTTGACGCCGTCGGCGTGGGCGAGGCTGAGGACGAAGACGTCTCCGTGGCGATCGAGTGAAGGCATGGACGGATGGTACTCGTCGGTAACCAGACCCCGATCGACGCCGGCGACGCTCGGTTGCGCGGGACCGATTTCCGGAGGACCGTGCAGTCATGGCTCTCGCGGCGATCCTCCAGCTCGGTGTGATCGTGCTGCTCGCGGCCCTCTCCGCGATGCTCTTGTTCGTCGGAGCGTTCGGATCGGGCGCCGTGATCGCCTCGGCCGCGTCTGTGTGGTTCTGGCGTCTCTACCGAGCCCACACCTGACACTCCGCCGTCTCGCCTGCCGCAGCGAACACCCGCCCGCGGCGATAGGGTCGGACGTGTGAGCACTCCCCCCGTACCGGCCGACTCGGAGAACGCACTCGTCGATCCCGAGACCGATCCCACCGGAGCCGCGGAGGCGGCCGCCGCCGCCCTGGCCCGGATCACCGGCATCGCCGAGCATCCCGTGGCAGTGGTCCTCGGATCCGGGTGGCAGAAGGCCGCGGAGCAGTTCGGCACACCCCAGCACATCGTTCCCATGTCCTCGCTGCCCGGCTTCGCCGCACCGAAGGCGCTGGGCCACTCCAACGCCATGTGGTCCGTGGACGTCGAGGGCACACAGGTCCTGATCCTGCTCGGGCGCACCCACGCGTACGAGGGACATCATCTCGGCCGCGTGGTCCATCCCGTCCGCACGGCGGCCGCCGCCGGCGCTCGCACCATCGTCCTGACCAACGCGGCGGGCGGCATCCGTGAGGGCATGGCTGTCGGCGATCCCGTGCTGATCTCCGACCACCTCAACCTGACGGCGCGGTCACCGCTGATCGGCGCCCAGTTCGTCGATCTGGTCGACGCGTACTCGGCCGACCTGCGCGAGGTGGCCCGAGGAATCGACCCGAGCCTGACCGACGGCGTCTACGCCGGACTGCCCGGCCCGCACTACGAGACGCCCGCCGAGATCCGCATGCTCCGCACACTGGGCGCCGACCTCGTCGGCATGTCGACGGTGCACGAGACCATCGCGGCTCGGGGTGCGGGTGCCCGCGTCCTCGGCATCTCGCTGGTGACCAACCTCGCGGCCGGAATGACCGGGGAGCACCTCGACGGCGACGAGGTGATCGCCGCCGGCGCCGCCTCGGCCGAACGGATGGGAACTCTGCTGCGCCGATTGGTCCCGCAACTGTGACGGACCCGGGCGCCGTCGTCCGGCAGTGGATCGAGGACGATCCGGATCCCGCGACGCAGGCGGAACTGCGCGACCTCGACTCGAGCGAGGTCGCCGAACGATTCGCCGGTGCGCTCACCTTCGGCACCGCGGGTCTGCGCGGACCCGTGCAGGCCGGGCCCGGTGGCATGAATGTCGCCGTCGTCACGAGGGCCACACACGGTGTGGCGCAGTATCTCTCGCGTCATCACGCGGCCGGCTCCGAGGTGGTGGTGGGCCGGGACGCCCGACACGGCTCCGCGGAGTTCGCCGTCGCCGCGGCCGAGGTCCTGGCCGCGGCGGGCTTCCGCGTCACCCTGCTCCCGGATCCGGCGCCGACCCCGGTGCTCGCGTTCGCCACGAGGTCACGCGGCGCCGTCGCCGGCATTCAGATCACCGCTTCGCACAATCCCGCGGCCGACAACGGCTACAAGGTCTACCTCGACGGCGGCGCCCAGTTGGTGTCGCCCGCCGACCGGGAGATCGAGGAGTTCATCCGGCAGGCGCCGGGTGCGTCCTCGATCGCACGCACCGCCGTCACGCCCACCGCGGACCCCGTGATCGAGCAGTACCTCGACCGGGTGGCACAGCGCGTTCCCGAGCGGCCGTCGCACTCAACCCTCCGTGTGGCACTCACTCCGATGCACGGGGTCGGCGGGCCCGTGGCCGTGGAGGCGTTGCGCCGCAGCGGTGTCACCGACGTCCACATCGTGACGTCGCAGTTCGACGCCGACCCGGACTTTCCCACCGTCACCTTTCCCAACCCCGAGGAGCCGGGCGCGGCGGACCAGGTGCTGGCGCTTGCCGCCGAGGTCGACGCGGCACTGGCCATCGCTCTGGACCCGGACGCGGACCGGTGCGCGATCGGTGTGCGCGGGCCGAACGGTGTCCGCATGCTCACCGGCGACGAGACGGGAGCGGTGATCGCGGACCACATCCTGCGGTCGGCGCCGCCGGGATCACTCGTGGCGAGCACCATCGTGTCGTCGAGCCTGCTCTCGGCGCTCGCGCCCGCCCGCGGCGCCCGCTACCGGCGCACGCTCACCGGCTTCAAGTGGCTCGTGCGCGCCGGCGACGGCCTGGTGTACGCCTACGAGGAGGCGATCGGACATTGCGTCGACCCGGACGCGGTGCGAGACAAGGACGGCATCTCGGCTGCCGTGCTGCTCGCACACATCGCGGCCGACCTGGCCGAGGAGGGACGCACCATCCTCGACGTCCTCGACGATCTCGACCGCGAGTTCGGAGCGCGCGTGGGCACCCAGGTGTCGCGGCGCGTCACCGACCTCTCGGAGATCGGCGACATGATGACGCGCCTGCGTTCCGCCCCACCGACGACGTTGGCGGGTGCGACGGTGACCGTACGCGACCTGAACACCCCCGACGCCGAACTCCGCACCGATGCAGTGGAACTGACCAGCGAACGGTTCCGCGTCATCGTTCGGCCGTCGGGAACCGAACCGAAGCTGAAGGCCTACCTGGAAGTGGTCGAACCGGTGGCGACGGCGGAGGATCTGGCGCCGGCCAGGACACGCGCGGCCGACACGCTCGAGTCCCTGGCCGACTTCGCCCGCTCGCTCTAGCGGGGACCGAACTGGCGGTCCCCGGCGTCACCGAGGCCCGGCACGATGTACGCGTTCTCGTTCAGACCCTCGTCGATGCTGGCGGTGACGAGGCGCACGGGCAGTCCCGACGACGCGAGTGCCTGCACTCCCTCGGGGGCGGCCACGACGCAGATGCACGTGACGTCGTCCGCGCCGCGCTGCACCAGCAGCTCGATGGTGTGGACCATCGACCCGCCCGTGGCGAGCATCGGGTCGAGGACGTACACCGGGTAACCGGCCAGGTCGTCGGGCAGCGATTCCATGTACGGCACCGGCTGATGTGTCTTCTCGTCGCGCGCGATGCCGACGAAGCCCATCCGCGACTGCGGGATCAGCGAACTGGCCTTCTCCACCATGCCCAGGCCCGCGCGCAACACCGGCACCAGCAGCGGCGGCGACTTCAGGCGCGTCCCGGTGGTCACCGCGACCGGCGTCGTGACGTCGAACTCGACCACGGGCGCGTCGCGCAGCGCCTCGTAGACCAGCATCTGCGTCAGCTGGCGCAGTGCGGATCGGAACGCGGGGTTGTCCGTCGACTGGTCGCGCATCTGGGTCAGCAGCGCGGACGCGAGGGGGTGGTCGAGTACGCGGGTGTCCATGTCGGGCGTGGTGTTCACCGGGATCACCCTAGTCGGCGATCGGCGCCCACTCCTGGTCGAACGGATCCGCGTGATCGGGGAACCGCGAGCCGCTCCGCACCGTCTGACTTCGAGACGGTGCTAGCACGCGAGTGAACGGTGGACTGCAGTGGCCGAGAGCGGTACGACATTCGACGTCCGAGTGGACGGTCTGCACGACGGTGCCGGCCGTCTGACCGACGCCGCACTCCTCGTGCGGGACGCGTCCACGGTGGCACGGGGTGCAACGGGCTCCGCGGCGACGCTCGGCCTCGTCGGAGCCGACTTCGGAGTCGCGTTCGCCGGTGCCGCGGCGCGCTACGCCGACGGCCTCGGCGCGCTGTCCGACCTGTTCGAGCACCTCGGGTCGTCCGTGCAGTCCGCAGCGCGGTCCTACGACGACGGCGACACCTCGCTGTCCGACGTGCTGATCGGCACCGGTGCACCGCGATGATCGATCTGCTGGCCGCGCCCCTCGAGACTCTGATCCGCTCTCTCGGCACCGGCCGTCCGTCCCCCGACACCGATTCCCTCGACTCGGGCATCGCGTCACTGTCCGACGCCTCGCGACAGGTGACCGACGGAGTCACCGCTCTCTCGGACGCGTGGTCCGGACCCGCGTCCGAGGCCGCTCTCGACCTCACCGTGCGCGGCGCCGCCGCGGCCGGGTCGATGATCGAGCACGCCGGCGCGCTGCAGTCACTCGCCGCCGAGGCGCAGGCGAGCGTCGCGCGTGGGGTCGCCGAGCTGCAGACCATCATGGCCGCTTTCCTCACGGGCGCAGCGGCACTCGCGCCCGCGGCCCTCACTCCCCCGGGACAGACCGCACTCATCGCCCACGCGACGCACCACCTCGACAATGCTCTCGCCGTCCACGCTCGGGTGCGAGCAGAGCTCGATGCCCTGGCCGCCCGCGTCGGCGCACTCGTCGTGCCGGAGGTTCCCGCGCTTCCGTCTCTGCCCGCGTCGCCGGACGCGGCTCTCCGCGGGCTGTTCGCGCCGACGGCTCCGGAGCAGCCGGCCGATCCGGCGTCGCCCGGCGCCGACGGGACCGGCACGCTCGTGACGCTTCCCGACGGCAGCACCGCCATGGCGCCCAACGAGCGCGCGGCCGGAGCCGTCCGCTTCGCGCTCGCCCAGCAGGGCACGCCGTACGTATGGGGTGGCACCACCCCCGGCCAGGGCCTGGACTGCAGCGGACTCACACAGAGCGCGTACGGCACCGCCGGAGTGGACCTGCCGCGGCTCGCGGCCGACCAGGCGGTGGGCAGCCCGGTGAGCGCCGAGGACCTGATGCCGGGCGACCTCGCCGTGTGGGACGGTCACGTCGCGATGGTGGTGGGGAACGGTCAGATGGTGGAGGCGGGCGACCCGGTCAGCGTCAGTGCCGTCCGGACGTCGAACGTCGGCATGAGCTTCCACGGCTTCTACCGGCCGACCGCATGACCGGCGGACACGCCACCTCGCGCGCCGGACGCATCGTGGTGCTGCCGTCCGGCGAGATCGTGGACCTGGAGCTCGAACGTAGGGAGCTCGCCTTCGGGGGTTCCGCGGTGGCTGCCGCGGTGCGGATGCTGCACGGGCTCGCGCATCCGGTGGCGCCGGTGCCCACGGCGGGCCCTGCCGACGACGAGCTCGTCGAGATCGGCTCGTCCGGTTCGGCACGACGCGTGTCCGCCCTGCTGCACCGGACTCTCGACGACCTGGCCCGCGTGCGCGGTCGCAACGACAGGGACGACGCGCTCGTCCGGGCCGAGGTGGACGCGCACGGACGTCTGGTCGGCCTCACCGTCGAGGACGACGTCCGAGAGATGCGCTGTCATCGGGTCGAGGCGGCGATCGTCCACGCGGTGAACACAGCCGTTCTGGCCGTCGTTCTCGAGCGTGCCGACATCCACGCCGCCCTGCGTCTGGGGCTCGACACGGCGTCCAGTGAGGACGCCCGGCGGCTGGGATAGGCTCGCGGCCATGGCTGGAGACATCGTCCCGATCGAACTCGGTGTGACTGCCGGCGACCTCGTCACCCTGTGGGCGCCCGAGTGGCGTGAGGACGGCGAGGAGTGGGAGGCCTTCCTCGGTCGCGAGGACGATCTCTACGCGTTCCCGTCGGTGGCCGAGATGGCGGCGTTCATCCGCACCGACACCGACAACGACCTCGTCGACCATCCGCAGTGGCGCACCGTCGTCGCGCTCTCCGCAGCGCACATCGAGCCGGACGACGACCACGTCTACGACCTCGTGGGCGTTCCGGAGCTCGCCGCGGGGGATCCGGACGAGGACTCCATCATCGAGCTGGCCCGCTCCCTCGAGATGGCACGCACCCTCGGCGAGGTCTGCGAACTGGATGCCGTCACTCGCTTCTTCTCTGCCAACGCGCTTCTCGGAGTGCTGTCCCGCGGTGCCGACGCCTTCGTCGGGCGTGAGGGCTCGCAGCTGTGGAACCGTATCGGTGCCGTCGTGGCGAAGGGGTGGGACGCCGTCCTCGACGCCATCGACACCGTCCTGACCACTCCCGACGTCGATGCCGAGGCGACCGCCGTGGCCGATGCGGAGATCACGGCCGCAGCCGAGAACATCGTCGACGCAGAGGATCTGGACGACGAGGACATCGACACCGACGACGACACCGCGTCGGACGACTCCGATGTGCTCGTGGCGCCCGTCGACACCGAGGACGAGGACGAGACCTTCTGGGGCTCGGTGGGTATCGATCCGGTGCGCATCATCACCTCCGAGGACACGTACTACACGCTGCGCTGCTACCTCGACGACGAGCCGCTGTTCCTGGGACGGTCGGGCGCGATCTTCGTGTTCGGCAGCGAGCGGGCGCTCGCCCGCTACCTGGCCGACGATCACGACCACGACCTCACGACGGTGAGCACCTACGACGACGTGCGCACCGCTGCCGTCGACGGCTCTCTCGACGTGCAGGTGACCGACGAGAACGTGTACGTGCTGCCCGGGCTCGCCGACGACCTGGCCCGCGGGCCGGAATCCGTCGACGCCGATCAGCTCGATCTCGCCGTCGAACTGTTCACCGACGCAGCCGACTACGCCAAGGACGCGTCCGTCGAGGAGGCACTGGCGCCGGCCACTCCCCTCGGCTGGCTCATCTCCTACATCCTCGAGCCGGTGGACGGACGCATGGCTCCGAGCGCCCCGTTCGACGCAGAGGCGGAGTCGTGGCGCGCCCTCGAGCGCGAGTTCGAGACCCGGTTGCGTCCGACCACCTGACTGTCGGCGCGCCGATCAGGCGCGCAGGATCTTCGCCATCGGTCGCCCCTTGGCGAGCTCGTCGACGAGCTTGTCGAGGCGACGGATATTCTGCATCAGCGGATCCTCCACCGACTCGACCCGCACCCCACACACCGACCCCGTGATGAGCGGCGCGTTCGGGTTCAGCTGCGCGGCCTCGAAGAAATCGAGGAACGTCGTGTCCGCCGAGAGGTGCTGCGCCAACTCGGCGTCGTCGAAGCCCGTGAGCCAGCGGACGACCTCGTCGAGCTCGTCCTTCGTCCGACCCTTGCGCTCCACCTTGGTGACGTAGTGCGGGTACACGGACGAGACGGGGGTGGTGAAGATGCGGTGCACGAGTGGGAGTGTAGCTGCGGGGTGGCTTAATGGCGGTTAACGCACCGTCTGTATTCACAGACGGGCCACGAACTCTGGACAACATACGTACCTCACCCACCTGTACCGAATCCGGTGGCGGCGCGTTTAAGGCATCTGAAGAAGGCGTTTTCATCATCGCCGACGTAAGCTTCGAGACATCCGCTGACTACGACGCTTACCAGTACCAAGGTGAGAGCGTGGCACCGGCGATCAACGGCCTCATGAACCCCGCCCGCTTCGGCGGAATCGAAGCTGACGGGACCACTGACACCGACATCTACCCCAGTTCCGCCTTTACCTGTGACGAAGCAGAAACAGCCGGTTTCAGCGACGCGTACGCACCGTCATCCAAGTACCGCGGAACTTACGTCTTTGAAGCCGCTCCCGGCATGAAGAGCATCTACCTTCCCGCGCCGTCAGGACGCAATGGGTGGGAATGGGTGGTGCCCGCGCCCCAGTAGCGGTTCGGCGCACGAGACGGTCGAAAGCGAGGGTGGCCGGTGGGCGGCCCCTCCGTGCCGGTGGAGGTCACGTAGCGATCGGTTGGGTTAACCGATTCTGACTGCCGGATACCTTTCCACCGGTTGTCAACCCGCTAGCCATTATCGCTCGGCTAGGACGTCGTTCTAGTTCGTGGGCCAACAGTTCGATACCGTTGCCTCCGCATTCCGCAACAACAAGTCCGGATTGGAGTTCGAGTGCCTTGCGGTCTGCATCGCTTGGCCCCGGCCAACTGGTCGGACAAGGTAACGGTTCGGTGCGCGCTGCGTCGTGATTGGCGGCGATTCGGCGCAGTTCGGCTCTCAGCTCCCAGGCGACGGCGGTGGCCGCGGCCCGCTCGTCAAGGTGGGAGTAAAGAATGCGCGCAAAGGCCGCAAACTCCGACTTGTTCTCTGCTGTCCATACAACCTCGACGGGTTCCGGCGGCGCACCCGAAACCGTTTCCATAATCTCCGCCCGGCGCTTGCTTGCTCGTTGCCAATGACTCCCTCGTAATGGAACCCTCGGATCCGCTATGGCCGTCACGTTTCTGCGTGACGGCTTCAATGCCGACGACGGTCGCAACCGCGAATGGGTTGCCACACTGCCAAAAAATCCGCTACCCCAACAACACCCGATACCCGGGCTTCACGACGTCGTCGATCAACGCCAACCTCTGATCGAACGGCAGGAACGACGACTTGAGCGCGTTGATCGTGAACCGCTCGAGGTCCGACCACCCGTAGCCGAATGCCGTGGCCAGCCGGTACATCTCCTTGCTCATCGAGGTGTCGCTCATCAACCGGTTGTCCGTGTTCACGGTGACGCGGAACCGTAAGCGGGCCAGAATGTCGAAGGGGTGCTCCTCGATGCTGGCCACGGCGCCCGTCTGGACGTTGGAGCTGGGGCACAGTTCCAGGGGAATGCGCTTGTCCCGCACATAGTTCGCGAGCTGGCCGAGTTCGCGGGCACCGTCGGCGTTCGTGGTGATGTCGTCGACGATGCGCACTCCGTGGCCCAACCGGTCCGTGCCACAGAACGCGATCGCTTCGTGGATGGAAGGCAGGCCGAACGCCTCGCCGGCGTGAATGGTGAAGTGCGCGTTGTTCGCCCGCATGTACTCGAACGCGTCGAGGTGCCGGCTCGGGGGGAAGCCCGCTTCCTTGCCGGCGATGTCGAAGCCCGCGACACCCTGGTCGCGGTACCGGACCGCCAGTTCGGCGATCTCGCGGGAACGGGCGGCATGCCGCATCGCGGTGAGGAGGCATCCGATGACGATGGGTCGACCGGCCGCACGGGCGGCGCTCTCGCCCTGGCGGAACCCTTCCAGGGTGTGCTCGACCACCTCGTCCAGTGTCAGCCCCTTCTCCAGGTGCTGCTCGGGCGCGTAGCGCACCTCGGCGTAGACGACACCGTCGGCGGCCAGGTCCTCGGCGCACTCGCGCGCCACGCGCTGCAGGCCCTCGGCCGTCTGCATGACGGCGACGGTGTGCGCGAACGTCTCGAGATACAGCTCCAGGGAGCCGCTGTCGGCGGCGTCGCGGAACCACCGGCCGAGACTCTCCGCGTCCGACGCGGGAAGCCCGTCGTACCCGCACTCGCTCGCCAGTTCCAGCACGGTCGACGGCCGGAGCCCGCCGTCGAGATGGTCGTGCAACAACGCCTTCGGCGCGCGGGCGATGTTCTGCATGTCCAGGGGTGCCGGACCGCTCAGTCGTGCCGCGCTGTCCGGAGCAACCGTCAGATCTTCATCCATGTCCCGACTGTAGTGTTCGCGGCCGCGCCTCGCGCCCCTCGCCTACAGCGGGTCGAGGATGCGTTTGAGGAACTGTTGCGTCCTCTCCTGCGCCGGGTGCGTCAGCACATCGGTGGGGGTGCCTCTCTCGACCACGACTCCCCCGTCGACGAACAGCACCTGGTCGGCCACCTGCTGCGCGAACCGGATCTCGTGAGTGACCACGACCATGGTCCAGCCCTCGCTCGCGAGGTTCTTCATGACCGACAGCACCTCGCCGACGAGCTCGGGATCGAGCGCCGAGGTGGGCTCGTCGAACAGCATGAGCTCGGGCGCCAGGGCGAGTGCACGGGCGATCCCGACGCGTTGCTGCTGGCCACCCGACAGCTGGAACGGGTACTGGTCCTCCTTGCCGGTGAGACCGACCTGCGCGAGCAGTTCCCTGCCCGCCGCCTCGGCCTCCGCCCGCGGGTGCTTCTGCACGATCACGGGACCCTCGACGACGTTCTGCAGCACCGTCTTGTGCGGGAACAGGTTGTGGCTCTGGAACACCATGCCGCTCTGTGCACGCAGCGCTGCCGTTGCCGACCGGACGCGGCCACGCGGAGCCGACGCCAGCTCACCGAAGTCCGCGGACACGTCGCCGATGCGCACGGTGCCGGAGTCCACCGGGTCGAGCGCGTTGAGCCCGCGCAGCAGCGTGGTCTTGCCGGAGCCCGACGGACCCACGACGACGGTGACCGTGCCGCGGTCGGCGGTGAAGTCGACTCCCTGCAGGACGTGGTTGTCGCCGAACGACTTCCGCAGTCCCGTCGCCTCGATCAAGGGCTTCTCGGTCATCGCGCCACGTACCTGTCCAGTCGGGTCTCGAGTCTGCCCTGCACGGAGGACAGGACGATGCAGATGATCCAGTAGTACACCGCGGCCACCGAGTAGAGCGCGAAGAAGTCGAAGGTGGGGGCCGCCGCGAGCTGCGCCACGCGGAGCAGCTCGGTGACCAGGATCGTGGACGCCAGCGATGTGTCCTTCACCAACGAGATCAACGTGTTGGACAACGGCGGCACCGCGGTGCGCAGCGCCTGCGGCAGGACGATGCGCTGCAGCGTGGTGCGGTACCCCATGCCGATGGTCTCGGCCGCCTCCCACTGGCCCTTGGGCACGCCGAGAATGGCTGCCCGCACGATCTCGGCCGCGTACCCGCCGACGTTGATGCTGAACGCCACCACCGCCGCCGGGAACGGCGAGATGACCACCCCGAACTGCGGCAACGCGTAGAACACGATGAACAGCTGCAGCAGCAACGGAGTGCCGCGGACGATCGAGACGTAGAAGCGCGCGAGCAGCGACAGGGGTCGGATCGACGAGATTCGGGCCAGTGCCACTGCCAGCGCGATCGCGAGACCGATGACGAAGCTGATCGCGGTGAGCGGCAACGTCGTGGTGACGGTGGCCTTCAGCATCGGCACCAGGTTGCGGGTGATCAGTTCCTGAGTCGACTCGGTGGCCCCTGCCTCGGCGGTGGGAGCGGTGGCCGCGGCGGTCTGCGGATCCGGCACCGCGACATCGGAGCCGAAGTAACGCTCCGAGGCCGCCGCCAGCGTGCCGTCGTCCTGCAGTTCCTCCAGCGCGGTGTTCACCTGCTCCATCAGGCCGCTGTCCTTGCGGGCGGCGAAGGCCTGCAGGCTGGTGTCCCCGGTCTGGGCGGCGACGGCGACACCCGTGTCCCCGGTCTGCGCGAAGTACTCGGCGATGGCGAGCGAGTCGTTGACGGTGGCGTCGACACGGCCGTCCTTGACCAGCGTCACCGCCTGGACGAATCCCTCGACGGCCTGCACCTGAGCGCCTGCGTCGGTGGCCACCTCGGCCCAGTTGCTCGTCGACGACTGCGCCGTGGTCCGGCCGGCCAGATCCGCCAGCGAGGTGATCGACGTGTCCCCGGCCCGCGCGACGATCTCGCCCTCGGAGACGGTGTACGGCCGCGAGAGGTCGTACTTGGCCTGCCGTTCGTCGTTGACGGTCACTTGGTTTGCGATGAGGTCGAACCGGCCGGACTCGAGACCGGCGAAGATCGAGTCGAACGGCGTCTGGACGAACTCGACGCGTACGCCGAGTTTCTCCCCGACCGCGCGGACGACGTCGATGTCGTACCCCGTCAGGTCACCGTCGGACCCCTGGAAACTGAAGGGGCTGTACGTGCCCTCCGTGCCGACCACGAGCACACCGTTGTCGGTGACCGTGTCGATCAACGGCTCGTCCGAGGACGACCCGCACGCGCCCAGCAGGATCGCGAGCATCACCCCCACCAGCGTGACGAGGAACCACCGAGCGCGCGTCACACTACGTACCGATCCGATCCAGGATCAGCGGCGAGACGGCAGGAGCGTCGTCGCCGACGGCCCATCCGTCCGTCAGTGCCTCGAGCGCACCGTCGAACCGTTCCGGGGTGTCCGTGTGCAGCGTGAAGACCACACTCCCGGCGGACACCCGCTCTCCCGGTCTGACATGCATGCGCACCCCTGCTCCTGCCTGGACCTGCTGGCCCTGCCGCTCGCGCCCGGCACCCAGCCGCCAGGCGGCGATACCCACCGCCATGGCGTCCACACGGGTGACCACGCCGTCGCGGTCGGCCACGACGTCGTGAGTATGTCGTGCCACGGGCAGCGGCGCATCGGGATCGCCACCCTGTCCGGCGATCATCGACCGCCACCGGTCCATGGCCGTGCCGTCGCGCAGTTTGTCGGCCGGATCGACACCGTCGAGTCCGGCGGCCGCGACCATCTCGCGCGCCAGCGCGAGAGTCAGCTCGACGACGTCCGCGGGGCCGCCGCCGGCCAGGACGTCGAGGGATTCCTGCACCTCGAGAGCGTTGCCGGCGGTGAGGCCGAGCGGGGTGGACATGTCGGTGACCAGGGCGACCGTGTTGACGCCCGAGTCGGTGCCGAGCTCGACCATCGTCGCGGCGAGCTCGCGCGCCTGATCCAGCGACTTCATGAACGCACCCGATCCGCACTTCACGTCCAGAACCAGTGCGCCCGTCCCCTCGGCGATCTTCTTGCTCATGATCGACGCGGCGATCATCGGGATCGACTCGACAGTGCCGGTGACGTCGCGCAGGGCGTAGAGCTTCTTGTCCGCCGGGGCCAGATCCGCACCCGCAGCGCAGATCACCGCGCCGACAGCGGGGTCGTCGAGGAGTCGGGTCATCTCGTCGGCCGTGAGATCGGCCCGCCAGCCCGGAATGGACTCCAGCTTGTCCAGCGTGCCGCCGGTGTAGCCGAGACCGCGTCCCGACAGCTGCGGCACCGCCGCACCGCACGCCGCGACGAGGGGTGCGAGCGGGAGCGTGATCTTGTCCCCGATACCGCCCGTGGAGTGCTTGTCGACGGTGGGACGCGAGATGGACGAGAAGTCCATGCGGCTGCCCGAGGCGATCATCGCGTCGGTCCACTGACGGATCTCCACGCGTGTCATGCCGCGCAGCAGAATGGCCATCGTGAGGGCCGACATCTGCTCGTCCGCCACGTCGCCACGGGTGTACGCGTCGACCATCCATGAGATCTGGTCCGAAGAAAGGGTGTGGCCATCGCGTTTGGTGGCTATCACCGATACGGCATCAGGCATCGGTCACCGCCTTCTCGGCGGTGCTCGAGACCTGCCCGGCGGCGAGATCGTCGGGGCCGAACGCCTCGGGGAGGAGGTCGCTCAGTGGACGCACACCCGACGCCGTGTCGATCAGCAGATCGCCTCCGCCGAACTCGAACAGAAGCTGCCGACAACGGCCGCACGGCAGCAGGATCGAGCCTCGACTGTCGCAGCACGAGAACGCGATCAGACGTCCGCCGCCGCTCGCATTCAGCGCCGACACCAGTCCGCACTCGGCGCAGAGCCCGAGACCGTATGAGACATTTTCCACATTGCATCCGGCGACGATGCGTCCGTCGTCCACTGTCGCAGCGGCCCCCACGGGGTAGTTCGAATAGGGCGCGTAGGCGTGGGTCATAGCCTCACGAGCACTGTCGCGCAAGGATTTCCAGTCGACTTCCGGCATGAGGGCGATCCTGTCACGTCGAGGCTGCCACTGCAGGCAACTCCGAGCGACCCACCAGGTCATTGGACAGGCAAACCTAACTTCCGGTCGGCAGGGAAACGCCAGGCCCAACGCGAATTAGTGCGTGTCCGAGCATGGGATTAGAGTTCGAAGAAGTCGTTTCACACACACGATCGAGCTGGATTTCTCCGGTATCTCTCCGGGCGTCTTCGCTCGTCGCGTCCATCAATGATGTTGGAGGCACTGCACTCGATGGCTAGCACGACCGAAGCCGCCCCGACGCGGGAGCGCACGCGGTCTCTGTACCGCGGAGACCCTGGCATGTGGTCCTGGGTTCTGCACCGGATCACCGGTGTCGTCACGTTCTTCTTCCTGTTCGTGCACGTCCTGGACACGGCGCTCGTCCGCGTCGATCCCCAGGCGTACAACGACGTGATCGACACGTACAAGACGCCGATCGTCGGCCTGATGGAGCTCGGCCTGGTGGCCGCGGTGCTCTACCACGCACTCAACGGCATCCGAGTCATGCTCGTCGACTTCTGGTCGAAGGGAACCCAGTACCAGCGCCTCATGCTGTGGGTCATCCTGGGCATCTGGTTCGTCGTCATGATCCCGGGCGCGGCACGCATCCTCTACAACACCTTCACCGGGGGGCACTGAGCCATGGCGACCACCGACGCAGGTGCCAAGCAGGCACGCACGCTGGGAACGTCTCACGACCGTCCCGCCAGCCTCGACAATCCGCGCTCACCGCGCCGGAAGAACCGCGGCAACTTCGAGCTCTACGCATGGCTGTTCATGCGCTTCTCCGGACTCGCGCTCGTCGTCCTCGTCCTCGGCCACATGTCCATCATGTTGCTGCTCGACGACGGTGTTCACCGCATCAACTTCGCCTTCGTGGCCGGCCGCTGGTCGAGCCCGTTCTGGCAGGTGTGGGACCTGACGATGCTCTGGTTGGCGCAGCTGCACGGCGGCAACGGTCTGCGGACCGTCATCGCCGACTACTCGCGCAAGGACTCCACGCGGTTCTGGCTCACCACGCTTCTGGTGCTCTCGATGATCCTCATCATGGGTCTGGGCACGTATGTCATCTTCACGTTCGACCCCAACATCACCGCCAGCTAGGGGAGAGTGCACATGCAGGAACATCGTTACGACGTACTGATCGTCGGTGCCGGTGGTGCAGGTATGCGCGCGGCGATCGAGGCCGGTCCGCGCGCCCGCACCGCGGTGCTCACGAAGCTCTACCCCACTCGCAGCCACACCGGCGCGGCGCAGGGCGGCATGTGTGCTGCCCTCGCCAACGTCGAGGAGGACAACTGGGAGTGGCACACCTTCGACACGATCAAGGGCGGCGACTACCTGGTCGACCAGGACGCTGCCGAGATCATGGCGAAGGAGGCCATCGACGCGGTCCTCGACCTCGAGAAGATGGGCCTGCCGTTCAACCGCACGCCCGAGGGCAAGATCGACCAGCGTCGCTTCGGCGGGCACACCCGTGACCACGGCAAGGCGCCCGTGCGCCGTGCGTGTTACGCCGCCGACCGCACCGGTCACATGATCCTCCAGACGCTGTACCAGCAGTGCGTCAAGCACGACGTGGAGTTCTTCAACGAGTTCTACGCACTGGACATCGCGCTGACGGAGACCGACGAGGGCCCCGTGGCCACCGGCGTCATCGCCTACGAGCTGGCCACCGGCGAGCTGCACGTGTTCCACGCGAAGTCGATAGTGTTCGCCACCGGCGGTTCGGGTCGTATCTACAAGACCACCTCGAACGCCCACACCCTCACCGGTGACGGCATGAGCATCATCTTCCGCAAGGGCCTGCCGCTCGAGGACATGGAGTTCCACCAGTTCCACCCGACCGGCCTCGCCGGACTGGGCATCCTCATCTCCGAGGCCGTGCGCGGTGAGGGCGGAATCCTCCGCAACGCGGACGGTGAACGCTTCATGGAGCGCTACGCCCCCACCATCAAGGACCTCGCGCCGCGCGACATCGTCGCCCGCTCGATGGTGCTCGAGGTGCTCGAAGGTCGCGGTGCCGGACCGAACAAGGACTACGTCTACATCGACGTGACCCACCTCGGCGCCGACGTCCTCGAGGAGAAGCTCCCGGACATCACGGAGTTCTCCCGCACGTACCTGGGCGTCGACCCGGTCACCGAGCTGGTGCCCGTGTACCCGACGTGCCACTACGTCATGGGCGGCATCCCGACCAAGATCCGCGGTGAGGTGCTCCGCAACAACGACGACGTCGTTCCCGGCCTCTTCGCCGCCGGCGAGTGCGCCTGCGTGTCCGTGCACGGCTCCAACCGTCTCGGCACCAACTCGCTGCTCGACATCAACGTGTTCGGCCGTCGCGCCGGCATCGCTGCCGCCGAGCACGCCAACAGCGTCGACTTCACCCCGCTGCCCGAGGCTCCGCAGAAGATGGTCGAGGAATGGCTCGAACTCATCCTCTCGGATCACGGCAACGAGAAGGTCGCGACCATCCGCACCGAGCTGCAGCAGTCGATGGACAACAACGCGTCCGTCTTCCGTACCGAGGACACCCTCAAGCAGGCCCTGAGCGACATCCAGGGACTGAAGGAGCGTTACGGCCGGATCACCGTGCAGGACAAGGGCAAGCGCTACAACAGCGACCTGCTCGAGGCCGTCGAGCTCGGCTTCCTGCTGGAGATGGCGGAGGTCACCGTCGCCGGTGCTCTCAACCGCAAGGAGACTCGCGGCGGACACGCCCGCGAGGACTACCCGGAGCGCGACGACGTCAACTTCATGCGCCACACCATGGCGTACAAGGTGGGCGAGGGTCTGCTCTCCGATATCCGCCTCGACTACAAGCCCGTGGTGCAGACCCGCTACGAGCCGATGGAGCGTAAGTACTGATGAGCGCACCCGCTATCGACAAGTCCGAAGACAAGGGCGGTCTGCCTGCGGTTCCGGACGAAGCAGTGATGGTCACACTGAAGATCGCTCGCTTCAACCCGGAGGACGACAAGGGTTCGCACTGGGACAGCTTTCAGGTCCCCACCCTGCCGACCGACCGTCTTCTCAACCTGATGCTGTACGTGAAGAACTACCTGGACGGCACGTTCTCGTTCCGCCGCTCGTGCGCGCACGGCGTGTGCGGCAGCGACGCGGTCCGTGTCAACGGTGTCAACCGCCTGGCCTGCAAGGTCCTGATGCGCGACATGCTCCCGAAGGACTCCTCGAAGTCCCTCACCATCACGATCGAGCCCATCCGCGGTCTGCCCGTGGAGAAGGACCTCATCGTGAACATGGAGCCGTTCTTCGACGCGTTCCGTGCCGTCAAGCCCTACCTGATGACGTCCGGCAACGAGCCCACGCGTGAGCGCATCCAGTCGGCCGCCGACCGCGCGCGGTTCGACGACACCACCAAGTGCATCCTGTGCGCGTGCTGCACCACCTCGTGCCCCGTGTACTGGAACGACGGCAGCTACTTCGGTCCCGCCGCCATCGTCAACGCACACCGCTTCATCTTCGACAGCCGTGACGAGGGCGCTCCCGAGCGCCTGGACATCCTCAACGACGTCGAGGGTGTGTGGCGCTGTCGCACCACCTTCAACTGCACCGACGCGTGCCCCCGTGGCATCCAGGTGACGAAGGCGATCCAGGAAGTCAAGCGCGCACTGCTCTTCGCACGCTGATGTGCGCTTCGCGCCCGTGAGTCTTTTGTGCATCCCTGGATGCGCAAAAGACTCACGGGCGGCGGAGCCGCACTAGACGAACGCCGAGTGCCCCGTCACTCCCCTGCCGACGATGAGGTTGTTCATCTGCGACGTGCCCTCGTACGAGTACAGCGCCTCGGCATCGGTGAAGTAACGGATCACGTCGTAGTCGAGCACGATGCCGTTGCCCCCCATGATCTCTCGGGCCCAGCCCACCACCTCACGCAATCGCGTGGTGGTGTAGCTCTTGGACAGTGCCGCGTGCTCGTCGTGCTGCACCCCGGAGTCCTGTAGCTGCGACACCCGCAGCGCCATCCCGAGGCACGCGGTGATGTTGCCGGCCATGCGCGCGATCAGGTCCGAGATCAACTGGAACGACGCGATGGGCGCCCCGAACTGCTCGCGCTCCTGTGCGTAGGCCACCGCCTTCTCGAAGGCACCGATCATCACTCCGACCGCGCCCCACGCGACGCCGCCGCGGGTGAGGGACAGGACCTTGGCGGTGTCGGCGAACGAGTTCGCGTGCTCGAGTTTGTTCGCGGTGGGCACCCGGCAGTCCTCGAAGTACAGATCTGCGTTCTCGACCGCGCGCAGCGAGTACTTGCGCTCGATCTTCTCCGCACGGAACCCCTCGGGGAAGCCGTCGTCCCCCTTCTCGAGGACGAAGCCCTTCACCTCACCGTCCGCCTCGTCCTTCGCGTAGACGATGATCAGGTCGGCGAAGGTGGCGTTGCCGATCCACCGCTTGCTGCCGTTGAGGATCCAGTGGTCGCCGTCGAGCCGCGCCGTGGTCTCCAACCCGCCGGCGACGTCGGAACCGCCGTGCGGCTCGGACAGGCCGAAGGCGCCGATCTTCTCCATGCGGCGCATGGCCGGGAGCCACCGCTCCTTCTGCTCGTCCGAGCCCAGGATGGCGATGCTGCTCATCGCGAGCCCGCTGTGGACGGTGAACATGGTGCCCGTGGACGGATCGACCCGCGAGAACTCCATGCCCAGCCACCCGGTGAAGACCTTGCGTGCGGGCGCGCGACCGTCGAACTCGTACTCCAGACCGACGATTCCTAGATCGGCCAGGCGCGGGAGCAGATGGACCGGTGACTCCGCCTTCTCCCAGAACTCGTTCGCGCGCGGGGCGACCTCGTCCTCGAGGAAGCGACGCACCACCCCGACCGTCTCCGACTCCTCGTCCGTCAGAATGCCCTGGTAGCCGAACATGTCCGCGGCGAGGAACCCCTTCGAGAGAGGTCCCAGCGGTTCGTGCTTGCTCATGTGCGGCTCCTGTGTCGGTCGTCCGGCGAGTGGTCGGGTGACGCCTGTGTCTGTCACCGTGCTGCACGGATACCCCGACTGTCCCGAGATCAGTCGAACCCGTCGAACGGATCTCGAGGTGTTCTCGAGGTCTCCGGAGTCCCCGTTGTGCGGTCTCGACGAGGTGGGGCCATAGTTGAGCGGTGACAGAACCCGGGGGCAGCTCGACGACGTCCGAACCCACCATCGGCCGCGGGCTGGTCCTCCTGCTGGCCGTCACCTGCGGTGTCCTGGTCGCGAATCTGTACTACGCGCAACCGCTGCTCGACACGATCGCCCGCTCCTTCGACATCGAGGAGGGCACGGCGGGGATCCTCGTCACCACCGCGCAGATCGGCTACGCCATCGGTCTGGCGTTCCTCGTCCCGCTCGGCGACCTGATCGAACGGCGGCGCCTCATCGTCACCGCCGCCCTGATCTGCGCCGTCGCGGACGGCATCGCCGTGGTGTCCCCCGGCTTCCCGATGCTCGCCGCCGCCCTCGTCCTCGCCGGGGTGGGAGCGTCCGCCGCCATGGTCATCGTCCCGCTCGCCTCGGCCCTCGCCGCGGAGGAGGATCGCGGACGCACCGTGGGCACCGTCATGAGCGGCCTGCTCACCGGAATCCTGCTCGCCCGCACCGTCAGTGGGTTCCTGTCCGAATTGGGCGGCTGGCGGTTGGTCTACGGGGTGGCCGCCGTGGCCATCGCCCTGCTCGCGGTGGTGCTGCGGAAGTACGTCCCGGTGTCGACCCCGGTGGTGACCGACACCTACCGCGGCATTCTCGGCTCCATCCTGACGCTCGTACGCGAACTCCGGGAGCTCCGGTTGCGCATGGCTCTGGGCGCGCTCCTCATGGCCGCGTTCTCGGTGCTGTGGACCGGGCTCGCGTTCCTGCTCGCGGCTCCGCCGTTCTCCTACGGTGACGCCGTCATCGGCCTGTTCGGCATCGCCGGGGTCGCCGGTGCGTTGATGGCACCCATCGCCGGGCGCATGACCGACAAGGGACACGGACGGCGCGCGACGACGCTGTGCCTGACGATCCTGCTGGCCAGCTGGGCGCTGCTCTTCCTCGGATCGGGCAGCTCCGCCGTGTGGGCCGTCGTCGTCCTGATCGTCGGCATCATGGCTCTCGACCTGGGCACCCAGGGCGCGCACATCAGCAATCAGAACGTCGTGTTCGTCCTGGATCCGCCGGCGCGAAACCGTCTCAACACCGCGTACATGGTGAGCTACTTCGGCGGCGGCGTCCTCGGTTCCGTCGCTGCGTCCGTCAGCTATTCCGTCGGTGGGTGGGCGGTGCTGTGCCTCACCGGGGCAGCGATCTCCCTCGCCGCACTCGCCATCTGGCTCCTCGGCCGGAGCGCGTCATCGGGGAGTGTTGTGCGGAGTGACCACGTGCACGGGTGACGGCTCGTCCCGAACACCGTCCAGGGCACCGGCGGCCTGCATGAGCAACCGGCACGCCGACCGCGCGTCGGCACGCAGATCATGGTGCAGCACAGCCGAGATGGAGCGCTCGGCCAGCAGCCGACGGTTGTCCGCGTCGAGGTCGTGGGCGATGAACACCCGGCACCGACGACCCACCCGCTCGAAGGCCCGCACGGTGGCGACGTTGCCGCCGCCGATGGAGTAGACCGCCTCGATGTCGGGGTGCTGCGTCAACGCCTCGACCACCAGGTCCTCGACCGTGTCGTCGAGTCCGCTGCTGCGGGCGATGTCGAACACGGCCCGCGGCACCCCGGACGCCGTGCGGCGCAGGGCCCGACGGAACCCGATCTCCCGTTCACCCTCGTTGCGGAACGTGTCGTGGCTCAAGGTGACCAGCACGCTCGACGTCGACTCCCCCAGCCACTGATCGACGAGGTACGCCGCGGTGGCGCCCGCGGCGCCGTCGTCGATGCCCACGTACGCGGTGCGCGCGCTCGACGGCACGTCGCTGACGTAGGTCACCACCGGGATGCCGGCTGCCACGACGGCGTCGAGCGCGTCGGACACCTGCGGATCGTCCGGCGCCTTGACGATCAGTCCGTGCGAGCCGCGCGCGCGGATGCCGTCGAGCGTCTCGAGCATCGCGGGCACCGACTCCGTCTCCCGGAAGTGGAACCGCGACCGGACCACGGCCGGTGACAGCATCGGCAACTCGGCCTCGAGGGCGGACCGCACCTGGGAACAGAACCGCTCGGGTGCCTGCATGACCACGTCGACGAAG
>NZ_LMRN01000020.1:0-47647 GCF_001426145.1 Rhodococcus sp. Leaf225 | reverse complement strand
CCTCCGCTCGGGTGTCCTCCCGGACACCGGGCCGCTCGTGCAGCACCCGGTCCACGGTCGCCTCGCTCAGGCCCGACTGCTGCGCGATCTCCCGCACTTTGTAGCGATGTCCCACAGCAGTGTCCTCTCGAGGTGTTTTTGATGCGTTCAGAGTGTTGATCACCGGCGCCGGGACCGCAAGACTTCCCGGTGTGGGCACTCTTCTGGACGACACCGTCGTTCTCGTCAGCGGCGGCACGTCCGGTGTGGGCGCCGCCGTCGTGCGAGCGAGCCTCGCCGCGGGCGCACGCGTGGCCTTCAGCGGCCGACGTGACGAGGTGGGCACCGCGTTCGAACGCGAGCTGCGTGCCGACGGCCACGACGCGACCTTCGTGCGCGCCGACATCGGCAACCCCATCGAGGCGATCGCGAGCGTCGAGCGCACCGTCGAGCACTACGGCCGCGTCGATGCCGTGTGCAACGCGGCCGGACTCACCTCCCGAGGGTCACTGCTCGACACCACCCCCGAGCTGTTCGACCAGCACATGGCCGTCAACCTGCGGGGACCGTTCTTCGTCATGCAGGCCGCCGTCCGAGACATGCTCTCGCGCTCGGCTCCCGGCACCATCGTGAACATCGGCTCCGTGAGCGGCCGCGGCGGGCAGTCCTACCTCGCCCCGTACGTGGCGGCGAAGGCCGGCCTGTCGGGGCTGACCAAGAACGCGGCACACGCTCACCGGTTCGACCGGATCCGCATCAATGCACTCGACATCGGCTGGACCGAGACCGAGGGCGAAGCCGTGACGCAGAGGACGTTCCACGACGCGCCGGACGACTGGGCCGCCGACGCGGCCGCGCGCATGCCGATGGGCAAGCTCGGACAGCCCGACGAGATCGCCGACATGGTGGTGTTCCTGCTGTCGCCGCGCAGCGGCGTCGTCACCGGCTCGGTCATCGAATGGGATCAACAGGTAGTAGGAGGGCAGGACTGATGGGCAACGACGTTCGGAACCAGCGAATCGGAGTCGTCGGACTGGGACGCATCGGTGCGTTCCACACCGAGACTCTCGCCGGACTCGACGGGGTCTCGAGCCTCGTGGTCACCGACGGACGGCCGGAGGTCACCGACGCCGTCGCCGCGAAGTACGGCGCGGAGAAGGTCGACGGGGTCGACGCGATGCTCACCGCCGGCGTGGACGGCATCGTCGTCGCGGCGGCCACGCCCGCGCACGCCTCGCTGCTGCTGGCCGCGGTGGACGCCGGGATCCCCGTCTTCTGCGAGAAGCCGTTGGCCTTCACCGCCACCGAGAGCAAGGCCGTGGTCGACGGCATCGCGACCTCCGACGTGCCCGTCCAGATCGGGTTCAACCGGCGGTTCGATCCGGCCGTCGCGGCCGCCGAACGTGCCGTGCGCAGTGGGGATCTCGGGTTCCTGCACACCGTGCGGTCCACCACTCTCGACCCCGCTCCCCCGCCGATGGCGTACATCGCGGAGTCCGGCGGCATCTTCCGCGACTGCAGCGTCCACGACTTCGACGTCGTGCGCTGGATCGTCGGCCGCGAGGTCGTGTCCGTGTTCGCCACCGGCTCGAACCAGGGCGATCCCGCGTTCGCCGCCGCCGGCGACGTCGACTCCGCCACCGTGCTCCTGACGTTCGAGGGTGGCGCCGTCGGTGTCGTGTCGAACTCCCGCTACAACGGCCGCGGCTACGACTGCCGGCTCGAGGTCCACGGCCGGGACGACACGGTCGTCGCCGGCTGGGATCCCCACACCCCGGTCCGGAACATGGAAGCGTCCCAGCTCTTCCCGCACGGCGAGCTGTTCCCGTCGGACACGCCCCACGGGTTCTTCATGGACCGGTTCGCCGCCTCCTACCGCGCCGAGCTGTCCGCGTTCCTGGAGGTCTGCGCCGGCACCCGCCCGTCCCCCTGCACCGCGCAGGACGCCCTCGAGGTCGCCTGGATCGCCGAGGCCGCCACCGAATCCCTGCGCCGCGGCGCACCCATCACCCTGGAAGAGGTCCGCTCATGACCGCCGCACCCGTACGTATCGCCGGAGCACCCATCTCGTGGGGCGTCTGCGAGGTCCCCGGCTGGGGATACCAGATGGACAACGACCGCGTGCTCCGCGAGATGCGCGGCGCCGGACTCACCGCGACGGAGAACGGTCCCGAGGGCTTTCTCCCGGCCGATCCGGCGTCCCTGGCCGCAGTGCTCGCCGGTCACGACCTGACCTCCGTCGGGGGTTTCGCTCCCGTTCTGCTGCACGAGGAGTCGCACGATCCGGTGCCGACCATCGCCTCGCTGCTCGACGGCTTCGTGGCCGCGAACGCCGACGTCATCGTCCTCGCCGCGTCCACCGGCCAGGAGGGCTACGACGCCCGTCCGACGCTCACCGCCGATCAGTGGACCGTGTTGCTGCGCAACCTCGATCGTCTCGCCGCCGCCTCCGCCGAGCGGGGAATCCTCGCCGTCGTGCATCCCCACGTCGGCACCATGATCGAGCAGCGCGACGAGGTGCACCGCGTGCTCGACGGCTCCTCCATCCCGCTGTGCCTGGACACCGGGCACCTCATGATCGGCGGCACCGATCCGGCCGAACTGGCCACTGCGGCAGCCGATCGCATCGCGCACGCTCACCTCAAGGACGTCGACGCCGCCCTCGCAGCACGGGTCCAGGCCGGCGAGCTCACCTACACCGACGCGGTCCGCGCCGGCATGTACACGCCGCTCGGAACCGGGGACGTGGGCATCGGCGGCGTCGTCGACTCGCTCCTCGACGCCGGATACACCGGCTGGTTCGTGCTCGAGCAGGACACCATCTTGTCCGAGGAGCCGGGCGAGGTGGGCGGCCCGGTGACGGACGTCGTCGCCAGCGTGCAGCACCTCCACGACATCGTCGCCGCCCGAACGGCCGCGGTGTGACGGCACCTCTGCGCATCGGGGTCCTCGGCGCGTCGCGCATCGCGGAGCAGGCGATCATCGGACCGGCTCACGCGCTCGGTCATCGACTGGTGGTCGTCGCGGCACGCGATCGCGGCCGCGCCGAGGCCTTCGCACAGCGGTACGGCGTCGAGCGCGTCGCCGACGACTACGACGCGGTGATCGACGATCCCGAGGTGGACGCCGTCTACAACCCGCTCGCCAACGCCCTGCACGCCGAGTGGAACATGCGCGCGCTGCGCGCCGGCAAGGCCGTCCTGACGGAGAAGCCGTTCGCACGCAACGCCGCCGAGGCGCGGGCCGTGCGCGATGTGGCTCGCGAGACGGGCGCAGTGATCGTCGAGGGGTTCCACTACCTCTTCCACCCGGTGACGCGGAGGCTGCTGGACGTCGCCGCGAACGGCACCCTCGGTCGCCTCACGCGGGTCGAGGTCGTCATGGCCATGCCCGCACCCGCCGACGACGATCCGCGATGGTCGCTCGACCTCGCGGGCGGTTCCGTCATGGACCTGGGCTGCTACGGGCTCCACGTGCACCGCCTGCTCGCCGACGTCGCCGGCGGGCCTCCCCGCGTGGTCTCCGCCGTCGCCACCGAACGTGACCCCGGCGTCGACGCGACGTCGACCATCGAACTCGCGTTCCCCGACGGCGCCACCGGCACCGTGACGAACTCGATGGAGCACGCCGAGCACGAGTTTACGGTGCTGCTGACCTTCTCCGAGGGAACGGCGTTCGCGCACAACCACATCAAGCCGAACACCGACGACCGCGTCTCCGTCACGGATGCGTCGGGGACGACGGTGGAGCACCTCGGCACCCGCCCGTCGTACGAGTACCAGCTCGAGGCCTTCGCGGCGCACGTGCAGAGCGGCGCTCCGATCCCCCTCGACGCCGACGACGCGGCGGCCACCATGGAGCTCGTCGATGCCGCGTACGCGGCGGCAGGTCTCCCTCTCCGCTAGCCCCCGAGAACGTCGGCCCCGCACCCCTGGGCGAAAACCTCGGTGCGGGGCCGTCGTCGTTCGTGCAGTTCTGCTCACGAGCACTCGCGCGCGCGGTCCGGGTGCCGACACGACACGGGCCCCGCACCTCGTGTGAGGTGCGGGGCCCGGGAGTCGAGCGTCAGCGGCGCAGTTCGTGGGTGAGCGTCTCGAGCTCGTCGCCGCCGGCCATCTCCTTGGTGAGATCGTCGAGGCTGATCTCGTCGTAGGAGCAGTCGAGCTTCTGGCGACCGCGGTTGAGCAGAACGAAGTGGTCACCGACCATGTACGCGTGGTGCGGGTTGTGCGTGATGAACACGACGCCGAAGCCCTGCTCCTTGGCTGCGGAGATGTAGCGCAGCACCATGCCGGACTGCTTGACGCCCAGCGCGGCGGTCGGCTCGTCGAGGATCAGGACGCGGGCGCCGAAGAAGATGGCGCGGGCGATGGCCACACACTGGCGCTGACCGCCGGAGAGCGAGCCGATGGGGGCGTCCACGTCGGGCAGGTCGATGCCCATCTTGTGGAGTTCCTCCTTGGTCGTCGCGCGCATCGCGGCGGCGTCGAGGGTGCGGAAGACGCCCTTCTTCCGGAGCTCCTGGCCCAGGAAGAAGTTGCGCCACACCGGCATCAGGGACACGACGGCGAGGTCCTGGTAGACCGTCGCGATGCCCTTGTCGAGCGCGTCCTTGGGTGAGGAGAACTTGACCTCCTCGCCGTCGACGAGCAGCTGGCCCTCGGTCTGCTGGTGCAGGCCGGCCATGATCTTGATGAGGGTCGACTTGCCGGCACCGTTGTCGCCGAGCACACCGGTGACCTCGCCGGCGCCGACGCGCAGGTTGATCCCGCCGAGGGCGATGATGTTGCCGTAGCTCTTGCCGACGTTCTTCAGCTCGATCAGCGGGGTCTTGCCGCCACTGTTCGATTCGAGGGGAGTCTCGATGGTTGCACTCATGTCAGGTGTCACCTTTTCGCAGCGTAGGAACGGAAGCTGTTGTTGGCGATGACGGCGAAGAGCAGCATCGCACCGAGGAAGAACTTGAACCAGTCCGGGTTCCAGCCGGCGTAGACGATGCCCTGGTTGGTCATACCGAAGATGAAGGCGCCGATGGCCGCACCGATGGCGGTACCGAAACCTCCGGTGAGCAGGCAGCCACCGATGACCGCGGCGATGATGTAGAGGAACTCGTTGCCGACACCCTGGCCGGACTGGACGGTGTTGAAGGCGAAGAGCAGGTGCATGCCGACGAACCAGGCGCAGAAGCCGACGAACATGAACATGCCGATCTTGACCTTGGTCACCGGCACACCGATGGCGCGAGCCGAGTCCTGGTTGCCGCCGACCGCGAAGATCCAGTTGCCGACGCGCGTCTTCATCAGCACGTAGGTGGTGATGAGCGTGAAGACGAGCCACCACAGGACGGTGATGCGGACCGAGACACCGAAGACCGAGAACGACGAGGCGAAGACCTTCTTGGCGGACTCGAACCCGTCCATGTCGGAGATGGACTGCGTCGCGACCTGGCCGGTGACGAGCTTGGTCACCGCGAGGTTGATGCCCGTCAACATCAGGAACGAGGACAGGGTGATGAGGAACGACGGGATCTTCGTCTTCATCACCAGGTACCCGTTGAGGAATCCCACCCCCAGTGCCAGCACCAGGGCGAGGACCGAGCCGATCCACACGTTGAGGTGGAGGTTGTAGGCCAGCATGGACGCGGCGATCGAGGAGAACGTCACCGCCACACCGGTCGACAGGTCGAACTCGCCGCCGATCATGAGGACCGACACGCCGCACGCCATGATGCCGATGGTCGACGAGGCGTACAGCACGGTGGCCAGGGCCTCGGGGCTCCGGAACGGCGGGGCGACGATGGCGAAGAACACGAAGATGATGATGGCGCCGAAGAGGGCACCGATCTCCGGACGGACCAGCAGACGCTGGAACGGCTTCTGCTTCCTCACCCGCTCGTCGGTCACGACGGTATGCGTGGCGAGATCGAGATCTGCCTGAGTGGACATGGACTTCCTTACCTGACGGGGGATTCTCTGCGCTGGCGGAGCATTCGTTCGGATGACACCCCGTGAGGGAGGCGAGCGGCGAACGTTCCGTGTGATGTCGATGTAATACGCATCACAGCCATAAGTCAATACTTTGTTCGGACATTAGGACTGCAGCCGGACATACCCGCTAGAGCGTGACCCACCTTCCCGACTCCACCGACTCCGTCATCGCGTCCAGCACCGAGGCGCTGCGGACAGCATCCCGCACGGTCGCGCCGACGGAGGCGTTCTCGGCGATCGACTGCAGGAAGCGCGCCGCCTCGACCACCTTCAGGTCGTCGTACCCCATCGCGGACGCGGACCCCGGCTGGAAGACGCCGTACTCGCCCGCTCCCGGACCGACGAAGAGCGTCGACTGCGGCTGGTCCTGATACAGCGGCTGATCCTCGCCGGCCGCCCGCAGGCCCAGCTGCAGCTCCCCCATCCGACGGAAGTCCCACGAGACCGAGCCCTTGGTCCCGTGGATCTCGAACCCGTAGGAGTTCTGGTCACCCACCGCCACGCGGCTGGCCTCGAGGACGCACCGGGCGCCGGTCGCCATGCGCAGCTGCGCGGACACGAAGTCCTCGTTCTCGACCGGGCCCTGTTCACCGCCCGAGGCGCGCATGTGGCCGCTGGTCACCCCCGTCGGCTTGGCACGCTGCGGGATGAAGACGGCGGTGTCCGCCACCAGTGAGGCGATGTCGCCGAGCAGATACCAGATCAGATCCGCGCCGTGGGACGCCAGATCGCCGAGCACGCCGCTGCCGCCGCGCTCACGCTCGAAACGCCAGCTCAGTGCGCCGTCCGGGTGAGCCGCGTAGTCACTGAAGAACCGGAAGCGTGCATGCGTCACGTCGCCCAGTTCGCCGGACGCGATGATGCCGCGCGCCTGTTCCACGGCCGGTGCATTGCGGTAGTTGAAGCCGACTGCCGTCTGCACGCCTGCCTTCTCCGCGGCGATCGCCACTGCACGGGCGTCGTCCGCCGACAGTCCCACGGGCTTCTCGATCCAGAGGTGCTTCCCGGCCTCGGCCACCGCGACACCCATCTCCCGGTGCAGGAAGTTCGGCGACGTCACCGACACGGCACCGATGGACGGGTCGGCCACGACGTCGCGCCACGACTCGGTGGACGAGCCGAAGCCGAACTGCTCGGCAGCCTCGGCGGCGCGGCCGGGCACCTCGTCGGCCACGGTCGCGAGAACGGGCAGGGGTCGGAGCGCGGGGTAGTGGTGACGCACGCGGCTGTAGGCCTGCGTGTGGACGCGGCCCATCCAGCCGAAGCCGACGACGGCGACAGGCAGAGTGGTGAGGCGAGGGTCGGACATGGGTGCACTCCAGACGAGGGGGTTGTTGGACCGTTCCAAACAGAAGACTGTCCGCAGTCTGCCCGCCGCCCGATCGCGCTGTCAACGCTCTTCCGCTCACCGCGTCCGTCCCGCTAGGCTGCGTTTGGCACGGTCCAACTCGGCGGGGCCGCCTCACCGGACGGAGCGAGCCGTGACGATCATCGAGCGGCCACCCACGATCCGCACCGTGGCCGAACGCGCCGGCGTGTCCAAGTCGCTCGTCTCCCTGGTCCTGCACGACTCCCCCAACGTCAGCGACGAGAAGCGCGCGGCCGTGCACGCAGCCATCGACGAGCTGGGCTACCGGCCGAACCTGTCGGCCCGCAACCTGTCCCGGCAACGGACGGACATCGTCGGGGTCCTCATCAACGACCTCCGCAACCCGTGGTTCGTGGACTGCCTCGAGGGCATGGCCCCGGCGCTCGAGGCACACGGGCTGACCATGATGCTCGGCGACGGTCGAGCCGACCGGAGCGGGGACGACACCGTCGTCCGCAAGTTCACCGAACTGCGACTCGACGCGCTCGTGCTGGTCGGCACCCGGTCGCCCACTCCCCTGGTCGCCGATGCCGCGACGTCCATGCCGACGGTGATCGTCGCGAGCCGCGACCTCGAACTCCCCCGCGCGGACGTCGTGGCCAACGACGACACCGCGGGATCCGCGCTGGCGGTGGCGCATCTCGCGGAACTGGGTCACCGCCGGATCGCCCACGTGGCCGGGTCGTTCGGCGCCGTGTCCGCCCTGCGCGCCGACAGCTACCGCGCCGCGATGGCGTCGCGCGGCCTGGACACCGACGGCCTCGTCGAACCGTGCGACCTCACCGAGGACGGCGGATACGACGCCGCCCGGAGACTCCTCGCCCGCACCCCCCGCCCGACCGCCGTGTACGCGGTGAACGACATCGCCGCGGTCGGTGTCATGACGGCCTGTCAGGAAGCGGGACTGGCCGTGCCGCAGGACATCTCGGTCGTCGGATACGACAACACCTCCATCGCACAACTGCGCCACGTCTCCCTGACGTCGGTGGACAACGCCAGCGCGTCGGTCGGTCGCCGGGCCGCAGCGGCGGTGATCGACCGGATCGCTCGTCCGACGGCAGCCGGCACCCTCGACCTCATCGCGCCGACACTGCAGGTGCGCGGAAGCACGGCACCGCCGGCCGACACGTAGCTCCCCACGCGGCCTCCCGGGTGACTTAGGGTACCCCTACCTCCGCGGTCTCCGGAGGCATCGCGAGCAGCAGGGGTACCGCATGCGCAGCACGACATCACGACGATTCGCCACGGCCGTCGCCGTTCTGACACTCCTCACGGCGGCCGGGTGCAGCAGTGATCAGGCGTCCGACGCGGTGCCCGACAGCGACGCCCCGACGGGCACCGTGACCATCGAGCACGCACTGGGCTCCACCGCGATCGACCGCGCCGAACTCGGGTCCGACCCCCGCATCGTCGCCCTCACCGCTCCGGCCGTGGACGCCGCGCTCGCTCTGGGGGTGCAGCCGGTGGCCTTCGCCTCGGACACGACCGGGGCACCGGACGGCCGCTATCCCTGGCAGTCGGAGCTGGCGGCGGACGTACCGCTCATTCCCGTCCCCGTCGAGGGCACCCTCCCCATCGAGGAGATCGCCTCGTACGCACCGGATCTCATACTCGCCGACTTCGCCGCGTCGACACCGACCCAGTACCAGCAGTTGACCGCACTGGCCCCGACCATTCCCGTCATCGGCGACACGGTCTCGCCCTACGACGCGCTGACGCGCGCGCTGGGCACGGCGATCGGCCGCGAGGACGACGCCGACGCGGTGATCGCGCGGACGCGGACCGCCCTCGCCGACGCCGCCGCGGAGCTGCCCGGACTGGCGGGGAGGACGGCGCTGCTGTCGCAGTACATCCCGGCCACCCAGCAGCTCGTCGTGGTCGCCGATCCCGACGACGGCGCCTCGGCGTTCTACCAGGAACTGGGGATGACGCTGCCGGCCGTCGACCTGCCCGCCACGGCCGGCAACCGGCTCGTCGTCGGGCCCGAACGCGTCGACGTCCTGAACTCCGACCTGGTGATCATCCTCGTGAACGGCGGTACCGCGGCCGATCTCGAGGCACTGCCCGGCTGGGCCGATCTGCCCTCGGTGCGCTCGGGCGGCATGCTGATCACGGATTACGCGACCATCATCGCGCTGAACACACCGTCACCGGCGTCGCTGACGTACGCGCTGGAGAAGGTTCGGCCGACGCTCCGGTCGATCGCAGGCTGACGCCTCCGGGTCAGCGGTCGACGAGGGTCGTGTCGAAGTAGTACCGCGACGCGCGGTACACGTGCGACCCGTACTCGACCACCTTGCCGGAGTCGTCGAACGCCGTTCGGTGCATGGTGAGCAGCGGCGCCTTCGGCTTCTCGTCCAGCAGGTGCGCCTCGTCGCGATCGGCCGCCTTCGCACCGATGCGCTGGCGAGCGAGGCGGATGTGGACTCCCTTGGTGCGAAGCGACTGGTACAGGCCGTGCGCCTCGAGCTCGGCGGGCTCCGGCGCCACGTCGACGGGCATGTAGTTGATCATCAGCGCGAGCGGTTCACCCTTGGTCAGTCGCAGACGCCGCACGGTGACCACCTCGGACTCCGGCCCGATGTTGAGCTCGCGCGCCACGTCCTCGGTGGGCAGCCCGACCGAGTACTCGAGCAACTTCGTCGTCGGGTCCTGGCCGGCGCGCGCCAGGTCGTCGAAGAGGCTGGTGAGCTCCACCGGTCGATGCACCGGGCTCTGCACCACCTGTGTGCCGACGCCACGCTTGCGCACCAGCAGCCCCTTGTCCACCAGTTCCTGGATGGCCCGACGCGTGGTCGGCCTCGACAGGTTCAGGCGCTTCGCGAGGGCGAGCTCGTTCTCGAAGCGGTCACCAGGGGCCAGACTGCCGCCGAGGATCGCGCCCTCGATGGCCTGCGCGAGTTGGTAGTAGAGCGGAACGGGACTCGACCTGTCGAGCTCCACGGCGAGCGGTTGACTCACGTACCAGCTCCGATCCGAAACTAGGCGGGCGTGCGGGCGGGCTGCCCGAGAACAGAGTGTAAGTGACCGTGCGCAATATGACGGCAAGTTAGAATGTCAGGACAAACTATTGACAGGTTGGTGTGGCGCGGAGCACAGTGATACCGGCCCCCACGCACACGCCCCGAGTATCGATGGAGCAGACCTTGACCACAATGAACAACACCGGCCCCACCGGTGATGCACGTTTCGACGTGCTCGCCATCGGACGCAGCGGAGTCGACATCTATCCCCTGCAGGTCGGTGTGGGCCTCGAGGACGTCGAGACGTTCGGCAAGTTCCTCGGTGGCAGCGCCGCCAACGTCACCGTCGCCGCCGCGCGACTCGGGCGCCGCACCGCGCTGATCTCCGGCGCGGGCGACGATCCGTTCGGCCGCTTCGTGCGCGCCGAGCTCGCCCGCCTCGGCGTCGACAACCGCTACGTCGTGGTCGACGGCCAGTACGCCACCCCGGTCACGTTCTGCGAGATCTTCCCGCCGGACGACTTCCCGCTGTACTTCTACCGCAAGCCCACCGCGCCGGACCTGCAGGTGCGCCCCGAGGACATCGACACCGAGGCCGTCCGGAGCGCCGCTCTGTACTGGTCGACGGTCACCGGTCTGTCCGAGGAGCCCTCGCGCAGTGCACACTTCGCCGCCTGGGAGGCGCGTGGACGCGCTCCGCTGACGGTGCTCGACCTCGACTACCGGCCCATGTTCTGGGAGAGCCCCGCCGCCGCGACCGAGCAGGTCCAGCGCGCACTGCGACACGTCACGGTGGCCGTCGGCAACCGCGAGGAGTGCGAGATCGCCGTCGGCGAGACCGAGCCGGACCGGGCCGCCGACGCGCTGCTCGACATGGGGGTGGAACTGGCGATCGTCAAGCAGGGTCCCAAGGGCGTACTGGGCAAGACGCGCACCGAGCGCGTGGAGGTGCCACCGAACTTCGTCGACGTCGTCAACGGACTCGGTGCCGGCGACAGCTTCGGTGGATCGCTGTGCCACGGACTGCTGTCCGGCTGGCCACTCGAGAAGATCCTCCGCCACGCCAACGCGGCCGGCGCCATCGTCGCGTCGCGCCTCGAATGCTCCACCGCCATGCCCACCGCCGACGAGGTCGCCGCCCTCGCCGAGTCCGCGGTCACCGCACCGGGTTCCGATCTCGCCGATTCCGAGGAAGCACATGTCTGAGACCATCACCGCGACCTGCACCACGTACGCCGACGTCACCGAGATCCGGGCGCACGACCCGGGCGCGATCGACCGCGCCTGGGCCTCTCGCGTCACCCGTGAGACGGTGCGCGGAGACGGGCGGCTCATGATCGTGGCCGCCGATCACCCCGCCCGCGGTGCCCTGTCGGTCGGCTCGAACCCGACGGCCATGAACAGTCGCACCGAACTGCTCGACCGCCTGCGCACCGCGCTGGCCGACCCGGGAGTCGACGGTGTCCTCGCGACGTCCGAGATCCTCGACGACCTCGTCCTGCTCGGCGCCCTCGACGACAAGGTCGTCATCTCCTCGATGAACCGCGGCGGACTCGCCGGCGCGTCGTTCGAGCTCGACGACCGGATGACCGGCGCGACCGCGGCGTCCACCGCGAAGGCGCGGATGAACGGCGCCAAGATGCTGACCCGCATCGACCTCGACGATCCCGGCACGCTCGGCACCCTCACCGCCTGCGCGCAGGCCATCGACGAACTCGCGGCCGAGGGCCTCATGGCCATGGTCGAGCCGTTCCTGTCGTCGCGCCGCGACGGCAAGGTGGTCAACGATCTGCGTGCCGACGCCGTCATCAAGTCCATCCACATCGCCCAGGGCCTCGGCGCCTCGTCGGCGTACACCTGGATGAAGCTGCCCGTGGTCGACGAGATGGAGCGCGTCATGGACGCCACCACGCTCCCGACGCTGCTCCTCGGCGGCGACCCGCAGACCGCGCCCGACGAGACCTTCGCCAGTTGGGCACGCGCACTGAAGATCCCCGCCGTCCGCGGCCTCATCGTGGGCCGCACACTGCTCTACCCGAAGGACGGCGACGTCGCCACCGCGGTGGCGACCGCAGTCGACATGGTGCGGGGCGGGGCGGACGAGTGAACAGCGAGTTCTACATTCCCGCCGTCCCCGGTGCCGGAGTCACCGTCACCCCGGAGAGCGCGGGATGGACCGAGTCCAGTCTGCGCACAGTGCTTCTCGCACCCGGCGAGTCCGTCGATCTCTCCTCCGACGACGACGAGATCATGGTGGTCCCTCTGCAGGGATCCGCGACCGTCACGTGCGGCGAGGAGTCGTTCGCACTGACGGGGCGCGCGTCGGTCTTCGACGGGCCCTCCGACTTCGCGTACGTCGGCCGTGACAGCAGCTACACCCTCCGCAGCGAGCAGGGTGGACGTTTCGCGTTGTGCGGCGCACGCGCCTCGCGGGCCCTGCCGTTCCGCTACGTTCCCGCCGCCGACGTCACCGTCGAACTGCGCGGCGCGGGCAACTGCAGCCGGCAGGTGCACAACTTCGGCACCGCCGACACGTTCGAGGCCGACTCGCTCATCGCGTGCGAGGTCATCACCCCCGGCGGCAACTGGTCGTCCTACCCCGGCCACAAGCACGACGAGGAGACCGAGACCGAATCGGCACTCGAGGAGATCTACTACTTCGAGATCGACAGTGGCCGTGACGGTTCCGCCGGTTTCGGATACCACCGCGTGTACGGCACACCCGAGCGTCCCATCGAGGTGCTCGAAGAGGTGCGCACGGGTGACGTCGTCCTCGTCCCGCACGGATATCACGGGCCGTCCGTCGCGGCGCCCGGCTACCACATGTACTACCTCAACGTCATGGCCGGACCGGGCAGCGAGCGCGCCTGGAAGATCGTCGACGATCCCGACCACACCTGGATCCGCAGCACGTGGGACGGCCAGGACGTCGATCCACGCCTCCCCCTCACCCCCCGACCTCCGCTGGACTCAGCGCACCGTGGAAAAGGAGCCTGACGATGGTGTCCACCGCACCGATGTCACAGAGCAAGACCGAGAACGCCGAGCCGATGGTGCACCTCACGGTGTCCCAGGCCATCGTCCGCTTCCTCGCCAACCAGTACGTCGAGCGTGACGGGGTCCGGACCAAGTTCTTCGCGGGCTGCTTCGGCATCTTCGGCCACGGCAACGTCGCCGGTCTCGGACAGGCGTTGCTGCAGGCCGAGATCGACGCCGTCGAGGCGGGCACCGAGCCGGAGCTTCCCTACGTCCTCGGCCGCAACGAGCAGGCCATGGTGCACAGCGCCGTCGGCTTCGCCCGCCAGAAGGACCGTCTCCAGACCTGGGCCGTCAGCGCCAGTGTCGGACCGGGCTCGACCAACATGCTCACCGGCGCGGCGCTGGCCACCATCAACCGGTTGCCCGTCCTGCTGCTCCCGGCGGACACCTTCGCCACCCGCGCCTCCTCGCCGGTGCTGCAGGAGCTCGAGCTCCCGTCCAGCGGCGACGTCACCGTCAACGACGCGTTCAAGCCGCTCTCGCGCTACTTCGATCGAGTGTGGCGCGCCGAGCAACTGCCCGCGGCTCTGCTCGGCGCCATGCGCGTCCTCACCGACCCGGTGGAGACCGGCGCCGCCACGGTCGCCGTCCCGCAGGACGTCCAGGCCGAGGCACACGACTGGCCCGAGTCGTTCTTCGCGCCGCGCACCTGGCACGTCGCCCGCCCGCTGCCCGAACGGTCCGTCGTCGCCCGCGCCGCCGAGATCATCCGCTCGGCGAAGGCGCCGCTGATCGTCGCCGGCGGCGGCGTCATCTACTCCGGTGCCACCGAGGCGCTCGCGTCGTTCGCGGAGAAGACCGGAATCCCCGTCGGCCAGAGCCAGGCAGGCAAGGGCTCCCTCGTGTACGACCACCCGCAGTCGGTCGGAGCGATCGGGTCCACCGGCACCACGGCCGCCAACGCCCTCGCGACCGAGGCCGACGTCGTCATCGGGATCGGCACGCGCTACAGCGATTTCACCAGCGCGTCGCGCACGGCCTTCTCCAACCCCGACGTGCGGTTCGTCAACATCAACGTCGCGTCGATCGACTCGGTCAAGCAGGGCGGTCTCTCCGTGGTCGCCGACGCCCGCGAGGCGCTCGAAGCACTGACGGACGCGCTCGCGGACCACGAGGTGAGCGCCGAGTACCGTGCGCGCGCCATCGAACTCGCCGCCGAGTGGGATCGCACGGTCGCCTCGGTCTACGCCGTGGACGACGACAACCTCGGCATGAACCAGAACCAGGTCATCGGTCTCACCAACTCGCTGTCCGACCCACGCGACATCGTCGTGTGCGCCGCCGGCTCGATGCCCGGAGACCTCCACAAGCTGTGGCGCACACGCGATGCCAAGGGCTACCACGTCGAGTACGGGTTCTCCTGCATGGGCTACGAGGTGGCCGGCGGCATCGGCGTCAAGATGGCGGCACCGGATCGCGACGTCTTCGTCATGGTCGGCGACGGTAGCTACCTCATGATGGCCACCGAGCTGGTCACCGCGGTCCAGGAGGGCGTGAAGGTCATCCTGGTGCTGGTGCAGAACCACGGCTTCGCCTCCATCGGATCACTGTCGGAGTCGCTCGGCTCCCAGCGCTTCGGCACCGCGTACCGCTACCGGTCCGAGTCCGGTCGACTCGACGGCGGTGTGCTGCCCGTCGATCTGGCGGCCAACGCCCAGAGCCTCGGCGCCGACGTCATCCGCGTGAACACCGCCGGCGAGTTCGCCGACGCCGTCAAGGTGGCCAAGGCGGCGGACCGCTGCACGGTCATCCACGTCGAGACCGATCCGCTGATCGCCGCGCCGGACAGCGAGTCCTGGTGGGACGTCCCGGTCAGCGCCACCTCGACGCTCGAGAGCACGCAGACGGCGTACGAGACGTACGAGGCGTGGAAGAAGGTCCAGCGGCCGTACCTCCGGCCGTCCGCCGACTGACTTCTCGATCCGGACACACCCGGTCACCCGGGGCGGCGTGCGCGAGCGCGCCGCCTAGGGTGACCGGTGATGAACATTCACGACCGCACCGGACGCGGCCGACGGACAGCCGCGGCGATCGCGACGGCGGTCGTGCTCGTGGGTACGCCGGCACTCCTTCCGAGTCTCGCCGGGGCGCAGCCCGCACCGCCTCCGACGTCCACCCCGTTCCGGACGCCCGACACCGACGCCTGTCCCCACCGTGACGTGCCACCACCGGCCATCGATGCGTCCGAGGTCCCCGCTCCCGGCGACGCGGAACCGCAGCCCGTACCCGTCCCGGCCGAGACGGTCGGCGGCGAGGAACTGGCGGCGTGCGGTGTGATCACCGCTGCCGGTGCGCCCGCTCTTCCCGCAGACATCTCGGCGGCGGGATGGGTGCTCACCGATCTCGACTCCGGCGCGGTGATCGCGGCGAAGGATCCGCACGGCCGGTACCGGCCGGCGAGCACGATCAAGGTCCTGCTGGCGCTCGTCGCGCTCGACGAGCTCGATCTCGATCGCACCGTGGTGGCCACCGCGGAGGACGCGGCCGCCGAGGGCAGCGCGGTGGGCATCGGTACCGGCGGCGTGTACTCGGTGCGCCAGCTGATGCAGGGGCTGGTGATGGCGTCGGGGAACGATGCCGCGCACGCTCTCGCCGTCCAGCTCGGCGGCGTCGACACCGCCGTGGAGAAGATGAACGCGAAGGCCCGCGAGCTCGGTGCCCTGGACACGCGCACGGCGTCGCCGTCGGGTCTCGACGGACCGGGCATGGCATGCTCACCCTACGATCTGGCGCTCATCTTCCGGGCCGCGATGGACGATCCGACCTTCGCGGAACTCGTTGCCACCGAATCGGTTCCGTTCCCGGGCTATCCCAAGGACGCGTCGAAGCCGGACAACCCCTCACGGCCCGACATGCCCGGCGTGCCGGTGAACCCCGATCTGCCGCTCAACGAGGACCGGCCGGGCTTCACCCTCGCCAGCGACAATGCGCTGCTGTTCAACTACCCGGATGCACTGGGCGGCAAGAACGGCTACACCGACGACGCACGCCAGACCTTCGTCGGCGCGGCCGAACGCGGTGGCCGCCGGTTGGCCGTGTCGCTCATGAATGCCGACGTGCTGCCCATCCGGCCCTGGGAGCAGGCCGCCCGCCTGCTCGACTACGGCTTCACGCAGCCTGCCGACACGGTGGTGGGCACCCTGGTGACCGGGAGCCCGGACGCGTCGGCGGCGCCGACGACCTCGTCGACCCCCACCTCGACCGCGCCGACCGATCGGCGGACCGAGGCGAGCAGTGGCGGCGCCTATGCGGGAGTGGACGACGAGAGCGAGGTGGCGATCAGGGTCGGTGCGGGAGTTCTGGGTCTGATCGTCGTGATCGGGCTCCTCCTGTGGGCGCGCACGCTGCACCGCAGACGGTCCTGACCACACTGCACGTCAGCGTCGGCGCCGGCCGCGCCATCCGCCCAGGCCGAGCACGGTGAGCACGCCGGCGCCGACGAGAGCTGCCGCACCGACGGGTGAGACCCCTTCGCGGACCACCACCTGCGGTGCGATCACCGCACTGTCGGGCACGGCGGGTGCCGCGAGGGACAGGTTCTCCGTGGCCGTCGCCGCCCACGCCGTCGAGAACAAGAGGAAGCGTGACGTCGTGAAAGCGAACACGAGGATGCCGATGATCGGTCCGAACGTGGCACCGGCCGGACCGGACGTGACGCTCTCGAGGTAGACCGCGCCGACCTGCTTGAAGATCTCGAACACCACGGCCGCCAACAGCGCGGCGCGTGCCGCGCTGCGCACGGTCACGGGCTCACGGGGCAGCCGGGCGATGACCCACACGAACAGTGCCCACGTCGCGGCGATCGCCAGGGCGAACGACGCGATCTGCACGGCGACGCCGACTCCAGGAGCGTCGTCCAGATCGACGGCCTTCAGGAGTGCGGGGACCACCGACCCGCTGGCCACCGCCGACAGGCCGAGCGAGATCACCAGGGCCAGACCCAGACCGAGCAGCGCTCCGAGATCCTTGGCCTTGGTGGCCAGGAAGCTGCCCGCCTCGTGCGGCGTCTCCCACATCGCGGTGAGTGCCTCCCGCAGATTGGCCGTCCATCCGAGGCCTGCGTAGAGCGCACCCAGGAGACCGATGATGCCCACGCTGGTGCGCGACTCGATGGCACTCGAGACCAGTTCGTTGATGGTGCCCGCGAAACTCCCGGGAACGTTCTCGGCGATCTGGGACTGCAGTTCCGTCAACAGGTCCGGCCGGGAGGCGAGAACGAAGCCCACCACGGCGAACGCGACCATCAGCAGCGGGAAGAGGGCCAGAACGCTGAAGTAGGTGATACCCGCGGCGTAGTAGTCGCCCTTCTGCTGCTGGTACACCGAGCCGGCCCGCGCGAGGTGATCGAACCACGGCCACCGCCGTCGACGTTCCTCGATGATCGCCGCGAAGTCCGGCATGGCGCTCAGCCTTTCGGTGGAAGGAATCCGACCCGGTCGTACACCTGTGCCAGCGTCCTGGACGCGATCGAGCGTGCGTGCTCGGCCCCGTCCCGAAGAATCCGGTCGAGTTCGGCCGGATCGTTCATGTACTCCGTGAACGCCGTGCGCACCGGGGCGGAGAACGCCGACACCGCATCCGCGGTGTCGCTCTTGAGATCACCGTATCCCTTTCCGACGTATCCCTCGACGAGCGTCGCGACGGGCGTGCCGGTGAGGGCGGACTGGATGGTGAGCAGATTGCTGACACCGGGCTTCTCCGCCGTGTCGTAGCGGATCTCACGCTCGTTGTCAGTGACCGCCGAGCGAATCTTCTTGGCCGACACGGCGGGGTCGTCCAGGATGTCGATCCGGCCCGACACGCCGGAGCCGGACTTGCTCATCTTCGCCGTCGGCTCCTGGAGGTCGTAGATCTTCGCGATACCGGTGACGATGTGCGCCTCCGGCACGACGAACGTCTTCTTGTAGCGCGAGTTGAAGCGTTGGGCGAGATCGCGGGTCAGCTCGAGGTGCTGGCGCTGGTCCTCCCCCACGGGCACTCGCTGCGGGCGGTAGAGCAGGATGTCCGCGGCCTGCAGCACAGGGTAGGTGAACAGGCCCACACTCGCCTGATCGCTGCCCTGGCGTGCCGACTTGTCCTTGAACTGCGTCATGCGGCCGGCCTCGCCGAATCCGGTGATGCAGTTGAGAACCCATGCGAGTTGGGCGTGTTCGGGTACATGGGACTGCACGAACAGCGTGGAGCGCGCGGGGTCGATGCCGACGGCCAGCAACTGCGCTGCGGCGCGGCGAGTCCGGGCGCGCAACTCCTTCGGATCCTGCGGCACCGTGATGGCGTGCAGGTCCGGAATGAAGTAGAAGGCGTCGTACTCGTCCTGCAGTTCGACCCATTGCCGCACCGCGCCCAGGTAGTTGCCCAGGTGGAAGGAATCCGCCGTGGGCTGGATGCCGGAGAGCACTCGGTGCCGAGGTGCGACTCCTGCGCTGTCGGTCGCGGTGTCGGTCGTCATGATCTACAGATTCAATCACCTCTGGTCGCAGGGTCTGCGCCATGACCGTCGCAGGGTCTGCGCCATGACCGTCGTAGGGTCTGCGCCATGACCACTGACAGGACGTCCGACACCGCCGTGACCATCGGCTCGGCGCCGGGGATCGAGGTGGAGGTGCTGCCGTACGGTGCGACCCTGCTGCGCCTGACCGTCACGGGCGGGGACGGTGTGCGCCGCGACGTGTCGGTCGGCGTCGCCGGCGAAGCCGAGTTGCGCGCGGGCACGGACTACCTCGGGGCGACCGTGGGGCGCTACGCCAATCGCATCGCGCACGGGCGATTCGACCTCGACGGTGAGCGGGTGGAGGTGTCGCGCAACGACGGCGACAACCACCTGCACGGCGGAGTCGACGGCTTCGACTCCCGCACCTGGACGGTGGAGCGGGTCACCGCTGACGAGGTGGAACTGTCCCTGGTGAGTCCCGACGGCGACCAGGGCTACCCCGGCGAGGTGCGGGCACGCGCCGTCTACTCGGTCCGGGGAGACACGATGCGCATCGAGTACCTCGCGCAGACCTCACGTACGACAGTGGTGAACCTGACCAGCCATGCCTACATCGATCTCGACGGACACGGTGTCGACGACCTCGAACTGCAGGTGGACGCGGCCTCGTTCGTGCCCGTGGACTCCGCGGGCATTCCCACGAACGGTGTCGTCCCGGTCGACGGCACGGCACTCGACCTGCGGCTCCCGCGCCGCATCGGCGACGTCGTCCGGTCCGACGATCCTCATGTTGCGGCCACGCGTGGGGTGGACCACAACTTCGTCCTCGACGGACCCGAGGACGGCGGGGAGTTGCGCCGCGCCGCGCGTGTCACGTCGTATCGCAGCGACACGACGCTCGAGGTGTGGACGAATCGGCCCGGGCTGCAGGTCTACACCGGCAACTTCCTCGACGGCAGCACCGTGTCCCGACGCGGTACCGCGCTGCGTCAGGGCGACGGACTCGCGCTCGAGCCCCAGTTCTTCCCCGACAGCCCGAACCGGCCGGCGTTCCCGTCGGCCGTCCTGCGCCCGGGCGAGACGTCTCGCTGCGTGATCGAGTACAGGTTCGCCGCGCGATAGTCGGCCCACCTCCAGCCTTCCCGCGGTGTGGTCGTCCGGCCCTGCCGCCTCACGACCGGCCCATGATGCCACTGATGTGAGCGTTCACATCCAGTTTCGGCAATGTTCGCAAACCTCTTGACGCGGAGGAATGTTAACGCTCACACTCTGTGTCACGCGTCACACGGAGTGATGCCTACAGAGGAGACCACGATGACGTCGAAGAGAGTCGTTGCAGCGAGCACGTTCCTGGTGAGCAGTGCGCTGATCCTGAGTGCCTGCGGCGGCGGAGGCGACTCCGCGAGCGGCGGAGGCGGGACCGTTCTGGGGTTCTCGCAGGTCGGAGCCGAGAGCGGCTGGCGCACCGCCAACACCACGTCGATCCAGGGCGCGGCGAGCGAGGCCGGAATCGATCTCAAGTTCTCCGACGCACAGCAGAAGCAGGAGAACCAGATCAAGGCCATCCGCACCTACATCCAGCAGAAGGTGGACGTGATCGCCTTCAGCCCCGTCGTCGAGACGGGCTGGGAGCCGGTGCTGCAGGAAGCGAAGCGCGCGAACATCCCCGTGATCCTCACCGACCGCTCGGTCGACACGACGGACGAGTCGCTGTACGCCACGTTCCTCGGATCCGACTTCGTCGCCGAGGGCGTCAAGGCCGGCGACTGGCTCGTCGAGAACAGCGCGACGTCGGACGTCAACGCCGACGGACGCATCAACGTGGTCGAGCTCGAGGGCACGACGGGTGCCGCACCGGCCATCGATCGCGCCGAGGGCTTCCGCGAGGCCATCGCCGCACAACCGACCATCGCCATCTCCAAGTCCCAGACCGGTGACTTCACCCGCGACGGCGGCAAGCAGGTCATGGAGTCGTTCCTGAACTCCGACAAGGCCATCGACGTGGTCTACGCCCACAACGACGACATGGGCCTCGGCGCCATCGAGGCCATCGAGGCGGCCGGCCTCGTCCCCGGCAAGGACATCAAGATCATCACCGTCGACGCGGTCAAGGACGGCATGCAGGCGCTGGCCGACGGCAAGATCGACTACATCGTCGAGTGCAACCCGCTGCTCGGACCGCAACTGATGGACCTGACGAAGAAGGTCGTCGCCGGCGAAGAGGTACCCAAGCGCGTGGTCACCGAGGAGACCACGTTCACCCGCGAGCAGGCCGCCTCCGTGCTCGCCGACCGCCAGTACTGACATGAGCACCGAGATGATCGTCCCCCCGCCGACCACGACGGCGACGGAACCGATCGTGGAGATGACGGACATCTCCATCACCTTCGGCGCCGTCCGTGCCCTCGACGGCGTCTCCCTGCGGCTCTACCCGGGCGAGGTCCACTCGCTGATGGGCGAGAACGGTGCCGGCAAGTCGACGTTGATCAAGGCGCTCACCGGCGTCTACCCGATCGACAGCGGCACCGTCACCGTCGACGGGACCGTGCACGAGTTCGCGAGTCCGGCGGCCGCTCAGGCCGCCGGCATCAGCACGGTGTACCAGGAGGTCAACCTCCTGCCCAACCTCACCGTGGCCGAGAACATGCTGCTCGGGCGCGAGCCGCGGCGGCTCGACCGACTGCTCGGCGGCACCGGCGGCGCGGTGCGCACCGTTCTCGACGCCGTGGGCGGTATCGACACCCGGGCGATGAACCGCCGCGCACGTGCGACGCTCGATCGACTGGGCCTCGCGGTCGATCCCGCGTCGGTGCTCGGCGATCACCCCATCGCCGTGCAGCAGTTGATCGCGATCGCTCGTGCGGTGGACGTCGACGCCCGCGTGCTCATCCTCGACGAGCCCACCTCCAGCCTCGACAAGGACGAGGTGGAGACCCTGTACGGGGTCATCGAGCGGCTGCGGGACGCGGGTACGGCCGTCGTCTTCGTCTCCCACTTCCTCGACCAGGTCTATCGCATCTCGGATCGCATGACGATCCTGCGCAACGGACGCCTGGTGGAGGAGCGGTCGGTGGCGGACACCCCGCAACTGACCCTGGTGGAACTGATGATCGGCCGGGAGCTCGACACCCTGCGCGAGTTGGACGACCGCGAGCCCACGGTGGTCGATCCCACCACCGAACCCGTCATGGAGGTGCTCGGCCTCGGCCGCAAGGGCGCCCTCGAGGCTACGGATCTCCGGCTGTACGCCGGGCAGGTCGTCGGCGTCGCGGGGCTGCTGGGATCGGGCCGCACCGAACTGGCGAGGTTGCTTGGCGGGGCGGACCGCGCAGATTCCGGCACCATCGAGATCCACTCCACCCGTCGACGTTTCCGCACACCACGCAACGCGGTCGATCGACGGGTCGCGCTCACCAGCGAGGACCGCAAGGCGGACGGCGTCGTGGGCGACCTGACGGTGGCCGACAACATGATGCTCGCGCTCCAGGCCACTCGTGGGTGGATGCGCCCGATCCCCCGCGCCACCCGCACCGCCCTGGTGGAGAAGTACATCACTGCACTCGACATCCGCCCCGCGGACCCGAACGCGTTGATGCGCAACCTCTCCGGCGGCAACCAACAGAAAGTGCTGCTCGCGCGCTGGCTCGTCACGGAACCGGAGATCCTGATCCTGGACGAGCCCACCCGCGGAATCGACATCGGCGCCAAAGCGCAGATCCAGGCTCTCGTGGCCGATCTCGCCGAACGCGGGATGTCGGTCGTGTTCATCTCGGCCGAGCTCGAGGAGATCCTGCGCCTCAGCGACCGCGTCGTCGTGATGCGCGATCACCACCTGATCGACGAGCGCGTCAACCGAGGAGTCTCCGTCGACGACGTCCTCGCGACCATCGCGGCGGGAACCCGCGCAGACGACAGGAGTTCCGAGGCATGACCGACACTCTGGGAGTACGACCGACGTCGACTCCCCCGCCACGGCCGGCGTCCGACGCCCCGGCCGGTCGCCGGACCCCGGGATGGATGTCGCACCCGGTCGTCTGGCCGCTGCTCGCCCTGATCGCGCTGATCGTCGTCAACGTCGTCGCGACACCGGACTTCCTCGACATCAGGATCGAGAACGGTGGCCTGTTCGGCAACGTCGTCGACATCGCGCGGAACTCCGCACCGCTCATCCTCGTCGCGGTGGGCATGACGCTCGTGGTCGCGACCCGCGGCATCGACCTGTCGGTCGGCGCCGTCGCCGTCATCGCGGCGGCCGTGGCCTGCACCCGTATCGCGGCCGCCCCGGACGAGGGCGCCGTCACCACCGTCGTCATGGCCGTCGTGTGGGCACTGGGAGCCAGTGTGCTGCTGGGCCTGTGGAACGGACTGCTGGTGTCGGTGTTCGGGATTCAGCCGATCATCGCGACCCTGGTCCTCATGGTGGCCGGCCGCGGCCTGGCCATGCTCATCACGGACGGTCAGATCACCACCGTGCAGGACGGGGCCTTCAGCTCGCTCGCCTCGGGGATCGTTTTCGGACTCCCCGTGGCACTGCTGATCGCGCTCGCCGTCGTCGTGGTGACCGCCCTGCTGACCCGCCGTACCGCCCTCGGCATGCTCGTCGAAGCGGTCGGCATCAATCCCGAGGCCAGTCGCCTCGCGGGAGTGAGCGCCCGCACGATCGTGTGGACCGTCTACGTCTTCGCGGCGACATGCTCCGGCATCGCCGGTCTCATCATCGCCGCCAACACCAACTCGGTGAACGCCAACAGCCTCGGTCTGTGGATCGAGCTCGACGCGATCCTCGCCGTGGTGATCGGCGGCACGGCACTCACGGGCGGACGCTTCTCGCTCGCCGGCACCGTGGTCGGTGCGCTGCTCATCGGCACCCTGACCCGCACCATCCCGAATCTCGGCATCCCCTCCGAGGCCAACTACCTCTTCAAGGCTCTGGTCGTCATCGTCGTCTGCCTCCTGCAGTCACCGCGTGCCCGAGCGTCACTGCTGGGCCTTCGACACAGGAGACCGACGACTCGAAAGGCGGCCCGGTCATGACCGATCTGCTGACACGCCCCCCGGCCACCTCCACCGCGCCGTCCCGCTGGGACCGCATCCGGCGCTATTCGCCGCCGAGCAGGTTCCTGCCGGTCATCGCCACCTTCGCGTTGCTCGTCGGCCTGTTCGGCGTCGGCGAGATGCGCTACCCCGGCTTCGCCGACCCGCAGCTGTTCCTCTCCCTGTTCGTCGACAACGCGTTCCTGATCGTCCTCGCTGTGGGCATGACCTTCGTCATCCTGACCGGCGGTATCGATCTCTCGGTCGGCTCCGTCGTGGCGCTGTCGACCATGATCGCGGCGCGCACACTGCAACTCGGCTGGTCCCCCGTCCTCGTCATCGCCGCCGTGCTGCTGTGCGGCACGCTGCTCGGCACCACGATGGGCGTGTTGGTGCACTACCTCCAGATCCAGCCGTTCGTCGCCACGCTCGCCGGCATGTTCCTCGCCCGTGGTCTCTGCTACATGATCGGCGTCGAGTCCATCCCCATCACCGACGAGACGTTCAGCTCCATCGCGTTCGCCGTGATCGAGCTCCCGGGCGGCTACACCATCACGTGGAGCGTCGTCATCGCACTCGTGACCGTCGCGGTGGCGGCCTACGTCCTCGCATGCACCCGTTTCGGCCGGTCGGTCTACGGCATCGGCGGCAACGAGGCGTCGGCCGTGCTGATGGGACTGCGTGTGGCGGCGGTGAAGGTGGGTGTCTACTCGATCAGCGGTTTCTGCGCCGCGCTCGGCGGACTCCTGTTCGCGTTCTACGCCCTGTCGGGTTACAGCCTGCACGCGGTCGGCATGGAGCTCGACGCGATCGCCGCCGTCGTCATCGGTGGGACGCTGCTCACGGGTGGCCGAGGCTACGTTCTCGGCTCGGTCGTCGGTGTCCTCATCCTCGGTGCCATCCAGACGTTCATCGCGTTCGACGGGACCCTGAGTTCGTGGTGGACCCGGATCACGGTCGGAACACTGCTGCTCGTCTTCGTCGTCGCTCAGCGTCTGACCACGGTGCCGCGGGCCCGCTTCCGTCCGAGGCGAGCATGACCACCACGACCGGCACGGACGGTCGACCTCCCGTCATGGCCGACGTCGCCCGGCTCGCCGGCGTGTCCCATCAGACGGTCTCCCGAGTCATCAACGGACAGAACAACCTTCGTCCGGAGACTCGGGAACGGGTCCAGCGTGCCATCGACCAGCTCGGGTACCGGCCCAACCGGGCCGCCCGCGCCCTGGTGACGAAGCGGTCGGCCACCATCGGCATCATCGGCTCCAAGCTCGGATTCTGGGGCCCGAGCACCACCCACCGCACCGTCCAGAGCGCCGCCCGCGAGGCCGGTTTCTCGGTCAGCGCGGTCAGTCTCACGACCCTCTCGCGCGACGAGCTCGTCGACGCGATGCACCACCTGCACGACCAGGGCGTCGAGGGCATCGTCCTCATCGCCGCGACCGACGACGCGGTGGCCGCGGCGCGCTCCGAGGAGGCGGTGGTGCCCGTCGTCGTCGTGGAGGGCGATCCGCTGACCTCGCGCTGGACGGTCGGCATCGACCAGGTCGGCGGCGCCCGCCTCGCCACCCGTCACCTCGTCGATTCCGGACATCGACGCATCGCCCACCTCGCGGGTCCGCTGGGTTGGGCCGAGGCTCGCGCGCGCGAACAGGGGTGGCGGGAGGTCCTCGACGAGGCGGGCCTGCCGTGGACCCCTCCGCTCCGTGGTGACTGGTCCGCGCGCAGTGGGTTCGAGCGCGGCTCCCGGTTGGCGGCCGATCCCGACGTCACGGCGGTGTTCTGCGCCAACGATCAGATGGCGCTGGGCCTGCTGCGTGCGTTCCACGAGCACGGCCGTCGGGTGCCGGAGGACGTGAGCGTCGTGGGCTTCGACGACATCCCCGAAGCCGCCTATCTCATCCCTCCGCTGACGACGATCCGACAGAATTTCACCGAGGTGGGCCGACGCGCCATCGAGATCCTGCGAGCGGCGATCGACGGGACCGGCGGTCCCGAGACGCAGATCGCTCCGGAACTCGTCGTGCGCGCGAGCACCACCCGAGCCACAGGAGAACAGCCATGACGACGCCCGATCACGAGACCTACACCATCGGAGTCGATTTCGGCACGCTGTCCGGACGGGCCGTCGTCGTGCGGGTCTCCGACGGTGCCGAGCTGGGTACGGCCGTGCACGAGTACCGACACGGAGTCCTGGAGTCGACGCTGCCCGGCGGCTCCGTGCGACTCGGCGACGCCTGGGCCCTCCAGGTTCCCGACGACTACCGCGACGTGCTCCGCACCGCCGTTCCCGCAGCCCTGCGCGATGCCGGTGTCCCGCCCGACCGGGTGGTCGGCATCGGGACCGACTTCACGGCGTGCACGATGGTGCCCACGCTCGCCGACGGCACCCCGCTCGACGAGGTCGCCCAGTTCGCCGATCGGCCGCACGCCTACGTGAAGCTGTGGAAACACCATGCGGCGCAGGGCCAGGCCGATCGCATCAACGCCCTCGCCGCGGAGCGCGGCGAGACGTGGCTCCCCCGCTACGGCGGACTGATCTCGTCCGAGTGGGAGTTCGCCAAGGCGTTGCAGATCCACGAGGAGGACCCCGAGGTCTACGACGCCATGGAGCGGTGGGTCGAGGCAGCGGACTGGATCGTCTGGCAGCTGTGCGGACGCTACGTCCGCAACGCCTGCACGGCGGGTTACAAGGGCATTCTCCAGGACGGCGAGTACCCGTCGGCCGAGTTCCTCACCGCCCTGGCACCCGGGTTCGCCGCGTTCGTCACCGACAAGCTCGACCAGCCGATCGGCGAACTGGGTTCTCGTGCAGGATCTCTGACCGCCGAGGCGGCCGCGTGGACCGGACTGCCCGAGGGAATCGCCGTGGCCGTCGGCAACGTCGACGCGCACGTCACGGCGCCGGCGGCCCGCGCCGTGGAACCCGGGCGCATGGTGGCGATCATGGGCACCTCCACCTGTCACGTCATGAGCGCCGACGTACTGCGGGAGGTTCCGGGGATGTGCGGCGTCGTCGACGGCGGCATCGTCGCGGGGTCCTACGGGTACGAGGCCGGGCAGTCCGGAGTCGGCGACATCTTCGGATGGTTCACGCGCACCGGGGTTCCTGCCGACTACCGCGACGCCGCCGCCGAGGCCGGCGAGTCGGTCCACGAGTACCTGACCCGGCTGGCGTCCGAGCAGGAGGTCGGCGAACACGGGTTGGTGGCCCTCGACTGGCACAGCGGCAACCGATCCGTCCTGGTCGACCACCGTCTGTCGGGACTGTTGCTGGGTACGACTCTCGCCACCAGGCCCGAGGACATCTATCGGGCACTGCTCGAGGCCACGGCCTTCGGCACGCGGGTCATCGTCGAGACCTTCCGCGCCAGCGGTGTTCCGGTCGAGGAGTTCGTCGTCGCCGGCGGACTGGCGAAGAACCCACTGCTGATGCAGATCTACGCCGACGTGCTGCGCATGCCGCTCTCGGTCATCGGGTCCGACCAGGGTCCGGCGCTGGGATCGGCGATCCACGCGGCAGTCGCGGCCGGCTGCTACGCCGACGTGCCCGTGGCCTCGAAGGCGATGGGCCGCGTGCACCGCGGCGCGTACCAACCCGACGAGGGCCGGTCGCAGGCCTACGACGCTCTGTTCCGCATCTACTCCGATCTTCACGACCACTTCGGACGTCAGGTGTCCACCATGCGCGACCTGCGGGCCCTCCGCGGCGACGTGCTCGACCGGAAGGCGGTTCGACGATGACCGTTCTCGACAGCGCTCGCGCCACCGTGGAGGCGGTCCGCGCCGAGGTGTGCGCGCTGCACGCCGAACTGGTGCGGTACGGACTGGTGGTGTGGACCGCCGGCAACGTGTCCGCTCGGGTCCCCGGCCACGACCTCTTCGTGATCAAGCCGAGCGGCGTCTCCTACGACGACCTCACCCCCGAGAACATGGTGCTGTGCGATCTGCACGGCACCGTGGTCGAGGGCGATCATGCCCCGTCCTCCGACACCGCGGCCCAGGCCTACGTCTACCGCCACCTCGATCACGTCGGCGCCGTGGTGCACACCCACTCCCCCTACGCGGTGGCGTGGGCCGCCCGCGGCGAGCCGATCCCGGTGGTCACCACGATGTGCGCCGACGAGTTCGGCGGCGATATCCCCGTCGGACCGTTCGCCGCGATCGGTGACGACTCGATCGGACGCGGCATCGTCGACACGCTGCGTGGCAGCAGGTCGCCCGCCGTGCTGATGCAGAACCACGGCGTCTTCGCGGTGGGCCCGACGGCGCGGTCCGCCGTCAAGGCAGCGGTGATGTGCGAGGACGTCGCACGGTCGGTGCATCTCGCACACCAGCTCGGCCGGCCTCTGCCCATCCCACCGGACGCCGTCGACGCGCTGCACGACCGCTACCAGAACGTGTACGGCCAACGCTGAACCGCCGCAGCACCACTCGCTCCGCACCCGTCTTCACCCGCACTCGTTCCACCGCCTCTGCGGTGACCAGGAGGTTCCCATGTCCGTCGTCGAAACCAGGTCCGCCCCGTCCCCCTCGCCCGCACCGTCCGGTGTCGCCCGACCCGAGGTCTGGTTCCTCACGGGCAGCCAGAGTCTGTACGGTCCCGAGACTCTCGAGCAGGTGGCGGTGCAGTCCCGCACGATCGCCGAGAAACTCGACGACGCACTGGGTGTGACGGTGGTCTGGAAGCCGGTGCTCCTCGACGCGTCGTCCATCCTGAACCGGATGCGCGAGGCCAACACGACCGACGACTGCATCGGGGTGATCACCTGGATGCACACCTTCTCCCCCGCCAAGATGTGGATCGCCGGCCTCGACGCCCTCGACGTGCCCCTCCTGCATCTGCACACGCAGGCCGGGATGTCGCTGCCGTGGTCGACCATCGACATGGAGTTCATGAACCTCAACCAGGCCGCGCACGGCGACCGGGAGTTCGGTCACATTCAGTCCCGCGTCGGTGTGCTGCGGACCACCGTCGCCGGACACGTCGACGATCCCGCCGTCGTCCGGCGCGTCGAACAGTGGACGTGTGCGGCGCGCGGTCGCGCCGACATGCGGTCGCTCCGGCTGGCGCGCTTCGGCGACAACATGCGCGACGTGGCCGTCACCGAGGGCGACAAGGTGGAGGCTCAGCTGCGGTTCGGCGTCTCGGTGAACACCTACGGTGTCAACGATCTCGTCGAGGTCGTCTCCGCGGTGGACGAGTCCGCGGTGTCCGCCCTGGTCGACGAGTACGTCGAGACCTACGACGTCGCGTCCGCGTTGCGGCCGGGCGGCGATCGACACGAGTCGCTGCGCTACGGCGCACAGGTCGAGGCGGGAATGCGACAGTTCCTGACCGAGGGCGGATTCGGCGCCTTCACCACGAACTTCGAGGACCTCGGCGGCCTGCGTCAGCTCCCCGGACTCGCGGTCCAGAGGCTCATGGCCGACGGGTGGGGCTTCGGCGGCGAGGGCGACTGGAAGACCTCGATGTTGTTGCGCGCCATGAAGACCATGGCCATCGGGCAGCCCGGCGGCACGTCGTTCATGGAGGACTACACGTACCACCTCGTGCCCGGCGAGGAGAAGATCCTGGGGGCACACATGCTCGAGGTGTGCCCGTCCATCACCACGGCGACCCCGACTCTCGAGATCCATCCGTTGTCGATCGGCGGGCGCGAGGATCCCGTACGACTGCGCTTCACGGCGGATCCCGGCGCCGGCATCGTCGTGGGCATCTCCGACGTCGGCGAACGGTTCCGCCTCACCGCCAACGTCATCGAGGTCGTCGAGCCGGACGAGGCGCTGCCCTCCCTGCCGGTGGCCTGCGCCGTGTGGAAACCGCAGCCCTCGCTGTCGGTGTCCGCGGAGTCGTGGCTCACAGCCGGCGCACCGCATCACACGGTGCTGAGCACCGCGCTCGATCTGCCGGTACTGGAAGCGTTCTCGGACATGATCGCGGTGGAGCTGCTCACGATCGAGGAGGGCACCACCACTCGAGACTTCCAGCGCACGTTGCGCTGGAACGCGGCGTACCACCGACTGGCCGCCGCGTTGTGAGCCGACCGGTCAGCGGTAGACGACGGTGACCGGTGCGTGGTCGGACCACCGCTGGTCGTAGGTGTCGGCCCGCTCGACCACGGCGTCCTTCGCGCGGTCCGCGAAGTCCCGGGTGGCCATCTGGTAGTCGATGCGCCACCCGGCGTCGTTGTCGAAGGCCTTACCGCGGTACGACCACCAGCTGTAGGGCCCGTCGACGTCCGGGTGGAGCGCTCGCATCACGTCGACCCATGCTCCCGACTCACCGACGAGAGCGTCGAGCCAGGCGCGCTCGCTCGCCAGGAAGCCGGACTTGGTGCGGTTGCCCTTCCAGTTCTTCAGATCCCGTTCGGTGTGCGCGATGTTCCAGTCGCCGCAGACCACGTGATGCTCGCCCGAGGACGCGAGCGCCGCGAGACGGTGCTCGAACGCGGCCATGAACCGTTCCTTGGAGTCCTGCTTCTCGGTGCCCACCTCACCGGACGGCAGGTAGAGACTGGCGACGGTGACGGCCGGATCTGCTCCGACTGCCGGGAAGCAGGCCTCGATCCAGCGCCCCGCGTCGTCGAACTCGGCGCTCCCGAACCCGACGACGAAACTGTCCGCAGGAACCCGCGACAGGATGGCGACACCGTTGCGGCCCTTCGCGGACGGCTCGGCGGACACGAGATGCCAGCCCTCGCCCAGCGCGGGAGCGAGGCATGCGAGCAGCTCCTCGTCCGTCGCCCGCGTCTCCTGCAGGCAGACGATGTCCGCCGCGGACTGCTCGAGCCACTCGAGCATGCCCTTGCGCACCGCGGCGCGCACTCCGTTGACGTTGACCGACGTGATGGTGTGAGACACCGCAGCACCGTATCCGACAGGGCGGACAGGACCGTCAGGCGGCGAGACGAGCGTCGGTGCGACGCTGCATCGCCACCGACGTGGCCAGAACGGCGATGCCGGCGATCGCGAGACCGGCACCCACCACGGCCGGCGCCGTGTAGCCGAAGCCCGCGGCGATGACGGCGCCGCCGAGGGCGGCCCCCAGCGCGTTCGCGAAGTTGAACGCCGCGTGGTTGAGCGAGGCGGCGAGGGTCTGCGCATCGGCGGCGACGTCCATCAGTCGCGTCTGCAGTCCGGGCACGATGGCGGATCCCGATGCGGCGATGAGGAACACGACGATCAGAGCGGTCACCGGGTTGTGCGCCGCGGCGACGAACACCGCCAGGCTCACCGCGACGGACGTCATCGCCAGGAAGAGCCCGGGGACGAGCATGCGGTCCGCGATCCATCCGCCGGCCATGTTGCCGACCACCATGCCGAGGCCGTAGATCATCAGCGCCAGGGGCACCGCGGCCTTGGACAGACCGGCCACGTCCGTCAATGTCGTGGCGATGTAGGTGTACACGGCGAACATGCCGCCGAAGCCCACCATGCCCACGAAGAGGGTCATCCACACCTGCGTGCGCCGGAAGGCGCCCAGCTCGGTCCGCGGGTTCGTGGTGGGCATCGAGTCCAGTCGCGGCAGCCACACCGCGAGGGCGGTGACGGTGAGGGCACCGATGACGGCGACGATGCCGAACGCGCTGCGCCAGCCGAACGCCTGGCCGATCCACGTGGCCGCCGGCACACCGACGACATTGGCGACGGACAGTCCCATCATCACCATGGCCACCGACTTGGCACGCGCACCGGGATCGGCGAGGTGGGCGGCCACCAGCGCTGCCACACCGAAGTACGCGCCGTGCGGCAGTCCGGCGACGAAGCGGGAGGCCATCAGCTCGTGGAAGCTGGGCGCGAACACCGTGCCCAGGTTGCCGAGAGTGAACGCCACCATGAGGGCGAGAAGCAACGTCCGCCGCGGCACCCGCGCCGCGAGCGCGGCGATGACGGGCGCACCCACCACGACACCGACGGCGTAGGCGGAGATGAGGTGGCCGGCGCTGGGCTCGGACACCCCCATCGTGGTCGCCATCTCCGGGAGCAGGCCCATCGAGACGAACTCCGTGGTGCCGATGCCGAAACCGCCGAGCGCGAGCGCCAGCATCGCGACGCGTCGGCGGCGCACCCGCAGCCGATCCGCCGCGGGGTCCGCGGCAGCAGCGGGAAGGACGTCGAACGCGACGGAGGGGGGTGTCACGAGCTCACTTTCTGGTCTGCGCCCGTCGTCGATCGTTCATGATCGATTCAGAAGCGCTCGGGTAGTCAACGACGACGGGCGCCCCGAGAGGCGCCCGATCACCTGACCAGTCTGACCGTCGGCAGGATCATTCGCCAATCGAACGATCGTGAGTTCGGCCACCCTCGTGCCGTCGACACCCGACCCGCTACCATTCCCGCCAAGGTCATGAGTGCCAGCATCGAGCCCCGGCTTGCTGGCCGGCAACCCTCCAACCGCGGTGGGGTGCCCCGGGTGATGACCGGGTTACTCGGCCCGCACGGGCCGAGAGCAAGCGCGGGCCCGTCTCCTCGGGCCCACCGACCGACGATCTCGGAGGTACCCATGTTCTCCCACCGACTGTGTTGTAGCCGGCGATAGGCCCCGACCCTTCTCTCCACGAAGATCGGCTCGCCTACTGCGCTCTGCACACGGTGAGGTGCCTCTCGTGCTGCGGGCGTGGCGGCTGCCGACGTGGATCCCACTCGAGCACTCCACTCGAGCACCACCCCCACGAGGAGCACGACACCCATGACCGATCACACTTCCGACACCGGTGCCACCGAGGGCGACGTCGTCGACGCAGCCGGAGCACCCGTCGAGGATCCGGCACTGAACTGGAGCTTCGAGACGCGGCAGGTGCACGTCGGACAGGTTCCCGACGTCACCACCCACGCGCGCGCCCTGCCGATTTACCAGACGACGTCCTACACGTTCGACAACACCGACCACGCCGCCGCGCTGTTCGGGCTCGCCGAGCCGGGCAACATCTACACCCGCATCATGAACCCGACGCAGGACGTCGTCGAGCAGCGCATCGCCTCGCTCGAGGGCGGCGTCGCCGCACTGCTCGTCTCGTCCGGCCAGGCCGCCGAGACGCTGGCGATCCTGAACATCGCCGAGACCGGCGACCACGTCGTCTCCAGCCCCCGTCTGTACGGCGGCACGTACAACCTCTTCCACTACACGCTGCCCAAGCTGGGCATCACCGTGTCCTTCGTCGACGATCCGGACGACCTCGACCAGTGGGAGAAGGCCGTCCGCCCCGAGACCAAGGCGTTCTACGGCGAGACCATCTCCAACCCGAAGAACGACATCTTCGACATCCGCGGAGTGTCCGACGTGGCACACCGCCACGGCATCCCGTTGATCGTCGACAACACCGTGGCGACGCCGTATCTGATCCAGCCTCTGAAGCACGGTGCGGACATCGTGGTGCACTCGGCCACCAAGTACCTCGGCGGCCACGGCACCGCGATCGCCGGCGTCATCGTCGACGGCGGTGGCTTCGACTGGACACAGGGTCGCTTCACCAATTTCACCACCCCCGATCCCAGCTACCACGGTGTGGTGTTCGCCGATCTCGGCGCTCCGGCCTTCGCACTCAAGGCCCGCGTGCAGCTGCTGCGCGACATCGGCGCGGCGGTCTCCCCGTTCAACGCGTTCCTCATCGGCCAGGGCATCGAGACACTGTCCCTGCGCCTCGAGCGACACGTGCAGAACGCGACGTCGGTCGCACAGTTCCTCGAGCAGCGCGAGGAGGTGACGAGCGTGAACTACGCCGGGTTGCCGTCCTCCCCGTGGTACGAGCGCGGACAGGAACTCGCCCCGCGCGGAGCGGGTGCCATCGTGGCGTTCGAACTCGCGGGCGGTGTCGACGCGGGCAAGCGTTTCGTGGATGCGCTGGAGCTGCACAGCCATGTCGCTAATATCGGAGACGTGCGTTCACTGGTGATCCATCCCGCGTCGACGACGCACTCGCAGTTGACGCCCGAGGAGCAGCTGGCCTCCGGAGTCACTCCGGGCCTGGTGCGACTCGCAGTCGGTATCGAGGGAATCGACGACATCCTGGCCGATCTGGAGAAGGGTTTCCGGGCCGCATCTTGACACTCGATCTCCACTCGCCTGCCCGTCCGTCGGCATTTCCGCCGGCGGACGGGCAGGTGGGCACCGTGCACATCGGCGACGTTCCCCTCGAGAGCGGACGCGTGGTTCCCGACGCGACGGTCGCCGTGCAGCGGTGGGGCGAGGTCTCGCCCGCGCGGGACAACGTCGTTCTCGTCCAGCACGCGCTCACCGGGGACTCGCACGTCACCGGACCGGCCGGACCGGATCACCCGTCGCCCGGGTGGTGGACCGGCATGGTGGGTCCCGGCGCACCCCTCGACACCGATCGCTGGTGCGTGGTGGCGACGAACGTGCTCGGCGGGTGCCGAGGTACCACGGGTCCCGCGTCGCTCGATCCGGACGGTGTCGCGTGGGGATCCCGATTCCCGGCCATCTCCATCCGCGACCAGGTGGCGGCGGAGCGCATGGTCGCCGACGCCCTCGGCATCGACCGCTTCGCGGCGGTCGTCGGCGGCTCCATGGGCGGTATGCGCACTCTCGAGTGGCTGGTCTCCTACCCGGACCGTGTCGCCTCGGCACTGGTGCTCGCCGTCGGTGCGCGCGCGTCCGCGGACCAGATCGGCACCCAGACCACGCAGATCGCAGCCATCACCGCCGACCCCGACTGGCAGGGCGGTGACTATCACGCCTCCGGTCGCGCTCCGCGTGCCGGACTCGCCGTCGCTCGGCGCATCGCGCACCTCACCTACCGCACCGAGCACGAACTCGACGCCCGGTTCGGCAACGAGCCCCAGATCGGCGAGGACCCGCTGAACGGCGGGCGCTACGCGATCGCGAGCTACCTCGAGCATCAGGCGACCAAGCTCGTCGACCGCTTCGACGCCGGGACCTACGTGCTGCTGTCGGAGGCCATGAACCGGCACGACGTGGGCCGCGGGCGAGGCGGGCTCGAGGCGGCCCTGAGGTCGGTCCGCACGCCCACCATCGTGGGCGGCGTCGACTCCGACCGGCTGTACCCCCTGCGGCAGCAGCAGGAGATCGCCGATCTGATCCCCGGGTGCGACGGGTTGCGCATCATCTCCTCGCGCGACGGCCACGACGGCTTCCTCACCGAGCCCGACGCGGTGTCCACGATGCTCGTGGCCACCATGGCGTTGGCCTCCGACGCACTCGCGGCGAAGGACTGACCCTCACGCTCCCCTGAGCTTGGCAACTCTCACAAAGAAACCTGAAGTCCTCGAGGACGAGGGAAATCAAGTTTCTGGTTTGTTAGTGTTCGACATCGTGTGGTCTGCACCGCAGCGCTCGACGCTGCGGTGACCGAAGGGCCCACCGTGGGGATGCGAGCGAGCCGGGGGAACAGCATGTCGGACGATCACCCGGGCTCGGGCGCGGGAGCGGACGACTACACGGAGGTCTTCGATCTCACCCGCGCGCAGCGGGACATGTGGTTGCTGCAGGAACTCGACCCCGAGGTCACCTTCGCCGTCGCGCACTACATGGACATCCGCGGCCCGCTCGACGTCGATCTTCTCGAGCAGGCCATGCGCCTCGCCACTCTCGACACCGGCTCGATGCTCACCCGACTCGTCACGAGTGACGCGCAGGACGAGCGCGTCGACTCCGACTCGCTCCGCCAGCGGCTCGACCTCTCGCTCCTCGACATCGACCTCGATCGCATCGACGTCAGCGACGACGAGTTTCCCGAGGAGGCGGCGGCCGAGATCATGACGGAGTTCACCCGTCCCCTCGACATGTATCGGGACGCGCTGGGCTACACCGCCGTCATCACCCTGGCCGAGGACCACCACTACTGGTACGCCCGCGGCCATCACGTGGCCATCGACGGCTACGGAGCATCGGTCGCCGCCGCTCGCACCGCCGAGATCTACACCGCGCTGGTACGCGGCGAGGATCCACCGCCGTCACGAGCACGGCATCCCCGAGCCTTCGCCGAGGCCGAGGCGCGCTACCGGGCGTCGTCGCGGTACGAGCGCGATCGAGCCCACTGGGCCGGTCTGCGCGACGTCCTCGGCGAGCCGGTCTCGATGTCCGGGCGGGTCGCGCCGCCGTCCGCGTTCAACCACCGCTGCGACACGCTGCTCGGTACCTCGGCGGACCGGACGGTTCACGACGCGGCGGAGCGTCACGGATCCACCGTCGCGGTCGTCGTCGCCGCCGCGTTCGCCGCGTTCCTCGCGCGTGTCACCGACACACCCGACGTCGTCCTGACGATGCCGATGGCCGCCCGCGTGACGTCGTGGATGCGCGAATCGGCGTCCATGGCCGCCAACGCGGTACCCGTGCCCGCGCATTGCGGCGGCGGCGTCGACATCGGCTCGGTGGTCCGCGAGGTCGGGAACCGCGTCAGCGAATCACTCCGCCACCAGCTGCTTCCCGCCTCGGAGATCGCCCACCTGCTCGGTGCCCCCGGCGTCACCCTCGGTCCCACCATCAACCTCATGATGTTCGGCGAACGTGTGGTGCTGGGCGACATCCCGGCCGATCTCGAACTACTGACCTCCGGACCGACCGCGGACATGGCCGTGACGGTGCACGAGAGCACCACCACGGGTCGCCTGCGGGTGGACCTCGAGGGCAACCCCGCCCTGTACACGGCCGACGAACTGGTCGTCCACAGCGAACGGTTCGCCCGCTTCCTCGTCGACTTCGCCGAGGCCGACGTCGACACACCGCTGCGCGCGCTGTCCCTCGTGACCGACGAGGACCGCGCCGCCGTCCTGCCGGCACTCGATCCGCTGGTGCCGCCGTTCGCCACATTCGCCGACATCCTCACGCACGGGCTGGTGCTGGGCGAGAAGGTGCCCGCCGTCGTCGACGGCGACATCGCACTCTCCTATCCCGAGCTCGACCGCCGCTCGGACGCCCTGGCCCGCGAGTTGCTCGATCTGGGTGTCGGTCCCGACGTCATGGTCGTGTCCGCGCTCCCCCGCTCCCACGTGTCCGTCACCTCGGCCTGGTCCATCGCGAAAGCGGGCGGCGCATACGTGCCGGTCGACCCCGCCCTGCCTGCCGACCGGATCACCACCATCATCGGCGACAGCGGCGCACTGGTCGGTATCACGACGAGCGCACTGGTGAATTCGCTTCCCGCGCAGGTCGAATGGGTCCTCGTCGACGAGGACAGAGCACCGCTCACCGGCGAGGGCCTCGTGGGAGCACGGCGCCCCGGACCGGACGACCTCGCCTACGTGATCTACACCTCCGGCAGCACGGGGACGCCGAAGGGCGTCGCGGTGACGCACCGGGGCTTCGCCGCGATGACGTACGCGGCCGTCTCGGCGCATCGTCTGCCGCGCGGCGCGCGGGTGATGCACTTCGTGTCACCGGGATTCGACGCCTCCGTCCTCGAGATGGTGCTGGCCTTCGGGTCCGGCGGGACGCTGGTCGTCGTGCCGACCGACGTGCACGGGGGCGAGGAGCTGGCCGAGGTGCTCGACTCCCAGCGCATCGACGCCGGTTTCATCACGCCCTCGGCCCTCGCCACCGTTCCTGTGGCGCCGGGCGCGGGTCCGCGTGCCATCGGAGTCGGCGGGGACGTCGTCCCGGTCGCGCTGGTGGACGAGTGGGCGCCCGGACGCCGGATGGTCAACGTGTACGGGCCGACCGAGAGCACGGTGGCGGTGACGTTCGGTCCCCTGGTCGCCGAACACGAGGTGGAGCTGGGGTCGCCCTTCCCGGGTATCCGCGCCTTCGTCCTCGACAGCTCGCTCGCACTGACACCGCCCGGCTGTGTGGGTGAGCTCTACCTCGGCGGTACCGGCATCGCTCGCGGGTACCTCGGCCGTACCGCCCTCACGTCCGAACGTTTCGTCGCCGATCCGTTCGGACACTCCGACAGGCTCTACCGCACAGGCGATCTGGTGAAGTGGACCTCCCGCGGCACCCTGGTCTACCTCGGGCGCCGGGACAGCCAGGTGAAGGTGCGCGGATTCCGGATCGAGCTCGGCGAGATCGAGGAGGCGCTGCGCGCGCTGCCCGACGTCGCGGACGCCGCCGTGGTGGTCCGCGGTGACGGCACCCTCCGCACCGTCGAGGGCTACGTGCGCATGACGCACGCGGGCGCCGTCGCCGACACGCTGCTCGACGATCTCGCTCTTCTGCTCCCCCACTACATGGTGCCGAACCGGCTCACGATCCTGGACGAGATGCCGTTGACGCCGAACGGCAAGATCGACAGGCGACGCCTCCCCGAACCGCGTGCCCGTGAGAGCCGTCCCGCGCGCGCTCCGGAATCGGAGAACGAACTCCTGGTGGCCAGCGTCCTCGCCGACGTCCTCGGCCTCGACGACGTGGCCGCCACCGACGACTTCTTCGAACTGGGCGGCAACTCCCTGCTCGCGACGAGGGTCGCCGCCCGGATCTCCGCGGTGGGGGGCCATGCCCTCGGGGTTCGCGAGGTGTTCCGGCATCCCGTGGTCGAAGCGCTCGCACTGCACCTGGACGACGGCACCCCGTCCACCGGCGATCAGGACGGCCCCGTGCCCGTCGACCGTTCCGTGCCGATCCCCGCCTCGCCGTCCCAGCGCAGCATGTGGTGGATCGAGCAGTACCGGCCGTCGGCGACCTATCACGTGCCGCTCGCTCTCCGCGTCACCGGTACGTTCTCGGTCGAGGCGGCGCGGGCCGCGCTTCTCGACGTCCTCGATCGTCACGAGAGCCTGCGCACACTCTTCGACCGCGACGACGCCGTCGACGGACCCGTGCAGCGTGTCCTCGACATCGACACGGCCACAGCTCTGTTCGATGTCGACGTGCTCGACGCGCCGGACACGGACGCCGTCCTCCCGGCGCTGACGGACGTCGCGTCCCGCCCCTTCGATCTCGCCGTCGACCTGCCCCTGCGCGCCCGGATCGTCCGCGTCGCCGGCACGTCCGGACCGGCGGCCGATCACGTCCTGGCACTCGTCCTCCACCACGTGTGTGTCGACGGGTGGTCGCTCGGCGTGCTGGCCACGGACCTCGTCGTCGCGTACTCCGCGCGGCTCGAGGGTCGCACCCCGGCGTGGTCCCCGCTGCCCGTGCAGTACGCCGACGCCTCGGAATGGAAGCGGCTGGCACTCGGGTCCGCGGACGATCCGGAGTCGGCTCTCGCGACGTCCGCGGCCTGGTGGGCCGACGCGCTCGCGGATCTCCCCGACGTCCCCACTCCCGGTGCCGATCGCCCGCGTCGCGCGGAACCGTCCGGACAGGGCGCGACGGTGTCCGTCGTCCTCGACGGCGATCGTGGAGTGCACGTCGATGCCCTCGCCCGCCGAGTCGGCCTGTCCCACTTCATGATCGTGCACGCCGCACTGGTCCTGGTGCTGAGTCGGTCCGGAGCAGGCGACGACGTCACCATCGGCACCGCCGTCGCCGGACGCGATCACCCGGACCTCGACGGGGTCGTCGGCATGTTCGTCAATTCCGTGGTGCTGCGCACCGTGGTCGACGGCGCGGCGACCATCGCCGACCATCTCGACGCCGTGCGGGCGGCCGACCTGGACGCGTTGGCCCGAGCGGACATGCCCTTCGACACCCTCGTCGATCTCCTCGACCCACCGCGCACTCCGGGCCGCCACCCGCTGTTCGACGTCATGCTCACCACCCGCAGCACGCCGGACACGTCGGGCGCGGTGGGCGATGCACGGGTGACCGCCCACGGGATCGACGTCGCGCGGGCGAAGTACGACCTGGAACTGGTGCTCGACGAGTCACCCGGGCATGCCGGCCCCCGGTCGAGCATCGATCTCACCTATGCCACCGACCTGTTCGACGAGCGCACCGCGCGGGCAGTCCTCGATCGACTGCTGGCCGTGCTCGACGCGATCGCCGCCGACCCCGACGCGCTCGTCGCCGACATCGACGTCCTGCTGCCTCCCGAGCGCGCGGCGACGGTACCGATGCGGGAACGAGCGCGAGCTCGGTCGACGGACTCGACCTCCGCGCTCGACGCTCTCGTGGCGCATCACGCCGCGGTCACTCCGGACGCGGTGGCCGTGGTCGAAGGCGACCGGCGGACCACCTACGCAGAGCTCGAGGCACTCGTCGCCCGCGGCGCTGCACGCCTCGTGGACAACGGCGTCTCCGCCGACACGCGTGTGATCGGCCTGTTGCGACGCTCGACCGAGTCGGTGGCCGCGATCCTCTCCGTCTCACGCGCCGGCGGTGCCATCGTGCCGGTCGATCCCGACTACCCGGCGGACAGGCGCTCGTTCATGGTGCGGGACAGCAAGACGCTGCACGCCGTCTGCTCCGATCCCTCGGACGTCCCGAGCGACGGCTTCCTGTGGTCCACGACCGACTCACTGTTCGCCGACGAGAACGTCCCGACGTGTCCCGACGACGGTGGCTGGGTCGTTCCGCTCGGCTGCACGGCCTACGTCACCTACACGTCGGGAACGACCGGACGCCCCAAGGGCGTCCAGGTCACACGTCAGGGATACGCGAACATCACCAGCGAACTGGTGCGCGCCTACGGGGCGGACACCGACGCCCGCGTGCTCGCCTTCGCCTCTCCCAGTTTCGACGCCTCGATGCTGGAACTGGGCCTCGCCTTCGGATCCGGAGGCGCGCTGGTGGTGGTGCCCCCGGGAGTCGTGGGCGGTACGGAACTGGCGACGCTGCTGCGCCGCCACGACGTGACGCACTGCTTTCTCACCCCCTCCGTCCTGTCGACGCTCTCCGCCGACGACCTCGTCCCCGGCGACCCGGTGCTACTGTCCGCACTCGGCGTCGGCGGCGAGAACTTCGGCTCGGAACTACTCGATGCGGTCGCGCCCGGACGCACCGTCATCAACATCTACGGGCCCACCGAGACCGCGATCTGCACCCACGCCAGGACGCTGCACGAGGGTGACGACGTCGCACTCGGGCGCCCCGTCGCCGGGATGCGGGCAACCGTGCTCGACGCCTCGCTGCAACCGGTGCTGCCCGGAGTCGAGGGCGAACTGCACCTCGCCGGAGTACAACTCGCACGGGGTTACCTCGACCGGCCGGGCCTCACGGCGACACGCTTCGTCGCCGACCCGTTCGGCCCGCCGGGAAGCCGGACCTACCGCACCGGCGACCTGGCCCGGTGGACCTTCGCGGCCGATCCCGACAGCACCGAACCGGTCGTCCGCATCACCGGTCGCAGCGACTTCCAGGTCAAGATCCGTGGTCTGCGGATCGAGCTCGGCGAGATCGACGCCGTGCTCGCGTCGGCACCGGGTGTCGGTGGAGCCGTCACGCTGACGACGCCCGGACCGACCGGCGAGACCCTGCTCGTCTCCTTCGTCCATCCCGTCGTCGACGAGTCGGCCGCCCTGCGATCGAGCGATCTGCTCCGCCTCGCCCGCACTCGACTGCCGCGTCACATGGTGCCCACCGCGATCGTCGTCGTGGACGCGTTTCCGCTGACACCGGTGGGCAAGCTCGACCGTGCGGCGTTGCCGATGCCGTCCGCCCTCGTCGACGAGGACGACCGCGCTCCCGGAACCGCCGCGGAGGCAGCCCTCGCGGGTGTGCTCGCGCAGGTCCTGGGAGTCGAGCGGGTCGGTGTCACAGCGGACTTCTTCGCGCTCGGCGGAACGTCGCTGACCGCGACGCGCTACGCCGCACGCATCACCGAGGTCACCGGTGTGCCCGTCGCCGTGCGCACCATCTTCGATCGACCCACGGTCGCCGAGCTCGCCGAACTGCCCGAGTTCACCGACCTGACAACAGATTCGGGCACCCTCCCATCGGCCGCCGCGGTGACACCCGCGGAGCGACCCGATCCCGTCCCGCTGACGCCGGCGCAGCTGTCGATGTGGTTCTCGTCGAAGGTGGCGAGCACCGCCACGGCGTACACGATCGTGGCCGGACTGCTCGTGGAGGGTCCGCTCGACGTCGACGCCGTCGGTGCAGCCGTGAACGACGTGGTCGCGCGGCACGAATCGCTGCGCACCGTGTATCCCACGGTCGCGGGCGAGCCGGTGCAGGTGGTCCTCGACGCCGCTCCCGTCTACGTCGAGCTGGTCACTCCCTCCGACTCCGACCTCGATCCGTCGGCGCCCGAGGTGCAGGCGGCACTCGACGACGTCGCCCGGCGACGGTTCGATCTCGCGATCGAGGCTCCCGTCCGTGCCGTCGTGGTGCGCCTGTCGGAGCACAGCCACGTCGTCGGCGTCGCGGTCCATCACATCGCCGCCGACGGCGAATCGGTGGCGCCGCTCACCACCGACCTGCTGCTGGCCTACGAGGCTCGCCGCACGGGAGTCGCACCGGTGTGGCCGACGGAGCCGGTGCAGTACATCGATCACGCGCTGGCACTCACACTCTCGGTGGGCAGCGCCGACCACACCCGCGCCGTCGACTTCTGGCGCTCCGCCCTGGACGGTGCTCCCCCCGTGCACTCGGTACCTCTGGACAGCCCGCGCCCCGACCGGCCCACCGGCCGCGCCGACGTCGTCGACGCGGTCCTGAGTCCGCAGGTCCGCGAACGCGTGCTGGCCTGTGCGGCCGATCACCGCGGTACCGAGTTCATGGTGGTGCACGCAGCACTGGCCGCCGTGCTGGCCGCGCACACCCCCGGGGTCGACCCGCTGCTCGGAACGGCGGACGTCGTCGTCGGCACCCCCTACGCGGACCGCGCCGGAGCCGAGTCGATGGTCGGCATGGCGGTGAACACCCTCGCGCTGCGGGTGCCGGTGTCGTTGGCATCCACCTTCGACGAGGTCGTCGAGCTGGTGCGGGACCGGGATCTCGCGGCGCTCGACCATGCCGCGGTTCCGTTCGAGACGCTGGTGTCGACACTGCAGCCCGAGCGTCATTCGGCACGCCACCCGATCGTCCAGATCATGCTCTCGGTCCACGCCGCTCCGCCGCTGCACCTCGACCTCGGCGGGCGCACCGTCTCCGCGCTCCGCCTGCCCGTGGAGCGATCCGCCTTCGATCTCGTCGTGACCGTCCGCGCCCGGACGGACGGTGGTGCCGACGTGTCGGTCACCTATGCCCGAGACCTGTTCCTGCCCAGCACCGCTCGTCACCTGGCCGACGCCGTGGTGGACACCTTGGACCGCGCCACGTCCGATCCCGCACTGTCGATCGCGAGCCTCACGGGCCCGTCCCGCCTCCCGTCCGAGACGGAGCTCCTGGACGTGCTGGTCGAGCGTGTCGCGCGCAACTCCCCGGAGCGCGTGGCCGTAGTCGCTCCCGAGGGCACCCGCACCTACGGTGAACTCCTCACCGCTGCAGACGCTCTCGCCGACCGACTCCGCGCAGCCGGCGCCGGGCCCGGACGTACCGTGGCGCTCGCGATGAGCCGGTCCGCGTCCTCGGTGACGGCGTTCTGGGCCGTCGCGAGGACCGGTGCGACGATCCTCCCTCTCGATCCGACGTATCCCGAGGAACGTCTGAGCTACATCCTCGACGACGCGAAACCCGTCCTGGCATTGCGAGCGGCCTCGGATCCCGTGGTCGCGCCGGACGCCGTCAGGTGGTGGACCCTCGACACCGACGGAACGCCCGATCACCCCTCCACGCCCGACGCGGCCCTGCCGGCCGCGGTCCGGCGCAGCCTCGACGACGTCGCCTACCTCGTCTACACCTCGGGAACGACCGGGCGCCCGAAACCCGTCGGCGTCACCCATCGCGGCATCGAGAGCCTCGCCGTCGCCCTCGGAACCGCGTTCGACACCGACCGGACGTCTCGCGTCCTGCACGCGGCGTCACCGGGGTTCGACGCGGCGATCCTCGAGATGTTGCTGACGGTGATCCGCGGATCGACGTCCGTGGTCGCGCCGCCCGCCGCCTACGCCGGCAGGGCGCTCGAGGCCCTGATCGAGCGTGAGCGCGTGGACGTGCTGTTCCTGACGCCTGCCGCGCTGGCGACCCTGGATCCTCACACCGTGTCCGGCGTGCGGTCGGTGGGCACCGGCGGCGAGGCGCTTCCCGCGGCTCTGCTCGAGGCGTGGGCCCCGGGTCGCCGCATGGTCAACGCCTACGGCCCCAGCGAGACCACGGTGGCGGCGACGACGGGCGTCCAGCGCGCCGGCCGCGCACCCCACATCGGACTCGCCGTGCCCGGGACCGCCCTGCGCGTGCTCGACACGACACTTGCCGAGGTCGCCGACGGCGACGTGGGTGAGCTGTACATCTCCGGACCCGGAGTGGCACAGGGCTATCCGGGACGCCCGGGGCTCACGGCGGCACGCTTCGTGGCCGACCCGTCCGGCCGCCCGGGCGGCCGGACGTACCGCACCGGCGACCTGGTGCGGGTCGCATCCGACGGCATGATCGAGATGACGGGCCGATCGGACACCCAGAGGAAGATCCGCGGTGTCCGCATCGAACCCGCCGAGGTGGAGGCCGTGCTGGCCGCACATCCGGCCGTGACGTCGGTGGCCGTCGTCGTCGAGGAGAACTCCGTCGGCGCGGCGCTCGCGGCACACGTCACGGTGCACGGCACCGTCGACTCCGCCGCCCTGCGGAGCTTCGCCGCCGAGAAGCTCCCCCGTGCCCTCGTCCCCGCGACGGTCACCGTGCATTCGTCGTTGCCGCGCACCCCGCACGGCAAGGTCGACCGACGCGCACTGCTCATCCCCCTGGGCCGGCTCGAACCGCTGGCTCCAGATCATCTGAGCGCCGCACCTGCCCGGGCGACCACCGCCACGGCGATCGCGCCCGCCCGGTCGTTGCTCGACACCGTCCGGAGCGTCTTCGCCGACGTGCTCGGGGTGGACGCCGTCGACCCGGACGACGACTTCTTCGCTCTCGGCGGGAACTCCCTCGCCGCGGTGCGGGTCATGGACGTCCTACGTGAGCGCCTCCGTGCCGACATCGCTACCGACGTCGACCCCGATTCCATCGACGTCACCTGGTTCTTCGACGCAGCCACCCCGGCTGCGTTGTCCGCTCGCTTACAGGAGCTGATCATGCTCGACGACAATCACGGCACCCGAGGCGACGGCGGCAGCCACGCGAACGGTTCCTCCACGAACGGCTCGGGCACGAATGGGTCCGCAGCCAACGGAACCGCCACGAGGACCGGATCACACGCGGCACCCCCGCCCGTCGCCGAGCCGTCCGCTCGCACCCCGAAGCCACCGGTCCGCCGCACCAGCACCGACGCGGTGCTGCCGTTGCGTGCCGGCGACGACGGTGTGACTCCCCTCATCTGCGTGCATCCGGCGATCGGGCTCTCCTGGAGCTACACCGGACTGCTGCCACACCTCGATCCGTCGATCCCGGTGCTGGGTCTGCAGGCCCGCGGCATCGGCATCCCCGCACCCGAGCCCGCGTCGGTCGCGGAGATCGCGCGCGACTACGTCAACACCGTGCGCGCCCAGTTCCCCACCGGCCCCTATCGACTCCTCGGGTGGTCACTCGGCGGTCTCATCGCCCACGCGATGGCCGTGGAGATCGAGAAGCTCGGCGACGAGGTCGAACTGTTCGTCATGGACGCGTATCCCCTCGCCGGCAGCGACCGCCCGCGCACCGAGATGTCCGTGGCGTCGCTGATGCGTGAGTTCCTTCCTCTCGAGGTGACCGTCGACGACGACATCGATCTCGACGAGGCCATCGCCATGATCCGCGGCGCGGGGGGACCGACCGCCCATCTCGACGAGGGGCAGATGCGACGGCTGTACGAGCGCTACCAGCTTTTCGTCGACCTCGGCCACGACCACACCCCGGCCCGGTTCTCGGGCGATCTCCAGTTCTTCTCCGCGACCGTCGATTCCGATCCCACCCTCACGCCGTGGGCATGGCGGCGCTACATCGCCGGGTCGATCACCGACTACCCCGTCGACGTCCCGCACAACGCGATGGGCACGCCGGACGCGCTGGCCGCCGTCGCACGTCGCCTCGGCGGTGTGCGTCCGGCGCTGCTCGCCGGTGCCCGGTGACCGCCGGACTCTCCGGAGGAGCGACTCTCGCCGTCGACGTCCGATCGTTGGTCAAGGACTACACGGGACGACGTAACACGCACCGGGCCCTCGACGGCGTCGACCTCACGGCCGCTGCGGGACAGGTCACCGCGGTGCTCGGCCCCAACGGCGCAGGCAAGACCACCACCGTGCGGATCGTCGCGACACTGATTCGGCCCACGTCGGGTTCCGTCCACGTCGCGGGCGTGGACGCCGTGAAGGACCCGCGCACTGTGCGTGGGCTCATCGGGCTGTCCGGCCAGTACGCCGCCGTCGACGGTCGGCTCACCGGCTACGAGAACCTCCGTATGCTCGGGCGGCTCTACGGGCTCAGCAGCCGAGACGCACGCGCGCGGGCGCGCGAGCTCCTCACCCGGTTCCGCCTCGACGACACGGGAACCCGCTCGGTCTCCACATTCTCCGGCGGTATGCGCCGTCGTCTCGATCTGGCGGGCGCGCTGGTGGCGCGGCCACCCCTCATCGTGCTCGACGAACCCACCACCGGTCTCGACCCCCGCAGTCGGAACGACATGTGGGACATCGTCACCGACCTCAAGGCGGACGGAACGGCAGTGCTGCTCACCACCCAGTATCTCGAGGAGGCCGACCGACTGGCCGACGCGATCGTCGTCGTCGACGGCGGTGTCGTCGTGGCCAGGGGCACCCCGTCCGATCTGAAGTCGCGCGTCCGTCCGCCGTCCGTCGAGGTGCGCCTCGCCGACCCTCGTGACCTGCGCCTGGCAGCGGATCTGCTCCCGCGGATGAACTTCCGCGTGCACCGCGCCTCTGCGTCTGCCGGGTGGTTCACGGTGGATGCGCCGTGGGGCAGCGAATCCATGGTCGACGTGCTGAGTCGCCTGCACGGCACCGGTATCCGTGTCGGCGACGCGCGGGTGAACGTGCCCGATCTCAACGACGTCTTCTTCCAGTCGACCGGTAGCGCGTCCCCCGCCGCCGCCCTCGCGACGGCCACCGCATGACCGCCGAACTGGTCGGTCCCCGCGGAGTCCGGGAGCAGAACGCCTCGAGCTTCCTCGTCGACTGCGTGACCATGACCCAGCGCAACCTGCTGACCATCCTGCGGGTCCCACAGTTGTTGCTCGGAGCGACGATTCAGCCCCTCATGTTCGTCCTGCTTTTCAGCTACGTCTTCGGCGGAGCACTGGGCGGTGCCACCTACCGCGAGTTCCTCATGGGCGGCATCTTCACGCAGACCGTCGTGTTCAGCGCCGCGTTCACCGCCATCGGGCTCGCGACCGACAGCAAGGAGGGCATCGTCGACCGGTTCCACTCGCTGCCGATGTCGCGTCTGTCCATCGTGCTGGGGCGCACTCTCTCCGACATGCTCGTGTCGGTGGTGAGCATCGCCGTGATGATCGGCGCGGGCTACGCCGTCGGGTGGCGTATCCGCGGGAGCGCTCTCGACGCGCTGGGCGCCGTACTGCTGCTGATGTTCTTCGGCTTCGCCATGTCGTGGATCGGCGCCGTGGTCGGATCCGTCGCCAGCACTGCCGAGAGTGCCCAGAGCGCGCTCATGATCATTCTGTTCCCGATCACGTTCATCTCGTCCGCGTTCGTGCCGTCCTCGACGCTGCCGGGTCCGCTCCGCGCTGTCGCACAGTGGAATCCGATCACCTCGGTGGCCCGGTCGACGCGCGAGTCGTTCGGCAATCCCACCGCGCCGTCCGTCGCGATCCGCGAACCGATCAACTGGGCGTCGACACACCCGATGCTGTACTCGGTGATCGTCTCGCTGCTGATCCTCGCGATCTTCGTCCCGTTGACATTGCGGGTGACCCGCTCACGCGAGGGCTAGTTGTTCTTCGCGGGGAGGTTGTGGACGGTGAGTCGCTCGATGGGTGACTTGCCGTCGATGCCTGTGTGGGGTCGGTGGTGATTGTAGTGATGGACCCAGTCCTGGTAGGTCGCTGCGCGGGCTTCGTCG
>NZ_LMRN01000019.1:0-228213 GCF_001426145.1 Rhodococcus sp. Leaf225 | reverse complement strand
GCACTGACATTCATCGACACACTGTTGAGTTCTCAAAGAACACGCACACACCACCACCACCCAAACGAAGCAGGAGGATCCGGGGCAACCGTTCCAGCCTAACCACACCGCAACACCCGAGTCAAACACCAGGCACCACGTTGATCAGGAAGTTGGACTGTACGCTCAGCCTACACGAGGTGCAGACGAACCTTTTCTGTCCGATCGGCCATGCGACTCCGTCCCACCTCGTTCGCCCAGCCCCTGAAGGCCTTCGGTCGGTGTCCGTGTCGCTCTGACTCGAAGAAAGTTACGCCTGCGGACCGCTCCATGCAAATCGGCAGGTGTTCCGCGGTCCACGCGGCGTCGGCCCAGGTCAACGCGTATGTCGGGGCCCGCGCCCGCTCACCCTGGAGCGACAGCCCGACTATGACGCCGCTCACATCGGTGGGGATGTCGCGCCGATCTCGTCCAGATCGGGCGCCGGGACGGGTTCGCCGACCTGCGTCGTCAACGGGAGGACGCCGGCCCACACTCCCCCGGCGGCGATGTCCCCCTCGTCGTCGTTCGGTCCGCCCGACCGTGCCTTCACCGACGCCTCGTACAGCGGCAGTGCCACCACGCGAGTCGCGGCCAGCTCCTTGCGAGTGTTGGCCCTGACCACATCGGTCCGGCCGGGGACCAGCTTGTTCACGATGAGATCGAGTGCGACGGCGCGCTCACCCTCGTCGTCCACGACACGGGGTGTCCCCCGCACCACGGCACTCCGGTAGTTCATCGAGTGATGGAACGCGGAGCGCGCCAGCACCAGACCGTCCAGCACCGTGATGCTCACGCAGACGTCACCGGGAGCGCCCAGGGTCGTCGCGGCCACCGAGCCGTGGAGGTACAACGTCCCCTCGGCATCGGGACCGTCCAGGTCGTAGGCGAACGCAGTCGGAACGACGAGGGGACTTCCCTGCACCACCACTCCGAGGTGACAGAGCTGTGCGGCGTCGAGCACGTCCGTCAGAGCAGCGCGATCCGCCTGGGCGCGAGCTCGGTTGCGTCGCAACGTGGTTCGGGGTGTCGGGGAGAGAGCTGTCGCCGTCGGCGAGGTGTCGGGCCGCCGGCCATGCGCATCGTGCATCGTCATGCGAATCAGTGTGCGGATCACAGTGGTCCGCCGTCACGGTCCACTTCGATACTGTTCGGCTGGACCACTTCGACCAGCGGGAAGGCATCGACGTCATGGCCTCACACGCGTTACCACTCTCCGTGGACCGATCCTCGACGCGTCCACTCCCGTTGCAGATCGCCGACGCACTACGCACCGCCATCGTCGACGGACTTCTGGTCGCCGGCGATCGTCTCCCGTCGACCCGATCGCTGGCCGCAGAGCTGTCGGTCTCCCGCGGCGTCGCCGATCAGGCCTTCGACCAGCTCGCCGCAGAGGGGTGGATCGAGGGCCGCGCCGGATCCGGCACGTTCGTCTCCCCCGACCTGCGGTCCGTCACACCGACCACCGCCGCCGTATCCGACGCGCGTCCACGCGCAGAGGCGGACAGCGCTCCCCCCACGCTCGCGCTTCGACCGGGCATCCCCTGGACACCGCCCTCGGCGACCGCGGCATGGCGGCGGGCGTGGCGTATCGCCGGCACGGAGCCCGCTCCCCCCGGTTACCCCGATCCGGCGGGGCCCGTCCATCTCCGCCGCAGCGTGTGTTCGCTGCTCGGCCGCGCGCGCGGAATGAGCGTCGATCCCGATCGCGTGGTCGTGACGACGGGTGCCACCCATGGGCTGACTCTGGCACTCGCGGCGATGCGCGCGGACCGTCCGGAACCGAGACCTGTTCTGGCGATGGAGGATCCAGGATATCGGACTGCGGCGTCCGCGGCGATCGCGATGGGCTGGGACCTGTACGACGTCCCCGTGGACGCCGGCGGCATGAGGGTCGACACGCTCGCGTCCACGCCCGAGACCACACGCGCCGTGTACGTGACACCGTCTCACCAGTACCCCACCGGCGGAACCCTCGACGTGGGACGTCGTGCCGCTCTCATCGCCCATGCGCAGAGCACCGACACCGTCGTCGTGGAGGACGACTACGACTCCGAGTACCGCTACGACGTCGCGCCGCTCCCCGCCTTGGCGCACCTTGATCCGGATCGCGTCGTCTACCTCGGCACCATCGCCAAGACCCTGGGCGCAGGCGTGCGACTCGGGTGGATGGTGCTGCCGTCGTACCTCGTCCGGCCGGTGCTCGACCACCGCCTGGCCACGGGCGACTTCCCGTCGACACCCCTGTGCTCGGCGATGACGTCACTGCTCGACGACGGCGAGTGGGATCGCACGGTGCGAGCGGCGCGGCGGCGCTACCGCGATCGCGATGCGGCAGTACGGGATTCGCTGTCGCCGTTCGGTGAACTCCGTGGCCTGGGCGCGGGTATGCACACGACACTCGTCCTGTCGCCGAGACGAGCGGAGGCGGTCGCCCGCGGCGCAGCACACCGCGGAATCGAGGTACCGACCGTCGCGCTGTCCACTCGATCGCACACCGACGTGGGCGGGTTGGTGATCGGCTACGGCCGACTGACCGACACGGAGCTCCGAACGGCACTCACCGTTCTGGTCGACGAACTCCGACGCCACGGCGACTGACGTGCAGCGACGCGAGCGTCACTGCACGCGTTCGATGTCTCCGCCGAGATCCTGCAGCTGCTCGACGAACCGCGGGTAACCACGGTCGATGTGATAGACGTCGTGCACCTCGGTGGTGCCGTCGGCCACGAGGCCGGCAAGCACGAGACCAGCGCCGGCGCGGATGTCCGAGGACCAGACCGGTGCACTCGACAGCCGCGACACTCCGCGGACCACCGCGTGGTGGCCGTCCGTTCGCGCGTCGGCACCGAGCCGGATCATCTCCTCGACGAAGCGGAAGCGGGCCTCGAAGACGTTCTCGGTGATCATCGACGTGCCGTTGGCCACCGAGGCGAGGCCGATCGCCATGGGCTGCAGGTCCGTCGGGAACCCGGGGAACGGGAGCGTGGCGAAGTTGACGGCCACCGGTCGTTCCTCCTGCACGACGCGGAATCCGTCCGGGCGCAGGGTGACGGTGCTGCCGGCCGCCTTCAGCTTGTTGAGCACGAGGGTGAGGTGTTTGGGATTGACCCCCGACACCGTGACATCGCCACAGGTCATCGCCGCGGCGATGCCCCACGTCGCGGCCACGATGCGATCACCGATGACGCGGTGTTCGGTGGGCTTCAGGCTGGGGACACCGATGATGGTCAGCGTCGGAGTTCCGGCACCCTCGACGCGAGCACCCATCTTGTTCAGCATCGCGCACAGATCGGCGATGTCCGGCTCGCGGGCAGCGTTGTCGATCACGGTCTCGCCGTCGGCCAGCACCGCCGCCATCAGGATGTTCTCGGTCGCGCCCACGGACGGGAAGGCCAGCCGGATCGTCGCGCCGTGCAGCTTCTCCGCTGTCGCGACCACACACCCGTGCTCGATCTCGCTGTGCGCGCCGAGCAGGCGGAGACCCGACTGGTGCATGTCGAGCGGACGCGAGCCGATGGCGTCGCCGCCGGGCAGTGCCACCACGGCCTTGCGACACCGCGCGACCAGCGGTCCCAGGACGCACACCGACGCACGGAACTGGCGTACCGCCGCGAAGTCGGCGTGATACTTCGGCTCTGCGGGGGTGGTGATGCGCACGGCATCCCCCTCGAGTTCGACGTCGCACCCCAGCCCACGGAGAACGTCGGCCATGAGGGGGACATCGAGAATGTCGGGGCAGTTGGTGAGGGTGGTCGTGCCCTCGGCGAGCAGCGCCGCGGCCATCAACTTCAGCACGCTGTTCTTCGCCCCACCGACCGACACGTCGCCGGAGAGACGACTACCGCCGGTGACCAGGAAACGTTCACTCACGACGTCAACAGTAGAGGCATCGGTCGTCGATCAGAGCATCGGCCGACTGCCAGTAGGGTTGATCCATGGCGGTTCACCTGACCTCGATCTACACCCGTACCGGCGACGACGGGACGACGGGTCTCAGCGACTTCTCCCGCGTCTCGAAGAACGACCCGAGGGTCGTGGCCTACGCGGAGTGCGACGAACTGAACGCTGCTCTCGGACTGGTGTTGGCGGTCGGATCACCGCCCGAGGGCGTGGCGACGGTGTTGCGCCGGATCCAGAACGATCTGTTCGATGCCGGAGCCGACCTGTCGACTCCGATCCAGGAGAACCCGAAGTACCCACCGCTGCGCGTCACGCCGGAGTACGTCACGCGGCTCGAGACGTGGTGCGACGAGTTCAACGACACTCTCGCGCCGCTGACCTCCTTCGTCCTTCCGGGCGGGACGGCTGCTTCCGCGTTTCTGCACCAGGCGCGCACCGTCGCGCGACGGGCGGAGCGGGCGGCGTGGGCCGCTGTCGAGGCACATCCCGAGACGACGGGGCCGCTGCCGGCGACCTATCTCAACCGACTGTCGGATCTGCTGTTCATTCTCGGGCGGGTCACCAACCCGGACGGCGACGTCCTGTGGAAGCCGGGCGGCGAGCGTTCGCGCGACTGACCACGGGCCCGAGCGAGCGACGTGTCAGGCCGGGCCGCTGCCCGGCATGTTGCGCTGCGACCGGTCGGACGGCCTCGACTCGAGCCACGATGTGAATGCAGTGAACGGGCCACGCTCCATGGCGATCTCGTAGCGGCGGTCCCCCGCGTCGAGTTCGACGATCGCGGTCTCGTCACTCATGATGTCGAACTCGGAGCTCTGCGGACTGCGCCGCTCGCCCTGGATCAGAGTCTGGCGGATCATGCGGCGGTCCGGACCCGGACGCAGACTCGACAGCTTGTAGAACACGAGCACGTTCTCGCCGTAACGGACGATGCCGTGACGCCACCCACTTCCCGCTGCGGCGGGAAGACTGCGCAGGATCACGGCAGTGCCCCCGCGGCGGAGAAGCACCAACCGATACAGAAAAGCCGCGGCGAGCCCTCCGAGCAGCACGACCAGAACGACAAGCACTGTCATCCAGGACGTCATCTCTTCGGAACCCGCCGCGGCTTCTTCTCGTGTACCTAGGCCCGCTCGACCGCGCGGACACGCCCGCGTGCGATCGCGAGCGCCTCCTCGTCGTCGGAGCCCTCGGACAGCACGGACCGCGCAGCCTCGACGTCGATGTCCTCCGCGAACTCGGCGGACTCGGCGAGGATGGTGACGGTCCGGCCGGTGACCGACAGGAAACCACCGTGCACGGCGGCGACGCGCCGTTCACCGTCGCCCGTCGTGATGGCCACGGTGCCGCCCTCGATCAACTGACCGAGAACCGGCTCGTGTCCGGCCATGATGCCGATCTCGCCCTCGGTGGTCTGAGCGCTGACCAGCGTGGCCGTTCCCGACCACAGGCGTTCCTCGACTGCGACCAGTTCGACGTCCATCTCAGCCATCTCGGACTACTTTCCGGAGATCTTCTTGGCTGCGGCCTCGACGTCGTCGAGTCCACCGCAGCTGTTGAAGGCCTGCTCGGGAAGGTGGTCGTACTCGCCCTTGGTGACCTTGTCGAACGCCTCGATGGTGTCGGCCAGCGACACGACCGAACCCTCTTCACCGGTGAACTTCTCGGCGACGATGAAGTTCTGGCCGAGGAACTTCTCCAGACGACGGGCACGGGAGACCGTGACCTTGTCCTCCTCGGACAGCTCGTCCATACCGAGGATGGCGATGATGTCCTGCAGCTCCTTGTACTTCTGCAGGATGCGCTTGACCTCGTTGGCGACGCGGAAGTGCTCGTCTCCGACGATCGACGCCTCCAGGATGCGCGAGGTGGACGTCAGCGGATCGACAGCGGGGTAGATGCCCTTCTGCGAGATCGGACGCGACAGCTCGGTGGTGGCATCGAGGTGGGCGAAGGTCGTCGCCGGTGCGGGGTCGGTGTAGTCGTCGGCGGGCACGTAGATCGCCTGCAGAGACGTGATGGAACGACCACGCGTCGAGGTGATGCGCTCCTGGAGCTCACCCATCTCGTCGGCGAGGGTGGGCTGGTAGCCCACGGCGGACGGCATGCGGCCGAGGAGAGTGGAGACCTCGGAGCCTGCCTGCGTGAACCGGAAGATGTTGTCGATGAAGAGCAACACGTCCTGGTTCTGCACGTCGCGGAAGTACTCGGCCATGGTGAGAGCCGAGAGGGCGACGCGCATACGCGTGCCCGGCGGCTCGTCCATCTGACCGAACACCAGGGCGGTGTCCTGCAGAACGCCCATCTCCTCCATCTCGAGGTGGAGGTCGGTGCCCTCACGCGTGCGCTCACCGACGCCGGCGAACACCGACGTGCCGGAGAACTCACGCGCGATACGGGTGATCATCTCCTGGATGAGCACGGTCTTGCCGACGCCTGCGCCGCCGAACAGACCGATCTTTCCGCCCTTGACGTACGGGGTCAGGAGGTCGATGACCTTGATGCCGGTCTCGAGGATCTCGGTCTTGCCCTCGAGCTGATCGAAGGCCGGGGGCTTGCGGTGGATGCCCCACTGCTCGCCGTCACGGCCGAGTCCGGGGCTGTCCAGGCAGTCGCCGAGGGCGTTGAACACGTGGCCCTTGACGACGTCACCGACGGGAACCGAGATCGGCTTGCCGGAGTCGACGACGGGGGTGCCGCGGACGAGGCCGTCGGTGGGCTGCATCGACACGGTGCGCACGAGGTTGTCGCCGAGGTGCTGTGCGACCTCGAGCGTCAGCGTCTTGGCGACGGCCTTCAGCTCGATCTCTGCGTTCAGCGCGTTGAACAGCGCGGGGATGGATCCACGGGGGAACTCGATGTCGACGACGGGACCGATGACGCGCACGACGCGCCCGTTCTCGGACGACTTGGCGCCGGAACCCGTGCTATCGGTTACTGCTGCGGTCATGTTCAGTCTCTTCCTGAGCTCGCGGCAAGCGCGTCGACGCCGCCGACGATCTCGCTGATTTCCTGGGTGATCTGAGCCTGGCGTGCCTGGTTGGCCTGGCGTGACAGGGCATTGACCAGATCGTTGGCATTGTCCGTGGCGGCCTTCATCGCGGTGCGACGAGCGGCCGACTCGGATGCCGCCGCGTCGAGCAGTGCGGCGTAGATGCGGGTGCTCACGTACTTCGGGAGCAGCGCGGACAACAGCGTGTCCGCCTCCGGCTCGAAGTCGTACTGCGCGGTGACCTCCTTCGACGACGGCGAGTCGCTGAGCATGTCTGCACCCAGCTCGATCTCCTCGTCGTCGTAGTCGATCTCCAGAGGAGCCATGCGGCGCACCGTCGGCTTGAGCGACAGCATCGACACGAAGGTGGTGTAGACGATGTGGAGTTCGTCCACACCCTCGACCGTGCCCTCGCCGTTCGGTGCCTCGATCTCCTCGCCGGACCCCGCCATGAACAGCTGGACGAGGTGCTTGGCGGCCTTCGCGGCATCGGTGTACGCCGGCTGCTGCGAGAAGCCCGTCCACGCGCCCTTGACGTCGCGATCACGGAACGTGTAGTACGTCAGGCCCTTTCGGCCCAGAACGTAGATGACCGGCTCCTTGCCCTCGGACTTGAGGAGCTGCTGGAGCTCCTCGGCCTCACGAAGGATGTTGGAGTTGTAGCCACCACACTGGCCCGAGTCGCTGGTCACGACGAGCACGGCGGCCCGCTTGGGCTCCGCACGCTCGGTGAGCAGCGGATGGTCCAGCGAACCCGAGGCACTGGCCAACGCCGAGAGCACCTTGGTGATCTCGGTGGCGTACGGCTTCGACGCCTCGACGCGGGCCTGCGCCTTGGTGATGCGCGAGGTCGCGATCAGTTCCTGCGCCTTGGTGATCTTCTTGATCGAGTTGGTCGACCTGATCCGGGAGCGCAGCTCACGAATGCTGGGCATCTGTCACCTCACTCCCTGTTCGACGTGCCACGGGTCCGCTCATCACTTGCTGACAGTCTTGCGAGTGACGGTGACCTTCTCCTGGTCGACGTCGCCCTTGTCGAGCGCGTCGGCCTCTGCCTCGTTGACGATCCGCTCGCCCGAGGACGTCAGGAAGCCCTGCTTGAACTCGTCGGTCGCCTTCGTGATCGCGTCGGCGGCCTCGTCCTTGAGAACCTTGCCGCCGGCGATCGCCTCGTAGGCGCTCGACGCGTTGCGGTGCAGATCCTCGAGGAGCTCGCGGTTGAAGCGACGAACGTCCTCGACCGGGACCGTGTCGTAGTAGCCGGCGTCGACGAGGTAGATCGAGACGATCTGGTCCTCGACGGACACCGGGGTGTACTGGTCCTGCTTGAGCAGCTCGACCCAGCGGGCACCGCGCTCGAGCTGCGCCTTGGACGCGGCGTCGAGGTCGGACGCGAAGGCGGAGAACGCCTCCAGCTCGCGGAACTGAGCCATCTCCAGACGGAGCGAACCGGCAACCTTCTTCAGACCCTTGGTCTGCGCCGCGCCACCGACTCGGGACACCGAGGTACCGACGTTGATGGCGGGACGGACACCCTTGTTGAAGAGGTCCGACTCGAGGAAGACCTGGCCGTCGGTGATGGAGATGACGTTGGTCGGGATGAAGGCCGAGATGTCGTTGGCCTTGGTCTCGATCAGCGGCAGACCCGTCATCGAACCGCCACCGAGCTCGTCGGACAGCTTCGCGCACCGCTCGAGCAGACGGGAGTGCAGGTAGAAGACGTCACCGGGGTACGCCTCGCGGCCCGGCGGGCGACGCAGCAGCAGCGAGATGGTGCGGTATGCCTCGGCCTGCTTGGTCAGGTCGTCGAACACGATGAGGACGTGCTTGCCCTGGTACATCCAGTGCTGGCCGAGGGCCGAACCGGTGTACGGGGCGAGCCACTTGAAGCCGGCCGAGTCGGACGCGGGAGCGGCGACGATGGTCGTGTACTCCATGGCGCCGTGCTCGTCCAGAGCGGACTTGACGCCCGCGATGGTCGAACCCTTCTGGCCGATGGCGACGTAGATGCAGCGCACCTGCTTGTCGGCGTCGCCGGTCTCCCAGTTGGCCTTCTGGTTGATGATGGCGTCGACGCAGACGGCGGTCTTGCCCGTCTTGCGGTCGCCGATGATCAGCTGACGCTGGCCGCGGCCGATGGCCGTCAGGGCATCGATGGCGGTGATGCCGGTCGCGAGGGGCTCCTCGACGGGCTGGCGCTCGAGCACCGATGCCGCCTGGAGCTCCAGGACACGCTGTTCGTTCGACTCGATGTCACCGAGACCGTCGATGGGCTTGCCCAGCGGGTCGATGACGCGTCCGAGGAAGTTGTCGCCGACGGGGACCGAGAGGACCTCGCCGGTGCGCTTGACTTCCTGGCCTTCCTCGATGTGCTCGTAGTCACCGAGGATGACGGCACCGATCTCACGGTCGTCGAGGTTCAGTGCCACGCCGAGGATGCCGCCGGGGAACTCCAGCAGCTCGTTCGACATCGCGGACGGGAGGCCCGTCACGTGAGCGATTCCATCGCTCGTGTCGGACACCAGACCGACCTCTTCACGAGAGGACTCCGGTGCGTAGTTCGCTGTGTAGCTCTCGATCGCGCTACGGATCTCGTCGGAGGAGATCGTCAACTCCGCCATGTTTTCCTGCTCTCACTGTCTGGTGTTTCGTGGCCGGACCGGCTGTGCGGTCGACGTCCGAAACGCGGGGTGGGGCTTGTTACCGAACTGGGCTTGCTACAGAACTCGGGTGCTGCGATGCGTACCGCTCACCGGAGCGACTTCCTCAGGGAGGCGAGACGACCCGCACCACTGCCGTCGATGACCTCGTCGCCGACACGGACCACCAGTCCGCTCAGCAGTTCCCGGTCCACCTCCACGTGGACGGTCACGGACTTGCCGTAGATACCTTCCAGCCTGGACGTGAGCCGAGAGATCTGATCGTCGCTCAGCTCGGTGCTGCTGCGGACGTGAGCGACCTCCTTGTCACGACGAGTGGCCGCGAGTGCGGACAGTTCGCCGAACACGGATGCCGGTGCAGCACCCTTCAGTCGGCCGACGGCCTGGATCGCCAGGGCCTCGGTGATCGCGGTGACCTTGCCGTAGAGCAACGTCGACAGGAGCGATCCCGACGCCTCGGCGGGCTTGCTTCGATCGGACAGCGCCTGCTCGAGGGCAGGATCGCCGGCGATGATGCGGCCGAGACGGAACAGCTCGTCCTCCACGGTGCCCAACTGATCCTGGTCCTGCGCCGCGCGCAGAAGTGCCTCACGGCCCAGGAGTACGAGCGAGTCGGTGAGGTCACGGGCCGACGACCAGTTCTGTGCGACGGCGGCCTGCAGTGCGGCGGTGGCCGCTGCACCGATCTTGCCGTCGAACAGGCGGCCCGCGAGCGCGCGTCGCGCGTCCGGAGCAGCCGACGCGTCCGCGAGTGCGGCGCGCAGTGGACGCTGTCCGTCGAGCACCGACACGACCCCGAAGAGGTCGGATCCGGCGCCGGCGGCAGCCGACGTCGCATCCGACGCCGCATCGAGCTCGGCCGTCAGGACGGTGCGGGCCTCGGCGAGGGCTTCACGACTCGCTGCGTACATGGTGCTCACTTCCCGCTAGCGGAATCTGCGCCGACAGAATCGAGTTCGTCGAGGAAACGATCGATCGTGCCGGCACGCTTGACGTCGTCGGACAGCTGCTCGCCGATGACCTTCTCGGCCAGCTCGACAGCCGTACGGCCCAGATCGGCACGCAGTTCGGTGACGATCTGCTGACGCTGAGCCGCGAGCTGCTGGTGACCGGAGGCCACGATGCGGTCGCTCTCCGCCTGTGCACTGGTCTTCATCTCCGCGAGGATCTGCTGACCCTGGGTGCGTGCGTCTTCACGGATCTTGGCGGCTTCCTGGCGTGCGTCGGCCAACTGGGCGCGGTACTGCTCGAGCGCCTCCTTGGCTTCGGCCTGTGCCTCTTCGGCGCGCTTGATCCCGCCTTCGATCTTCTCGGACCGCTCGGAGAGCACCGTCTGGAATCGCGGGAGCACGAACTTCCAGAAGAAGAACCCGATGACGGCGATGCAGACCGCAGACCAGACGATGTCGTAGGTCGCGGGGAGGAGAGGATTGATGTCCTCTTCCCCCTCCGCTGCTGCGAGGACTGCGAATGTCGACATGGCGATCAGAAAATGAAGCCGGCGACGAGGCCGATCAGCGCGAGGGCCTCGGTGAATGCGATACCGAGGAACATGTTGGTGCGGATCTGGCCGGCGAGCTCGGGCTGACGCGCGATGCCCTCGATGGCCTTACCGACCACGATGCCCACGCCGATGCCGGGGCCGATGGCCGCGAGGCCGTAGCCGATGGCTCCGTAGCCTGCGCCGGTGACTTCCTGTGCTTCCTGCGCGAGGTAGGTGAGGCTCATTGTGATGTGTTCCCTTTCTGTTGCCCACGACCGGTCGGCAGCGGGTCAGGTCTGTCTGGTGGCTGGAGAGTCGGTGGGTGGGTCAGTGCGAGTCGGCGTGCAGGGCGAGGTCGATGTAGACCGCCGTCAGCAGCGCGAACACGTAGGCCTGCAGGAAGATGACCAGCAGCTCGAACAGCGTGAAGCCGAATCCCGCGACGAGCGAGAACAGGCCGAACACCTTCATGCCGGTCGCCGCCTCGAAGAAGAAGAACTGCGTCGCGCTGAAGAACAGCACCAGCATGATGTGGCCGGCGAGCATATTGGCCATGAGTCGCACGGTCAGCGTGAAGGGCCGCAGGATGAACGTCGAGATGAACTCGATGGGGATCAGCAGCAGGTGCAGCGCGATCGGCACGTTCGGAACGACGATGCTGCTCTTCACGTACTTGAAGAACCCGTACTTCTTGACACCGACGTAGTTGAAGACGACGTACGCGAGGGCTGCCAACACGATCGGCATGCCCACTCGGGCATTCGACGAGATGTTGATGAAGGGGATGACACCCGAGAAGTTGAGGAACAGCACCGCGAAGAAGATGGTCGCGATGACGGGCAGGAAGCGCTTGCCCTGCTCCTTGCCGAGAACCTCGTCTGCGATCTGATCCTTGACGAAGCCCAGTGCGAGCTCACCGACGTTCTGGATACCGCGGGGCACGATCTTCGGGCTGCGCATCGCGAGGCTGAAGAACGCGAGAAGAACGACCGTCATGATGATGCGGACCAGCATCAGCCGGTCGAGCTCGAACGGGGTGCCCTCGAACAGGATGGCCGGTGGGAAAAAGTCGGACAGTGACGGCGGATGGAACTCCGCGGCCAAGTTGGTGACGCTCAGCGGTCTCTCCCGTGTTCGGCCGCAGGCGAAGGACACCCGCGGTTCGATCGGACATATGGCATTCGGGCACGATCGAGCTAGGACGATCTACAAGTCGACTCGGGTCGGCTCGAGTAGTCGTCAGCCGCGTCGGACCGTGCTCACGGTCCCGCGTCTGTCGGGTGTCGGCGACTTCGTCGACTCGGTGACGCGACGTCTCGAAACGGACGCTTCGTCGCGGTACACACTCTCACATGGCGTGGACTACGAGAAACAGCTTCGGTGACGTCGATCACCTGCAAAGACGGTTCCGGGCGGCGCGATGTGTCCGTTACGCCCGGTAAGCCCTCGCTCGAAAGGAACTTTATCAACACAACACGCTGAGTTGTGTCGGGGGTCGCTCCGCGGACGACACTACTACAAAATGTCGTACTACTGAACGTCCGAGTCGGGGTCGCCCGCGGGAGAATCGACGTACGGAACACGCTGCCGGAAGATGCCGTACATCTCGGCGCCCAGGACGATGACCAGGGATGCGAGCACCACGATGCCCAGTGTCGGGCGGTTGTAGAAGTCCATCCCCCGCAGCAGTCCCAGCACGATCACCGCGATCAGCATCTTCACGATCCACCCGCCCAGCAGGACGGCCCCGACCGCGGTCGGCGGCAACTTGGCCGAGAACAGGACGGATGCGGCGGTGGCGAGGATGAACAGACCACCGACCGCGGACCCGAGCAGCGCGCCCCACAGACCCTCGAGGCCGGCGACGAGCACCGCGATGATCGCGGCGACCACGGCGAGGCCGAGCAGGGCGATGACGCCGTACCGGACGGCGGCGCGGAGCGGTGCGGTGGAGGACGGGATCGGTGCGGGCGAGAAGGTCACGACACGCAGGTTACCGGCGGCCCGGATCCCGGAACGACGGCACCGCGGTGACCACCAGGGCGAAGACGAGTCCGCCGGCGAGCAGCAGCACCACGAGGCGGCGATCGAACAGGGACGCGCCGACCGCCCCGAACGCGAGCACACCGACCCACAAGTAGATGAGCAGCACCACGCGGCGATGCGAGTGACCGATCTGGAGCAGACGGTGATGCAGGTGCATCTTGTCCGGGCTGAAGGGGCTGCGGCCTGCACGCGTGCGACGCACGATCGCGAGCAGCAGGTCGAGGATCGGGATGAACATGATCGCGCCCACCAGCAGCAACGGGGTCAGCAGACCCAGGAGGTCCCGCGTGCCGTAGGCACTGAGCCCGATACGTCCGGATGCACTTGTCGCGACGGTGGCGAGCATGAGGCCGATGACCATGGAACCCGAGTCGCCCATGAAGATGCGCGCCGGCTGGAAGTTGTGCGGCAGGAACCCCAGGCACGCACCGGCGAGGGCCGCGGCGATCATCGCGGGCGGGTAGGCGCTGACGTCACCGCCCTGCTCGTGGAGCAGTCCGACGGAGAACAGACAGATGGCCACCGCGGCGATCAGGCCGACGCCCGCGGCGAGGCCGTCGAGACCGTCGATGAAGTTCATCGCGTTGATCATGACCACGGCGATGAGCACGGTGACGAGACCCGCCTGCAGCTGGTCCAGGATCAGCGTCGACCCCTCGCCCCACGGCAGATACAGCAGGTACCAGCTGACGCCCATCAGCACCAGGACACCGGCCGCGGTGACCTGACCGGCGAACTTGGTCAGCGCGTCCAGGCCCCACCGGTCGTCGACCACACCCACGGCCATGATGATGAACCCGGAGACCAGGGCCGCCTGGACGTCCGTGGTGAATTCGAACCCTCGGGTGAGGGCCGGCAACTTCTGCGCGAAGAGCAGCGCGACGAGCAGCCCCAGGTAGATGCCGATACCCCCGAGCCGGGGCGTCGGGGTGACGTGGACGTCGCGCTCACGCGGTACGGCCACCGCGCCGAAACGCAGAGCGCCGAGCCGGACGGCTCCGGTGACCAGGAACGTCACCACCGCTGCCGTGAGCATGACGAGAAGAAGCTCGCGGATGGGGACACCGGCGCCTCCGTCCGACTGCGCCAGGAGCGCACTCGCGTGCGCGGGCACGGCCGTCACCACGGTGACTCCCGCGGCGGAGCCGAGTGCGGCATTCGTCAGGCGCTTCCGGCGACGAGCGACTCGGCGGTCACGCCGAGGACCTCGGCGATCTCGCTCGTCGAGACCGCGCCGACGCGGAGAATGCGCGGGGTGTCCCCCGTCAGGTCGACGATCGTCGACGCGAGCGCATGCTCGGCCGGACCGCCGTCGAGATACACGGCCGCGGACCCGCCGAGCTGTACGCGGGCGTCCTCCGCCGTGACGGCGGGTGGGCGGCCGGAGATGTTCGCACTCGAGACGGCCAGGGGGCCCACCTCGCGCAGCAGTTCGAGAGCCACCGGATGCAGCGGCATGCGGAGCATGACGGTGCCGCGGGCGTCGCCGAGGTCCCACGCGAGCGACGGCGCCTGGTGCACGACGAGACTCAGCGCTCCGGGCCAGAACGCGCGGATGAGATCGCGCGCCGCCTGCCGCACTCCCAGCACGAGGCCGTCGATCGTGTGCCAGGACCCGACGAGCACCGGCACCGGCATGTCGCGGCCGCGCCCCTTCGCGCGGAGCAGATCCGTGACGGCGCTGCTGTCGAAGGCGTCCGCGGCCAGCCCGTACACGGTGTCGGTGGGCATCACGACCAGTCGGCCGGACGACAGCGCACGCTTGGCGGCATCGAGACCTGCCGCGCGAGAGGCGGAATCGGAGCAGTCGTAGACGGTGGACACCCGGCCCATCTTGCCACTGCGTGCACGGCACGCCTGCGCAGCGGTGGCGCGATCTCGCGTCCTAGGTGATCCGGCGCTGCCGACGAGCGACGACGAAGCGTGGGCGGTCCGCGAGATCCCGATGCTGGGACACGTCTCCGAACACCGCTCGCCCCTCCAGGAGGGCGACCACCCGGTCTCCGTGCGAGTCGTCGTGCTCGATGCCCACTCCCCCGTCGATCCGCAACCACCGGGCGATGTTCGCGATCATCGGCTCGATGACGGACAGCCCGTCCGGGCCACCGAACAGCGCGACGTGCGGATCGTGGTCGATCACCTCGGGATCGAGCCGCGCACTCGTCGGCACGTAGGGCGGGTTCGCCACGACCAGGTCGACGGTGCCGTCGAGCTCCGTGAGCACCGTCCTCTCGGTCACGTCACCGTGATGCAGATGCACGGGAGTGTCGCCGTCCGACGCCCGCAGGTCGGCGTTGCGCCGCGCCCACGCCAACGCGTGCGGATCCTTCTCCACCGCGTGCACCACGGCGTCCGGGCGAGCGTGGGCGATCGCGAGGGCGAGTGCGCCGCTTCCGGTGCACAGGTCGAGGACGACGGGCGGATGCCGCCCGGCGGACTCGAGGAACGCGAGTGCCCAGGCGAGCAACAGTTCCGTCTCCGGGCGGGGGACGAACACCCCGGGGCCCACCTCGACGTCGATCTCCCCCAGTGACGACGTTCCGATGATGTGCTGCAACGGAATTCGCTTCGCACGCTGCGCGACGGTCGCACGGTAGGCCTCGGCGACCTCGGGCTCCACCAACGGGGTCAGGCCGAGCCGCCCGCGGGGAACCGACAGCAGATGCGCGGCGAGCAACTCGGCGTCGACCCGCGGGCTGGGGACGCCGGCCTCGGTCAGGACGCGGGTTGCCTCGACGATGGCCAGACGTAGCGGGACGCGACTCACCGACACAGCTTCGCACTGCCGGTCGGCCCGGCGATCACGCGGAGGTCATTCCGCCTGGAGCCGCGCCTGTCGGTCGGCCGCGGCGAGCGCGTCGAGGAGCGCGTCCATGTCACCGTCGAGAACGGCGTCCAGGTTGTGCGACTTGAAGCCGATGCGGTGGTCGGTGATGCGGTTCTCAGGGAAGTTGTACGTGCGGATGCGCTCGGACCGATCGACGGTGCGCACCTGGCTCGCACGCCCGGCCGCCGCCTCCTTGTCGGCCGCTTCCTCGGCCGCCGCCTGCAGCCGCGAGGCGAGCACCTGCATCGCCCTCGCCTTGTTCTGCAGCTGGGAGCGTTCGTTCTGACAGGTGACGACGATGCCCGTGGGCAGATGCGTGATGCGCACCGCGGAGTCCGTGGTGTTGACGCCCTGGCCACCCTTGCCGGACGAGCGGTAGACGTCGATGCGCAGATCGGTCTCGTCGATCTGGACGGCTTCGACCTCGTCCTGCTCCGGGTAGATCAGGACGCCGGCCGCCGACGTGTGCACTCGTCCCTGCGACTCGGTGACGGGAACACGCTGCACCCGATGCACGCCGCCCTCGAACTTGAACCGCGACCACACACCGTCGGCGGTGTCGGTGCGCGCCTTGATGGACAGCGTCGCGTCCTTGTACCCACCCAGATCGGAGACGTTCGCGTCGAGGATCTCGACCCGCCAGCCGTGGCGCTCGGCGTACCGGACGTACATCCGAGCGAGATCGGACGCGAACAGGGCGGACTCCTCGCCGCCCTCACCCGACTTGACCTCCAGCACGACGTCGTCGGCGTCGTGAGGATCACGGGGCGCGAGCAGGTCGGTGAGGGTGGTGTCGAGCTCGGCGACGGTCGCCTCGAGCGCTGGGATCTCCGCGGCGAAGCCGGCGTCGTCGGCAGCGAGCTCGCGGGCCGCCTCGAGATCGTCGCGGGCGGCACTGAGCTTGGAGTACACACTCATGATCGGGGCCAGCTGCGCGAACCGCTTCCCGGCGCGGCGAGCCGCCGCCGGATCGTCGTGCAGCGAGGGATCGGACAGGTCGCGCTCGAGTCCGGCGTGCTCGGCGAGGATGTCGTCGATCGCGGACGGTGTCGCGGAGGCGGCCACGGTGTTCTCCCTGTCGAACCGAAGAATGTCAACGAACAATGGTGCAGAAACGACCGACGCCCGCCCCGAGACGAATCTCGGAACGGGCGTCGGCGGAAGAGCTAGCTGTCGGCGTCGGCCTTCTTGCCTGCGCGCTTGCCGTAGCGAGCCTCGAAGCGAGCCACGCGGCCGCCGGTGTCGAGGATCTTCTGCTTGCCCGTGTAGAACGGGTGGCACTGCGAGCAGACCTCGACGTTGATGCGCTCCGCCGAGTTGGTGCTGCGGGTCTCGAAAGTATGTCCGCAACCACACACGACTGTCGTCGCTGTGTAATCGGGGTGGATTCCTGCCTTCATGGTGTCCCTTTCATGGTCGCCGGGTCGCCTCGACTGTCGAGTGCGTGAACCGGAACCGGACTCGGCCGATCAGTATGCCAGAGCAGCTGTCCGCGCTGGTAATCGTCTCAACATCGGTGCCGAGACGTTTGTTCCGTCGATCCTCGGGGGTCAGTCCTCCGGCGAACCGGGCGCCGTCTTGGAGACCGACATGAGGAACTCGATGTTGTTCTTGCTCTTCTTCAGTCGGTCGATCAGCAGATCGATCGCCTGGTGCGAGTCGAGCCCGGAGAGCACCCGACGCAGCTTGTGCAGCACGGCCGCCTCGTCGGGACTGAGCAGGAGCTCGTCCTTGCGGGTGCCCGACGGATTGACGTCCACCGCCGGGAACACGCGCCGCTCCGCGATCTTGCGATCGAGCTTGAGCTCGGCGTTGCCCGTGCCCTTGAACTCCTCGAAGATCACCGTGTCACCTGTCGAGCCGGTCTCCACCATCGCCGTGGCGATGATGGTGAGCGATCCACCGTTCTCGATGTTGCGCGCGGCACCGAGGAAGCGCTTGGGCGGGTAGAGCGCCGTGGAGTCGACACCACCGGACAGGATGCGACCCGAGGCCGGCGAGCTGTTGTTGTACGCACGGCCCAGACGCGTGATCGAGTCGAGCAGCACCACCACGTCGCGGCCGTCCTCGACCAGCCGCTTGGCGCGCTCGATCGCCAGCTCGGCGACCGAGGTGTGGTCGCCCGGCGGGCGATCGAAGGTGGAGGCGATGACCTCACCCTTCACGCTGCGCTGCATGTCGGTCACTTCTTCGGGACGCTCGTCCACGAGCACGACCATCAGGTAGCACTCGGGGTTGTTCGTCGCGATGGCGTTCGCGATCGCCTGCAACACGCTGGTCTTACCCGCCTTGGGCGGGCTCACGATGAGCGCACGCTGCCCCTTGCCGATCGGCATGACCAGATCGATCACGCGCGTCGTCAGGATGTTCTGCGTGGTCTCGAGGCGCAGCCGCTGATTCGGGTACAGCGGCGTCAGCTTGTTGAACTCCGGCCGCTTGCGGTTGCCGTCCGGCGGCGCACCGTTGACCGTGTCGAGACGGACCAGCGGGTTGAACTTCTGCCGGGAGTTGTTCTGCTCCCCCTCGCGGGCCACTCGCACGGCACCGGTCAGTGCGTCACCGCGACGGAGGCCGTTGCGGCGCACCATGTTCATGGAGACGTACACGTCGTTCGGTCCCGCGAGGTATCCCGAGGTCCGGACGAACGCGTAGTTGTCGAGCACGTCGAGAATGCCGGCGACGGGCTGCACGACGTCGTCGTCGCGCAGTTCGGGCTCGCGCTCACGATCACGCTGGTTGCCGCCGCCCTCGGGAGCACCGTCACGATCGCGCCCACGGCGACGCTCGCGGAAACGACGTCCCCGCCTGCCGCGGCCCTCGCCGTCCTCGTCGTCGCGGGGACCGTTGTCACGAGGCCCGTTGTTGCGGTCACCCTGGTTGCGGTCGCCCTGGTTGCGATCGTTTCGGTCGCCCTGGTTGCGATCGTTACGGTCGCCCTGGTTGCGGTCGCCCTGGTTGCGATCGTTCCGGTCACCCTGATTGCGATCGCCCTGGTTGCGATCGTTGCGATCGCCCTGGTTGCGATCGTTGCGGTCGCCCTGGTTGCGATCGTTCCGGTCGCCCTGATTGCGATCGCCCTGGTTGCGGCCCTGGCGCTCGCGGCGCGGCCGGTCCCCGTTCTGACGATCACCCTCGCCCTGGTCGCGGTCGTCGCCACCGTCGGTGCGGGTGGTCTCGGCCGGAGCCGTCGTGGTGGACGCTGCCGCGTCGGTGGACTGGTGCGCGCGGCCGTCCTGCGTCGGCGCAGCGTCGTTCTGCGACTCGGCGGCGGTGTCGGTCGACTCCGCGGCGCCGGCACGGCGGGTCGCTCCGCGACGGTTCCGCGTGCGACGCGGGCCGTCGGGGTTCGCGCCGTCGGACGCTGCACCGTCGGAACCCGAGGTGTCGGCGCTGGGGGTACCGGCGTCGGAGCTGGAGGCGCCGGCGCTCGCACCGTCGGCTCCGGAATCCCGGGGGGCCACGGCGTCGGACACACCGGCGGACGGTGCGTCCGACGTGGCGGCGGGCGCGGACCGGCTCACGCGGGGTGCGCGCGACGGTGCCTCGGTGGCAGCCGCGGACGCGGGCACCTGCTTGGCCTCGATCGCGGACACGAGGTCGCCCTTACGCATCCCGGAGACACCCTTGATCCCGAGTTCGGACGCGAGTCCGCGCAGCTCGGTGAGCACCATCCCGGAGAGCCCGGCACCGCGGCGCGACGTGCGCGGGCGCGTGTCGGACTGGGTCGCCGGAGCAGCGATAGATTCCGTATCGGTCACGGAGGTCCTTTCCTTCCCTCGCGCGCCTGGTGCGCAGATCGAGGGTTCGTTCCGCCGTTCGACTCTCGTGTCGAACTCGGATGCCGCGTACGTTCGCGTCGTGCAGAAGAGCGAAGGCTGTTCCAGGATGCGACTTCCCTGGCGGCCGTGGCGCGCCGATCGACGACGGCGGCACCGCTGGAGCTCGAGGCCGGGAAGTAATGCCCTGGAGAAATCGGCGCGCTGACTGCGCACGATGTACGGACGCGTACCACAATAGCCGTGATGCGAGGTACGGGCAAGAATGTCCGCGTCAGCGCGTCGTGACGCCGTCCGCGATCTCCAGCTCCAGCACCGTCATCCCGTCGTCCCCGGCGCGGTCGGCCAACTCGCGCGCGATGCTCGCCGTTCCGAGCACGAGCACGGTGGGTCCGGCGCCCGAGACCGTCGCGGCGTGCCCGTGTGCGCGCAGGGTCTCGACCCATCGCGACGTCACCGGCAGGGCGGAGGCCCGGTAGGGCTGGTGCAGGCGATCCTCGGTGGACACCATCAACAGATCGGGTCGCGTCGTCAGGGCCACGACCGCGAGCGCGGATCGGCTCGCGTTGAACGCGGCGTCGCGGTGCGGAACGAGGTCGGGCAACAGTCCGCGCGTGTGCGCCGTGGACGACCGTTCGGTCGGGATGAGCACCGTCGCACCGATGTCCGGGTGCACGTCGAGACGGGCGGCCGCATAGGCCCGCGGCCCCTCCGGCGGGCCGGACTCGCGGCTCCAGGACACCACGGCGCCGCCGAGCACGCTGGCCGACGCGTTGTCCGGATGACCCTCGAACTCGGCGGCCAGCTGCACCATCTGCTCGGGCGACAACGCGAGAGCCGGATCCAGGGACGCCGCGAGGCAGTTGGCCGCGGCGAGCCCACCGACCACTGCCGACGCCGACGAGCCGAGGCCGCGAGAGTGAGGAATCCTGTTGTGGCAGCGTACTTTCAAGCCGTCCGCCCACACGCCGGCCGACTCGAGACCACGCTCGATCGCTCGCACGACGAGATGCGACGGACCCCACGGAACCTCGCGCGCACCCTCACCGTCGACCTCGATGTCGAGCCCGGACTCCGCCACGGTGACGACGACGTCGTCGAACAGACCCAGGGCGAGCCCCAATGTGTCGAACCCGGGTCCGAGGTTGGCACTGGAGGCAGGCACGCGGGCGTGCGCCACCGTCCCGGTGGTGAGTGTCCTCGTCACGTCGGCCGGCCCGGCCACTATGCCGACTCGGTAGCAGCCGGGTTCACCGACGACCCTGGCGCCACAGTCGATCCCGCGATCGAGATCCCGATCATTCGGACGTTCCCTCGAGTCGGAGAACGCTGGTGACGGCGGTGACGATGTCGAGTTCCTTCAGCGCGTCCACGGTGGCCGCCAGAGCCGAGTCCTTGGCGCGGTGCGTGACGACGACGAGACGGGCATGCTTGCTCGCGCCCTCCTGGCGCACCGTGGAGATGCTGACGTCGTTCTTGGCGAACTCGGCCGCGACGGCGGAGAGCACTCCGGCGCGATCCGCGACCTGCATGTTGACGTGGTACCGCGTGGGGGTGTCCCCCATGGGCGCGACGGGGAGCTTGGCGTACGTCGACTCCCCGGGTCCACGGCCGCCGTAGAACTTGTTGCGCGCCGCCATCACCAGGTCGCCCATGACGGCGGACGCGGTGGGAGCGCCGCCCGCACCCTGGCCGTAGAACATGAGCCGTCCCGCGGCCTCGGCTTCGACCACGACGGCGTTGAAGGCACCCGACACCGAGGCGAGCGGGTGCGACAGCGGTACGAGCGACGGGTAGACGCGGACGGAGATGCGGTCGTTGCCGTCGTCGTCACTCACACGCTCGCACAGCGCGAGAAGCTTGACGGTGCAGTCGAACGCACGCGCGGTGGCGATGTCCGCCGCGGTGATCGAGGAGATCCCTTCGCGGTGTACGTCGGCCGAGGTGACCCGCGTGTGGAACGCGAGCGAGGCCAGGATGGCGGCCTTCGCCGCAGCATCGAAGCCCTCGACGTCGGCCGTCGGATCCGCCTCCGCGTATCCCAGCCGTCCCGCCTCCGCGAGCGTGTCCGCGTAGTCCGCACCCGTCTCGTCCATGGCCGAGAGGATGAAGTTCGTCGTGCCGTTGACGATGCCGATGACACGGTTCACCCGGTCGCCGGCGAGAGACTGCATCAGCGGCCGGACCACCGGAATGGCCCCTGCCACAGCGGCTTCGAAGTACAGGTCGGCGCGGTGGCTCTCGGCGGCGTCGGCCAACTCACCGGTGTACTCGGCGAGGAGTGCCTTGTTGGCCGTGACGACCGACTTGCCGGCGTTGAGCGCGGCGAGGATCAGTTCGCGGGCCGGCTCGATGCCGCCGAGCACCTCGACCACCAGGTCGACATCGTCGCGCGCGACGAGTGCGCGCACGTCGGTGGTCAGCAGGTCGGGGTCGATGCCGCGGTCCTTGCCGATGTCGCGCACCGCGACTCCCCGCAGCACGAGCGGCGCACCGACGCGGGCGGTGAGATCGGTGGCGTGATCGAGCAGGATGCGCACGACCTCGCTGCCGACGTTCCCCATACCGAGGACGGCGACGCCGATCGGCTTGTCCACGGGACTGACGAAGGCCGCGGCCTCCGACGACACTGACGATTCTGGAGCGGTCACCGGTCTACCTCCAAGCTGAGCAGGTCGTCGAACGTTTCGCGGCGGAGTACCAGCCGCGCTTGCCCGTCCCGCACGGCGACGACGGCCGGACGGGGCAGAAGGTTGTACCGGGACGACATCGAGTAGCAGTACGCACCCGTCGCGCCCACGGTGAACAGGTCACCGGGACCGAGATCCTCGGGCTGCCACGTGTCGCGGATGACGATGTCGCCACTCTCGCAGTGCTTTCCGACGATCCGGGCCAGAACGGCCGGAGCCTCCGACGTACGCGACGCGAGGCGGCCGACGTACTCGGCCTGATAGAGCGAGGTCCGGATGTTGTCGCTCATGCCCCCGTCGACGCTGATGTAGCGGCGCGTGTGGGTGCTGTCGACGGTGACGTCCTTGACGGTGCCCACCTCGTACAGCGTCACGGTGCCCGGTCCCGCGATCGCGCGTCCGGGCTCCACTGCCAGTGTCGGAGTAGGGATCCCGGCGGCCGCCGACTCGGACTCGACGATGTGGGCGAGCTTGGCGGCCAGATCCTGCACGGGAGGCGGGTTGTCCCCCGGCACGTAGTGGATGCCCATGCCGCCGCCGAGATCGACCACGGTGATCTGCGAGGTCTTCTCGGTGCCGAACTCGGCCTTGATGTCGCGCAGCAACCCGATCACGCGGTGAGCCGCGAGCTCGAACCCGTCGACCTCGAAGATCTGGGATCCGATGTGCGAGTGCAGGCCGACGAGGCGCAGATTGTCGGTCTCGAACACCCGACTGACGGCCCGGAGTGCGCTGCCGTCGGACAGGCTGAAGCCGAACTTCTGGTCCTCGTGGGCGGTGGCGATGAACTCGTGCGTGTGTGCCTCGACCCCGACGGTGATGCGGATCAGGACGTCCTGCACCGTTCCCGCCGCGGCAGCGACCTCGTCGAGCCGGTCGATCTCGATCATCGAGTCCAGCACGACGTGCTCGACACCGGCGCGCACTCCCGCCTCCAGTTCGGCCCGTGACTTGTTGTTGCCGTGCATCGCGATCCGGTTCGCCGGGAAGCCCGCGTTCAGTGCGATCGCCAGCTCGCCGCCCGAGCACACGTCGAGTGACAGACCCTCGTCCGCGACCCAGCGAGCGATCTCCCCACACAGGAAGGCCTTGGACGCGTAGTGCACCCGCTCGGGGGCACCGAACGCCTCCGCCATCTCGCGGCAGCGCGACCGGAAATCGTCCTCGTCGATGACGAACAGCGGCGTGCCGTACGTGGCGGCGAGTTCCGTCACCGGAACTCCGGCCAGCGTCACGACGCCGTCGTCACCACGAGCTGCGTTGCGGGGAAACACCTTCGGATGAAGGTCCGTGAGTGCCGCGCTGTCCGCCGGACGCTCCGGGGTGCCGGGGCCCGACTGCTCAGCGTGCCGCGGCCCGGCGGGATGCGCGCTCACATCTTCTCCGGTGCACTGACACCGAGCATGGCCAGGCCGTTGGCCAGGACCTGCCGGGTGGCGTCGCCCAGGGCGAGCCGCGCTGTGTGGACGGGCATCGGATCCTCGTCTCCTCGGGGAAGTACTCGACACGCTCCGTAGAACCGGTGATAGGCACCCGCCAACTCCTCGAGGTACCGGGCGATCCGGTGGGGTTCGCGCAGCCCCGCCGCACTGGCGACGACGCGGGGGAACTCCCCGACGGTACGGACGAGGTCACCTTCCGCGGCATGGGTCAGCAGCGCGAAGTCGGGATCCGCGGCGGAGACGCCCAGCTCCTCGGCACCGCGGGCGAGAGAACACAACCGGGCGTGAGCGTACTGCACGTAGTACACCGGGTTGTCGTTGCTCCGGCTCGCCCACAGCGCGAGATCGATGTCGATCGACGAGTCGACCGACGACCGCACCATCACGTACCGCGCGGCGTCGATCCCGATGGCCTCCACGAGGTCGTCGAGAGAGATCACCGTGCCCGCACGCTTGCTCATCTTCACGGCGACACCGTCGCGGACGAGGTTGACCATCTGACCGATGAGCACCTCGACGGTCGCCGGATCGTCGCCGAAGGCTGCGGCAGCGGCCTTGAGCCGACCGATGTAGCCGTGGTGGTCCGCGCCGAGCATGTAGATGCACAGGTCGAACCCGCGAGATCGCTTGTCCTGGAAGTACGCGATGTCGCCGGCGATGTACGCGGCGTTGCCGTCGCTCTTGACCACGACACGATCCTTGTCGTCGCCGTACTCGGTGCTGCGGAGCCACCAGGCCCCGTCCTTCTCGTACAGGTTGCCCGAGGATTTCAGCGTCTCCACAGCGCGCTCGACCGCGCCGGACTCGAAGAGCGAGTTCTCGTGGAAGTACACGTCGAAGTCGGTGCCGAACTCGTGCAGGTCCGACTTGATCTTCGTGAACATCGCGTCGACGCCGAGGGCTCGGAACACCTCCTGCCGCTCGTCGTCGGGCAGACCCATCACGTCCGGTCGCTGCGTGACGACGGCCGCGGCGATCTCGGCGATGTACTCGCCCGCGTAGCCGTCCTCCGGAGCGGGCAGACCCAGCGCCGAGGCGACCAGCGAGCGTGCGAACCGATCGATCTGCGCGCCGTGATCGTTGAAGTAGTACTCGCGGGTGACCGCGGCACCCCGCGAGGTGAGGATGCGCCCCAGGGCGTCGCCCACCGCGGCCCAGCGGGCGCCGCCCAGGTGCACGGGACCCGTGGGGTTCGCCGAGACGAACTCCAGGTTGATCGAGGTCCCGGTGAGCTCGTCGGACCAGCCGTAGCGATCGTTCTCGCGCTGCACGCGCTCCACGATGGCGCCCTGAGCGGACTTCGCGAGCCGGATGTTGAGGAATCCGGGACCGGCCACGTCGACGGCCTCGACAGCGTCGGCACCGGCCAGAGCGTCCGCGAGCCAGGTCGCCAGGTCGCGGGGGCTGACGCCCGCCTTCTTGGCCACCTGCATCGCGACGTTGGTCGCGTAGTCGCCGTGCTCGGGATTGCGCGGGCGGTCCACCGTCACCGTCGCGGGCAACACGGCAGGATCGAGTCCGTGCTCGGTGAGCACGGCCGCTGCGGTGGCATGCAGCAGTTCGGCGAGGTCGGCGGGAGTCACGGGGCCTTATCCTATGGTCTCGCTGCACAGCACCCCGACCGCGGTCACCGGTGGGTCCGACGGGAGCGCTTCAGCGAGGGCTCAGACTCCCTCCGTACAGTGGGGCTGCCTCGAGTAGGCGGCCACTCATCTCCTCGATCGAAAGAGCGCTTCGACCATGCCAAGCGGTTCCGACAAGAAGTCAGCCAAGGCCATCAAGGCTGCCAGCAAGACCGGCACCCGGAACAAGGGTGGTGTCCCCTCCAGCGTGGGATCGGGCAAGCGGCGCCAGATCCCGTGGCTGACGGTCGCGGCATCCGTCGTGGTCATCGCGCTGATCGGCGCCCTGGCCTGGAACCTGGTGCCCAAGTACCAGGACCGCGCCGAGGCGCAGCGCTTCGCTCCCACCGAGGAGAACCAGGACCCGTCGACCGGCATCGACGGCGTGGTCATGCAGGACTATCCCGCTGCGCTGCACGTCACCGGCTCGCAGCGTGTCGCCTACGACCAGTCGCCGCCGTTCGGTGGCCCGCACGACCAGGTGTGGGCCAACTGCATGGGCACGGTCTACCCGGACGGTCTGCGCACCGAGAACGCCGTGCACTCGCTCGAGCACGGCGCCGTCTGGATCGCCTACAACCCGGACGACCTGAGCGAGGACCAGATCTCGACGCTGGCCGCCAAGGTCGAGAACCAGCAGTACATGCTCATGTCCGCCTACCCCGGACTCGACTCCCCGATCTCGCTGCAGTCGTGGGGCCACCAGCTCAAGCTCGACAGTGTCGACGACCCCCGGATCGACCACTTCATCGCCGCACTGCGCCTGAACCGCTACGCCTACCCCGAGGTCGGCGCGAGCTGCTCCACGACGCCGGAGACCTTCGACCAGGACAACCCGCCGCCGTTCGACGGCAGTGCACCGGGCCCCGACGCGGTGCCGATGAGCGGCGAGGGCCTGACCCCCGACGCCTCCGAGACGGGTGCGGGTCAGCTCCCGGGCGGGCTGGGCCTCCCCACCGACGGCCTGCCCACCGACGGCGCGGCAGTGCCCACACCGTGAGCGTGACGACGGAGGAGCGGCCCACGGCGCAGCGGAGTCAGCGGTCGGCGCTGCTGGTCCTGGGCGCGGTGGCCCTGCTCGTCATCGGATTCGCCGTCGGCTTCCTCGCGCAGACCCCGTTGCGGGACGATCCGGCACCCACACCGGGCGCCGATTCGGTCGACGTCGGGTTCTCGCAGGACATGACCGTGCACCACAACCAGGCGATCGAGATGGCGACCATCGCGCTCAGTGGCGCCTCCGATCCGCTGGTCAAGAATCTCGCGTACGACATCCTCACGACACAGCAGAACCAGGCCGGGCAGATGCAGGGCTGGCTGGCGCTCTGGGACGCCGCTCCGTTGCCGACGGGCGGCTACATGGGCTGGATGACGGAGGACGGCGGACACTCCATGTCCGGCTCGTCGATGTCGTCCATGTCCGGGTCCGGCTCGTCCACCGGTCCCGTGCAGACCATGCCGGGTATGGCGAGCACGCAGGACATGACGGCGCTGCGCGCCGCCACCGGTCCGGCACTGGACGTGCTGTTTCTCCAGTTGATGCTGCGCCACCACGAGGGTGGTCTGCCGATGATGGAGTACGGCGCGGTGCACGCGGAGACGCCCGCGGTGCGCAATCTCGCGCAGACGATGGTGAACACCCAGACCTCGGAGGCTCAGCTGATGACGCAGATGCTCACCGAGAAGGGTGCTGCTCCGCTCTGATCGCGTGATGCGCTACTGTTGGCACCGCCCGAAACGGCACATCGGAGTTCGCTCCGGTGCGCCCCCGTAGCTCAGGGGATAGAGCGTCCGCCTCCGGAGCGGAAGGCCGCAGGTTCGAATCCTGCCGGGGGCACCCATCACTCGCCCGGTGCGAGCACGTCAGTCGTTCGCCAGGAGCGCCGTCATCACGGCGTCGGCCGTCAGCCGGGCCGTCGGTTTCCTCGCAGGCGCCAGGTCGTGTCCCGCTGCCTCGATAGTCACGATGGTCACCGCTCCCCCGATCCGCGCCGTGTGCTCGCGCAGTTCGTCGCCGGTGGCGAACGGGTCCCGCGAGCCGTGCACGATCACGGTCGGCGCGGCGATGCCCGGGAAGTGCTCGGTCCGCAGGGTGTCCGGCTTCGTCGGCGGGTGCAGCGGATAGGACAGTGCGACAAGAGCGTCCGCGATGTCGGGGTTCTCGGCGAGGAGCATCGAGGCCTGACGGCCGCCGTACGAGTGACCCCCGACGATCACCGGTCCCCGCGCATCCAGCGCCCGCACCGCGGCGGCGATACCGGCACGATCCGCGGCGGCGCCCGCTCGGTTCGGAGGGCCCTTGGGCCGAGCCTGACGAAACGGGAGATCGATCCGCGCCGTCAGTACCCCACGGTCCGCGAGCTCGTTGGCGACGGCCACCAGAATCGCTGCGTCGCAGTTGCTTCCCGCACCGTGGGCGAGCACGGCCGTCGCGACGGGTGCGCCGGCAGGTTCGTGGACGACGCCGTGGATCCCGTCGGCTCGCCACTCCCGCACCGTTCCCTCCGTCATGCCGCGACCGTAACGCAGAACGGGCACCGACCACAGCGGTCGATGCCCGTTCTTCTCGTGCGTCCGGTGTCAGGGAACCTGCGTGAGCCCCACCGTCGGGAAGAACGCGCAGGTCTTGCCGTCGTGCGAGACCTGGCCGAAGATCGCCGACAACACGGTGCCCGAGCCCGTGGCGACGGGTGCCAGGCGCACACCGGCGTTGGGGAACTTCGAGAGGTTGTTCGTCAGCAGGTCGCGTCCGATGGAACGGAACGGCTCACCCAGTGGCTCGATGATCTCCGCGAGGACGACGTCGGTGAGACCACCCATGTCGGCGAAGCCACCCTTCAGCGTGTTGACGTTGAACCACGCCACCTGCATGCCGGACTTGTTCGCACCGTCGTTCACGATGCCGCCGGGCGCCGGAACGAAGGCGTACAGCGTCTCGCCCGGATCGGCGATCGTGGTGTCGATCCCGGGCAGTGTCGGAATGGTGACACCCGGCACCTTCGGCGTGTACGGGCCGGGAGCCGAACCGGCGACCGCGGGCACGATGCCGAGCGGCGCACCCGGGAGCGCGGAGCAGTTGATCGCGGCCGTCGGGTAGAAGAACGGCGTGAGACCGAAGCCGCCGAGCAGTCCGTTCGCAGCGTCCAGCAGCGCCAGCGGGTTCGTACCGGCGGGCTCCGCGACATCGACCGACGGTGCAGCACCCAGCACGGCGCGCGCCGCCTCGAGGGCGACGTCCCCCGGCTCAGCGGATCCCTCGAGAGTGGCCAGCGCCTGCTGGAACGGGTCCGGAGCGGGTGCCGGATCGGCAGAGGCGACGGCCGGCAGCGCGAGCGCTCCGGCGCAGGCGATGGCCAGGGCGGCCACCGTTCGACGAGGCCGACGGAATGTACGCATGCATGCTCCTGAATGGCTCGGGGTCGACGATCTCGGGATCGAGATGCGCGTGCGGTCCCGTGGGAACCGTGTGGTCCGATTCGATCACGGGTTTCGTCAGGTCACGGTCGTCGAGACTGCATTGATACCAAAGTGTCGCATGATGCAGATGTGACGGATGTGGCGATCGACTCGGTCGTGCGCCGAGTCGATCCACCGTGCGAACGTGGGAAGATCGACCCATGTCGTCAGCGCCGAAGCTTCCGCTGGACCCCATCGCGGAAGCTCACCGTCAGTGGATCCGCCACGGATGGTCGGACGCCGCCGACGGCATGGCCGCGGTCACGTCCATCATGCGCGTCCAACAGATCATGATGGCGCGCGTCGAAGAGGTCCTCAAACCCACGGGGCTGACCTTCGCTCGCTACGAGTTGCTCACCCTGCTCACCTTCACGAAGACCGGCGCCCTGCCGATGGCGAAAGCCAGCGCACGCCTGCAGGTCCATCCCACCTCGGTGACCAACGCCGTCGACAGGTTGGAGAAGGCGGACCTGGTCACGCGGGTACCGCACCCCACGGATCGCCGCACCACACTCGTCGAGATCACCGAGGCGGGACGGCAATTGGCGGTCAAGGCGACGGAAGATCTCAACGACCGCGTGTTCGGGCTCCCCGGAGTCGCGGGTGCGGATCTGGACAGACTGGTGTCCATCCTCGCAGGGGTCCGGCGGCGCGCCGGGGACTTCGACGACGAGGACACGTCCGGCTGGTGACAGCAGAGATCCGGTGCCACTCCCCTCGCTCGGGCGAGGAGTGTCGCACCGGATCTCGGTACGGCCGGATCAGCGGTGGCGGAACACCGGCTGACGCTTCTCGGTGAAGGCGGTCATGCCCTCGGTCTGATCGTCGGTGGCGAACGTCGAGTGGAACAAGCGACGTTCGAACCGAACACCCTCCGCCAGAGTCGATTCGAACGCCCGATTCACGGCTTCCTTCGCCATGACAGCGATGGGCAGCGACTTCGCGGCGATCGTCTCGGCCGTCTCCAGCGCATCGGCGAGCAGATCGGCCGCCGGCACGATCCGCGACACGAGCCCTGCTCGCTCCGCCTCCTCGGCGCCCATCTTGCGGCCGGTCAGACACATCTCCATGGCCTTGGCCTTGCCGACGGCACGGGTCAACCGTTGGGAGCCACCGATTCCGGGGATCACCCCCAGAGCGATCTCCGGTTGGCCGAACTGAGCCGTGTCCGCTGCGATCAAGATGTCGCACATCATGGCCAGCTCGCAACCCCCACCGAGGGCGTAACCCGCCACGGCGGCGATGGTCGGTGTGCGCACTGCGGCGAACGCGTCCCACTCGGAGAAGAAGTCCTGCGTGTAGACCTCCATGTAGGTCTTGGACTGCATCTCCTTGATGTCGGCACCGGCCGCGAACGCCTTCTCGGAACCGGTCACCACGATCGCCCCGATCGCCGGATCACGATCGAACGCCACGGCAGCCTCGACCACCTCGGTCATCAGCTGAGAGTTCAACGCGTTCAGCGCCTTCGGCCGGTTCAGCGTGATGACGCCGACGCGGCCCCTGGTCTCGACCGTGATCGTCTCGAATTGCTGCGTCTCCACTGTCGGCGTCCCGACGTCGCTCACGCGGTACCGCCCGAACGCTCACGGATGTCCTGCACGATGCCGGAGAAGTCCCTGTCCCCGTGCTCGGCGGCGTACGCCTCGTACATCGCCGAGGCCAGCATGCCCAGCTGCGCCTCGACACCGTTGGCGCGCACGGCCTCCGACACGAGACCCAGATCCTTGCGCATCAACGCGGCGGCGAATCCCGGCGTGTAGTCGTTGTTCGCGGGACTCGTCGGCACCGGTCCCGGAACGGGACAGTTGGTGGTCAACGCCCAGCACTGTCCCGATGCCGTGCTGGCGACGTCGAACAGTGCCTGATTGGTCAGCCCCAGCTTCTCCCCGAGCACGAAGGCCTCGCTGACGGCGATCATGGAGACCCCGAGAATCATGTTGTTGCACAGCTTGGCCGCCTGGCCGTTGCCGCTCTGTCCGCAGTGCACGATCTTGCGACCCATGATCTCGAGCAGCGGATTCGCCTCGGCGACGGCAGCGTCGTCGCCCCCGACCATGAACGTCAGCGTGCCCGCGGTGGCTCCACCGACGCCGCCCGAGACGGGAGCGTCGACGGCGCGGTGGCCCGCGGCCCGCGCGACGTCGGCCGCCGTACGGGCATCGGCCACGTCGATGGTCGAGGAGTCGATGAACAGCGTGCCGGCGCCGGCAGCGGGGACGACGTCGGCATAGCAGTCGAGGACGTGCTTGCCACTGGGCAACATCGTCACCACCACCGAGGCACCCGCCACGGCGTCGGCGGCCGACTCGGCGACCGTGATGCCCTTCTCCCGCGCCTGGTCGAGCGAGGCGGGAACGAGGTCGAAGCCTCGGACGTCGTGGCCGGCCGCGGCGAGGTTGGCCGCCATCGGCCCGCCCATGTGCCCCAGCCCCAGGAAGGCGATCACGGTGCTCACGATTGTGGTCCTTTCGAGACGGAGTCCGCCGCAGCGGATGTCAGACCCAACTCGGCGTCGCCGAGCGGTGCGAAGAAACGATCGACGTCGGAGGTGGTGACGTCATCGAGATGGGCAGGCCGCCAGCGCGGTCGACGATCCTTGTCCACCACCTGCGCGCGGATGCCCTCGACGAGGTCGGGGCTGTCCAGGCAGGCGATGGACACGCGGTACTCGTCGTCGAGGACCTCGTCCAGCGACGACGCCGCGGCCGCGCGGCGCAGTGAGCGGAGCGTGACCGCCACCGACGTGGGGGACTTCGCCTCGATCGCGTCGGCCGCAGCGACGGCCTCATCACGGCCGTCGGCACGTAACCGAGCGACGATGCTCGCCGCGTCGTCGCCCGTGTAGGCCGCGTCGATCCACTCACGCTGCGCCGCCAGAGCCGACTCGGGAACGGGCGAGACGAGCGACAGCGCGGTGTCGACGGTGCCCGTGTGCAGGGCCTCGACGAACGCCGGCAGATCCTCGGTGGGCACGAAGTGATCGGCGAATCCGGCAGCGACGGCGTCGCCCGCCGTCATGCGCGCGGTGGTCAACGCGAGGTGGGTGCCGATCTCGCCGGGCGTCCGGGCGAGGAGATACGTCCCGCCGACGTCCGGAACGAAGCCGATGCCGACCTCGGGCATCGCGACCTTCGACTTCTCCGTCACTATGCGGACCGTCGCGTGAGCGGAGATTCCCACTCCGCCGCCCATCACCGCACCGTCCATCAGAGCGACGATCGGCTTGCCGTACCGGTTGATCCGCGAGTTCATGACGTACTCGTCCCGCCAGAACTGCGCGGTGGCGGACCCCGTCGGCCAGTTCTCGCCCGCCTTCGCCTTCGCGTCGTCGTGGATCGCGACGATGTCGCCGCCGGCGCACAGTCCGCGCTCCCCGTTGCCGGTGATCAGCACGGCGCGCACCGACGGGTCGTCCTCCCACCGCACGAGAGCCGCGTCGATGTCGCGCACCATCGCGTGGCTGAGCGCGTTGATCGCGCGCGGCCGGTTCAGGGTGACCGTGGCGACCCCGCGGTCGACCGTCAGCAGGACGTCGGAGTTCTCCGCGGCGGTGTCGCTCACGCGGCACCCACCACCGATCGGGCGATGACGATTCGCATGACCTCGTTCGTTCCTTCCAGGATCTGGTGCACTCGGAGATCGCGGACGATCTTCTCCAGACCGTACTCACTGAGATAGCCGTAGCCACCGAGCAACTGGAGCGCGTCGTTGGCCACGGTGAACCCCACGTCGGTGGTGAACTTCTTCGCCATCGCACACAGCTGCACCTTGTCGGGAGCATCGGCGTCGAGAGCACTCGCGGCCCGCAGGAGCAGGACCCGGGCCGCCTCGAGATCTGTCCGCATGTCGGCCAGGCGGAACTGCAGTGCCTGCGCGTCGAGCAGCCGTGATCCGAACGCACGACGGTCGGCGAGGTAGGACACCGCGGCGTCGAACGCCGCCGTCGCGCCGCCCAGCGAACAGGCCGCGATGTTGATGCGACCGCCGTTGAGACCGTTCATCGCGATGCGGAACCCGTTGCCCTCGCCGCCGAGCAGATTCTCGGCCGGCACCGTGACGTCCTCCAGGATCACCTGGCGGGTGGGCTGCGCGTTCCAGCCCATCTTGGCCTCGTTGGCGCCGAACGACAGTCCCGGCGTGTCCTTCTCGACGACGAACGCGGAGATGCCGGACGGGCCGGGCCCGCCGGTGCGTGCCATGACGACGTAGACGGCGGACTCGCCGGCACCCGAGATGAACTGCTTCACGCCGTTCAGGACGTAGGTGTCCCCGTCGCGCACCGCCTTGGTCGACAGCGCGGCCGCGTCGGATCCGGCGCCCGGTTCGGTGAGGCAGTAGCTGCCCAGTGTCTCCATCGAGCACAGAGCCGGAAGCCACTGTCGCCGTTGATCGTCGGAGCCGTAGGTGTCGATCATCCACGCCACCATGTTGTGAATCGACAGGTACGCGGCGATCGACGGATCACCTGCGGCGAGCTTCTCGAAGATCCGCACGGCGTCGACGCGGCGCAGACCGGAGCCGCCGACGTCCTCGGCGATGTAGATCCCGCCCATACCGAGTGCGGCGGCCTTGCGCAGGACGTCGACCGGGAAGTGCTTGGTCCGGTCCCACTCCACGGCGTTCGGAGCGAGGAACTCCGCGGCGAAATCCGCTGCCGTCTCGCTGATCGCGCGCTCGTCCTCGTCGAGCGCGAAGATGTCCGCCACCGTCAGTCCATCGTCGGGATGACGAAGTGGTTCTGCGCCACAGCTTCCTTGCGGCCGCTGGGCCACCGCTGGGTGACCGTCTTGGTCTTGGTGTAGAACCGCACCGAATCCGGGCCGTGCTGATTGAGGTCGCCGAATCCGGACCGCTTCCAGCCACCGAAGGTGTGGTACGCGATCGGCACCGGAATGGGAACGTTGACGCCGACCATGCCGACATTGACCCGCGCGGTGAAGTCGCGCGCCGTGTCACCGTCGCGCGTGAAGATCGCGACACCGTTGCCGTACTCGTGAGCCGACGGCAGGCGCAGGGCCTCCTCGTAGTCGGCCGCACGCACGATCTGCAGCACCGGTCCGAAGATCTCCTCCTTGTAGATGCGCATGGCCGTCGTCACCTTGTCGAACAGCGTTGCGCCGGTGAAGAACCCGTTCTCGTGGCCGGCGAGGGAGAAGCCTCGGCCGTCGACCACCAGGTCCGCTCCCTCGTCGACACCGATCTGCACGTAGTCCGTGACGCGCTGGACGGCCTCGGCCGTGATGAGCGGTCCGAAATCGCTGCCCGCGTCGTCGCTGCGTCCGACGCTGAGCTTCTCGACGCGCTCGACCAGCTTGGCGCGCAGGGCCTCCGCGGTCTCCTCGCCGACGGGCACGGCCACGGAGATGGCCATGCAGCGCTCACCCGCACTGCCGTAGCCGGCACCGATCAGCGCATCGGCCACCTCGTCGAGATCGGCGTCGGGCATGACGATGGCGTGGTTCTTCGCTCCGCCGAAGCACTGGGCGCGCTTGCCGTGCGCCGCCGCCGTCTCGTAGATGTACTGGGCGATGGGCGTGGAGCCGACGAAGCCCACCGCGCTGACGCGGGGGTCGGTCAGGATCGCGTCGACTGCTTCCTTGTCACCGTTGACGACGTTGAAGATTCCGGGAGGGCCACCGGCCTCGAGGAAGAGTTCGGCCAACCGCAGCGGCACGGAGGGGTCCCGCTCGGACGGCTTGAGGATGAACGCGTTGCCGCAGGCGATGGCGGGCGCGGCCTTCCACAGCGGAATCATCGCGGGGAAGTTGAACGGGGTGATGCCGGAGACGACACCGAGAGGCTGACGCATCGAGTACACGTCGATACCCGTTCCGGCACTCGCCGTGAACTCACCCTTGAGCAGATGCGGGATGCCGGTGGCGAACTCGACGACCTCGAGTCCGCGCTGGATGTCGCCCTTGGCGTCGGCCACGGTCTTGCCGTGCTCGGACGAGAGCAACTGGGCGAGCGGCTCCATGTTCTCGTTGATCAGGGCCAGGAAGCGCATCAGGACGCGGGCACGCTTCTGCGGGTTCTGCAGCGCCCACTCGACCTGCGCCTCCTCGGCGTTCGCCACGGCCGCCTCGACCTCCGCCGTACTGGCGAGCGGAACGCGGGCCTGCACCTCGCCGGTGTTCGGGTCGAAGACGTCGGCGAAACGGCCCGACTCCCCCGCCACGTGCTGTCCACCGATGTAGTGCGTCAGTTCTCGGGTCACGGATCCACCTTCGTCGTCGTTGAGTGAGGTGATCCTATAGTCGGACGTCCATGTATGTCCAGGATCACGCCCCGCCCATCCGCCGATAGAGCGCATCGAGCTCTGCCATCGCGGACCGCACCCCGCGCTCGTCGACGTCCGCAGTCCGCAACGCGATGCGCAGCAACGACGCCTCGAGATCGTCCGACGCCGGCGAGAACAGCGGGTCCGGCAGCGCGGGCAGCGTCGTCGCGTCACCGAAGTGATCGTCCGGATCGACCGTCGCCTCCGCGTCCTCGACGAACCCGACCAGGGCATCGAGGTCGACTCCGCGCAGCGCCAGCAGGCGGGTCGGGTCCTCGTCGATCCGCTCCGCGGCGAGATACGTCAGCGCCGCGGCGTGCTTGCAGGGCCACCCGCTGTCGGGGCAGGTGCAGTCGAAATCGAGCTGCGACGCACTCGACAGCAGCAGCCGCGGCCCCAGCGCCCGCGGAACCGAGCCGGAGGCGAGCTCGGTCAGCATGCCGGGCGACTCCTGTACGTCGGACATCAGCGCGTCCATGTCGAACGGATCCAGGACAGCGATGCTCACGGACGCCGAGAACGGCTCCACCTGACTGCCCTGGACGTCGCCGTCGATCCGCCCCGGCCGGAGTTCGAGGGAGATCACCTGCCCGCCGCGGGCGTACGTCCGTCCGCGCGAGAGCCGCCCGGCGTCGGCGATCGACTCGATGGTCTCCACGAACTGCTTGCCCCACCACGTGCGACCGAAGGCGCCCCGAGAGGTCTTCGCCGCGATGCCGTCCGGGATCCGCCGCCGGGGGCCGAACTGGTCGAACTGCGCCATCAGTCGCCCACCGCGTCCTCGGAGAGCGTGAGCAGATCGCGCAACTCCCCCGTCGACAACTCGGTGATCCAACTCTCGCCGGAGCCCACCGCGAGATCGGCCAGATCCTTCTTCGTGGTGAGCATGGTGTCGATGCGCTCCTCCACGGTGCCGACGCACAACAACTTGCGCACCTGGACGTCCTTGCGCTGGCCGATGCGGAACGCGCGATCCGTCGCCTGGTTCTCCACCGCCGGATTCCACCACCGGTCCAGGTGCACCACGTGATTGGCGGCCGTCAGGTTGAGGCCGGTGCCACCCGCCTTGAGCGAGAGCACCATGATCGGAGGACCGCTGGCGGACTGGAACTCCTCGACCATCGCGTCCCGTCGGCCCTTGCTCACACCACCGTGCAGGAACGGGACGGGAACGCCGAACCGGCGTTCGAGGTACGGCGCCACCATCGAGCCGAACGCCGTGAACTGGGTGAACAACAACGCCTTCTCGCCGTCGCCGAGGACCGAGTCGAGGATGTCGTCCACGAGTGCGAGTTTGCCGGAGCGGTGCTTGCCACGACGTAACACCGTCGACCCGTCGTCGAGGAAGTGCGCAGGGTGGTTGCACACCTGCTTGAGCCGGGTCAGTGCGCCGAGCACCGCACCCTTGCGCGCCATGCCCTCGCTCTCGGCGATCTGTCGCATCATCTCGTCGACGACGGCCTGGTACAGGCTCGCCTGCTCGGCGGTGAGGTTCGAGCGCACGGTCATCTCGAACTTGTCGGGCAGATCCGCGATGACCGTCTTGTCGGTCTTCACCCGTCGCAGAACGAACGGTGACGTGAGGGAGCGCAACCTGGCCACGGCGGTCTCCTCCTTCTCGCGTTCGATCGGGATCGCGAAGCGTGCCCGGAACGTGGCGGGGGTGCCCAGGATGCCGGGGTTGCAGAAGTCGAAGATCGACCGGAGCTCGTCCAACCGGTTCTCCACGGGCGTGCCCGTCAGCGCGATCCGGTGCGCCGCGGGAATCGCCCGCGCCGCGCGGGCCTGCGCCGTGCTGCTGTTCTTGACGTGCTGGGCCTCGTCGAGCACCACCCGTCGCCAGGTCTGCGCCGACAGTTCGCCCACGTCGCGGGCCAACAATGCGTACGTCGTGACCACCAGATCGTGCGAGCGCACCGCAGCCGTCAGGTCGTCCCCCGTCGCGCGATCCGGCCCGTGGTGCACCAGCACGCGCAGGGTCGGCACGAACTTCGCCGCCTCGCGCTGCCAGTTGCCCACCACCGACATGGGCGCGACGAGCAACGTCGGTGTCACCGATCGCTCGTGCGCCAGGAGAACCAGCAGCTGCAGCGTCTTTCCCAACCCCATGTCGTCGGCCAGTACCGCCCCGAGGCCGGCCGAACTCATGAAGGCGAGCCACTCCACACCGCGCTGCTGATACGGCCGCAGCGTCGCGTGCACCGAGTCGGGCACCTCCACCGGTTCCGGCCGGCGGTCCGGGTCGAGCAACTTCTGCGCCCAGCCGGTGGCCTCGATCCGCTCGACGGGAACCGGCGGCGGTTTCTCGGCGGACAACTGCCCCAGCACGTCGGCGAGCGGCAGGGCGCGGTCCCGGTTCTGCTTCTTCACGTACTCGATCGCGCGGCTCAGGGCGGTTCCGTCGGCCTGCACCCAGGTGCCGCGCAGTCGCACCAGGTCGCCCTTCGTCGACGCGAGCCGGGTCATCTCCTCCGGCGTCAGTTCCATGTCGCCGATGGCCAGTTGCCAGTCGTACGAGACGATCTCGTCCAACCCCACCGCCCGGTTCTCCGCGGTGGGCGACGGCGGCGAGTCGACCTTCAGCCGCAACGACGCGTCGAGGCGACTCCACGCCCGCGGAAGCAGCACCCCGACCGCCACGGCACGCAGCTTCTCGACCCCGTGCAGTACGAAGTCGGTCACCGCCGCCGTGGGCAACAGCATGTCGAGCGAGCCGGTGTCCGTCGCCATCGAGCGCAGCGGCTCGTACGCGGCCATCGCCTCGCCGAGCTTCGCCACCGCGACCCGGAACAGTTCCGCGTCGCGCACACCCGGCGCTCCGCCGACGTGTGCACCGGGCGCGCCGCCGCCGCGGTGCACCACCACCGGCGTCGGCGCCTCACCGTCCGGACGCAGCAACACCTCGAGCGGCCACAACGGCTCCCCGGTCTCCTCGTCGTCGTCCGGTTCGGTGAGCCGCAGGACCAGCTCGGGCTCGTCGCCGCGCAAGCTCGCCCGCCACTGCTCCAGTGCCGCCTCGGAGCGAGCCGATCCCTCCTCGTACGGCTCCTCCTCGACGAGGGACCACAGGAGCGGATGCTCGACTCCGGGGCGTCCGATGACGCGGCGCACGATCGGATCCGTCACCTCGGCGAGCAGGTCGTCGAGGACGGCGCGCGCACCGCCCTCCGCACTCTGCACCGGCGGCATCGCGGCCGCCAGTTCCGCGCGCCACGCGCGCTGTGGCTCCCCTCCGACCAGTCGCCACCGCACCCACCACTGCGACTCGAACCGCACCTGCACCGGGACCACCCGCGCAGCACGGACCCACCGCTCCACCCCGGCCACCACGAGGGCGAGATAGCGCAGATCACCGGAGATCGCGGGGTGGCGGGGCGGAACGCGCAACAGCAGTTCCGCTGCGTCCGCCGGCGCCAGCGCGATCGACGGCATCGACACCGCCACGTGTCCGCGCGGCGTCGGCAGGGTGACGTCGGCACGGTGCCGCATCCGTCGGGACATCACCTTGGCCAGGTGAGGCGGGAGCTCCGGCGTGTCGGCCGAGTGACGGTCGCCGCTCGGGGCGTCGTCGTCCTCCCACAACATCAGGCCTCGACCGGGGGTCCAGAGGCCGTGGAGCATGGTGCCATCCAATCACTGCGAGGCCTGTGCAGAACGTCCCGCGTCCTGTCGGACCCACCCGGCATACTCGCTCCTCGTGACCTTCTCCTCGACCCGGCCGACGCGGCGTCTCGCGTCCGCGCTCGTCGCCGCGATGGTCCTGGCCGTCCTCACCGGCTGCTCGACGCTGCTGGGCGCGCCCACTCCCGCACCGGGCAGTCCCCCCGCGACGACGATCGAGTCACTGCTCGCGCAGGTCGCCGTCGTGGACTCCCGGCCCGACGTGCCGGGGTACGAGCGCAGTTGCAAGGCCGGGGACGGATGCGTGTTCGGTCCCGCCTGGACCGACGACTACGACGGTCCGGGCGGACACGACGGCTGCGGCACCCGCGACAACGTGCTGCAGCTCGCGCTCACAGACGTGCAGTTCCGGCCGGGAACCAACGACTGCGTCGTCGTGGCGGGATCGTTGAACGATCCGTTCACGGGATCGGTGCTGCCGTTCAGCAAGCAGAGCGCAGGCGACGTGCAGATCGACCACACCTACCCGCTGGCGGCGGCGTGGGACATGGGCGCATGGCAGTGGCCGCTCGATCAGCGTATCCGTTTCGCCAACGACATCACGTACAACCTCATGGCCGTCTCGGGTGCGGAGAACCAGTCGAAGAGCGACAAGACCCCCTCGGACTGGATGCCTCCCAACGGCGCGTACCACTGCTACTACGCGGGGCGGTTCCTCACGGTGGCCGTCCGGTACGGGCTTCCCGTCACGGTGGCCGACCGGGACGTGCTGACCACGGTGTCGAACTCCTGCCCCTGACTCCGTCCGAACCCGAGCCGTCGCCGGAACCGTTACGCTGCCCGTCATGTCGCGTGTGTTCACCAAAGACACCCAGCTCTGCATGTCGTTGTCGGGGCGGCCCAGCAACATCGGGACCCGGTTCCACAACTACCTCTACGACGAGCTGGATCTGAACTTCGTCTACAAGGCGTTCACCACCACCGACCTCCCCGCGGCCGTCGCCGGAATCCGTGCGCTCGGAATCCGCGGCTGCGGAGTGTCCATGCCGTTCAAGGAGGCCTGCATCGAGCACGTCGACGTCATGCACGACTCGGCGTCCGCGATCGACTCGGTGAACACCATCGTCAACGAGGACGGCGTGCTGCACGCCTACAACACGGACTACCAGGCCGTCGCGGACCTCGTCCGGGAGGCCGGTCTCGACCCGTCGTGGTCGGTCGCGGTCACGGGCAGTGGCGGCATGGCCAAGGCCGTCGTCGCCGCGCTGCGGGACACGGGCTTCACCACGGGAACTGTCGTGGCGCGCAACGAGAGAACCGGACCGGCTCTCGCCGAGAAGTACGGCTACGGCTGGTCGGCCACCGCCGACGACGTCTCGGCCGACGTCCTCGTCAACGTGACACCCGTCGGGATGGCCGGCGGTCCGGACTCCGACGCGCTGCCGTTCGCCACCGAGCAGATCGCCGCCGCTCGCGCCGTCGTCGACGTGGTCGCGGTGCCGTCAGAGACACCGCTGATCGTCGCGGCGCGCGCCGCCGGAAAGCCCGTGATCACCGGTGCGCAGGTGGTGGCACTGCAGGCCGCGGAGCAATTCGCGCTGTACACCGGCGTGCGCCTGCGCACCGAGCAGATCCAGCGGGCCTCCGAGTTCAGTCGGCGCTGAGGTCGTTCGACCAGCCGACTACTCACGGAACATTCTGGCGGTGACCTCGAGGGCGGCGCGACGTGGGAGCAACCGCACACCGGCCGACTGCAGCTTGTTGTTCACTCCGGACACCACCGAGGCCGGGGGCCGCTTGGCCGCGAGCGCCGCGAACGTCGTGTCCATGACCTGTTCCGACGTCTGCATCTTCCCGAACGCGGCGTCCTTGCTGCCGAGCACCTCGAAGAACTCGGTCTCGGTGGGACCCGGCGAGACCGCCATGACGGTGACGCCGGTCCCGCGAGTCTCGACGGCCAACGCCTCGGTGAAGCTGAGCACGAACGCCTTGCTCGCCGCGTAGACGGCCATTCCCGGGAGCGGTTGGTACGCCGCCGTGCTCGCGAGCGTGACCAGTACACCCGCGCCGTGCTCGATCATGCCCGGCAGGAACGCACGCGAGAGATCGACGACAGCAGCGATGTTCACGGCGATCTCGTTGCCGAGCGTCACCGGATCCTCCTCGACGAACGGCTGGTGCGTCCCGAATCCCGCATTGTTGATCAGCGAGTGCACCGTGATGCCGCGGTGACCGAGAGTCGCCTTCAGCGCCGATCCCGCACCGGGCACGGCGAGGTCCGCGGCGATCGGGGTGGCGGTGACACCGTGCCGGGAGGAGATCTCCGCAGCCAGCTCCTCGAGGCGATCGAGTCGCCGCGCGACGAGCACGACGTCGCACCCGAGGGACGCGAAGCGTCGTGCGAAATCGGCACCCAGGCCCGAGCTCGCGCCGGTGACGAGGACGGTGGATCCGGTGAGACGCGTACGCAGCGTCGACATGGTCATCCGCTCACTGTAGGGACCGGACGTCCGACGATCAGAAGTGCTGCCATGTGGGTTTCTCCGACAACGCGTACCGGTAGTAGTCACTCGACCCCAGCGCCGACGCCGCGCCCTCGTCGACGACCACGGTCACGTGCGGATGCATCTGGATCACCGACGCCGGACAGGACGCGGCCAGCGGCCCCTCCACCGACGCGGCGAGAGCCTCCGCCTTCCCCTCGCCGAGTGCGACGAGGACCAGATGGCGGGCCTCGAGAATCGTGCCCAGACCCTGGGTCACCACGTGATGCGGTACCTCGTCGGCGGAGTGGAAGAAGCGTGCGTTGTCCTCCCGCGTGCGGCGCGTGAGGGTCTTGACCCGCGTGCGGGAGACGAGCGACGACCCCGGTTCGTTGAAGCCGATGTGGCCGTCGGACCCGATGCCCAACAGTTGCACGTCCACACCGCCCGACGCGGCGATCGCGGCGTCGTAGCGAGCGCACTCGGCCGCGACGTCCGCCGCCTCGCCGTTCGGACCGTCGATGGCATCCGGGTCGATGTCGATCTCCGCAGCGAACTCCGTGGCGATCACCGAACGGTACGACTGCGGATGGGCGGCCGGCAGACCCACGTACTCGTCGAGGAGGAACGCCCGGCAGGACGCGAACGACAACGCCTCCTCGCGATGCCGCCGACCGAGCTCCCGGTACGTCCCCAACGGGGTGGACCCCGTCGCCACGCCCAGCACCGCGGCACCCTGCCGAACCCTGCGTTCGACGATGTCCGCCACGGTGCGGTGCACCGCCGCTGCGTCGTCACGGATGACGATCTCCATCCGGCACACCCACTTCCACTCGTCCGCGCCTCACGACGCTCGTCACGGTCAGATCGGCATCGGTGATCACGATGTCCGCGCGCATCCCGGCCGCCAGGCGCCCCACCGTGTCCTGCAGGCCGAGGAACCGAGCCGGTGTGGTCGCCCCCATGCGCACCGCCGACACCAGGTCGACTCCCGACTCGGCCACCGCCCGTCGCACGATGTCGAGGACTGTCGACGTTCCGCCCGCGATGGCTCCCGGCTCGTCGCCGTCCTGCGTCAGGCGCGCCACCCCGTCCGCGACCGTCACGTCGAGCGAGCCCAATCGGTAAGGGCCGTCGCTCATCCCGGCCGCGGCCATGGCGTCGGAGACGAACACGATGCCGTCGGGTCCGACGAGGTCGACCACCATGGCGACCGTCCAGGAATCGAGATGCACTCCGTCACCGATGAGTTCGAGCACCATCTCGCCGCGTCCCGCCGCCGCGAGACACGCGGCCACCGGTCCGGGCGACCGATGGTGCAGCGGCGGCATCCCGTTGAACAGATGGGTGGCGCTCACCGGCCCGGTCAGCCGCGCCAGCGCTGCCGTGACCGTGGCCGCATCGGCGTCGGTGTGGCCCACGCTCGGACGGATGTCGTTCTCGGCCATCACCCGAGCGAGGGCGTCCAGGTTCGCGGTCTCCGGTGCCAGCGTCATCGACCGCACGGCTCCCCCGCCGGCCGTCACCACGGCCTCGAGGAGACGCGGATCACCCGGAACGATCGCCGCCGGATCCTGTGCACCGCAACGGCTACGGGCGAGGAACGGCCCCTCGAGATGAACGCCCGCGATGTCGCCGCGGCGCCACAGCTCCGCCAGCAGTGTCGTCCTGTCGACGAGCACCTCGCGCGGGGCGGACACGAGGGAGGCGAGCATGCTCGTCGTCCCGCTGCGCACGTGATGCGCGACAGCGGCATCGACGGCGTCGGCCGTGGCATCGGGAAAGCCTGCTCCCCCGCCGCCGTGGCAGTGCACGTCCACCATGCCCGGCAGAATCGTCGAGGACGACGGCGGGACGGCGATGTCCGTCCGCCCGCGGGCCGGGCCCACCCGGACGATCCGATCGTCCTCGAACTCCACCACCCCGTCCTCGAGCACGCCGTCCACCAGGACGACGCGCCCGCGGAGGAGGGTCACGCCGAGCCGCCGCCGGCCGGCTTGTCCGTCGGCGCGGTCGTGGCGTCCGTCGATGCGGTGGTGGCCGCCGGTGCGCCGGTGGTCACCGCCGCGTCGTCGAGGGTCACGTCGTCCTCACGTCCGGGCGTGCGCAGGTTCCACTTCTTGATGACGAAGCTGAACAGCACGTAGTAGATGACGGCGTAGACCAGGCCGATCGGGATGAGAAGCCATGCCTTGGTGGCGATGCCGTAGTTCAGCAGGTAGTCGATACCGCCCGCGGAGAAGAAGAAGCCGTCGTGGATGCCCAGTGCGTTGGTCAACGCCATCGAGGTACCGGTCAGCACCGCGTGCACGATGTAGAGCGGCCAGGCGACGAACATGAACGAGTACTCGAGCGGCTCGGTGATACCGGTGACGAAGGCCGTGAGACCGGTCGAGAGCATGATGCCGCCGACGAGCTTCTTCTGCGACGGCTTCGCGTTGCGGTAGATCGCGAAGGCGGCGGCGGGCAGCGCGAACATCATGATCGGGAAGAAGCCGGTCATGAACACTCCGGCGCTCGGGTCCCCGGCGAAGAAGCGGTTGAGGTCGCCTCGGACGATCTGGCCGCTCGCGTCCGTGTAGTCACCGACGAGGAACCACACGACGGAGTTGAGGATGTGGTGCAGGCCGGTCGGGATGAGCATGCGATTGGCGAAACCGTAGATACCGCTGCCCACGACGGAGTGATCGGCGACGGTGGTGCCCACCCAGTTCAGGGCGCTGTAGAACAGCGGGTACACGAAGGACATCAGGACGCCGACCACGAGACCGGTGATCGCCGTCAGGATCGGGACGAGGCGTCGGCCGCTGAAGAAGCCCAGGTAGTCGGGCAGCTTCTGACGGTAGAAGCGTTGCCAGAGAACGGCGGAGAGCAGACCGATGATGATGCCGGCCAGCACGCCGTAGTCGATGACGGCAGGGTCGCCGTTCGCGTCGACCTCGCCGTCGAGCACCACCGGCGACATGGCCGTGAAGACGCCGTCGACCACCATGTAACCGACCACCGCGGCCAACGCGGTGGAGCCGTCCGACTTCTTCGCCCAGCCGATCGCGATGCCGACTGCGAAGATGAGGGGAAGCCACGTGAAGACCGACTGCCCCGCGGCCGAGATCACCGATGCGGTGGTCTCGAGCGGGGTGAAGCGTCCGAGCAGATCGGGCTGGCCGATGCGGAGCAGGATGCCTGCGGCGGGGAGCACGGCGATGGGCAGCATGAGACTGCGCCCGAATCGCTGCAACCCGGCGAGTGCGCGGGAGTCCTTCTTCTCGGTGGGCGTCTGTGGTGCGGTGTTCCCGGTGGCAGTCGTGCCGGCCATGGCGACCTTCTTCTCGTGTGTGTTGTGGACCGGTTCCATCACGGGTACTGTCCGGTCATAACCAGTTGTAGTTTGACCAGGTGGCAGCCTGATGTCAAACAGAAAATGTGAGCACGCCCACCTGCATCGCATCGCGCCGGGGGCGGGTCACCGAGCGGAAGGAGCACCGCATGTCCAAGGCGGACGCCATCGTCGCCGGGCTCGGAGGAGCCGGGAACATCGTCGAGATCGAAGCCTGCATCACGCGGCTCCGCACCGAGGTGCGAGACGGAGCACTCGTGAACGAGGCCGCTCTCAAGGCCGCCGGAGCACACGGGGTCTTCCACAAGGGGACGGCCGTGCAGGTCATCGTCGGGCCCGAGGCGGACACCCTCGCCGAGGACATCGACGACATCCTGTGACCGACACCGCCGTGGGCAGCCCGCTCGCGGGCACCGTCATCGCACTGGCCGACGTCCCCGACCCGGTGTTCTCCTCGCAGATGGTCGGCGCCGGCGTGGCTGTCAGACCCGCTTCGACGACCGGAATGGTGGACGTCCACTCGCCCGTGTCCGGTCGCATCCTCAAGCTGCACCCTCATGCCTTCGTGGTTCTGACGGAGGACAGGAAGGGAGTGCTGGTGCACGTCGGTATCGACACCGTGACGATGAAGGGCGAGGGTTTCGAACTCGTCGCAGCAGAGAAGGACTCTGTGTCGGCTGGAGACGTCGTCGTGCGCTACGACCCGGCCGCTGTCGCCGCCGCCGGATTCGACGACGTGTGCCCCGTCGTCGTGATGGACTCCGCCGCGGACTCCTTCGCGACGCCGTCGGTCGGGTCGTCCGTCACTGCCGGCGAGCCGCTCTTCGTCCTCTGACGGGCCGGGGTCAGGCCAGCCCGACCAGCTTCTCCGACTCTCTCCACAGCCCGTCGACCACGGCGGGATCGTCGACCTGCCCGTTCGTGCGACCGCGAGCCTTGTGGCGGCTGTAGTAGATGCCGGCGACCTCGGCGTCCGGCCTGTCGACGGCCACCGACACCAACGGCTCGGCGCCCGACTCGGCACTGATCGAGGCCACGTACTTCAGCGGAGTCCGGTAAATCACCCGGAACAGGACGTTGGCGTTGCCGAAGTTGCTGCGCACCGCTCCGGGATGGACGGCCACCGACGTGATGCCGCGGTCGGACCACCGCTCCGTGGCGCCGCGGGTGAAGCCGATGTTCATCAGCTTGCTGGTGCAGTAGGCGCGGAACTCGGCCGGCGAGGAACGGTCGTAGGCGATGTCCTGCAGATCGATTCGTCCACCGAGGTTGCCCACGGACGACGTGTTCACGATGCGACTGCCCGCCGAACCGCCGAGTCGGTCGAGCAGCAGGTGGGTGAGCAGAAACGGCGACAGGTGATTGATCTGGACGTTCGGCTCGTGCCCGTCGGCGGTGCGCTTCGACGGATCGAACGTTCCACCCGCGTTGTTCAACAGGACGTCGATGTGATCGACGGAATCCCGCAGCTCGTCCGCGACCCGTCGCACGTCGTCGAACGAGGCGAAGTCGGCCACGAACGCGCGACCACCGATCTCCGAGGCCGCGGCGGCGGTCTTCTCCGGTGAGCGGCCCACGACGAGCACCTCCGCACCGCGTTCCGCCAGGGTGCGCGCGGCGATGCGCCCGATACCGTCGCTCGCTCCCGTCACGACGATGGTGCGACCGGTGAGCGAACGGGGAGTGGGCACGGAGGAGCCTTTCGATCTGCGGATGGAACGCCTCGACCGAAGTGTACGAGCGAACGGCGTCGGCGACGCTGTCGGCTGTGGACGTCAGCGACGCTGTGGCCGCCGCCCGCCCTGGACCTCCATCGTGAGCTGATACCGATCGCAGCGGTACCAGCTCTCCGTGTGTTCGATCGGCCGGTCACCGCTGAACGACACCCGGTCGAAGTACAGCACCGGCGCCCCACGCTTCGTCCCCAGCAGCGTCGCGGTGTCGTTGTCGGCCGCCGTCGCGCTGACCGTCTGCTCGGCGCGATCGATGGTCTGCCCGTAGTGGGAGGACACCGCGTCGTAGATGGACTTGCTCAGATCGAGATCGACCAGGCCCGGCAGCACGGCGGCGTCGTACCACCCGTCGTCGACGCTGACGGGCTCTCCGTCCGCCAGTCGCAGCCGCTTGATGTGGTACGCCTTGCCGCCCGCGGCGATGTCCAGCGCACGGATGGTGGCCACCGACGGATCCTCGAGCCGCGCGAAGAGAACGACCGTGGTGGGTTCGAGACCCTGAGCGCGCATCTCCTCCGAGAACGACGCCAGGTGGAGCCTCGACTGGACGGGCCGACTGGCGACGAACGTGCCCTTGCCGCGCACCCGCACCAGGTGGCCCTCGTTGACGAGCTGACCGATGGCCTCGCGCACGGTGATCCGACTGACCCCGTAGTCCTCCATGAGGCGCCGTTCGCTCGGCATCAGATCGCCGGGCTGGAGTTCCTTGGTGCACCGGTGCAGCAGGATCGCGCGGAGCTGCTCGTGCTTGGGTACGGCACTGTCGCGAAGGTGGACGGGCATCACCACGGCGTGTACTCCCGAGAATCGGCGCGACCGGAGCGATCTGTGGCGCGAGCGGTACGGACTGGTCCCGTCCAACTTACTACCGTGGCTGCGCCCCGTGCGCCTTTTGCGCACCCTGGGATACGCGAAAGGCGCACGGGGATGGAATCCTCACCCGCATGACCGAGAGCACCGTCCCGTCCGCAGCCGACTGCCCCGTCCTGTGGCCCGTCGCCACCCGCTGGGAGGACAACGACCACTACGGGCACGTCAACAACGTCACGTACTACTCGTACTTCGACACCGCGGTGAACGGGTGGCTCATGCAGAGCACCGGCCTCGACATCCGCACACTCCCGGCCATCGGCGTGGTGGCCGAGACGTCCTGCAGGTTCCTCAGCCAACTGAGCTTTCCCGACGACCTGCAGGTGGGTATCGCCGTCGAGAGGCTCGGCAACACCTCGATCGTGTACGCGCTGAGCATCTTCCGGGTGGACGGCGAAAACTTGACCCCGGCGGCGGCGGGACGGTTCGTGCACGTCTACGTCGACGCCGAGACCCGCCGCCCGACACCGGTCCCCGACGAGATCCGCGCGGTCGTCGAGGCACTCGGACAGTGACAGCCCCCGGCCGGGTGTCCCTCGCCGTGCCGATCGGCGCGGGGGTGGTCACCGCGCTCGTCGGGTTCACCAGCTCGTTCGCGGTGGTCCTCACCGGCCTCCGATCCGTGGGTGCCAGCGAGGCGCAGGCCGCCTCCGGGCTCTTCGCCATGTCTCTGGTGATGGCGCTGGGGATCACGGGTCTCGCACTGCGCTACCGCATTCCGATCACACTGGCCTGGTCCACACCCGGTGCCGCGTTGCTCGCGGGTACCGGAGCGGTGGTCGGCGGATGGCCGGCGGCCGTGGGGGCGTTCGTGACCGTGGGCATCGCAATCGTGCTCACCGGAGTGTGGTCCGGCCTCGGCCGCGTCATCGCGGCGATCCCGGTGTCGTTGGCACAGGCGATGCTCGCCGGCGTCATCCTGCCACTGTGTCTCGAACCCGTGCGGGCCCTCGCGGACAATCCCGCGGCGGTCGCCCCCGTCGTCGTCACATGGGTCGTGCTGCTGCGCTTCTCCCCGCGCTGGGCGGTACCGGCGGCCTTCGCCGTCGCCGCAGTGGTCATCGGCATCTCGCTCACGACGGGCGACACCGAGATCGGCGCCCGATCGCTGCTCCCGAGCCTCGACCTCGTCGCACCCACCTGGACGTGGCAGGCGCTGATCGGCATCGCACTGCCGCTCTACATCGTGACGATGGCGTCGCAGAACATCCCGGGAACGGCCGTCATGGCCTCCTTCGGCTACGCGGTACCGTGGCGAGCCTCGATGACCGTCACCGGTGTCGGCACAGCGATCACCGCACCCGCCGGCGTTCACGCCGTCAACCTCGCTGCCATCAGCGCAGCGCTCGCGGCCGCCCCGGACGCGCACCCGGACAAGGATCGTCGGTGGATCGCGGCGGTGGCTGCCGGGGCGTGCTACCTGGCCCTCGCGCTCGCCTCGGCGGCGCTGGCGACCCTCGTCGCCCTCGCGCCGGCCGGCATCGTGGAAACCGTTGCGGGACTGGCGTTGCTGGCAACCCTCGCGGCATCGCTGGCCGCCGCGTTGAGCACCGAGGCGGACCGGGTGCCGGCGGCCATCACGTTCGTCGTCGCCGCCTCGGGTGTGGCGATCGCGGGGATCGGCTCGGCCTTCTGGGCGCTCGTGCTCGGTCTCGTCGTCCGACTGGGCCTCACCCGACGCGCCTGAGGACCGGCGCTCCTCGTGCGCCTTTCGCGTATCCAGGGGTACGCGAAAGGCGCACGGGGGCGGAGCCCACTCAAAGGATCCCGGCCTCCTCCGCCGTGGCGACGGCGCGGCCGATGATGCCGTCCACCAGATCCGTCGTCGGCGAACCGTCGCGTGCCCGGTTGCGCTCGTCGTCGATGGCCCGGCGCATGACGCCCTCGGCGATGACGGACAGCTTCCACAGCGCGAGGGTGTGCCAGTACCCCACCGCGGAGACGTCGCGGCCGGTGGCGGCGGCATAGAGCTCGACCAGCTCGTTCCTCGTCGGGAAGCCCGGCAACGTGGAGGACATGAACATGCCCGCGTTGTCGTCGTCGGCCTCCGACCAGTAGGCCAGCAGCGCACCGACGTCCGCGAGCGGCTCGCCCAGCGTGCACAGCTCCCAGTCGACCACCGCGACGATCGCGTCGTCGACACTTCCCTCACCGGCTCCGCTGGTGATGATGTTGCTCAGATGGAAGTCGCCGTGCACCAACGAGACCTCGGCCTGCTCCGGAGCCGACGCCGCCAGCGCGGTGGCAAGGCGCTCGATGTCCGGAACGTCCCGCGTCTTCGACTGCGCCCACTGCGACGACCATCGCTTCAGTTGCCGTGCGGCATAGGGCTTGTGGCTGGCGAGATCCACCAGGCCGGTGCTCTCCAGATCCACGGCGTGGATCTTGCCGAGCGTGGCGGGCATGGCCTCACCGATCGTCCGACGACGTGCCTGCGACAGTGTCTCCGCGACAGTCGGGCTGTCGACCACCAACCCGTCGACATGACTCATCAGGACGAGGGGCGCATCGGTGACCGACGGATCGTCCGTCAGTGCGATCGTCGTCGGCACCGGAACGGCGGTGTGCTGCAACGCCGACAGGATGCGGTACTCGCGAGCGACGTCGTGTGCCGACGCCAGCAACGTGCCCAGCGGCGGACGCCGCAGGACCCAGTTGCTGCCCGCGGCGTCGGTCACCGCGAAAGTCAGATTCGACTGCCCGTTACCGATGCGCTCGAAGGTCAGTGGCCCCGAGACCCCGATGTCGAGGCTCTCCATCCACGTCGTGACCGCACCGTCGTCGAGGCCCGGTGTCGTTCCCGTCGTCACTTGTCGATCTTCCGGTAGGGCGCCAGCTCGGTGCGTGCGATGGTCCGCTTGTGCACCTCGTCCGGACCGTCGGCGAGACGCAGGGTCCGCAGGTGGGCGTACATGCTGGCGAGCGGGAAGTCGTCGGAGACACCGCCGCCGCCGTGAACCTGGATGGCGCGGTCGACGATCTTGAGGGCCATCGCGGGCGCGGCGACCTTGATGGCCGCGATCTCCACGCGCGCTTCCTTGTTGCTGAACTCGTCCATCATCCAGGCGGCCTTCAGCGTGAGCAGGCGCGCCATCTCGATGTCGATGCGGGCTTCGGCGATCCAGTCCTGGATGTTGGCCTGCGCCGCGATCGGCTTGCCGAACGCCACGCGGGACGACGCACGGTCACACATGAGTTCCAGTGCGCGCTCGGCCATGCCGATCGCCCGCATGCAGTGGTGGATTCGGCCGGGGCCGAGACGTGCCTGGCCGATCATGAAGCCGGCACCCGGTCCGGCGAGCACGTCCTTGCCGGGGACGCGGACGTTCTCGAACAGGACCTCGGCGTGACCCTCGCGGTCCTGGTACCCGAACACGGGCAGTCCGCGCAGGACGGTGACGCCCGGCGCGTCGATCGGCACGACCATCATCGACTGCTGCTCGTACGTCGACGCCTCGGGCGCGGTCTTGCCCATGACGATCAAGACCTTGCAGTTCTGGTGCAAAGCGTTGGAAGTCCACCACTTCCGACCATTCAGGATCCAGTCCTCGCCGTCGGCCACCATGGACATCGCGATGTTCGTCGCGTCGGAGCTGGCGACATCGGGCTCCGTCATGGCGAAAGCGGAGCGGATGGTGCCCTCGAGCAACGGTGCGAGCCACTTCTCCTTGTGCTCGTCCGTGCCGAAGCGGGTGAACACCTCCATGTTGCCGGTGTCGGGTGCGGCGCAGTTACAGGCCTCGGGCGCGATCGCGGGGCTGCGGCCCATGATCTCCGCGAGCGGCGCGTACTCGGCGTTGGTCAGACCGGGGCCGTAGGCGGGATCCGGATGGAAGAGGTTCCAGAGGCCGCGCGACTTCGCGTCGGCCTTGAGCTCCTCGAGGATCGGCGGCTGGAAGTGCGGATCACCGGACTCCAGGATCTGCTGGGCGTAGACCGCCTCCGCCGGATAGACCTTCTCGTCCATGAACGCCAGCAGGCGCTGCTGGTAGTCCTTGCACCGATCCGAGTACGCGAAATCCATGTCAGCGATCCTGTCCTGGCCGTGCGGCCGTCTCGAGAGATGTTCGGTACCGACGCATCCCGGCGATCCACCGGTCGTAGTCGGCACTCTTGTGCGAGTAGAACGTGAGCACCTCGGGGTGCGGGAGAACGAGGAACTTCTCGGTCTCCATCGCCTCGAGGACGATGCGAGCGACGTCCTCCGGTTCGAGGACGGTGCCGGCGCCGGTCACGGCGGACGCCGCCACCGAGGCACCTTCAGCGTCACTGTCGAAGCCCGAGTTCAGGAGTGCCGTGTTGACGCCCATCGGGCACAGGCAGCTCACCGCGATGCCTCTGTCGCCGTAGGTGACCGACAACCATTCGGCGAAGCCGACGGCGGCGTGCTTGGACACCGAGTAGGTGGCCGATCCGATCTGGGTGAGCAGGCCCGCCGCGGACGCGGTGGACAGGAAGTAGCCGTGCGTTCCGCGCTCGATCCATCGCGGGATCACCACGCGCGCAGCGCGCACATGGGCGAGGACGTTGACCGACAGCGCGGTGTCCCAGGCGGCGTCGGTGCTGTCGAGCCCCATCCCTGCCGTCGTCCCGGCATTGGCGATGTAGATGTCGAGTGGCCCGAACGCCTCCTCGACCCGCTCGATCATCTGGGCGATCACCGCGTCGTCGGCGACGTCGCCGCCGACGGCGATGCACCGCTCCCCCAGTCGCGCGGCGACCGCATCGGCGGCCGCCCCGTCGAGATCGGCGACCAGGACCGAGTTCCCGGCCTCGACCAGTGCAGTGGCGAGGGCGGCGCCGATACCGGCGCCACCTCCCGTGACGATGGCGACCTTGTCTGTGACCCGCATCATTCAGATAGTAGGCATGCGCAGTGGGTGACGGGCTTTCAGGGTCAACGAACTCGAGGTCGACCTCGAGTTCAGAAAGTGGTCCGGTGCCGCTCCTGCTCGACGATCTCGTCGATGTCGCCGAGCCGCTCCATCGAACTGACTGCTCGGCGCGTGCGCATGTTCTTCGCCAGCCGCTCGCGGTGCTTGTGCGTGAACGCCCAGTACCCCGCCGTGAACGGACACGCGTCCTCCCCGACCCGCTTCTTGGGGTCGAACGCGCAGCCCTTGCAGTGGTCGGTCATGCGGTCGATGTACGCGCCGCCGGACGTGTAGGGCTTGGTCGCGATCACTCCCCCGTCGGCGTGCTGACTCATGCCGAAGACGTTGACGGGCATGACCCACTCGTACCCGTCGACGAAGTGCTCGGTGAACCACCGGGTGAGCGCCCGCGGGTCGTACCCCCGTTGCAGCGCATGGTTTCCCAGGATCATCAGGCGCGGGATGTGGTGCACCCACCCCCGATCGTGCACGCCGGCGAGGGCGTCGGACAGGCACGCTGCGGTGACCTCCTCCGCGTCGAGGGTCTGGAACCATCCGGGCAGCGGGGTGTCGGCATCGAGGGCATTGGTGCGCATGTAGTCCTCGCCCAGATGCCAGTAAAGGTGCCACACGTACTCGCGCCACCCGAGGATCTGGCGTACGAACCCCTCGACGCTCGCCAGCGGTGCCGTCCCGTCCCGGTAGGCCTGCTCGGCGGCGCGCGCCGCGTCCAACGGGTGCAGCACACCGAGGTTGAACGGCACCGACAGCAGCGAGTGCGACATGGTCCAGTCCGCCGCCATCACGGCGTCCTCGTAGGGACCGAACGTGGCGAGACGGGTGGCCGCGAAGGTCTCCAGCGCCGACGCCGCCTCGGCTGCGGTGACGGCGAAGAGACGCGGTCCGTCCTCGCCGGACCAGTCGACGTCCATGGCGTCGAGATCCGCGCGCACACCGGCGTCGATGTCGTCCTCCTCGGGCCACCACGGTTCGGGAACACCGAGTGTCGTCCGCTTCTTGGGCGGCTTCTCCCTGTTCTCCGCGTCGAGGTTCCAGGTGCCGCTCACCGGGTTCTCGCCGTCCATCAGGATGTCGAACCGGCGGCGCTGCTCTCGGTAGAAGTTCTCCATCAGGAACGACTTCTTGCCGCCCGCCCACTCGGCGAAGTCCGCACGGGACAGGGCGAACGTCGGGGTCGGCACGATCTCCTCGACCAGACCCTCGTCGGCCAGACGACGGACGAAGGCCTCCGCACGCCGCGACGTCGGTTCGTGCACGACGACCGGGCGCCCGACGCGGGCGAGGCCCTCGCGGTAGGTGTCGGCTCGGATGTACGTGGCACGGTCGCCGAGTTCGTCCGCGAGGTGCCGCATGCCGCTGAGCAACAGATGCGCCTTCTGCCGATGACCCCGTCGACGGCCCAACGCGCGCGCCGACTCGATGATGACGACGTCGCGGTCCACCATCTCCTCGGACGAGTGGACGTGGGGGCCGAGTTGATCAGCGAACACCCAGAGCGGAGCCGGAGAGGACATGCTCTGCTGTTCCCCGTCCTCCGCGGAGCCAACCGGCCGGGAACCGCTACGCGTGACCGTCCGACACCGTCGCCCGATGCCCATCCTGCTCGTTCTGTGCGTGTCGGGGAGGCAATCGCCGAGCGAGTTGCTCACTCTCGTCCGCATCACTTGCGCAATGCGGTCAGGCGAGCATGCTGTGAGGTGAGCCACACCCGGTTCGTCCACACTGTGCGCCCTCCTCTCACGACGAGGTCCGCGCACCGGCGGAGAGGAAGCCCATGACCCGATCGGACACACCGCGGGGCGATCGCATCGCGCATCCCGTGCAGCTCGTCCAGCCCGACGGGCGACGAGTGCACGACCCCGAGCACTGGCGACTCGTCGCCGACGTCGACGCCGCCCACATGCTCGACATGTACCGCGACATGGTGGTCGCTCGCCGCATCGACACCGAGGCGACCGCGCTGCAGCGCCAGGGTGAGCTGGGACTGTGGGCACCGCTGCTGGGTCAGGAAGCAGCCCAGGTGGGCTCGGCCCACGCCGTCACCGCGGACGACTACATCTTCACGAGCTACCGCGAGCACGCGGTGGCGTACTGCCGAGGCGTGCCGGTGGAGAAGCTCACCGCACTGTGGCGCGGTACTGCGCACTCCGGCTGGGACCCCGACGAGTACAACATCACCAACCCGGCGATCATCGTCGGAGCGCAGGGACTGCACGCCACCGGCTACGCCATGGCAGCGCGGCTCGACGGTGCCGAGATCGCCACTGTCGCCTACTTCGGCGACGGCGCCACCAGCGAAGGCGACATCTCGGAGGCGCTGTCGTTCTCAGTCTCTTTCGGGGCCGGCGTCGTGTTCTTCTGCCAGAACAACCACTGGGCCATCAGCGAGCCCGTTGCGCTGCAGAGTCCGCTGCCGCTCGCCTCCCGCGCCGCCGGCTTCGGCATGCCCGCCCTGCGGGTCGACGGCAACGATGCCCTCGCCGTCCTCGCCGTCACCCGTGCCGCCGCGCACCGCGCCCGCACCGGCGGAGGCCCCACGTTCATCGAGGCCATGACCTACCGCATGGGCCCGCACACCACCTCGGACGATCCGACGCGGTACCGCGCCGACGCCGAGCGCGACGTGTGGGCGGCGCGCGATCCGTTGGACCGCCTCGACAGACTGCTCACCCGCGAGGGCGCCCTGACACCCTCCGTGCGCGAGGGCATCGCCGCGACCGCCGACGACGTCGCCGCCCGGCTCCGCTCCGCCACGATCTCCGCCGTCGATCCGGAGTCGTCCACCCTGCTCGACCACGTCTACGCCGAACCCCACGCTGTGGTGGACCGCCAGAAGGAGACACTGCGATGACCACCGGAACCCTCTCCCGCGCCGGCGCGACCACCGCGTCGTCCGATCTCCACGTCAAGGGCACCCTCGGTGGTGCGATCAACGCAGGTCTCCGCGCCTCCCTCGAGGCCGACGACAAAGTCGTGCTGATGGGCCTCGACATCGGCAAGCTCGGCGGTGTGTTCCGCGTGACCGACAGACTGCAGAAGGACTTCGGCGATCAGCGCGTGCTCGACATGCCCCTCGCCGAGTCCGGCATGGTGGGCACCGCGTTCGGCATGGCGCTGCGCGGCTACCGCCCCGTCGTCGAGATCCAGTTCGACGGGTTCGTCTATCCGGCCTTCGACCAGATCGTGTCCCAGGTGGCCAAGATCCGGTACCGCACCGCCGGTCGCATCGGCGCCCCGATGGTCATCCGCATCCCGTTCGGTGGTGGCATCGGAGCCGTCGAACACCATTCGGAATCTCCCGAGGCGTACTTCGCCCACACGGCGGGCCTGCGCGTGGTCAGCCCGAGCACGCCCCACGACGCGTACTGGATGATCCAGCAGGCCGTGCACTCGGAGGACCCCGTCGTCTTCCTCGAGCCCAAGCGTCGGTACTGGGACAAGGGCGAATGGGCCACCGATGCGCCCGATCTGCCGCTGGACGCCGCTCGCGTGTGCCGCACCGGTACCGATGCGACAGTGGTGGCCTACGGGTCGATGGTGCAGACCGCACTGAAGGCAGCCGAGGTGGCGGAGTCCGAGGGCCACAGCCTCGAGGTCATCGATCTCCGGTCCCTCTCACCGCTGGACACCGACACGGTCTGTCGGTCCGTGCGTCGGACCGGGCGCCTCGTCGTCGTGCACGAGGACACGGGCTACCTCGGCATCGCGGCGGAGGTGGCGGCCCAGGTGTCGCAGGAGTGCTTCTACTCGCTGGAGGCACCCGTCCAGCGGGTCACGGGCTTCCACGTTCCGTACCCGCCGGCACGCCTCGAGCGGCACCACCTCCCGGACGTCGATCGGATTCTCACGGGAGTCGACACGGTTCTCGCAGGCTGACGCGCCGCACGGGAATCACTGCGCCGGGTCACAGGATTCTGCCAGCCTCGTGCGCCATCATGGGGACCCGTGAGTACCACGACGACGCAACAGATCGCGCTTCGCGCCCGACGCACCACCCCTCGGTGGTGGGCACTGACCGGAGTGTCCGCGGCGGCACTGGTCGTGCTCTACGCCGTCCTGCCGCTGCTGGGCGTGCGCTACCCACCGGCGTCGGTCGCGCTCGAGGCCCTGTACGCCCCGGCCGACACGGTGCTCGACGTCATCGACGTGACGACCGTGCTGGTGGTGGTCGCCGCGCTGACGGTGGTCGCGGTGGTGCGCAAGTTGCCGTACGGCATCGGCGCGATCCTCATGCTGTGCCTCGGGTCGACCCTGACCGCGGCAGCCGGGTCGGCATGGCTGTCCGATCACATCGCGACGTCGGCACTTCCCGACGGCCGCGTGGTCGCAGCATCCTCGGTGATCGCGTCGGGTGCGCTGGTCGTGCCCGGTCGGCTGCGGCCCGTCGTCCTGGGGCTGGGCTCGGCCCTGGTCGCAGGCGTGGCCCTCGCCGCCGTGGTCACCGCGGGTGCGACAGGCATCGGCATCGTCGGGGCGCTGCTGGTGACCGGGATGTGGTGGGGCGCCGCCGGTGTCGTCATGGCGCACTCCCCCGTCGCCGCTGCCCGCGAGGCAAAGAACCCTCTCGACACCGCGGCCCTGATGCTCCGCCGCCGGTGAGCGGGCGGGGCATCAGGGCCGGGTACACCTAGAGGGCTTTGAGTTCCTCGATGACGGCGTTGACGGACTTCTTCGCGTCCCCGAAGAGCATCGACGTGCGGTCCGCCGTGAACAGCGGATTGTCGATACCGGCGTACCCGGAGCTCATCGACCGCTTGAGCACGATCACCGACCGCGACTCGTCCACGTTCAGGATCGGCATCCCGTGGATCGGCGAACTCGGATCGTTGCGCGCCGCCGGGTTGGTGACGTCGTTCGCGCCGATGACGAGGGTGACATCGGTGCGGGAGAACTCCCCGTTGATGTCGTCCATCTCCTTCATCGCCTCGTACTCCACGTCCGCCTCGGCGAGCAACACGTTCATGTGACCCGGCATGCGCCCGGCCACCGGATGGATCGCGTACTTCACCTCCACGCCCTTGGACTCGAGGATCGACGCCATGTCCTTGACCGCGTGCTGGGCCTGCGCGACCGCGAGACCGTAGCCGGGCACCACGATGACCTGCGAGGCGTACGCCATCTGGATCGCCACGTCCGCCGCCGAGGTGGACTTCACCGTGCCGCCGGCATCGTCCGGGCCACCGACCGCGGACGCGCCGCCGCCACCGAACGACCCGAACACGATCGCCGGGATCGACCGGTTCATCGCCGTCGCCATCAGATTCGTGAGGATGGTACCGGACGCGCCGACGATCATGCCCGCCACGATCATCGCGGTGTTGTTCAGCGCCAACCCCGCCGCCGCAGCCGACAGACCCGTCAACGCGTTCAGCAGCGAGATCACCACCGGCATGTCCGCGCCGCCGATGGGGAACACCACGAACAGGCCCATCAGCGCCGCCGCGACGAGCACCAGCACGATCCACCACTGCGAGGTGCCCTCCCCCGGGGTGGCGCGCAGACCGATGTAGACCGACACCGCCACCGCGAGGAGCAGCAACACGATGTTGGTGAGCTGGAAGATGCGGGCGTTCTTCACGAACGCCTTCTCGACCTTCTTGTTCAGCAGCTCCTGCAGCTTCAGGAACGCCACCAGCGAACCCCAGAACGACACCGAGCCGATGACCGCCGCGAACAGTGACCCGATGACGATGTGCACCGTCGGCTCTTCACCGTGCTGGAACGCGGAGAACCCGTCGGTCTCGATGAACTCCGACCAGGCGATCAATGCGACCGTGCCGCCGCCCACGCCGTTGAACAGCGCCACCAGCTGCGGCATCGCCGTCATCTTCGTGCGCTTGGCCGGCGGGACACCCAGCAGGACACCGATGGCCAGACCGGCGGCGATGAGGATCCAGTTGATCGCCGCCGTGTCACGGACCTCGATCAGAGTCGCCACCACGGCGATACCCATACCGACAGCGGCGATCCAGTTGCCGCGTACCGCCGTCTTCGGGCCGGTCAGACCCATCAGGCCGTAGATGAACATCGCGAACGCGACGATGTAGAGGATGTTGACGAGATTGTTCATCAGGAATCAGCACCCTTCTCGCCGGTTGCCGTCGACACAGCAGCGGGCGCCTTCTTGCCCTTGAACATGCCGAGCATGCGGTCGGTGACCAGGAACCCACCGACGACGTTGAGCGTGCCGAAGATCAACGCGACGAACGCGATGATCCGCACACCCCACGGCGCGTCCTCCGGCAACCGGCCCAACACGATGAGGGCGCCGAGCACGACGATGCCGTGGATGGCGTTGGTACCCGACATCAGCGGCGTGTGCAGCGTGTTCGGCACCTTGGAGATGACAGCGAAACCGACGAACCCGGCCAGGACCAGGATCGCGATGTTCGCGAGCAACGGTGTGTACATCAGGCGTCCGCCTTCACGGTGGTGTCGGCCGTGCGCGTCACGCACGATTTCGCGAGGACCTCGTCGGTGAAATCGGGGGCGAGGGCACCGGCATCGTCGAGCATCAGTTCGATCAGCGCCGAGATGTTCTTGGAGTACAGCTCACTCGCGTGCTCGGGCATCGTCGCCGGCAGATTCAGCGGCGAGGCGATGATGACGTCGTTCTTCACCACCGTGCGACCCGGCTCGGTGAGCTCGCAGTTGCCACCGGTCTCCCCCGCGAGGTCGACGACGACACTGCCCGGTCGCATCCCCGCGGCAGCCGCCGCGGTGACCAACTTCGGCGCCGGACGACCCGGCACCAGAGCGGTGGTGATGACGACGTCGAACGTCGAGATCGCCTTCTCCAGCGCCGCCTGCTGCTGGGCACGCTCGTCCTCGGTGAGCTCACGGGCGTAGCCGCCCTCACCGGCGGCGTCGATCCCCAGATCCAGCCACTGCGCGCCGACCGACCGCACCTGATCGGCGACCTCGGGACGCACGTCGTACCCGGTGGCGCGGCCACCGAGACGCTTCGCCGTCGCCAACGCCTGCAGCCCCGCCACACCCACACCGAGTACCAGCACCGTCGCCGGCTTCACGGTGCCCGCCGCGGTGGTGAGCATCGGGAAGAACCGCGTCGACTCCGACGCCGCGAGCAGCACCGCCTTGTAGCCGGCGACGTTGGCCTGCGAGGACAACGCGTCCATGACCTGCGCGCGAGAAATCCGCGGGATTGCTTCCACCGCGAAGGCCTGCACGCCCGCGGCGGTCAACTCCGGAATGATCGTGTCCGCGTTGCGCGGCGCGAGGAAGCCGATGAGCGTCGATCCGCGGCGCAGCTTGCGCACCTCGGCCGACGACGGCGGCGCCACCTTGACCACCACGTCGGCGCTGTACGGATCGCCGATGCTCGCACCGGCGTCGACGTACAGCTGATCGGGGATCAGAGCGCCCAGACCGGCACCCGCCTCCACCACCACGCGCACACCCTTGCCCGTCAGCGCGGCGACCACCTTGGGGACCAGCGCCACCCGGCGCTCCCCCTCGTTCGTCTCACGCACGACGCCGACCAGCGTCCCTGCTTCTCGAGAATCTTCCACCAGCTGTACTTCCTGTGAATGGCGGCACGTCCGCGTCCCGCGGAGCTGCACTGCCGCCGACTGTCGTCGGTTCCGAGAACGACCTCGTCGACGGTGGCTCATGTTCGCCCGCGTGAGAGGTCCTGGAGTCGGCCGGGTGGGCCCACCGCAAGGTAACGCACGACACAGACATACCGAGCGTCGAGGTCGAATGTGAGGCGGAGGTCATAACGGACCGAGTGTGTCGGTGCGACTTGGCACACTCGCTTCATGACCACCGACAGTGCCGACCCCGCATCCGACGTTCCGCAGCCCGTGCTGGAGGCCGTCCGGTCCGCGTCCCGCGTCGCCGTGCTCACCGGGGCCGGGATGTCCGCGCAGTCGGGCGTGCCGACGTTCCGCGACGCGCAGACCGGGCTGTGGGAGCGGTACTCCCCGGAGGAGCTGGCCAGCCCCGACGCGTTCGTCCGCGATCCGGATCTGGTGTGGGCCTGGTACCGCCGACGAGCGCAGCTCGTGGCCGCCTCGAGCCCGAACGCCGGTCATGTGGCCCTCGCGCAGTGGCAGAGGTCCGCACCGCAGCAGACCGTCGAGATCGCCACGCAGAACGTCGACGACCTGCACGAGCGCGCCGGGTCCACCGTGCTGGCCCACGTCCACGGCACACTGGCCGCGGTGCGGTGCTCGATCTGCGAGGAGCCTTTCGAGGGACCGGTCGACGACGTCGAGGACGGCGCGGAACGCATCGCGCCGCCTGCGTGCGGTCTGTGCGGAAGTCCGGTCCGCCCCGGTGTCGTGTGGTTCGGCGAGCCGCTCCCGGAAGCGGAGTGGGCAGCGGTAGCGGCGTCCGTCGAGGCCGCCGACGCCGTCCTGGTCGTGGGAACGTCCGGCGTGGTCTACCCCTTCGCGGGGCTTCCCGCTCAGGCTCGCAGCGCGGGCGCCGTCGTCATCGAGATCAACCCGGACGAGACCGCGGTCTCCGACATGGCCCACCACGTCTGGCGGGCGACCGCGGCCGACTCCCTGCCTGCACTCGTCGCCGCCGTCACGGAGCAGCAGCGATGACCGAGTGCGTGTTCTGCGACATCGTCGCCCGCCGCGCCCCCGCGACGATCGTCCACGAGACCGACTCGGTGCTCGCGTTCCTCGACATCCGGCCCGTCACCCGCGGGCACACCCTGGTGGTTCCCAAGGTGCACTCCTCGGGGCTCGAGACACTCGACCCGGTCGTGGGTGGGCAGGTCTTCGCCGCCGGCCAGGCCCTGGCCGACGCGATGCGCCGCAGCACCCTGGCGGCGGACGGGGTCAACCTCGCCATGAACGACGGACGCGCCGCCTTCCAGACCGTGTTCCACTCGCACCTGCATGTCGTACCTCGCCACCACGGCGATCGCATCCGCTTCGTCGCCGGCATGATCACGCGGCGTCAGAGCGAGCCCGAGGCGACCGCCCGGGCAATTCGGGCCGCACTCGCCTCCTGAGGTCCGATGCAGCCGCTCAGGCGGCGGCGAAGAACCAGGAGACCACGAGAGCACCGGGGTCGATGACGCCGCGCGCCGCGTCGCCGATGTAGCTGGCGCGGCCACGCTGGGCGACGGTGTCCGTCGTGGACTCGGCACCGCGCGTCGCAGCCTCGGCAGCCGCGGCGAGGGCCGCCGAGAGCTCGACCGATCCGGCGTCCCCCAGAGCTCGCGCCGCCGGGTCCAGCGCGTCCACCATGGTCTTGTCTCCCGGCTGCGCACCGCCGAGATCGGTGATGGCGGCCAGTCCGTCGGCCACTCCCGCGGCGATGCTCGCGGTGCTCGCCCCGGGACCGTCGAAGGCGACCGAGACCCGGTGGAAGAACGCACCGAAGAGAGCGCCGGACGTTCCGCCCGCATTGCCGAGGAATCCACGAGCCAGGATCTCGAACACCGCTGCGGGCGAGGCACTCTCGTCCACCGCGAAGTCGGCCAGACCGATCTGCATGTTCACTCCGAAGTCGCCGTCACCGGCTCGGCGATCGAGGTCGGTGAGCTCGTCGATCGACGACCGGACACGCTCGACGAACGACGAGACCCAGGTGGTGACGAACGGGTCGGCCGCGCCGCCCGGAAGCTCCGACACCGCTGCCGCGTCCGTGTCGTCCACGGCGTCGTCGTGCAGGTCCTGCGCCGGGGAGCGGGGCCACGCGGGCGCCTCGGTCGGGGCGTCCCACAAACCGAGGATCTCGTCGTCGCAGCGGACGGCGGTCAACGACACCCCCGCCATGTCGAACGCCGTCACGAGGCTCCCGACGAGCGTGCGTCGGACGGTGATGCCGCGCCCCTCGAGATACCGCAGCGCGGCACCGAAGACGATGTCGAGTTCGAGCGGATGGGTCGCGCCGAGTCCGTTGACGATGAGCACGACGCCCTCGCCGCCGGACAGTCCCAGCGAATCGGCCACGGGTCCGAGCAGCGCCTCGGCGATCTCGGTGGCGGTGAGCGTCGCGACGCGCGCGGTGCCGCGCTCGCCGTGGATACCGACACCGAGTTCGACCTCGTCGTCGCCGAGCTCGAAGGACGGGGACGACGCGCCCGGAACCGTGCACGGACGGAAGGCCACCGCCATGCTGCGAGCGCCCTCGGCGACCCGCCGCCCCAGCGCGGCGACGGAGGCGAGGTCGTCGCCGCGAGCAGCGGCGGCGCCGCAGATCTTCTCGACGGCCACCGTCGCGGCGGTTCCGCGTCGGCCGGGCCCGTCCTCGCTCTCGGACGCGACGTCGTCGGCCACGAGCACCGTCTCGACCGTGATGCCGTCGGCAGCACACAGATCGGCCGCGATGCGGAAGTTGATGACGTCGCCGGTGTAGTTCTTGACCACGTGGATCACGCCGGCACCGGCCTCGACGGCCCGCGTCGCCGCCTCGATCTGCAGCGCGTTCGGGCTCGTGAACACAGACCCCGGCACCGCCGCGTCCAACATCCCGGCGCCGACGAAGCCGGAGTGGAGCGGTTCGTGGCCGGAACCACCGCCCGACATCACGGCCACGCGCCCGTCCGTCGTGCGGCCGCGGCGCGTGAAGTATCCGGGCCGTTCGACGAAGCGGAGGTCGGCGCTGCGCCGGGCGGCGGCGCGGCAGGCGTCGACGATGACGCGGGACGGATCATCGATCATCTTGTGCAGCGACATGCACCCGACACTAACCACGTCTGCACACCCGACGCGTGCGTACTGACCTACGCTCTCGCCATGCGCCTGTTCCTCGCGTCCTACCGATTCGGGCTCGCCCGTGACCGGTTCCTCGAACTGACCGGACCACCCGGCCGCATCGCCGTCATCGCCAACGCGGCGGACTCCTGGCCCGACGCCGCGCGCGCGTCCGCGGTCACCAGTGAGTTCACCCTCCTGCGCTCGGCGGGTTTCCTCCCTGTCGAGGTCGACCTGCGCGAGTTGATGCCGAGCACGGCGCACGACGTCCTGGCCGCCTTCCCCGCCGTGTGGGTCCGCGGTGGGAACACCTTCGTGCTCCGGCGCAGGATGGCCTCGTCCGGTGCCGACGAGGCGATCGCTCGACTGCTCGCGGAGGATTCCGTCGTGTACGGCGGGTACAGCGCCGGAGCCTGCGTCCTGGGTCCGACACTGCGGGGCGTGGAGTACGCCGACCCGCCTGGCGAGGTGGAGCCGACCACGGGCGAGGACGTGCTGTGGACCGGCCTGGGAATCATCGACGACGTGCTCGTGCCGCACTGGGCGTCGGACACTCTGGATCCCGACGGAGCGTCGGCCGCGATGGCCGCGGCGTGCGACGCGGCGGGAACGCCGTACCGCACGCTCACCGACGACCAGGTCTACGTCGTCGACGGCGGCGATGCCGCGGTGATCTGACTGTCAGCCGCTGTGCGCGATGGGCATCTGGAACGGCGCGAGCCGGTCCATCGCCGACCACGCGAGCCGGCAACGCCGCACGGTCATCTCGTCGGCGTCACGGAGCAACGCATCGAGCAGCAGGCCCGGACGTTCGGACCACTGGGCGGCGAGGGCGTCCATCTCGGCATCGGTGAACAGTCCCGAGCGTCGTAGCGCCGACGTCCACTCGGTCACCTCGCCACGATGGAGCGACTCGAGGGTGTCGTAGTCGACGCCGCTGGAGACGAAGTCGTAGGAGAACAGCGCCGCCGCGCACTCGAACGGGGTGTTCTTCGTCGGTCTGCGCGACGCTGTCGTCGATGGTGCAGATGCCGACCGTGTGATGTCGTGTGACGGTGCCATGAGTGCCTCCTTCTCGCCCCCTCGGTCTCGGCCCACGTGCCGATCTCCGTCATCCGGACGCTAATCCTCCGACGTGCTCTTGTCGGCACCCATCGGGGCACGATCTGGTAACAGAGTTGCTCGTGTGACTGATGTGAACATCGGCCGGACGTCGACCCGGCCACCGTTCGACGCGGTCACCCACTGTCCCGCACCGTGTCTCGTCATTCCGGCGAGGTCACGGGCAGGGCTGGGGGTAGCGTCGAGACGTAGGACCCGCCGGTCGAGGAAGGTGAGCATCATCGACGATCTCGTGACGTCCCTGACAGACGCGGTCGGAGCCGCCATCGTGGTGACCGATCCGGACATCACCGCCGGCTATCGCCAGGACTGGGCCCGCGATCCGAACGCCGGCACTCCCCTCGCCGTCGTGCGCGCCACCAGCACGGCCGACGTCCGCGCCGTCATGCTCTGGGCCACCGAGCATTCCGTCCCGGTGGTGCCGCGCGGCGCGGGATCCGGTCTGTCCGGTGGTGCGACCGCCGTCGACGGCGGCATCGTGCTGACGACCGAGGCGATGCGCGCCGTCACCGTCGACCCGGTGACGCGGACGGTCGTGGTCCAACCCGGTCTGCTCAACGTCGAGGTCAAGGCCGCTGCGGCCGAACACGGCCTGTGGTACCCACCGGATCCGTCGTCGTTCGAGATGTGTTCGATCGGCGGCAACGCCGCCACCAACGCCGGCGGCCTGTGCTGCGTCAAGTACGGGGTGACCACCGACTACATCCTCGGTCTCGAGGTGGTCCTAGCCGACGGCACCGTCGTGAACCTGGGCGGCCCGCGTCTGAAGGACTCGGCCGGCCTGTCGCTGACCAAACTCTTCGTTGGCAGCGAGGGCGTCCTCGGCATCATCACCGAAGTGACGCTGCGACTGATCCCGGCTCAGCCACCCGCGAGCACGGTCGTGGCCACCTTCACCCGCCTGTCCGACGCGACCGACGCCATTCTGGCGATCACCCGCTCGCTGCGGCCCGCCATGCTCGAGTTCATGGACTCCACGTCGATCAACGCCGTGGAGGACGCCATGAAGATGGGCCTCGACCGCACGGCGGCAGCGATGCTCATCGCCCGCTCCGACTCACCCGGCGCGCACCGCACCGAGGAGACCGAGACCATGGCCGCGGCGTGCACGGCCGCCGGCGCCGACGAGGTGTTCGTGACCGACGATCCCGACGAGGGCGAAGCGTTCGCCGCAGCCCGGCGCTTCGCCATCCCCGCCGTCGAACGCACCGGATCCCTCCTGCTCGAGGACGTCGGAGTTCCGCTGCCCGCACTCGCGGACCTGGTGCAGGGAATCGCGAAGATCGCCGATGCCCGCGGCGTCGTCGTCGCCGTCATCGCCCATGCGGGCGACGGGAACACGCACCCGCTGATCGTGTTCGACCCCGAGGACGCGGACATGGAGGAGCGTGCGCACCAGGCATTCGGCGAGATCATGACGCTCGCGATCTCGTTGGGCGGCACCATCACCGGGGAACACGGTGTCGGCCGGCTCAAGAAGGCGTGGTTGCCGGATCAGGTGGGTGAGGACGTCATGGAGCTGACCCGGCGCATCAAGCACGCCCTCGATCCCGCGGGCATTCTGAATCCCGGTGCCGTGCTCTAGTTCCGGGTGTACCCGTCGGCGACCTCGAGCACCTCGTCGAGGATCTCGAGTCCGCGACGGATGTCCTCCTCCGTCGTGACGAGCGGCGGCGCGATCTGCAGCCGATTGCCCGCCACGAACGGCCACAGCCCGCGCTCCTTGGCCGCCTTCGTGACGGCCGCCATGGGAGCTGCGGCGGCGCCGGTGGCGTTGAACGGTGTCAGCGGCTCGCGGGTGCCCTTGTCCGTCACCAGTTCGACGGCCCAGAAGAACCCCATGCCCCGCACGTCACCCACACTCGGATGCGCCTCACCCAGCTTGGTGAGCCCCGGCCCGAGGACGTCCTCCCCCACGGCGCGGACGTGGCCCAGGATGTCGTCGCGCTCGAACACCCGGATCGACGCGATACCGGTGGCGCAGCCGAGCACGTGGCCCGAGTAGGTCAGACCTCCCGGATACGGCGTGTGGTCGTACCGCTGCGCGATCTCCTCGGAGATCACCACTCCGCCGAGCGGGACGTAGCCGGAGTTCACACCCTTCGCGAAGGTGATCAGATCGGGCTCGACGCCCCACGCCTGGCACGCGAACCAGTGCCCGGTCCGGCCGAAGCCCACCATCACCTCGTCGGCGATGTACACGATGCCGTAGCGAGTGCAGAGTTCGCGGACACCGGCCAGATACCCCGGCGGCGGGACCAGTACGCCGTTGGTGCCGACCACCGACTCGAGAATGAGCCCCGCGATGTTCTGCGGTCCCTCCAGCGTGATGACCATCTCGAGGTGGGCCAGCGCCGCGGCCGTCTCCTCCTCGGGGCCGGTCGAATTCCAGGGTGACCGATAGGGATACGGCCCGAAGAACCGGACGACGTCGACGTTGGTCGGCTCGGTTCCCCACCGGCGCGGCTCTCCCGTCAGACCGATGGCCACACCGGTGCCGCCGTGGTACGACCGGTACGCGGCCAGCATCTTGGTCCTCCCGGTGTGCTGGCGAGCGAACCGCACGGCGTGCTCGACGGCCTCGGCCCCGCCCGTGGTGAAGAAGACGCGGTTCAGGTCACCGGGAGCGCGCTCGGCGATCAGTCGAGCGAGTTCGCTGCGCTTGTCGTTCGCGACCGTCGGGGAGATGGTGGTGAGCACACCGGCCTGCTCGACGATCGCCGCCACGATGTCGGGGTGCTGGTGCCCGATGTTGACGTTGACCAGCTGCGAGGAGAAGTCGAGGTACTTCCTGCCCTGGTCGTCCCAGAAGTAGGACCCGGACGCCCCGGTGATGGTGACCGGGTTCAGCTCCGCCTGCGCGGACCAGGAATAGAAGACATGGTCGGTCATGTACCACCTCCGTTATCGGGCGATTCCGGATTCCGTCGCCACCTCTGACGTCATCATGGCAGGAAGAACCGACTCGCCGTAGGCATCCAGCGTCGCGGTCTTCGCATCGTGTTGGAGGTAGACCGCGAACTGGTCCACACCGAGCGACTCGAGCTGCCGGAGTCGCTGCACGTGCTGCTCGGGCGAGCCCAGGATGCAGAACCGGTCGACGATCTCGTCGGGCACGAAGTCGGCGTGCGTGTTGCCGGCTCTGCCGTGTTGGTTGTAGTCGTACCCCTGGCGGCCGGCGATGTAGTCCGTGAGAGCGGCCGGGACACCGGAGGTCGCTCCGTAGCGGGACACGATGTCCGCGACGTGGTTTCCCACCATGCCGCCGAACCACCGGCACTGATCACGGGCATGCGCGGCGGCGGCCGCGGAACCGTCGGTGACATAGGCGGGGGCGGCGACGCAGATGGTCACGGCATCGGGGTCGCGCCCCGCCTTCTCGGCGGCGTCGCGGACGGTGGCCACGGTCCACTCGACGATGTCGGGATCAGCGAGTTGCAGGATGAACCCGTCGGCGACCTGCCCGGTGAGTTCCAGTGCCCGCGGGCCGTATCCGGCGATCCACACCTCGAGCTCGGACCGCGACGCCCACGGCAGCCGCACGGTGGTCTCGCCGATGCGGGCGGACCGCCCGTTGCCGAGTTCGCGGATGATCTCCACCGACTCGGCGAGCCGCGCGATCGTGGTGGGCTTCCCACCCAGAGTGCGCACCGCGGAGTCGCCGCGGCCGATCCCGCACACGGTGCGGTTGCCGTACATCTCGTTGAGTGTGGCGAACGTCGATGCCGTCACCGTGACGTCCCGCGTCGACGGGTTGGTCACCATCGGTCCGACGACCACCGTGCGGGTGCTCGCGAGGATCTGACTGTGGATGACGTAGGGCTCCTGCCACAGCAGGTGTGAATCGAAGGTCCACACGTGGGAGAAGCCGTGCGTCTCGGCGATGCGAGCGAGTTCGACCACCCGCGAACTGGGTGGGGTGCACTGCAGCACCACTCCGAAGTCCATCCTTCACACCAGATTCTGGGACAGGTCGCGGCGCACGAAACGGCCGTGCCCGGCGCGGCCCAGGTACTCGCCGCGGTCGACGACGACGGTTCCGCGGGAGATCACCGTGTCGACGTGGCCGTCCACGGTCATGCCCTCGTAGGCGGAATAGTCCATTCTCATGTGGTGTGTCTCGACTCCGATGGTGGTGCGGCCGTTCGGGTCGTAGACCACCAGATCCGCGTCGGCACCGGGCGACACGATGCCCTTGCGCGGGTACATCCCGAACATGCGGGCCGGCGTCGTGCAGCACACCTCGACCCACTTCTCGAGCGTGATCTTCCCCGACACCACACCCTGGTACATCAGGTCCATCCGATGTTCGACCGACCCGATTCCGTTGGGGATCTTGGAGAAGTCGCCGATTCCCATCTCCTTCTGGTCCTTCATGCAGAAGGGACAGTGATCGGTGCCGACCGTCGAGACGTCGCCCGTGCGGAGGTACCGCCACAGCTCGTCCTGGTGCCCCTCGGCACGGGACCGGAGCGGGGTCGAGCACACCCACTTCGCACCCTCGAAGCCCGGCGCACCGAGTTGCTCCTCGAGCGAGAGGTACAGATACTGCGGACACGTCTCGGCGAAGACGTTCTGCCCCTTGCCTCGTGCCGTCGCGATCTGCTCGAGCGCCTGTTTCGCCGACACGTGGACCACGTACAGCGGCGCTCCAGTCACGTCGGCCAGCATGATCGCGCGATGCGTTGCTTCTTCCTCGAGCTGCCACGGCCGGGACGTGCCGTGGAAGTACGGCGCCGTGTCACCGCGTGCGATCGACTGCTCGACCAGGACGTCGATGGCGATGCCGTTCTCCGCGTGCATCATCAGCAGCGCGCCGGTCTCGGCGGCAGTCTGCATCGCCCGCAGGATCTTCCCGTCGTCCGAGTAGAAGACGCCGGGATAGGCCATGAACAACTTGAAGCTGGTGACACCTTCGGAGACCAACTCGCTCATGGCCTTCAACGAGTCGCTGTCGACGTCTCCGATGATCTGATGGAAGCCGTAGTCGACGGCGCACGAACCGGCGGCCTTGTCGTGCCACGTGGCGAGGGTGTCCTGCACACGCATCCCGGGGTTCTGGATGGCGAAGTCGACGATGGTGGTGGTTCCGCCCCACGCGGCAGCGCGCGTCCCCGTCTCGAACGAGTCGGAGGCGAAGGTGCCGCCGAACGGCATCTCCATGTGGGTGTGGCCGTCGACCCCTCCGGGGATCACGTACTTCCCGGTCGCGTCGACGACGACGTCGCTCGACGACGCGAGGTCGGCGCCCAGCAGCGTCGAACCCGGTTGCAGCACTGCGACGATCGTCTCACCGTCGATCAGGACGTCCAGGGGCTGCGACCCCGTCGGCGAGACGACGATGCCCCCGTGGACGAACGTGGTCGTCACGGTGTCACCAGGGGACCGTAGGCGTCGGGTCTGCGATCGCGGTAGAAAGCCCACCGATCGCGGACGGTCGCGATGAGCGACAGGTCCAGATCGCGGACGATCACTTCGGCCGCGCTGTCCGAGGCGACGTCGCCGACGAACTTCCCCTCGGGATCGACGAAGTAGCTCGTACCGTAGAAGTCGTTGTCGCCCAACTCCTCGACTCCCACTCGGTTGATCGCGCCGATGTAGTACTCGTTGGCCACGGCCGACGCCGGTTGCTCGAGCTTCCACAGGTAGTTCGACAGGCCTCGCGAGGTGGCGGACGGATTGAACACGATCTCCGCACCGGCCAGTCCGAGTGCGCGCCAGCCCTCCGGGAAATGGCGGTCGTAACAGATGTAGACCCCCACCTTGCCGACGGCGGTGTCGAACACGGGCCAGCCCAGGTTGCCGGGGCGGAAGTAGAACTTCTCCCAGAAGCCGTTCAGGTGCGGAATGTGGTGCTTGCGGTACTTGCCCAGGTACGTGCCGTCCGCGTCCACCACGGCAGCGGTGTTGTACAGAATGCCTGGCTGTTCCTTCTCGTAGACCGGCAGCACCATCACCATGCCGAGTTCCTTCGCGAGAGACTGGAAACGCTCGACGGTGGGTCCGGGAACCGATTCGGCGTAGTCGTAGAAGGACGCGTCCTGCACCTGGCAGAAATAGGGGCCGTAGAACAGTTCCTGAAAACAGATCACCTGCGCGCCCTGCTCGGCTGCCTGGCGGGCGTACTCCTCGTGGGCCTGGATCATCGATTCCTTGTCGCCGGTCCAGGTGGTCTGAACCAGTGCTGCTCGAACGACAGTCATGACATGACACCTCCGCGTCGGCCCCGTACCGGTGATCCTGCACCCGATCGGCCGGGTCGTCCACCGGTGGAAATCAGCCGTTCGCCACTTCGGGAGGCAGCGGATCGAGCATGTCCACCGAGGATCCGTTCCACCGGTAGCGAACGAGTGCCGGACCGCCGGAGGCTTCCGCGGTGGCCTCGTCGCCGACGAGCCACCGGTACGAGATCGTCACGGTGTCGTCGGTCTGCGCATACGGGTCGAGATCCGTGAACGCGTACGGACGGGCGGTCGCCGTTCCGAGGTATGCGCCGTCATGGAAGAACAGGACCGTCGTGGGACTCGAACCGGTGGCACCGTCGGGAACGGCCATCGCCCAGGCCAGCGTGGCGCACGGATCGCCCTGGCTGTACAGGCTCCAGTCGCTGTCGGAGAAGGTGGGCAGAGAGTCGATCGCGGAGGCGACCACCGAGTCGTCCAGGCACGGATCGGCAGGAGTCTGCCTGTTGCCGTCCACCACCTCCTGCGGCAGGTCGTCCAGCATCACCACGGACGATCCGTTCCAGGTGTAGCGGACTAACCCGGGTCCGCCGGACTGCTGCGAGGTGGACTCACCCTCCCGGAGCCACCCGTACGACACCGTGACCGTGTCGTCGGTCTGCGAGGCGACGTCGGTGAACGAGTACGGCAACGCGGTGGCGGTACCGAGATAGGTGTCGTCGTGGAAGAACAAGACGGTCCACGGACTCGACCCCGTGCCCCCGTCGAGCGCCGCGAGCGCCCACGACAGCGTCGCGCAGGGATCGCCCTCGCGGACGAGCCGCCACCCACTACCGAAGAACTGGGGCAGCGATTCGATGCCCGCCGCCACGACGGAGTCCTCCACACACGCGGTCGACGGTTCCGGCGCGGCCGACGACGCGGGTTCCGTACCCGGTGCCGGACCCACCGCTGTCGAGGTCGTGGTGGTGGTCGGAGGAGGTGGCGCCGCGGAGCCCTGGCCGGAGTCGGAGCACCCGCTCGCGAACAGCACGGTGACGGCCAGGGTCGCGAGAAGTGTTCGTCTCATGATCTGTCCATCCGAGCGAACAGACCGATCGTTACGTCGTCGACGAATTCGTCATCGATCCGTGACCCGAAAGAATAGGAAACATCATTGTTGTAGAAAGGGTGACCATATCTAGGTCAGCCTGACCTTGCTGGTGGAGACGCTTTTCGCGTATTACCGTCATCGTCATGACTTCCCTCGAAATGCCCCGCGTCAGTGAGTGCAGTGTCAGCGCCTGTTCGTACAACCACGACGGATGCCACGCCTTCGCCATCAATGTCGGAGGCTCGAACGGAACGGCCGATTGCGGCACGTTCATTCCCTTGAGCACCAAGGGCGGTCTCGACACCGTCTCCACCCAGGTCGGTGCGTGCCAGCGCGTCGACTGCTCGTTCAACGACAACCTCGAGTGCAGCGCGACAGCGGTCCGCATCGGCGCCGGCGAGTCGTCGGACACCGCGAACTGCCTCACCTACAGCAAGGCATGACGAACCTCAGCTGAAGCCGAGCACCTTCTCGCCCCAGATCTCGCGCAGCTCACGGTCCGGATCCTCGACCAGAGCATCACGCCCGTCGATGACGAGAGTGCGACGACGCTCGTCGTAGGGCGCCCAGTGCTTCGACCCGTCCAGCGCAGCAGGAACCCCGTGCCACGCGAACGCCACCCAGCGTCGCTGAATTCGCCGGGAGACCTGCTGCGCTGCCTTGCGCCCACCCAGCCAGAAGGTCGGGTCCCGGTCGAAGGTCCCGAAATTGCCGAAGACGTACGGCAACTCGGTGGCGTGACCGGCGCCGATACGCGCCGCGCGCAGCACGGGTGTCGCGTGATCGAAGCGGTAGACGAACGTCGGCGCTCGTCGGCAATGGGCCTCCGCGATCCACAGGCTCGGCATCCGGAACCCTGCGTCGCGCGAGAGGGCCAGCGCGCCCGCACTCTTCGGCAGATCCGGGTACGCGGAGAGGATGTCGGCGATACGAGCCGGTGAGAGATCGGGATGATCGACGGCGATCGCCTCGAACATCGTGCTCACCGTGTCCGAGGTGACGGGCATCAACGGCGACTTCATCAGGCGGAACACCGATGCCTCGTCGTGATTAGACCCGATGATGAGCGGGACGTCGTGCGAGAAGCCCTTCTGGAACGCGGCCACCGGATACCGCGGCACCACGTCACCGTCGACGACGGGTGCGAATCCCAATGTGCCGGGAACCTTCTCGGGAACCTCGTAGACCAGCTTCTCGGCTGCGTCGACCAACCTCTCCACCGGCATCGTCCGCAGCTCCTCGGCACGCTCCGCGGGCAGATCGACGAGTTCGAGGAACCGCTGCGCGACGGTGCGCGCGCGTTCCGGGCCGTACACCGAGGTGGCCGGGGAACTCTGGGCGATCGCCTTGTGGAACAGACCTTCCGCGTGCGGTGACGTCATGAGAGTGGTCACCGACGCGCCACCGGACGACTCACCGAAGACGGTGACGTTGGTCGGGTCGCCGCCGAACGCGGCGATGCAGTCGCGCACCCACGTGAGCGCCGCGATCTGGTCGCGGAGCCCGAGATTGGTCTCGAAGACGCTGCCGTCGGTGTCGAACGACGACAGGTCCAACCACCCCAGCGCGCCCACCCGGTAGTTGACGGTCACGACCACCACCTCACCGAGGCGGGACAGGTTGCGCCCGTTGTAGATCCGTTGCGCAGATGATCCCAGGACGTAGGCACCGCCGTGGATCCACACCATCACCGGACGGGAGATGCCGTCCGGTGTCGGGGCCCAGACGTTGAGAGTCAGGCAGTCCTCGTCCATCGGGATGGACGAGTCCATGGGAATCGGGCCGTCACGGCCCTGCGGTGCCATCGCACCGAAGGTCCTGCCGTCGCGGACCCCGTCCCACGGCTCCGGTGGGCGTGGTGCGCGGAATCGGTGCTCCGCCACGGGTGGCGCCGCGAACGGGATGCCCTTCCAACTGACAACGTCGCCGTGCCCGTAGCCGCGGATCTCACCGTCGCGCGACGAGACGACATGGCTGCTCTCGGTTGCCCCCACGAGGACCGACGTTACAGGGAGTGCGGGGATCGGACCCCGATGGTCGTCACGCTGTCACCAGTCGACCGAGCGCGAACAGGGCCGCTGGAGAGTAGCCGAGGACGAGCGGTGCCAGACCGTCCACGACCAACCACGTCGACGAGCCCGACCCCGCGCTGACGACACCGTGTTCCAGGGTGAGCCCGGCACTCGGAGCGCCGATCCACGCGCGCCACGACCACACCCGTGCGGCCTCGTCCACGGAGTGGACCTCGAAGGACACCCGCACGCCGAGGGGTCCGCGCACCGTGCCGGTCGTGCCGGCGGCGAGACGGTCGGTGGACGCGTCGACCCCCATGATCTGCGGTGCCCACGTCGACCAGAGCGACAGGTCCATGTACCGCTCCCACGCGACGTCGGCGGAGGCGTCGCCGGTGCGTCGCAGAGTCTTCTTCATGACCGGCGGGATTCACCGTTCCGACGCTGCTCAAACTGCCGTCAGGTCGCCGCTCCACAGCGGTCGCGCCGGGCGTAGGGTCCGAACCAAGCGAAACTCCTCCGCCATCGACCGGCGCGGCCGGTGGCCGACATGTAGGTGGACAAGGATGACCACACAGGCATCGGCCAATCACACGGCCAAAGTCATCGGCGTGACCATTGCGGCCGCCGTCGGCGGCTTTCTCTTCGGTTTCGACAGTTCCGTCATCAACGGCGCCGTCGACTCCATCCAGGGCAGATTCGCCCTCGGCGAGTTCCTCACCGGCTTCACCGTCGCGATCGCCCTGCTCGGGTGCGCGGCGGGCGCCTGGTTCGCCGGCGGACTGGCCGACCGGTGGGGACGCAAGAAGGTGATGCTGCTCGGGTCCGCGCTCTTCATCATCTCGTCGGTCGGCTCGGGTCTGGCCTTCAGCGTTCCCGACCTGATGCTGTGGCGTGTGCTCGGCGGTCTCGGCATCGGCATCGCGTCGGTGATCGCCCCCGCGTACATCGCGGAGATCTCGCCGGCCCGGATGCGCGGCAGCCTCGCGTCGCTGCAGCAGCTGGCCATCACCATCGGCATCTTCGCCGCACTGCTCTCGGACGCCGTGCTGGCGGATCGTGCGGACGGTGCGTCCAACGACCTGTGGCTCGGCCTCGAGGCCTGGCGGTGGATGTTCATCGTCGGCGTGATCCCCGCCGTCGTCTACGGCGTCCTCGCGTTGCTCATCCCCGAGTCGCCGCGTTACCTCGTGGGCAAGCACCTCGACGAGGAGGCCGCGCAGATTCTCGCGAACATCACCGGCGAGAAGCACCCCAACGAGCGCATCCACGAGATCCGCCTGACTCTGCGCAAGGAGCAGCGCTCGTCGTTCGCCGACATCCGCGGTCCGCGCTTCGGTCTGCAGCCGCTGGTGTGGGTCGGCATCATCATGGCCGTCCTGCAGCAGTTCGTCGGTATCAACGCGATCTTCTACTACTCCACCACACTGTGGAAGTCGGTGGGCTTCACCGAGAGTCAGTCCTTCACCACGTCGGTCATCACCTCCGTGATCAACGTGGCCATGACGTTCGTGGCCATTCTCTTCGTCGACCGGGTGGGTCGGCGCAACCTGCTCATGGCCGGTTCCATCGGTATGTTCGTCGGTCTCCTCATGGCGGCGATCGCGTTCTCCCAGCAGATCGGCACCGGCGACGAGGTCTCCCTGCCCGATCCCTGGGGCGTCGTGGCGCTGATCGGCGCAAACCTGTTCGTGATCTTCTTCGCGTCGACGTGGGGACCGATCATGTGGGTCCTGCTCGGCGAGATGTTCCCGAACCGTATGCGCGCCATGGCTCTCGGCATCGGTACGGCCGCGAACTGGGTGGCCAACTTCGTCATCTCGCTGCTGTTCCCGTCGCTCACCGAGATGGTCGGACTCTCCATCGTCTACGGCGGCTTCGCACTCTTCGCCGCCCTGTCGTTCTTCTTCGTGAAGTCCAAGATCCCCGAGACCAAGGGCATGGAACTGGAGGACATGAAGTAGCCGCACGACCGCCGGTGCTATGGTCGGCGAGTTCTGACACGGGGTGCTTCGCGTCGCGAGGCTGAGACCACACCCGAGAACCTGATGCAGGTAATTCTGACGAAGGGATGTCACGGCCATGACGCCGTACGACCATGCGGTCGACGCTGCCTCCACCACCAATGCAGCCGACCTCACACGCTTCACCGACCTCCTCTGGGACCGCACGGCAGGCCTGCGGGCCCGGATCGACGACCTCGAGTTCCTCACCCGACTCGGCGACGGCACCCTGCCGACCACGTCGTTCCGGACGTACATCGAGCAGGACGGCCTCTACCTCGAGGGATACGCGAAGGCCTTGGCCCTCCTGTCCTCGCGCGCCGTCGATGCGGAGGCCGGAGCGTTCTGGGCCACGTCGGCGGCCACGGCCGCGACGGTCGAGAAGTCGTTGCACACCGGCCTTCTCGCCGACGTCGCACTCGGCGGTCCGTCGGAGACGCCGGTCGAGCACAGCCAGGCGTGCCTCGGGTACGTCTCGTTCCTCACGGCGACGGCGGCGACCGACACCTACGCCGTCGGCGCCGCGGCCGCGCTCCCCTGTTTCTGGATCTACGCCGAGGTCGGCCGCGGACTCGCGGCCTCGGCCCGCGCCGTGCTCGACGCTGATCCGCACCACCCGTACGCCCGGTGGGTGACGACGTACGACGCCGAGGACTTCCAGACCTCCGCCGCGCGCGCCCGCGAGCTCGTCGACGCGGCTGCCGAGGTGGCCGGCCCGGCCGAACGACAGCGGATGAGTGACGCGTTCGTCGTGGCGATGCGCTACGAACTGCTGTTCTGGGACACCGCCCTGAACACCGTGCCCTGGCCTGCTTCGGGGTCGGACGCATGAGGGCGCGGCACACGAGGGTCGGGCGCGTCGCGGCTCTGCTCACCGTGTCGCTCGTCGCCGCCGCGGGTCTCGCGGGCTGCGCCACGTCCGATGCCTCCGACGCGAACACGATCCGCTTCGCGCTCGACTGGACACCCAACACGAACCACACGGGCCTGTTCGTCGCCCAGCAGGAGGGCTACTTCGCGGACGCCGGGCTGAACGTCGAGATCCTGCCGTACAACTCGACGTCCCCCGACACGCTGATCGACTCCGGCAACGCCGAGTTCGGGATCAGCTTCCACAGCTCCGCCACCTACGCCCGCGCTGCCGGTGCGAAGGTGACCTCGGTGATGGCGCCGCTGCAGCACTGGGCCACCGGCATCGGCGTCCGCGCCGACCGGCAGGACATCCGGAGCCCTCGCGACCTGGACGGGCGGACCTACGCCGGGTTCGGCGATGCGGGCGAGGAGGCCACCCTCCGCAAGGTGATCGAGAACGACGGTGGCACCGGCGATTTCGAGACCGTGGTGCTCGGGACGTCCGCGTACGAGGCGGTCTACTCCGGTACCGCGGACTTCACCGTCTCCTACTTCGCGTGGGAGGGTCTCGAGGCCGAGCGGGCCGGAACCCCGATGACGTACTTCGACTACACCGACTTCGGCTTCCCCGACTCGTACGCGATCGTCGTCGACGGCGGTGACGAGTGGATGGCCGAGCACCCCGAACAGGCGCGACAGTTCGTGCAGGCCTTGCAGAAGGGTTACCAGAAGGCCGCCGACGATCCCGACGCGGGCGCGCGCGATCTGATCGACGCCAACCCGGGAGCATTTCCCGACGAGGACCTGGTCGTCGAGAGTCAGCGCATGCTGGCGGAGGACTACATGCTCGACGAGAACGGCCGCGTCGGGACGCAGACCCTGGAGCGATGGTCCGGGTACTCGAAGTTCCTGTTCGACGCCGGTGTCCTGGCCGGGCCCGACGGCGCACCGCTGACCACCGAGCCCGACTGGTCGACCTACTTCACCGATGAGTACCTCGATCAGGGCTGAGCGCGGCGGACGGGTGGGGCGGTACGCGCCGGCGCTGCTGCTCGCGGCGGGCCTCGTGGCGGCCTGGCAGGTGTACGTGGTCGTCAGCGGCATCTCGCCGCGCGTACTCCCCTCCCCCGCCCGCGTCGTCGATCAGGGCTGGACGAACCGTGCCGTCATCGCGGGTCACGCATCGTCCACCATTCAGGTCACTCTGCTCGGTTTCGCCGTCTCCCTGACGATCTCGTGGATCATCGCCACGGCCGTGGACTTCTCGCCGTGGCTGCGCCGCGCCGTCGTTCCCCTGCTCGTGGTGTCGCAGACACTGCCGGTCATCGCCGTCGCTCCCCTGATGATCATCTGGTTCGGATTCGGCATCCTCCCCAAGCTCCTGGTGATCGCGCTGGTGACGTTCTTCCCGATGACCCTCGGCCTGATCGAGGGATTCGCCTCCGCGGACAAGGAGTCCGACGCACTGCTGCGCAGCATGGGAGCGTCACGGCGACAACAGTTCCGGTACGTCCGGCTCCCGTCCGCGCTGCCGCGCTTCTTCACCGCGCTCCGCATCGGGATCACCTACGCCGTCGTCGGTGCCGTCTTCTCCGAGTACGTCGGCGCCACGTCGGGTCTGGGCATCTACATGGCGCAGCAGAAGAACGCGTTCCGCACGGATCTCGTGCTGGCCGCGGTCGTGGTCACGGCGGTGTGCAGCATCGCACTCTTCCTCCTCACGTTCGTGGCCGAGCGGCTTCTCGCGCCGTGGGCGCTCGCGGCGAAGGAGGGAACGCGATGACGGATCCTGTTCTGGAGCTGACCTCGGTGCGCAAGTCCTACCCGGGGACACCGGTACTGGACGGGATCGACCTCGCCGTCGAGGGAGGACAGTTCGTGTCGATCGTCGGCCCGAGCGGCTGCGGCAAGAGCACGCTGTTGACCCTCCTCGCCGGTCTCGACGACGCGGACAGCGGCACCGTGGTGACACCGCGCTGCGCGTACATGCCGCAGAAGGATCTGTTGTTCCCGTGGCGTTCGGTTCTCGCGAACACCGCACTCGGGCTGGAGGTGCAGGGGGTTCCGAGGGCGCAGGCGCGGCGCCGGGCCCGCGACCTGTTCCCGGTCTTCGGCCTCGACGGCTTCGAGAACGCACGCCCCTCGTCGCTGTCCGGCGGGATGCGGCAGCGGGCCGCACTGCTCCGGACCGTCGTGCAGGGACGCGACGTCCTGCTGCTGGACGAGCCGTTCGGCGCTCTCGACTCGCTGACCAGGACGGCCATGCAGGACTGGTTGCAGGAGGTGTGGCAGCGGTACCGCTGGACGGTCCTGATGATCACCCACGACATCCGGGAGGCGGTGCAGGTGTCGGACCGGGTCGTCGTGCTGTCGCCGCGGCCCGCGCGGGTGGTCGCCGACGTGAGCATCGATCTGCCGCGGCCGCGACGCGCCGAGACCGCCACCACGCGGGAGTTCGCGACCTACGAACGCGCACTGCTGGACGCCCTCGGAAGCACGGGCCCTCGTCCCGGCGCGGGCGAGTAGGTTCGGTCCATGGCAGACACAGACGACACCCGCGTGGAGCACCATCCCGATCGTCAGCGTTTCGAGATCCTCGTCGGTGAGGAGGTCGCCGGCTACGCCGAGTATCGGCAGACCGATCCGACGGTCCGGGACTTCGACCACACCGTGACGCTTCCCGAGTTCCGCGGCCGCGGACTCGCGGCCGTCCTGGTGCGTCACGCACTCGACGACACACGCGCCGCGGGGCTGAAGATCGTCCCGTCGTGCTCCTACGTGCACCACTTCGTCGAGACGCACGAGGAGTACGCCGATCTGACCGTGTGAGCCGGGACTCGCGACACCGTGTCGGTGGGCCGCGTTACGGTCGCCCCATGAACGACCTGAACAGTGTCGACCTCTCGCCCGAGGCCGCCTGGAGCCGGTTCCGCACCCTGCTCGCCGATCACCTCGACGGGATGCCGGCGGGACACTCTCTGGTGCTCGCGTGCCCGCACGCCGACTCCGATCCGGTTCCGCCGTGCCTGCAGTTCTACGGATGGGACGACGAGACGGTCCGGTGCGAGGTGCTGGCGGACGAGTACCTCGCCGAGCACCGCCGGTGGACGTCCGAGGGGCGCGCACTGCTGGAGCAGTTCGGGTTCGCCCCGCCGCCGTCGCTCCCGCACACCGCTCGCCGCGACGACGAGCCGGTGAACTGGTTCGTCGATCGCCCGCGGCGCTACGCCGACCAACTCGCCGACGCCGCTGTCCGCGTCCTGCACTCGGTGTGGGGTGTCCCGCATCCGTCGTTCCTCGAGCTGGACGGTGACCTGTGCGGCCCCGTGATCGAGGACCGGTTCGGCGCGTCGTCCACGGACCCCGAGGACGCGCCGCCGTCCGACCCTGTCCCGTTCGACCCGCTGCGGCCGGTCCGCACGTCCGGTCCCGAGGCCCGTCTCGAGATCATCGAGCAGACGCTCCTGCACATCCTCGGGTTCGTGCCGCACCCCGACGAGGACGGCGACTACCCGTTCCGTCTCGGGCCGGCCTGGCTCTACCTGTGCCCCACCCCGGAGGCACCGTTCGTACAGATCCTCGCGCCGCTCGCGGCCGGCGTCACCGACGAGGCGCGAGCACTGTCGGTCGTCAACGACGTCAATCGCCGGTGGCCGCACGTCAAGGTGCTGCTGGACGAGGATCGCATCGTCGCCACCATCGACGTCACGGTGGTGCCGTTCGTCCCGCAGCACGTGGCCGACATGCTGGCCGTCATGGAGAAGTTCGCCGGCGAGGCCGCCGAGCATCTCCGGGCCGGGCTCGGGGCGCGGCCCTACCTCGACGCGTTCGGTGAACCGACGCCCGAGTACGACGCGGGTGACGGGACGGACGAGCACGGCGGTCCGGCGATTCCCGAGGCACTGCGCGCGATCGCCGAGGCAGTGTGGGAGCGCGGCGCCGACATCGACGTCGAGGAGGTGCTGAACGCGTGCGGACACGATCGCACGCGCGTCGTCCGCTTCCTGGACGTGGCGCGCGAGTGCGAGCTCTCCGCCCTCGATCGCACGCTCGACGACACCGATCCGCGAGTCGCCGCGTCGGCCGGTCTCGATGCGCGGGTCTGGCGCACCACCTCCGCGCTCCTCACGTCCGCGCACCGGCGTCTGGCCGCCGACCGCGTCGACGGACCGACGCGGTCGTCCGGCTCCCAGCTCGACCTGTTCGGGACCGACCTCGCCGGCGGAACCGGTGACAGCCTCTTCGACTGACGATAAGGGTGCTGCCGATAGCCTTCGATGTGTGGTGACCACTCCGCGCTACGGCGGCGACAGCCTGTCCGATCTTCTGCCGTCGGTGCTCGGCGCACTCGGCGTCCCCGGTGAGTCCGACACCGTCGGGCTGGGGTTGTCCGGGGTCCGGCGGGTCTGCGTACTACTGGTCGACGGCCTCGGAGCTCGACAGTTGGCGGCGCACGCCTCGGCAGCGCCGACACTCTCCTCGCTCACCGAGCGGGTCGTCACCGCCACGTTCCCGTCCACCACCGCGACGTCGTTGGCGTCACTGGGCACCGGACGCACGCCCGGTGAGCACGGCATCGTCGGCTACCTCACCGCCGTGCCCGGCTTCGACCGTCCGATGAATCCGCTGCACTGGCGTCTGCACGGTCAGGGACCCCGCGTCGATCTGCTCGCCGAGCTCGTTCCGGAACAGTTCCAACCTCGCGACACCGTGTTCGAGCGCGCCGCGGCGGACGGGGTGTCCGTCACTCGCATCGCGCCGTCCTACCAGCGCGAGTCCGGGCTCACCCGCGCCGTACTGCGCGGCGGGGACTTCTCCGCGTCGGTGTCCGCGGGCGATCTCGTCGCCGAGACCTCGCGCGCGCTGCGGCGCGGCCAGCGGTCACTCGTCTACTCGTACTGGTCCGAACTCGACCTCACCGGCCACGTGCGCGGGCCGGACTCCGACGCGTGGCGCCACGAGCTGACTCAGGTCGACACCATCGTCGCCGGCATCCTCGGCGAGTTGCCCTCCGACGCAGCGCTGCTCGTCACCGCCGATCACGGGATGGTGCAGATCGGCACCCGCGTGGACATCGACGCGACGCCCGCACTCACCGCCGACGTCCGGATGATCTGCGGCGAACCCCGCGCGCGCCACGTCTTCGCCGACGCCGGCGCCGCTGCCACGGTGCTCGATGCCTGGCGGGAGACCCTGGGTCCGGACCACCTGGTGGTGGGCCGCGACGATGCGGTCTCCCGGGGCTGGTTCGGGCCGTCGGTGCGCCCCGACGTCGCGGCGTGCATCGGTGACGTCCTGGCTCTGGCTCTCGGCGACGGCGCCCTGATCCGCCGCGGGGCCGAACCGAACCAGTCGGCGCTGCCCGGCCATCACGGCTCCCTGACCGACGTCGAGATGACCGTTCCCCTCCTCGTGGCACGGGGCTGACACGCCAAGAATCGCCCTGATTCCAACGCTTCGCGGGGCGCCGCGACGGTCCTACGGTGGGACGAGTGACCCTCGACAACTCTTCTCTCGCCCTGCACTGGTTCCTTCCCACCTACGGCGACAGCAGGTCGATCGTCGGCGGCGGACACGGCATGCGAGTCGGCGCCGCGGGCGGAGATCGTCGCGCGAGCATCGGGTACCTGTCGTCCATCGGCCGCGCGGCCGAGGAGTTCGGCTTCACCGGTGCACTCACCCCGGCCGGCGCGTGGTGCGAGGACGCGTGGCTCACCACGGCGATGCTCGCCCGCGAGACCGAGAAGCTCGCATTCCTCATCGCCTTCCGACCGGGTCTGATCAGCCCGACCCTCGCGGCGCAGATGTCGGCGACGTTCAGCAACCATGCGCCCGGCCGACTCCTGCTCAACGTCGTCACCGGGGGCGAGGCTCACGAGCAGCGTCAGTACGGCGATCACCTGTCCAAGGACGAGCGGTACGCCCGCACGGACGAGTTCCTCACCATCGTCCGCGGCCTCTGGCGCGGCGAGTCGGTGACGCACCAGGGCACGCACATCCAGGTCGAGGACGCGTCGCTGCCGTTCCTCCCCGACCCCACGCCTCCGCTGTACTTCGGCGGCTCCTCTCCCGCTGCGGGCCCGGTGGCGGCGGACCACTCCGACGTCTATCTCACGTGGGGTGAGCCGACCACGGCCGTGGCGAAGAAGATCGAGTGGATCCGCGGACTCGCGGCCGAGCGCGGACGCACCGTGCGCTTCGGCATCCGTCTGCACGTGATCACCCGCGATACGTCCGAGGAGGCATGGAAACAGGCGGGCGCGCTCGTCGAGGCGCTCGGCGAGGACGCCGTCGCGACGGCGCAGTCCAACCTGGCGCGGAGCGAGTCGGTGGGCCAGCGCGCGATGCTCGCTCTGCACGAGGGGAGCCGCAGGACCGGGTCCTGGAAGGACCCGCGCGCACTCGAGATCTCCCCCAACCTGTGGGCCGGTGTCGGCCTGGTGCGCGGCGGGGCGGGAACGGCCCTCGTCGGGAGCCACACCGAGGTGGCCGATCGCATCGCGGAGTACGCGGCCATCGGCATCGACGAGTTCGTTCTCTCCGGTTATCCACACCTCGAGGAGCTGTACTGGTTCGGCGAGGGTGTCATCCCCCAGCTGCGCAGCCGCGGACTGTTCTCCGGCGGCGCCGCGGCACGCGCCACCGGCCACACCCCGTTCCTCCCCGCCCGATGACCACCGAACCCGGCCCGAAGACCCTGCCGCCGGTGCTCGACGACGACGCTGCGCTGGCCGTCGCCGCCGCGCTCGGGGCGAAGATCGCCCCGTCCGCGATCGAACGTGACCGCGATCGACGGCTGCCCGGCCCGGAACTGGACCTGCTGTCCGCGTCGGGCCTGCTGGGCATCACCGTGCCCGCGGAGTTCGGCGGCAGGCCGGTCTCGGCGCGCACCCTCGCCTCGGTGTTCCTCTCGCTCGCTCGCGGGGACGCCAGCATCGCGCAGATACCGCAGAGCCACATGACCTTCCTCGACGCGCTGCGGCGACAGGGATCGACGGAGCAACAGCGACGCTTCTTCGCCGAGGCCCTCGCCGGTCGCCGCTTCGCCAACGCCCAGAGCGAGCGCGGCACACCCTCCATCGCGGTCGACCGGACCACGGTGACGTCCCGTCCGGACGGCACCTCGTCGCTGAACGGCACCAAGTACTACTCGACGGGCGCGCTCTTCGCACACTGGTTGGTGGTCCGCGGCGTGCAGGCGGGCCCCGGCGAGCAGGGTGATCAGAGCCGAAAGGTGCTGGCCTACATCCCGGCGGACGCGCCCGGAGTGCTCGTCGAGGACGACTGGGACGGGCTCGGGCAGCGCACGACGGCCAGCGGCACCGTGACTCTGACGGACGTCGTGGTGCCCGCCGACTCCCTCGTGCCGTACTCCGCCCTCTTCGACGACGCGACCACCTACGGGGCGCGCGCTCAGCTGCTGCACGCCGCCATCGATGCCGGCATCGCCCGCGCCGCCGTCGACACCGCTCGCGACGTCGTGGTCGTCGCTCGCCCTCCGGTGGACGCCGACGTGGCGACGGCCGACCGGGATCCGTTGCTGCTGCAGCAGTTCGGCGAGGTGGAGATCGGGGTGCGCGGGGCCGAGGCGCTCGTGCGCGAGGCCGGCGAGGCGATCGACGTGGCCGAGCGCGAGCTCACACCGGACAGCGCCGCGGCGGCCTCCATCGCGACAGCAGCGGCCAAGGTAGCCTCGGCGCGTGCGTCCCTCGACGCCACCACGGCACTGTTCGACGCGGGCGGAACTCGCAGTGCCGCAGCCTCTCTACGGCTGGACAGGCTGTGGCGCGACGCGAGGACCCACACGCTCCACGACCCTGTGCGATGGAAGACTCAACACGTCGGCCGGTACGCGCTCACCGGGGCGCACCCGCCGCGCCACGGACTGATCTAGTCGCGTACCGGTGTCGCGGCGTAGGGACGCCCGAACTGCGTTCGCACACCGTCGGAATACAGCACGGAGTCCGGCGGGCGGGCGGCCAGGTCCCCCACGCCCGCCGCGGCCATGAGCTGGTCGTCGCAGCGCACCAGGGTCGCCGCGCGCAGCGGCCACCGGCGGTGGGTGTTGGGGACGTAGACGGGTCGGCCCGCGACGGACGTGTGCATCCCCCACCGAGCGGTGAGGAACACCGACAGCGGATCGTCGGACATGTCGGTGTCGCCGGGGGACACGGTGAAGTCGGTCGTCGCACCACGGTGCGGCGGTGCCAGTCGCCGAGAGCGGTAGCCGACGACCCGGTTCCGAGGATCACCGTCGTCGACGATGTCGATGTGCGACCAGCGATACGGCACCCCCGCCGCGTTCGTGGCCAGCACCACTGCGGCACGGGTGGCGTCGAGAGAACGGAACACGACCCCTCGGCGATCGTCACCGTCGCGGCTGTAGAGCCGCACGTTGATCTCGCCGAAGGTTCCGAGTCGCGGTACCGGTCGGCCGTACCCCAACCCGGCCCCCACCATCTCGAAGCCGATCAGTCCGACATAGGTGTACCCGTCCATCGTGTCGGGGACGATGCCGCGAGGCAGCAACGGCGCGACGACGTCCGGGGCGACACGCCAGTGCAGGAACACGAGGCGTTCCCACCGCTGGTCCATGATCACGGGGCGCGGCAGCACAGGCGGGCGAGGCCAGAGATCTACGCTCCGATCACGCACCGAAGAGGTTCTTGGCCTTGAGGATCAGCTCGTAGACACCCCAGGCGAAGGGAACCCCGACCCACAGCCAGGACACCACCACGACGGGCACACGCGCGCCCTGCTTCGTCTCGCTCATACCGTCGCCTCGTTCTTGTCGTTCGTACCCTCGTCGGTCGCAGTGCCCGGCGTCGTCGCCTCCGGGTCCGGCTCCGAGTACTTCGGATCCACGGGCTTGATCAGTTCGTTCGCGACGAAGCCGATGGAGAGCAGGACGATCATCGTCACGAACGCGGGAACGTACCGTCCGGTGGTTCCCTCCTCGCCGAGGTCGGCGATCGCGTTGACGATCAGTGGTCCGAGCACGCCCGCGACCGACCAGGCCGTCAACAGTCGTCCGTGGATGGCACCGACCTGATAGGTACCGAACAGGTCACGCAGGTAGGCGGGCGCCGTGGCGAAGCCTGCACCGTAGAACGACAGGATGACCATCGCGCTGACGAGGAACAGGACCTTGTTCGTGTTCGTGAAGAGCGAGATGTACAGATAGAGAAGCGCGCCCACACCGAGGTAGAGACGATAGATGTTCTTGCGACCCACCAGGTCGGACACCGACGACCACACGAACCGGCCGAGCATGTTCGTCAGCGAGAGGAACGCGACGAAGCCCGCGGCCGCTGCCACCACGGATTCCGGGGCAGTGGGGTCGGGAAAGAAGTCGGTGTAGATGCCCGCGGCGCGCTCGAGGATACCGATGCCGGCGGTGACGTTGAAGCACAACACGATCCACAGCAACCAGAACTGCGGGGTCTTGACGGCGTTCGCCGCGGACACGCGTGCGGTGTGCTGACCCGCCGGGGTCTGCGGTGGCGTCCACCCGGCCGGCTTCCAGTCGTCGGCGGGAACCCGGATCAGCACGACGCCGAGCGCCATGAAGACGGCGTAGCCGAGGCCGAGCGTGAGGAACGTCGTGGCGATCGAGGCATCGGTGTTGCCGCCGTACGCGGACAGGAGTTTGGTGGTCAGGGGCGAGGCCACCAGGGCGCCGCCGCCGAATCCCATGATCGCGATACCCGTCGCCATGCCCGGGCGATCGGGGAACCACTTGATCAGCGTGGAGACCGGGGAGATGTACCCGATGCCGAGGCCGATGCCGCCGACGAGTCCGTATCCGACGATCACCAACCAGAACTGGTCGAGGCTCATGCCGAGGGCCGAGATGAGCAGCCCGGAGCAGAAGAAGAGGAGCGACATCGTCATGGCCCACCGCGGACCGTGCGTCTCCACCTTCGTCCCGAGCACGGCTGCGGAGAGGCCGAGCATGACGATGGCCAGCTGGAACGGGATCGCGGTCATCGTCCCGCTCAGTCCCATGGCGGTGTCGGAGGAGATGGCGGCCTTGAACACGCTCCACGCGTAGGCCTGGCCGATCGCGAGATGAATCGCGAGGGCGGCCGGCGGAATGAGCCAGCGGCTCCATCCCGGTGGCGCGACGATACGGGCGCGTTCGAGTACTGCTGGCATGGAGGTCGTCCTTCCGGCGCGGGTCACGCGCTCAGAGGTCGACCGCGTACTACCGTGCTTTCACCGATCCGACTCGTTCCAAACAGGACGAAGGCACGGGCGCACGTCAGAGCGTGTCCCGCGAGATCTGATCGGACACCGAATGGGTGTTGTCGGCCGAGATCTCCCGCGTACCGGACCGGGAGATGAGATCGTCGATGCGCTGGTCGAGGCCCACGGTGCGCTGCACGGCGTCCAGGCTCCGGTGCTCGATCTCCGCCACCGCGATCTCGTCGACCACGCGTGACAACGCTGCGACCCGGTCGATCACCTGATCCCACACCGGGATGAGATCGGCTCGGCGCACGAGCACCTCGCGTCGACCCTCCTCGTCCACCGTGTCCCCCTGCGCCTCGAAGGCCGCGGTGAGTTCCGCGTCCAACTGGGCGAGTGCGACCACGTCCACCGCGATCTGCACCAGTTCGGTTCCCGGGTCGAGCTGCGCCCGGGCCACCGCGAACAGGTCCGAGCGCCAGATCCGCGAGGAGAGGATCCGGTCGTGGTACATCCCGGCGAGGAACAGCAGGGTGTCGTAGCGATCGGCGAACCGATCCGCGTCCGTGCCCGCGAGGGTGCGGACGACGTCGGCGCCCCGCGCGTGCAGCGTGTCGAGGCGCTCCGCCGCGGCGCCGCCGAGGATCCCTCGGGCTCGCGAGAGTGGACCCGGTCCGACACCGAGCGGAGTCGGCGTGTGCCGCAACGCCTCGAAGAGGGCGGTGCGCTGGTCGACGTCGAGGTGGATGCCCTCGCGCCGCTCCCGGCGGATCGCGCGGACCCCCGACGCGTAGTGACCGGAACTCATCACGAACCGCGTGCGGTACGACCCCAGTCGACGTTCGAGCAGCACGTGCCGTTGCAGCAGAGCCAGGCGCGTGGGCCCGGTGCGCAGTACGACCGTGCGACCGTCGATCCAGTGCAGCTCCTCCGTGATCAGCCGCAGGGTGCCGAATCCGCCCAGTGCGGGGAACTTCCGGCCGGCGCGCAGGCGCGCGAGCGCGATGCCGCGCGTCTCCTCGTCGAGACGACCCAGCGCGACGAGCAGCGCGGCGCGGTCGGACAGCGGCTCGTGAGCGCGTCCGGACCGGTCCGACTCGATGCGCGTCGACTCGGCGATGGTCCGCACGGTGTCCGCTCGACGGGCACGCACGTCCGCGGGGTCACTCGTCACCGTTCTCCACCTCCCCCACCGATTCTGCAGGTGCCACCAGTGTTCCAGATCGAGTCGGGACACGGTTCTCACGTCCGCGGCCACCCCCGCGCGGCACTACCATCGAAGCGTGACGAACATCGAACGACTACGCCACCTCGCCGGGCTCCACGGCGTCGCCACGTCGTACGAGGGGTGGGACAAGGCCCGCCGCGACGTCGGTGAATCCACCCTCCGCTCGGTCCTGACGGCGCTCGACGTGCCCGTCGACAGCGACGACGACATCGAGACCGCGATCGTCGATCACGACGAGGCACCCTGGCGGCGCACCGTGCCGGCGGTCGTCGTGGTCACGTCCGGCAAGGACCACCACGTTCCCGTCCACGTGCCGCACGGGACGTCCGTGACGGTCACCGTCGAGCTCGAGGACGGCGGCACGCGCGAGGCGGCTCAGCAGGACGTCTGGGTCGACCCCCGCGAGATCGACGGCGCCCTCGTCGGCCGAGCCACGTTCGCCGTCCCGGTCGATCTCCCGCTCGGATGGCACACGCTGCGCGCGGAGGGGGACGACGGTCTCGAGGCGTCGTGCACGCTGGTCGTCACGCCGGCCCGTCTGTCCACCGCCGAGGCACTGTCCGATCGTCAACGATGGGGCGTGCTGGCGCAGCTCTACTCCATCCGGTCCGCACAGTCGTGGGGCATCGGCGATCTGGCCGATCTGGCCGACATGGCGGCGATCCTGGGCGGCGAGCACGGAGCGGACTACGTCCTGGTCAATCCTTTGCACGCCGCGGCGCCGCGGCCACCGATCGAGGCCTCGCCCTATCTGCCGACCACCCGTCGATTCTTCAATCCGCTCTACATCCGCGTCGAGAACATCCGCGAGACAGCGATGCTGCCGCGCGACAGGTATGCCCGCATCCGCGACACCGCGCGCCGACTGCACCGCGCCGACGGTCGCACGGACGATCTGGACAGGGACAAGTCGCTGCGCGCGAAACTCCGTGCGCTCGAAGCGATCTTCCTCTTTCCGCGGAGCGCGTCCCGCCAGGCCGCGTTCGACGAGTTCCGCGCCGCGGAGGGCGTGGGCCTGCACAACTTCGCCACGTGGTGCGCACTGACGGAGAAGCTGTCGCCGGACGACACGCGATGGCAGACGAAGGCCGCCGCCCCCGGCACGCCGTGGGTCCAGCGGCAGCAGGCGAAGCTCGCGCATCGCATCGAGTTCCACAGCTGGCTCCAGTGGATCTGCGACGAGCAGCTGGCCGAGGCGCAGGCCACCGCGCACCGGGCGGGAATGGCCATCGGTGTCGTGCACGATCTGGCTGTGGGAGTGCAGCTCTCGGGTGCCGACGCCTGGTCCCTGGGTTCCGCACTGGCCGAGGGCGTGACCGTCGGCGCTCCCCCGGACGACTTCAATCAGCAAGGGCAGCAATGGAACCAGCCACCCTGGCGGCCCGACCGGCTGGCCGAACTCGGGTACGCACCGTTCCGCGACATGCTGCGCACCGTGCTCAAGCACGCGGGCGGGCTGCGGGTCGACCACATCCTCGGACTGTTCCGGCTCTGGTGGATCCCCACCGATGCCGAGACTCCCGCGGGCGGCACCTATGTCACGTACGACCACGAGGCGCTCATCGGCATCCTCGCGCTCGAGGCGGAACTGGCCGGCGCCGTGGTCATCGGTGAGGACCTCGGCGTCTTCGAACCCGTCGTCCAGGACTACCTGGCCGAGCGGGGCGTGCTGGGCACGTCCATCCTGTGGTTCGAGCGGGACGACGACGGCCCCATCGCCCCGGAGAAGTACCGCGAGCTGTGCCTGACCTCGGTGACCACCCACGACCTGCCGCCCACCGCCGGGTACCTGGCGGGTGAGCACATCGATCTGCGATCGCGGCTCGGCCTCCTCGAGAGAGCCGTCGACGAGGAGCGTGCGCAGGACGAGAAACAGCGTGAGTCCGTGCTGGACCTCGCGCGCGAGCGTGGCCTGCTCGCGGACGGTGCGTCCACCGGGGAGACGGTCGCGGCGCTGTACCGGCTGATCCAGCGCAGCCCGTCCCTGCTGATCGGAGTGGCACTGGTGGACATGGTCGGCGAGCACCGCATCCAGAACCAGCCGGGAACCAACGAGACCCAGTATCGGAACTGGCGCGTTCCCCTCGCCGACGCCGCGGGCCGCGCGGTCTCGGTGGAGGACCTGCGGCGCGCGGACCCGTTGGTGCAGTACTGAGACGCCCTCACCCCGCCGACGCGGCGGGGTGAGGGTGGTCGTCAGATCGCGCCGTGCAGGGACTCGTCGTCGCGCTTCTCGCCGCTCTTCAGCATCTCGCGCGCGGTGTCGAGTCCTTCCCACACGTTCCACATCAGCACACCGCGGAGCACGGAGTCGTCGTCGAGGTAGTACACGACACCCTCCTTGCCTGGCGTCTTCCAGTCCTCGACCGTCCTGAGGTCGGTGCTCATCGTGCCCACCGCCTGGTAACCGTTGTCGAACACGTCGGAGTAGAAGTACGGCGTGTACGTGTACGGCTCGGTGGAGCCGGCCATGATCTTGCCGACCGTCTTTCCCATGCTGTTGGCATTGTCCACGTGCTCGATGCGACGACGGCCCAGGATCGCGTCGGGGTAGTTGGCGACGTCGCCCGCGGCGTAGACGTGCTCGTCCGCCGTGCGCAGGAACTCGTCGACCACGATGCCGTTGTCGACGTCGAGCCCCGACTGCTCCGCGAGGTCGGTGTTCGGCGTCACGCCGAGCCCGAAGACCACCGCGTCGGCATCGATCGTGGAACCGTCGCTGAGGGTCAGCGACACCGCATTGCCCTGCTGCGCACCGGAGTCGACCTTGACACCCGTGCGGACCGTGACCCCGTGGTCCTCGAAGTCCTGCTGGAACACCGACGCGAGGTCCGCGGGGAACATATGGCCGCCCACCACGTCGTCACTGCTCACCAGGGTGACGGTGACCTTGTTCTGCGCGAGCGCCGCGGCGATCTCGGTGCCGATGTAACCACCGCCCACCACGACGATGTGGGTGCCCTCCGTCGCCAGCGCCCGCAGGCGCCGGTAGTCCGCGAAGGTGCGGAAGTAGACGACCCGCTCGGACGGACGCAGGTCCAGCGTCGTCGGGGTCGCCCCGGTCGCCAGCAACAGCGATCCGTAGTGGTGGGTGTCCCCCTTGTCGGTGGTCACCGTGCGGGCGTCGCGATCGATCGACGTGACCGTCGTCGACAGCACCAGCGTCGCACCCGTCTCCTCGGTGCCCAACGGCACCTCGTCGGTGGTGAACTCCGCGTCGGTCCACAACTTCTTGCTCAGCGCGGGGCGGGTGTAGGGACCGTCGACGTCGGAGCCGACGACGAGGATGGTGCCGTTCTCGTCGTGCTCGCGGATCCCCTTGGCGGCGTTGTCGGCCACCATTCCTCCACCGACGATGACGTAGTCGTACTCGGACACGTTGTACCCCTCTTCATGAGCCGTGCGCGCCGACCGAGTCAGGCCGCGCGTCACCTGCACAGGGAGTAGCCGATGCGGACTCCGCGGAAACCCGACCGTGTCGTACCTGCGTGCTGTGATGAGTTCCGACGCTCGGCCGAGTCACATCCGACGGGCGCATCGTCGTGTCACGTCCGGAAGGGAAGTCTCATGGCCTCACGCAGTTCGGGTGCCACTGCCATCAGCGCGGTCGGCCTCGTCAAACGGTACGGGGGCGTCGACGCACTCGACGGTCTCGATCTCGAGGTGCCCGAGGGCACGGTCATGGCACTGCTCGGGCCCAACGGAGCCGGGAAGACCACCACCATCCGCGTGCTCACCACACTGCTGCGGGCCGACGCCGGCACCGCACGGGTGGCGGGCCTCGACGTCGTCGCCGACGCGGCGGAACTCCGCTCACGCATCGGCGTCTCGGGGCAGTACTCCGCGGTGGACGAGTATCTGACGGGCTTCGAGAACCTCGACATGGTCGGCCGGCTGTACCACCTCGGGAAGAAGCGCAGCCGTGATCGGGCACGTGAACTGCTCGAACGGTTCGACCTCGTCGAGGCGGCCGACCGGCCGGTCAAGGGCTACTCGGGTGGGATGCGCCGACGCCTGGACCTGGCGGGCGCCCTCGTCGCCGATCCACCGGTCCTCTTCCTCGACGAGCCCACCACCGGGCTCGATCCTCGCGCCCGCCTCGAGCTGTGGTCGGTGATCGAGGAACTGGTGCAGGGCGGGACGACCCTGCTCCTCACCACCCAGTACCTCGAGGAAGCGGACCAGCTGGCCGACGAGATCGCGGTGATCGATCGTGGTCGCGTCATCGAGCGCGGCACCGCCGACGAACTGAAGTCGCGAGTGGGCGGAGCCAGGCTGGAGTTCGCCTTCGACACGGACGGCGATCTGACGACGGCGCAGGGCGTCATGGAGCGTTTCGCACCGGGTCAGGTCACCTCCGATGCCGCGTCCCGGCGGCTCACGGTCGGTGCGGACGACGGGACCACCACGTTCGTCGACGCGCTGGTCCTGCTCCGCGAGAACGGCGTCACCCCTGCCGACGCCTCGCTGGGCAAGCCCAGCCTCGACGACGTCTTCCTCACTCTCACCGGCCAGACGTCGACCCGGCCCGACGCGGCCGATCAGCAGCCCAGCGGACAGGAGACGGCCCGATGAACTCACCCACCACGGCGCTGAGCGACGGCGCGACCATCGCCCGACGCAACCTCATCAAGATCAAGCGCGTCCCCGACCTCATCGTCTTCACGCTGCTGTCGCCGATCATGTTCGTCCTGGTCTTCGCGTACATCTTCGGGTCGGCCATCGAGATCCCCGGCATGTCCTACCGCGAGTTCCTCATCGCCGGCATCTTCGCGCAGACCGTCATCTTCGGGTCCACGTGGACCGGCCTCGGGCTCGCGGAGGACATGCAGAAGGGCATCATCGACCGCTTCCGCTCCCTGCCCATGGCTCCGTCCGCGGTGCTCGTCGGACGGACCAGCAGCGACATCGTCATCAACGTCATCAGCCTGGTCGTGATGTCCCTGACCGGTCTGCTGGTCGGCTGGCGCATCCGGTCGTCGTTCTGGGAGGCCGCGGCGGGATTCGGGCTGCTGCTGCTCTTCGCCTACGCACTGTCCTGGGTGATGGCGGTGATCGGACTGTGGATCCGGACGCCCGAGGTGTTCAACAACGCCAGCTTCATCGTCATCTTCCCGCTGACGTTCATCGCCAACACGTTCGTGCAGAGTCAGGATCTGCCCGGGATCCTGCAACCCATCGCCGAGTGGAATCCTGTCTCCGCCATCACGCAGGCGAGCCGGGTGCTGTTCGGGAACACGAACCCGACGATGCCGCCTCCGGACGCGTGGCCACTCCAACACCCGGTGCTCGCGACGGTGGGATGGTCGATCCTCATCCTGGTCGTCTTCGTACCGTTCGCCATCCACCGCTACACCAAGGCGGTGAGCCGCTGACGTGCTGAGCCGGGGCGGCCACACCTCGCGTTCACAGCCTGATCACACGAAGTTCGTGTAGAAATTATCTCCTGTGACGGCAACCAGACCTTCTGCGGAGACTGCAGCGGCCGCCCCGTCCGGCGGGGCGCGCCGACCGCAGGAGATGCTGCGTCGCGCCCGCCGCGCGGACATCGCGGTCCCGGCGATCGCCTTCCTCCTTCTCGCCCCGCTCTACAGCGCACTGTCCGTGGTCGGTCAGCACCAGCTGCGCACCTCCGGTTTCGACCTCGGCATCTTCGTGCAACAGATCGCCTCGTACGCACGCCTCGACGCGCCGACGTCGGATCTGCTGGGCACGGGCTACAACACGCTCGGTGATCACTTCTCTCCGATCACCGCACTGCTCGCGCCCTTCTATCGACTCGCCCCTGTCCCCGAGACCCTGCTGATCGCCCAGGGCGTCCTGTTCGCCGTGGGTGTCGTGCCCCTCTCCCGGTGGGCGTGCCGCAGCCTCGGCACCGTCGCGGGCATCGTGGTGGCCCTCGGCTACGGACTATCGTGGGGCCTGCAGTCGGCACTGAACTTCGACTTCCACGAGATCGCCTTCGGCGTCCCGATGCTGGCCTTCGCCATGGCAGCGCTCGGCCAGGGGCACTGGCGTGCCGCGGTGGCGTGGACGCTCCCGCTCGTCTTCGTCAAGGAGGACATGGGGCTGACCGTCATCGTGATCGGCGCCCTGATCGCCTGGTGGACCACGGGCCGCACACGGATTCTGGGCCTGGCGACGGCCGCGTGGGGCGCGGCGTGGATCGTGCTGGCCATCACGGTGGTCATACCGCTGCTGAGCGCCGACGACGCCTACGGTCAGGGCTCGAAACTTCCGCCCCTCGGTGAGGGCATCGCCGACACCACACACGGTCTCGTCAGCGGGGACTCGCGCGCCGCGACCGTGCTGCTGCTGTTGGCCGTCACCGGCTTCGCAGCACTGCGGTCACCGTTGACGCTGGTGGCAGTACCCACCGTCGCATGGCGGTTCCTCAGCGACAACACCAATTTCTGGAAGCCTATCTTCCATTACAACGCGATCCTGATGCCGATCCTGTTCGCCGCGTTGATCGATGCACTCATCCGCGGTCGGCGTGACATGCACCTGTCACCGCGTGCCCAGAGGGTGGTGCTCGCCGCCGTCGCCGCCGTCGCTCTGGTCGCGCTGCCCTTCCAGCCGCTGGCTCGGCTCGCCGACGCCGAGGGGTGGCGCGTCGACCCGCAGGTGACCACCGCGAGAGCCGTGTCGGCATCCATACCGCCAGGGGACCGCGTGTCGGCCTCCAACAACCTGGTCCCACAGTTCGTGTCCGACCACCCCGTCTCGGTGTTCCCGCAGCGGGAGACCGATTCCACGACACCGGACTGGATCGTCGTGAACATCGGCCGGCCCGCCGGGTGGCCCAAGGACGAGTCGGGCGACAACACGGCGATCAGTGCAGCTCTCGCGGACGGTTACTCGGTCGTCTCCGACGTGAACGGCATTCTCGTACTTCGTCGGTGACGGGTCAGCGTCCGGGAACGGGATTCGTCCAGCCCGGGTCGGGTGCCGCGTGCCGACCTTCTCCGGACGGCTGCACCGACTGCGGCGCGGTGTCGCTCGCCGACGGCGGAGCCGGGTTGCTCACCGACGGCGGAGCCGGGTTGCTCACCGACGGCGGAGCCGGGTTGCTCATCGTCGCAGCTCTCGGCGACGGCTGACGGGGCTCGTCGTCGTCACCGGGAGGCGGCGACGGAGGATCGATCGGGTCGCGATCCGGATCGGGGCCGGTGTGCGGCCCATGACCACCGGACTGCACCTGGGGAGTGGCGGGGAGCGGCGCGGGGCCGGGACCCGGTGTCGGGTCGGGGCGCGACGGTGCGGGGTCCGGCTCGGGAACCGGTGCCGGCGCGGCAGGTGCCGTGACGGCCGGCGTCGGCGCGGGAGCCTCCTCGACCTCGACGACGTCGGCGACGTCGTCGACCACCGGAGCCGGGGCCGTCGCGGGGGGCGGCGGTGCCGTGTCGACCGGCGGCGCGACCGGCTCGGGTGCCGTGACCGCCGGGGCGGGCGGCGTGACGCCGGGGATCTCGAACGGAAGCGGCGGAAGCTGGAAGACGAACGGTGCCGGCGCCGGCGCGGTGCCGTTCTGCACGGCTGCGGCCTGGTCCTCTCGCCGCTCTCTCCGCTCGTCGGCTTCCTGCGCCGCGAGGTCGTCGGCTGCCTGCTTCGCTTCCTTCTCCTGGCGTTCGCGTTCCGCGTCCTCTGCCGCGCGCTCCTTCTGCGACAACTCGTCGCGACGCCTGCTCTCGGCGACCTTCTCCGCCGCCGTGTTCGGTTCGTCGTTCACCGATGTCGGGGCAGCGGACGCCGCGGGTGCGACGAGGACGGACGCGCAGGTCACCAGCCCCCAGGCACCCACCGCCATCGCACTCGCGGCGAGACCGGATCCCACTGTGCGTCGGCGGCGTACGGGCGCGCGGTGCGTCATCGTGTGTCTCTCTCGAGTCGTGGCGGGAGGAGGGCCGGAAGACGGGTCACGGAGCGGGACAGACGCCGGCGCAGTCGATCTTGCGGACGATGGCGAAGCCGTCGTCGTCCTCCCGCACCGTGAACTGCTGGTCGTACCGGAACTCCCGGCCGTCCGGAACCGTGAGTGTCAGGACGGCGTCGAAGACGAGCGGGTCGGAGGTGGGCGCCACGTCGATGCGGTGCCGTATCGCCGGGTCCACCGCGTCGATGGATCGCTGCAGATCGGCCACCGTGGCGTCCACACCGGCCGTGTCGGACAGATCCCAGAGCGCTGCGGCCGCTGCGGCGTCGCGATCTCGGTAGTACAGATCGTCGTAGCGCACGATCACGGCGGGACCACTCGCGCGGGCCGCATCGATCGGCGTCGGCGCCGCCGACGCGGTCTGATCGGCCGCGTCCGCACCGACACCCGCGGTGGCGACCGGCACCGGTGCGGAATCCGCGGGGGCGCGCTGCATCATGACGGCGGTGCCGAGTCCTCCCGCGACGAGAAGGGCACCGAGGGCGGCGAGGGCGGGAAGTCGCCCGTTGCGACGACTCGGCCGGGTGTCGGCAGAGCGCGCGCGCAGTGTCGCCGTCGTGCTGTCGAAGGAGGGTGTGTGGTCGTCGGCGTGCAGACCCGGGTGCGCGTCGGGAACGATCGGGCGTACCGGCCCGCGCGTCCGCATCACGACGGCGGCGACGTGCGACCAGGCGCGGCGAACGTCCGCATCGGAGTCCGACGTGGACGGCACGTCCAGCACGGTGCGGACTCCCGCATCCCCGAGCACGCGTCGCAGATCCGTGGAGCCGGATCGCGAACCGGCATGTACCGCATCGTGTTTGACGACGACGATGCGGTCCGACCAGGTGTCGCGGCCGCTGCCGCGGAGCGAGTCCATCAGCGCCACGACGCGGAGTGCGGCAGCCTCGGAATGGGGAATCGGGACGACGATCGAGTCCGCGTCGTCGATCATCGCGGCGAAGTACGGCTCGTCGCTGCGGGCGTGCACGACGACCGTCTGCCGGTGGTGTGTCAGGACGGTCAGAACGTCCTCGATGGCGTGCGGGTCCTGCAGCGACGCATCCGCTCCGAGAGCATCGTGCCCTTCGGGCCGGGTGTCGACGTAGTGGGACAGTGCTCGCGGATCGCACTCGGGCGCCACCAGGGCCTCGACGTCCTCGGCGATCTGCGCGGCGGCACCGTGCCTGGTGGCCTCACCGGCCAGATCCCAGGCGATCACGCCACCTGGCCGACGCTCGCCGACCGCTGCGGACATCCCGGCCAACGCATCGGTGCCGAGATCCTCGCCGAGACCGATGTCGGCGATCACGATGCGGTGTCGGACGGGGAGAGCGCCGGACAGGACCCGCCGATCCTCGCTCTCGGTGGTCCCGGGGTGCGAGCCGAACAACCCGCGGCGATGCGGTCGCGGTTCGTGTTCGACGCCCGGGGTGAGGAATGTGGACACTAGGCGAGCTCGTCGCGGCTCGGTGCCGAGGTGGACCGGACGTCGGGCAGGTGGTGACGACTCCTCATACCCTGTCCCCCGTCCTGTTTTCACCGCCTGTAACGGTCCCCCCGACCGCAGTCGAGGAGAATATAGCGCACACGCACGACATGCGGGCAGTGCTCGGACAACCGACTGCCACGAGACGCCGCGCGCGCGGTGGATCAGGAGTGACCGAAGGGCACCGGCGAGTCGCGACGTAGTCCGCTGGCCCGCAGCACCCGGCGACGGACACCGGCGCGCACCGACTCCTCGCTGCCGATGATGCGCACGGTGCGGCGGGCGCGCGTGATGGCCGTGTACAGCAGTTCCCTCGTCAACAGCGACGACGTCTCGTCCGGGATGACCACCGAGACGGTGTCGTATTGACTTCCCTGACTGCGGTGAATCGTCATGGCGTACACCGTCTGCACGGCCGACAGCCTGCTGGGATGAACGAGGAACGGAGTCGACCCGCGCGCGAACGCGGCGACCACGCCGCCGTGTCCGTCGTCGACGACCACGCCGGTGTCGCCGTTGTAGATACGGTTGTCGTGGTCGTTCGTCGTCACCAGGAGCGGTTGCCCGAGATACCACTGTGCGGCGTCGAGGAAGGTCGAGGTGTCGGCGCCCACGCGGTCCATCGCCCACCGTGCCCAGTGATCCACACCGGAGGGGCCCTCGCGGTGCGCGCACAACAGGCGGTGCCGCTCGAGAGCGGCGAGGGCCGCGGCCGCATCACCGGACGCGGCGGCCGCGGTCACGGCCCGAGCGGTGGAGACCACATCGCGTTCGAGCGACGACACGTCGGACCGCGGACCGAACTCGAGGGCGGGATCGCCCGAGTTCAGCAGGCGCACCACCTCGTCCTCGTCGCCGTCACGCACAGCGACGGCGAGATCGGCGATGACACCGCCGAACCGACGCCCGCGGCTCAGTCGCACGGCGCCCGCGGCGAGTCGGCGCACCTCGCCCGTCGAGAGACTCTTCTCCGACGAGTCCCCCGCCGCCGGGACGGACCCGAGGTCGGCGCCCACCAGGGCGGTGACCACCTCCGGCAACGCCGCCGTCACCGGCCGCGCGACCAGATCGGCCAACACCGCGCCCGCGTCCACCGAGGTCAGCTGGTCGGGATCGCCGACCAGTACGAGCCTGGTGTCGGCGCGGACCGCCTCCATGAGTCGGCTCATCAGCGTGGACGACACCATGGACGTCTCGTCGACGACGACCACGTCGTACGGGAGCCTGTTGTGTGCGTCGTGACGGAACCGACTGCGGCTGCCGGGCTGCCAGCCCAGCAGCCGATGCACCGTCATCGCCGGGATGTCGTCTCGCAGTCCGAGTTCCGGTGCCTGCTCGGCCACCGACTCCTGCAGTCGCGCAGCCGCTTTCCCGGTCGGCGCGGCGAGCCCGATCCGTAGACCGGGGCCGTGCACTGCGGTGAGCAGAGCGAGAATGCGCGCGACCGTGTGCGTCTTGCCCGTTCCGGGGCCGCCCGCGATGACGGTGGTCCACCCGGTCACCGCGAGTGCCGCCGCGATGCGCTGCCTGTCGGGCACCTCGGTGCTCGGGAAGTAGGTGGCCAGTCCCTGCCGCACCGCCTCCACGTCGACAGCCGGCGCGTCGAGTGCGCGCGCAGCCAGCACGTCCCGGATCACTTTCTCCTGCAGGTAGTACCGCTGTAGATAGAGCAACGGGCCGTCCGCGGTGTCCACCACGAGCACCGGTCGCAGCGGACCGCTCTCCCCACCCAGGACGAGTGGGCTCGCCCGGAGGGCGGCCACGACCGCCGCGTCGTCCGGCCACGGCAGAGCGTCCGTGTCGACCCCGTCGTCGGCCGTGACGTCGCGCAGGCGGGTCAGGTCCAGGCACACCGACCCGACGCGCACCGCGCGCACGGCGAGTGCCACGGCGAACAGCGCCAGTTCGTCCCGTTCCCCGCCGAGCGCGCCGAGTCGGAGGGCGACGTGCACGTCGGCCGCGGTGAGGACGCCGACGTCGTTGAACGCGCGCAGCACTCCCTTGCCGCGCTGCGCGACAGCGCCCGGGTACACCGCGGTCACGACCGGACTCCTGCGAGCAGATCGGACAGCGCCGTCACGAGATCGGGGGACGGCGCCCAGGAGAAGACCCCGCGCCCGGGCGGAGTGTCCGGGCCGATCATGCCTCGGACGAAATGGTACTGCACTCCTCCGAGGTGTACCCGGGGGTCGTATCCCGGTCGACGCCACCGCAGATAGCGATGCAGCGCAACGGAATAGAGCAGTGCCTGCAGCGGATAGTGCGACTCCATCATCTCGCCGGCCATGTCCTCGACCGTGAAGTCGTCGACGGTGAGGTCGCCACTTCTGATGCGATTGGTCTTGTAGTCCACCACCACGTAGCGGGAATCGTCGGACGACCCGACACGCAGGACCGTGTCGACACTGCCGGTGAGGTAGCCCCGGAGCGTCCGGTCGTCGAGTCGGCGCATCCGCTGCGGATAGGCCGCGAGCACGTCGTCCGAAGCGAGGTGGTGCGCCACGAGATCGGCGACGGCGTGCACGGTCACGTGCGCCGTCGCGGCGTGGTCACCGCCCGACAACGGGATCTCGAAGTCCATCTCGGCGAGCCTGTTCGACGGGTGGACCTCGGCGAGCGTGCCGGTGCCCGCCGCGCCGAAGTCCAGGGGCGTGCGCAGGACGGCCGTCAGCGCCCGAGAGAGATGATCCGCGTCGATGTCGGCACCGTGTGCCGAGACGGCCTCGACACACCGGCGCTGCACCTCTGCAGGCAGATCGTCGACGGAGGTGTCGACGTACTCGAGAACCTCGTGCACCAGGGTGCCGAACGCGGCTCCCGCGGGCAGACCGTTCATGAGCGAGGGGGCCCCCGCGCCCACACCTGCCGCGAACGGGTCCTCCACCGGTTCGTCGCCGAGTATCGGGTCCTCGGATTCGACGACCTCGACCGGCTGATCGTGCGCGCCCGCGGTCAGCGCAGAGTAGGACGTTCGCCGCCACGCGGTGTCCAGCCTCCGGTCGAAGTGCGCGACGGCCAGTGCGCCACCGCTTCTCTCGGACGTCCGCGCGGGCCGGGCCACCACCGTCACGTCCTGCACCGCCTCGACGCCGATCGCGCTGCCGCAGCGCGACTGCAGGGTCGTCGTCGCGGAGGCATCGTCCTGCAGGCGCACCGTCGACTCCGGTTCCGCGATGCCGGGCACTCTGCCGAAGAGCAGTCGATGCAACGGGGACGCCGCCGTGATCGCCGTCGGTGCCCACCACAGCACCAGACGGCACTGCGCGCGGGTCAGGGCGACGTAGAGGAGGCGCATCTCCTCGCCCGCCGCCTCCTCGTCGTGGCGCTGCTTGCGTTCGCGGTACCCCGGAGTGGAGGACCCACCGACGTCGCGCACACGCGCACCCTCGTCATCGTGGAAGAGCAGGGTGTCCGGATCGAACGATCCGGCGGCACCCCACGCGAACGGGACGTACACGATCGGGAACTCCAACCCCTTCATCGCGTGCACCGTGGCCACCTGCACGGCCTCGGCATCGCTGTCGAGCCGTCGGCTGCGGTCGGCCACAGCGCCGCTCGTGGGGTCCTGGATCCGGTCGGCCAGCCAGCGGGTCAACGAGGTCACCCCGTGTCCGCCCTCGAGCGACTCGCGCTGGACGAGTTGCGCGACGTGCCGCAGGTCCGTCAGATCGCGTTCACCGGATTCGGTTGCCAACAGACGTTTCTGGAGCTCGGTGGATCCGGTGAGATTCTCGACCATCGCCGCGAAGCCCACCCCTGTGACGAGCGCGGACCACTCGCGGCAGCGCGCACTCAGTGCGGAGGTCGCGGCGTCGCCACCCTCGTCGAGGCTGCGAGCCGACCATCCGAGCAACGGTGTGAGCGCGGCGCGCCGCACGACGTCGGCACGGTGCGGTTGTTCCAGTGCCTGCAGGAGCAGCAGCCAGTGCGCCGCGGACTCGGTGGCGAACACCGACGAGCCGCCGTACAGCACTGACGGCACGCCGGCGCGCTCGAGAGCGGACCGCACCTGCTCGGCCTGTCTGCCCGACCGGACGAGCACGGCGATGTCTCCGGGAGCGACAGGCCGCGGCGACGCGCCGTCGACCGTCAGCATCGCGTCGCCGTCGAGAAGCGCGACGATGTCCTGCGCGACGTCGTCGGCGATACGCAGTCGGACCTTCTCGGTGGCCGGGAGGCCCTTGTTGTTCAGCGGACCGGAGCCCGTTCGACCGAACACGCGCAGGCGCACTGGAGGCAGCGGGTCCCGCGTCGTGGCGGCCAGCAGCCGAGGTTCCCGGTGCGATGCCGTCACCGGAGTGACGACGATGTCGGGATGTCCCAGTGCGGCACCCTCGTACAGGTGCGCGAGCGAGCCGATCACGGCCGCGTCGCTCCGCCAGTTGGTGGTGAGTGCCAGATGCCGGTCCGCCACCGCGACCGCGTCGAGGTAGCTGAGCACCTCGGCGCCGCGGAACGCATAGATGGCCTGCTTGGGATCACCGACGAGAACCAGGGTGCAGTGCCCGTGGAACGCCCTCCGCAGGATGGACCACTGCAGCGGGTCGGTGTCCTGGAACTCGTCGACGAGCACCACCGTGAACTTCTCGCGGACACGCGCGCACGCGGCCGAGCCGTGCGTCTCGTCCGACAGCACGCCGTGCAGGAGTTCGAGGAGGTCGTCGAAGTCACGGACCCCGAGCCGCCGCTTCCGGCGCTCGGTCTCCTCCCGCGCCTCGCGGGCCACCGCGACCCGCTGACCGGCCGCCGTGTCGTCGGGAGCGTCCGGACTGAGCACGGCCCGCCGGTCCGAGACCGCGGCCCGGGCCACCGTGCGCGCCTGCGCGACGGTCAGTGGCGGCGAACCGACCTCTGCGCTGTAGCGACGTAGATACAGGTCGTCGACCACGTCGTCGACGAGATCGTCCACGGACTCGACGAAGGTCGCGTCCGGTTCCCGCTCACCCGCGATCCCGAGTCCGTCGAGCATGCGTTGGCAGAAGCTGTGCGTCGTGGCGATCGTCCCGGCGTCGAACTCCGACAGCGCCGTCAGCAGCCGAGTGCGCCGCAGCACCACCTCGTCGTCGTCGACGTCGGCGAGCAGTGCGATCAGCTCGTCACCGCCCGTACGGGCCGCCGACGGATCCGCCAGGGCGGCCGCGACCTCGGCGAAGCGTGCACGCGTGCGTTCGCGAAGCTCGCGCGTCGCGCCCTTGCTGAACGTCACCAGCAGTACGCCCGCGATGTCGGTGACGCCCTCGGCGACGTAGCGGGCGGCGAGGCCCACGATGGCGTAGGTCTTGCCCGTGCCGGCGCTCGCCTCGAGCACGGTGGTGCCCAGCGGGAGCGGCCCCGTCAGATCGAACGTGCTCATCGCTGCTCCATACCTTCGGGAGCGCTCATCGCTGCTCCATACCTTCGGGAGCGCTCATCGCTGCTCCATGCTCTCGTGGGTGAGCAACGGCTGCCACACTCGTCGCGCGAGCACACCGAAGCGCGTGCCGTCGGCCGACCACGCCGCCTCGTCGGCGGCCGGATGAATCGCTGTCCACTGCCCGAAGTCGACTCCGCTTCCGTGCACCAGAAGTACCGCCGGCTCCGTGACGTCGCCGAACCGATCCGAGAACTGCTGAGCTGCCGCCGTGAGGGCCATCTCCTCGCTGCTTCCCCGAACGACTCTGGCGGCGTACGCCTCCCCGGACTTCAGCGCCAGAGGCAGTGGCTCGCGCAGACCGCGGTCGCGCAGGTCCGCCAGCTCTGCCAGAACCGCGCGGGCGTCCTCGGGTGTCGTGAGGGTCGACCGCGACACGGGCCGTGAGGACCGACCCCGCGCGGTGGTGACCGCCGTCCACCCGTCCGAGCCACTCTGCGCCGCGACCGCCAGCAGGTGGATCCAGGCCTCCAGTCGCCGCTTCGGGGCCATCCTCGAATAGGACGTGCGCGCCACGGTGGTGCCGTGCACCCCGGGAACGGTGCCCGTGAGCCGCCGCCCCCCGTCCAGATCCACGACGACGTCCACACTCTCCGGCGGCCCGACGTGGATCTCGGCCGCCGCGTCGGCGATGGGCACCACGTCGTTCTCGATCTGCTCGAGCAGGCGCGCACCCTGCGCGAAGGGCGGCAGCGTTCCGCGGCGCCATTCCGCGGCCCGGAAGTCGGCCAGTTCCACACCGGTCAGGAGCGCCGACAGCATGCGCTCTCCGATGTCCCAGGCCGACAGCGCGTCCAGCTCCACGGCGAGGGCGTCGACGACGTCGTCGTCCCGCCCCGACAGACCCACCTTCAATCGCTGCCGCACGAATGCGGTGACGGGGCTCTGCACGAACGCCACCAGCTCCGCCAACGCCACGTCCGCGGAGTCTCGCGCTGGAAGCGGACCATCGAGGAACGGCTGCCGCGGAACGAAGGGAGCGCTCGCCGCCACCGCGCCCGCGAGCGCGGCACTGTCGAACCCGGCGGGAGCGCTGCCGTCGAAGATCGACGGATCGAACGGCTGCAGCGGGTGCCGTGTGACCGCGCGGTTGTTCTCGACCCCCGCCGTGGCCGCCACGACCTCGATGACCTCGGACAACGGGATGGCGGGAGGTTCGTGGGCACCCGACACCGGATTCGCCCCGGTGTGGAAGAGAACCAATTTCTCGCCGGCCGACATGAGGGCGTCGAGCAGCAGCTGACGGTCCTCGCTACGGATGTCACGCTCGCCGATCAGCGCACCGCGTGCGAGGACGTCGTCGCCGTCGAGGTGGCCGGCGCGTGGGAAGACGTCGTCGTCGAGCCCGAGCAACACCACCACCCTGTGCGGCACCGACCGCATCGGGACCATGGTGCACACCGTCAGTTCTCCGGTGCGGAAGTTCGATCGCGTCGGGCGCCCGGCCAGGCGATCGCGCAACATCGACCGGATGTCGGCGAGCTGCAGGGAGATGTCGTCACCGTGTTCCAGCGCGGCGGACAGTTCCCGCAGCGCGTCGACCCGATGTCGGACGTCGGCCGGCCCGACCTCGGTGAGCAGGTCGATCGCTCGGATCAGGCTCGCGCGCCACGTCCGGACTGGATGCTCGCCCCGCATACCGCGCAACACGACAGAGACCCGGTCGACCAGTTCTGCGTACCGACCGGCGAGATCGATGTCGTTCCCGTCGACGTCGTCCACGGGAAGGGCCAGGCCCAGCCAGTCCCCCGTGGTCTCGTCGGCAGCGGCGCCCAGCAGCAGTCGGTCCATGGCCGCGGTGAACGTGTTCTGACGAAAGTCGCCCAGGCCGAACAACTCTCGCTGCACAGAGTCGATGCCCCATCGCGCACCGGACACCCGTGTCCACTCGGCGAGCCGTTCGAGATCGTCGTCGGAGAAGCGGAACCGGGTCCGCACAGCCTCGGACGCAGCGAGATCGAGCATCTGCGACGCGGTGACGCGGTCCCCTGCCATCTCGATCATCGCCGCGATCACGTCGAGCACGGGATTGGTGCGCCGGAGCCCCCGATCCGCCAGCCGCACGCGGAGTCCGTGCGCCGGGTGCGCCGAGGGATCGCCCACCGCGCCCTCGTTCCCGAAGGCCGCTCGCACGAGCGGAGCGAAGGTGTCCACGTCCGGGCACATGATCAGGACGTCGCGCGGTTCGAGCGTCGGATCGTCCTGGAAGAGGTGCAGCAAGGTGTCGCGCAGCACGTCGACCTGCCGGGCGGGGCCGTGGCAGGCGTGGATCTGCACGCTGTCGTCCATCCCCGGGACGTCGGGCGCGGCCGGGGCGCGGTCGGCCACGATGTCGTTCTGCATCCGCCTCAGGACGGTCGTCGACGCCTCGACACGCCGCGCGTCGGACCGCTCCGGATCGGGGAGATGGCGGTCCGCATCTGCCGTCGGTTCGAGAAGCGGTTGCAACTCGCGCACGTCGCGGCCGAGGCTCACCAGCAGGGGATGACCCGCCGTCGACACCGGCGGCGCGTCGACACGCCGCACCGACCCGGCGCCCGCACGCCGGGACGTCGCAGCCCACGAGACCGGGCTGGGGTGTGGCAGCCACAGATGGACGTCGCGGTGATAGGCCACCGCCCGCAGCACGCGTCGCTGCAGGGTGGTGAGACGGGTCGCCCCGAACAGGGACAGGCGCGACGGAAGATCGAGCGTCGACCCGTCCTCGGCGAGGGTGTCGCAGACCGGGTCCAGTCTCTCCGCGGGGCCTGGCACCCCGATGCGCTCCCGCACCCGGCGCCACAGCTCCGCCTGCCACAGGAGATCCGGCGCGAGCGGGGCGCCGGCGCCGTCCGTGTCGGCACCGGCCGCCCAGTCGACGATCATCGAGGGCCGTTGTGCGGCATACGAACGGAAGAGCCCGGACACGTGGGACGCGGTGGACCAGCGTCGACCACGGCGGTGATCGTCGGGCGCCGCCGCCGCACCGCCGATGCTCCGGGAGAGAACCGAACACCAGGGTTCGGTCGAACACTCGTCGATCACGCGTAGGACAGTCCACAGCAACGGGCCCGCGGCCCACGGATCCGAGTCGGCGTCCACGCCCGTCACCACGGCCAGGACGTCGTCGACCAGGCGGCCGGGCGACGGGAAGTCGATGTTCGCCGCGATGCCGTCCGACACTCCTGCCGCCCCCAACGAGAGGGAGAGCCGTTGTCGGAGCCACCGCTCCACGCCCTTCGCCGGGACCGCGACGACGTCTGCGGCGAAGGCGTCCGCGAGGGGCTCGGCGAGCAGCGTCGCGAGACCGGTGGCCAACGTGCTCGCGCGTTCGGCGCGGTGGAGCTCGAGCACGTGGCCCTCCTGGAACGTCGTGGTGTCCCACCGACCGTGAGGTCCGGTGTCGACCCGACCGTAGCGCCCGGCTCCGACAGATCACCGTTGACATCCACTGTGCCGTGGTTCACACTCAACCTGTCAGACAGCCTGACAGCAAGCGAAGGAGAACGCCGTGGCCGCCACCCGTACCGAGCACGACCTGCTGGGAGAGCGCGAGGTGCCCGCCGACGTGCTGTGGGGCATCCACACTCTGCGCGCCACCGAGAACTTCCCCATCACCGGACGACCGATCTCGTCGAACACCAAGCTGATCCGCGCGCTCGCCGCCGTGAAGTACGCGGCCGCGGCGGCCAACATCGAACTGGGTCTTCTCGACGAGGTGCGCGGCGACGCGATCCTGCAGGCCGCCCGCGAGATCCTGGACGGCCGGTGGCACGACCAGTTCGTCGTCGACGTGATCCAGGGCGGCGCCGGCACGTCGACCAACATGAACGCCAACGAGGTCATCGCCAACCGCGCGCTGGTGCTGCTCGGCCACCGTCCCGGCGAGTACGCGCACCTGCACCCCAACGAGCACGTCAACCTCGGCCAGTCGACCAACGACGTCTACCCCACCGCCTGCAACATCGCGACGATCCTCGCGGTGGCCGAACTGTCCGAGTCGATGCGCATCCTGCAGGACGCCTTCCGCGCGAAGGCAGAGGAGTTCCGCTCCATCGTCAAGATGGGCAGGACCCAGTTGCAGGACGCCGTGCCGATGACACTGGGCCAGGAGTTCGGCACGTTCGCCGTCATGATCGACGAGGACCGCGCCCGCCTCGAGGAGGCGTCACTGTTGGTGCACGAGATCAACATCGGCGCCACCGCCATCGGCACCGGACTCAACGCCGCCCCCGGCTACCGCGAGGCAGCGGTCCGGCACCTCCGCGAGATCACCGCACTCCCCCTCGTCAGCGCGACGGATCTCGTCGAGGCCACGCAGGACGTCGGTCAGTTCGTGCATCTCTCGGGAGTACTCAAGCGGTGCGCCGTGAAGCTGTCGAAGGTGTGCAACGACCTTCGACTCCTCTCCTCGGGACCGCGTGCAGGGTTCGGCGAGATCGACCTGCCTGCAGTACAGGCTGGCTCGTCGATCATGCCCGGCAAGGTCAACCCCGTCATCCCCGAGGTGCTCAACCAGGTGGCCTTCCAGGTCATCGGCCAGGACGTCACCATCACGATGGCGGCCGAGGCAGGTCAGCTGCAGCTCAACGCCTTCGAGCCCATCATCATGGAGTCGCTCACCTCCGGCATGACGCACCTGGGTGCGGCCTGCCGGACGCTCGCGGACAAGTGCGTCGTGGGGATCACCGCGCACGAGGCCCACCTGCGAGACAGCGTCGAACACTCCATCGGACTGGTCACGGCACTCAACCCGCACATCGGATACCAGGCCGCCACCGAGATCGCCAAGGAGGCACTCGAGAGCGGACGAGGAGTCGCGGAGCTGGTGCTCGAACGCGGCCTCCTGACAGCGACACGTCTCGAAGAACTGCTCCGCCCCGAACATCTCGCGAACCTCCAGAACTGAGGACCCGATGACCACGACCACCGATCAGCACGGCGCCGACGACGCCCTCCACGCCGCCGAGAACGACGGCTATCACAAAGGCCTGAAAACGCGGCAGGTCCAGATGATCGCCATCGGCGGCGCCATCGGAACCGGCCTCTTCATGGGTGCAGGCGGACGTCTGGCGCAGGCCGGCCCGGCACTCGTCATCGCGTACGCGGTATGCGGGTTCTTCGCTTTCCTCATCCTTCGGGCGCTCGGCGAACTGGTGCTGCACCGGCCCACGTCCGGGTCCTTCGTGTCCTACGCTCGCGAGTTCTTCGGGGAGAAGGCCGCCTTCGTCTCCGGGTGGCTGTACTGGCTCAACTGGTCGATGACCGCCGTCGTCGACGTGACCGCCGTGGCGCTCTACATGAACTTCTTCGGCCGCTACTGGGACCCGATCGCGTCGGTACCGCAGTGGGTCTTCGCCCTCGCCGCACTGCTGCTGGTTCTGTCGCTGAACCTGGTGTCGGTCAAGGTCTTCGGCGAGCTGGAGTTCTGGTTCGCCCTGATCAAGGTGCTCGCCCTGGTGGCGTTCCTGTGCATCGGCCTCTACCTCCTCGTCAAGGGGACACCGAACCAGGAGCAGGGCCTGTCGATGATCGCCGACAACGGCGGGCTGATCCCCAACGGTCTGCTGCCCGCCGTCGTCATCATCCAGGGCGTAGTGTTCGCCTACGCCTCCATCGAGCTGGTCGGCACCGCCGCGGGCGAGACGCCGAACCCCGAGAAGGTCATTCCGAAGGCGATCAACACCGTCATCATCCGCATCGCGGTCTTCTACGTCGGGTCCGTGCTGCTGCTGTCGCTCCTGCTGCCGTACTCCGCCTACCGCGCGGGTGAGAGCCCGTTCGTCACGTTCTTCGGCTCGATCGGAGTCGACGGCGCGGACACCGCCATGAACCTCATCGTCCTGACGGCGGCGCTGTCCTCGCTCAATGCCGGGCTCTACTCGACCGGTCGCATCCTCCGATCGATGGCCGCGGCGGGCAGCGCGCCGCGCTTCGCGATGAAGATGAGCAAGGCCGGCGTGCCCTACGGCGGAATCCTGCTCACGGCAGCGGTTACCCTGCTCGGAGTGGTGCTGAACGCGGTGGTGCCCGAGCAGGCGTTCGAGATCGTGCTCAATCTCGCCGCGCTCGGCATCGTCAGCGCCTGGGCCATGATCGTGTTGTGCCAGCTCAAGCTCTGGCACCTGTCGAAGGAGGGCGTGGTGACGCGGCCGTCCTTCCGGTTGTTCGGCGCCCCGTACACCGGCATCGCCACCCTCGTCTTCCTGGTGGTCGTCCTGGTCCTGATGGGCTTCGACTACCCGATCGGCACCTGGACGCTCGCCTCCCTCCTGGTCATCGTTCCCGCGCTGGTCATCGGCTGGCGCGCAGCGCGCCCGGGCATCGAGCGGCTCGCCCGCGAGCGCGCCCGTGCGGGAGGGGGAACGGTCGCCCGATGAGTTCACCCGCACTGCCGACGGTCGTCGTCCTGACCACCGGCGGAACCATCGCCAGCCGCGTCGGCCCCGACGGTGTCAGCACCACGGGCCGTCACGCCCACGACGTCCTGGTGGATGCCGGACTCCGCGTGGGAGTCCGGGTCCGAGTCACCGACGTCCTGTGCGTCGACAGTGCCGCGATGTCGCTCCTCGACATGGACACCGTCCGCGGCGCCGTCACCGCGGCGCTGCGTGACGACGCGGTGAGCGGTGTCGTCGTCCTGCACGGCACCGACTCCCTCGAGGAGACGGCGATGCTGATCGATCTCTCCCACACCGACGTTCGCCCCGTCGTGATCACCGGCGCCCAACGCACCGCGGACCACGTCGAGAGCGACGGCCCGCACAACGTCGAGTCGGCGCTCCGCGTGGCCGCCGATCCCGAGCGACGGGGCCACGGTGTACTCGTCGCCTTCGGCCCGCGCGTTCTCCGGGCCCGCGGGGTACGGAAATCGCACACGACCGCGCTCGATGCCTACTCCGGAACGCCGGCGGTGGACCCGGTTCCGCGGGAGACGCTGCCGGACAGTTCGATCGACGGGATCCGGGTCGACGTGGTCGCGCTCTACCCGGGTGTCGACGGACTCGTCATCGACGCCCTGCGGTCCGCCCGCACCGACGGGATCGTGCTGCAGGCGATGGGCGCGGGCAATGCGAATGCCGCCGTCGTCGACGCTGTGCGCCGGTGTACCGATGCCGGTGTCCCGGTGATGTTGTCGACGCGGGTGCCGTCCGGCGGTGTCGTCACCACCTACGGCGGCGGCGGAGGGGGCGCCGACCTGGTACGTGCCGGTGCGGTGTCCGCGGGCGACCTCAGTCCCGCCCAGGCGCGAATCCTGCTGTGCGCGTTGCTGAGCAACCGCCTGCCGGTCACAGCGGATCTGGCCTCGATCAGTACTGCTCGGTGACCATCACCGCAGTCGTCCCGTTCTCGAGTGCCTCGAACACGTGGGGCACGTCGCCGGGGTACGACAGGTAGTCCCCCGGCCCCAGCTCCTCGGTCGCGTCCACCGGCCCGCACACCGCCCGGCCGGACGACACCACCACGTGTTCGATCACCCCGTGCATGTGCGGATCGGACAGCCGGGGCGTCCCCACCTCGGCGGCGAGCAGGTACAGGTCGCGGCGGGCGGTCGGTGGGCAGGACGACAGCAGTGTCGCGGTGTAGTCCGACGACTCCGCGGCGATCGACGGACCCTCACCGCGTCGTACCAGGCGGACCTCCTGCCGCGGCGGTTCCACCAGGCGCGCGAAGGGCACGTTCAACGTCACGCTCAGAGCCCACAGCGTCTCGACGCTGGGATTGCCCGTTCCCGACTCGAGCTGGGAGAGGGTCGACTTCGCGATACCCGCGCGCCGGGCCACCTCGGCGAGAGACAGGCCCGTACGTCGACGCTCCCGGACGAGCGACGCGGCGATCGCGGCGATGGGTGCGCTGTCGGACATGACTGCATGATGCCACAGTGTTCGTCTCGCACTCCCCTTGTTCGCCTTGACGAACGGCACCGCGACCGTTCACCATGAGCACCATGCGTTCGATATGGCGAACACCCCTGTGGCTCACGCTCCGGGACGACCCCGACGTGGCGGTGCGGGACATTGCCGTGGTGTGCCTGGCCGACGCCCTGGTCGGTGCCTCGCTCGGTGCGATCGCCGTCGCCTCCGATCTGCCGTGGTGGCTCCCCTGCCTCCTGTCGATCGCGGTCTTCGCGGGCGCCTCGCAGTTCGTCTTCGTCGGAGTTCTCACCGGCGGCGGCAGCGTTGTGGCCGCGGTGTCCAGCGCGCTCCTCATCAACGGCAGACTGCTTCCGCTCAGCTTCTCGGTGGCACCGCTGCTCGGTGACCGACCCGCCGCACGACTGCTCGGGGCCCATCTGGTCACCGACGAGTCGGTCGCCTTCTCGATGGCCTCGACCACCAGGCGGGGCAGGACCCTCTCGTTCTGGTTCTGCGGCGCGTTCCTCTTCCTCGCATGGAATCTGGGCGTGCTGGCCGGTGTGGGCCTCGGCGCCGGCGTGGAGAGCGCGGAGTCGCTCGGACTCGACGCCGCCTTTCCTGCCGTCCTGCTCGCACTCGTGATGCCCTCCCTGCACGATCGCGTGACACGCATCGCCGCGGGTGTCGGCGCCGTGGTCGCCGTCGCCGCTGGGGTCGTGGTGCCCGCCGGCGTGTCCGTGGTGCTCGCCCTGATCGCCGTCATGCCGTTCGTGCTCCGACACGGGCGTAGGAACGACGCCTCGTGAGCACCGGGGCCATTCTCGCGGGTGTCGCCGCACTCGCCGTCGGCACGTTCGCGTTCCGCCTGATCGGGATCGCGCTGCGCGGGCGCCGGGAACTGTCCGTGTCGGCCGAGAAGTCGATGACCACGGCGGTCGCCGTCGTGTTCGTCGCCCTCGTCGCGACCTCGACGTTTCCCCGTGACGCGGGCCTCGCACTCCCCGCCGGGGTCCTCGTCGCCGCTGTTCTCGCCTGGCGCAAAGCGCCTTTCGTGCTCGTAGTCGTCGCCGCAGCGGCAGTCACCGCGGGCCTGCGCTGGCTCGGCGTCAGCTGACCCGGGCACGGGCGTAGCATCGTCCGAGTGCCCTTGCTCCTGACCTCGCGTCGCTACGTCGACCTTCGCCTGCAGGCCAGCGCCATCTGTCGATAGACCGTGTTCCTCCCCGGTCCACTCGTCCACCGCGCACCCTTTTTCTCGGCCGTTGTTCTCGGCCGCCCCAGCATTCTCGGAAGGCACCACCATGTCCGCGCCCAGCGCTGCCCCCACCCGTCGACTGCCGCACTGGCTCACGTCGTTCGGGCCCCAGATCGTCGCCGGGTTGATCCTCGGCGTCATCGTCGGACTGATCGCCCGATCCATGCCCGACGCCGCCGACGGCAACCCCAACTGGCTCGTCGAGACGGTGTCGACCATCGGATCGAGCTACGTCAAACTGCTCACCGTCGCCGTGGTGCCCCTCGTGTTCACGGCCATCGTCAGCTCCATCGCCAACCTGCGCGCCGTCACCAACGCGGCACGCCTGGCGGGCCAGACCCTGCTGTGGTTCGCCATCACCGCATTCATCGCCGTGATCGTCGGCATCATCATCGGGCTTGTCGCGCAACCGGGTTCGCGCACCGGCGTCTCGCCAGATCTCGGGAAGGAACCGTCGAGCACAGGGTCGTGGTGGTCGTTCCTCACCGGCCTCGTCCCCAACAACTTCCTGGCGCTCGGCGCCCGCACCAGCGAGACCGAGGGTGCGCTGAGCACCACACTGAACTTCAACATCCTGCAGCTGCTCGTCGTCGCCGCGGCGATCGGTATCGCCGCGCTGAAGGTGGGCAAGGCGGCCGAGCCGTTCCTGACGTTCAACGCCTCTCTGCTCGCGATCGTGCAGAAGGTGCTGTGGTGGATCATCCGGTTGGCCCCCATCGGTACGGCGGCGCTCATCGCCAACGCCGTCGCCACGTACGGCTGGGACGCGATCGGCTCGCTGGGTGTCTTCACGGTCTCGGTGTACGTCGGACTCGCCATCGTGTTCTTCGTCGTCTACCCGATCATCGTTCGGGCGCACGGTCTCTCGATCCGCAACTTCTACTCGGGCGTGTGGCCCGCGACGCAGCTCGGCTTCGTCTCCCGCTCGTCCATCGGCACCCTGCCGCTGACCCAGCGCGTCACCGAGCGCAATCTCGGTGTGCCCCGCGAGTACGCGTCGTTCGCGGTTCCGCTCGGCGCCACCACCAAGATGGACGGGTGCGCGGCCATCTACCCGGCCATCGCCGCGATCTTCGTCGCCCAGTTCTACGGCGTCGACCTCACGATCACCGACTACCTGCTCATCGTGGTCGTCTCCGTGATCGGTTCCGCGGCGACGGCGGGCACCACCGGTGCCACGGTCATGCTGACCCTGACGCTGTCCACGCTCGGCCTGCCGCTCGCCGGTGTCGGTCTGCTGCTCGCGGTCGAGCCGATCGTCGACATGGGTCGCACCGCCGTCAACGTCACCGGCCAGGCGCTGATCCCGGCCATCGTCGCCAAGCGCGAAGGCATCCTGGACCAGGAGCGGTTCGACGCCCCGCGCAACGGCGACCCGTTCGTCGACGACGTGGAGCTCGCGCGCTAACTCACGAACAGCGGCCCGCGCACGAAACCCACGATCAACACCAGTAGTCCGCCGATCTCGGTGGCCGCGAGCGCATACATGAACGCATGCGTTCCCGGCACCGGGCGGACGAACTGGTTGTCGGTGTCGCGCAGGAATCCGTGCACCACGTAGCTGACGATCGCGGCGACGAAGAAGAAGACGACAGCCCCCGACGCCACCAGATTCACCCACGTCGGCCACGCGCCGAAGTGCACCAGAGGCACCAGGACCAGAGTCGCGAACGAGTACATCAGCGCCGCCCGGTGAGCGATGTCCACGTACGGATGCGCCTGCCCGTTCTCGGACGTCGCCATCTGGCGGAATTTCCAGACGCCGAGGATCAACGCGGCCAGCAGGATCAGTGCCGACACCAGGATCAGCAGCGTCGTGTCCCAGTCGACCACGCGTGCGGGAAGGCCGGAGGCCGGTCGGGTCGGGCCGCTACGGAGCGTCACGCGAGCATTGGACCATGGTGGGGCAGAATCTCCACCATGCGCCCCACGTCGTCCCCACCCTCACCGTCAGGGCTGCACAGCTCCGTCGAGGAGTACCGCGCGCGGTGGGATCACTTCGCAGCGGCCACGGCAGCGCTGTCGGCCGCCGTCGAGACGTTCGTCTCCGAGGCGGACATCGACATCGACGCCGTCGAGGCACGTACCAAGTCCGTGGAGTCCGCTGCCGGCAAGTTCGCCCGCCTCCGCGAGGACGGGTCGCTCGAGTTCACCGATCCGCTCGCCGAGGTCACCGATCTCGTCGGGATCCGTGTCATCACGTATCTGACGTCGGACATCGACCGCGTCGCGGACGCCATCTCGAAGCACTTCGTGCTGCTCAAGACCATCGACAAGTCGTCCCTCGCCCAGGAGTCCGGCGTGTTCGGCTATGCCGGACGGCACCTCATCCTCAGTGCGGACGGCGACCGCGTCCCGGCGGGATGCGAGCAGTTCACCGGCCTCGGCTTCGAGGTGCAGATCCGCACCGTGCTGCAGCACGCCTGGGCGGAGATCGAGCACGACATCCGGTTCAAGAACTCCCGCACGCAGGGTTCGCCGACCATCGACCGAGCGTTCACGCTCGCGGCGGGGCTGATCGAACTTGCGGACGCCCAGTTCGAACTCGCCGATCGGCACCACAAGGAGAAGATCACGGAACTGCGCGCGGCCGATGCCGCACGCGGGATGGATCTCCAGCTCACCGCCGATCAGCTGCGCACCATCGTCACCGACCTCCTTCCCGACTACACCCCCAGTCGGAGCGGTCACTACGAGTGGCTGCTGACTCTCGTCAACGCGAACGGGATCACGACGGGCGCGGAACTCGAGGAGGCCCTCGACCCCGCACGAGTCGAGTACGTGACGGCGGCCATGGACTACCAGTACCGCCCCGGTCAGGTGCGGATGGTGGACGACCTCCTGCTGGACCGCTTCGGCGAGGCCCACATCGCGCGCACCTCCTCGCTCACCACCGAGCGTGACCGTCCGGGCAAGCTGCGCTACCGACTGAGCAAGTTGCAGGGCCAGTCCGGCTGACGGGTGTCCGCTCGGTCTGGTATCCCTACGGCGTGACGACGCCACCGAACGACGCTCTGTCCACCATCACCGTGCGCGGCGCGCGGGAGAACAATCTGCGTGACATCGACATCGATCTCCCCAAACGGTCGCTGATCGTGTTCGCCGGGGTCTCGGGGTCCGGGAAGAGCTCGCTCGTGTTCGACACGATCGCCGCGGAGGCGCAGCGGCAGATCAACTCCACGTTCAGCGCGTTCGCCCAGACCTTCCTGCCGTCCTACGGTCGGCCGGACGCCGATCTCATCGCCAACCTGTCGGCCGTCGTCATCGTCGACCAGAAGCGCCTCTTCGGCAGCCCTCGCTCCACCGTCGGCACCATCACCGACATCGGCGACTGGCTCCGCATGCTGTGGTCGCGCGGAGTCACCCCGTCCATCGGCTATGCCAACGCGTTCTCGTTCAACGATCCTGCCGGCATGTGTCCCGAGTGCGAGGGGTTGGGCGAGGCGAAGGTCATCGACATCGACGAGTTGGTGGATCAGTCGAAGTCGTTGCGTGAGGGCCCCGTGAAGCACCCGGACTTCCTGCCCGGCAAGTGGCCCTACCGGCTGTACGCGGACTCGGGACTGTTCGATCTCGACGTTCCCCTCGAGCAGTACTCCCCGCGCGAGCGGCACCTGTTCTTCGACGCGTCGCCCGGCGAGGTCGAGATGGTCAACCCGGACGCCGTGTTCAAGACGTACGAGGGGCTGCTCTCCCGGTTCCGTCGAAGCTATCTCTCCAAGGATGCCGACGCGTTGAAGGGCAAGTCGAAGGAGGCGTACGACCGTATCGTCACGCGGGGAGTGTGCCCGTCCTGCAAGGGAACTCGCCTCAACGAGACGGTGCACGCCGCGACGCTCGAGGGACTCTCGATCCCCGACGCGTTCGCGATGCAGGTCTCCGACCTCGCCGACGTCATGGACACGTGGGCGCTCGGCGACCTGGACGGCCCACGCCGCGAGGTGGTGACACAGCTCCGTCGACTGGTCGATCTCGGACTCGGGTACCTGAGCCTCGATCGTGCGACGTCCTCGCTGTCGGGCGGCGAGTCCCAGCGCATCAAGATGGTGCGCCACCTCGGCGCCACGCTCAACGACATGCTGTACGTCTTCGACGAGCCCACTACCGGGCTGCACCCGCGCGACGTGCACCGACTGAACGACATGCTGATCGCGTTGCGCGACAAGGGGAACACCGTGCTCGTCGTCGAACACGACGCGGAGGTGATGGCCATCGCCGACCGCATCGTCGAGATCGGCCCTGGCGCCGGAAAGCACGGCGGCACGGTGGTCTTCGAGGGCACCTGGCCCGAACTGCGGCAGTCCGAGACGCGTACCGGGACGGCGCTGCGTCGAGACGGTCGATCGCGGCGCACCCCGCGCACTCCGAACGGGTGGATGCGCATCGAGAACGCCGACAGCCACAATCTGAAGAACGTGTCGGTGGACATCCCGCTCGGCGTTCTCGTGGCGGTCACCGGTGTCGCGGGCTCGGGCAAGTCGAGTCTGATCCACGGCCACCTCCGCGACGTCCGGCCCGACGCGGTGGTCATCGACCAGGCACCCATCCGCGGTTCGCGCCGCTCCTCCCCCGCCACCTACACCGGACTGCTCGATCCGATCCGTGCACACTTCGCCAAGCGAACGGGACAACCCGCAGCGCTGTTCTCGCCGAACTCTGACGGAGCCTGCCCCGACTGTCAGGGCACCGGCATGATCTTCACCGACCTCGGCTTCACCGACCCGGTGTCGAGTACGTGCGAGACCTGCCAGGGTCGACGCTTCCGATCCGGCGCGATCAAGCACACCGTCGACGGCGTCTCGATCGCCGACGTCTTCGACATGTCCGTCGACGAGGCCCGCGAGTTCTTCACCGTGAAGAAGGTGCGCGACGTACTCCGGCGGTGCAGTGATGTCGGTCTCGGTTATCTGTCCCTGGGCCAGAACCTGACGTCCCTGTCCGGCGGCGAGCGTCAGCGCCTCAAGCTGGCGACGGAACTGGTGGGCAACTCCCCGGTCCTGGTGCTCGACGAGCCCACCACCGGACTGCACTCGTCCGACGTGGACAACCTGGTCGGACTGCTGTCCGGCATGGTCGACGAGGGCCGATCGGTCATCGTGATCGAGCACAACATGGACGTCGTCGCGGCCGCCGACTGGGTCGTCGACCTCGGTCCCGACGGGGGTCACGACGGCGGCGAGGTGGTGTTCACGGGCACCGTCGACGAGCTCGTTCTGGCCCGGACGCACACCGGCACGCACCTCGCGCGGGCTCTCGCGGAGTAAACCCCCGGTAAAGTGCGGGCATGAGCGACATCGTCACCGCTGCCGCCAGTACGGAACTGGGTGGAATCGCAGGCTGGGCCGTCAGCCTGATGGAGAGCATCGGCGGGCCGGGCGCCGGCATCGCCGTGGCCGCCGAGAACTTCTTCCCACCGCTGCCCAGCGAGATCATCCTCCCGCTGGCCGGGTTCACCGCGTCGCAGGGTGGCTTCTCCCTCGCGAGCGCACTGTTCTGGACCACGCTCGGATCGGTGCTGGGCGCTCTCGGCCTCTACTGGCTGGGCAAGAAGCTGGGCCGCGACCGGATGTACGCCGCCGTGGACAGGATGCCGTTCGTCAGCACGGACGATCTGACCAAGGCCGACGAATGGTTCGTGCGCCACGGCCGCTCCGCCGTCTTCTTCGGTCGGATGATTCCGCTCGTGCGATCCGGCATCTCGGTGCCCGCAGGCGTGTCCGGGATGCCGGTCCTGCAATTCCTGCTCTACACGACGCTCGGCAGCCTCCTGTGGAACACGATCTTCGTGCTCGCGGGCTACTTCCTCGGGGAGAACTGGCACTACGTCGAGGATTACGCCTCGGTGTTCCAGTACGTCGTCATCGGGCTCATCGCGGTGGCGGTGGTGGTGCTGGTGACCAAGCGAGTCCGACGGCGCCGACGGTCGGACGCCTGACCGCACCCTGCACCACCCTCCGCGAGTACGCCGATACGGCCGTGGTGGGAGCCAGGATCACGACAGTTCGGACGTACTCGCGGAGGGTAGTGACGGTCCTACTGCGCGAGCGTGGCCGCAGCCTGAGCCCACAGGAAGTACTTGTTGGTGCCGAGATCGCGCACCGTGGTGATGTTGAAGGCAGCCTTCAACTTCTCCGCATCGCCGTCGCTGACGCCCTTGAGGGCCGCGACCGGCGCGTCGGCCAGTTCCTCGATCGTCTTGTCCGCGTATGCCTTGTCGAACTTGTCGGCGATGCCTGCCATAACGTCCTCCTGACGACCGATGCGCGCTCTGCGCACCCTGGTCGACACTACGACTCGGGACTACTCGTGACCTGAGAGTGCGCTGAAAACACCGGCTGCACCATCATTTACGACGAACCGGACGTACTGCCACGTCAAGGAGACCCGGTAGCGTCGGCGCCATGACCCTCCACACGGCGGTATTGCCGGGCGAACGTCGTCGAGCCACCGTGTTCCTTCATGGTCTCGGGTCGGCGGGTGTCGCTGCCTTCGGGACCGTGGCCGCGGGACTGGACGACCGCCTGCGGTTGCTCCCGGATCTGCTCGGATTCGGCGACAGCGCCGACGTGGCGACCGACGGCTACACCCTGGACGACCACGCGCTCGCCGTCGCCCGGATGCTGGATCAGCACGAACTCGTCGGACTCGACGTCGTCGGACACAGTATGGGTGGATCCATCGCCATCGTCCTGTCGCGGGCACGACCCGACCTCGTACGACGACTGACCGTCCTCGAGCCGAACCTTCTCCCCTTCGACGGCGAGGCGAGTGTCGAGATCGCGGGACAGTCGGAAGAGGACTTCGCAACACAGGGAGTGACGTCACTCATCGCCCGGGCCGACGCCGCGTGGGCGGAGACGCTTCGGCTGGCCGATCCGGTCGCGCTCCACCGCAGTGCTGTCGGCCTCTGTGTGGGCCCGCCGGACACCACCGTTCTCGACATCCTGCTCGCGTCCCACGTGCCGAGAACACTGCTGTACGGATCGAGGACGGGAGAACCCACGCACACCGGCCGGCTTCGTCAGGCCGGTGTCGAGGTCGTCGAGATACCGAACGCCGGGCACGTGATGATGGCGGACGATCCCGCTGCCGTCATCCAGGTGCTCAGGTGATAGATGTGCCGGAGCGAGGTCGGCCGAAGACCGCCCGCACGGACTCCAGATCAGCAGCGACGGCGGCGCAGTCCCGCTCGAACTCGTCGTCGGTCATGCTCAGTTGCCGGACCGTGAACACCACCTCGGCGCCGTCCGGATGGGCGAGCACCCGCAGCGGGTTGTTCACGACGGTGCCGTCGGGCAGCGTCACGTCGTGGTCAAGCACCCCGAAAGCGTTGCGCGGGACGAACCGCACCCGGACCGTGCCCATCGGTGACTCGGCCAGCAAGTCGTCACCGTCGCGGGTGAAGCCCGATGCGAGTCCTGCGGCCCAGGCAGTGAGGTTGTCGACGTCGGCCAGAAAGTCGTACACGGCCTCGGGCGGCGCGGGTATCACCACACTCACATGTCGACTGATCATCGTAGGAGCGTAGCCACGCAGCAGGCTCTCCGCGAGTACGTCCACAGTGTCGTGATCAGCGGCGATGCGACGACACGTCGGACGTACTCGCGAGGCCAGGAAAGCCCGCGAAGCCCTGGAGGCCCGGGATGGCTCGTCAGGCCGGCTCGGCGCGCGTCCAGGTGTTCACGAAGCCCACACCGCTGCGCACGAACAGCTGCGTCACGGGGCAGCGACGCTCGACCTCCGCGACGAAGTGATCGAACGCATCACCGGTCGCGTCGGTCTCCACCGTCGCCTCGACGGTGACGGTGTCGAAGTTCGAGTTGCCGTCGGCGCCCTTGACCAGGACGGCGGTGTCCAGATCACCCTGCACACGGAAGCTGAACTTTCCCAGCGTGATGCCGAGGTCCTTGGCGACGAGGGTGGCGGTGACCTGGTTGCAGGAGGTCAGCGCACCGAGTGCGTAGAACAACGGACTCGGCGCCTCGTCCTTGCCGCCGAAGGCCGGGTACGCGTCGGCGTCGAACTCGTGCCCGGCCGTGCCCTCGACGACGAGGTGCTGGGCGACGCCGGTACCGGACGCCTCCACGACGAAGGGAACGACGGAGGTGCGAATGGTGGAAGTCATGCACCCCACGGTCGAGCACTGTCCACCCCCGGGCCAGGGTTGCGATCACGCAGATTCTCAGACCATCCGGTCATGACACCACGCCGACGTGTCCAGGGCGCGCAGCCCGTATGCGACGTTTCGGCGTTGCGCGTGCCTGCGCCGGACCGGGCAGACTGGGATGACCACAACCCCACCTGAACAGGAGCCACACCGTGCCCTCAGTCGACCGGGACGTCGCCATCGTCGGAGCCGGGCCCTCGGGTCTCGCCGCCGCCACCGCGCTGCGGAAGGCCGGCCTCACCGTGGCCGTCCTGGAGGCACGCGACCGGGTGGGTGGCCGGACCTGGACCAAGGAGATCGACGGCGCCGTGCTCGAGCTGGGCGGCCAGTGGGTCTCGCCCGACCAGACGGCCTTGATCGACCTGCTCGGCGAGTTGGGGCTCGAGACGTTCGACCGGTACCGCGAGGGCGAGTCCGTCTACGTCGACACCGCGGGTGTCGCCACGCGCTACACCGGCGAGGACTTCCCCGTCGCGGAGTCGACCGTGAAGGAGATCGACCGTCTCATCGCGATGCTCGACACTCTGGCCGCGGAGATCGGGCCCGAGGAACCATGGGCCCATCCGCAGGCACGCGAGCTCGACACGGTGTCCTTCGAGGGATGGCTCGCGCAGCAGTCCGACGACGCCGAAGCCACCGCGAACATCGGCATGTTCATCGCGGGCGGGATGCTCACCAAGCCCGCCCATGCATTCTCTGCGCTGCAGGCCGTGCTCATGGCCGCGTCGGCAGGCTCGTTCTCGAACCTCGTCGACGACAGCTTCATTCTCGACAAGCGCGTCGTGCAGGGCATGCAGCAGGTGTCGGTCGCCATGGCCGAGCGCCTCGGTGACGACGTGCACCTGAACGCGCCGGTGCGGACGATCCGCTGGACCGACGACGGCGTCACCGTTCTCGCGGACGGGGAGCTCGAGGTGACGGCGCGCCGGGTGATCGTCGCCGTGCCGCCGAATCTGTACACGCGGATCTCGTACGACCCGCCCCTCCCTCGCCGTCAGCACCAGATGCATCAGCACCAGTCCCTCGGTCTCGTCATCAAGGTGCATGCGGTGTACGACAGTCCGTTCTGGCGGGAGGAAGGGTTGTCGGGCACCGGTTTCGGCGCCACCCAGATCGCCCAGGAGGTGTACGACAACACCAACCACGAGGACTCCCGTGGCACCCTCGTCGCCTTCGTCTCCGACGAGAAGGCGGACGCGATGTTCGAACTCGGCGCCGCGGAGCGCAAGCGCACGATCCTCGAGTCGATCGCCACGTATCTCGGACCGAAGGCGCTCGATCCGGTCGTCTACTACGAGTCCGATTGGGGCACCGAGGAATGGACGCGCGGCGCGTACGCGGCCAGCTTCGATCTCGGCGGTCTGCACCGCTACGGACGCGACGTCCGCACCCCGGTCGGCCCGATCCACTTCTCCTGCTCCGACATCGCGGCCGAGGGATATCAGCACGTCGACGGAGCCGTGCGCATGGGCCACCGCACCGCCGAGGTGATCGTGAGCGCGCTTCGAGGCTGACCGTCAGGTCCCGCGTGCGATGAGGGCGAGCAGCAGCTCGGCGCGCACGCGGGCATCGTCGAGGGAGCACGGCACCGTCGCCTCGATGCGCGAGACCCTGCTGCGCAACGTGTGTCGATGCACCCCGAGGGCCGAGGCCGCCGACTCCCAGTGGCCGTTCGCCTCGAGGAACGCACGCAGGGACGCCACCAGATCGGTCCCGTTGGCGGTGTCGTACTTCTCGAGGGGCGCGATGGTCGCGTCACCGACGGTCGCGAGGGCCTGACGCGTCGAGGCGTGCGCCAACAGGACACCGCCCACCAACGAGCCGAACTCCACGGGATCGGCGCCCGCCGCGGCGGACGACGCCGCCAGCCGACTCTCCTCCACCGCCTGCGCGAGCTGCGGAACAGGATGCGACGCACTGATTCCCACCCGGAGCCGCCGACGTTCCGAGATCTCCAGACCGGCGATCGTCGATGCCGCGAACGTCGAATCGTCCGTTCCGCGCACCACCAGGGTCACCCGCGACGACCATCGTCGAGCGAACAGCTGACGGCCCGCCGCTGCGCTGTGGGTCGCCATCGCGGCCTCGACACGCTGGGCTCGCGAGGGCGTGTCGGCATCGACGGTCACGGCGCGCACGGTGCCGTCGGCCCCCGCGGCCAGGTCGATCTGCGCCCACACGGGTGCCAGGCCGTCGAGATCGGACAGCACGAGGCTCAGTGCCACGGAGTTGAGCTTGTCCTGCGCCGACTGCACCCGCGCCGGCTTCTCGAAGTCGAGCGCCAGGAGTGACGCCGCGTGACCCACGAGAATGTGGTCGACGTTCCCCAGCACCGGCCCCACCACCGCCACGTGGCCGTGCGTCGCCGAGCCGATGGCGATGCGCTGCACACTGATCGAGATGCCCGCCGGGGTCACCGAGACCCGGCTGGACACGGTTCCGCGTTCGGCTGCGAGGGTGCGGATCTCGTCCAGCACACCGGAACCGCCACCGCGCGGATGCTGTTCGAGCACCCGTCCGGTGTCGTCGAGGAGCACCACCGCGGACGACGTGGCCGTCGCCAGCTCCCGGACGATCGCGGCGGCGCCCCCGGCGACCACGGCGCGGGTCATCCGCGGCTGCGCACGGGACGCACGCACGACGGCGTCGTACTGCTGCTCCGCCAACCGATTCATCACGAGAGTCACCACCGCCGCGAACGGCGTGGGCAGGGGGACCTCGAGGACGGGCAGACCCAGCCGATCAGCGGCCTCGACGAGGTCGGACGGCACCTCCGCGAAGGAGAGGCCCGTGCCGAACCCCACCGCCGCCACACCGGCGTCGTGCAGTCCCTCGAGGTACGCCGCCCGCTCCGGTGTCGTCACCGGCAGCCTCAACCCCGTGGTGAGCAGCAGTTCTCCGCCGGAGAGCCACCGGAACGGTTCCGACAGTTCCGTGGTGTGCACGAACGACACCTCGCGGTCCAGCCCGCCCGCGCCGGCTCGCAGTTCGAGGGCGAGCGCCTTCTGCGCCAGAACCCAGCGCACCGACACCGTCACGACGTACCCCTCTCCGGTCGGGAAGCTCCCGACGCAAGAGAACACCCCCGCTACCGCACTGGACAAGTCGGAGTGCCCCACCCCCGGACGATCATCGTTTTGTCCGCTGCCGTTTCGCAGCGTCAGGCGCACACTGATCGAACCACCCAGCCGCCCCGACGGAGAGGTACCTCGTGTCGCACGACGTGCTCCGCAACTACATCGACGGCGAGTTCGTCGCCAGTTCGTCCCCCCTGACTCTCGACCTGATCAGTCCGGTCACCGAGGAGATCGTGGGCGTCTCCCCCATCTCCACCGAGGCCGACGTGAACGACGCCGTGGCCGCCGCGGAGCGCGCCTTCGCCAGTTGGGGCAAGACGACTCCGAAGACCCGGCAGACCGCCCTGCTGAAGCTCGCCGACGCCCTCGAGGCCCACTCGGACGAGCTCGTCGAGGCGCAGAGCCGCAACACCGGCCAGCTGAAGCAGGTCATCGCCGACGAGGAGGTGACCGTCGGAGCCGACCAGCTGCGGTTCTTCGCGGGTGCAGCCCGCATGCTCGAGGGGAAGTCCGCCGGCGAGTACATGGAGGGTTTCACCTCCTACGTCCGCCGCGAGCCCATCGGTGTCGTCGGCCAGGTGACGCCCTGGAACTACCCACTCATGATGGCCATCTGGAAGATCGGGCCGGCGCTCGCGGCCGGCAACACGATCGTCCTCAAGCCGAGCGACACCACGCCCGAGAGCACTCTGGTGCTCGCAAAGCTGTCCAAGGGAGTCCTTCCCGACGGAGTGCTCAACGTGGTGCTCGGTGACGGCGGGACCGGCGCGACACTCGTCGGGCATCGGTCGCTGGGCCTGGTGTCCATCACCGGGTCCGTTCGTGCGGGCATCGAGGTCGCCGTCGCCGCCGCCCGCCAGCTCAAGCGCGCCCATCTCGAGCTCGGCGGCAAGGCTCCGGCCATCGTCTTCGGTGACGTCGACATCGCCTCGGCCGCGAGCGGTATCGCCGAGGCGGCCTTCTTCAACGCCGGTCAGGACTGCACCGCGGCGACCCGCGTGCTGGTGCACGAGTCGATTCACGATCAACTCGTCGACGCGCTCGCGGCCAAGGCCCGCGAGCTGACACCGGGCAGCCCGGACGACGCGGACGCGTTCTACGGACCGCTGAACAACAGTCGTCACTACGCGAGCGTCACCGACAAGCTCGCGAACCTCCCGGCCTCCGCGACGATCGTCACCGGTGGCAACCGAGTGGGAGACAAGGGCTTCTACCTCGAGCCCACCGTGATCACCGGAGTCGACCAGCGGGACGACATAGTCCAGGAGGAGACGTTCGGACCGGTGCTGACGGTGCAACCGTTCGCCGACGAGGCCGAGGCGATCGAGAAGGCCAACGACGTTCGGTTCGGGCTGGCCTCGAGCATCTGGACCAAGGACCACGGCGTCACCCAACGCGTGAGTGCGGCGCTGGACTTCGGCGCCGTCTGGATCAACTGCCACATCCCACTCGTCGCCGAGATGCCGCACGGCGGCTTCAAGTACTCCGGCTACGGCAAGGACCTCTCGGCCTACGGCGTCGAGGACTACACCCGCCTCAAGCACGTCATGAGCTCCCACGACTGACATTCCCTGCTCTGCGAAGGACTTCACCATGGACATCAGCTACCGCCTTCCTCAAAAGCGCGCTCTCCTCACCGAACTTCCCGGACCGCGTTCACAGGAACTGACGGCCCGACGACGCGCCACCGTCGCCGCCGGCGTCGGTTCCAGCGTTCCCGTCTACGCGGCCGATGCCGATGGCGGCGTGATCGTCGACGTCGACGGCAACTCGATGATCGACCTCGGCGCCGGCATCGCCGTCACGAGTGTCGGCGCCTCCGATCCCGCTGTCGCGGAGGCCGTCCGGGAGCAGGTCGGCCACTTCACGCACACCTGTTTCATGGTGACGCCGTACGAGGGCTACATCGCCGTCGCGGAGAAACTCGCCGAGCTGACCCCGGGTGACCACGAGAAGCGCAGCGTCCTGTTCAACTCGGGCGCGGAAGCCGTCGAGAACGCGATCAAGGTCGCGCGACTGGCGACCGGCCGCGACGCCGTCGTGGCCTTCGACCACGCGTACCACGGCCGGACGAACCTGACGATGGCACTGACGGCGAAGACCATGCCGTACAAGACGAACTTCGGGCCCTTCGCACCGGAGATCTACCGGATGCCGATGTCGTACCCCTACCGCGACCAGCCGGGGCTGACCGGTGAGCAGGCCGCGCTGACGTCGATCGACCGCATCGAGAAGCAGATCGGCGCCGACGCGGTGGCCGCCGTCATCATCGAGCCCATTCAGGGCGAGGGCGGGTTCATCGTTCCCGCACCCGGATTCCTGCCGACTCTGCAAGCCTGGGCGCGGGAGAACGGCGTCGTGTTCATCGCCGACGAGGTACAGACCGGGTTCTGTCGAACCGGGTCGTGGTTCGCGAGCGACGACGAGGGAATCGTCCCCGACATCATCACGATGGCGAAGGGAATGGCAGGCGGAATGCCGTTGTCGGCCATCACCGGTCGCGCGGATCTCCTCGACCTCGTCCACGCGGGCGGGCTCGGCGGAACGTACGGAGGCAACCCGGTGGCCTGCGCGGCTGCCCTCGCTGCCATCGAGACCATGACCGCTCTCGACCTGTCCGGACGCGCCCGTCACATCGAGTCCCTCGCCATGCCGCGCCTACGCGCCCTCGCCGAGGAGACCTCCGTGATCGGCGACGTCCGCGGACGCGGTGCGATGCTCGCCATCGAGCTCGTCCAGCCGGGCACCGACACCCCGGATCCCGTCATCACCAAGGCCATCGCGGCGCATGCTCTCGCGGAGGGCGTCGTACTGCTCACCTGCGGGACGTACGGCAACGTCATCCGGTTGCTGCCTCCCCTCGTGATCAGCGACGAGCTTCTCGACGACGCGATGACGGTGCTGGAGAACACGGTTCGAACGCTGGCGGCACAGTGACCGACTCTGCTGCCCTGCTCGCCTCCGTCCCCACCGGTCTGTGGATCGACGGCGCGTTCGTCGACGCCGCGGACGGCGGCACGTTCGCGGTGCACGATCCCGCCACCGGTGACGTGCTGGCCCGCGTCGCCGATGCCGGTGAGAAGGACGCACTGCGGGCGCTCGACAGCGCCGTCGCCGTGCAGGACGAGTGGGCGGCGACCGCACCTCGGACACGGTCGACGATCCTGCGCGCAGCGTGGGAGGCGGTGATCGAGCGCACGGAGGATCTCGCGCTCCTCATGACTCTCGAGATGGGCAAGGCCCTCCCGGAGAGCCGCGGCGAGGTGACGTACGGCGCCGAGTTCCTCCGCTGGTTCAGCGAGGAGGCGGTGCGCATCCAGGGCCGCTACACGCAATCTCCATCCGGCGCGGGGCGCATCCTCGTCACGAAGGTTCCGGTGGGTCCCGTTCTCGCGGTGACTCCGTGGAACTTCCCGCTGGCCATGGGAACCCGCAAGATCGGCCCCGCCCTGGCGGCCGGGTGCACGGTACTGGTGAAGCCGGCCGAGGACACGCCGCTGACGATGCTGCTGCTCGCCGAGATCATGGCGGGCGCCGGGTTGCCGGCCGGGGTCCTGTCGGTACTTCCCGCGTCGAACGCTCCCGCGGTCACCGAGCCCCTGCTCGCCGACGGGCGACTCCGCAAGGTCACCTTCACCGGTTCCACGCGGGTGGGCAAGATCCTCATCGAGCAGTCGGCGCGCAACGTTCTGCGTACGTCGATGGAACTCGGTGGTAACGCACCGTTCGTAGTCTTCGACGATGCCGACATCGATGCCGCCGTCGACGGCGCCATGGCGGCGAAGATGCGCAACGGCGGAGAGGCCTGCACGGCTGCCAACCGCCTCATCGTCGCCGAGAGCGTCCGCGAGGAGTTCACGGAGAAGCTCACCGCACGGATCGCGGCGCTCACCGTCGGGCCCGGCTCGAGCGACGGGACGAACGTGGGGCCGCTGGTGAACGAGAAGCAGCGCACCAACGTCGGATCCCTCGTCGACGATGCGGTCGCCGCCGGCGCCCGCGTGCGCACGGGTGGTCACGTCATCGACGGCCCGGGCTGGTTCTTCGAACCCACCGTGCTCGACGAGGTTCCGGCGTCCGCACGCATCGTGCGCGAGGAGATCTTCGGACCCGTCGCGGCCATCACGAGTTTCGTGGACGAGCAGGACGCCGTCGATGCCGCCAACGACACCGAGTTCGGACTCGCCGCATACATCTACACCCGCGATCTCGATCGGGCACTCCGTGTCTCGGACAGGATCGCGAGCGGCATGGTCGGTGTGAACCGGGGCGTCGTGTCCGATGTCGCAGCCCCGTTCGGCGGAGTCAAGCAGTCCGGTCTCGGCAGTGAGGGTGGCACCGAGGGCATCGACGAGTACCTCGACACGAAGTACGTGGCTTTCCAGTAGGTCCGGTTCCACCGAAGCTTCCCGAAGGGACGCACCATGCGGTTGATCGTCGGTTATCTCGCCACTCCCACAGGAGAGGACGGGCTCGTCCTGGGTGTGCAGCTGGCCCGCAGTCTGGGTGCGGCGTTGGACATCTGCATGGTGGTGCCGCCCGACCGCGCCGTCCCGGCCGAGGCCAGGTTCGCCGAACTGCTCGCCCAGCGCGGCCGGGCGTGGCTCGACCAGGCAGCCGCGTCGGTGCCCGACGACATCGAGACCGCGGTGCATCTGAGCTTCTCGGAGTCGTTCTCGTCCGGCCTCATGGACGAGGCGGCGCGGCTCGGGTCGGACGCCATCGTCGTCGGTGGCGCCAAGGACGGCCTGCTCGGACGCCACACTCTGGGCACCGTGTCGACCGAGCTGCTGCACTCCGCCCCGATCCCGTTGGCCCTGGCGCCGTTCGGGTATCGCACGTCGACAGCCGACCGGATCCGCGAGGTGACGTGTGCCATGGGCACCCGCACGGGCGCCGACCTCGTGCTGCGCACCGCGGTCCGGTCGTGCGAGCGGATGCACACGTCGCTGCGACTGCTCTCGCTCGTTCCGCTCGACGACACCTCCGACGTCGAGTCCCTGCGCGACCCGGACCGAGAGGCGCGCGCCATCGACCACGCACAGCAGATGCTCGACGCCGCCCGGTCCGGTCTGCCCGAGAGTCTGACGGTGACGTCCTCGGTTGCCGACGGCTCGACGGTCGAGGCCGCGGCGTCCGGTCTGACGTGGGAGGACGGCGACGTGGTCGTCGTCGGGTCCAGCCGACTGGCACAACCGCGCCGCCTGTTCCTCGGCTCGACCGCGTCGAAGATGTTGCGGGCACTGCCCGTTCCCATGGTGGTGGTGCCCAGCACCGAGTTCCGTTCCGACATGCCCAGCAGCACCGATCCGACGGAGGCTTCCCGATGAGCAGTGAACTCACGTCGTCCAAGGGACTGGCCGTCGGACGGATCGGCACGTTGTCCGGCGCCGTTCTCGGCATCTCCTCCGTCGCACCCGGATACACGCTCACCGCCAGCATCGGGTTGATCGTCGCCGCGGTGGGCCTGAAGATGCCGGCCATCTTCATCGCCGGGTTCATCCCCATGTTCCTCACCGCCTACGCGTACCGGGAGTTGAACTCCGACTCTCCCGACTGCGGCGCCTCGTTCACCTGGTCCACCAAGGCCTTCGGGCCCTACGTGGGCTGGATGTGCGGCTGGGGCATGGTCATCGCGACCATCATCGTGCTCTCCAACCTCGCGGCCATCGCCGTGCAGTTCTTCTATCTGTTCATCGCGAAGCTGTTCGACACTCCCTCCATCGCCGACCTGCCGGGCAACAAACTGGTCAACGTCGGTACGACGGTCGTGTTCATCGCTCTCGCCACGTGGGTGGCCAGCCGGGGGATCACGACGAGCGAGAAGCTCCAGTTCGCGCTCGTCGGCTTCCAGATGGTGCTGTTGATCGCGTTCGCCGTCGTCGCGCTGGTCCACGTCGGCGCGGGGGACGCACCGGCCGGGTTGTCGTTCGACATCGGCTGGTTCGATCCGTTCAGCGGACTCACCATGGGCGCCTTCGTCATCGGCGTCACCGGCTCGATCTTCGCGTTCTGGGGATGGGACACGTGCCTGACGCTGGGCGAGGAGTCCAAGAACCCCACGAAGACACCGGGGCGCGCAGGGTTGCTGTGCGTCGCGACCATCCTGCTGACCTACCTGCTCGTCGCGGTCGCCGCGATGATGTACGCCGGTGTCGGCGAGGAGGGTCTGGGGCTCGGCAATCCCGACAACGCGGAGAACGTCTTCGGTGCCCTGGCCGATCCGGTACTCGGCAGCTGGGGCGGCATGCTGCTCTACCTCGCGGTCTTCGTCTCCTCGATCGCCAGCCTGCAGACCACGTTCCTGCCGGCGGCGCGGACGTCGCTCGCGATGGCGGCCTACGGCGCCTTCCCCAAGAAGCTCGCCGAGGTGAGCCCGCGGTTCCTCGTCCCCTCCGCCGCCACCGTCGCGGCCGGTGTGATCACCGCGGTCTTCTACACGGCGGTGACCTTCCTGTCGGAGAACACCCTGATCGACACCATCGCGGCACTCGGCATCATGATCTGCTGGTACTACGGCATCACCGCATTCGCCTGCGTGTGGCACTTCCGTCGAACCCTGTTCGCCAGCGTTCGGAACACGGTGTTCCGGTTGATCTTCCCGTTGCTCGGTGGCCTGGTCCTGTTGGCGGTGTTCGTCGTCTCGGTCGAGGAGAGCATGGACCCGGAGAACGGCAGCGGCGCCGAGATCGGCGGCATCGGACTGGTGTTCTTCCTGGGCTTCGGCATCCTCATCGTGGGTGCGGTTCTCATGATGGTCATGCGCTTCGTGACGCCGGCGTTCTTCCGCGGCGAGACGCTCACCGTCGACACCGAGGCTCTGAAGGACGAAGCCGACCTGGTGGGGTGAGAGGCTCGTCAGCCGCGGGGCTCGTCAGCTGAGAGGCGAGCGTGCCTGCAGCCCCGCGATGAGCACTGCGAGCCCGAACTCGAACGCCGCGTCCGCGCGGCCGGCGCCCGAGGTCTCCAGCGCCGCGCGCATGGCGTCGTTCGCTTCGTCGGCCGAGGCCCAGACCTGTTCGGGCGCTGCGAGATCGAGCGCTGACCCGAGGACGAAACTGTCGACGGCGGTGATCGCGTGCAGCACCTCGGCGGGCGCGAAGCCGCCGTCGGACAGGGCCGTCGCCAACGCGTTGTACATGTCGAACGCCACGGCGGAGCGCACCGTGTGCGCCGTGAACAGGGGGATGGCGCGCGGATGTCGGGCGTAGTGGCGGCGGTACTCCTGCGCGATGCGCGAGACCGCCTCACTCCAGTCGCGGAAGTCGGCCGGGATCTCGATGCCCGCCATCATGCGCGTACGCATCAACTCCACGATCTCGGCCCGCCCCGCCACGTGGTTGTACAACGACGACGGCCGCACCGACAGCCGCTCGGCGAGTCCCGGCATCGTGAAGTCGCCGTGCCGATCGACCAGCGCGAGTGCGGCATCGGTGATCAGGTCGGTGGACAGCAACCGTGTCGACGGACGCGGCATCGCCGACTCCTTCCTCTTGCGTTCGGGCCGTCGTCACACCATACTTAACGAATCACATTCGTTTTACGGACGAGGACACCCGATGCTGACCATCACCGCCACCACCCCGCCGCCGTCGCCCGCCCGCACGCGCGAGCCCGGCCGCCCACCGGTACGAGTGGCGCTGGTGCAGCATCGGTGGCACGAGGATCCGAGCGTGGTGCACGCCGAACTGGAGGACGGGATCGCCACTGCAGCAGGGGAAGGCGCTCGCATCGTCTTCCTCCCGGAGCTGACCCTCAGCCGCTACCCGGCGTTCGTGCCGGGCGGCGAGAACCCGGGCCGCAGCGCGGAGGACCTGGCCACCGGGCCGACGGTCACCTTCGCCGCCGAGGTCGCCGCGCGTCACGGCATCATCGTGCACGCGTCGCTGTACGAACGCGACGACACCGTCGGCGACGGCCTCGGGTACAACACCGCCGTCCTGGTCTCGCCCGACGGCGAGGTGACGGCCCGGACTCGGAAACTGCACATTCCCGTCACCGCCGGCTACCACGAGGACACGTACTTCCGCCCCGGGCCTGCCGACGACCCGTACCCCGTGCACCGTGCGGCGGACCTCGCACTGGGAATGCCGACGTGCTGGGACGAGTGGTTCCCCGAGGTCGCGCGGGCCTACTCGGTGGCCGGCGCGGAGGTCCTGGTCTATCCGACGGCCATCGGCTCGGAGCCGGATCATCCCGACTTCGACACCCAACCTCTCTGGCAGCAGGTCATCGTCGGCAACGGCATCGCGAACGGCACGTTCATGGTGGTACCCAACCGCCACGGTGACGAGGGCGCCATCACGTTCTACGGTTCCTCGTTCATCTCCGACCCGTACGGCCGCGTTCTCGTGTCGGCTCCCCGCGACCGCTCGGCCGTCCTGGTCGCCGATCTCGACCTCGACCAGCGTGGCGACTGGCTGACGCTGTTCCCGTTCCTCGACACCCGACGTCCGGACACGTACGGCACCCTCACCCAGCCCGTGGCGGGTACCCGGTGACGTGGCGCATGCCCGCCGAGGGCGAACCGCACGAGCGCACCTGGATGGCGTTCCCCAGCCCTGGTTACTCGCTCGGCGACACCGAGGAGGAGCGCCACGAGGCTCGCACGACGTGGGCCGCCGTCGCCCGCGCCGTGGCCGAGTTCGAGCCGGTGACCGTCCTGGTGGATCCCCGTGAGGCCCGCGTCGCCGCGGAGTACCTGGGATCGGGCATCACGATCCTCGAGGCACCTCTCGACGACGCGTGGATGCGCGACATCGGGCCGACCTTCGTGGTCTCGGACGACGGAACCGTCGGCGCGGTGGACTGGGTCTTCAACGGGTGGGGCGCGCAGGAGTGGGCGACGTGGGAGAACGACGCCCGGATCGGTGCACTGGTGGCGCGGGCGGCCGGCGTTCCCGTCGTCGCAACCGACATGGTCAACGAGGGCGGCGGCATCCAGGTCGACGGCGCCGGAACCGTCCTCCTCACCGATACGGTGCAGCTCGACAGCGGACGCAACCCCACCTGGTCGAAACAGGACGTCGAGGCAGAGCTGTCCCGCATTCTCGGTGTCGATCGCGCGATCTGGTTGCCGCGCGGCCTGACTCGGGACTCGGAGACCTACGGCACCCGCGGCCACGTGGACATCGTCGCCGCGATGCCGACGCCGGGCGTCGCCCTCGTGCACGACCAGCGCGACCCCACGCATCCGGACCACGAGATCAGCCGCGACGTCATGGATCTCCTCACCCGGGAGGGACTCCGTGTCGTTCCGGTTCCCGCACCGACCGTGCTGCGGGACGACGAGGGCGTCGTCGACTACAGCTACATCAACCACTACGTGGTCAACGGCGGGGTCATCGCCTGCCGCTTCGACGATCCGAACGACGACGAGGCGGTGCGCATCCTGTCCGAGGCCTATCCCGGCCGACGCGTCGTGAGCGTCGACGCCCGGCCGCTGTTCACCCGGGGCGGCGGCATCCACTGCATCACTCAACATCAGCCGGCGCCTGTCGTACCCCTCCCCTAGCGTGACGCCACCGACAACGGGGGGACGGACATGGGCGGACATCGCCGGGGGCAGCGCAGACGCAGCGAGCAGAGGACGGTGCACGAGGTCGCCGCACTCGTCGCGGAGCCGGGGTCGCAGTACGGCAGCCGCTGGAACGCGGAGCCGTACAGGTTCTGCGACTGCGACGACGAGGAGTGCGTCGGCGGCGCCGTCTACTGCGAGAACAGGGTCTACGCGCACGAGGAGCTGGGCCGCGTTCTCGGCCGACCGGACCGGCAGCGCGGCGCCTCGTAGGGTGGCAGGCATGACCACGCGCCCCGCCCCTGCGACCGTGCCTCGTATCGTCGGGCGGCTCGTCCTCGGCGCGTTCCTGGTGTTCGCCGGACTGAGCCACCTGTTCTGGGCCCGGCAGGAGTTCGCCGCGCAGGTACCGACGTGGATGCCGCTCGACACCGATCTCGTGGTGGTCGCATCGGGTGTCGTCGAGGTGGTGCTGGGCCTGGCTCTCGTCGCCCTGACGCGGTACCGGGTGGCGGTGGGGTGGGTCACGGCGCTGTTCTTCGTCGCCGTGTTCCCGGGCAACATCTCTCAGTTCGTCACGCACACAGACGCTTTCGGGCTGGACACCGATCGGGCACGAGGTATCCGGCTGCTGTTCCAGCCATTGCTGGTGATCTGGGCTCTGTGGGCCACCGGCGCCTGGTCGGCGTGGCGAGCACGTCGGCGATGACCGGTCAGCCGACGGCCCGCGTCGTCATGCGGTGCACCTCGGCCGAGTAGGCCACCAGGGTCACGAGATCCACGGACACGGGCGCCGACGTCACCGCGCGCACCTGTTCGGCGACCGCCAGCTCCACCGGCCATCCGTACGCACCGCCCGAGATGAGCGGGAACGCGATCGAGGATGCTCCGAGCGAGTGAGCCAGGAGAAGGGAGCGCTCGTACGCTGCGCGCAGGATCGGCGAGCGGTCCTCGCGCGCCGAGTACCGCGGCCCCACGGTGTGGACGACCCACCTCGCCGGCAGGCGGCCTGCGGGCGTCGCGACGGCGGCACCCGTGTCGAGTCCGTTCGGGAGGGTCGTCGCCCGCAGAATCTTGCAGGCGTCGAGGATCTCGCGTCCGCCTGCGCGGTGGATGGCGCCGTCCACCCCGCCTCCACCGAGGAGGGTCGAGTTGGCGGCATTGACGATCACGTCCGCGCGCACGGTGGTGATGTCTCCGGTGACCACATCGATGACACTCATGCTGCCGCTCCTTCTGCGAGGCGACGTCCCAGATCCGCGAGGTCCGCGGCTCGTCGTCCGGGGTACCCGTGCAGGATCGTGGTCCACGCCTCGGGGATCACCGAGGCGCCCCAGCGTGCGCCGAGAAGCCCACCGGCTATGGCCGCGGTGGTGTCGGTGTCGCCGCCCGCGCGGACACACGCCTCCAGCGCCGCTGTCAGCTGGTCCCCGTTCTCCTCGGTGGCCGTGATGGCCGACCAGGCCGTCTGGAGCGCGTGCACCACCCACCCGTTCCTGTCGAAGTCCGACGGGCGCCCCTTCTCCGCGGCGTCGAGCAACGGCGCCCAGGTGTCGCGCACCGACGGCTCCGCCGCGTCGAGGTACAGCGAGATGCCGTCGTAGTTGCCGTGCAGGACGGCGTGCCGGATGCCGGCACTCCAGATCTGGCATGCCTCCCCCGCCTGCGGATCACTGTGCGTCAGGGCGCTGATCTGCGCAGCGGCCACCGAGAGCTGAACCGGGTCGTCGAGATACGCCAGCGCCACCGGGGCAGTTCTCATCAGCGAACCGTTGCCGCCTGTCCTGCCGGACAGTCCTGCGGCGACGGCGGTCATCTCGGCAGCCGACCTGCTGCGCCGGGACAGCACCGTGCGCGTCTGGATACCGACGTCCGCCGGGTTCGTGTCGATCCAGGCCACGAAGTTCGCCGCGACGCCGTCGAGTCCCCGGCCCTCCACCAGCGCCTCGGCGATACAGAGGGCCATCGACGTGTCGTCCGTCCACTCGCCGGGCGCCCAGTCGAAGGTGCCGCCGCCGATCATGTCGATCACCGTCTCGGGCGTCGGGTAGCCGAACTCGTATCCGGCACCCAGTGCGTCACCGGCTGCGGTGCCGAGCACGACGCCCTCGGCGCGGTTCTTCTGTTCGTCGGTCAGCTTCATGTCGTCCCCTTTGCTCGTTTGTGCGTTAACCATAACGCACCACTGCGCTAAGCTGCAACCCATGCCCTCCGATCTGACGTCGTACCCACGACCGTCCGTCGCTGTCGACGTCGCCGTTCTCACCGTCCACGGCGGAACGCTGAACGTGGTGACGGTGGAATCACCCTGGGGAGCTGCACTTCCCGGCACATTCCTGCATCCGGGCGAGACGCTCGCAGATGCGGCGAGGCGCGCGTTGAGCACCAAGGCCGGCATCGACGGCGTCGAGTTCCATCAGATCCGGATGTTCGACGCTCCCGACCGCGACGATCGAGGATGGGTCCTGTCGATGGCGCACTGCGCGGAGGCGCCCACCGAGTCCCTGCCTTCCGGCACCGATCTCCTGGCCGTCGAGGCGGATCGGCCTGTGGAACCGATGGCCTTCGACCATGCCGACATGGTGTCGGCCGCCGTGGGCGACCTGCGGTCTCGCTACCTCACCCGTCCTGATCCGTCGCACCTGCTGGGGACCACCTTCACACTGCTCGACCTGCGCACCCTGTACGAGACCGTGTTCGACCGCCCGCTGCGCAAGGACACCTTCCGCCGTCATGTGATCGGGGCGCTAGTCGGTACGGGCGCCACCACGTCGGCTGCGGGCGGACGCCCCGCCGAGCTCTACGAACGCAGGCCCGACGAGACGTTTCCCGGGTCCATCGCCGCGCTGCTCGTGTGAGTTCAGTTGGGGTTCGGGCGCCGTGTTGCCGGGATCCACCACGCCAGCGCAGAACCCGCCTGCACCACCACCAACGGCCACACCATCGGAGAGTGCACCAGCGCCACCGCCCACACGAGGGCCACTGCCGTCACGACGACGCGTGCCGAACGTCGGCGTTGCACGATCATCGTCGCGAGCACCCCGTGCCCCACCGCAGCGATGACGAGAACGAACGCCCACGCATCGGCGAGTGAGCCCACGAACATCGCGCCGGGCGACTCGTCCGCACTCGCGAAGGCGGCGAGGGCACTGACGACGACGGCGCCGAATCCCGCGATCGCGGCGACACACGCCACCGCACACTGGGTCGCGAACGCGACGAGCACCGCCAATGATGTTGCGTTGATTAGACTCCCGATGCCGCTGGAAGGAACGGGCAGAGTGGTCGAGTGCATGGTGAAGGCCTTCCGATCGTCCGCCGTGGCGCGGTACAGCCTTCGACGCCGCAACCACCCGCTCGGTTCCCGGCGCGCATTTCTGCACACAGAACGGTTCCGGATGGTCGGATGTGCCCGTGGGGACACCGTTGTGTGCAGTGGGAGCACGGAACCGCAGGAGCGGAGCGTGCGTCCAACGACGTGTGCGCAGGAACTGTGGGGTACTCGCTGTCGCGGCAGTCGTCGCGTCACTCACCGGGTGCGGTGGGATGAGAGGCACCGCCGAGCCGGTCGCGATGGAACTCTTCGACCCCTGCACCGTGGTACCCGACGAGGCCATCCGGGCGGCGGGGGCAGATCCGGCGAGCCTTGAGCAAGGACCCTCTACAGAGTCGGGCAAGTGGAAACACTGCACATGGACGGCGCCTGACTACTACCTCAACATTTCTGTCACGACGCGGAGGATCGGCGAATTGGAAAGCAATCCGAACTACGTAGACGTGGTCGGGACGGAAGTACCCGGCAGGCGTGGGTCGCTGGAGTACAGCATCGCGCCGGATTCGCGCGACCAGATGTGCGTAGTCGCGTCACCGTGGTCGGGCGGCTCCATCACCGTGATGATCAATAGAAAACAGTCTGCAGCCGCTACCCGACAACCGTGTCTGCTGGCTGGGCAAGCTGCGCGCATCGTCTCACCGACGCTGCCGAACTGAGGAGGCAGATATGTCGGATGATCGTTCAACGCAGAGTCCGCTGCGCGTCGACCACGGGCACGCGAGAGCGTGCGCCGATGCATGTCAGATCTTTATCGATGGGATCCAGTCGACGAAGAACATGGTGGCGGCGATCAGAATGGAATCCGGCTTCGGGACTCTGCCCTCCGGACTCGCGTTGGAGCGCAAGTACTCCGACCTCACCCACGGCCCGGAGGGTTCACTGAGCTCCGTGCTCGCGGCCCACATCACCGCCGTCACCAACCTCCGCGAGGCCTTCCTCGAAGCGGGTCGCGGGTACCAGGAAACGGAGGACGACTCGACGTCCCGCATCGCCAACACCGGCCCTCGCTGACCGACCCGCACTACTTCCAGCCGCCCACACCCCGCTCCGCCGGCGGAAAGGGGTGTGCGCGCCACGCAACCCGCGCACACCACCGCCACGAGCCGCCAACCACCGGCGCGCACGCACCGACCGACCTACCGACCGACCGACCGACCGCACCTCACGCAACCAGCGCACACCCCAAGCCCGACCCCTACCGCTCAGGCACACCGACCACGGTGAAGGGCTCCACCGGAGTGCCCCCACGCTTGTCGAACTGGCTGTTGACCACCAGCAGCTGATCGTCGACGTCGGCGACGGTGGTGGGGTAGGCAAAGCTGGGGTCGGTGATCTCACCGGTCACCCGCCCACGGTTGCCGTCGTCGTCGAGATCGACTGTGGCGATGAGGCTGTCGCGGTTGCGAACCACGTAGAGCGTGTCGTCCTCCATCTCCATGCCATCGCCGTTCTGAAGTGTCGCGCCGCCGAGGTCCACCTGCGTGACGGCCTTGGAGTCGCGGGCCACGCGGTACAGGTTGCCGGTGCTGGACTGCACGATCACCAATGCGTTGTCGTCGTCCACCTCGACGATGCCGTTGGCGTTGAAGCCCTCGCCGTACGCGAACGGGGATCCGGTGAAGTCGACGAACGGCTCCAACTGGCCCTCACCGGTGGCGTTCGCCGGGATGCGCCACAGCGTGGGGTTGCGCGAGTCGGTGATGAAGGCGTCGCCGTTGTCGGCGATGACGACGTCGTTGAGAAAGGTGGCGTCCTGGCCGAGCCCGTTGGTGAACTTCCCGCGCAGTGCGCCGGACTCGGCGTCGTAGATCCAGACGGTGCCGGTCGCACCGCCCGCCACGACAAGGGTGTTCTCGTCGTCGTCGTCCCCGTCGACGTCCAGTCCCGCCGCGCCGGTGCGACCGTCCTGTCCACCGGGCAGGAACGGTTCGACGGTGGTGTTGCCGACCGTGCCGCGGAAGATCGCACCGTCGGAGGTCGACGAGACGTAGAAGGTGTCGTCGTCGGCGGTGATGCCCTCGGGGAACACGCCGGTTCCCGGCAACGTGTAGACGGTGGCGTTCGAGGACGTACTCGCCGCCGACGACGACGGAGCAGTGCTGGACGACGACGGAGCAGCGCTGGAGGACGCCGGCGTCGCCTGCCCCTCCTCGCTCGACGACGAGCAACTGGTCAGAACGAGGGCGGTGGCGCCGGCGAGGGCGACAGCGGCGGACAGTCTGGTGCGGTTCATGACTCCACCATGCCCCATTGGTCCGAAAAGCGAGGTCAGGCTGTGTGACGGTCCGAACGAGAGGTGTTGTCGATGGCGACCTCGAGGTACTCGCCGAGCTGCTCCTGCAGGTTGCGGTCGAGTGTGCGGCCGAGCAACGAATGCACGGAATCGACTGCGAGAGTGCGCATGATCTGCAACATCTCGGTGGCTCGGAGGACGTCGTCACCCTCGGGAATCCAACCCTCGCCGTAGCGGTCGACGATGTGACTCTTCACAGTCGAGATCATGTCCTTGGACATTCCGTCGACGGCCGCATGGAGCCGTTCGTGGATGTCCATGACCTCGCGGATCCCGAAGCCGTAGGTCGCGAGGGAGGTGAAGCCCTGCAACAGCTTCGGATCGGTGAATATGCACCGGTCACCGTCGACACGCGCGAGTCCGTACTCCACGAGCCTGGACAGCTGGACGCCGCCGGGGTCGCCGAGCATCTGCCGCGCCTCGTCGACGGAGACCGACTGCACCTCGCCGGTCGTCGACCACGGCTCGGTGAGGGCGCGCTGCAGACCGAGAACCTCGGTGAGGTCCTTGCCGCTCTCCCAGCCATCGATGAAGTCGCTGATGTGTGTGGTCGTGTAGCCGCGCTGGAGCAGGATGTCGATCAGTCGCAGCCGGGCGAGGTGCGAGTCGTCGTAGATGCCGACTCGCCCCCGCTTACGCGGGGGCGGGAGCAGTCCACGCTCACGGTAGGCCCGGACGTTGCGCGAGGTCGTGCCCGCGGCATGAGCCAGTTCGTCGATGCGGTACTCGGTCATCGACTCACTCCTCCACTCGGCCGGACCTCCAGACTAACGCTCGGTCACACCGCGGCGACGACCTCGTGGACCGGTGCCGTCGCTGCCGCCGTCACCGAGTAGTCCGGCAACAGCACCGTCTCGAGCTGCTTGACGTACTGCGTGGCGAAGCCCGGGAACATCGTGGCGTTGAAACCGTCCTCGGTGAGGTACCAGCTCGAGCACCCCGAGTTCCACGTCGTCTTGGTCAGCCGCTGCTGCAGGTCCGCGTTGTACTCGGCCTGCACCGAGGCGCGGACGTCGAGCACGAAGTTCTGGTTCACGGCGGTGGCGATGGCATCGACCAGGTAGTCGATCTGCGCCTCCATGTAGACCAGGGCGGAGCTGTGGCCGGGTCCGGAGTTGGGCCCGAACGTGAAGTACATGTTCGGGTACCCGGACACCGCGATCGACTTGTAGGCGTGCGCTCCCCGGCTCCACTCGTCGGCGAGGACGCGCCCGTCGCGCCCGGTGATGGGGATCGGCGACCCGGTCTTGGAGACGTCGAACCCGGTGGCGAAGACGATCGCGTCGAACTGATGCTCGACTCCCTCGACCGTGCGGATTCCCTTCTCGGAGATCTGTGCGATGGGCCAGGTGACGAGCGTGCAGTTGTCCTTCTGCAGCGCCGGGTAGTACTTGCTGGTCATCAGCAGGCGCTTGCAGCCGGCGCGGAACTCCGGCGTCAGCTGGCGCCGCAGCCACGGATCCGGAACCTGACTGCGGAGGTGCAGCTTCGACACTCCCTCCACCACGCGCGTGAGAGGCGAGTTCCAGACGACCCCGAGGGCGACCGACTCGTGGCCCCAGAACCAGGCCTTGCGCGCGACGCTCTGACTGAAGGGCACGCGGCGGTAGATCTCGCGAGTCAGTCCGCGGGTGCGGAAGTTGGTGCGGGGCAGCACCCACCCCGGCGTGCGCTGGAAGACCTTGACCGACTCGGCGACCTTCACCAGCTCGGGAACGATCTGCACGCCGCTGGCTCCGGTGCCGACGACGGCGACCTTCTTGCCGGCGAAGTCGTAGTCGTGGTCCCACCGGGCGCTGTGGATCTTCGCTCCCGCGAAGGTCTCGACGCCGCGGATCTTGGGCAGGCTGACGTTCGCCAGCGGTCCCGACGCCATCACGACGGTGCGGGCGAGGACGGGTTCCCGGTCCTGGACCGAGATCTCCCAGAGCGACCGGGACTCGTGCCAGGTGACGTCCACGACGGTGTGACCGAACCGGAGGTAGCGGCTCAGCTCGAACTTCTCGACCATCGAGTCGATGTAGCCCAGGATCTCCGCACTCCCGGAGTAGGTGTGCGACCAGTCCGGATTGGGGGCGAAGCTGTACGAGTACAGGCGGGACGGAATGTCGCAGGCTGCACCGGGATACGTGTTGTCACGCCAGGTCCCACCGGCACGTGTGCCGCGTTCGAGGATGGCGATGTCGCGAATCCCCCGTTGCTGCAGCCGGATCGCGGCACCGATGCCGGCGAATCCGCCTCCGATGATGGCGGTGGAGAGAATCTCGGTCATGCGACGGGCTCGTACGTGAGTTCCTTGGACCACGTGGGCTGCGGGCGCAGCAGCCGCTTCGGGTACTTGGCCGTCAGCGTCACCATCGAGTCGGCGAACTTGTGGTACGGGTGGTCGCGGTTGATGACGACGCTCCCGTGCCAGCTGATGAAGCGGTACATCGGCAGACGCTTCGGAAACTCGCTGCGTTCGCCCACCTTCTTGAAGCGCTTCATCGCGGTGTAGAGGCGCTCCTCGTCGACACCCATCTCGACGATGTTGTCCCGCATCTTGTTCAGCAGTGGGATGTACCGCAGGGTGCCGATGATGAGCGACGGATGCATCCAGGCGCCGATCGTCTCGACGAGAATGCGGCGCATCTTCGCGTGGCCCAGCAGATCGATGACCTCGAAGTCGACGGCGAGGTGCCGCGACTCGTCCGCGTTGATGCGCTTGAACACTTCCTGGCAGACCGGGTCATCGATCTCGTCGACGATGAACTTGACCAGCGCACCGTCGAGCGCGACCTCGAGCATCGGGATGACGGTGCCCAGCACGGCGAGCGGCGTCTGATCCGAGTACTTGTCGAGCCAGTCGATGATCAGCTTGACGTTGACGTTCGGCTGCGGGATCTCGTCGTTCTCGAGCATGCCCCACCGACGCATCAGTGCCAGTTCGGCATTCGCGTGCTTCTGCTCCTCCGCGTGGAAGTAACGGTAGATCTCGCGCAGCGTCTCGGTGGGCGCCTTGCGTGCCATCGCGGCGAATCCGCGCGCGCCGACGTTCTCGATCCACATGAGATCGGACAGGAACGGCTTGAGCTTGGCGTGCTGCTCGGGCGGGATCATCTCGGCGCCGGGGGCGTCCCAGTCGATGTCCGCGAGGGACCACTGGCGGTCCTTGATCTTGTCCAGCATGGCGTCGAAGTCGAAGGCCATCGTCATACTCCTGTCGAGGCGGAAACAGTGGGAAGGGACTGTGGGGCGGGCTCGCCGGGGAGCAGGCGGTCGAGCAGCCCTGCTCCGCGGGTGTAGAGGGTGGGGAGGAGCCGTTTCGTCAGCCAGATGGCTTTCGCGTCGAGCTGGGGCACGACGTAGAGGCGGTTCCTGTCGTGTGCGTTCAGCGTGGTGACGGCGATCCGCTCGGGTGAGAAGCCGGTCCACCGCATCAACTTCTGCGCGAGTTCCGTGGAGCGTTCGGTGATGCGACCGTCGACCGCGACGTTGGTCTTGACGAAGGTCGGGCACAGCACGGTCACGTGGACACCCGACCCGGACAGTTCCGCCGCCAGAGTCTCGGACAGCGACATGACGCCCGCCTTGCCGACGTTGTACGGCCCCATCGTCGGTGCCGCCGCGAATCCCGCGGCGGAAGCCACGTTGATGATGCCGCCGCGACCCGCGGTACGGAGCAGCGGAACGAACGTCTCGCAGCCGTGGACCACTCCCCACAGGTTGATGCCGAGCGCCCAGTTCCAGTCCTCGAACCCGATGTCGCCCACCGGCTTGCCACCGATGCCGACGCCGGCGTTGTTGATCACGAGCGTCGGCGCGCCACCGAACTCGAGTTCGGCGAACAGCGCGAGATCCTCGACCTGCGACTGCACGGCGACGTCGCACTGGACGGCGAAGCCGGGGCCGTCGAGCATCCGCACCGTCTCCTCGGCGCGTTCGAGCGAGATGTCCGCGCAGACGACGCGGCCACCGCGGCGGGCGATCTCGAGCGCGAAGGCGCGGCCGATGCCACTGCCGGCGCCGGTGACCACGGCGTCCGCCCCGTGAGTGAGGCGTGGTCTGGATCGAGAGAACATCAGTGTCTCGTCTCTGTTCGATGGAGGGCTGTCAGGGCATGTGCGGCGCGGGCGAGTGCCCGGTCCGCTTCCGGGCTGATGCGCGGCAGAGCCTGGAACACGTGCATCTGGTCGGGCCAGATCTCGAGCGTGCAGGTGCCACCGGCATCGACCACCAGATCGCGCAGGTGCTCGGCGTCGGCGACGAGCATCTCCGCACCGCCGGCCTGAACCACGAAGTGCGGCAGTGCCGTTCCCGCCTCGACCGCGAGTCGTAGGCGCCGCCCGTCGGGATCCTCGCCGCGTGTGTAGAGCGCGGTGAGTGCCCGCGCCGCCGCTGCGGAGATCATCGGGTCGCGACGGATGCGCTCCCGGTTCTGCGCGAGGGTGAAGGTCAGATCGATCAACGGCGAGAACAGGAGGACCGCACTCGGCTGCGGAACCGATCGTCGGGCGTTGTCCAGCACCAGGTCCAGCGCGAGGTGACCGCCCGCCGAGTCACCGGCCACGACGACCGACTCGGGTGCGTGGCCGCTCGACAGCAGCCACCGGTAAGCCCGCTCGACGTCGTCGGCTGCGGCGGGGAAAGGGAACTCCGGGGCGAGTCGGTAGTCGACCACGAAGACCGGACGCTGCATCGCGCGGGAGAGCCGCGACGCCAGGCCGCGGTGCGTCCGTGCGGAACAGATCGCATACGCGCTGCCGTGCAGATAGAGGATCGGGCCGGCGGTGTCCACGGAACCGTCCCCACCCTCGACCGGCCTCCGGCCTGCCCCATCTTCGACCGGCCTCCGGCCTGCCCCATCTTCGACCGGCCTCCGGCCTGCCCGCGCGTCGACCCACTCCCCGACCACACCGTCCTCGCGCACGGTGCGGACGACCGTGCCGGGTGCGATTCCGCCGCAGGCACGCATGGCCACCTCGACGAGGACGCGGGCGACGCGTTCGCCGCCGCGTCCGAACGGCAGTCGGGACGCGATGGGTCGCAACGTCGACTGCGTGGCTCGGGCCGCGGCGCGGGACCGCAGGGACCCCCGCTCGGGGATCGGACGCGTCGATGTCATGCCGGAAGCGTCACGGATGACTGTGCCATTTGTCAATGGCCTATAGTTCAATGAAACAATCTTCGGTGTAGTCCGGAGTGCCGGACACACCCGGCCGACGAGGGGAAGACATCGTGGCGATCGACTCCGCGGACACCGCCGTCCGCACACTCCGACTGCAGGTCGACGAGGTGATCCGCGAGACGGCGGACGCGGTGACGTTGGTCCTGTCCACTGCCGACGGCGAGGCTCTGCGCTACCGCCCGGGCCAGTTCCTCACGGTCGAAATTCCTCTGAGCGACGGCGGTTCCGCCGCACGGTGCTACTCGTTGTCGAGCAGTCCCGACACCGGCGAGCGCCCCGCGATCTCCGTCAAGCGCACCGCGGGCGGCCTCGGGTCCACCTGGTTGTGCGACACCGCGACGGCAGGATCCGCACTGACGACACTGGCTCCCGCGGGCACCTTCGTTCCCGCGCGATGGGATCGCCCGCTCGTCCTGGTCGCCGCCGGCAGCGGCATCACGCCCGTGATGTCCATCCTCAAGACCGCGTTGGCGTCGCACGACGGACGGGTCGTGTTGTTCTACGCGAACAGAGATCCGGACTCGGTCATGTTCGCCGCCACCCTCGACGATCTGCAGCAGCAGCATCCGGACCGCCTCACGGTGCGGCACTGGCACGAGTCGGCGTCGGGCCTGCCCACTGCCACCGGTCTCACCGACGCCGTCTCCGGCATCGCCGACGCCGACGCGTACCTCTGCGGGCCGGGGCCGTTCATGGAGGTGGCGCAGCAGGGGCTCCTCGCGGCGGGGGTGTCGCCCGAGAACATCCACCGTGAGGTGTTCACGTCGATCACCACCGACCCGTTCCACACCACCCTGGTCGAGACGTCCTCGGCCACGGGCGTTCCCGTGTCCGCGGAGGTCGAGGGCGACGATCACTCGTTCCACTGCGCACCCGACACCGTGCTGCTCGACGCCATGCTCGCCGAGGGAATCGACGCCCCGTTCGTGTGCCGCGAGGGCAACTGCGGCGCCTGCGCGTTCACTCTCGTCAGCGGTGACGTGCACATGCGCGTCAACGACACGCTGGATCAGTACGAGCTCGACCGGGGAGTGCGCCTGGCCTGCCAGTCGGTGCCCGTGTCCGACGCTCTCACCATCCGCATCGACTGACCGACCGAATCCCTGACACCACAGCCGCACCAGGAGACCTCATGCCCGTCATCACCAAGCACGTCGAGATCGCCGCACCGGCGTCGGCGACCTTCGACTACCTGTCCTCGTACGAGAACGTGCCGGACTGGATGTTCGGCGTCACCTCGTTCGTCCCCGTCGGACCGGTGTCGCGCGGCACCGGTGACCGCTTCGACGCCGAGATGAAGCTGGGACCCAAAGCTCTGCACTCCACGGTGGACATCGTCGAGTGGGTCGACGGTTCCGTCATCGCGTTGTCGTCGGTGAAGGGTTTCGAGACCAGTTCTCGCTGGGTGGTCACCCCCGTGGACGACGGACACTGCGTCGCCGACGTCGAGTTCCGCTACGAGTTCCCCGGCGGGTTCACGGGCAAGGCACTCGCGAAGGTGGTCGAACCCTTCATCAACCAGGGGATCTCCGTCACCGATCGGACCCTGCGCTCCCGGTTGGAGTCGCCGCGCAGCACCTAGACTCACCCGGTGACCACGAAGGACCAGCGAGGACGCATCGCCACCGCACTGTGGCGGTGGTGTTCCCGCTTCGAGCCGATCGGCCTCGTCGTCGGACTGGTCTTCTACTGCTGGTCGATGTCCCCGTCGCTTCTCCCCCGACCGTGGTACCTGCAGGCCGTCGCCACGGGCCTCTCGGTCGCGTGCGGTTACGGCGTCGGCGTTCTCGTCGTGTGGGGCGTCCGGCGGATGGAGCTCACTCGCGAGTGGCCCGAACGACTGAGGCGGTGGGGCTGGTACGCGATCGCCGCCGCCGCAGTCGTCGTGCTCCCGCTGTTCCTCGTCCTCGGGGCGTGGTGGCAGAACATCTCCCGCGAACTCGTGGGCATCGAACCCAGCCAGTCGTGGGACTACGCCGGAGTCTTCGTCGTCGCCGCGATCGTCGTCGTCCTGGTGATCACGCTGGCACGCGGAATCCGCCGCGTCACAGACCTTCTCATCGCGCTGATCGGTCGTGTTCTCCCGCCGCCCGTCTCGCGCGGTCTCGCCGTCGTCGCCGTCGGTGTGGTGCTGGTGTTCGCCGTCGAGGGGCTCCTTGCCACCGGGATCTCACGCATCTCCAACGGGTCCGCCGCTGCGGCCGACACCGGGAGCGCCGAGGGCGTGGAACGACCGTCGGCTCCCGAACGCTCGGGCTCGCCCGAGTCGAACGAGGAGTGGGACACGTTGGGCCGCGAGGGGCGCACCTTCGTCGCGGGCGGCCCGACGTCGGGCGAGATCGCATCCGTGACGGGACGGCCCGCCCTCACCCCGATCCGGGTCTATGCGGGACGCAAGTCCGTCGACGCCGACGGGCTCGGCCTCGGCCGGGACACCGTCGACTCGCTCGCCGACCGACTCGTCGCCGAACTGGACCGAACCGGCGCCTTCGATCGCGAGTACCTGGCGATCGCGACGACCACCGGTCGAGGGTGGGTCAACGCGTCCGTCGCGTCCTCACTCGAGTACCTCGCCGGCGGCGACACGGCGATCGCGGCGGTCCAGTACTCGTACCTGCCCAGTCCGTTGGCGTTCCTCGCCGATCGCGACACCCCGCTCATCGCGGGCCGCGCCGTCTTCGAGGCCGTCTACCAGCGCGTGCAGGACCGTCCCGAGAGCGATCGCCCGAAGCTCCTCACCTTCGGTGAATCGCTCGGGTCGTACGGCGGCCAGGACGCCTTCTCCGGAGTGCAGGACATGCTGGCTCGCACCGACGGCGCGCTGTGGGTGGGGACGCCCAACTTCTCCGAGCAGTGGTCGCGTGTCACCGACTCACGGGACCCGGGCAGCCCCGAGATCCTGCCCGTGATCTACGGCGGGCAGAACGTCCGCTTCGCCGCGGAGCCGTCCGATCTCGACGCACCCGGTCTGGTGGACTGGGAGAGCCCGCGCATCGTGTACTGGCAGCACCCCAGCGATCCGATCGTCTGGTGGTCGTTCGACCTGCTGTTCGGCAAGCCGGACTGGCTCCGGGAACCGCGCGGCGTCGACGTCGACAAGGGGATGACGTGGATCCCTCTGGTCACCTTCTGGCAGGTGACGCTCGACATGGCGCTCGCCGCCGAGGTGCCGGAAGGCCACGGTCACGCCTACGGCGCCGATGCGGCCTCCATGTGGGCGCCCATTCTGAACGTCGACGGCTCAGAGCTGGTGGACCGCGTCACCGACGCGATGCGGTGACTCCCTGAGCGCGCTCGCGCGGACCCACGACGCGAGCGAGATCAGCGCGATCACCTCCACGACGACGAGGATCCGTTCGACGTGGCCGAGGGTGACGACGCGGTACCACGGTGTCGAGGTGGTCATGCCGACGAGCAACGCGTACCCGATGGGCGCGATGGCCACGACGGACAGCACACCCAGCACGAACGTCCGTCGGGCGTGACGGGCCCACTCGCTCGACCGGATCCACGGCGCGGCGAGGGCGATCACTGCCACCGGGATGCTGACGAACGCGACCGCGGCGCCCGCGCGGTGCACCGCGCCGCCGAGTCCGAGCGTCGCGTCGTTGCTCCAGTCCTGCTTGGGAACCGCGACCACGGCGACGAGTCCCACCGTCCACAGTGTCATCGCCACCGCGGCGACCGACGACGCGCGCAGCAACGACTGCCGGACGGCAGCGACGAGAACGGCTCCGGATCCGACGGCGAGGAGCAGCACCCCGGCCGTGAACACCCACTGCTGCGCGCCCAGCCCGTACTCGCTGATGGTGCGGCGCAGATGGGCGGGCGACCCGAGTGCGGTGACGACGTCGAGGACGACGACCGTCGCGGCACCGAGCAGGATGGAGAGAAGCCCGAGGGAGGCGAGGCGGGTCTGCACAGGGTCCTTTCGGCAGCGGAACTACGACTCCACTGTGCCTGACGGTGAGCCGGACACGGCGAGTGTCGGGAGACGCCTACGCGCGCGGTCGATCTGGTCGAGGCAGGAATCCCGCCCGGCCGGATCCGTCATCTCCCGTCGGCACGCCTCGCCGAGGAGGTCGAGGTGGTACCGGACGCGGTCGATCGACGCGGTCGCGGTCGCTGCCACACCGAGCCGTTCCGCCATCCGGATACCGGCAGCGACCACCATGGGGCTCGCCATCGCGTAGATCCGTACCGCGCCGAGTGCGTGGTCGATCAGGTCGACCACGGGCACCCGACGCAGAACGATCCGTACCGTCCCGGCATCGTCGGTCCGGGCACCGCACGGCGGCGGACGGCCGACGAGAGTCGCCATCCCGACGGACAGATCGTCGAGAGCGTTGCGAGCCGTGTACGGATCGTTCGTACCCGAGGACAGAGCCCGCACCGCCATCTCGGCCAGCTGCTCGACGGCGAACTCGATGTCGTGCTGCGGAGTCCGCTCGTCGCCGATCTCGACCGCGGACTCGATCTCGCGCAGGTGCGACGCGGAGGCGGATCCGCTCCACCGTCGTGACTCCGCGATGGCGTCTCCCTCGATCACGTGCTCGCCCGGTCTGCAGAGCAGCACCACGACGGCATCGGCGTCGACGGCCGAGGACAACGCCGCGTCCTCGTCCACGTCGACGACGACACCGGAACGCGGAGCACGCACCGAGTCGACGTGGTCGGGCAGCGTCACCTCGGAATCCGACGCCGCGTCGGCCGGCGGCTCCGTCGGGTAGAGCTCGTCGACGGCTGCGGAGAGTTCGTCCCGCACGCGCGAGGACAGCGTCGCCACCTGAATCGACTGGGCGATGTGGTGGATGAAGTACACCAGCACGCCGACATCGAGCACCGCGAGGAGCACGGCGACGTTCACCGCGATGTCGGGTACGAAGACGTCGCCGTCCGAGTCGAGCGACCGGATGGAGCGCAGCACCATCAGTGCGTAGAGGAAGGTCGCTCCGAAGATGCCGAGCACCACCTGGTTCCCGCGGTCCGCCATGAAGTTGCGCACCAGTCGCGGGCCGTAGGTCGAACTGGCCGTCGCGAGGACCGAGATGGTGATGGAGAAGGACGTCGCCGCGACTCCGAGCATCGACCCGCCGATGGCGCCGAGGATGTCCCGGCTGCCACTCGCACCCACGTGGTACAGCAGCGACCCACCGATCCCGATGCCCCGATCGAGGAGCCACCGGTCCAGGGCGACCAGGAGTTGAGCCAGGACGACGGCGACGACGCCCAGGACCGCGGGAACGAACCAGAACGTGCCCTGCAGCCGTACCCACCGTCGTCTCATGGGTTCATGGTGCCCTGACGGTGGGTCGACGTGTCAGACCACCGCGATCGCGTCGATCTCGACGAGCATCTCCTCGCGCGGGAGTCCTGTGAAGACCGTTGTGCGACTGGGCAGGACGTCACCCTTCGTGTGCTCGAGCACGAAGGCGCCGTACGCCTCGTTCATGACGGCGAAGTCCTCACGCTTCGTCAGGTACACCCGCAGCATCACGACGTCGTCGAACGTTGCACCGCTCGCCTCGACGATGGCCTTGACGTTGGTCAGCGTCCGCGTGGTCTGCGCCGCGACGTCGCCGGGGTACAGGTACTCGTTGGTCGCCGGGTCGACGGGTCCCTGCCCGGACACCTGGACGAACGGGCCCTTGCGCACGCCCTGCGAGAAGGTGTGGGCGGGTGCAGGCGCATCGGTGGTGAGAACGGCGATCTTGTCGGTCATGCGGGCTCCTTCGTCGGGGTCGGACTCCAGCCGAGTTCGGCGGAGATGGTCTCGGCCACCGCGCGCACCTGCGGCAGGGTGCCGAGGACGCGGGCGTGGTCGAGCAGCATGTCGGGCACGGACATCGACACCGCGGCGACGATCGAGCCGGTTCCGTCGCGCACCGGCACGCCGATGCAGTTGACGAACGACTCGTGTTCCTCGTGGTCCTCGGCGTATCCCTGACGGGCCACGAGGGCCAGTTCCTCGAGGTAGCGCTCGGGCGTGTCGATGGTGCGGTCGGTGAAGCGGGTGTACTCGATGCGATGGGCGACGCGGAGCTGCTCGTCCGCAGGCAGCCCGGAGATCAGGATCTTTCCGACGGCGGTGCAGTGCAACGGTGCCGGGCGTCCGACACGCGAGTACATCCGCACGCTCTGGGTGGCGTCGAACTTGTCGATGTAGACGGCCTCCCCCGACTCGTAGGTCGCGAGGTGGATCGTCTGCCTGGTGTCGGCGTTCAGCGCAGCCAGATGCGGCCGCGCCAACGTCCGGATGTCCCGCTGCTCCAACGACCGATTGGACAGTTCGAAGAGCGTCGACCCCAGGCGATACCGGTGTTCGTGGTCGTGCTGGACGAAACGCTCCGCCTCCATCGCGCGCAGCAGTCGCAGGACCGTGGTCTTGTGCACATCGAGGTGGGCGGCCAACTCGTCCAACGATCGCGGACCGTCGGCCAGCACCCGGAGCAGGCTGAGCGCGCGGGACACACTCTGACTCATACGGCGATTCCCCTCTCGGCGTCGTAGTCGATGGTCGACCACTCCTCGTCCGAGGATGTCACCAGTGCATCGAGACGTTGCAGCGGAAGCAGATGGGCGGCGTCGCCGTGCGCGGTGAGGGCGCCGGCGGCGCACAGGTGCCCCAGCCTGATCGCACGCTGCTGGTCGTCGCCGCGGAGGACACCGGCCAGGTAGCCACCGGCGAATGCGTCTCCCGCACCGATCTTCTCGACCACCGACAACCGCAGGGCCGGGACGTCGACACGCTCGGCGCCGTCGAATCCCACGACCACGTGGGCGTCGTTCTTGATCACCAGGCGGCGCGGCTCGGGGAACAGGCCACGCAGCGCGTCGGGGTCTCCGGTGCCGAACACCGCGTGTGCTTCGTCGGCGCCCATCAGCACGATGTCACTGCGTCGGACCTGCTCTGCAAGAACCACATCGGCGCTCTCGGCGGTCCAGAGTCGGGGACGGTGGTTGAGGTCGAAACTCAGCAGACCGGGCGACGACGCCAGCGCGGCCGCAGCGTCGCGCGCGGTGTCCGACAGGGCGAGCGTGATGCCGCTGACGTGCACGAGGTCGGCCGCCGCGAGCATCTGCGTCGCACCGACGACATCGTCGACACACAGCGCACTGGCGGCGGAACCGCTGCGGAAGTACGTCATTCGGCTCTCCCCGGCGGGTAGGTCGGACGCGTGACCGCTGCCCGAACCACGCTCCTTGACGTACATTCCGGTGGTGCGGGTCTGGTCGACGATCACCGCCGACGTGTCCACCCCACTCGCGCGCAGCGTTTCCGTCAGGTAGCGGCCGAAGCCGTCGTCACCGACGCGCGAGAGCCAGGACGCCTCGACGTCCAACTGGGCTAAGACCCGCGCGACGTTCGCCTCGGCTCCCCCGGCCGACCGCTCGAACGTGTCCGAGTGTTCGAGGGGGCCGGGCTGAGCGACCATGACCACGAGTCCCTCACCGACACACACCACCCGTGGAGTCGCCGCGCCGGGTGATCTCACATCAATTCCCTTCGATGTCTTGCGAGTTGTCCCTGTTCGTTGCAGACTAACGACACCGAACACGCTTTGCAATCAGCGTTGCACCATACGCAACGCTACAGCGCCGCATCCGGCGCAGGAGGATTCGATGATCGACAAGGCCGCCGTCGAGGCGCTGCACGACCGCACTCTCGGCCCCGAGTACAAGTCCGTCCCACCCGCCGCGTGGGGCCTCACCGTGCGCGACTATCTGGCGACGGCGCCCACTCTCGCCGAGTTCGCGACCCCGGTCGTCACGCTGGACCGCCGACACCTCACGTCGAACATCGATGTGATGACGCGGTGGGCCGATGCGGCCGGCATGCGTCTGGCACCGCACGGCAAGACCACGATGGCGCCGCAGCTCTGGGCCGAGCAGCTCGAGGCGGGCAGTTGGGGAATCACCCTCGCCACCGGGTGGCAGGTGCAGCTGGCGCGCGGATTCGGCGTGCAGCGCATCCTTCTCGCCAACGCACTGATCGACCCGGTGACACTCCGCTGGATCTCGGCGGACCTCGACGCCCTCGACGACGTCGAATTCGTCTGCTGGGCAGACAGTGTCGACACCGTGACACGCATGACGGAGATCCTGGGTGCCGTGACACGACCGATCCCGGTGATCGTCGAACTCGGTGGGCCGCACGGCCGCACCGGGGCACGCAGCGTGGACGAGGCACGACGCGTCGCGGCCGCGATCTCCTCGTCGCCGTCGGTGACCCTCGCCGGCGTGGGCGGATACGAAGGCGCGCTGGCCCACGACCGCACACCCGCAGGACTGGACGCCGTGCGCGCCTACCTCGACGAGGTCGCCGCCCTGCACGCCGGTCTCGCCGCCGACGGCCTGTACGAGGGACGGGCGATCGTCACCGCGGGTGGGAGCGCGTACCAGGACCTGGTGGTCGAGCGGCTCTCGTCGGTCGTCGACGACGACACGGCCGTCGTGCTGCGCTCGGGCGCCTACGTGGTGCACGACGACGGCTTCTACGCCGACATCTCCCCGCTCATCGCCTCCCGCGTCGGCGAGCAGCACCTGTCCTCCGCGATGCACGGCTGGGCGCGGGTGGTGTCGCGTCCGGAACCCGAACTTGCACTGCTCGATGCGGGCAAGCGCGACTTCCCGTTCGACGAGGGGCTGCCGACACCGCAGCGCATCGGCGGCCGGGACGCGGAGGCGGGGCACCATATCTCGGCGCTCAACGATCAGCACGCCTTCCTCCGGACGCCGGGCACGGCCCGCGACGACGTTCCCGTCGGGACGGTCGCACGGCTCGGCCTGTCGCATCCCTGCACGGCGTTCGACAAGTGGCGTCTGCTTCCGGTCGTCGACGACGCCGACGCGGCGAACCCGCGCATCGTCGACCTGATCCACACCTTCTTCTGATCATGGCGGACATCCTCTTTCGCGGCGGTGACGTCGTCGACGGCACCGGGTCCGACCGAGTCCGCGCCGACGTTCTCGTCGACGACGGACGCATCACGCGGGTCGCGGCACCGGGCACCGTCGCCGACGCGCGGATCGTCGTCGACGTGCCTCGGGGCCACGTCGTCGCACCGGGTTTCATCGACATGCACGCCCACTCCGACCTCGGACTGCTGACCGCGCCCGGACACGTTCCGAAGATCACCCAGGGCGTCACCACCGAGGTGCTGGGTCAGGACGGGCTCTCCTACGCACCCGTCACCGACGAGACGCTCGCGGTCATCCGCCGTCAGATCTCCGGATGGAATGGCAATCCCACCGATCTCGACATCACGTGGCGCTCGGTCGCCGAGTATCTGGACCGGCTCGACCGGGGCATCACCCCCAACGCCGCGTACCTGGTGCCGCAGGGAACGTTGCGCTATCTGGCCGTCGGAGCGGATCAGCGTCCCGCCACCGCTGCCGAGATCGAGCACATGCGAGAGCTGGTGGCACAAGGCATATCCGAGGGCGCAGTCGGCATGTCCAGCGGACTGACCTACACGCCCGGGATGTACGCCGACACGGGCGAACTGCGCGCGCTGTGCGAGGTCGTCGCTGAGTTCGGTGGCTTCTACGCTCCGCACACCCGCTCCTACGGCAAGAACGCTCTCGGCGCATACCGGGAGATGATCGAGCTCTCCCGTGAGACCGGCTGCGCCCTGCACCTGACCCACGCCACCATGAACTTCGGCGAGAACAAGGGCCGCGCCGGCGAATTCCTCGACATGGTCGACGCCGCGATCGCCGACGGGTGCGACATCACGCTCGACACCTATCCCTACCTGCCCGGCGCCACCACCCTGTCCGCGCTGCTGCCCAGCTGGGCGATGTCCGGCGGACCCGATGCGGCGCTGGGCCGTCTCGACGATCCCGACGTGCGGCGCCGCATCACCGACGACGTGAATCGCTACGGCTCGGACGGCTGCCACGGCGTCACGGTGGAATGGGAGACGATCCAGCTCAGCGGCGTCGCGAACGCGGATCTCGACCGCTACGTCGGGAAGACCGTCCTCGACATCGCGACCGAGGAGGGCCGCGCACCCGTCGACGTGTTCTTCGACGTGCTCCAGCGAGATGCGTTGAGCACCACCATCCTGCAGCACGTCGGGCACGAGGAGAACGTGCGCGCCATCATGGTGCATCCCCACCACATGGGCGGCAGCGACGCCATCCTGGTGGGCGAGCGTCCGCATCCGCGGGCCTGGGGCACGTTCCCGCGCTACCTCGGTCACTACGTCCGCGACGAGGGCCTGATGTCGCTCGAGGACTGCGTCCATCACCTCACGGGACGGCCCGGCGCACGACTCGGTCTCACCGATCGTGGTCTCGTCCGCGAGGGCCACGCAGCAGATCTCGTGGTCTTCGATCCGGCCACCGTCCGGGACACCGCCACTTTCGACCACCCCAAGCAGCAGGCCGTCGGCATCGCGCACGTTCTCGTCAACGGCTCCTTCGCCGTGCGCGACGGCGTCCCCACCGGGACACTCGCCGGCCGTTCCCTCCGCCGCACCTCTCACGGAAGAACCTCATGACGACCCGTTTCGATGACGCACTTGCGACGATTCTCGAGGACCGCGCGCTGGTGGTGGTCCGCGCCCCGTCCATTCCCGACCCCGCCGCATTGGCCGACGCCCTCGTCGCCGGCGGACTGCGCGCAGTCGAACTGACCTTCACCACACCGAACGTGCTGGACTGCCTGCGCGCCGCGTCGTCGTCCGGTGCCGTGATGGGTGCGGGCACCGTGATGACGGGTGATCAGGCTCGCGCCGCCATCGACGCGGGTGCACGCTTCCTCGTCACTCCCGGACTGCGTCCCGACGTCGCCGCGGTGGCGCACGAACGGGACGTGCCCGTCATGATGGGCGCGCTCACGCCCACCGAGATCATGGCGGCGCTCGATCTGGGCGCCGCCGCGGTGAAGGTTTTCCCCGCGAAGCTGTTCGGCCCCAGCTACTTCGGTGATCTCCGCGGACCGTTCCCCGACGTCCCCCTCGTTCCGTCCGGCGGCGTCAATGCCGACAATGCCGCCGACTACCTCGCCCGCGGCGCCGTCGCCGTCACCGCGGGCACCGACGTCGTTCCACCGGCCGCGGTCGCGGCCGGGCTCTGGGACGACATCACCGCTCGCGCCACCTCGTTCGTCCACTCACTCTCCCGCTGACTCTCCACACACTTCGAAAGGCAACCTCATGGGTTCCGTCGTCGACTGGTTGAGGACGTCCACTCCCGGACTCCTCGTTCTGTGCGGTATCGCGATCGCGGTCCTGCTCGTCGTCATCATCAAGGTCAAGCTCGAACCGTTCATCGCCCTCCTCATCGTCGGCCTGGGACTCGCTGTCGCAGCAGGTCTCCCGGTGTCGCAGATCGTGGGTACCGCCATCAAGAGCGGCGACTCGATTCTCGAGACGGGCTTCGGTGGCATCCTCGGCCACATCGCCGTGATCATCGGACTGGGCACCGTTCTCGGCGCCATCCTCGAGAGGTCCGGTGGTGCGCAGGCACTCACCGCCAAGCTTCTCGGCGTCTTCGGTGATCGCGGCGCACCCATCGCGATGGGTCTGCTCGGCCTCATCTTCGGCATCCCCGTCTTCTTCGACATCGGCATCTTCGTTCTCGCCCCGCTCGTCTACGTCGCGGCGCGACAGGGCGGAAAGTCGTTGGTGTTGTATGCACTTCCGATGCTCGCGGGCCTGTCGATGACGCACGCGTTCCTGCCTCCGCACCCCGGCCCCGTCGCTCTGGGCGGCCTGCTCGAGGTCAACCTGGGCTGGCTGATCCTCATGGGCTTCATCTGCGGCATACCCGGTTTCATCGCGGCCGGTCTCGTGTGGGGCAGCTACATCGGCAAGCGCATCATCGTCGAGGTTCCCGAGGACTTCGTCAACGATGCCGACGACAACGGACCGCACACGTCGGGCGGCACCGCCGTCGAGACGAAGCGGCCCGTGGTCACCACTCCCCCGTCCGTCGCGACCATCGGCGCCATCATCGCCGTGCCCTTGGTGCTCATCCTCGGCGCCACGTTCGGCACCATCCTGCTCGACGAGGGCAACCTGCTCCAGGTCCTCACGTTCTTCGGCACCCCCGCGGTCGCTCTGCTCATCGCGGTGCTCATCGCGTTCTACGTCCTGGGCATCCGGCGCGGTTCGACGGTGCAGGAATTGTCCACTCTCACCGGCGAATCGCTCCGCCCCGTCGGCATGCTGCTGCTCGTCGTCGGAGCGGGCGCGTTCTTCGGCAAGGTCATCTCGGCCACCGGAATCGGTACCGCACTCGCGGACACCATGTCCGCGGCGGGACTGCCGATCATCGTGCTCGCGTACATCATCAGCTGTGCACTGCGCATCGCTCAGGGATCGGCGACCGTCGCCATCGTCACGACCGGTGGCATCGTCGGACCGCTCGTCGCGGCGCAGGACTACTCGCAGATGTCGGTCGCGCTCATCGCCATGGCGATCGCGGCGGGCTCCATCATCCTCAGCCACGTGAACGACGGTGGGTTCTGGATCATCGCCAAGTTCTTCAACCTCACCGTCAAGCAGACGCTGCAGACGTGGACCGTGTTGGAGACCGTGCTGTCGGTCGTCAGCTTCGCCGTGGCAGGGGTGTTGTTCGCGATCGTAAGCTGACGATCATGCCCACTTTCGTGACGGACGACGACGTGACCCTGAGCTACCTCGACGAGGGCAGCGGTCCCGTCGTCGTCCTGGTCGCCGGGTTCGGCGCTCCGGCGACCACGTGGGTGTTCCAACAGGATGCGCTCGTGCGGGCCGGGTATCGCGTGCTCGCGCTCGACCGGCGCGGCCACGGCGACTCCGAGGCACCCGATCACGGCGCCACCATGGCGCGGCACGGCCGGGACCTCGACAACTTCCTCACCGCGGTGGGCGTCGAGACTGCCGTGCTGATGGGTGGCTCCATGGGCGCGAGCACCGTCTGGTCCTACATCCGTACGACCGGGACGTCGAGGGTCCGCGGTGTCGTCTCGGTCGATCAGACGCCGAAGATGATCAACGACGCGTCGTGGCCGCACGGCTTCTACGGTCTGACCGACGCCACCGTCGACGGGTTCTTCGCGAAGGGCATTCCCGCCACGGGACACGGACCCTCGACATTCGCCTCGCTCCTCCCCGTCGCGAAACTGATTCTGCGCCTGCGGTCGATGCCCAGAATGGTGTCGTCCGAGACACCGCCCATGAGAGCACTTCTCGACGACCACGCCCGCCAGGACTGGCGCACGGACATCCGGGCCGCGGACGTACCGATCCTCATGATCGCGGGACGGAACAGTCAGTTCTGGCCCTCGGATCACGCAGTGGTCACCGCGCGCGACACCGCGCAGGGTCAGGTCGCGCTGATCGACAGCGGCCACGCCGCGAACATGGACCGTCCACGTGAGGTGAACGAGGCCGTGCTGACCTTCCTGCGCGGCATCGGGTACTGACTGTCGTCTGCGCGACGGACGGTGGAGATGCCCGTCGTCTGATTGCATGGACCGGTCACAGTCCGCAGATGGTGAGCTCTGCGAAGCATGCCCCCGACGTCGGGGTCCCCCGAAGTCGTGGCTACCGAGCTGCCCGGAACAAAACGTACGGTCCTCCCATAACAGCAGCGCAGCGCTGCTGCGCCGAGCAGGGGGACCGATACAGATGCAGGCAATGATGACCGACGACGACATCGTGAGACCGGCCCTCAGCGTGCGGGAGGTGGAGGTCCTGCGGGCGTGGATCATCAGCGACTCGAAGGGCACCGTCGCACGGTCGCTCTTCATCTCCCCCGCCACGGTCAACACCCACATCGCGCGCATTCGCGAGAAGTACGAGGCGGTAGGCCGCTCGGCCGGGTCGAAGGCTGCACTCGTCGCCAGAGCGCTGCAGGACGGGCACGTGGGGTTGGACGAGCTATAGGCCTGGCGCATCTGCTCCGCTCACTCCACCTATCGGCGGGATCCCGCGCGACAGAGTGCCGAGGGGGGCAGAACCTCCAAGCTGTGACAGTCGACGACCACGAGTCGAGTTCAGTCGCAGGTGCCCGACGGCAAAGCACCGAGGTTGTCGGCCAACCATTCCGCCACCACGTCGAGTGCTCTGATGCCATCGTCGAACGTCCCACTGACCGGCTCAGCTGCGATCGCGACCGCAACTCGACCATTGTCGGTCGTGAGGATTCCGAACTGCCTGACGAGGTAATCTCCGTCCGTCCCCGGACCCCACCCGCCTTTGAATGCGGAGCCAGACAAGGCGCCAATTCCCCATTGCTGCGAGTCGTCGACTCGAGTCATCAGATCGATGGTCTGCGAGGCGCTCGGGTCGCACGCCGCATGTGCTGCGAACCGCGCTTGATCCGCCAGCGACCACTGGGTCTGGCCGAAAATCGAATACTCGCTGCGCGACCGGATCGTCGGCACTGTCGTCTTGGAGTCGCCTGACTCTTCCAGAACCGCTTCGATCGACGCGGCTGCCTGCTCGGGCGGCCCGAGCTGTTGCCACAGGTCTTCTGCGGCCTCGTTGTCCGAGTTGACGATGGCCGCGGTCTGTTGCTCCGCCGAATCGACCACCAGCCGTTGCGCCGCCATCACCATTGGCACTTTGATTGTCGACCACGCGGGCCCACCCTGTACGGGGCCCCATTCCGATACCTCGGCGCCATCGACCGGCGTTACGGCAACACCGACTTCTGCCATCACGGTCGACGCCATGTTGGTGAATGCCCGGTCCAGCGGTTCTGCGTTGGGGACCGGGAGAGTCGATGCCGGGAAAACTGGTGCAGGGAACGTCAGGGCCGGCTCTTGTTGCTGTTGAGACGTAGTCACCGATTCCGGCGTCGACTCGGCTGAGCGCACGGGAATGGTACAGGCGGTGGCCACAACCACTGCGCCGGCCGCAATCGCGAGACGCCACCAAACGGAGTCAGTAGACATACACAACGGCGTTGTCGCCGCCAGCGCAGGTCACGACGCGTGCGTTGGCGACGCAGTTCATGTCGTACACGGTGCCCGTCACCGGACTGACAGCGGTCACCAGGCGGGACAATCCGCGAGGGCCTGTCGAGGCGTAGGCAAAACGCACCTCTTCTGCGAACGGGCATGACGTGACAGACGACCCGACCGCAGATGTCGTGTAGCCGTTCAAACTTCCGTATACGGAGCCGCACGATTGTGCGGTCGAAGGAAGCGCAGCAGCCGGCGCGGGCGCAGGCGCAGGTATGGGTGCTGGTGCTTCGACGGAACCCGGCTGCTCAGAGGCAGCGGTTGCAGCCGATGGCGAGGCCGACGACGCTGGGCCAGCAGTGGAACGTCCGAGGAGGAGCCAGGTAACCAGTCCGATGACAGCGAGTAAAGCTATCCCGGCCACGACCGCGAGAGTGACGATCAGTCCCTTGTTGGAAGAGTTCTGTGGCTGCGGGTAACGGTTGAAGCCCGGCTGGGATGTCGGGTACTGATTCGGAGGGAAGCTCTCGGTCGGATACTGCCCGCCGCTGGAGTAGTCGCTGAAGGCCCGGCGAGAGGGGTCATCAGGGGAAGTCATGTAGTGGGTCCTCACAGGGGCGCGCAGAGAGTGTCCGAACTGTTCGGTTCGCGACCTTACGACCGGTTGTCGTCACGAACGTCTCACTCGTTACACAGCTTCTTGTGACGAGTCACCACTGACAAGTTTCCTGCACTGGGTCCCTCACGCCCACGACGCAATCGCGGGTACGAGGGACCGGAGTGAACGACCTTCTATCTCATTCGCTTGTCTCAGCTGCGCTAGCTGAGGATGAAACTTCCTGCAGAAGCACATCGCTGTGATAGCGGGCCCATGGCGACTTGCTGGTACGGATTGTGTCGATGAGAACGGATGCGGCGGCGCGCCACGGGAGTGCGTCGAGCATTGCAAGGGCGGCGTCGTCGAAGGCGAAGTCGACCGTCACGTCATCACCATGTGCAGCGGCGTAACCACGACGGTGGAAACCCAACAACGGGTATTTCTCCTCGAGCGCTGCGATGGATTCTCCCGCTCTCGCTTCGAGTTCGGAGGCTGACACCACCACGCCACCAAGCAAAGGCGGGTCTTCCGCCCGCGTGGAACGGACGGCCCAGGCAACTTCCATCTGACCGACATTGAGGGTGTAAAGCCTCTTCTTTCCCTTCCCCGCAGACGTACCGGGCATCAGAGAGAGACCCCAGCTCACGCCTACATCGGAGCGATCTCCCAGTGTGTGATCCAACAGCGACCTGAGGTGGTCGCGTACGAGCCGCTGAGGATCTGCTGTCACGAATCTGCCGAACTTCTTCTCGTCCCCCGAGTTGGCCGGCTCTTCCCGGTCGGTGAGCGGAGGCTCTTCGAAGGCCGCATCATCGCCCATCGGGGTAGCTGAGTCCTGCACATCCGCATCCTCGAGCCCGAGGCGCATGCCTGCCGCCGTGGCCAGCTGAGGTGAGTGTGAGGTCTTGTAGCCCGACTGCTTCTTCCTCATCACTGCAAGCGCGTGGCTTCCGGCTGATCGAGCGACACCAGGGATGTCGAACGCGTCCCCGAGGTCACCGATGTCGTCGACTTCTACCGTCTGCTCGAAGACTCCAGCGGACAGGTGCCCTCGTGGACCGACCCGTACGTGCTTGGAGAGAGATCGCCACGGCTTCCTCAGGGCAAGCTTGCGACGCTTGGGGAGATGTCGCCCATCGACGAACATTCGCACGGTCAGCTTCTTCGTGTCCGGGTTCTCCCAGATGAAGAAGGTCTCGAGCATCGCCATCGACACACGCAGCAGGAGTGTGTTCGACGATCCCGGATAGCAGCTGACCGTCCAGAACGTGGCCTCCGTGCGAGCTGGGAATGGTACACATCGATCCAGGTACATTCCCAACGCCGCAATTACTTCCGCATGACGCGGGTGCTTGAGCAACTTGTCGTAAGACCGCTCGTGTGCGGCGAGTTGAGACTCCGTGTACTCGGGGCCGAGCGATCCATCTCGACGATTGACCTCAACAGGATCAACCTCCCACTCTCTCTGCTCGCCGGGTGTCACGATGGAGTCGAGTTGGGTTTCGCCGACGATGACGGCGGAGTGTTCGCGGTTGAGAAGCACCAGACCGTCTCGTTGCGCGGAATGGACCAACGCTCGTTCCACGACCCGCAGGCTGACATCATCGCGAGCCTCCGGTCGAAGCCGAAACGACAGAACGTCGCCGTAGGTCCTGCGGTGCTGCGCCAGTCGAGCCGCGATATCGATGGAAATTCCGATGTACGCCTTGCCGTCGGGGAACTCCAAGAGATAGAGGCCGCGAGTCCGCGGCTTGATTTTCTTCAGCGCCTTCGTATCGAACTCGATCGGGGACCCGTAGCCGTTCTTGTCGGCCCATCGCGCTATCGCGGGGTCGTGCACTGGAACCATCTGCGTCATCCTTGCTGCTGTGCGGTCCTGACAGCGTCGGAACATACCCCGAGTGGCCGACAAAAATCGCTCATGGATGACCTTTACACATGGCGCAGAACAACACTGACGACGTGTCACATCCGATCGTGGCGCTTTCGCTCCGCTCACGCCACCTATCGTCGGGATCCCGCGCGACAGGGCGCCGAGAGGAGCAGAAACTCCACCGCTCAGACGACGACGACCGTGACCCCGGCGTCGCGGAAGGGCTGCACCTGCTCCTCGGTCGCGCCGGCATCCGTGACCAAGGTGACGCCCTCGGGGAGGGGTGCCCAGGCGTGGAACGGACGCTGACCCAGCTTCGCCGCGTGCGCGAGCACGTAGACCGTGCCGGCCCGCTCGATCATCAACTCCTTGAGCCGGGTCTGCTCCAGCTCGGCCTCGCAGATGCCGCGGTCGGCGGTCACCGCGTCGGCACCGAGAAAGGCGCGGTCGAAGGACACGCGAGCCAACGACGCCTCGGCGAGCGGCCCGACGAAGCCCTGCGACAGGTGACGCAACGTACCGCCCAGGCACTCGACGCGGACGTCGTCGGCATCCGCCAGCGCCTCGAGCGCAGTGAGACCCGCGGCGATGACCGTGAGGCCCGTCGAGTCACGGAGGTACTCCCCCATGGCACCGACGGTGGTGCCGGCGTCGAGAAGCACCGTCTCGCCCGGGCGCACCTCTCCCGCAGCCCACTTCGCGATCGAACGCTTGGCGTCGAAGCCCTCGACCGCACGCTGTCGCAGCGACGACTCGGGGTGTGGGTCGAGCGCGATCGCGCCACCGTAGGTGCGCGCGAGAAGTCCCTCGGCGGTCAGCTGCGACAGGTCCCGACGAATGGTCGAGGCCGTCACGCCGAACTGCACGGACAGGTCCTCCACACTCGCCAGACCACTCGTCTTGGCCAGGCGGACGATCTCCGCGCGCCGCGCCTGTGACTCCCTGAGCGCCATACCCGAAACCTAGCCGACGTCGGCAGTGCTGGTCGCCAGTTCGGCGGCCTGTCGCAGGGCTTCCACCATGCTGCCGGCCTCGGCGATGCCCTTGCCCGCGATGTCGAACGCGGTGCCGTGATCCACGGAGGTACGGATGACGGGGAGTCCCACGGTGATGTTCACGCCGGCCTCGATGCCGAGAACCTTGACCGGTCCGTGGCCCTGGTCGTGGTACATAGCGACGATGAGGTCGTAGTCACCGCGACCCGCGAGGAAGAAGGCGGTGTCGGCGGGCAGCGGTCCGACGGCGTCGATTCCGTCGGCCTGCAGCTTCTCGACGGCCGGCACGATCTTCTGATCCTCCTCGCCGTACCCGAACAGGCCGTTCTCGCCGGCATGCGGGTTGATACCGCACAGGCCGATCTTCGGGTTGCTGTTGCCCGATCGCACCAGCGCCTCGTACCCGCGGCGGACGGTCCGCTCGACGAGACCCGGCTCGATCTTCGCGACGGCGTCGAGCAGTCCGATGTGGGTGGTCACGTGGATGACCTTGAGCTTGGGCGTCGAGAGCATCATCGACACCTCCTCGGTACCGGTGAGGTGCGCGAGCAGCTCGGTGTGACCGGGGAAGATGTGTCCGGCGGCGTGCAGCGCCTCCTTGTTGAGCGGCGCGGTGCAGATCGCCTGGACGTCACCGGCGACGGCCAGTTCGGCTGCGACACGGATGTATTCGTAGGCAGCATGTCCCGCCACTGCGGACAGCTCGCCCCAGGCCAGATCCGCGGGCAGCAACCCGAGGTCGATGACGTTGATGCGCCCGCTGGTGAACTCGGCATCGGCGATGCGCTCGATCGAGACGATGTCGCACTGCACACCCAGCACGTCGGCCGCGAGTCGCAGACGCGCGGCGTCACCGATGACGACGGGCTTGCACCACCCCGCCACCTTCGCGTCGAGCACGGCGGGGACGATGACCTCGGGGCCGATGCCCGCGCCGTCGCCCATCGTCAGGGCCACGACGGGCAGGTCGAGGGTCTGGAGATCGGTCGATGTCATGGCTGTGTCCTTCGGTCGGAGCGTGGTGTCCGGCGAGCCGCCGGTGAGGTAGGAGTGGATGGCGGACAGGCTCTCTCGGTCTCCGAAACTGCCCGGCCGCGTGACGACGCGTCGGCCCCGCGGGTCGACGGACACGACAGCGCCGTAGTGCACGTGTCCTAGCGGGCGCAGGGTGTCGATACCGAGCGCGGTGATGACGGCCCGTGCCGTCTCACCGCCGGTGAGGGCGAGGTCGACCGACAGTCCGTCGGCCCCCGCTCGGACGTACTCGGCCAGGGCGACGGACAGGTCACGGGTACGCGCGACATCCACGGACCCGGTCACGGTGAGCGCGACCGAGCCGTCACGCAGGGCGGAGGAGAGCTCCCGTGCGTCGGCGAGGCCGGCAAGCACGTCACCCGCGTCCACGGTGAGCAGCCGCACCCCGTCCTCGACGAGACGACGAACCTGCTCGACGGCGACCGAGGAGGCGGTGCCCACGACGACGAGGACGGGATCGCCTGTGCAAGCAACGGTCCGAGGCTCGGCCGACCCGTCGAGACCGCGGGCGACGGCGGCAGCGAGGGCAGAGGTACCCACCAGGATCACGTCGGGTCGCTCCGCCACTGCCGCCACCACCGCGTCGAGATCGGCGTCGGACTCGATGTCGCACACGACGACCCCGGCCGCGGCGGAGAGCGTGTCGATGGTGACGAGCGGAGCATCGAGCATGTGCGGCAACGACTCCGGGGGCTCGTCGAACTCGGCGTGCCACAGGTCGGTGTCGACCAGGGGCGCTCTGTCGACGTGGAGCACGCCGCCACGGACGACGCGGTCCAGCAGTGGCAGACCGCCCGCGACGACCACCGGCCCGCGGGCCGACAACGCGCGCACCGTGGCGGCGACGTTCCCGCGCAGAAGCGAGTCGATCTTCGCGAGCACGCGTGCGCCTGCGGGTACGGAACGCAGTGCAGAGGACACCAACGATTCCGCCTGCTCGGCAGCCAACGCTCGGGTATCGAGGTCCACGACAGACACTGTGGCGGAACCGATCACGGCATCGAGGGTCAGAGACACATCGGACGTGCGGTCGAGGAACACCCCGGCGACCTCCGCGGCGCCCGAGAGGTCGTCGGCCAGTACGACGAGTGAGGTCATCCTCGTACCACCCTTCCCCTTGTTGCGCGAATCACGCAGACAACTGTAGCCCAATTGCGTGTTTCGCGCAGGTGGTTCACAACGACGCTCCCGCGCACTGCACGATCGCCTGGCCGGTGATGTTGCGGCCGAGAGGGCCGAGCAGGAAGCGGATGAGCCCCGCGACCTCCGACGGGTCGATGAAGGCTCCGAGAGGCGGGAGCTTGGGCGGAGTGTGCGCGCGCGACGGATCCCCCAGCATGGCGGTGTCCGTGGGACCGGGCGCAACGACGTTGACGGTGATGCCGCGGGACACCAGTTCCATGGCCCACGACCGTGCCATGCCCGTCAGCGCGGACTTCGTGGCGACGTACTGGCTCTTGCCGGCATTGCCGGTCATGGTGCGACTTCCGACGAGAACGACTCGGGCACCGGGTTCCAGAGCGTCGACCACGCCGTTCACCAGGACCTCGGCCGCGGCGACATGGACCTGCCACATGTCGCGGAGGTCGTCGACGTTCAGCGACCCGAGCGGAGCCGAACGCTGCAGTCCCGCAGCGTGAACGACGGCGTCGACCGCGGACAGACCCGACGCGATCTCCGCCACCGAGTCCAGATCACCCAGGTCGGACTCGACCCACGTCAGGTTCTCGTGCTCGATCTCCGGTTGCCGACGACTCAGCCCGGTGACACGCCACCCGTCGTCGAGAAGCGAGAGGGCCGTCGCCGCACCGATTCCGGAGCTGACGCCCGTGACGACGGCGTGCTTCACGACAGCCACTCCGGCTGCACCTCGCAGTACTCGATGGCCTGACGGAAGCGCGTGAAGGCCACGTGCAGCGTCGGACCGTCGGCCACGATGGACGGGTACGAGAACTCGCGGTTCAATCCGTCGCGGGAGTTGTTCGACAGGCAGTACCCGTCGCCCTCCTCCAGGTTTCGGCGCACCGGCCAGGTGACACCGCGATCGGATGAGATCGCCAGGGCCATCGGCGCTCGGGGTGCGCCCCAGAAGGCGTGCCGCGGGTCGCCGTCGTCCAGAGGCGAGTCTTCCTCGACCGTTTCCTGCTTGTCCGCGATGCCGTGATCGTCGATCTCGTCGTACAGCGACAGTCGGCGCGCCGTGGCGTCCTCACGACTGGACTCGTTGTACACCAGGGCGAGTCGATCGTCGGCCAGCACGACGAACTGCACCGACGAATTGTTGTTGGGCAGCTCGGTGGGGACGGGAGCGCTCCACGTGTCACCGTCGTCGTCCGAGACAGAACGGTAGACGTGGTCCGCCCAGCGGCTGCGGTAGAGGGCGACGAGCTGATCGTCGGACACCCGGCCGATGTTCATGTGGACGCACCCGATGCTGTCGGGAACGACCACCTCGCGCCAGGTGACGCCGTCGTCGTCCGACACCATGACGCCGGAGTAGTCGCGGTCGCCCACCCACTTGCGGCCTTCGATGCGGACGCAGTGGAAGACAGGCAACAGGATCCGGCCGGAGGGCAGCGTGACCATGGGCTGGCGTACGAACACGCCACCGGCCTCGGTCTCCGGGATGAGGACGCCGGTGTCACCCCAGGTGCGCCCGCCGTCGGGCGAGATCCGCCGAAGCACCCGTGCGGTGTCCTGGTTGCCGGCGTGTTGCGAGGTCCACAGCAGCCAGATCTCGCCGGACTCACGCACGTTCAGCACGGGATTCTGCTCCGACCGCGTCCCGTCGTCCGACAGACGAATCGGCTGCGACCACTCGTCGCCGTCCCGTCGGGAGAACCACACGCTGATGTCCGGAACACCTTCCTGTGTGCCGGCGAACCAGACGCAGGCAAGCGAACCGTCAGGCAGCACAGCCAGATTGGCCGCGTGGTTCTGCACCTCGGGCGGGGTCAACAGCGCATCACGGCGCCCGGGCTCGGCGGTGGGGCGCACGATGCCGTCGGCATCCAGGGTGGTGGTCACGGGGATCTCCTCGATCAACTGACGAGTGTCGCGGCGGACAGGTTGTAGGAGTTGGTGGGACGCAGGGTCACGTCCTGGATGCGTTCGCGACGCGCCATCACCGACTTGGGAACGAAGGACCACAGGCAGGGCACGGTGTCCCAGATCTGGCGCTGTGCATCGGCGAGAAGCTGAGTGCGTCGGGTCTCGTCGACCTCCTCGGACGCACGCGCGATGGCCGCGGCGATGTCGGGGAACATGTACCCGTGGTAGGTGTCTCGGGTCTGCTCCTTCTCCGGGGTGCCGGCGTACATGCCCTGCATGATGGTGATCGCGAGCCCGGTCGGACTCGGGAATCCGTTGCCCAGGATGTCCCAGTCGCCCGCCTTGCCCTGACGCCACTGCATGATGTCGCCGCCCGGCTCGAACTGCTGCAACGTGGTGCGGACGCCGATCGCCGAGAACATCTGGACGACGGACTCCATGATGTCGGTGTCGGCCGCGAACTCGCCCGACTCCCAGATGATCTTGAGTTCCAGATCGGAGATGCCGAGCGCGTCGAGCTCGCCACGCGCCCGTGCCGGGTCGTACGTGTACTCCCCGGTCTCGATGGCGCCGTCGAGGATCGCCGGAATGACACCCTTGGACGCGGTTGCCGATCCCTGCATGACCTGGTCGATCAGCGCCAAACCGTTGATGGCGTACGTCAGCGCGCGGCGTACCCGAGCATCGGCGAGCGGATGGTCGGCAGGCTTGCGGAAGTTGTAGAAGAGCTGATTCAGCCGGACGCCGTCGACCCGGTCCACCACCACGTTCGACAGGCCCTCGAGCTGGTCCGCCGCGTCGGGCGTGATGGAGTCGATGACGTCCACCTCGCCGCTGCGCAGCGTGACGACGCGCGAGGACTCCTCGGGGACGAAGCGCACGCGCACCGTCTCGATGTTCGGCGCAGTGCCCCAGTACTTCGTGTTGCGTTCGAGCGTGTAGTTGCCGGTACCGCGATCGGCCGACGTCACGACGTACGGGCCCGAGCCGAGACCGGTCTGCAGTTCCTCGGGCTTGTTGTCCGCGGCCGGCGTGATGAGGATGTTGGACATCAGGTAATCGAGCACGGGGACGGGCTTGGTGGTCAGCAACGAGAAGCTGGTGTCGTCCATCTGCTCGACCGTCGGCCACTCGGGGAAGAAGCCGCCGACGAACGATCCGTCGACCTCGCTGTACATCCGGATGGCCGTCGCGACGTCCTGCACCTGCACGGGCGAGCCGTCGGAATACACCGCGCCCTGACGCAGGTGCACGAACCAGCGGGTGGGCTCGACCAGATCGAAGCGGTCGGCGAGGACGAGCTGCGGCTTCAGGTTGGCGTCGATCTCGGTGAGGGCCTGACGCACGCCGCGCTGCACGGTGAGGGCGGCGTCGAACTGGTTGAGCTTGTTGTCCAGGCTCACCAGCGACCGGTTGAGCGCCAGGCTCACCGTGGTCGGGCCCGGTGTGCCGGTAGGCGTGGCGCACGCACTGGCACCCGCGCCCAACACCACGCCACCACCGAGCAGCATCCCGCCGCGCAGGAGATTGCGGCGGGAGAACTGCTGGTTGAACGGCGATCTGGTCATCGTCGACCTCTCTTCGAACTTCGAGCGTCATGAGGGGCTGCGGGTCAGGAGCGGAGCTGCACTGTGACCGCAAGCACACCTGGACTGTACGCAGGTCTGCACACAACACGCAACTATGAAGTACTACTTGCGTGATCCGCGCACAAGTGCCATTGTGAGCTGAGTTACATCGAAGCCCGCGCTCGTGACCAGCCAGCGCAGAGGCATCTCCCGAAAGGTCGTTCGATGCACACCACGAACACATGCGCAGTCCGACGGACGGTGACCCGGTGACCGCCGGCATGATCGCGCCCGCCGACGCGCCGGCCGCCGAACCCGCGAAGACGAAGTCGAAGTCCGCGGGCACTGCGCGCTACATCGTCAAGCGGCTCGGTCAGAGCGCGCTCGCGATCTTCCTGACGCTCACTACGGTGTTCGTGCTGATCCGCCTCGCACCCGGCGACCCCGCCTACGCGATGGCGGGCCCGCTGGCTTCCAGCGAGGACATCGAGCGGATCCGTCAGAGCATGGGGCTGGACCAGTCGATCATCACGCAGTACCTGAAGTACCTGCAGGGACTGCTGCAGCTCGACCTCGGGACGTCGTACTCGTTCCAGGCGCCCGCCTTCGACGTGGTGCTCGATCGACTGCCCTACACACTGACGCTCACGGTCGCCTCGATCGGCTTGACGACGCTTCTGGCCATCCCGCTCGGTGTCTGGATGGCACGCCGCGCGGACACCCGCCGCGAACTGGGCGCCAACGTCGTCACGATCGCAGGACAGTCGATGCCCGACTTCTGGACGGGCCTGATGCTCATCACCATCTTCGCCGTGGTGATCCCGATCTTCCCGGCCGCCGGCTTCGCCACGTGGTCGTCGCTCGTCCTGCCCATGGTCACCGTCGCCATCCTGCAGATCGCCCTGATCTCCCGCATGGTGCGTCGGGAGATGTTCGGCGCCTTCGGGTCCCAGTACGCGACGGTCGCCCGCGCTCGCGGTGTGTCGGAGCGGAAGTTGATCTGGCGCTACGCATTGCGCAATTCGTCCATCCCCGTTCTCACCGCCCTCGGCACGCGCTTCGCGTCGATGCTCAACGGTGTCGTGGTGGTCGAGGTCGTGTTCGCCTGGCCCGGTGTCGGATCGCTCGTCGTCCGCGCGCTCGAGACCCGCGACTACCCCCTCATCCAGGCCACCGTGCTCGTCACCGCGGTGCTCGCCGTCCTCGTCCAGCTCCTCGTCGACCTCTGCTACCCGCTTCTGGACCCCCGCGTCCGCCTGGGGAAGGGAACGTCCTAGATGACCACAACACTCGAGCCCCCGCAGGCGGAGCGCCCGTCGGCGGTCACCGCGAAGGACATCGCCAAGGCAGGCTCCACTCGGCGCGCCCGCGACAGCCGACTGAAGATCTGGGTGGGCAGCGTCTGCGCACTCGTCGTGATCCTCCCCGTCGCGTTCGCTCGCCTACTGCCGCTGCAGGATCCGGACGCCACCGATCTCGGTGCCCGCCGTCTCGCACCGCTCACCGACGGCCACCTGTTCGGAACAGACCAGCTCGGACGCGACCTTCTCGCCCGCGTTCTGTACGGCGGCCAGGTATCACTGCTCGTCGGCATCCTCGCCGTGCTGGTCTCCGGACTCATCGGCCTGACCCTCGGCTCCGTGGCCGGCTACTTCGGCGGCTGGGTAGACACCGTCATCAGCCGGTTGCTCGAAGCGCAGCTGTCCCTCCCGCTGCTCATGATGCTGCTCCTCGTGGTCGCCCTCTTCGGGCCGTCCATCCCGGTCATCACGTTCGTCATCGCGATCGCCCAGTGGCCCGAGATCGCCCGTCTGACACGCTCTCTGGTGCTCGTGGAGCGCGAGAAGCCCTACGTCGCCGCGTCGCGGGTGCTCGGCCTCGGCAAGGTCGCCATCCTCACGCGCCACATCATCCCGAACGTCATCAAGCAGACCTCACTGGTGGTGCTGCTCCTGCTCGCCCAGGCGGTGCTCCTCGAGTCCGCGCTGAGCTACCTGGGCGCCGGACCGCAGCGACCGTTCGCCACGTGGGGCCGCATCATCTCCGACGGACAGGACTACATCACGACGTCGTGGTGGCTGGTCACCCTGCCGGGCCTCGTCATCGTGCTCCTCGTCATCGGCGTCAACCTCCTCGGCGACGGTCTGCGCGACCGTCCCGCCGGCTCGGGCCTGAAGGCTCTGCTGGGGCGCTTCGCCATCTCGGGAAAGAAGGCCTGACATGACCGAGTCACTGCTCACCGTCGACGAACTGCAGATCGAGCTGGTCACCGACAACGGCATCGTCCGCGCCGTCGACGGGGTCTCCTTCGACATCGCGCCGGGCGAGACCGTCTGCATCATCGGCGAATCCGGCTCCGGCAAGTCGACCACCGCGATGGGGATCCTGGGGCTGCTGCCCGACGATCTCGCGGTCCTCTCCGGCCGCGCACGCTGGAAGGGCACCGACATCCTCGGCGACGACAAGGCGCTGCGAAAGATCCGGGGCGCGGACATCGCCCTGATTCCCCAGGACCCGATGACGGCCCTCTCCCCTGTCCACACGGTGGGGTCGCAGCTGCGAGAGGCCATCCACCACAGCGGTGTCCGCGGCAAGTCCGCGCAGACCACCCGCGCAGTCGAGCTGCTCGATCAGGTCCACATCGTCAACCCGGCGGACCAGCTGAACAGGTACCCACACCAGTTGTCGGGCGGCATGTTGCAGCGTGTCCTCATCGCATGCGCCCTGGCCGCCGATCCCGACCTCATCGTCGCCGACGAGCCCACCAGTGCACTCGACGTCACCGTCCAGGCCAGCATCCTCGACCTCATGCTCGAACTGCAGGAGCGCACCGGCATCGGCATGCTGCTCATCACCCACGACCTGGGTGTGGCCCGGCTGATGTCCGACCGGATCCACGTCATGAAGTCGGGCCGCTTCGTCGAGAGCGGCGACGCCCAGTCGATGGTCCGCAATCCCCAGAACGCCTACACCAAGAAGCTTCTCGACGCGGTTCCCCAGCTGGGCACCTGGTCGGGCGCACCCGCCGATCAAGGAGTCCCGGCATGAGCCTGTTGACCGTCGACGACCTGGTCGTCGAGTATCCCGTCGCCACCGGCACCTTCCGCGCTGTCGACGGTGTCAGCTTCAGCGTCGACAAGGGCGAGACCCTCGCGATCGTCGGCGAGTCCGGCTGCGGGAAGTCGACCATCGCCAAGGCCATCGTCCGGCTGCTGACACCGACGTCGGGACGGATCCTCGTCGACGGGGTCGACATCGCCGGGATGAAGGAGCGGGCCCTCAAGCCCTTCCGCTCGCGCGTGCAGATGGTCTTCCAGGACCCGTACGGCTCGCTGGATCCGCATCTCACGGCCGTCGACATCGTCGGTGAGCCGCTGCGCCTCAAAGGTGTTCGCTCCAAGGCGGACCGGGCCCGACGTGCCGCCGAGCTGATCGACCAGGTCCAGCTGCCGGCGTCGTCTTTGCACCGCCGACCGGGCGAGTTCTCGGGGGGCCAGCGTCAGCGCATCGGCATCGCGCGTGCGCTGGCGTCCGAACCCGAGATCCTCGTGTGCGACGAGGCCACCAGTGCGCTCGACGTGTCGGTGCAGGCGCAGGTGCTCGACCTGCTGCGCACCATCCAGCACGACACCGGCATCACGTACGTCTTCATCTCGCACAACCTCGGCGTGGTGCGGGAGATCAGCGACAACGTCGTCGTCATGCGCAAGGGCGGCGTGGTCGAGAGCGGCCCCACCACAGACGTTCTGACCACCCCGCAGCACCCGTACACGGCAGCCCTGCGCGCCGCGGCACTCGACCCCTCCACGATGGAGGGCGTCAAGCCGCGCTACGTTCTGTCGGGTCGACCGGCACCTACCTCTGGAGTTCCCGCATGATGTTCGGCTCCCTGCCTTTCGGCCCGATGGTGTTGGGCACCATGACCTTCGGTGACACTGTCGATCTCGACGGGTCGCGCGCTCTGCTCGACACGGCACTCGACGCCGGCATCACCCACATCGACACCGCCAACGGGTACGCGGGCGGCGAGTCCGAACGCATCCTGGCGCAGTTGCTCGCCGGTCGACGCGACGAGGTCACCCTCGCCACCAAGGGCGGCATGTTCCTCGGCGACGCCGACGGCCACTCACCCCTCTCGCCCGAGGGGCTGCGGCTCGGACTCGAGGCCAGCCTGCGCCGGCTCGGAACCGACCACGTCGACCTCTTCTACCTGCACCAGCCCGACCGCGCGTCGTCGCTCGAGGACACCCTCGGGACCGTCGCGAAGCTCGTGGCCGAGGGCAAGGTGGGAGCGCTCGGCGTCTCGAATTTCGCCGCCTGGCAGATCGCCGAAGTGAATCGCGTGTGCGACGAGGTGGGTGCGCCGCGACCCGTCGTCGCGCAGCAGCTCTACAACCTGCTGGCCCGCCGCGTCGAGGAGGAGTACGCCGAGTTCGCCGCCGTCAGCGGCATCACCACGATGGTCTACAACCCGTTGGGCGGGGGCCTCCTCACCGGCAAGCACTCGTTCGACGAAGCGCCCGGCGAAGGACGATTCGGCGACTCGCGTCTGGCCGAGATGTACCGCGAGCGGTACTGGAACACCCAGATCTTCGACGCGATCACGCGCCTGTCCGCGGTGGCGTCGGACGCCGGCATGCCACTCACCGAGCTCGCCCTGCGGTGGCTCCGATCGAAGCCTCTCACCGGACCGATCCTGTTGGGCGGCTCCAAGACCAGCCACCTGCAGGCCAACATCGACGCACTGGGCCGCGGTCCGCTCTCCGACGACGTCGTCGCCGCGTGCGACGAGGTCGGTGCGGCACTACGCGGTCCGATGCCTGCCTACAACCGATAGGAAACCTTTCATGTCTGCCGCCGATTTCGCCCGTCGCATCCGTTCCCGTGAACGGGCACTGGGCTACTGGTCCGTCATCGACTCCCCCGTCTCCACCGAGTGGCTCGCCCACGTCGGGTGGGACTACATCTGCCTCGATCTGCAGCATGGCCTCATCGGTTACGACGGAATGCTGCGCGGACTCACCGCCATCGACGCGGCTCAAGGCCCGGCCGGACTGGTACGGGTCGAGTCCAACGACCAGACCTACATCGGCAAAGCACTCGACGCCGGTGCGCGCGGCGTCATCGTGCCGCTGATCGACACCGCCGAGGACGCCGCCCGCGCCGTCTCCTACGTGCGCTATCCCCCTGCCGGCGTGCGCTCGTACGGTCCGATGCGCTCACAGCTGCGCGTCGGACCGCTTCCCGCCGAGGCGAACGACAGTGTCGTCGTGCTCGCGATGATCGAGACCCCCGACGGCCTCGAGAACGTCGAGGCCATCTGCGCTGTGCCCGGACTCGACGGCGTGTACGTCGGGCCGTCGGACCTGCGCATCGCCGTCGGTGGCGCCTCCCCCTCGGACAGCTCCGTGGACGACGTGTTCGACGCTGCTGTGGTGCAAGTGCAGGAAGCTGCCGCCGCGGCAGGGATCGCGGCCGGCATCCACACCCCCTCCGGCGAGGTCGCGGCGCAGCGCCTGGCGCAGGGCTACACCTTCGCGACCGTGGCCTCGGACCTCACCCACCTCAAAGCTGTGTCCGAGGGGCACCTGAAGGCTGCGCGGAGGTAGGGGTTCCGGTCGAGCGATCCGCGCCGAGAGGAGCGCGAGTGGGCCTGGTGTTCCACTCGTGAGCCGTGCGGGCGGGATCCCGCGCGCAGGACACGCAAGTGGAACACCACGACCAGAGCTGCACCGCCTGTCGTACCGCCGCGTTACCTTCCTCCTCCGCATCGACTTCCGGGGGGAAACTATGTGCAGAGGGTGCGTCTCAGTGCCGGACATCAAGAGGAAGATCGCGCGCCACGGGTGGGCGGTGACTGCCGTGGCCGGGTCGGATCACGAGGTACCCGACGTCGCGTACACGACGGGCCTCACCAGCAGGTCGTTGCCCGAACTGATCGTCTACGGACTGCCGTTCCATCTGTCGGGGAGCCTGCTCCACGACATGGCGTCGCAGATGGTCGCCGGTCTCGCACTGTCGTCCGGGATCACGATCCGCAGTGCGACCGGCGACGAACCGGACATCGTGGTCATTCAGGCCGTCAATACCGCGGACATGGTGGTCACCGGTGCGCTGTACTCGGACTTCACTGCGCTGCAACTGGTGTGGCCGGACGTCGACGGCCACTTCCCGTGGGAGCCCGAGTACTCCATCTGTGCCCACCACCAGCCACTGATGGGCGTGGGGTGGGTGTGACGGTTCGGGCCTGACCCGGGCGTGGTGTTCCACTGTCCGCCCTGTCGAGCGGGTTCCCGCGTCCGACATCGGAGGAAAGGGACACCACGCCCAGCGCGGAAGAACAACGAAATGGTCACAAACCATTCGGCCGAGTAACGAGTCGCCCGGAGATGCAGACACACTGAGGACACCAGACCACCCGAGAGGATCCTCATGCGCTCGCTCACGAAGCTCGCCGGAGCCGCGTTCGTCGGCATCACCGCCGCGACGATGTCCATCGTCGGTGCCGGCACCGCGTCCGCGGTCGACTATCCCGCACCGGTGCCCGTCGATCCGGCGGCCTTCCTGCAGGGCGATGTCGCTTACTTCTCCACCGGCGCCGCCAACTGTTCCATCACCCCGGCGGGGGTCGTGGGTTGCGATCTTCCGGGCGGCGAGTACCTCACCCAGATCCCCTTCGCCCCCGTGGTCTACGACGTGGCGATCGACGTGCCGTGGTTCCCGGCTCACCCGACCTTCGGGATCGGCGGCCCGCGTGGGCGTGCTGGGAGCACTCCCCTCGGTGGCTCGCTCAGCTACGGCGGGGCCACCTGCTACATCGGCTTCAAGGGATCGCTGAACTGTTCCTCGATGGGTCACTCGTTCACGGTGTGGACGCCGTACATGACGTTGAGCTGACCTGAACGCAGCGAGTCACTTCGGATCGGAGCCGCCGTTCTGCTGTGATCGCGCAGTGGACGGAGGAGCAGCCATGGAACCGAGTGCCGAGATCGACGGCCTGATCGCCCGACACCCCGACTGGCGCGGTGCCGCCCTGGCGGAAGCACGACGGGTGATCCTGTCGGTGGACGACGGCATCGTCGAGGGCTGGAAGTACATGGGCTCCCCCGCCCGGGATCTCGACGGGCCGCTCATCGTCGGCGACATCTTCAAAGCGAAAGTGAAGCTCGGCTTCCAGTACGGGGCATCGCTCGACGACCCGGAGGGCATCTTCAACGGTGAGCAGCGGCGCTTGTACGAACTCCTCGAAGGTGACGTCGTCGACGAGGAGGCCCTTGCGGGGCTGGTCCGAGCAGCGATCGAGCGGAACCGGAACACGAAGGCTGAGTCGCGCACGAAGTAGCTCGGCCGCGATCGAGCATGCCTGGCACCAACGCCGAGTCGTGGGCATCTCGGTGCGCGCAGGTGCCCGAAACGTGTCGGTGCCCTGCTGTAAACAGTGAGTAGGCAGACGGATGATTCCTGCCGGCGACGCTCGGTTCTCCGACGTCGAGCTAGCTGTTCGCACAGAATCGAGAACCCATGGACCACGACAGTCGCGGCTTGGGCGGTATCCCCGCCGGCAATCCCGGTTTCACTATCGCAGTCGAGATCGACCGACCCTTCGACCAGATCGAACCGGACGAATACCTCCGGCTACTGCACTTGGTCGGTGACGACGCGGCCAGGATCGACCGATCCCGACTCGGTCACGCACGCGTCGTCCTCGACGTACCCGGCAGCGGATGGTGGGTCTCCGGACAGGCCGCCCTCCACGCCGTCGACAGGCTCGCAAAGGAGTGGACCGTCCTCGGTGTCGAGACGAGCCGATCGGACCTCTGGTCCACCAGCCCTCACATGGCCGAAAGTCGCCTCCCCCGCACTCGCCGACTGCCGGCGAGTGGGGGCACGCGGTACACCGTCATCATCGAGATCGAGCCGTACGACGAGCTCGTCGATGACGTGGAGCTGTCCGACTACTTCCGGTCCAGGGAACGCGCGGACGTCGTCGTCGCCGACAACGGGCGTCGGCACATCATCGTGTCGAGGCGCGACTGGGACGTCTCCTGGGCCTGCCAACTCACCGCCAAATCCCTCCATGTCATCAGCAACGCGTGGTCCATCACACGCATCAGGACGGTCGAGACCGCGGTATGGAAACGAGAGCACTCTCGTCCGCGCGCCGACAATCGGCCGACGGCAATCCCGGAGTGGCAGTACGCACTCCGCATCGACGGCACCAGATGCGTCGTCGTCACCGACAAGGATGTCGACCTGGACAACTGGTACGCGAAGTACACCAACTCGGACGGCATGTCGGGCGTCGAGCAGTTCTTCCACGGCCCCGCCTGGTTGACCGACGACGGCGTTGCGAACCTTCGGAGGAACGGCGACGCCATCGACGCATGGATCGCTCCCCTGCCCCGCGGTGGACTCCTCGACAACATCACCGACGGATACGGCCGAGTTCTGCCCGTCGACGACTCCGAGGGCACCGCAGCATGGTTGATGGAATCGATGTTCGACAAGCCCGCCGGCCTGATCATCGAACTCGGTCCCAGCGACTACGACCCCGACGACGAGAGGGACGTGTTCAACGCGCAGATCCACGTCCTCGACGACGGCGTGTACATGGTGCGCCGATCGCGAGCCGTTCTCCAGCGACTCCGACTGGTCGACCACGGTGTCGAGGGGTTGGAGCTGGACCACTGGCATCACGACGACCACTTCGACGACTGCACGGACGGTTATCTGTTCAGCCGCGACACCCAGCTCATCGCCAACGCGTGCGTCGCGTGGTTCCGGCAGAACGGCGTGACCGACGAGCGCAGTGCGCTGGGCTGCTCCTACGAGTTCGTCGACGAACTCCCCCGCACCTCCTGACAGTCCCACGAGAGGACCCCATGACATCGACGTCCGACGCCCTCACTCGCGCACTGAATGACGTGCCGTTGAAGGAGATGGACCCGTCACTGCTCGCCCACGCCATCCGGTACGAGGCGCGCGGTCGAGGACTCGAGACCTCACCGCTCGAGGATGCTCTCGCCGTGGCGTCCTACGCCCATCTGATGCAGCGCCGCACCACTCGCGGCGATCAGATCAACGATCCGTACATCACGCACCCATCTCGAAACGTGCTGCGTCTCATGAGGTACGGATGTGCTGATCTCGACGCACTCGTGGCCACGGCCCTGCACGACACCGTCGAGGATCAGTCCGACCGCATCGTCGATCTACTTGGCGGGAGCCAGGCTCTCGGCGCACTCGAGGCACACTTCGGTGCGGAGGTCGCACGCCTCGTCGCGGCTGTCACCACCCCGCCGCGCACCGGCGAGGACCGTGTTGCGCAGTACGTCGAACACGTGACGGCGGTGATCCGCGATCCAAAGGTGTTTCTGGTGAAGGTGTCCGACTTCGTCGACAACGCCGGCAGCCTGAAGTATCTGGTCGACGAAGCCAAGCGGACGAAGCTGCTTCGCAAGTACGCACCCCTCGTGACCATCTTCGAGGCGGCCGCCACCGAGCACGGCGAGGCGCTCGGACTGACGGCGGACGGGATGGCGAATCTGCGCGGACACCTGGCGTCGATCAGGGGGCAGACCAGGGGCTGATGATCACGCGTCGACGAGAAACCCGGCGACAGATTCGCACACAGTACGCACCTCTGTAACGGTGGGCGACAACTCGTAGGCGTGGTGGTGGCACGCCTGAGACAGACGGCCCCAGGCATAGTCGAGTGTGCGTACCGACTCGTCGTTCGGCGCGAGCGCATACAACACGATCAGCCTTACTTTCATGCTGGCGTGAACGACACCCTCGCCGACCGCTGCGCAGCGCGCCTCGACCACCGACTCGAGTGCCTGCCGGGCGAGTACGGCTGCGAGACGGGCATTCTGGCCGGTCACCGGTTCCTCCTCGAGAAGTCGCCGGGCGTATCCGAGCAACTCCGCGGGCGTCGTCACGGCGCCGCCAAGAGTTCGTCGACAAGTTTGTTCAGATCGCTCGCGTGAGACTTGGTCGGGATGGAGCCGGCACCGTGCACACCCTTGTTGGCGTAGTTCAGCGAGCCGCCTCTCCATTCTCGATAGGACAACCACGCGCCGATCTCCTGGTCGGACTTTCCCATTGCCAGCGCGATCCGGGCCCTGGTCCTCTGAGTCTCGGACCACGTGCGCTCCAGGTCGACCCATGCCGTGCCGTCTGCAGTCTGGGTCCGGACGTAGCGATCCCAGGCTGCTGCTTCGATCGCCAAGCGGAAGATCGCTTGCACTGCCCGACGCTTGACCTCGTCGGGTAGGAGCTCGTCTCGAACCGTGGCATGAACGTCGGTGACGTAACGCTGAGCAGGCGTGTCGGCCTCGGCCAGCCGAACCGAGGATCCAGCCTCGCGCGTCACCTCGACGAGTCGGGCTCCGATGGACCGTCGGCGCAGTGCGGCCGGCAGTCGATCGTCGTGCGAGAAGACCACGACCTGTCGGGTGGCTGCGAGATCGACGAGAACGTCGACGAATCCGTCGATCTTGGCCGGGTCCATCGCCTGGATGGGATCGTCGAGAACGAGGAATCGGAACGGGCTTCCCTCGGTGGTCGCACGCGGAATGAACAGCGCCAATGTCAGTGCGTGCAGCTCGCCCTGACTCATCACGGACAGGGCCCCCGTCGGCTGACCGTCGACCGACGCCTCGATGCTGGCTTTACGGCGAGTCGCGCGGCCCTCCAGAGTGATTCGACCGATGTCGACGTTGGACTCCTGCCTCAGCATCGACCAGATGCGACGGGCCTGGTCACCGATGGGCGCCAACCGCTCGTCGCGCAGGACATCGATGTGCCCGGAAAGCCACGTCCGCGCGGCGTCGACGCGGGTGAGCTGTTCCTCGACCGCTCGCGCCTCGCGTTCGAGGTCGACCCATCGGGCGAGCTGTTCCGCGAGTGGCGTCCACTCGGTCTCCAACTGGGCGAGTGCCTGCGCTGCCTGCTCTCGCACTCCGGCTGCGGCGTCGATGAGCACCGGCAGCGATGCTGTGACGTGGTCGCCCAGAGACATCGTGTCCGAGGGCACGGCCCGCGCTGTGTCACGAGCGGCCCGGTAGACCTCGAGGTCCAGTCCACCGGTGTCATCGACGGCAAGCGGTGCTGAGAGAGCGAGGTCTCGCAGGGAGCGCGCTGCCGCATCGAACTCCGACTTCGCGTCGCGGTAGCGCTGGGTGTCCGTTCGACCCGCCTCGAGCGCGAGTCGCGAACGTTCGGCCCAGACGTCGTCCAAGATCCCCTCACCACACACGGGGCACGGTCGACCGTCACCGCCGGAATGCAGTTCCAGAGCGCTGGCCAACAGGTCGAGCAACCGTTCCTGTTCGTCTGCCACCACGCCGGTCACAGCTGACAGAGCGTCTCGGGCGCGTTCGAACCGCGACACCGTCCGGTCAATGTCGCTGATCTCAGCCGTCCGCAGTGTGGCCAGACGCCGCAGGGCCGCCACGACCGTCGACGACGCCGCCTCGGAACCTGTCGCGATGCCCGCGACGACGTCGAGGTCGGGCTTGTGCTTGCGGAGCTGTTGGAATGCCGCAGCGGCACGTTGATCGCTCGACGCTTCGACTGCCGCCTTGACCGACTTCTTCGACTGGGTCGCCGCGGTGCGCGGCTTCTTCAGCTCGCCGTGCCTCTCGGCCAAGCGCTTCTCTGCAGCCGCCACCGCGTCGAGACCCAGTAGTTTCGCAATGGCGTCGTAGAGGGCCGACGGTTCTTGTTCGAACATCCGGCCGACCTCGTCGTACGACAGAATCGGTCGATGGGAATCGAGTGCGTCGCGCCACCCCAGGGTGTCCGTTCCGGTCGACCTCGCCGCCTTCTTCTCCTGAACCCAGAATGCGGCATCGTCGAGCTCCGCCCCAGCGGACCAGTCGACACCGACCGTGGTCTCGGGTCGCCCGTCGATGGTCAGCCCCACACGGATCGACGCCTCGCCGTCGTAGTGCATGTTGCGCCAGGACGACGCCCACACGACGCTCTTCTTGTTCGCACTCCAGCGGTACGACTTGCTGGTGAGAGCGAACTCCAGTGCTTCCGCGAAACTCGACTTGCCGGATCCGTTCCGTCCCGACACCACCGTGATGCCAGGCCCGGGTACCAGGGACAATCTCGACGTCGGACCGATGCCCCTGAACCCGGTCACCTCGATGGAGGACACGAATGCCCCGACGGGACCGTCCTGGGACGCGGGTGAGTCCGGCTGCAGCGCCTCGTGTTCCACGGTTCCGTGAAGTTCGCTGGCGAGCTCGGCGTCGCCCTCCAGCGCCGCGAGAACGACATACGCGATCTCGTCGGTGACAGACGCGTCGTCCGTCAGGGCCTGAGTCACTGTGTTGATCAGTTCTGTGTCCGTCACGGTCACGATCTGTGGCACTCCCTCGTACGTTCGACGCCGCCGGTCGAGCGCGACGAATCAGAACGTACCTGCCGGTTCCGACAGCGCGAGTCGTTTCCGATCGGACGGGCCGGGACGTGCCGAGGCCCCTCCTCAGTCGGCCGGCGCAGCCGTGCTCGCTCGGGTGACCAGGCTGGGGGCGATGCTGAAGCGTCGGGTGCTCGACTTCCCGGACTCGATCTGCTCGAGCAGGATCTCGACGCTCCGGACGCCCACCTCGCTGAACTCCTGGCGGATCGTCGTGAGCGGCGGTGAGTAGAACTCGGCGTCCGGAACATCGTCGAAACCGACCAGGCTGATGTCCTCGGGAACCCGCCGCCCGTGGGCGTCGAGCGCGCGCAGCACTCCGAGCGCCATGGAGTCGTTGCCTGCGAACACGGCGGTGACACCTTTTATTTGCGCGAGGACGGTGCCGGCCGCGTAGCCCGACCGGGCGGTCCAGTCCCCGTTCATCATCGGCGGCGGATCGATCCCCCGCTCCTCCTGCACCGACCGCCACCCACTCACCCGGTCCGCGGCCTCGTACCATCCCAGAGGCCCGGCCACGTGCCACACCTCTCGGTGCCCGAGTTCCAGGAGATGCGACGTGGCGTCCCTTGCTCCGAGGACCTGGTCGACGGACACCACCGCGAGATCTCCGGCGGGCGATCCCTCGACCGCGACGAGCGGCAGTTCGCCGGCCAGCCCCGCGATGTCGCCGTTGTCGGTGCGCAGCGGCGCGACCACCACCACACCGTCGACACCCTGCTTGTGCAGACTCCGAACGCACGCGTTGATGGCGTCCTCCTCCAGCGAGGTCGGAACCCCCACCAGCACCGAGTAGCCGGCGTGCCGGGCGGCCCGCTCGACGCTGTACAGCGTCGAGACCGGTCCGTGCAGAGCAACTCCCGTCGCGACGATGCCGATGGTGCGGTTGCTTCCGGTGACCAGAGCCCGAGCCGCGGTGTTGGGCCGATAGCCCAGCTGGGTGATGGCCTGCGTGACCCGCGCCCTGGTCGCGTCGGTGACGTGGGGATGACCGTTGATCACCCGCGAGACGGTCTGATGGGACACCCCGGCAAGTTTGGCCACGTCCGTCATGGCCGGCCCTCGAATCGGCGTCACAGTCCCCCCAGTTCACTCGTCCGTCGTCCAGGATCGCAGGTTCGGCCCCGCCGCGCCGATCTACCTCGACACGGGCGGCGACGCGGTGGCCGCGGGGGCAGCTTTCGTGTCGGTGGAACCGCCCAACATCTCGGCCGGAACCGGGAGACCCATGTAAGTGGACGGTGCCGGTTTCTCGGCCTTGTCGGGTCCACCCCCGCGTCCGCTGGCGGCTCGGCGCTTCGTCCAGATGTCGAAGGCGACGGCCGCGAGGAGGACGAGACCCTTCACCAACTGGACTCGCTCGCTGGGTGATCCGATGAGGGACATCCCGCTGTTGATGACGGCGATGATCAGTCCGCCGGTGAGTGCGCCGACGATGCGCCCGACGCCACCCTGCACGGCTGCGCCACCGATGAACGCGGCCGCGATGGCGTCGAGTTCGAATCCGTTGCCCGCAGTGGGTCCGGCCTGGTTCAGTCGGCCGGCGAAGATGATTCCCGCCAGGGCCGACAGGACACCCATGTTCACGAACAGCCAGAACGTGACCGGCTTGACCTTGATGCCGGAGAGCGACGCGGCGTGGATGTTGCCGCCGATGGCGTAGACGTGCCGACCGAACACGGTCTTGCCCGCCAGTGTCGAGTACCCCATCACCAGTACCGCGAGGAGGATCAACACGTACGGCAGGTTCTTGAAGCGCGCCAGCTGAACAGCAATGGCGAGCACGAGAAGTCCGGCGAAGGTGAGCTTGGCGATGAACAGCGGCAACGCATCGACGACCTGACCGTACTTCTGCCGGCCGATGCGGGTCCGCCACTGGCTGAACACGATTCCGACGATGGCAGCGATGGCGACCAGCAGCGTGAAGATGTCGGCTCCGCCCAGGGGTCCGAGGCCGACGTTGCCGAGGAATCCGGGGAGGAAGCCGTTGGACAGTGTCCGCACCGGTCCGGGGAACGGCCCGATGCCCTGGTTGCCCAGCACGATGAGGGTGACGGCGCGGAAGACGAGCATGCCGGCCAGCGTGACGATGAACGCGGGGATGCCGAAGTACGCGACCCAGTAGCCCTGCCACGCTCCGATCAGTCCGCCCACGACCAGCGTGATCAGCACTGCCAGCGGCCATGGCACGTTCTGTTGAACCATGAGGACACCCGCGATGGCGCCGGTGGCCGCGACCACCGATCCCACGGACAGGTCGATGTGGCCGGCGATGATGATCACGACCATGCCGATGGCCAGGATCAGGATGTAGGAGTTCTGCACCACCATGTTGCTGATGTTCTGCGGCACCAGAAGTTGTCCACCGGTGAGCGCGGTGAAGAGCAGGATGATCAACGCGAAGGCGATGAAAATTCCGCTCTGGCGGAGGTTTCGCGTGAGCAGCCCCCGGACGGTCGACAGCTGATTCATCGAAGTACTCCTGTTCCACGGGTCATGAGATGCATGAGAGATTCCTGCGTCGCGTCCTCCCGAGTCACCTCACCGGTGATGCGGCCTGCGGACAGCGCGTAGATCCGATCGCACAGCCCCAACAGTTCGGGCAGCTCGGACGAGATCACGAGAACGGCCTTGCCTGCATCGGCGAGGCTGTTGATGATCGAATAGATTTCGAACTTGGCGCCGACGTCGATTCCTCGCGTCGGCTCGTCGAGAATGAGCACGTCCGGATCACTGAAGATCCACTTGCTCAACACGACCTTCTGCTGGTTGCCGCCGGACAGCTTGCCGACGACGGCCTCCACGTTGGGAGCCTTGATGTTCATGCTCTTGCGGAAGCCCTCGGCAACCTCGTACTCGTGGTTGTCGTCGACGAATCCGTGTGCGACCAACTTGTCCAGGGCCGCGGTGGAGATGTTGCGCTTGATGTCGTCGATCAGATTGAGGCCGTAACGCTTGCGATCTTCGGTCGCGTACGCGAGTCCGTGCTCGATCGCGTCGTTGACGGACTTGACGTGAATCTCTGTGCCGTACTTGTACAACCGTCCGGAAATGTCCGTGCCGTAGCTGCGCCCGAAGACGCTCATGGCCAGTTCCGTGCGGCCGGCACCCATCAGCCCGGCGAGACCGACGATCTCCCCGCGACGGAGCGTCAGATTCGCCTTGTCCACGACGGTCCGACCGTGCTGGGTGGGGCTGTGCACGGTCCAGTCCTCGATCCGCAGCACCTCCTCTCCCACCGTGGATTCGTGCGGCGGGAAGCGGTGCTCGAGATCGCGGCCGACCATGAGCGAGATGATGCGATCCTCGGTGACATCCGGGTTGCGCATGTCCAGCGTCTCGATGGTCCGACCGTCCCGGATGATCGTGGTCCGGTCGGCGATGGCCGCGATCTCGTTGAGCTTGTGCGAGATGATCACGCACGTGATGCCCTCGTCCCGCAGACCGCGCAGCAATTCGAGGAGGTGGGTGGAATCCGAATCGTTCAGTGCTGCGGTCGGTTCGTCGAGAATCAGCAGCGTCACGTCCTTGGACAGTGCCTTCGCGATCTCCACGAGTTGCTGCTTTCCGACACCGAGGTCGTTGACGACGGTGACCGGGTTCTCCCGCAGCCCTACACGGTTCAGTAGGGCTGCGGCCTCGGAGTTGGTGCGGTTCCAGTCGATGAACCCACGCTTGGACCGCTCGTTGCCGAGGAAGATGTTCTCGGCGATCGACAGATACGGACTGAGCGCGAGTTCCTGGTGGATGATGACGATGCCCTTGGCTTCGCTGCTCCGGATGTCGGAGAACTCGCAGGCCTGACCGTCGAACACGATGTCGCCGTCGAATGTGTCATGGGGATACACACCCGACAGAACCTTCATGAGCGTGGACTTTCCCGCGCCGTTCTCGCCGCAGATCGCGTGTATTTCGCCGCGCTCCACCGTCAAGGTGACATCCTGCAGTGCTTTCACGCCCGGGAACGTCTTGGTGATCCCGCGCATTTCCAAGATCTGAGTCGTCATCGCCGAACTCACTTCAATTGATCCTCGGTGTAGTAGCCGCCGTCGACGAGGAGCTTCTCGTAGTTGTCCTTGTAGACGATCTCGGGCTGCAGCAGGTAGGCGGGAACGACCTTCTCACCGTTGTCGTAATCGGTCGTGTTGTTGGTCTCGGGGGTCTGGCCCTCGAGAACTGCCTGTGCCATCTGGATGGTGACCGCCGCCAATTCGCGGGTGTCCTTGTAGATGGTGGCGTACTGCTCACCGGCGATGATCGACTTGACCGACGGAACCTCGGCGTCCTGGCCGGTGACGATCGGGTACGGCTGTCCGGCGGTTCCGTAGCCGTTGCTCTTCAGCGCGGACAGGATTCCGATCGACAGGCCGTCGTACGGGGACAGCACGCCCTGCACCTTCTGGCCCGACGAGTACGTCTTGGTCAGCAGGTCTTCCATGCGCTTCTGAGCGGTCGCCGGGTCCCACCGAAGGGTTGCGGCCGTCTCGAAGTCGGACTCGCCGCTGCCGATCTTCAGGGTTCCCTTGTCCAGGTACGGCTTCAGGGTCTCCATGGCACCGTCGAAGAAGAAGGTGGCGTTGTTGTCGTCGGGCGAACCGGCGAAGACCTCGATGTTGAACGGGCCGGCGGGGGCATCGGCCTTGTCGGTGCCGTCCTCGTTCTTCAGGCCCAGGCCGACCAGCAGCGAGGTGGCCTGGTCGACGCCGACCTTGTAGTTGTCGAAGGTGGCGTAGTAGTCGACGTTCGGCGAGTTGCGGATCAGGCGGTCGTACGCGATGACGCCGATGCCGTTGTCCTTGGCTTCCTGCAGCTGCGTGGTGATGGCGGTGCCGTCCACGGAGGCGACGATCAGCAGCTTCGCGCCCTGGGTGATCTGGTTCTCGATCTGGTTGACCTGGGTGGGGATGTCGTTCTCCGCGTACTGCAGATCGACCTTGTAGCCCTTCGACTCCAGCGCGCTCTTCAGGTTGTCGCCGTCGGCGATCCACCGGGCGGACGACTTCGTCGGCATCGTGACGCCGATCAGAGCGCCGGCCGTGTCGCCTCCCGCCGAGGGGGCGACGTCGGCAGTCTTCGTGCTGGACCCGCACGCGGTCACCGTGATCGCTATCGCCACCGCGGCCGCAGCCACCGGTAGGTGTCGGAACTTCATCGTGTCTCCTCGGGTGGTGGCTGGTCGGCAGGGACGGCATTCGATTCGCCGTGCTGCGGATCATGCTGCTGTCGAGTGGTGTGAATCACACCGCCCAGCGAGTGTGAGCGATAACATCGACGATGTCAACGTGTCCTCCTAACTGGACTTTGCGACGTGTTAGCGCTAACAGAATCCGCCGGTGGATCTGGAGTGTCGCCACCCCGCTCAGACCACCGTTATGCTTCGGTGCATACAACTACCGAATCAGGACGACTCATGACTCACCCCGGATCGCACGCCTTCGACGATGGCCTCACCCTCGAGCCTCTGGGCGACGGTCGCTACCGCGGCCGGACCTCCGCGCCGTACAACAACATGGTCGGCCCCTTCGGCGGGCTCACCGCCGCGACGCTGGTCCGGGCCGTCGAGCTTCATCCCGATCGGCTGGGCGACCCGGTGACGCTGACCGTGAACTTCGCGGGGCCCATCGCCGAGGGCGAGTTCGAGATCTTCACTCGCGCCGTGCGGACGAATCGCAGCAACCAGCACTGGTACCTGGAGCTGAGCCAGGACGGCACGGTCGCCACCACCGCGACCGCGGTCTTCGGTACGCGCCGCACCACCTGGGACGCCCTCGAGTCGTCGCCGCCCGCGATGCCCGACCCCGCGGACGTCGACACGGTCGACTTCCCCGAGTTCATCGCCTGGGCGAACAACTACGAGATGCGGTTCACCGCCGGTGCATTGACCGAGACGGAGTCCGCCGATTCCGTTGCGACGCTGTGGGTCCGGGACTCTCCCCCGCGCCCGATGGACTTCGCGTCCCTGACGTCGATGAGCGACATCTTCTACCCGCGGGTCTTCCAGCGGCGCGGGAAGTACGTCGCCGCCGGAACCATCTCGCTCACCGTGCACTACTTCGCGACGGCGGAGGATCTCGCGGCTCAATACGACGGGTACGTCCTCGGGACCGCGCACGCACGACGATTCCATCAGGGCTACTTCGACCAGACCGCCGAGCTGTGGAGCACCAGCGGCACTCTCCTCGCCACCGGACACCAGGTCGTCTACTACAAGGACTGATATCGGGTCCCTGCCGAGCCGCAGTGTGCACAATGTGACACAGGGCACGTAGGTCGTGCGCCTCGCGGATCGACCGGCAGGAGAGTCATGAAGAGCACCATGCAGGACACCCCGTTGTCCATCGCCCAGCTCGTTCGATACGGCACGTCGATGCACGCATCGGCGACGATCACCACGTGGAGCGAGGCGGGGCCGTCGAACATCACCTTCGCCGAGCTCGGTCGACGCGCCGCCAGACTCGCCCACGGTCTTCGAGCGCTCGGGATCGACGGGGACCAGCGCGTCGCCACCTTCATGTGGAACAACTCGCAGCACATGGAGGCCTACATGGCCGTGCCGGCCATGGGTGCCGTGCTGCACACGCTGAACATCCGCCTGTTCCCCGAGCAGCTCACGTACATCGTCGAGCACGCCGAGGACAGCGTCATCATCGCCGACGCCAGCCTGCTCCCCCTGCTGACGCCGCTCCTGCCGACCATGACGACCGTGCGGCACCTCGTCGTCGTGGGCGCCGACCCCGCACAGGTGCAGGCACCGGACCACATCGAGGTGTTGGGCTACGAGGACGTGCTCGCAGGCCACCCCGACGAGTACGACTGGCCCGAGCTCGACGAACGATCCGCTGCGGCAATGTGTTACACCTCGGGTACGACCGGTGACCCGAAGGGCGTCGTCTACTCGCACCGATCGATTTGGCTGCACTCGATGCAGGTCTGCATGACCGATGCCATGGCGCTCGCGCAGTCGGACACCGTGCTCGCCATCGTGCCGATGTTCCACGCCATGTCCTGGGGACTGCCGTACGCCGCGCTGATGGTGGGGGCGTCGCTCATCATGCCGGACCGCTTCCTGCAGCCTGCGCCGCTCGCGGAGATGATGACGACCCTGCGACCCACCGCGGCCGCCGCTGTCCCCACCATCTGGCAGGCACTGCTCGCCCACCTCGAGGACCACCCGGCGGACCTGTCGAGCCTGCGCGACGTCACCGTGGGCGGCAGCGCGTGCCCGCCGAGCCTGATGCGGGCGTTCCACGAGAAGTACGGCGTTCCCATCTCCCAGGCGTGGGGCATGACGGAGACGTCGCCGCTCGGCACGTCCGGGCGCCCCGACGTCGGACTGTCTCCGGAAGACGAGTTCGACTTGCGTTGCACTCAGGGACGTTTCGTGTCCGCTGTCCGCGCTCGCCTGGTCGACGATTCGGGCACCGTCTTGCCGTGGGACGGCACGCACGTCGGCGAACTCGAGGTGCGCGGGCCGTGGATCACGGGCAGCTACTACCGCAGCGACGCGTCCGACAAGTTCGACGACGGGTGGCTGCGGACGGGCGATGTCGGCACCATCTCCGAGGGCGGATACCTGACGCTGACCGACCGGTCGAAGGACATCATCAAGTCCGGTGGGGAATGGATCTCGTCCGTCGAGCTCGAGAATCACGTCATGGAGCATTCCGCGGTGCGCGAGGCCGCGGTCATCGGTGTCCCCGACGAGAAATGGGACGAGCGACCACTCGTTGCCGTCGTCGTGCGCGAGGGTCAGACCGTGACCGCGGAGGAGCTCTGCGACTTCCTCGACGGCCGAGTTGCGCACTGGCAGTTGCCGGAACGCTGGACCTTCATCGACGAGGTGCCGAAGACGAGTGTCGGCAAGTTCGACAAGAAGCGGCTGCGCGGGTCGCATGCAGACGGTGCGTTGGAGGTCGTCGAGGTCGGCTGACGCAACAACGTCAGACGCGGGACACGAGCACTTCCGTCGACCCGTCGAAGGCGCTTCCCGGTGGAGCTGTGGGTGGGGCGTAGTTGAAGCGGTACCGGGTCGGCTCACTCAGTCGAGTCCGCGCCCACTCCTGCGTCAAGGGCTGGACCGGGAAGGTCGAGACGATCTGGGTCCTCGAGCTCGTCACCAGTCCGTACACGACTGCGGTGGAACCGCTTCCAGGATCGGCGACGTAGACGGTGCGCATCGCGTTGGCGGTGTCGACCACCTCGTCGAAGGCGAGGACGACGCGTGTGGTTCCGACCGGATCGCTGAGCGCCGGCAGGACCGTGGATGCGACGCGCTCCATCAGAGGGGTCTCGGATGCCGTCGGCTGAAGGTGAGTGGGCTCCTTGCCGAAGGCGACGGCCAGGTCGTTCGTGAGCCACCTCTGACGCTTCAGTCCGTACGGGGTGATCACCGTCGACAGCAGGTAGCCGTAGGTGTGCATGAGTCCCCCATGGCCGATGGGGAATTCGTAAGCACCGGGTAGGCCCCGGTGAAGCCAGGCGAAGGTTGCCCTGTCGAACACTGGTGCCTGCACGTTGTCGTCGATTACGGTCGACGCCGTCCAGTGGGCCAAATGCTCGTCATCGTGCTGCGATGCCAGCACCTGCCTCACCAGCCAGGGGGCCGGTGCGCTCGGCTCGTCGAGGTCGCCCGTCGAGGTCAGAAGTTCAGCAGTCGCCGACAGGCCCGTCGATAAGTCGTCCACGTCGCTCACTCTCCACTCATGCAGCTGACCCGGCACTCACCGGCGAGCGTACGGCGGCGACACGGGGCCACGCCGGCGGAGAGTCGCCGTGACACTCCACATCACCCGTGGGTACGTAGCGGGCCCTCGACAGAACGACACTACGATCCGCTGTATGCACCGACCACCGACTGATGGTTCACACGCAGCGCCGACAGAAGGCCGACGCGACGGCGGGTCCGACGGACACGTGTTCGTGGTCAAAGGGACCCTGGAATCGGCGGCCTCCGATGTCCTGATCGTCCCGGCGAGCAGCCGGTTCGTCCCGAGGCATACTTGGTGGCGCGCCCTCGGTATCGACACAGAACCGCCGGTCGCAGCGGGAACGGGCCGTGCCCGTAGGTTCCCCGACGAGGTGGGCTTCGATCGACCGGCGTGGATTCTCAATGTCGCTCATGACGGACGACCATCGGTTCCGTGGCTGATCGACGGGTTGGGCGATGCCCTGCGGAAGATCAGTGCTGACCCACCTCCGGCAGGGGACGGCCGCGTAAGGCCCTTGATTGCGATGCCCACTCTCGGTGTCGGTCTCGGTGGGTACGACGGCGTCCGCGGCGCGGTCATCAAGGCCCTGCTCGAGCGGACCGCCGAGTTCGTCCGCTCGTCGGCATTCGACATCGTGATCGTCGCTGAGAACGCTGCCGACTATGCAGCCTTCCAATCCATGAGGCGCGAGGGACCGCCGCCCCAGCACTGGAGTCAGGCGGCCGAAGACTTGGCATCCGCCGTACGTCGAAATGACGTCGCGTTGTTGCTAGGCGCCGGAGTGAGCGTTCCGGCCGGACTACCCACCTGGGACCAACTGCTGTCTCAACTCAAGAGCGACACGCTACCCGACTTGGACGACACCAAGTTCGCAGAACTTAACGTCCTGGATCGGGCGCAACTACTGTCAAAAGCCAGCGGAGCAACGACTTTGGGGGCCCGGACTGCCCGGGCCATTAGCGCAGTGACACAGAAGTCGCCGACTCTAGCCCACTGTCTACTGGCATCGTTGGGCGTGGAAAGGGCTGTGACCACCAACTACGACACATTGTACGAAGATGCATACGAGTCTGCTCACGGATCCGATTCGATCTCTGTCCTGCCACGGCAGGAGGTGCACGGCGACCGTTCCTGGCTCCTGAAGTTGCACGGCGACGTGGCGGCCCCCGACAGCATCGTCCTGAGCCGCCGCGACTTCGTCCGGTACGACTCCGAGCGTCGACCGCTCGCCTCTATCGTGCAGTCGTTGATGGCCACGAACCACGTCGTCGTGATCGGCGCGTCGATGACAGATGACAACGTCCTCCGACTCGCACACGAAGTTTTGGCCATGAACGCCGTGAACAAGCACGAACGTCCTCTGGGTACGGTCGTGACGTTGCGGCCGGATCCAGTTCGGGCCGCGTTGTGGGAGGGCGACTTCCGTTTCGTGTCTGCGTCGGACTCACCGGACGATGCGGTCGCTGCCCGTGACTTGGAAATCATGCTGGACCGCGTCGCGATGTATGCGAGCGACCACACGCCCTTCCTTGTCGACAGCCGATACGGCGAGCTTCTGGATATCGAGGAAAAGCAGCTGGCTCAGGATCTACGGGACATCGCCGACAGAGTCCGAGCACTCGATTCAACGAAGCGAGATCGCTGGGCGCCTTTGGGAAAAACACTGAAGTCGATGGGTGACGCTGGGCCGATGACCTGAGTCAGCTTCGAGTGCCCGACGGTGAATCGAAGCGATCACGCTCTCGGTAGCAGATAATTCGTGACGTCGGCCCAGGTCTTGAAGTCGTCCGAGCCGAACGGGATCAGCTCACCCTCGAATTGATCCGCACCGTTGGCACCTCGATCGTCCACCAGAAAGTCTCCTCGGTTCAAGTTCTTATGGTGAGAGAGGATTAGGCGCTTGTAGGCCACCGACCCCGACTCGTACCCCAAGTGCCACTGCACCCACTTGACCTTGTCATGCCACGCCTGGGCGTTCTTCCACGGGGCAGTGGACAAGATGTAGGTATCGAAATGCTCAGCCAGCAGTTTGTAGGAATCCAACGCACCCTTGATCGGATCCATCAGCGAGAAGATGCGCGGAACCTCGTCCAGGTCTTTCTCGAAGCCGACGATTTCCGACGGATGCAGTCGGTCGATCCCGGATTGGAAATCGACCAGCGTGTTGTCGAGGTCGACGTACAGAATCTTCTTTTCAGGCATGCGACTCCCAGTGAGAAAATGAGGTGGTTGCCGTCCGAGTGGAGGCAATTTCAACATAGCAGATCACGCTGACACACCACGTTCCCGAAAGCAGGTGAACTCACCTGTGCACTAATTGACTAATTGCATCGATTGTCAGACGCCGAAGAAGCGGGGCCGGGGTCTGGAGGCGATGCATCGACTCGTGGCCGAGCGTCGTAAAGAGCACGAGTGGTATGAATGAGCGTCCATCACACAGCCGAGTGAGAAACGAGCCATGGACGAGAAGACGCCGCCGCGCCACGACACGCTGATGTCCACCTTCGTCGTCGTGTCCATCGTGGCGCTCGGTGTTGTCGTCGCCGGCCTGACTGCGCCTCCGGAGGAACCCGCCTTGACGGTGCAACCAGTGACCCCGGTCGAGACCACACCGCCGCCGCCTGCTCACGAGTACGACATCGTGACACCCGAGATTTCCTACCCCACCACCATTCCGGGCTGCGAGACGGTCGATCCTCCCGTCGAGAGCAGTTATTTCGGAGTGACCGGGATCAGCGAGTCGTCATACGACAATCCCGATGCTCCGTGGTTCACCGGGCCGAAAGCGCACCTCATGTCGCAAGCCCTCGTTCGCGCGCTCCCTGCCGACATCGCGTTCGCACGCGGCATGCTCCCGTACTTCGATCCGATACCGGTGTACGAGAACCTCCCCGAGGAGGACCAGTTCGACAGCACGTCGGCACTGGCTGATGTCACTCGGGGTGATCGTTCCGGATTCATCAGCATCGGTGTCGCGCAGCAGACCGACGGTGTGCCGCCCTGTGTTGCCGGGGTTCTCGACAGCCGCGAGTCGATGAGCGACGGCACTGTCGTCGACAGGCAGGACACGTGGCAGGAAGTCGACGGCGCTCGGACATCGACCCGGATCGCCACTGCGTATCGCACCGACGGATCGCAGATCAGCGCTTACTCGTCAGCGACCGGTGGCGAGGACCGACTGCCGTTCTCGATGCCCGAACTCGTCCGCATCGCGATCGACCCAGCGTTCGTGACGTCCACACCCGCACCCCCGGGGACGCCGGGCAACATCTCCGAGTGCACGTCGTACCCGGGCACGGACGGAGTCGCAACAGAATTCACCGCGCCCGTCGTGGACTCACTGAACGCGGCGCTGGCCCGGGCAGACTCCGGAGCTCTCGCCCCGGTTCCACCCCTGGGAGCGTTACGTTCCAGTCCTTACGGAGACGGAGTCTGTCAGGTCGTGAACAGCGCTGCCGGCCGACTGACCGTCACTGCCGGGAGCCCGGTTCGGCCGGAGCCACTTCAGGAAGAACCGCAGGTGCTCAGTCCCGTCCCGATCGAGACCGGAACGGTAGTGTCGATCACCACCGCGTCGGGCCTGGGCATCACACTCGCCACCGAGAACCCCTGGGACACCGCGGAGCTCGAGCGCATCGCCCGCACGCCGGAGTTGATCTCCCAGTGATGCAGACACGCTTGATCGTCGCGGGAACCGTCGCTGCAGTCTCGGTCGCCGCCGCCGTCGTGGTGGTCACCCAGGATCGAACGACGACCGTCAAGCGCATCACCGACGCGTCACCCTCGGCACCGGGAGTCGCGTGGACCGTGGATGCGGCGGACAGCGGACTGGACGGTGCCCGCTTCGCCGACCCACGAGCGGGGTCGATGTATCCCTACGTCGCCGGGTCGATCCGAATCGATGACCACCTTCTGACCATCGCCGCCGTCGTGGACTCCCAGGGGCCCTCGACGGAGGCGCGACTGATGTCGATCGACACCGCGTCGGGCGCACTGGAGTGGTCGGTGCCGGCGACGGATCTGCAGTCGTGTGCGGAACAGCCCATCGATAACCAGTTAGTCTGCATCACGCCGAGTTACGCAGAGGATCCCACCCTCCGCACCTTCGATCTCACGACCGGTGAGTCCACGAACCACGGGGATACGTCGGATACGTTCGCCATGACAGTCTCGGACGGACACGTCTATACGACCAGCGGCAACCTGGAAGACGCGGACGTCACCTTGCAACGCGGAACTGTGGACGATCTGTCCGCCGACTGGACGACCCCTTTGCAGGCGTGGGCCGGCTGGGAGGACCAGTATGCGGATCAGCTCACAGTCGCCGACGGCACCGGACACTTCGATGTCGGCGGCGGCTTCTCGACATTCGATCCCGAGACGGGCGAGCAGATCTGGGCCTCCGACGTACTCGACGATTGCTTCTCCGGCGGCTACAGAACGGTCGGCGACGTCGTTGTCGGCTCACGGCTGGACTGCGATTCCTACGAGCCGGTGGGCGGCATCGCCTACTCACGTGCGGGAGACGTACTCGTCGAGTCGGCGAGCCAGGTGTCGACTTACCCGACCATCGACGAGCCGGCGGACGAGTCCGTACCCTTCGTTCTCGGTGACACCGCCTATGACCGCACGACCGGCGAGAAGCGTTGGAGCAGTGAACAGCTCATCATCGATCGTCCCGCGGACGAATACAACGTAGCGAGCACGTACAGCGCGCTGCAGTCGGTGGTCGGTGATGTCGGGGTCCTGTCCGGCGAGCGATCCATGATCGGACTGGACATGACCACCGGTGAACAGCTGTGGGAGATCGAGTCCTTCTCGCCGGTCGGAACGGACGGTGACGTGATGATCGCAGTGCGCGAGAGCAATCTCGTGGCCGTCGACCTGCACTCGGGCGACGAGGTCTGGACCGCCCCTCTGGAGAACTTCCGGGAGGGTGAGCGTCTCAGCCCCGAAACGATGGTCGGTGGAGTGGGCGGTGCTCAGATCCTGCAGTCCGGAGCGGAGATCGTCAGTCTGGTCCCTCTCCCGAGCTGACTCGGCTCGCCGGTAGCGATTCGGCCATATCCACCCTTATGGCCACAAGGTTGGATATGGCGCGGTCGTATCCAACCTTGTCGACGGTGTCGGACGTTGATGCCACTCTCGGCAGTGCCTGGTTCCCACGGCACAGGACCCCACTCCCGCCGACGACCCTTGTCGTGACCACCAGTTGCGATCGGAGAGGATGTTCCCGATGCCACCACGTAGACGCTCCACCACGACTCGCACCGTGAAGGCCGGGCAGAGCAGCGCAGCCCGGAAGTTCGCCGGAACTGCGAAGAAGCCGACCAAGCGCCGCGCACCGGCGAAGAAGACCGCAGCTCCCGACCTGCGCGTGCCCGACGCCGGCGAGCGCGTGTGGGTGCTGGATGTTCCCTTCGAGGACCGCTCCGCAGCCAGCGCTGCGGGGGCGCGCTGGTACCCCGGCCCACGAGTGTTCGCGTACTACGGCACCGAGTTGCCCGAGTACCTGCAGCCGTACGAGTCGATGCCGTACAGCCTGCAGCGGTGGCTCGAGGATGATGCCAACGAGACCTGGCGCCCGGAAACCGTGCATGCCCGTTCCCTGATCCCTCGCGACACCCAGCTCGAATCGGTCCGTCGGCACCTCACTGCCCTCGACGAGGGCTTCCCGTACTTCGCGCAGATGGACTCCACCGGCTTGGGAAAGACCCTGTCGGTGTGCGAGGCCGTGCGGCAGATGTCTGCCGCCGAGATCGGCACCGTCCTGGTCGTCGCACCGAAGGGTGCGCTGCCCGGATGGCGTCGCACGATCGCGGACAGTGAAGCCGACATCGAGCCCTCCGACCGTAAGCGCTGGCTCCTGGTCACCTACCAGTCGACGAAGAAGCTGCTGTCCGTCCCACCCGACACCGATCTGGGCAAACGCAAACGGACACAGAACAAGCGAACCATCACGCTCGGCGAACTGCGATTCGAGATCGACGTGGTTATCGCCGACGAGTGCCATGCGTTGATGAACATCGAATCGCAGCAGTCGCAGATCGTGTGGCGCTATCAGGAAGCCGCGCGGTCGGTGGTGTGGATGTCCGCGACCCCCGGTTACCAGCCGCTGCACTTCGCGTACATGGCGCGCGCGATCGAGCAGTCCCACGGCGTCGAGATCGTGGGCGACGACGATCAGCTCGGCTACGCCCTCACCGTGAAGTGGGCGAACTTCCTCGAAGAGTCCGGCTTCGCGATCAAGGCCGGCAAGGCGTCGACCGGGCTGGCCACGTGGCGCTGGGAGCCAGAAGACGCTGCCCGTCGCGAGCGCGATATCGCCGCCGTGCACGGGTGGCTGTCGGGAGGTGCTGTGCCGTGGTCGATCTCGCGACCGTCCCCGCCCACGCCCCGTGAACCGCTCGGGCAGGAGCTGACCGCCGCTCAGAAGCGGCTCTACAACTCCGCGTGGGTCGACTATCGCAAGGAGGTCGGTCTGCCGATGTGGAAGGTGTCCGGCGGCAAACGAGTGCTGCAGAAGAATCCGAGTGTGCGGGCCGCGACACTGCGGTTCCGCCAGAAGTGTTCGTATCTCCGCATTCCCGCGTCCGCCGACCAAGTCCGCACATGGGTCAAGGCCGGCAACCAGGTGTTCGTGTCGATGTTCTACCGCGAGTCCGTCGCCGCTCTCGCCGAGGACTTGCGCGAGGGCGGACTTGCCGTTGCGGTGGTCGACGGAAGCATGAGCAGTCCGGAGCAGGAGGCCGAGATCCGGCGCTTCCAAACCGCGGACGCGACCGTCATTCTGTCCACCACAACGAGCGCCATCAACCTGCACACCAACGAGATGCTGCTGCCCGAAGGCACGACGTCCACTCTCGCGCCCCGGGTGACGCTGATCCACGACCCTCGGTGGACACCCATCGACATCCGCCAGATCGAGGGCCGCGCCAACCGCATCGACAAGGACCACAACCACACGACCTCCACCTGCTATTACGGCTACGCCGAGGGGACCGTCGAGGAGGAGATGGTGCTGACCGGAGTAGAGCGAATCGCCGACCTGGGATCGATCGTCGGGCAGGCTGACCTGATCGATCCGGAAGCGTTCCTCGCGGCGCGGGTTACTGCCGACAGCTAGTCATCATCCGGCAGTACATAGCTGTGGCAGATTGCTACACTAGGTGCACGACAACGAACGGAGCAGCTCATGGGTACGACGTCATCGCTACGGGTCGACGATGAACTGTATGCATCGGCGAAGCTGGTCGGCAGTGCGTCGAGCCGGAGCGCAGCCCAACAAATTGCACACTGGGCACTGGTCGGGCGTGAGATCGAGGCCTCACATCACATAGCCTCACGCGACATCGCCGGGGTATTGGCAGGTCGGCAGAACTACGACGCGCTCACCCCGCGAGAGCAGGCAGTCGTACGCGCGGAATGGTCCGAGCGAATCGACGCGATGTCAGAAGGCCTGGATCTGCGCAGCGAATTCGAGGCAGAAGGACGGGCCTTCGTCGAATGCGACGAAGACGGCGCTGTGATCGAGCATCGTCCCTGACGGAATGACCCGCGACCCGGTCCTGCACCTGCTTGCCGGCCCGAACGGCGCCGGCAAGAGCACCTTCTTTGCTCGGGTGCTGGCGCCCGTCACTCATCTTCCCTTCGTCAACGCCGACGAGATCGCTACCGAGAACTGGCCCGGTGACGAACAAGCGCACGCGTACGACGCATCGAGGTTGGCCGCCGAACAGCGGGTGGCCTTACTCGCACAGGCCGCGTCGTTCGTCACCGAGACAGTCTTCTCGCATCCGTCGAAGCTCGATCTGATCGAGACGGCGAACGAGGCCGCGTACCTCGTCACACTTCATATCGTCGCCATTCCGGTCGACCTGGCCGTAGCCCGCGTCGTCAACCGCGTCGAGATCGGCGGTCATTCCGTGCCCGAGGCAAAGGTCCTTGAGCGATACGTGCGCCTGTGGCCCTTGGTTCGATCCGCGATCGATGTCGTCGACAATGCCCGCGTCTACGACAATACCAACGCAAGCAACCCCTTTCGCGTTATCGCTCGTTACGACCATGGTCGACTGGTTGGGGACCCGTCATGGCCGTCGTGGGCTCCCGCCGCACTGATGACCTGACACCTCAGCCACGCAGCGACACGTGCAGACCATGCTCGGATGCCGTGTGGATCGGATAGGCGTTGTCCGGGTGCGTCGTGCCCACCGCGGCGTCCGGGTGCGCCTGAAGGAAGTCGTGCACGAACACCGCGATCATCGACGACGCGAACGACTTGCCAGGGCACGATCTCGGACCCTTGCCGAAGGGGATCACCAGCGGGGCGACGTGATCCGTCGCGTGGGCGTTCAGTATCCGGTTCGGATCGAATGTCGGACCGTGAACCGCGTGCGCGGCATGAATGTTCGGCATCACCAGCGTATTACGGTGCAGATCGACACTGCCGTCACCGAGCGCGATGCGGCAGTCGTCGATCACCCGCTCGTTGAACACGGACCCGGGGGTGTCGATGCGCAACGCTTCCATCACGCACGCACGAACCACTGCAGAATCACCCAGCGACTCGACGGGCACAGCTGAGAAGGCGTACTTCCACTGCGTGTTGGCGGGATCGAGCAGATGCTTCAGCGTGGCGAGAATGGCCGTGCGCGTCGTGTCGACGCCGGCGATGAAGGACGTCGTGGTGTCGTCACGGACCATGTTCGACGAGAACCCCGAGATGCCGTGCAACCGCCTGATGTGGCCGGCGATGGTGTCGTCGAGCGGCATATCCGCCAGAACCGAGGCGTGCTGCAGAAGCATCCGAGTGTTGATCCGCATCCACCGCTGCTCTTGCGAGAACGTCCACCGTTGCAGCCGTGGCTCGACTCTCATGGCGTAGGTGTTCGCACAGCGTCGAAGGCGTAAGAAGTTGTCGTACATCGCATCTGCCAACGGCAGCGCCCCATGGGCGCCGCTCTCGTCGACGTAGTCGATCAACGTCGACGCCGCGTCACCCCACACCGCCTCTGCCACAGCCGTGCGCACGCACTCGGTGACGATCGGCCGCAGGTCCATGCTGTCGTCACCCGCACGAACATGCGTCGGCAGCGCGCGCGTCATCGCTGCACGGGCGGACCCCGCGCTCGTCGCCACGATCATGTTGCGTTTGCGGTCACGGAAACGAGGCTGTTGCGCCGACGAGAACGTCAGCGCGTCGGGGCTCAGCTGACCGAACGAATACTGCGCGGCGGTGTCACGATCGATGTGCACACCGGCGATCTTCGGGTTGACGATTGCTTCGATTGCCCGGCGACACCGCGTACAGCTGCACTCGACTGCCACGCCAGGTACCGATGAAGTCGGACTCCCGATCGTCGACGAACAGGTAGTCGCGCGACAACTTCTTGCCGAACGCGTCGGACACCCTCCGTTCCGATGACAACGGCAACGGTCCGCCGACGAAACGGATCCCCTGCCGTTGGTAGCTGGCGCGCTGAGCGAATACTGACGCCACGCCACCACGCTCCTCGACAGGGCCGGCTCTGCCACGAACCGGACTCAGCGTGACAGTAGTGCCCAGCAGTTCACTGCGCTTGGGATGGTTCACAACAAGCGGCGGTCAACCTCACGGGACTGTCAGAAGACCGAGCCCCGGGAACAATGTCTCGGAGAACGGCGCGGGGAACTGGCGGCTCTGCGTCACCACAACGGCGACCTGACCGGGTCCGGTATCTGCTACGACGTCGAGCGGGAGCCCTCGGGCGCCGGCATTCGGATCGACAGCCGAGAGGTCCTCGGAGGCCCAGTGGCGGAAGTCGACGGCGCCGGCCGCTCCCGTCGAGAGATTGCGCCACTGCACCGTCATCCACCGGTAGTTGTACTGGTAGTAGTACGGCTTGATGTCGGCGGCGGAGAACCGGACCGAGCCCGGTCTCTCCCCCACCGTCGCCTTGATCGGCGTGGTCTGGATGAGTCCGCCTGGCACGCTGACCGGGCCGATCTCCAGACCCGTCACGACGGGCACCTGCAAGATCGAGGTCTGGGGTGCAGCGGATGCCGTTCCCGCACCCACCCCCAGGAACACCGGGATCGCGAGTGCCAAGGCCACTGCCGCTCGACGCGTTGTCTGTCGCATGGTCATCACTCTGGCACCGTCAGGCAGAAAAAGACCGATCGTTTTGTGACTGTTACCGAGTCTTGATGGCTCATCCCAATCGGGGGTGTACGAGTTGGGGTCTGAAGCCGCCGGTCTCGAGCAGGCTTCGGGCGATGTAGTTGGTCAGGTTGCGGAACCCGAGTGCGGAGCCGCGCAGGTGTTCGAGCCGTCCGTTGAGCGCCTCGGTCGGCCCGTTGCTGGTGCCGGGTCGTTCGAAGTAGGCGAGCACGTCGGCGGCTCGCTTCTTCAGGGTCCGGCCCAGGGTGGTGAGCTCGGTGAGCACCTTGGGGACGCCGGCGCTGAGGTCGGTGATCAGCTTCTCCATGAGCTCGCGGCCACGTTGCCGGTCCTCGTGGCGATAGGCGGCGATCATGCGCTGGTAGACACCCCAGGTCGCCTCGACCTCGACGTGAGCGTCATCAACGAACAGCGCGCGTAGCCTGTCGCTCTGCCTGTCGGTAAGCAGGTCCGCGCCGGTGTGCAGCGTGCGCCGCGACTTGTAGAGCGGGTCGTCCCTGAACCCACGGTGCCCGTGGATCGCGAGTTGGACCCGCCGCCGACACCTGTCGAGGGTGTCACCGGCCAGGCGCACGACGTGGAAGGGATCCATCATCGTGACCGCGTCCGGGATCTCCTCTGGCCTCCTCGTGATCGGCCCGTCGGGGATCGTCAACGTGGTGCGGGTGTCGAGGCGATCGGGTCCGACGGCTCGGCGGGGCGCGATCGTCTCGTGTGTTGGCGGACTACGGGAGCTTGGACGCGAGGACGTCGGCCGCCAGGATCTCGGGTGCTGCGCCGAGGAGGTGCTGGTTGGCCATCAGGGCTGCGACGATGGCGCCGTTGGCGTGGGCGTCGCGAGCGGCCTCGTCGGGGAATGCATCGAAGATCCAGAAGGTGTCGGCGTGGGTCCTAGCCGCGAACCAGACAATCGTTCCTACTTCTTCGTTGGCGAGTGCGACAGCGCCGGCGAGCAGATCGGCGAGCGCGTCGTGCTGTCCATCGGCCGCGACGATCTTGGCGACGAAGGCATACGGAAGTGATGCGGGTGTGGACATGAGGGGTTCTCCTTGAAGTCGGGGTTCTTCGTGAGGCGAGTTCAGCGTATGACGAGCGAGGGCCGGTGGGGAGTGGCGTATACGACAGTATTGCTATTGTTCGCGCCATGCGTATCGGACTAATCGCGATCGACGGCTGCTTCGGTTCGGCTGTCGCGTCGGTCATCGACATCGTGCGGGTGGCCGACGGAGCCCGCGGCGATGTCGACCCGCGGATCGACCCGATCGAACTCGCCATCCTCGGACCGAAACGGCGAGTGACCACGACGGCATCGATGACCCTGTCGGTAGACCACCCGCTGTCGGAGTCCGGAGAGTTCGACGTGGTCGTCGTCCCTGCGCTTGGAACCCTCACGGCCGCCGCTACCAACGACGCCCTCCAGAGCCGAGATGCACGTTCGGTCATCGCCTCACTCGGGCGCCTCGACGACGCGACCACCCGGATCGCCGCGGCGTGCACCGGCGTGTTCGCCGTCGCCGAGACTGGACGGATGCATCATCGGCGGGCGACGACCAGCTGGTTCCTGGGGCCGGAGTTCCTGAAGCGCTATCCGACCGTCGCCCTCGATCTCGACACCATGGTCGTGGTCGACGGGAACCTCGTCACCGCCGGCGCCGCGTTCGCCCACATCGACCTCGCGCTCTCACTCGTGCGATCGATCAGCCCCGACCTGGCCCAACATGTCGCCAAGCTCCTCATCATCGACGAGCGTCCGTCGCAGGCGGCCTTCGTCGCCTACGAACATATCCGGCACGAGGACCCGATCGTCGTCGAGTTCGAACGCTTCGTGCGCGCCCGCCTGGACGAACCGTTCAACGTCGCCTTCGTCGCGCAGTCGCTCGGCACCAGCCGGCGCACCCTCGAACGACGAGTCCGTGCGGCGCTCAACCTCACTCCGCTCGGCTTCGTCCAACGGCTTCGCATCGAACGAGCTCGGCACCTCTCAGCAACCACGGACCTCACCTCCGCCGAGATCGCGCTACGGGTCGGCTACGCGAACGCCGAGACTCTGCGCTCCCTCCTGCGCAGGGAGCGACGCCGTTCCTGACCTATCGCCATGCCTGTAGCCGGTGTCCTAGCGCTCTGTTGGAACCACCTCTCAGCACGTCGCGTCGACGCTCCTGCGTCGCCCCTGGACGACCCACTCGACACGCCCGCAGCACAGGCCATGTGACGTGCCCCGGCTTCCCGGACGGTCGGGGTTGGGTGGCTGGGATGTCGCTGCGTTCTCGTCGAGGGGGTCAGCAGACCCGATCAGGGTCGATTGGGATGAGCCGCGAAGGCGGTCAGGTCAGGGCGGCCGAAGCCGGCCGGCGGGGTAGCGTCGGACACGTCGAGGTCTTTCGGATGGATGGCGTAGGAACCTCCATCGTCGGGAGACCTCGACGTCTATCTGCGGACCGACGCGCCCGGCCGACCTACACCGTCATCTGGGAAGAGCCGTCTTGATGTCTGCCGACCGCTTGCGGGCGACTGCTTGGATTGGAGTTCCCTGATGAAACAGCAGCGTCCACCCAGCATCTACCCTGCGCCACCACGAGCTTCGGCGCGCGTGACGACCCTCATGCCAGGTCTCGTAGGTCACGTGAACTATGTCGTCGGCGATCCTCCGGCCGTTGAAGTTCGCGCTCTTGATGGGCTCGGACTCGGGCGCGTCGATCAGCGCCGCAATCATCTCGCGCCGCGTCCACAGCCGACCCGACGCGCCGATCTCCTCGAACGACGGGTCGAGCAGTCGGTCGAGTTCAGTTTGCGATGAGCGCGTCGCCGGATCGAGTAGTGCCTTCTCCAGACCGATCACGTGCTCGATCGCCATGTCTCTCATCACATGATCGTGGACTATCGACCCCGGTTTCCGGGGGCAGATTTCCACTGTCAGGTCCTGTCGTACGCCGGCCCTACTCTCCGAGCACACGATCCTGGGGGGACCTGATGAGCAAGAGTCAACGCAGGGCCAAGGCCGAGAAGCGCACCGCGCGGAGACGGCCGGCATTGTGCTGGCACGACGTGCTGAAACAATTTGCGGAGTGGTTGGTGCGGTCAGGCTGCACCACAGACCCGTTGGCGGCATATTCGACGGCGATGGCAGTCGACCGATCCAGGCGCGAACACGACATCCTGGTCGCGGGATCTGACATACCACTGGAGTTGTTCGACACAGACGTGCACGCCGACGACTGCGGACACACACCGTGGTCACCCGACGACACTGTCGATGCGCTCGATCTCTTCGCGCGATTCATTGTCGAAGAACGTGTTTCGCCGACACAGACAAACGACCTCGCGGAGATGGTCGGGGTTTCCCCGCCACGCATGGCACCGGTCCCGCGACGTCGCTCGGCACCCCTCGGTCCGACCGCCCTGACGTCTCACGTCCGGCGGGTTGCTGCCTGGTGCGAAGACAACGGCATCGTTCCCGACCCCTGCTTCGCACACCCGCGCTCGAGCAGGCAGCTTCGAGACGCCCTCGGCCCGACCGGTGAAGGCGATACCATCAGCGAACTGCTGTCGACGGTGACGTACAAGGTGGTTATCGCGACCGCGGTGGGAGTGGGCGTCCTGCGCAACGAGGATCGAACACTTCGAGCAGGAGACGCATTCGATCACTGGCTCTCGGCACCGAGCGAGGAGTGGCGACGCAGAAGTCTCGTCGAGGCCTACATCGCGTGCTTGGAACCCGTTGTCGCACTGAACGCCTCGCCGCAGCGGGAGATAGCCGCAGCATGCGCCGCACTATGGTTCATCCTCGTTCGTTCCCTGGTCGACGACCCGGCACATGACGGCGAAGCTTTCGACACGGGCATCGACACCGACGTCGAGAAAGTCAGCGCGTGGCTGTCCGTGCGACTGGCCACCATGGTCGACCTCGGGCTGATCGTCCCGGTGAACGGACAGTTGTGCGTCCCGGACTCCCACGCGCCGGCTCTCCTGGAGGCGCTCGATCGTCGTCGTCTCGAAGGGTCGACGCCGGCGAATCTCGAGCGCCGATCCTGATCGTGGAATCTGGACCCCGGTTTCCGGGGTCCATAGTCCACACATGACTCTGGCCCATGCACGCCGCGCGTGCATGGGCCAGAAGGTCGAGAATTACTTGGTCGCAGACTCCAGAGCCTGATTGAACGTCTTGCTCGGACGCATGATCGAGGTCGCCTTCTCGGGATCCGGGTAGTAGTACCCGCCGATGTCGACGGGCTCACCCTGCGCGTCGCCGAGCTCCTTGACGATGGCCTCTTCCTGATCGGCCAGCGTCTTGGCGAGCGGCGCGAAGTGCTTGGCCAGCTCCTCGTCCTCGGTCTGGCTCGCCAGCTCCTGCGCCCAGAACTTTGCCAGGTAGAACTGGCTGCCGCGGTTGTCGAGCTCGCCGGTGGTGCGCGACGGACCCTTGTTTTCCTCGAGCAGCTTGCCGGTCGCGGCGTCGAGGGCCTTGCCCAGGACGTTCGCCTTGCCGCCGGTCTTCTTGCCCAGGTCCTCGAGGCTCACGGCCAGCGCGAGGAATTCGCCGAGCGAGTCCCAGCGGAGGTGATTCTCTTCGATGAGCTGCTTGACGTGCTTCGGCGCGGAACCGCCGGCGCCCGTCTCGTACAGTCCGCCGCCGGCCATCAAGGGAACGATGGACAGCATCTTGGCGCTGGTGCCGAGCTCGAGGATCGGGAACAGGTCCGTGAGGTAGTCACGGAGGATGTTGCCGGTCGCGGAGATGGTGTCCAGGCCGCGGACAACGCGCTCGAGCGTGTACCGCATCGCGCGGACCTGCGACATGATCTGGATGTCGAGGCCCTCGGTGTCGTGATCCTTCAGGTACGTCCGCACCTTCTTGATCAGCTCGTTCTCGTGGGGGCGGTATGGGTCGAGCCAGAAGAGCACCGGCATTCCCGAGTCGCGCGCACGGTTCACCGCGAGCTTGACCCAGTCCTGGATCGGCGCGTCCTTGACGATGCAGAGGCGCCAGATGTCGCCCTTTTCCACGTTCTGCGTGAGCATGACCTCGCCGGTCGCCACGTCGACGATGTTCGCGACGGCGTCCTCTTCGATCTCGAAGGTCTTGTCGTGCGAGCCGTACTCCTCGGCCTTCTGCGCCATGAGGCCGACGTTGGGAACGGTGCCCATGGTCGTCGGGTCGAACTGGCCGTTCGTCTTACAGAAGTTCACCATCTCCTGGTAGATGCGGGAGAAGGTCGACTCCGGGTTGACGGCCTTGGTGTCCTTGGGACGACCGTCGGCTCCCCACATCTTGCCGCCGGCGCGAATCATCGCGGGCATGGAGGCGTCGACGATGACGTCGCTGGGAGAGTGGAAGTTCGAGATGCCGCGTGCCGAGTCGACCATGGCCAGCTCGGGCCGGTGCTCGTGGCACTTGTGCAGATCCTCGACGATCTCGTCGCGCTTCGACGCCGGAAGGGTGTCGATCTTGCTGTACAGATCGGAGAGGCCGTTGTTGACGTTGACGCCGAGCTCCTCGAAGAGCTCGTTGTGCTTGGCGAAGGCGTCCTTGTAGAAGACGCGCACCGCGTGGCCGAAGACGATGGGGTGCGAGACCCGCATCATCGTGGCCTTGACGTGCAGGGAGAACATGACGCCGGTCTCGTAGGCGTCCTGCATCTGCTCTTCGTAGAACTTGTCCAGCGCCTTCGCGCTCATGAACATGCTGTCGATGACGTCGCCGTCGGTCAGCGAGACCTTCGGCTTGAGGACGACGGTCTTGCCGCTCTTCGTCTCGAGTTCCATCTTGACCTCGCGGTCGCCCTCGACGGTCATCGACTTCTCGCCGTGGTAGAAATCGCCCTCGCGCATGTGCGCGACATGCGTGCGCGACGCCGGTGACCACTCGGTCATGCTGTGCGGGTGCTTGCGCGCGTACTCCTTGACGGCCTTCGGCGCGCGGCGGTCGGAGTTGCCCTCACGGAGGACGGGGTTGACGGCGCTACCGAGGCACTTGGTGTAGCGGTCGCGGATCTCCCGCTCCTCGTCCGTCTTCGGGTTGCCCGGGAAGTCGGGGATCTTGTAGCCCTTGTCCTGCAGTTCCTTGATCGCGGCGTGCAGCTGCGGTACCGAGGCACTGATGTTGGGGAGCTTGATGATGTTCGTGTCGGGCAGCTGGGTCAGCTTGCCCAGCTCGGCCAAGTTGTCCGGCACCCGCTGGTCCTCGTCCAGATAATCGGGGAACTCGGCGAGGATGCGACTGGCAACGGAGATGTCGCTCGACTCCACCTCGATCCCGGCTGCGCTGGCGAAAGTGCGGATGACCGGCAGGAACGCGTGAGTCGCCAGCATGGGCGCCTCGTCGGTCAGGGTGTAGATGATGGTCGGCTTTTTCTCAGTCATTGCAGGTCTTGCCTCGTTTTCCGTCTGCTCGACGTCGTCTGTCCTTGTGGGCTCGGAGACAACTTTAGTCGTGCAGGGCCGTGTTGTGGCGACCCCGGTCCAGCGGGCTCGATGTGTCTCGAGACATAACCTGACCTGCGCCGACGATCTTCAACCGAAGGTCCGGGAGGCTACCGGTGAGTAACCTGCCGTGACCGGCGGCGGAGGTCGGGCGCCGGTGACTCACAGCATTCGACTGAGGAACTGCTTCGTGCGTTCGTTGCGCGGATTGTCGAAGAATTCATTCGGCGCTGCATCCTCGACGATGCGCCCGTCGCTCATGAACACCACACGATCGGCGGCCGCTCGCGCGAACCCCATCTCGTGACTCACCACGACCATCGTCATCCCCTCGTCGCGCAGTCGCAGCATGACGTCGAGAACCTCCTTGACCATCTCGGGATCCAACGCCGAGGTCGGCTCGTCGAACAGCATCACCTCGGGCTTCATCGCCAGCGCTCGCGCGCTCTCCATCCGCTGCTGGCCGCTCGCTAGTTGCGACGGGTCTATGCCGGGTTTCCCAATGAGCACTAGAAAACCAACGAGCCTCCATACCTTCAGCTGGGTCTCCTGCTCGACGAAGCCTGCTCTTGCGCGAAACTTGACGAGGACTTAGCGGCCGAGTCCTCAGTCGGACGGCAAGTCGATCAGCGCCCGGTATCCCCGGCTTAGCACCTTGAAGCAGACGTACAGGAATAACAGGGCAGTAGCGATGGAAGAGAATACAGAAAGAGGTTCACGACCAGAGAAAGAGCCTCCCACCGCAGGAGTAATCGTCGCGGAAGCTATTCGTACGGCAATCGCTAATATGAAGATAGATAAAGCAATAAACATGGTCGTGTACACAGGGTGCGAATTCCATACACGTTTCAAAGTTCTTCCGACTCCGCGTCGTCGTGACTGTGTAACCCGATCGATGCGACCAAGTTCAAAATCCAAGGCGGCCTCGAGAATTTTGCGGCGCTTCAGTTCGGCGGTTGGGCCAAGAAGCTCCTGTAGTTCGAAAATTTGCTTTAGTTGCTCGTGCGGCGTCTTCTTAGCGTTTCTCCAAGAAATAACCGAGGTTAGAATACCCAGGAACAGCGTGATCGACGCTGCGAATATCGCCATGCGCGTATCGTAAACATCGTACAGCTTTCTGTCTAGGTGCTAGCGCCGGCTGATCTAAGCACTCATTCTCCGAGACAGAATGATTACCTTTGTCAGCGGGGCGACGTCGCAGAATATCTGTTTCGACCGCTGAAAGTACCACGGGAGATCGCTGCGGCCGGTTACGCGGCAGGGCGCCCGCAGATACGCCAGACTTCCACCGTGTCGACGACCGACAGAGCACGCGTCCCCCGTTCCGGCATCGTCGGCGGCACGTTCGCCTTGCTCGGCGCCCTCTACTTCGCGCAGGGGTTACCCTTCGGCTTCTTCACCCAGGCACTGCCCGTGGTGTTGCGGCAGTCCGGCTACTCCCTGGTCGCGATCAGCGCGAGCGGGGTTCTTTTCGCGCCATGGGCACTGAAGTTCCTGTGGGCGCCCTATGTCGACAGGTACGGAAGTCGACGACGGTGGTTGCTCTCACTGCAACTCGGTGCGGCGGCAGTCGCGTTGGTACTGGCCTGCCTCGACCTCGCGTCCGGCCTGCAGTGGCTGTTCGTCGGCATCGCGGTGGTGAACGTTCTGTCCGCGACGCAGGACGTCGTCACCGACGGACTCGCCGTGCGACTACTCGATGCACGCGACCGAGGTGTGGGCAACGGGATCCAACTCGGGGCGTACCGCATCGGCATGATCGTCGGCGGCGGCGTACTGCTGTGGCTGTTCTCATTCGCGGGATGGCGAGCTTTGTTCGTCGCGATGGCCGTGTTGATCGTCGCGACCACGATTCCGGTCCTCCTTCTCCGTACTCAACTCGACAGGGCGGACGCGCGACCGGCGGAGTCGACGACCGCAGTCCGCCTCGCCGGAACGTGGTGGGTTCGTCTGCGCCGACCAGGTGTCCTGGCGTTCATCGGCCTGATCGCCGCCTACAAGTTCGGCAACTCGATGGGGTCGGCCCTCGTCGGTCCGTTCCTCTCCGACCTCGGACTTTCCCTGGGACAGATCGCGCTCCTCGAAGGCGGTGTCGCCTCGGGCTCCGCGCTCGCCGGTGCCGCCCTAGGCGCTTGGTACGCAACACGCTTCGGCCGACGACGTGCCCTGCTCGTCGCGGGCATCACTCAGACCCTCGCGCTCGGCTTCTACGTCGCCGCGGCACTCGACATCGGCGGGCTCGCGCTCGTGGTGACCGCCAGCGTCAGCGAGCACGTCTTCGGCGGCGCCGCGACCGTCGTCTTGTTCGCCCTCATGATGGATGCCTCTGAACGTGTTTAAGCAGGAACCGATTACACCCTTCTCGCCTGCGCCGTCGTCTTCTCCCAAGGGATCGCCGGACTCGCTGCAGGCGTGGTGGGCCAAGCCTTCGGTTATGCCGCCATGTTCGGGACGGGACTCGTTCTGTCAGGGCTGGGATGCGCGCTCCTGCTCTGGGCGCTGAAGAGAGGCATCGGACCCGTGCAGTTGGGCGAGTCGTGCGTCATGGCCCCCAACCGGACCTGACCGCGGCCGCCGTAGTGTCGAACCATGGCAGTGCGCGCGGGTGTGGTGGTCACGGGTAGCGAAGTTCTGGCCGGGCGGGTCAGCGACCGCAACGGCCCCTGGGTGGCGCGGCAACTCCTGCAGATGGGAGTCGACGTCGCCCACCTGACGGTGTGCGGTGACCGGCCGGCCGATCTGACGGCTCAGGTCCAGTTCCTCGCCGACCAGCACGTCGACCTCATCATCACGACCGGCGGCCTCGGCCCGACAGCGGACGACCTCACCGTCGAGACCGTCGCGGCACTGTACGGCCGGGAGCTGCACCTCGACGTCGAACTCGAAGGCCGGATCACGGCCATCGTCGAGCGCTGGCGCAGTCGGCTCGGCAGCGTCGCCGACTCGGAACCACTGCGAGCCGGCGTACGCAAGCAGGCGATGGTTCCCGCCGGAGCGCAGTCGATCTCGCCGACAGGCACGGCACCGGGTGTGGCGATGGCCGACGACTCGGGCACCCTCCCCACGGTCCTCATCCTTCCGGGCCCGCCCTCCGAACTACAGTCGATGTGGCCGGAAGCGATCGAGAGCGCACCCGTCGCCGCAGTGCTCGCGCGGAGGACGTCGGTCACCGAGGACACCATCCGGGCCTACGGATTGTCGGAGGCCGACCTCGCCGCGACCTTGCGCACCGCAGAGAGCTCGATTGCTGGGTTCGGCGATCTAGCGATCACCACCTGCCTGTCGCGCGGTGAACTCGAGATGGTCACTCGCTACGAGGAGTCCGCGGCCGCCGCGTACGCCGACGTGCTGGCACTCATCGAGAAACACCATGGCGCGCAGATCTTCTCGACCGACGGATCCACCATCGATGACATCGTGGCGACTCTATCCGGTGGCCGCCGCATCGCGACGGCGGAATCGTGTACCGGCGGCATGATCGCCGCCCGGCTCACCGATCGGGCCGGCTCGTCGGCTTACGTGGTGGGCGGCGTGGTGTCCTACGCCAACGAGGTGAAGATCGGCTCACTCGATGTCCCCGCCGCCATGATCGAGGAGCACGGCGCCGTCAGTGAACCCGTGGCCGCCCGAATGGCCGAAGGAGCGCTGCACCGCGTCGGTGCTGATGTCGCCGTCTCGACCAGCGGAGTCGCGGGGCCTGGCGGCGGTACGGAGAGCAAGCCCGTCGGAACCGTGTGCTTCGGCATCGCTGTCGCGGGCCGACCGACCGTCACGCGGACGCTGCGGCTACCCGGTGATCGTGCGAGTGTCCGCGCACTCTCGGTCACCGTCGCGATGCACATGCTTGCGGATGCACTGAGCGACGCCTAAGCAATCGAAACCGTCTGGGTGAAACGGCGACGCCCTAGACGACGCGTTCGATGCAGTGCTCTTCGATGTGCTCGCGCAAGGCTTGGTGCAGACCCATTCCCCAGCCGCTTGCGCTGTCGAAGATTGCCTCCTCGAGCTCCTGCTTGGTGTTGAACAGCCGGCCCGCGTGGGTGATGAGAATTTGAAGCATCTCCCCGAGCTCGAGCGCAAGATTCCATGTATCGACGTAGTTGCGATGAACCTCGCCATACAGGTAGGCGCGACCGAACTCCGACTGCGGCATCAGTTCCTTGTAGGCATCCAGGCGAATGAGATAGCGACGTGGCGGCACCCCGCAATCATTCCACGGCAGCGCCCGACCGACAGCTTTGCAAGCGGGACAGGATGGACTTCATGATTCCTAGTTTCGATCCTGCCCTCCCCGGCTGGCTGTTCGCGTCGGATGATCTCCTTACGCGCTACGTCGTGGTCACCGACGAGGACATGAGCGGCTGGTCCATCCACACCCACCATGTCGACGGCACACCTGACACGTCTCCGTTCAACGAGCAGCCGGGGCTTGTCGACGACACCGGTCGAGTGTTCTTTCACGACGACGGGCCCACGCAGGTGTGGGCCTCAAAGATCGATGCCGCAGCTTTGCTGATCAGTCTCGAAACGCCGACGGGCGTCTTACTCGAGGTCGACCAGTGGGACGCGATGACCGCATGGCTCGTCGAGTCGATGCAGGACGAACCCGCCGGGCTCGTCATCGATCTCGGACCCAACACCGACATTCCCGACGATGAGCTCGACGACATCGAGCTCATCACCGCGCAGCTGCACCGCCTCGACGACGGGGTAGTGATGGTGCGCCGGTCGCGTCGCATCCTGCACACGCTCCGCTTCGCGGACCATTCCGTGCAGGGACTGGTTCTCGACCGATGGCACCACAACGCGCACTTCGACGACTGCACCGACGGGTACCTGTTCAGCCGCGATCTCGCTCTGGCCGCCGGCGCGTGCGTTGCCTGGGTGCGCGATGCTGGTGGCATTGAAGCCGCCGATCGGCTCGGGTGTTCGTTCGACTTCGCGGACGAGCTACCCGGGCAGGCATGACGTCCTGCGATCACATCGCGCTCGGGGTCACGTGGTTCGCGGACAGGTGGGCGGAGCCAGGCTCCGTTAGAGGAGTTCTCAGAGGGGGAAACGTGGTTGTCGCGAGATCCTGTCGCTACGGCGACCGTCATCCACGTCCTGTGATGCGCAGTCCCCGCCACCCAGCCGCAGCGGACGCCAGGGCCCCGGCTGCTCCCCCGATCACCGGATAACTCCACCAGGGAACCGGAAGCGCGTTCCACCATCCAGAGGCGGCGTGGTCGAGCGTCAGGGTGGTCGAGTAGCTCCTCGTCATCTCGACACCGCGCAACGGCACGTAGGCGCCGTCGTAGATCACCTCGCTCTGATCACGATAAAGTGCAAACCCTTCGACACCCAGGAACACCAAGCCGATCACGACGCCCGCAAGGGTGACCCACAGAACGAGAATGCGCACGCAGCACCCTAACCGGCGTCACGCCGCGCGCGGCTTCTCTACGCGCAGCGGTCGTACCTCGACAGTAGGAACGGCTCGAGTCAGCCCATGTGAACCGGGGTGTCGCCGGCCGGCAGGTCTGTCTTGCGGGCACGAACCAACACCAGCACGATCGGCGTGATCAGGATGACCATGATTGCCGCTGCCGCGAACGCGTGCGCGTATCCGGAGACCTCCGCGGAGAACATGTAGTCGATCGTGGAGTTGATGAAATTGCGGATCGGTTCCGGCAGGGCAGCGAGCTCGGAATCGGACGGCAGGGTCTGCGACGCCAGGGCCTCTGGGGGCACTCCGGCGGGCGGCACTGGCGCGATGTTCGACGACAGGTAGGACGACTTGGCGGACGTGTAGATCGTGGTGAAGACGGCGGTTCCCAAGGCGCCACCGATCTGCAGGGCCGCGTTGACGAGTGCGCTGGCAGCGCCGGCGTCGTGATCGGCGACCCCGATGAGGGCCACGTTCTGCATCGGCACCATGAGCAGACCCAACCCGAGCCCGAGGAGCACCACTCCGGGAAGCACGTGCGTCCAGTACGAGGTGTCGACGCCGATCTGAGTGAGCAGGACCAGACCGATGGCCGAGATGACGGGGCCGGCAGCCATCAACGGCTTCGGTCCCACGCGAGGCATCAATGCGGACGCTGCGGCAGCGGTGATCATGATGCCGCCGGTCATGGGGAGGGAGGCGACTCCGGCGACGACGGGGCTGAAGCCGAGCACGATCTGGAAGTAGAAGGTCAGGTACAAGGTGCCACCGAGAAGGGCGGCGCCGATGATTGCCGAACCGAGGTAGGCGGACCCACGGTCTCGATCCAGCAGGACGCCCAGCGGCAGAAGCGGATTGGCCGAGCGGGACTCGACGACGACGAACGCGGCCAGTAGAACGATGCCCAGCGCGATGAAGCTGAGGGTTGAGACGTTGGACCAGCCGTCTTCAGCCTCGGTGAACCCGTAAACCAGTGAGCCGAGCCCGAGGGCGACCAGGATCGCGCCGGGAACGTCGTACCGCGTGTCGCCCTCTGCCTTGCTCTCTTTGACCAAAGGGATAGCGGCGGCGGCCGCGAAGATCGCGACGGGAACATTGACCAGCAGGCACCAGCGCCAGTTGGCGTACTCGGTGAGCACGCCGCCGAGCAGCAGGCCTACGGCAGCGCCACCACCGGCGATGGCACCGAAGACACCGAACGCCTTGGCTCGTTCCTTCTCGTCGGTGAACGTGGTGGTCAGGATGGCCAGCGCAGCGGGGGCGAGCAGGGCGGCGAAGACGCCCTGGCCGGCGCGGGCGATGAAGAGCTGGTAGCCCTCCTGCGCCAGGCCACCGATGGCCGAGGCGATCGCAAATCCCGCCATGCCGACGAGGAAGGACCGCTTGCGGCCCCAGTAGTCGGCGATGCGGCCACCGAGCAGCAGCAACGCACCGAACGCGAGCGCGTAGGCGGTGATGACCCACGCGCGGCTGCTGTCGCTGATGCCCAGGTCTTCCTGCGCCTGCGGCAGAGCGATGTTGACGATGGTCGCGTCCAGCACGATCGTCAGCTGAGTGATGGCGACGATGCACAGCACGAGCCAACGACGCTCGTAGTTCGGATTGGCGTCGTTCTCTGACGACACGATGTCGGGCGTGCTGGTCACGGGCGTGCCTCGGTCCTGGGAAAGGTAAGCGGTGGAATGTCTGTTCGACGATTCGAAAATGTACCGTCGCGGTCCGACACGGTCAAACGAACTAGTTGGTTGGCGTAGGATTCGCCCTGTGAAGTCGGACACCCCCATCTCCCCCGCCGCCTCTGACACGCGTGAACGAATCCTCGATGCCGCACGCCGCGAGTTCGCCGAGCACGGCCTCGCCGGCGCTCGCGTCGACCGGATCGCACTGGCGTCTCGCGCCAGCAAAGAGCGCCTGTACGCGTACTACGGCGACAAGGAGCGGCTGTTCGGCGCGGTACTGGACCTTGGTTTCCGGCGGTTCGTGGAGTCCGTGCACTTCACCCCACGCGATCTACCCGGGTACTCGATGGATGCCTTCACCCGCCTCGCGAGTGAGAAGGACGAGCACCGGATGCTGCTCTGGGCGCAGTTGCAGGGCCATCTCCCCGCGAGCGAACACTCCGAGGTGATGAGTGAGCGTGTTCGCGAGGTCGAGCAGGCTCAGCGCGACGGATACGTCGACTCCCATTGGAGTGCAACCGATCTGATGACGTTGATTTTCGGTGTGCTGTTCAGCTGGTTCACCACACCGGACCTCGACCAGCGAGCCCATCGGCGGTGGGACGACGACGAGATCGCGCGGCATCGTCTCGTCGTCGGCGAGGCGGTCAGGAGATTGGCGGAGCCGCGGGTAGAACGGTGATCACCCGATCGAAATAGCCCCATGACCGCGACCGATATACGCCGCCTGATAGCTATTGCCGCAGTGGCCGGTATCGCCCAGAACGCCATCGCGATCCCCCACGTCCGAGAGCGCGGCACTCGCTCGGTGGCAGACTTCTTCGTCGGCAAGATCTAGTCGACGGTGCCCGGCAAGTTCGCGATGGTCGATCTGAGTCTCGTCGTCGTCGCGTTCCACGCGTGGGCGCTGCCGGAGTCGGGTCGACTCGGAATCCGCTGATGGTGGTGGGCAACGCTATTCATGTCCGTTACCGTGGGGATCGGCACCGCGATCCCCTTCTTCCTCGCTGCACGGGCTCGGGCGTTCCGACTGGCGACCTGACGGGGTTCCCGCGCGGGAACACCGTGCCCCCGCTGCACAGCATTCCGCGTAGAGACTTGTTCTCGACAGCCGACACCAGCTACCCGCGTATCGACCACTGCATTGACGTTCGGTCACCTGGATCCGACATTCGACCGCCCGATCGGTCGATGCCGACGGTGCAACCGACCTCGACGACGACGACAGCCTCACCCGGTCCGAGTACCGGTAAGGCATCGCGGGCGACCGGGGCGGGTCACGTTCCGAGTGATTAGGCCGCTTCTTCTGAGGATGTGATGCGTAGGGGCGGGACCGTCGTCACCTGCCGGTAGAAGAAAATGTAGAGCCTTCCGGTCGAGCGGAAAACCTGTCGTACCCCTCGGGTAGACAGGGGGTGAGCGATGAAGTGGTCTCGCTCGTCGTGGCCCCAGCAAGCGGGCCGTAGGAGAATCACATGAGCACATCCCCTTTCGGTCCGTACGGCATCCCCGACGGTGATCCCGGCTTCACTGTGTCGGTCGAGATCGACACCATGCTGGACGATCTCACCGAGGACGACTGCGCACGACTGCTGGCGAGCGCCGGTGTCCCCCGAGCCCGCATCGACGAGTCCGCGCTGCTGCAGGCGCGCGTGGTGTTCGAACTCCCTCACACCGGCTGGATCGTCTCCGCACAGGAGGCACTCGACACCGCGGAACGCGTCGCTCGGGAGTTCGTCGTCGTGGGAGCGGAAACCTGTCGATCCGATCTGTGGGCCCGCGAACCGTGGTTTCCGACGCAGCCCGACAACGCCGAGTTCCGGTACGAGGAGCCCGAGACGCCCGCCTTCACGGTGACCGTCGAGATCGAGACGACCGCGCCGAACACCGACCGAGGTCTGGGCGAGACCATCTTCTCGTGCTTCGACGAATACCTCTCGGTCCGCAGAACTCCCTCACCGGCGGGCAGACAGCATCTCGTGGTGGACCCGCGCTCAGCCCACCTCGACGGCGCCGCCCAACGATGCCTGAAAGCGTTGTGGTGCTTGAGTGGCAGCTGGTCCATCACTCGCCTGCGTGTGGTCGCTGACGATGTCTATCGCCTCGAATGCAGCGATCGTCTGCCCCGAGTGCCCGAGACGTTGCCGGAGTGGCAGTACGCCGCCACGGACGACGGCAATCGTGTCGTCGCGGTGCCGGATCTGCAGACGGATCTCACCGGGTGGTCGATCGAGGCGTTGTCGCAGGACGGGCATGAGCATCCTGCACCGTTCGTCCTAGGCAGGGTGTGGCAGGACGACGACGGCATCGTGAATCTGCGGGGCGTGGGCCGGCGCTGCCCGGCCTGGACCGCGACGATCGAACACGGCCACCATCTCGACTGCGTCATCACGACTCGCGGAACCACTTTTCCGGTGGACGCGTGGGATGCCACTGCGAACTGGCTCGTCGAATCGATGATCGGCAACCCGGTGGGTCTGATCGTCGATCTGGGCCCCAGCAACTACGACCCGGATGTTGACGACGAGGTGATCAACGCCCAACTCCACAAACTCGACGACGGGGTTGTGATGGTGCGCCGCTCCCGCACGGTGCTGGAGCAGCGGCGCCTGCTCGACCATTCGGTCGACGGCCTCACACTCGACACCTGGCACCACGACGACCTGTTCGACGACTGCACCGACGGGTACCTGTTCACCGCGGATCTGCGATTGGCCGCGCAGGCCTGTACGGCGTGGTTCCGCGACCACGGTGGAGTGGACAGCCTCGATCACCTGGGCTGCTCCTACTCGATGCCCGACACCTTGCCCCATACTCGCTGACCGGAAGGACACATGACCACCACCGACGCCATCACATCAGCACTTCGCAGCACCGCTCTGAAGGACATGGACCCGTCGTTGCTCGCGCACGCGATCCACTACGAGGCACGCGGAAGCGGCATCGACACAGCGAAGATCGATGAGGCCCTCGCTGTCGCCTCGTTCGCACATCTCGAGCAACGCCGCACCGCCCGCGGTGACCAGACCGCCGACCCGTACATCACCCACCCGTCGCGGAATACGTTGCGGTTGATCAGATACGGCGTAGTCGACGACGCCGTGCTGGTGGCCACGGTCCTGCACGACACCGTCGAGGATCAACCCGAGCGAATCGTCCGGATCCTCGGCGGCACCGACGCGAGCGACGCGATCCGCAGTCATTTCGGTGACGACGTGCAATCCCTCGTGCAAGCCGTCACCAATCCGCCCAAGGATCCGACCCGCGATAAGGCCGAGCAGTACGCGGAGCACGTCACCGAGATCATCCAGGATCCGCGGGTGTTCCTGGTCAAGGTGTCCGACTTCGTCGACAATGCCGGCAGCCTCAAGTACCTCGCCGACGAGACCAGGCGGACCAAGCTCCTCGGGAAATACGCACCGCTGGTGCCGATCTTCCAACAGGCCGCGGCTTCCCACGGTGATGCGCTACGTCTGACGCCGGCGGGCACAGCGGAACTGGACAAGCACCTGCGATCGATTCTCGAGCAGACGACGTAGTGACGGGGCCAAGAGATTCATGGCGGTCGGAGAACAGGACATGATAAACGAGGAAAACGGTCCGGCAGTCGGATCCGACCTGACAGCAACCTTCGACGTCAGCGGTAGGTACGAGAGCGGAGCAGCGGCCGTCGTCCAGGCCGAGTTCACGTCCAATCAGATGAACGGCTTGTTTCCTTTCGTCGTCGAGCGGAGCGCCGATTTCGCCGGCGACGTACTGCAGCTGATACCTGGGGGCCTCCAGATATCGCGGCATGTGGAGACGGCCGGTGTGCGTTCCACCATTCTCGCGGGCGACGAGAGGTGCTCGATGCTGATCAAGGAGAACGGCTGGAGCAAGGTGTCCCTTGCGGTAGCAGCTTCCTCGTTGGACTACGCCCGTGACGTCGCGAATGTCGCGATGGCAGGGGTTCCGAAACCGGCTCCCGACGACCGGACAGAGTTTGCGATGTGGCATATGGACGGCACGAGCCCCGTGAATCGCAACGTCCGGATCGACGCGGCACCGTGGGCTGAGATCTCGCGCAACTATCCGTCGTCGGTACGGAACGCATTGACCCGCTTAGCCGATCTGACGGGACCGACAGCGGGTGGTCGCCTGATTCTCTGGCACGGCGCGCCCGGCACGGGTAAGACCACCGCCATCAGGACGCTTGCTCGACAGTGGTCGAATTGGTGCCGCGCGGTCTACATTGCAGACCCCGAAAGGCTCTTCGCCGACTCCGCATACCTGGCGGATGTTATTACCAAGTCACCTCGAGTGAACGGTCCTTTCCACGATGATCGATGGCAGATCATCATCGCCGAGGACACGGACGAGTACCTTCGGTCCTCGGCGCGTCGCGTCGCGGGGGCTGCGCTGGGTCGACTCCTGAACGTAACCGACGGCATCCTCGGCCACGGGTCGAAGACGCTGCTGTTGCTCACGACCAACGAGCGGATCGACCGCCTTCACCCCGCTCTCACCCGACCGGGCCGGTGTATGGCGAACATCGAGTTCACCGCATTCGGAATCGACGAAGCGTCACATTGGCTGCCACGAGGTACCGCCGCGCCGTCGGGGCCGGTGACTCTCGCCGAACTGTTCGAACTCTCAGGTGGTTCCGCCACCATCAGCACCCAGGCACCACCTCCGGAGCATTCCGGCGCGTATCTGTGACATCCTCGGGTCCGGCCAGCCGCTTATCAGCACCCGGTCGGGAGCACCGCCGGCAGGTGGCGCTTCGGTGTTGCTGTCGCGGTGCGCGCACCAGCGGAGGCATTCCACAGAACCCGAGCTCAGCCGAACCCTGTCATAGCGACAGAGATCGACCCGCATTTCTCAGACCGGCTGAAGGTGTGGCTGGATGAATAATAGCTCAGGACCGGATACATGGTGGAACGCGCACGCAGACCCAAAGAGTGAGAAGACTCTGCTACCGAGCCGTCGCACGCTCCCTACTGATCACCGTCGCCCTGCCTGGCCGGCAGAAGATCAACTCGAGCCGGCACACCTCGTCACCAACAGCTTTGCCCAACAACGACGCATAGATTGCGAGCTGCACCCAATACTCCGCAATCGTCGGGTCAGTGACACCCACATCCGTCTTGTAGTCCGCGATCACCAGACCCCCCGAAGTATCGCGATAGACCAGGTCCGCGACACCGTCGACCACTGTGCGGCCATCCGGTGCCAGACCGATCAGCGGCACCTCCCGCCAGTGCTCCGACTCCGCGGCCCGGCGTACCGGTTCCGACTCCAGGGCCGACTGCGCCAGCAGCACAAAGCGATCCGGGTCCTCGAGACCGGCCAGCGACGCCGCCGCCCGCGCCTTCACTTCGTAATCGGGGTCTGTCAACTCGACGGCTTCCATCAGTGCGTGCAAAGCAACGCCGAGTTCCGGGCCGTGATCGACAGCCCCCACCGACGGCGGCACTATCTCTGCTGAAGTACGAACGGTGAAACTGTGATCGCGATAACCGGCCAGCACTTCGCGCGCGACGTCGGTGGCGGCGTGCGCGATTGTGGTCGGCGACATCGACGCCACTATCGACGACGTCTCTTTGACACGAGCGCTGATGGCCTGCCACTGATCCCACGCCTCCGACTCACCCGTCTCAGGACTACCTCGATCTTCGATTCGAACCACATCGAGCAGCGCAGGCGCTCCGGAATCGGCGATGTCGAGCACCTTGCCCCAGGCCCGACCCGTCGGTGCGTAACCCGAGAACGCGAGGAGGCTCTCGGCGCGAGTGCAGGCCACATACAGCAGACGGACTCGCTCAGCCTCGGTGTGCTTTTTCTCTACGACGTTGGCTGCCGAGAAGCCCACTGTCTGGGTGGCCGCGCCGATATTGGCGTGCAGCTCGCCATCGTCGTCCCAGATCACCGCCTCTGATCCTTGGCGGAAGCCACCGCTCATTCCGGCGACGATCACGAACGGAAACTGCAGTCCTTTGGCTGCGTGAATGGTCATGATCCGCACCGCGTTGACACCGATCTCCGGCAGCACCGCCTCGGCCACACGCGCGTCCTCCTCACTCTGCGTCGCCGCCCAATCGAGGTAGTCCCGCAGATCACCGCGGTCGTCGTCGTACCACGCGTGCGCCTGGTCGATAACGAACCGCAGGCGGCGCCACACATCTCGGTGCCGAGGTGAATCCATCGACACTTCGAACACCCGGCGATCAGTCGCCAAACGGCTGAGCAACGCACCGGGGTTCATGGTGCCGAGGTCGAACCACACTGCTTTGAAATACGCGAGAGCGTGGGCAACCGGCGATTCCTCCAGACCCGCGGGCGCAATACCGAACCAGTTCCACCTACCGTCGGCGCTTTTCCACCGCAGCAGATCATCGTCACCGCAGCCGAACAGCGGAGTTCGCAAGGCCGCAACCAGTGCTGCTTCGTCCGCGGTGTTCGCGAGAGCTCGACACGCGAGCAGCAAATCGTGCACTTCCTGCGTCGAGTACACCAGTGACGATGCTTCGGAGCGGAATTCGATACCCGCGTTGTCCAAGGACTTTTCGAGGTAAGGCAGCACCCCACGGGACGGGATCAGAATGCAGATGTCGCGCAACATGATCGGCTCGTGGGTGTACGCGCCGTAGCCGCCAACTTCCTTCTGCCAACCTTCCGTCGTCGCGGTGTAGATGATCTTGGCGACGTCGCGCGCTTCCCGTGCCCGCAGTGCGTTGGACTTCGTCATCAATTCTTCGCCGTCGACCGGCGTGGTCGGGTCCATGAACACGAACGGCTTCGGGCCGGTATCGGAAGTCCATGCAGGGCGCCCGGGCGCGGGGTCGAGTGCTGTGTAACTTGGCTGCACATGGCCGTCGGCGACGATGGCGCGACTGAACACCTCGTTGATCCAGTCGAGCACAGCTTTTGTCGAGCGAAAGTTGGTCGACAACGTGGCGATGCCGTCGCCGGCGAGGTCGCGTGCGGCCATGTAGGCCGCGATATCGGCGCGGCGGAAACGGTAGATCGACTGCTTGGGGTCACCGACGGTGAACAGTCGGCCGGGTTTGCCGTCGACGATCAGTCGGGCCAGCTCGAGCTGCAACGGGTCGGTGTCCTGGAACTCGTCGAGCATGACACGTTGATAGGCGGCATGGACGGCTGCTTGCACATCCGAGTTCTCGAGCACGTCACGGGCATACACCAGAAGGTCGTGGAACTCGAGACGGCCTTCGCGGCGGCGGTGAGCCGCCTCGTCGACGATGACGACCGCGAGGTGGTGCAGCAACACCTCGATGGCGCTGGACACGTAGCGGGTCCGCACCTCGGAAGCGGACGCCTTCAGGTCGTTGATCAGATCTTTGACCTCCTGCATCCCTCCGCCCCAACTGCCGGCTCTGCCTCCACGTCCCGAGCTGGGACACAACAACGCGACGGCGAGCCACGCGGCACTCCCCCTGCTGTCGGCCAGGTCTTTGCGCCACGCCGCGACCTTGTCAAGGTGGAGAAAGAGCTTGTCGTCGGGATCGGAGCACGCCGACTTGTTGTCGACCACCAGATCAGCCTGACGCAGCAGATCATCGATATCGGGAATGGCCATGACAGGAGCGACCTCTGCGACGACCAGTCGATCCCAGCTTCGGTCCAGAGCATCGGCGAACGTGCGAACCTGGTCGAGCGAAGCACCGGACGCGACGATCACTTTCATCGCATCGGCCAGCTCCGCGGGCGTGGTCGAGGAGTCACCGAACAGGTGCGACTGAATCCGGCGCCAGCGACGCTCGAACGACAGTTGCGAGCCCATTGCGTCGACCACTTGAAGTCGCGGCGGTACCCCCGCTTCGAGGGGATGCTCACTGACGATGCGGGCCGCGAAGGCGTGCAACGTGCCTATAGCGGCGGTGTCGACCTGCATCAACGCGCGTTCGGCCAGACCGCCTGCGTGCTTCGCCAGCTCGACGCGAACCCGCTCCCGCAATTCGGCAGCGGCCTTCTCGGTGAAGGTGATGGCGGCAATGCGATCGAGTTTGATGCCGTCCTCGAGCACGAGGTGACAGATGCGTCGGACCAGTGAGTGCGTCTTGCCGCTACCAGCGCCCGCTTCGACAAACAACGTTGCTGCAGTATCGGTTTCAATACGATCGCGTTCGGTCGAGTCGACCAGGTCTCGGGATGTCATGAACGCTCGTATTTCCGCCGGTAGCTGTCGATTTCGGGCACGTCCTCGAGGCTCGCCCAGGCACGTTCGAGGCCGCGTTTGCCGACAAGAGCAAGCAGATCGTCGGTGAAATACGACTCGGTTGTGCGCGGCGGAAAGTAGCCGGAGGTTATCGCGGTGTGAATCAGGGAGACATCGTCGATCAGGACGTCGAGCACCCCGTCGGTCAGCGGGTATCCGACGTCAGCGAACTCACCCTTGCTGGTGATGAACCAGTAGCGGGTAGTGACGTTGGTTCCGAGAGTCCGCGCGAAGAGTCCGTAGACGGGCAGCTGGAACTTGACACCGCTATCGGTCGGCGAACTACTGGTGAGTTTGCTGAAGTACTTGGCCTGTCCCGACTTGTAGTCGGTGACGCGAACGCGGCCGTCACTGTGGATGTCTACGCGGTCGACCGATCCGTTGAACTTGACTACTCCCCCGTCAACAGTGATGACCGCGTCGTTGTCCGCGAACGTCTTCTCGACCATCATGGGCGACCATCCGTTGGCGTGATCGGCGGCATCGTGCGCGAACCACACCGTGAGATCGTCGCGGATCAGAGCGCGGTCCTTGTCCCACAGCTGCGGCAACCATCCCGGGGCGCTTTCCTGTGCTGTGACCAGCTCCCGGTCGGCTATGGTGAGGAGACGGTCGAGAGACGGCTCCTCACCGTCGATCACCGTCCGGATGTAATGCTCGAGAATCGCGTGGATCAGCGTTCCCTTTGCGAGTGCATCGATCTGCGCGGACGCATCAGGATCAACCAGCGCCCGAACTTTCAGCACATGGGAAAGAAAGAACTTGTACGGGCTCGCGACCCACTCTTCCAGGCCGGTGGGCGCCACTGAACCATCGAAGTAGCGCAGCAGCTCTCGCACATTCGAGACGTTTCCGTTGAACCGCGTGAAACGGCCCTCGAGTCGGTCACTGCGTAGGGCCATGCCGTTGGTGATGACGGGGTCGATTAATACGCTCCGTCTGCCACGAGCATCCACAGCCGCTAGGGCACGTTGGCGCCATTCGGTAGCCGACCCAGAGCTTACTCCGATGCGGATGTCCACCTTCTGGATTGCCGAGTCGAACGACTCGATGGTGACAACCCCGGGTACGCTGGCCGTGTCCTTCTGCCAATCAACAACACCCACTGGGTTCCCAGCAAGATACTCCATTGTCGGTAGTAGCCAGCGTGACGGAACCTTCTCGGCGCCGCCGCGCAGACTGCCGCGCGGGAACGTGGCGATGCGATGGGAGCGGCCCGCCGCGAGCGCTAGGTTCCATAGCCGACGGTCGTGCGCGATGTCGTCAGCGGTGGTACGGCCTGTGAGTTCGGGCGGCAGTAGCGGATCGGCGCGCCGACGGGCAGGAATGATGCCTTCGGCGGCGCCGACGATGATCGACACCTCCAGATCCCGGCCGGCTGCTGCCGACAGCGGGCCGACGGTGACCGCGGCGGCGGCGTCTCCCACGGTGCGGTTGATGGCGTCGATGCGGCTGGCAAGCGCGTCGGCGATACGGTTGCTCGACGGCTTCGGCGCGATGCCGTCGAGATAGGCCATGTCACGGACGATGCTCCCGATCAGCGAATTGTCGACGCTCGCCTGCTCAGTGGTCGGCGCGGCGAAATGGTCATCGATCAGGGCCTCGATTGCCGTCGATGCATCCGCCCACGTTGTCGACGATGCGATGGCAGAGAGGGTCTGGCGCAATGTCGTCACGAAACCGTGCATGGCGATGGCTGTGTCGTGGAATTTTGCATCGGGTTCTACGCCTGCGAGGCGGTCCCAGTCGGTGCCGCTGACGATCGGCACCTGCTTGCGGGTCAGGTGCTCCAGCTTCGACTGCGAGATCGGCGCGTCGTTCAGCATTGGTCGTTTCACCGCACGCCCCGCCAGCGCGGCCAGCAGGTCGCGCCGAGGGACTTCTGCGGGCTCCAGCTCGAGCAACGCGATCAGCGATCGAGCAATAGGACGGTCGGCGAGACCGTGACACTCCGGTGCGGTGAAGGCAATGTCGCCGGCGGCGAAGTGTTCGTGCAGCAGCCGCAGGTAAGGATCACGAGAGCCGTAGAAGACGCCGATCCGATGACCAGGTATGCCGTCTGCGAGGTGGGCACGGACGATGCGCGCGAGGGCCCGCACTTCGTCGTCGGCGTCGGAGGCGTGAACGACCAGCGAACCGTGGACAGTATCGGTGGCGTCGACGGTGATTCCCCGCTTCTGCATCACGTCGAGGAGGTGCGCAGACGCTGCGTCGACCGGGGTGGGCAGGTAGACGATGATCGCGCCGAGTTGATCGAGGTTGGCGAGCGCAGCCGCATACGCCTCGTGGCGCAAGTAATAGGAATCGCTGTGCACGGCGATCGCGAGACGGTGGATGCGCAGCATCTCGTCGACAAGTGTGGTCGACTCAGCCTGCGGGTTGGCGTACCCAGTCAAAGCAAATGACGCGGTGGCCAAGGCTTGGGCGGTGATGGGTTGGTCCGCAACGTGGTCGAATCGACCCGGCTCGGCGTCGAGGATTCGCTCGATGGACGCCTCGAGCAACGGATAAGGCAGTGGGAGTCGCGGTGTCAGCGCTGGCGCCGCGAGAACGTCGACAGCAGCATCGAGGGTCACGATGCGGGTGTTGGCAGATCCGCCGCTGAGCGCTAGTGCTCGGGTGACGTCTCGCCGGGCGGCGGGGCTGGGGACGACCACTGTCAACGCGCGCAGTGGGTCAGCAGACTTCGACGCCACGACTGCCGCGACGAGCCGCGTTGCTGCTGATTCGTCCACAGTGACCACCATGCCTCAACTGCGCGACATTCGTAGAAAATTGGTCACGGCCCGGACTGTTGGTAGCCCAATTGCACGGGTACTTTCGGTACGGTATCGGCGTGACTTTCGGCCGGGTTGCGTTCGAGCTCAGAGTGTCTTGTCACCGGCGGGGAAGTCGCGCCGGGTCGCGAACTTTCGGTGACACGACGTGGTCGCAGCTCGGCGTAAGGGAATTAAGAACGCAAAGATGGTGCGAAGCGAAGCGGGGCAGATGCGCGGCTCGTCGTGAGGGCGACCAAGTTTGCCTCGACCTAGTTGCGGGATGCGTCGACCAAATCCCGATACCTCTCCACCATCATCGCGATCACCTGATCCCCATCTGCCGCCCAGATCGTCGCGTTGAAGATCTCCACCTCCACATCACCGCGGTAGCCGGCCTCCTCGACCCACCGCCCGATGGTCGCGAAGTCGACCACCCCGTCGCCCATCATCCCGCGGGACAGGAGGGGGTCGGCTTCCATCGGCACCACCAGTCGCACACCTGGTGCGAGCTGATGCGGCCACGCTCCCCCGCGGTTTTGATCAGCGCCTCAAGGTCGGGGTCCCACCACACATGGAACGTGTCGATGACGACGCCCACCGCTTTCACCGGATGGGGCTCCGCCATGGCCAGTGCCTGACCCAGCGTCGAGATCACCGCTCTATCGGCCACGAACATCGGGTGCAACGGCTCCAGCGCGATCCGCACACCTCGCTCCAGCGCGTACGGCACCAGTTCGGCGAGCCTCTCGGGCACCCGTGCCCGCGCACCGATCAGATCGCGATCCGGTATACCGAACCAGGTGCAGCAGCTCGACCTGACCACTCTGTCGCCAGTCACGTAGCTTCCCGCCCTGCAGCGGTGGATCGTTGGCGAAGTCTGGAGACATATCTAATCAGTCCACCAGCTGCGATTCAATCGAAGCTCAGCTTCGTCGCATCTCAGCGCACCGTCTTGCTGGGGTGGCACACCGTCCGCGCAAGCGATCGGTTGATGGTCGAGATGCGCCGCAAGTTCCAATCGGTTAATCCGCAATTGCCTTAAGGAGCGCATCACGGGGATCACTGTAAAACAGGAATGAAATTTTAGTAGCGACGTCGTCACTGACGTCGAAGACTTGTTTCCGCGCTGAGATTGGCAGGAGAAGAGTGTCAGCTCCTTTCTCCATTGCAAGGTCCGCGAGCTCAGCAGCGTTCGGTAAATTCTCTACACCGCCACCCAAGGTGAGACCTCCGACCGCAATCAGACCGCCCCTTATGCTTTTCTGCAGCAATCCACTGCATAGGGCGAGCAACGTAGGCATGCCTAGTAGCGCACCAGATTTTGCTCCATCCATTGCTCGAACCTGCACCGTCAACTCATGCTCACGCGGCGACCTGTCACCGACAAGCCCCCTCGCACCACCGATCAAGACCTGCTCAGCCAAATGAACACTTTCTCGAAGCGCAGCCGGCGTTGGACGATTCACTATCCTGACTCCACTGCCGGGAGCTTCCGTGACCTCGATTCGATATAGTCCCGCATGCTCCTCCGCCCCCCCCGGACTCAGCCCCCAAACCTGTCCCGGCGGCAGGGGGTCTAAACCAATAGTGTCAGGGCTCTGCAACTCTGGAGTCACAACAAATTGCTCGACACCCTCGTTGCCAATACGGTAACTGAACTGAGTATTTCGAAACTCCGCTGCACCGATACGACGCTGCTGCTCCTTGACGCGGCGCCGGCACTCTAGAGCAAGCCTTACCGCCCACTCAAGGTCTTCGTCCGGAATTGCTAGGTCTCCGTTCGGGTATAACAGCTTAAGAAGACCGTCGACAGTCTTATTGACAGCAGTGAGGTCACGCCCGCTTAGCGCGTCTCCGAATTGAACGCGTCCTTGGATGGCGGCGAGCCGGCTCTGCCCCCTTAAGCGTGACCAACATTCCGATAGAAAATCGCTAACCAATCCGAAGTGCTGCGTGAAATACGTTGGGTCCAGCTTCGGGACATCCCAACCCGGCAGATATGCATGTAGGCGGTCCATGAAAGCAGTATCATCCCGCATCTCGACTGGCAAAGGAGACAGTAAGTGCCCGACGCGTTGCTGGTGCTGAACGTCGACTTCGAAATTTCCGACAAGGACTATTCCACCCTCGGCTCTGATGCTTTCCCTGCCACGACTGAACTCCCCCGACTCCATGTAACCCTTCATTATGTTGACGCCATCCTTCTGATCGAAAGAGACGCCCGATACCTCGTCGAAACACACTACGTCGTATTGAGCAACAAGACCGCGCTGGCCACTTGCGTTATTGACGAACATTCGTGCGACAGTTGCCTTGCCTCCCGAAATTAGGTGCGAGTAAGGGGACACCTGCTGATAAAGATGAGACTTTCCCGTTCCCCGAGGACCCAATTCGACCATGTTATAGTTCCTCACCACAAAAGGAACCATGCGGAAGATAAGAATATCCTGAGCACGTTCAGACAGCTTCTTCGTTTCGAAGCCGACACTTCGCAGCAGCAAAGTTTTCCACTCTGCGGTAGTGAATCTAGAACGTGCTTGGGCTAAGTCATCAAGTGCAGTGCGAGTTGACAACTGGATTGGCCTAAGAGCCTGGACTCCAAATGGCCTGCCGGAACTTTCCCCTGCGATTGACGAATCATACTCCAGTTCCACCTCTGCGTAAAAACCACCGGTCAGCATCCGCTCGTTTTGGGCGACCAATGTGTCGTCGATCCGAACGTCTTTCAATTGCACGCTGGGTAGGCTGGCAAAATAGGAGTTGCTCTTACTGTCTAGACGCGCTTGCACCAGATCAATAAGCCTGATAGAGCCTAACTCTCGCGCACGCGACTTGAAAAGCTCTTCCTCACCTGCGCGTACGGCACGGTCACGCAGCAAACGTTCGACGATATCCAATCCCTCTTGTATCTCCGATTCATCGATAGTCGCGCAGTACCGACCCAACAAAAACTCGCCGACATACGTAGGAACGGGATATGCGCCCTTAAACTTCTGCGCCAAGTCCTTCCGAACCACGTACCCTTCGTAGACCTCGGCGGCGAGCCGGTCTAGGTCGTCGAGCTCGGCCACTCTCTATCCCCTCACTCGTGTCGACACCTGCGCGAGAATTTCACCCTGCGCCGACAGCAGAACCGCGAAGCAATCGGTGCCCTCTAGCTCATTGTCGTGAACAAGCAACTTAACTTCCTCGTCACCGGCAACAGCCTTTGGTTGAGCCACAAGTGATGAAGTAGCATCTCCGGGATTGCGACGCAGGTCGAGGGTACAGCCCGCCGGCGCTCCAACGACGTCTACTCGGCAGCGCATTCCAATCCATTTTACTAGCTCGATCCGGCCGAAGGCCACAGAAGAAGAGCCGGTCGCAACCGTTAGCATAGGAGTAACACATTCCTGCGGACTCAGACCGCCATGAACATATTCCTCGCCAAGGTCGAATACACCAGCACCACGCGGTGACGCCATGCGAACGCTCCTATCCCAGGACCAAGGTACGACGGGTTGAGAGACATCAAGCGCTCCGCTAGCCAACCGGGCGCAGCGTCGCTGGCGTGGTTCTGTCAGGTGCTGAGGCAGCTCGATTTTCGGAAGCCCGCCCGGCATAAGAAGCCAGCCGTGATCCGTCACAATCAGCACTCGCTTCCAACCTGCTGTGAGCAGGTCGTGGACCCTCGACGCAAGGTCTGAAATCTCCCGGGGAATGCTGTCGACGAGCTTAAGACCGAGCTTATGGCCCGTTGCATCCAGGTCCGCGGCCTCAGTCCAACCCCGCCCAGTGGGTTCGCCGTTTTCGCCGTCGGGAAACGGTTTGACACCCGAACTCCGCATCAGCGCTCGCAGCACTTCTGCGCTCACAGCCTTCCCCGCAGACGTTTTTACAGACATACCTTCCCCGCCGACTAATGAACCCGTCATGGGCATCACCGCAGGTTTGCCAGTGCTAGTGACAGTGGGAAACGGAGCTAGCCGAGAGGTAACGTGCGCGTCAAGTCCCCTCTGCGCCAATTCCAAGCGCAGGCCTTCCCCAACGTCGTATCGAAGCCCATCCACGAAGAGTACACAGTCGCCGTCGCGGACTGATAGACCCACGTCAGGGTCGTAGCCCGCCGTGGTTGCTACATCCTGAAATCTTCGCGCAACGTCGTCGAGCCAGGGTAGATACAGGGCACGGACGGCCTCCGTCACCGCCGCCCGGTCTGACGGCCCGGTTGCAGCGGCAAGCGCAGCGACGGCTAGAGCGTCAACTTTCCAACCAGAATTGCGGTACCACGTCGCGAATTCGTCAACTGACGCGGCAACCGGAAGGGAATCAGTTGAAGCTGCAAGGCGCGCCAACAATTCAACAGCTGCTGCTAACGGGGCCTGTCCTAACGCGGCCCATACTGACCCGAGACGGGAACGGTTCTCCTCGGCCAGCTCATAGATAAGCGTGCGCGTACCCGCTGCGGCTTCGCTAGAGATTGCTCGTAGGGACGTCCGCAACCTGCCCTCGGCAGCTTCGTTGTCCTGAGGCCACGAATCAACGGGCCCTACAAAAAGTGCGTCAGGGCGGGCGCGACGGAGCAGCTCAGGCAAACGAGGATACATTCTCGGAGAATCGGCGTATCGCGTCCAAACTCGCTTCCATTCTCCATCACTCATACCCAACTTTTCGGCTACAACTAGCTCGCCGTCCGCTTCGAGGTCTACGCCGAACATTTCCCTGACTTGGGAAACCAAGGATTCCCACTCATATTGCGACAAGCAGTCTCGAGTGACCGACGGCGCGTCAAGCCACTGTAATAAGAGTTTTACCTCATCTGAATTCACAAGTGAATTGAGAAATGAAGCATCGATACGTCCACGTCGTTTGAGATCCTCTAACGGTACATCCGCAAGCGAAATCAACGATCTCGATAATGCCTGAGTCGTGGCATCATCGCGTCCTACCTCGAGACCCAGGCCCTCTCTGCTGCGCAGGAATGCTGCCGGTGTCCAGGGCATCCCGTTTGGTTGCTGCCACCAAGTGGCCCGGAACTGCAGCTCGACGATTGCGCGCAGTCTGGGATCGCACCCTTCGACAGCCCTCATTGCTGAGCGATCCACTCCTGGCAAATATATTACTGGAGTGCCAACCTCCTCCGGTGATTTAAAGATGTCATCCACCAGATAACGCAGGTAAATCCCGGGTCCAGTTCTCAGCTCTGCATCGTAGTCACCAAGGACGGCAACGGGCGCGATACTTCGAAGCGAGAGCAACAGTGGTGCCCAAGCATTATCCGGATCGGGCCAAATTATAGCGACAGGGGCAACCTTATCGTTTCTATTGTATTTTCCTGCGGTGGCCAACGCCAATGCTACGGCCTCGGCGAACGTTGTCGGATCGTCGGCGCTCATAGCTGTCCTCGCGCGAGCCGCTTGTCAGCTAGTGATATATGCACATCA
>NZ_LMRN01000018.1:0-7019 GCF_001426145.1 Rhodococcus sp. Leaf225 | reverse complement strand
TGATGTGCATATATCACTAGCTGACAAGCGGCTCGCGCGAGGACAGCTATGAGCGCCGACGATTTGTGCCGTTCCAAATCTGATGGACACCGTGAATTTTCGGTGAAATGCGTTCTAGTTGTAATCTAAGGGGGCTGATCGTAGATGCCTCGCAGCCAGCCGGCGAGGTCATGGCGGTAGTGGATCACCAGGCACGGGAACTCTTAGCTCGCTGTCTGGAAAAGCATGTCTTAAATCCGCTTGATGGATAGTTGGTGATGCTGCTCATCCGACTTTGGAAGCTCGGCATGGCGGGCGAATTCGGTAAAAGTCGAGGGTACTAATTGCATCACCAGACCTCGAGCGCTCGGACCGCAAAAAGTCTGATCCCGAAAACGACGACTCTGGAGCAACTTTGACAACACTGTTTGCGGCGGCGGGCGGCGCCCGGGGGCCACTGTGTGCGGTGATCGCTCTTCTAACCTAGGGCTATAAACAGCCGAAGTTCGTCCCGGATGCGGCTCGCGGCTAGGGGAGCCTGACTAGGTTCACCGGACAGTTCGGCTTGGGCGCTCAGTCCTGAGGTGACCAGGCAAAGGTAAGGCGTGATCTTAGCCCATTCGCGAGGAGTAGCGGATCCCGGAGTGGCGGCGGCGCGGTTTGCGCCATGCTTCAATTCATTCGAGAATCGCGGATGGAAACTATACTTTGGTTTCACATGATTGGTATCGAGCATCTCGCGATGCATGGCTGACCCGAACTACTCCATCAAGTTCTGGACGCTGAGGACCAGAGTAATAGTCCAGTGGGAGCTTTTCTTGCCACGGTAAGCGAATCCTGACTAACGAACTGGGTAGAGGAGGTGGCACCGATGTCTGAGGAGGGCATTAAATCCGCCTCAATAACGAGCGAGATCGTTAAAGGGCGTGAGGCTTGCGAATATATATGATTGTTTCAACATTCTGTGTCGCGCTATGGCGAACATACCGCAGTTGAACCGGCCGGAAGAATGATGTCCCCGCACGTGGGAGGTGCCTCCACCGCTCGTCCGCGGATTTGGTGCCGACGGGGTCCCTGTCGCGGTAATGCGTTGAGTTCTGGAGATCGCGCGTGAGGCTCCCCTTCTGTCGCTCGCCACACCGGTGATCGCCAGGGAACTCAAGGAGGAGAACCGGCAAACGGTTCGTTTCGGCGCCCACCGTGGACGACCCCGAGTTTGAGTATCGGTTCCGCGTCGATGAAGCTGCTGATGCCGGCCAGAGATGGCACCTCGCAGCGCGCGGCGGATCTGAGCGGCGAACAGGTGATCAGGTCCATTCGACAAGAAGCAAGGCACCAAGCACCTCCGTTCGGGCTCGCCGGTCCACGACGACCTCGTTGTCCGGAAAACCAACCGTCGACGAGCGGAACGGGCGGTGGCTTACTAGCATCACCCAGCGTGGCACCGGTGAGACCTTCTCCACTGACGCGGTCAAGGACGTATACACGAACCGGATCGTCTGTAACTCAACCCACTGGAGGATATAAGCCCGACTCGCGGCGGACGCCAAAGACTCCCTCGCCGACCGTGGTGTGCACGATGCGTTCCCTGCGGTGTTCGCAGCCGAGGCCGACCGCGAATCACAGTTTCGATTCGGCGCAATCGTCCAGACTCTGGTCCGGCAAGCGATGGCCGCATCGATGGGACTGGTCTGCGCCTTCAGCGACAAAACCGCGGTGGAATCGGTCTTTTGCACTGTTAAACAGTAAGTTCCTCGAAACGCTGGACGAGACCAGACGACCTGCGAAATCCAACCCCACCTGAATCGAACGCATCCCACCACTGCCGCAGGACCAAGCCGCGCTCGACCGACTGACCCCATGCAGTCTGGAATGCCTTCACAAGAAGGCGAGCCAACCGGTCTGTTTTAAGAACTCAACCTGTCACCTGACCGTACAGTAGTCCCACCTGCCGGGCCCGAAATGCTGCGTCGCCGCTCCACTCGCCCAGTGCCAATCTCTCGAAGTCGTGGATCAGCCAAACCGCCCACCGACTACGAGAACGTCCTCGTCTCAGCAACACGACCGCCGCTACCGACCTCAAGGTGGCCTGAACGAAGTCTCCACCATTACTAGGGCGGATCACGGTAGTGTCGATACAGCGTCTGTTGTCCGCAAACTTGGAGGGTGGTTGATGGAGGTCACGCTCAATGTTGTCGACCGACCTGGTGGGACCAACACGAGTCATACCATTGCAGTGGAGCTGCTAACGTCGCTTTGTAGTGAGGTCCCCGCTGGTGCTTCACGAGACGAGTATCGTCGCATGGCCATCGAAGAAAACCTTCTGGGTAAGGCGACAGCAGCGGGACGTAAGCGCGCCTACCGGTACCTCCGGGAGTTGTATGTCCTGGACCCGACCGAGCTGCTATTTCGATGTCTTCGTGACCTGTGGGACGAAGATCCGGCTGATCGTCCGCTGATTGCTGGCCTTGTCGCTTACGCGCGCGACAGCGTTTTCCGAGCTTCTGCGAACGCAATTTTCTCTGCAGAGCGCGGAGCAACTGTCACATCAGGCGACCTGGCTCAAGCTGTGACTACTTTTTATCCGGGTGTATATAGCCCGGCAACAGCAAACAAAATTGGACGCAATACAGGCTCGTCTTGGACTCAGACTGGCCACCTGGCTGGCCGCGCCCGTAAGACGAGAACCCAGGCGATGGCCGGTCCAGCATCTCTGGCGCTTGCCCTATTTCTCGGACATTTGCAGGGATCTAGGGGCCAGGCGCTTCTGTCAACTCCATGGATTGCATTTCTGGATGTTTCGAAAAATGAGATTGACGAGCTTGTAGATAAAGCAAGTGTCCGCGGATACATCGAGACTCGATCTGCGGGAAACGTTCTCGAGTTTGGATTTAGTCATTTACAGCGCCCAATGAAGGGGGCATGATTTGAGTGATATCGATTCCCTTGTCAAGGCTTATGGCCGGTTTGTTAGTTTGCCGTGGTCAAGAGAACTTGCTTATCAACAGAGGGTATGGATGGTGGTATATCCGCCCAAGGACGAGAGAAGGCTGCGGGCACGCGTGGGTGATTTCGAGATCGCCACAGTTAAGTCCGGTCACGAATGGCTCCTGATAGACTTGACTAATGCCTTCGGGACGTGGCTGGGCGCTCACCCATATCGCGAAGCTTATTTTGAGACTCCAGAGTATTTGTCGGATGCCGCACTTGAGGAGTTCGGAAAGCATGTTCGGGACTATGCCGTATCCTCGCTGATTTCAGGACAAGCGACGGTCGATACAGCGGTCATTTTACTTGGAGTCGGAACTCTATTTCCGTTCTACAGGGTGAGCCGTTTAGTCAACGACTTGGCTGAGTCGATCGAAGGACGGCTCGTAGTGATGTTTCCCGGTGAGCGCGACGACTCTAACTACCGTCTGCTTGAAGCCAGAGACGGCTGGAATTATCTAGCAACGCCCATCACAGCTACGGAGGACTAAAAGTGACCCTGAACAGGGAATTATTTGCTGAAGATCCTACTGAGAAAGACATACCAAATCTTGGAGTGAGCAAGGTCGGCAACCCGGCCAGTGACGCCGACTGGGCAGTTCTCCGATACGAACTCGCGAGCTTTGTTTGCGACGGTCAGTATGAGAGCGGACTCGATCGCATTCTTTCGACTTTTGTTGCAAATATCGGCCGGCAGCAACCGGCGGCTTGGATTAGCGGATTTTACGGAAGCGGCAAATCCCACCTTGTACGGGTGTTGGAGTATCTCTGGCGTGATTTTGAATTACCAGACGGCGCCTCTTCACGAGACTTGGTTGCAGTTTCGGACCGCGTAGGAATGAATCTTCGAGAGCTCTCTACCGAAGGTAAACGAGCCGGGGGTCTGTGGTCAGCAGCGGGGACCCTTGGCTCAGGAGCCGGCCACAGTGTACGCCTTTCGTTCCTGTCCATTCTTTTGAAATCCGCCGGGCTGCCGGAGCATTTGCCGCCTGCACTTTGCGCGATGTGGCTTCGAAGCGAAGGGATTTACGAAGCAGTTGCTAGTTCTGTAACGGCGGCAGGTGCAGATATCAGTCATGAACTTCGAAACCTGTATGTCTCGACGCACTTGGCAAACTCGATTCTTAGCGCACTGCCGAGCTTCGCATCTAGCCCTGGGGAGGTTCGCAATCAGCTTCGCGCTCAGTACCCCGAGAAAGCAGACATCAGTGACGCCGACCTACGAGAGATCGTTACAGAAATTCTTCAATATGTCTCGACTGAGCGTGGGAAATTGCCGTGCACTCTAGTGGTTCTTGATGAGATGCAGCAGTTCATCGCAGAGGATCCCGATCGCGCGCTGAAGGTGCAGAATCTTGTCGAACTCTGCTCATCGCACTTCGGCGGCTTGCTCCTCGTAGTCGCGACAGGCCAGTCGGCGCTGCAAAGTACCGCAACGCTGCAAAAGCTGACAGATCGCTTCAACACCCAGGTCCAGCTGTCTGACGCGGATGTTGAGAGTGTGATTCGGAAGGTGATTTTGCGCAAGCGGCCTGACAAATTGGGTGAGCTGTCCAGCGAATTGAGTCGGGTTTCCGGCGAGATTGATCGCCAATTGGCAGGGGCACGGATCGCGCCCGTGCCGGATGACAGGACATACTTAGAATCAGACTATCCACTGTTACCATCACGTCGTCGATTTTGGGAAGAGGTTCTCAGAGCAGTCGACAAGGGGGGAAAAGCGGGTCAGCTGCGTACGCAACTAAAGGTCGTCCATGAAGCAAGTCGCGCCGTCGCCCAGAGGCCAGTCGGGACGGTAGTGCCAGCCGACTTCATCTACGACCAGCAGACGGCAGGTATGCTCCAAACAGGAGTCTTATTGCGCGAGATTGAAGAGCTGGTGCAGAACGAACGGGCCAAGGGCGCGGCAGGTGCCATCCGTGCGCGCATTTTGGCTCTGGTGTTTCTGATTTCCCAACTATCGCGAGAAGGATTCGCAGACACAGGGGTCCGTCCGACCGCAGCGCATATTGCAGATCTACTGGTTGACGATCTTCGAGATTCGGGCGAGTCGCTGAGACGTGACGTTCCGAGACTACTTGAGGAATTGCGCTCAGAATCAAAGCTCCAGCGGGTCGATGATGAGTACCAACTCCAAACGCGTGTCGGGCAAGAATGGACCAAAGACTACCAGGCGCGACTGAACGCATTCCTCAGTGACTCAAGCGAGGTTGCGCAGGCCCGTGAACACGAATTGCGCGAAATGGTCAAGAAAATTGTACCTACTACAAAACAGCAAGGAATTACCCGAACTACACGTTCGATTACCACGCATTTTGGTGATTCCGAGCCTGCACAGGGTGTGATATCGTTCTGGGTTAGAACTGGGTGGGATATATCACGGAAGCAGCTGCTTGATCTCTCGACTAATGCCGGTCAAGATTCTCCGTTGATATTTCTCTTCTTACCGAAACATGAACCAGATGCGTTCCGGCAGGCACTCGGAGAATTAGCTGCGGCAAAAGAAACGCTGGCGACCCGGGCCCGACCAACGACGGCTGAAGGTTTAGCCGCGCAAGCCGCGATGGAGTCCACTCTGAAAACTGCGACGGGCAGATTGGAGACCATTGTCAATGAGGTCGTGGCCTCAGCCGAGGTCATACAGGCTGGGGGAAATCATGTTTCCGAAGGTAATCTGAAAAATTCAATCGACCGCGCAATTGCTCGATCATTAGACCGCACGTATCCCCGCTTCGCTGATGCTGACAGCGCAGGATGGGAAACGGTCGCTAACCGCGCACGCGAAGGTAATGCTGACCCCCTTGAGGCCCTTGGATTTAGCGGTGATGCCATACAACACCCCGTCTGCAAAGCCATCAGTGAGATGATCAGTTCCAGCGGCACTCCGGGCTCGGAGTTGCGCAAACATTTCGAATCAGGGCGTTTCGGTTGGCCGAGAGATGCGGTCAACGGTGCGATACTCGCATTGCTAACAGCGGGGGAAATTTCAGCGGAAGACAGCGGTACCCCCACTACGGCGCGCGAAATCAACACATCGAGAATTGGAAAGCTCACGTTCCGACGTGAAGACGTAAATGTCACTCTCGCAACGCGAATGGCTGTGCGCCAGGTTCTCACGAAGGTGGGTATTCAGTTCGAAAGCAACGAAGAGGGCGCAGCGTCGTCGATGCTGCTCCAGACTCTGAGCACGCTCGCATCTTCCGCGGGTGGAGAGCCGCCACTACCCGTCGCCCCCTCAAGAGCGCATCTAGATGAGCTGCGCGGGCGGAAGGGCAACGATCTATTGTCAGCAATAGCTGATCAAAGGGTCGTTTTACTCAAAAATTTCACCGAATGGTCTGCACGAGCGCGGCTCAAGCAGGCGCGCCTCGATGCTTACGGAATCGCGCAACGGCTCGCGGGATACTGCGTCGGAATTGACGCGGCGGCTCCCGCTATTGACCAGGTCAGCGCGATAATGCGTGACCGTCTCTTGTTAGCGGAACCAGACCCCGTGCTACCGGTAATCCAGGAGCTCGCTCAGACGCTTCGAGGGGAAGTGGACCGCAGCCTCGAGAGAATGGCTGACGGATTGTCGTCGGTTATGGACCAACTCGACGATGACGACAGCTGGGGGCATTTGACTATCGAGCAGCGCGGTCAGCTTCTGCAGCTCAACGATTTAAGCCCGGAGCCTGAACCAGATCTGCGTACAGTCTCGTCCATATTGCTGTACTTGAGCGAACGGCCTTTGGGGGGTTGGGAGGACCGTCTGCAAGCGTTGCCGACTCGTCTGATGGCGGTTCGCGAAGCTGCGGCGAAGTTGCTTGAACCGACTGCCGTCAAGTTCTCAGTTCCCAACGCGACACTTCGGTCGGAGGAAGACGTACTAAATTATGTGAGTTCACTTAGGGACGCTTTGTCTGCTGCCCGTGCTGAGCACGGTTCGATCGTTGTTTGAGAGGCGCCCAATGTCTGCTGTGCTGTCATCTGTCCGTCGTAGAGAACTTGAGATTGCGGTAGTTCGTGGGCGGGAGTTGGCGGAGGCGGGTGCGCGAGTTGCGTTGGACCAT
>NZ_LMRN01000017.1:0-1211 GCF_001426145.1 Rhodococcus sp. Leaf225 | reverse complement strand
GAGATTGCGGTAGTTCGTGGGCGGGAGTTGGCGGAGGCGGGTGCGCGAGTTGCGTTGGACCATCTTGGCGTGGGGGTTCGGGCTGTGGGTTCGCATTTGGGTGGTGAGGAGAGAGCCTTGCGGCGGGCGTTGCGTGCTCGCGCGCGGCAGCTCGGTGACGCTCTGGACGGTTCGGCAGCAGAGGTTGAACCTTGTCGTCTGTTGATCGGAGAGGTTGCCTATGAGCAGTGGCATCGGCTGTTGTTCGCGCGCTTTCTTGAGGTGAACGGGTTGTTGATTCATCCCGAGTTTGAGGCGCCTGTTTCACTTGCGGAGTGCGAGGAATGGGCGGTGAGTCTCGGTGAGCCGGATGGGTGGTCGGTGGCGGCGCGGTTTGCTTCTCAGATATTGCCGGGTGTCTTCAAACCGTCGGACCCGTGCACTCAGGTTCGGTTGGCGCGGGAAGATTTGCTAGCGCTCGAGCGGGTCGTGACGGGGCTGCCTGCGGATGTGTTCCGCGCGGAGGACGCGTTGGGGTGGGTGTATCAGTACTGGCAGTCGCAGGCGAAGAAAGAAGTCAACGAATCTGGACGTAAAATCGGTGGAGCAGATGTATCCCCTGTGACGCAGCTGTTCACCGAGCATTACATGGTGCGGTTCCTGTTGGAGAACTCTCTCGGGGCGTGGTGGGCTGGTCGGCATCCCGATTCTCCGCTGTTGGAAGAGTATTCGTACCTGCGGAGACTCGATGACGATTTGCCGGCGGCTGGGGTTTTCGGCGGGTGGCCGGCGAGGGCATCTGAAGTAACAGTGATGGATCCCTGCTGTGGATCCGGTCATTTTCTTGTGGCGGCGTTCGGGATGTTGTGGAGAATGCGCGCGGAAGAGGAAGGGCTGAGCGACTCGGACGCTCAGGACGCCGTCCTGCGGGACAACATATTTGGTCTAGAATTGGATCCAAGGTGCACGCAGATTGCGGTGTTTGCATTGGCATTGGAGGCATGGAAGCAGGGTGGGTACCGTGGTTTGCCGTTGCCCAATGTAGCGTGTTCGGGGATTCCCGCAAAAGCGCCGCTATCTGAGTGGACCGCCCTTGCGGAGGGCGATTACAAGCTTGAATCTGCGTTGACTCGGTTGCACGCCTTGTTCCGAGACGCCGATACGTTAGGCAGTCTCATCGATCCAGTTCGAGCGACAGAGCAAGCGGGACTCGAGTCCATCGACTGGAGCGA
>NZ_LMRN01000016.1:0-1208 GCF_001426145.1 Rhodococcus sp. Leaf225 | reverse complement strand
ATTGCTATTGCATCTCGCCGCTAGTGCATGGGGCCTTAGCTCAGCTGGGAGAGCGGTTGCTTTGCAAGCATCAGGTCATCGGTTCGATCCCGATAGGCTCCACCAAGTCGCAGGCGAAGAGACGAGGCAGCGATAGCTGCCGCGCACTTCGACAAGACCGGCCAGCGCCGAGAAGCGCGCCCACAAGGCGCAGCTTCGCTGCGGCTGACGGGCTCGCGGGTGAGACGCCGCTAACCACATATCCAGGTTGATGAAGAGAAACGGTTCGCCGTGCGAGAGCGCGGTGATTGGGTCGAGACGACCCGTATTTGACATTGTGAATGGGTTTTTTAAAATCGATGCCGTGAGGTGCTCGATTTTGGGGACGAGGATTGCTTCGGCGGTTCGCAGGGCACTTCTGTGCAAGGCGATCTGGACGAGCGGTTCGAGGCTCCAGATATCGACATCATCATAATACATAATCTGGCTGAGATTATAATCATCCGCACCTGACAAAGACCGCGACGCACTGCTCTGCCGAGTTGGTGATCCGAAAGGACACCCAGTGATGTCGTTGGTGGTGTGGACTCTCAAGCGTGAGGTAAGGGCAATTCGTGGATGCCTTGGCATGTACAGGCGATGAAGGACGTGGCACGCTGCGATAAGCGTCGGTGAGCTGTGAGCAAGCATTGACCCGACGATTTCCGAATGGGGAAACCCACCTATCCCGATTAATCCGAACTGTGTGGCAACGCACAGGTTGGGTTAATTAGGTTAGGTATCACTTAGCTGAATAAAATAGGCTTCGTGAAGCGAACCCGGCGAACTGAAACATCTCAGTAGCTGGAGGAAAAGACATCAACCGAGATTCCGTTAGTAGTGGCGAGCGAACGCGGACCAGGCCAGTGCCTGAATTTCAACTAGTAGAAGTCTCTGGAAAGTGACGCCATAGCGGGTGACAGCCCCGTATACGAAAGTGAGAATTCAGGACTCGAGTAGGGCGGAACACGTGAAATTCTGTCTGAACATGGGGGGACCACCCTCCAAGCCTAAATACTCGTACATGACCGATAGCGAACTAGTACCGTGAGGGAAAGGTGAAAAGCACCCCGATGAGGGGAGTGAAACAGTACCTGAAACGGATTGCCTACAAGCAGTTGGAGGGCTTTTATGGCCTGACAGCGTACCTCTTGCATAATGGGTCTGTGACTTAATGTTTCAAGCAAGCT
>NZ_LMRN01000015.1:0-1183 GCF_001426145.1 Rhodococcus sp. Leaf225 | reverse complement strand
CGGCTCAGGCAACGGACCCGCCGCCGCCGCCACCCCACGCCAAAACTCAACATCAAACGGAACCTTGGTGAACGCAGCCGGCGTCACAACAGATTTTGCATACGATTCGCGAAGGGTCGCGTTATAGCTGTCCGAGGACAAAAATGCCCAAATCGCGGGTAGGTCATCTTCATTTCTTGGAACAATGGTCGGCGCCGCTTGGTCATAAAGTTCACCATGGTACAACGTACAGTTCAAAGCGCCCATCTGCGCCATAGTCACGCCGTTTTTCCCCCACGCCTCTCTACCCTTCACTAGACACCCCGGGCCCTCAACCATCGATCCGGCACCTTTTTCCCACATCAGCGCATACCGCCGACCGGAGTGCGGCGACGAATCATGTGGAGCACCTACAATCAATTCCCACCTGTCGTCATTCCACTGAATTTCCCAGAAATGTTTGAGATAGCGCGGCGAATCGCCAGTTTGCAAACCCACAAAGCATCGCGCATAGTCACTCAAAAACTCACTGGCGGCCTGACCTCGGGTTTGTATTCTCACGTCAATATTTGACAACTGCGACAACTGCGACCGGGTCTCCAGCTCTTTAACTCTCAGGCCAATGCTTTTTTCAGCAGCATCGCGAAGCTCACTGACATCGATGGTTCGCATTGCACATTCTTCAATAGCACTGTTGCTCCAAATTCCAAGAAAAACATCTATAAAGCCACTTTTAGTTGCCTCAAAGGAGTTCAACCCTAGGACCGCAAGTGCGTCCCACGAAACCTCGCCCAGTAGAATTTTCCGCAATTGCGCGGAGGTAGTTAAATATAACCAGTTTTGCGGTGTGACAAACGCGCATGTGAGTGCGGTCCCCCTGGTCCCAAGAAAGCGCCGAAGCAGCATAGTAGCGAGATCGGCCTTAGCTTCCGGGAGACATTCGTCAGCGTAGCGCCGCAAAATTCCTCCGTGCTTGCCACGTTGGAGGTACGGGGGGTTAGTAGCGACCAGGGTGTAATCAGTTGTTAGCATCTCGGCGGAGCGCGCAATTCCCACTACGCTTTCGCCGAGAGCGGTTGGAGCGGGATCATCCTTGTCCTCCTCAGTCCGGGCAATCGCGTCTTGCAGTAGAGGGGCGACTTCGCTCCAGTCGATGGACTCGAGTCCCGCTTGCTCTGTCGCTCGAACTGGATCGATGAGACTG
>NZ_LMRN01000014.1:0-1156 GCF_001426145.1 Rhodococcus sp. Leaf225 | reverse complement strand
CGGCTCAGGCAACGGACCCGCCGCCGCCGCCACCCCACGCCAAAACTCAACATCAAACGGAACATTCACAATCGCACTGGTTGCAATGCCGACCCGCGGATCGATGCTGCGCACTGACATTCTGTACTCATCCGACTTGCAGAACGCCCAAACAGCGGCACAATCTGCTGGGTTCGAGGGCACGATTACGACGCTCGTCTTAAAAAATGCTTGCCCTGTATACAAAGTGACCCGCAAAGACCTCTGCCGCTCTACTAAAACACCACTTTGGCCCCACGCAGCCAAACCCTGCACACGCGCTCCAGAACTTTTCGCAAGCTCACCCCTGCCGTCCTCCCAGAGAAATACTTCTTCAGTCCCTGCCCAAAGTCTTGTACGAGTTGGTCGCATTTGGAGATATTCCCATTTCGCGCCTAGATACTGCTCCCAAAATTTTCGGGTAAATCGGTCACCATCTCCTGTCGACAGGCCCTCAAAAGGTCTCGCATACGCACTCAAGAGGGTTTCATTCACGCCGTCTGCACCAAGACTAGAAGCACTCAGTTTCGTTCGATGTAATGGAGTTAGTATAAAGTCAGATAACGCGAACGGGTCTGCGGCAACATTTCCCTTCAGAAAGTGCTTGCGCCCGGTTCTCAAGCTATCAACTTCTGCAATCAGTAATCCAATGGGGTAGTCGTAAAGCTGGGCTCGAAACGCCCGTGGTCCGAGGCCAAGAACAATTGCAGGTGAATAATGTTCCAGAAAATTGTTCCGATATGCATGGTATGACGGAATAAACCGCCACGTATCAGGGAGTACGAAGCATACCGCTCCACTGCTTTCAACTCGAGAAATCATGGATTGTACGAACGATGTTGCGAGATCGGCGCCACCCCCAGGTATAGACGCGTTTTCATAGATAGCGCGTAGCTCGTTAGATTGCTTTGCCTTCCCGAGAAATGGTGGATTTGTGACAATCAAAGTGTATCTGCTCGCCAAGAGTGACGCTGATCGAACTGCCCCAGACAGCGCCTCTCCCATCAACTGCGCGTCGGAATCTTGTCGCGAAGCGAAAACAGAGCCACCGGGCGCATTAATAAGTGAACTTATCTCGCTCCAGTCGATGGACTCGAGTCCCGCTTGCTCTGTCGCTCGAACTGGATCGATGAGACTG
>NZ_LMRN01000012.1:600657-600829 GCF_001426145.1 Rhodococcus sp. Leaf225 | reverse complement strand
GGCGATCGCGGCGGCGAAGGATGCCGGGTTGCCGGTGTTGGCGTCGTCGGAGCCGTCGACGGACGTCGATGCGTTGGTGGCGGCGTCGGAGTCGATGACGTTCCCGGTGTTCGTAAAAGCGGTCGCGGGCGGTGGTGGCCGCGGTATGCGGCGGGTGGCGGAGCCGTCGGGG
>NZ_LMRN01000012.1:600197-600549 GCF_001426145.1 Rhodococcus sp. Leaf225 | reverse complement strand
GGTCGAGCCGCGGCACATCGAGGTGCAGATTCTCGCGGACACCCACGGCGATGTGATCCATCTCTTCGAGCGTGACTGCTCGGTGCAGCGCCGTCACCAGAAGGTGGTGGAGCTGGCGCCGGCGCCGAACATCTCGGACGAGCTTCGTGCCCGGTTGTGCAGTGACGCTGTGGCGTTCGCGCGGAAGATCGGGTACTCGTGTGCGGGCACGGTGGAGTTCCTGGTGGACCGGGACGGTAACCATGTGTTCATCGAGATGAATCCGCGGATCCAGGTCGAGCACACGGTGACCGAGGAGATCACCGATGTCGACCTGGTGCAGTCGCAGTTGCGGATCGCCTCGGGGGAGTCA
>NZ_LMRN01000012.1:523691-600092 GCF_001426145.1 Rhodococcus sp. Leaf225 | reverse complement strand
CCGCATCACGACGGAGGACCCGGCGAACGGGTTCCGCCCGGACACCGGCCGTATCACCGCGTATCGGACGCCGGGCGGTGCGGGCATCCGTCTCGACGGCGGGACGACGTTGGGTGCGGAGGTGTCGGCGTACTTCGACTCGATGCTGGTGAAGCTCACCTGCCGTGGTCGCACGTTCGAGGACGCGGTGGCGCGGTCGCGGCGGGCGTTGGCGGAGTTCCGTATCCGCGGTGTCTCGACGAACATCGGCTTCCTGCAGGGACTTCTGCAGGACGAGGACTTCCGTGCGGGCAACGTCACGACGTCGTTCATCGAGGAGCGACCCGAGCTGTTGACGGCGCGGTCGTCCGGCGATCGCGGTACCAAGATCCTGACCTACCTCGCGGACGTGACGGTGAACAAGCCGCACGGCGAGCGTCCGAGCACGGTCTACCCACAGGACAAGCTGCCGGACATCGATCTGTCCGTCGCGCCGCGCGACGGGTCTCGGCAGCGGCTGCTCGAGCTCGGTCCCGAAGGCTTCGCCCGCGACCTGCGTCAGCGAAAGGCGTTGGGCGTCACCGACACCACGTTCCGCGACGCCCACCAGTCGTTGTTGGCCACGCGCGTGCGGACCTCGGGACTGCTGATGGTCGCCCCCTACGTCGCGCGGACCACACCCGAACTGTTGTCGATCGAGTGCTGGGGCGGTGCGACGTACGACGTGGCGCTGCGGTTCCTGCACGAGGATCCGTGGGAGCGGTTGGCGGCGCTGCGGGAGGCGGTGCCGAACATCGCCCTGCAGATGTTGCTGCGCGGGCGTAATACCGTCGGCTACACCCCCTACCCGGAGCGGGTGACGACAGCGTTCGTCGAGGAAGCGGCGGCGACGGGTGTGGACATCTTCCGCATCTTCGACGCGCTGAACAACGTCGATCAGATGCGCCCCGCGATCGACGCCGTCCGCGAGACCGGCACGACGATCGCCGAGGTGGCGATGTCGTACACCGGTGACCTGTCGAATCCGGACGAGAAGCTCTACACCCTGGACTATTACCTGCGGTTGGCGGAGCAGATCGTCGACGCCGGAGCGCACGTGTTGGCGATCAAGGACATGGCGGGGCTTCTGCGGGCGCCGTCGGCGACGACGTTGGTGACGGCGCTGCGCAAGAATTTCGACCTGCCGGTGCACGTGCACACCCACGACACCCCGGGTGGTCAGTTGGCGACGTACCTGGCGGCGTGGCAGGCCGGCGCGGATGCTGTGGACGGGGCGTCGGCGTCGATGGCGGGCACGACCAGTCAGCCGGCGTTGTCGGCGATCGTGGCGGCGGCGGCGCACACCGAGCGGGACACCGGGTTGGATCTGGCGGCGGTGTGCGATCTGGAGCCGTACTGGGAGGCGATCCGAAAGGTGTACGCCCCGTTCGAGTCCGGGCTCCCCGCTCCGACCGGGCGGGTCTACACGCACGAGATTCCGGGTGGGCAGCTGTCCAATCTGCGTCAGCAGGCCATCGCGTTGGGTCTGGGGGACCGGTTCGAGGACGTGGAGAAGGCGTACGCGGACGCGGACCGGTTGTTGGGCCGGCTGATCAAGGTGACGCCGTCGTCGAAGGTGGTGGGCGATCTGGCGTTGCACCTGGTCGGTGCGGGGGTGTCGATGGAGGACTTCGCGGCGGATCCCGGGAAGTTCGATATTCCCGATTCGGTGATCGGGTTCCTGCGCGGCGATCTGGGCACCCCGGCCGGTGGGTGGCCGGAGCCGTTCCGCACCACCGCGTTGGCGGGGCGCGGCGCCGGGCGTGGGGAGGCGACGTTGACGACGCAGGACGAGGTGCTGCTCTCCGGCACCAGTGCCGAGCGGCGTGATCGTCTCAATCATCTGTTGTTCCCGGGGCCGGCGAAGGAGTTGGCGGAGCACCGGGAGAAGTACGGGGACACCTCCGGGTTGTCGGCGAATCAGTTCTTCTACGGGTTGCGTCAGGGCGACGAGCATCGGGTGCGCCTGGAGAAGGGTGTGGATCTGCTGATCGGGTTGGAGGCGATCTCGGAGCCGGACGAGGCGGGGATGCGGACGGTGATGTGCATCCTCAACGGACAGTTGCGGCCGGTGTCGGTGCGGGACAGGTCGATCTCGGCGGATGCGCCGACGACGGAGAAGGCGGATCGGGACGATCCGTCGCATCTGGCGGCGCCGTTCGCGGGTGTGGTGACGTTGACCGCGGAGGTGGGGCAGTCGGTGTCGGCGGGGGAGACGGTGGCGACGATCGAGGCGATGAAGATGGAAGCAGCCGTCACCGCGCCGCGGGCGGGCACCGTCACCCGTCTGGCTCTGTCCGGTGTCGCGCAGGTCGAGGGCGGGGACCTGATCTGCGTCATCGCCGTCGGCGACACCACCGACCGCTCCTGACAGGGTTCTCGCAGTGACCAGGATCGTGGCCGGGACGGCCGGCGGGCGTTCGCTCGTCGTGCCGTCCCGCGGCACCAGACCCACCGCGGACCGGGTCCGAGAGGCGCTCTTCAGTGCGCTCGAGAGCCGGATGTACCTCGACGGTGCGTCGGTGCTGGACCTGTACGCGGGATCGGGCGCTCTCGGCCTCGAAGCGCTCTCGCGCGGAGCCGAGCACGTCCTCCTCGTCGAGAACGACGCGCGCGCGGCGGCCGTGGTCGCCCGGAACATCGAGTCCGTGGGACTGCCGGGAGCGCAGGTGCGTACCGCGCCCGTCGCGGCCGTCGTCGGCGGGACACCGGAGCGCCGCTACGACCTCGTGCTCGCCGATCCTCCGTACTCCGTGTCGGACGGCGCCGTGTCCTCGGTGTTGGACCGACTCGTCGAGGGCGAATGGCTCGCCGAGGACGCCCTCGTGGTCGTCGAGCGGTCCTCGCGCTCGCCCGCGACGCTGTGGCCCGCTGGGCTCGTCGAATTGAAGGCCAAGCGCTACGGCGAGGCTCGCATCGACATGGCCCGGTTCGAGGTCGCGCAGATCGAGCACCCCGCACAGGGAAGCTGATACGTTCACCCACCATGAGCCGCGCCCTGGTCCCGGGATCCTTCGATCCGATCCACAACGGTCATCTCGACGTGATCTCGCGCGTCGCAACGCAATTCGACGAGGTCATCGTCACGGTGGTGGTGAACCCCAACAAGAGTGGACTCTTCACCGTCGACGAACGGGTCGAGATGCTGGCGCAGGCCACCACTCATCTGCAGGGTGTGCGCGTCGCGACGTGGCAGGGGTTGCTCGTCGACTTCGCGTCGGAGTCCGGGGCCACCGCCATCGTCAAGGGTCTGCGCAACGCCGCCGATTTCGACTACGAGGTGCAGATGGCGCAGATGAACCGGCGACTCACCGGCGTGGACACAGTGTTCCTCGGAACCGACCCGGTGCACAGCAGCCTGTCGAGCTCGCTCATCAAGGAGATCGCGCGATTGGGCGGAGACGTCACGACGATGGTCCCGGCCGCCGTGCACGACCGACTGCTGGCCCGGCTCGCCGAGCGCTCCTGACCGGGCCGGACGGCGACACACCGGGGGACAATCGTGCGGACCGGTGCGCGTACCGGGCACACTGACACCGGAGATCGCGCCCGACGGGTGTGGTCGCCGAACTCAGAGACTGTCGATCGAAGTGAGGGCCGAGCACGGTGTACCGGGTATTCGAGGCGCTCGACGAGCTCGTCGCGATCGTCGAGGAGGCGCGCGGCGTCCCGATGACCGCGGGATGCGTCGTCCCGCGTGGTGATGTGCTGGAGCTGCTGGACGACGTCCGAGACGCCATTCCGGGTGAGCTCGACGACGCGCAGGACGTGCTGGACCACCGCGACAAGCTGGTGTCGGACGCACGGACCGGTGCCGAGAAGACGATCTCGTCGGCCGACGCGGAAGCCACCAGCACGGTGGAGAACGCGCGGGACGAGGCCGATCGACTCCTGGCCGACGCGAAGGCCCACGCCGACCGGATGGTCGCCGAGGCCACCGCGCACGCCGAGAGCCTCGTCGCCGACGCCACCGCGCGCGCCGACGCCACCATCGCGGACGCGGAGCACGAGTACGAGACGCTGACCGAGCGCGGCCGCGTCGAGTCCGCTCGCTCGATCGACGCCGGCAAGGCGGCCTACGAGCGTTCCGTCGCCGAGGGTCTCGCCGAACAGGAGCGCCTGGTCTCGCAGACCGAGGTGGTGCAGTCCGCGCACGCGGAGTCCGCTCGGGTCATCGACGCGGCGCACGCCGAGTCCGATCGTCTGCGTACCGAGTGCGACCTCTACGTCGACACGAAGTTCGCGGAGTTCGAGGAGATTCTCTCCGGCACGTTGCGGTCCGTCGGTCGGGGACGGCAGCAGCTCCGCACCGGCAGTGGCGTTCCGAGTTACGACACCGATTTCGCCGACTCGCGTGGTGAGGGCCGCTCGCGCTACTGACCGCCACGCAGATCCCTCCTCGCAGGGTGGGCTGGTGTGATTTGGCGCTGACCTGACGCTCCCGTATCGTGGAGTGGTTGCCCGCACCGCCCGTGAAAGGATCGTTCGTTGTCTCCCGCTGCTCGTCGCCACTCCGCCGAACCCGTCTCGGGGCTGGTGGTGGACACCCGTCGTCTGGGTCGCCGCGCAGGGTCGATGATGCCGGTCGCTCGCACCGTTCCCTCCCCGTCGCGCATCGGTCTGGACCTGATCGCGATCCAGGAGGGGGCCGACATCGATCTCGATCTCCGGTTCGAGTCCGTGTCCGAGGGTGTGCTCGTCAGCGGCACGGTCGACGCCGACACCGTCGGTGAGTGCTCGCGGTGCCTCGAGCCGTTCACGTCACACGTGCAGCTCCACCTGACGGAGCTGTACGCGTACCCGAACAGCGTCACCGAGGCCACCACGGACGAGGACGATCTCTACCGGGTCGAGGACGACGCGATCGATCTCGAACCACTGATCGTGGACGTGGCGGGGCTCACCCTGCCGCTGCGACCCCTGTGCACCGAGGACTGCCAGGGACTGTGCCCGGAGTGCGGCATCCGCCTGTCGATTGCGGAACCGGGTCATGCGCATGAGACAATCGATCCTCGCTGGGCCGGTCTCGCGGCGAAGCTGCAGACCGACACCGACCAGACCTAGTCGGCCGGCGCACCCTGCGCCTGCACGACCCGTGCTTCACCAGCACGACATTGCACCGAACGAGTACGAGGAGAAGTAGAAGTGGCTGTTCCGAAGCGCAAGATGTCGCGGTCCAACACCCGATCGCGACGCAGCCAGTGGAAGACCACTGCACCCACCCTCATCACCTGCCCCAACCGCGGGTGCGGCGAGAAGACCCTGCCCCACACGGTGTGCCCGAACTGCGGCACCTACAAGGGTCGCCAGGTCACCGCGGCAGTCTGACGGTGACCTCACAGTCGCCAGCGACAGACCGGAGCGGCGAGGACGATCATGCATCGCTTCTCGCCGCTCTTGGCGTGTCTCTGGACCACGACCTGCTCGTCCACGCTCTCACCCACCGCTCGTACGCGTACGAGAACGGTGGGCTGCCCACGAACGAACGCCTCGAGTTCCTCGGAGATTCCGTTCTGGGTCTGAGCATCACCGAGCAGCTGTACAGCGCCCACCCCGACAAGTCGGAGGGCGAGCTGGCCAAGATCCGCGCGAGCGTGGTCAACATGCACGCGCTCGCCGAGGTGGCTCGCCAACTGGGTGACGGCGGACTCGGTGCGCACCTGCTTCTGGGCAAGGGCGAGGAGATGACCGGTGGGCGCGACAAGCCGTCGATCCTCGCGGACGGCATGGAATCGCTTCTCGGCGCCATCCACGTCGAGCACGGCATCGACGTCGCACGCGAGGTGGTGCTGCGTCTGTTCGACGCGTTGCTCGAGCGTGGACCGCGTCTCGGTGCCGGCCTCGACTGGAAGACCAGCCTGCAGGAGCTCACGGCCGAGAAGGGTCTCGGTGTTCCCGCGTACGAGATCACCGCGACGGGACCGGACCACGACAAGGAGTTCACGGCCACCGTGCTTGTCGGCGGATCGCCGCACGGGCAGGGCGTGGGTCGCTCGAAGAAGGAAGCCGAGCAGCGCGCCGCCAGCGCGGCCTGGAACGCTCTCAGTGAATCGGCCTCCGCAGCGCTGATCGCCGGCCCGACCCCGGAGATGTCGTCCGACCGGAATGCCTGAACTTCCCGAGGTCGAGGTGGTGCGACGCGGACTCGCGTCGCACGTCGTGGGGGAGACCCTCGTCGACATCGAGGTCCTTCATCCGCGTGCCGCTCGACGGCATCTCGAGGGAAGTCTCGATCTCCAGTCGCGACTGGCCGGCACCACCGTCGTGTCCGCCGAGCGCCGTGGCAAGTACCTCTGGCTCGTGGTCGCCGCGAACGACGACGCGACCGGGCCGCTCGAGTCGATCGTGGTGCACCTGGGCATGAGCGGGCAGATGCTCGTCCAGCCCGCGGACGCACCCGACGAGAAGCATCTCCGCATCCGCGCCCGACTGGGCAGCGGCACGGATCTGCGATTCGTCGATCAGCGGACGTTCGGCGGGTGGGCCGTCGCCGACCTCGTGGAGGTCGACGGCTCCCGGGTCCCGGTTCCCGTGGCGCACATCGCCCGCGACCCACTCGACCCCCAGTTCGACGCGGAGTCCGTGGTGACGGCGATGCGGGGGAAGCACACCGAGATCAAGCGCGCGCTCCTCGATCAGACCGTCGTGTCGGGCGTGGGCAACATCTACGCCGACGAGTCGTTGTGGCGCAGCAAGATCCACGGCAATCGACTCACCGATTCACTGACTCGCCCGGCGCTGCGCAGGTTGCTGAACAACGCGCACGCTGTCATGGGGGAGGCACTGGCGCAGGGCGGCACCTCGTTCGACGCGCTTTACGTCAACGTGAACGGTCAGTCGGGGTACTTCGACCGGTCACTGGCCGCATACGGCCAGGAGGGACTCCCGTGCCCTCGCTGCGGCGCTCCCATCCGCCGCGAGAAGTTCATGAATCGGTCGTCCTTCAGCTGTCCGAAGTGTCAGCCGGCGCCGAGGGTTCGGCGGGGGTAGGGCGACTCCCGGCACGTCGGTCGTAAAGATCTCATAAAAACGCCTGCTCGCAGCGTCAACAGAGTGTCAGTGAGGCCGAGATGGGCGCGTAGGGGGTGGACGCTGGCGTAGCTGCCGAGCAACCGCCGGCAGTTCGTCGCCGTTTCACGAGGATTGCATCCATGGCTGACCTGGCCTATCTACTCACCGCCGCAGCAGGTTTCGCTGTGCTGGTATTCACCGTTCTTCGACTCGGGCGATCCGCATGACCGCCGCCGGAATCGAGAGCGTGATCTTGATCGTGGTGTCCGCGGCACTTGCGGTGTACCTGCTGATCGCGTTGCTCGACCCCGAAAGGTTCTGAGCCGTGACCCCCGCACTTGCGGCCGGCGTGCAGATCGCGGCCGTCGTGATCGTGCTCGCTGCCGCCTACGTTCCACTCGGCGACTACATGGCGCGCGTGTTCACCACCCCGCGAGATGCACGTGCTCGTGAAGAATTGGTCAGCTCTGCCGCGAACCAGGCAGAGGGATCGACGATCACCACGACCACTGCTCTCGACCCTCCGCAGCCGACGAGCAGGTCGGTATCGGCAACAGCGGACTGGCGGGTGGAATCCCTGCTGTATCGCGTGTGCCGGATCGACCCCCGCTCGGAACAGACGTGGGTCGGCTACGCCTTGTCGCTGCTGGGCTTCTCTGCGGCCGGCGTCTTCTTCCTCTATGCCCTCCAACGCGTTCAAGGTGTTCTGCCGCTGAACAATTCGCTGCCCGGTGTCAGCCCGTCGGTTGCGTTCAACACCGCCATCTCCTTCGTGACCAACACCAACTGGCAGTCGTATTCACCCGAGACAACGATGAGCAACCTCACGCAACCGCTCGGCCTCGCAGTGCAAAATTTCGTCTCTGCCGCAGTGGGATTGGCCGTGGCGGTTGCAGTGATCCGCGGGTTCGTTCGTGTGCGCAGTGGAGGCGAACTCGGAAACTTCTGGGTCGATCTCACACGCGGCGTACTTCGGATCCTGCTGCCGTTGTCGTTCGTCGTGGCGCTGATCCTGCTGACGCAGGGCGTGGTCATGTCGTTCCACAGCAGCTTCGCGTCGACGGGTCTGGACGGTAGCTCGATCACGAATGCTCTCGCTCCCGTCGCCTCTCAGGAAGCGATCAAAGAGCTCGGCACCAACGGCGGCGGAATCCTGGCAGCCAACTCGGCGCACCCGTTCGAGAACCCGACGCCGTTGTCCAACATCGTCGAGATCATCGCCCTGTTGTTGATCCCAGTCGCGTTGACGCGAACCTTCGGAACCCTTGTCGGAGAACGTAAGCAGGGTCTGTCGATCCTCGCCGTCATGACGCTGCTGTGGGGCGCCGTTCTCGCCGTGACCCTTGCGGCGGAATCCGGTACTCGCGGTGTCGCCGCGCAGGCCGCGGGCGCCATGATGGAGGGTAAGGAACAGCGTTTCGGCATCCCCGCGTCCGCCCTGTGGGCAGTCAGCACCACGGGAACCTCGACCGGCGCAGTGAATTCGGCGCACGACTCGATGTCGCCCCTGGGCGGTGGAGTCGTCATCCTCAACATGCTTTTCGGTGAGGTCGCTCCCGGCGGAGTCGGGACCGGCCTCTACGGAATGCTGGTCCTGGCCATCATCGCCGTGTTCGTCGGTGGGCTCCTGGTGGGACGCACGCCGGAGTACCTCGGTAAGAAGCTCGGCAAACGCGAGATCACCATGGCGGCACTGTCGGTGCTCGTCATGCCGGCGCTCGTTCTGATCGGAACAGGTATCACGGTGATCCTGGGTTCCACGAGCGGAGCGCTCGGCAACAGCGGGGACCCCGGAACTCCGGGTTCGATCCACGGATTCAGCGAGGTGCTCTACGCCTACGCGTCCGCGTCGAACAACAACGGAAGTGCGTTCGGCGGACTGACCGTGACCAACGACTGGTTCCAGACCTCCCTTGGCATCGCGATGCTGCTGGGCCGGTTCCTTCCGATCGTGTTCGTTCTGGCCCTGGCCGGCTCACTGGTCACCAAGCGTCGAAGTCCGGCTGGACCCGGCACCCTGCCCACCACGGGACTGCTGTTCACCGGCCTTCTCACCGGCACGATCGTCCTCGTCGCTGCGCTCACATTCTTCCCAGCGCTCGCGCTGGGCCCCTTCGCGGAGGCTTTGCAATGACCCTCGTCAACGACCATCCCACTCTGTCGGAGGCGACACCCGACAACGGCGCGCCGGCTCCCGTCAAGTCCGGCTACTTCAGCCCCAAGCAGCTGTGGACCTCGTTACCCACCGCATTCCGCAAGCTCGATCCGCGTCACCAGGCCCGCAACCCGGTCATGTTCGTCGTTCTGGTCGGCTCGGTCATCACCACTGTCATGGCGATCGCCGACCCGTCGGTGTTTTCCTGGCTCGTCACCGGGTGGCTCTGGTTCACCGTGTTGTTCGCGAACCTCGCCGAGTCCGTTGCCGAGGGTCGCGGCAAGGCCCAGGCGGCCAGTCTGCGCAACGTCAAACGGGACACGCTTGCCAATCGTCGGCTGCCCGACGGGTCCGTCGAGAGCGTGCCCGGCACCGAACTGAAGGTCGGTGACGAGGTGGTCGTCACCGCAGGGGAAGTCATTCCTGGTGACGGTGACGTGGTCGACGGCATCGCATCGGTGGACGAATCCGCCATCACGGGTGAATCCGCACCGGTGGTGCGTGAATCGGGCGGTGACCGAAGCGCCGTCACCGGCGGCACCACCGTGCTGTCGGACCGGATCGTCGTGAAGATCACCGCCGCACAGGGTGAGACGTTCGTCGACCGGATGATCGCGCTCGTCGAGGGTGCGTCGCGACAGAAGACTCCGAACGAGATCGCTCTCAACATCCTGCTCGCGTCCCTGACCATCGTGTTCTTGCTTGCCGTCGTGGCCATCGGTCCCATGAGCATCTACGCGGGGTCGGCGCAGGATCCGGTCAAGCTCATCGCACTTCTCGTCTGCCTGATCCCGACGACCATCGGCGCACTCCTGTCCGCCATCGGCATCGCCGGCATGGACCGACTGGTGCAGCGCAACGTTCTCGCCATGTCGGGCCGCGCGGTCGAGGCCGCCGGTGACATCGACACCCTGCTGATGGACAAGACCGGCACGATCACCTTCGGAAATCGCAGAGCCACGGCACTGCATCCGGCACCAGGGGTCGAGGTTCGGGAACTCGCCGATGCGGCTCGCCTGTCTTCGCTCGCTGACGGAACACCCGAGGGACGCAGCATCGTCGAACTCGTCGCACGCGACTTCGGCGGGGAAGCAGATCCCGCAGCAGGGGGTGAGTTCGTTCCGTTCACCGCTCAGACCCGCATGAGTGGGCTGGACGTCGACGGTCGGCAGATCCGAAAGGGCGCCTCCGACAGCGTGTTCGCCTGGGTCCGTGAACGCAGTGGCGACGCCACCGACACTGCGGTACGTGATTCGGTCGAGTCGGTGTCCGAAGCGGGCGGTACTCCGCTCGTCGTTGCGGTCGCCGAATCCGGTTCGAGCGCCCGAGTTCTCGGAGTCGTCGAGTTGTCCGATGTGGTCAAGCCTCACATCGCCGAACGATTCGAACGGTTGCGCGCCATGGGCATTCGGACCGTGATGGTGACCGGTGACAACCCCCTCACCGCTCGGGCCATCGCTGCGGAAGCCGGGGTCGACGATTTCCTCGCCGAAGCGACACCGGAAGACAAACTCGCATTGATCCGCCGTGAACAGAACGGTGGTCGGCTGGTCGCAATGACGGGGGATGGCACCAACGACGCTCCCGCGCTGGCTCAGGCCGACGTAGGCGTGGCAATGAACACCGGCACGTCCGCAGCGAAAGAGGCGGGCAACATGGTGGATCTCGATTCCGATCCCACCAAATTGATCGAGGTGGTCGAGGTCGGAAAGCAACTCCTCATCACCCGCGGAGCGCTCACCACGTTCTCGTTGGCGAACGACCTCGCCAAGTACTTCGCGATCCTGCCGGCAATGTTCTCCACGGTGTATCCCCAGCTCGACACGCTGAACATCATGCGGCTGGCAACTCCACAATCAGCGATCGTCTCGGCCGTGGTGTTCAACGCACTGGTCATCGTGGCGCTGATTCCCCTTGCGCTGAAAGGTGTTCGGTACACGCCGTCCACCGCGTCGACACTGCTCGGCCGCAACCTCGCCGTCTATGGCGTCGGAGGCGTGATCTCGCCCTTCGTCGGCATCTGGCTGATCGACCTCGTGGTCCGACTTATTCCTGGAATGGGCTAGCAATGCGTATTACTTCGGTGTTCTTCAAACAGGTCGTCGCCGGGTTCACGGTCCTGTTGGCGTTGACGGTACTTCTCGGCATCGGGTACCCGGCTGCGGTGTGGGCGGTCAGCCGGATCGGGTCCGATTCGGCGGAAGGCTCACCCATCCGCGATGCCTCGGGATGTGTTGTCGGCAGCTCGCTCATCGGCGTCGACACCACTGTCGCAGACGGACAACCCGATCCGTATTTCCACACGCGCGTCACGGGGTCGGTCGCCGATGACGACGCCTTTGCCGCGGGCGACCCCTCCGCCGCTCTCCCTCTGAACCAGGGTCCGAGCAGTGACACTCTCGCGTCGTTCATCGAGCAACGTCGCGCTGCGATCGCCGAGCGTGAGAACGTCGATCCGGCGGCGGTGCCCGTCGACGCGGTGACGGGTTCGGGTTCGGGTATCGACCCGGACATCAGCCCGGCGTATGCAGAGCTTCAGGTCGCCCGCGTGGCGGCAGCAACAGGGAAATCACAGGACGAGGTGCGCACGCTGGTCGCGGAGAACACCGACGGTCGGCAGCTCGGTTTCCTCGGACAATCGGTGGTGAACGTCGCCACGCTTAACGTCGACCTGGGACTGACTGCACCCGACTGCTCGACCACGGGTGGATGATGAGCAGGTGAGCATGCACGCCGACGCCGCAGACGAACGCACGACTCCGGGGGGCAGGGGAGAACTGCGTATCTATCTCGGCGCGGCGCCGGGCGTGGGAAAGACGTTCGCGATGCTCGGCGAGGCGCACCGTCGCCAGTCCCGCGGGTGTGACGTCGTCGCCGGTGTCGTCGAGACTCACGGACGCACTCGAACGGCAGAGATGCTGGACGGCATCGCGGTACTGGCGCCGAAAATGGTCGAGTATCGCGGAGCCTCGGTGCCCGAACTCGACGTCGACGGCGTCTTGGCCAGAATGCCGGAATTGGTGCTCGTCGACGAACTGGCCCACACGAACACTCCGGGCAGTCGTAACGCCAAGCGCTGGCAGGATGTCGAGGAGTTTCTGGCCGCCGGGATCGACGTGGTGTCGACTCTGAACGTGCAGCACCTCGAGAGTCTCAACGACGTGGTCCAGCGCATTACCGGTGTGGTGCAACGGGAGACGGTTCCCGACGCCATCGTGCGGGCCGCAGCCCAGGTCGAGCTGGTCGACATCACCCCGGAAGCGTTGCGGCGCAGGCTGTCACACGGGAACGTCTACGCGCCCGAGAAGGTCGACGCAGCGCTCAGCAACTTCTTCCGACGGGGTAATCTCACTGCGCTGCGGGAGCTGGCACTGCTGTGGCTGGCCGATCAGGTCGACGCGGCGCTGGCCCGCTACCGTGCGGACAACGCCATCAAGGACACGTGGGAAGCACGAGAACGTCTCGTTGTCGCGGTGACCGGCGGTCCCGAATCCGAGACGCTGCTGCGCCGGGCGAGCCGAATCGCCGCCAAGTCCAGCGCGGAACTGATGGTGCTGCATGTGGTCCGAGGCGACGGACTCTCCGGTGTCTCCGCCTCGCACATGGGCAAGGTCCGTACCCTGGCCACCGCGCTCGGTGCCTCCGTGCACAGCGTCGTCGGCGACGATGTTCCGGCGACGCTTCTCGAGTTCGCGCGGGGCGTCAACGCGACACAGCTGGTGCTCGGGACGTCACGTCGCTCGCGGTGGGCCCGCATCTTCGACGAGGGCATCGGATCGTCGGTGGTGCAGCATTCCGGCAAGATCGACGTGCACATGGTCACTCACGAGGAGGCGCGCCGCGGAATCAGACGCACTGCCGCGCCGGCGTTGCGACGCCCGTTGGCGTGGGCCGCGTCGGTCGTGGTTCCTGCACTTGCGGCCGCGATCATCTCGCTGTTCGACGATTCCCTCGAACTCGGCGGTGAGAGCGCCCTGTTCTTCGTGGTGGTGCTGGCGGTGTCCCTGCTCGGCGGTGTCGCTCCGGCCGCGCTGTCGGCACTGTTCTCGGCTCTGCTGTTGAACTACTTCTTCACCGATCCGCGCTACAGCTTCACCATCGCCGAACCGGACAACTTCGTGACGACAGTGGTGCTGCTCGTCGTCGCCGTGGCGGTGGCCGTGCTCGTCGACGCGGCCGCCCGGCGGGCACGGGACGCCCGCAGCGCGTCGCAACAGGCGGAACTGCTGGCGCTGTTCGCCGGATCGGTGCTGCGTGGAGCCGACCTGCCCGCTCTGCTCGAGCGGGTGCGCGAGACGTACGGGCAGCGCGCCGTGGCGGTGCTGCGCTCGGGGCACGGCGTCGTCAGTGCAGTGGGGGAGAACCCGCCCACGAGCGTGGACGCCGCCGACACCGCGGTGGAGGTGGGCGACGAGGAGTACGCCCTCGTCCTCGCGGGGCACCGCACCCGCGCGACCGACCGGCGTGTCCTCACGGCGGTCGCCAATCAGGCGGTCGGCTTGATCCGCCAGAGCGAACTGGCCGCGGAGGCGAGCACCGCCGCGGCCGCCGTCGAGTCGGACACACTGCGGCGGGCACTGCTGTCCGCCGTGGGACACGACCTGAGGACGCCGCTGGCCGCGGTCAAGGCCGCCGCCTCGAGTCTGCGCAGCGAGGACGTCACCTTCTCGCCCGAGGACACCGCGGAGTTGCTGGCGACGGTCGAGGAGTCGGCGGATCAGCTCACCGCGCTGGTGGAGAACCTGCTCGACTCCTCGCGCCTGGCCGCCGGCGTGGTGCGGCCGGTGTCGGCGCGTGTGTTCCTCGACGAGGTGGTGCACCGCGCCTCGGCCTCCGTCGGTCCGGCGCGGTCCCGCCTGCAGGTGGAGGTGGGGGATCTGTCGGTGCTGGCGGACGAGGGTCTGCTGGAGCGAGTGGTGGCGAATCTGATCGACAACGCTGTGCGGTACGCACCCCACGGCGAGATCCGCGTGTCCGCTCGTGTGGACGACGACCGCGTCCGGCTCGCCGTGGCCGACCACGGGCCCGGTATCGCGGACGGCTCGGAGGAGACCGTCTTCGACGCGTTCCAGCGGCTCGGGGATCGCGACAACACCACCGGCGTCGGCCTCGGACTGTCCGTGGTGCGCGGCTTCGTCGAGGCCATGCACGGCACGGTGTCGACGCAGCGCACCGTCGGCGGCGGGCTGACCGTCACCGTCGACCTGCCGGCGGCGTCGTGACCGAGGACGGGGGAACGACCGAGACGCCGCGGCCGGGACCGCCGCCCACCCGTGTCCTCGTCGTCGACGACGAGCCGCAGTTGCTGCGGGCGCTGCGCATCAATCTCGGGGTGCGGGGCTACGACGTGTCGACGGCGTCGACCGGAGCGGGAGCTCTGCGCGCCGCCGCCGAGAGGCATCCGGACGTGATCGTCCTCGACCTGGGTCTGCCGGATCTCGACGGCCTGGAGGTGCTCGCCGGACTTCGCGGGTGGACCACCGTGCCCGTGATCGTGCTGTCCGCCCGTTCGGACTCCGGCGACAAGGTCGACGCGCTGGACGCGGGTGCGGACGACTACGTGACCAAGCCGTTCGGCATGGACGAGTTCCTCGCCCGGCTGCGCGTCGCGGTTCGGCGCGCCGCACGCACGGCGGACGGCGACGGCGAGGCGGTCGTCGTGACCGACTCGTTCACCGTGGATCTGGCCGCGAGATCGGTGACGCGCGACGGGCAGCCGGTCCACCTCACCCCCACCGAGTGGGGCATGCTCGAGATGCTGGTGCGGCACCGCGGCAAGCTGGTCGGACAGCGAGAACTGCTGCGCGAGGTGTGGGGTCCGGCGTACGAGACCGAGACCCACTATCTCCGGGTGTATCTCGGTCAGCTGCGGCGCAAACTCGAGCCCGATCCGGCGCATCCACGCCACCTGCTGACCGAGGCCGGCATGGGGTATCGCTTCCGAAGCTGATGCGCCTCACCGCCGGCGGCCCACCGCTCCGATAGGTTGGCCGGTGTGCTGGTCGACGGAAGAGACATCCCGGTCACCGGGAGCGTCCTGCAACCGTTGACCCGGCGAACGAGCGACATCCTGCGGGTCGTGACCGCGGCGATCGTCCTGGGGGCGATCGTCGTCGGTTCGTTGGTGACCCGCAACGAGTGGACAGCGCTGGAGCGCTCGATCTCCGACATCGTCGGCGTGCTCACCCCGAGCCAGTCCAATGCCGTCTATCTCGTGTACGGCGTCGCCATTCTGGCTCTTCCGTTCACCGTGCTCGCCGGACTGGTGGCGGCACGCCGCTGGCGGCTGCTCGCGGGTTACGTCGCTGCGGCCGTGGTGGCCGCACTGGCGTTGTCGGTCAGTGGCAGCGGGATCTCCGCGCCGAAGTGGCACATCGACGAATCGACGCGCCTGGACACCCTGCTCTCGCAGATCCTCGACGATCCGCGCTGGATCGCCATCGTCGCGGCCGTGCTCACCGTCTCCGGCCCGGGGCTGCCGATCCGCTGGAAGCGGACGTGGTGGGTGCTGCTGCTGGCTTTCGTCCCGATCCATCTGCTCATCAGCACCGTCGTCCCCGCGCGCTCGCTGCTCGGTCTCGCCGTGGGGTGGCTCGCCGGATCGCTCGTGATCTGGGTGGTGGGCACCCCGGCACTCGAGGTGCCGCTCGCCGAGGCCGTCCGTGCCCTGAAGCGCCGGGGAGTCGACATCGCCGGGTTCGTCGTTCTGCGCCCGGCGGGTTCGGGTCCCCTGGTGCTCTCGGGACGGATCGGGCCGGTGGGCCACGACGTCGTCGTCGAGCTGTTCGGTCCCAATCAGCGCAGCCGCGGCGCCCTGCGTCTGCTGCGCCGACTGGTGACTCTGCGGTCGTCGGAGAGCCCGCCCCTGCACGCCTCACAGCGCCGCGCGGTGGAGCATCGCGCGTTGATGGGCATCGCGCTGAACGACCTGGGCGTGGCGGCCTGTGTCCCGACGGCGGTGTCGGCCCTCGAGCGTGGCTGGGTCCTGTACGCCCACAGCGTTCCCCGCGGTCGGCGCGTGGACCCCGAGCGTCCGGAGGATGCGCACGCACTGTGGCGGACTCTGGGAGTGCTGCGCTCCCGGCAGATCTCGCACGGAGACCTCCGGGTCGACGACATCCGGATCGACGAGGACGGCACCGCGTTGCTCGGTGGCTTCGACACCGCGGAACTCGGCGCGTCGCAGGCCCAGTTGCACTCGGACGCCGCGCAGCTGATGCTGACCACCGCATCGCTGTACGGGCCCGACGTCGCCGTCGACGCCGCGATCGACAGGCTCGGCCCGGCGGACGTTCTCACCGCCTCACGCCGGCTGACGCCGTCCGCTATCCCGACCCGCGTGCGCCGGGCGGTGCACGACGCCAAGGGGGTGCTCACGGCGACGCGGGACACGGTGCTGGCCCGGACCGGGACCTCGGCGATCGCCACCGAGCAGGTGACGCGGTTCTCGCGTAACCAGGTCGTGCAGTTGGTCCTGCTCATCGCGCTGGTCTACGTCGCGTATCCGTTCATCAGTCAGGTCCCGACCTTCGCCTCCGAGCTGGCCTCGATCAACTGGTGGTGGGCACTGCTCGGTCTCGCGATCTCCGCCGCGACCTATTTCGGAGCGGCCGCGGCGCTGTGGGCGTGCGCCTCGGGCGCCGTGGGTTTCCTGAACACGACGATCATGCAGGTGGCCAACACGTTCGCGGCGACGACGACTCCGGCGGGTGTCGGCGGACTGGCGCTGAGCGTCCGCTTCCTGCAGAAGGGCGGTTTGACGCTCACGCGCTCGACCGCCGCGGTAGCTCTGCAGCAACTGGTGCAGGTGATCTCGCACGTGACGCTGCTCGTGGTGTTCAGCGTCGCGGCGGGCCAGTCCGCCGACCTGTCCCGCTTCGTCCCGAGCGCCACGATCCTGTACCTCATCGCCGGTGTCGCGTTCGGCGCCCTCGGCGCCGTCCTGTTCGTGCCCACCCTGCGGCGCTTCCTGCGCACCGCGGTGCGGCCTCAGCTCGCGGAGGTCTACTCGGACCTCTCGGAGCTCGTGCGGCATCCGGCACGCTTCACCGTCATCGTGCTGGGCTGCGCCGCAACCACTCTCGGTGCTGCCTTCGCGCTGTGGGTGAGCATCGAGGCGTTCGGCGGGGGAACCACCTTCATCACGGTCACCATCGTCACGATGATCGGTGGGACGCTCGCCTCCGCAGCCCCGACGCCGGGTGGCATCGGCGCCGTGGAAGCCGCTCTCATCGGCGGTCTGGCGGCGTTCGGGTTGCCCGCCACCATCGCGGTGCCGTCCGTTCTGCTCTATCGCGTGCTCACGTGCTGGATCCCGGTGTTCCTCGGCTGGCCGATCATGCGGTGGTTGGCGCGCAAGGACATGATCTGACGTCCTCCCACTAACATCGCGATCATGACTGAACTGTGGGTCGATCGCACCGGGACACGTCGTTACACCGGCAAGAGTTCGCGCGGTGCCGAAGTGCTCATCGGGTCCGAGGACGTCGAGGGTGTCTTCACTCCCGGTGAGCTGCTCAAGATCGCTCTCGCGGCATGCACGGGCATGAGCTCCGATCGTCCCCTCGCCCGCCGGCTCGGTGACGACTACGACGCGACCGTCCGGGTGTCGGGCGTCGCCGATCGTGACGAGGAGCGCTACCCGCGGCTCGAGGAGGTGCTGACGGTCGACCTCAGCGCCCTCGATCCGGAGGCCAGGGAACGGTTGCTCACCGTCGTCACCAAGGCCGTCGACAAGGTGTGCACGGTGGGGCGCACGTTGAAGGCGGGCACCGAGGTGGACCTCCGTATCGAGGTCGAGGAGTGACGGCAGTCGACCTCGAACGGCTGAGCGCGTGGGTCCACGGCAGTGTCCAGGGCGTCGGTTTCCGCTGGTGGACGCGGTCGCGCGCGTTGGAACTCGGGCTCGTCGGATCAGCGACCAACACGTCCGACGGCCGGGTGCACGTGGTTGCCGAGGGAGATCGAGCTGATCTCGAGGCGCTGCTCGCCGCTCTGCGATCGGGTGACACCCCGGGCTCGGTGACCACCGTGGTGGACAACTGGGAATCCGCTCGCGGCGGACTCGACGGGTTCGTCGAACGCTGAGAGAGCAGGGCTGGGTAGTCTGAACCGCCATGCACCTCAAGAGTCTGACGCTGAAGGGCTTCAAGTCCTTCGCCTCGGCGACGACTCTGCGTTTCGAGCCCGGTATCACCTGCGTCGTCGGCCCCAACGGGTCCGGCAAGTCGAACGTCGTGGACGCCCTGACGTGGGTCATGGGGGAGCAGGGCGCGAAGGCGCTGCGCGGCGGCAAGATGGAGGACGTCATCTTCGCCGGCACGTCCGGCCGTGCCCCGCTGGGCCGGGCCGAGGTGACGCTGACCATCGACAACAGCGACGGCGCGCTGCCGATCGATTACTCCGAGGTCTCGATCACCCGCCGCATGTTCCGCGACGGTGCCGGCGAGTACGAGATCAACGGCAGCTCCTGCCGACTGATGGACGTCCAGGAACTGCTCAGCGACTCGGGTATCGGCCGTGAGATGCACGTCATCGTCGGTCAGGGTCGACTCGCCGCCATTCTCGAGTCGCGGCCGGAGGACCGTCGCGCCTTCATCGAGGAGGCCGCCGGCGTCCTCAAGCACCGCAAGCGCAAAGAGAAGGCCGTCCGCAAGCTCGACTCCATGCAGGCCAACCTCGCGCGTCTGACGGACCTCACCACCGAACTGCGTCGGCAGCTCAAGCCCCTGGGCCGACAGGCCGAGGTGGCCCGGCGCGCGCAGACCGTGCAGGCGGACCTCCGCGACGCGCGCCTGCGCATCGCCGCCGACGATCTGGTGACACGCCGGACCGAACTGGCGGAACAGTCGCACGACGAGACGAAGGCTCGCGAGGAGTACGCCGCTGTCCAGGACGCGTTGGCCGAGGGCGAGGCGGTGCTGGCCGAGGGCGAGCAGGACCTTGCGCGACTCACCCCGAGCGCGGAGGCGGCGGCGCAGACGTGGTTCCAGCTGTCCGCTCTCGCCGAGCGTGTCGGCGCCACCGTGCGCATCGCGACCGAGCGGGCACGTCACCTCGGTGACGAGCCGGAGGACCGCCGCGGTCCCGACCCGGACGAGCTCGAGCAGCGTGCGGACCGGGTCGCCGAGGAGGAGCTGCAGCTGACCGAGGCGGTGGAGTTCGCGCGCGCCACCCTCGATGCCGCGAGGGAGCAGCTCGCGGAACGGGAAGCGGCTGCGGCGGACGCGGAGCGCGCCCACGCCGCTGCCGTGCGCGCGGTCGCCGACCGCAGGGAGGGCCTCGCGCGGCTCTCCGGTCAGGTGGACGGGCTGCGCGCTCGGGCCGAGTCGTACGACACGGAGGTGGCCCGTCTCGCGACCGCGATCGAGGACGCGAGGCACCGCGGCGACGCCGCACAGGCCGAGTTCGACATCGTCCAGGAGAAGGTCGGCGAACTCGACGCCGGTGAGGCGGGACTGGACTCGCAGCACGAGAATGCTGTCGAGGCACTGGCCATCGCCGACGCCCGCGTCGCGGAACTGCAGACGGGAGAACGGGAGTCGAGCCAGCGAGTGGCATCGCTGCGCGCCCGGATCGACGCTCTCACGATGAACCTGGAACGCGGCGACGGCGGTGCGTGGCTGGGGGAGAAGCAACAGCACGGCGTCGTCGGCAGGTTGGGCGATCACCTCACCGTGCGGCCGGGGTACGAGGTGGCTGTGGCCGTGGCGCTGGGAGCCGCGGCCGACGCCGTGGTGGTCTCGTCGGTCGAGAACGCCCGCGAGGCGGTGTCGGCGCTCAAGAGCGAGGACGCCGGCCGCGCGGCGATCGTCTACCCCACGGGCGCGGCGTCCGAGGAGCGGACGATCGGCTCCGGCACCTCGATCCTGTCGGTGATCGAGGCGTCCGAGTCGGCGCGCGGCGCGCTCGCCTCGTTGTTGGCGGGCACCAGCGTCGTCGACACGCTGGAGGAGGCCACCGCCCTGGTCGAGGACAGCGCCGACGTGCGCGTCGTGACACGCGGCGGCGACCTGGTGGGGCGCGGGTGGATCACCGGTGGGTCGGACCGCCGACCCAGCACGCTCGAGGTGCAGGCGGCCATCGACGAGTCGGTGACCGAACTGGCGACGACGGAGCGTCGGACCGAGGAACTCGCCGCGGCGCTGTCCGGGGCGCTCGCCGAACAGGCGGACCGCCGGGAGGCCGCCGATCAGGCGTTGGCCGCGCTCACGGAGTCCGACGCCGCGATGTCCGCGGTGTACGAGCAACTCGGCCGACTGGGCCAGGTCGCCCGTGTCGCGCATGCCGAGTCGACCCGGCTGCAGTCCCAGCGCGAACGGGCCGAGCATCAGCGGGACGAGGCGGTGACCGCGCTCGCCGAACTGGAGGAGCGCGTGCGCCGGGCCGAGGACGACCAGGGCGGCGACGCCGACGGGGACGGTGAGGCGGAGGAGTGGGCGCGGGCCCGCGAGGACGCTGCCGCAGCGGTCACCGAGGTGCGCTCCGTGGAGGTCGAGGCCAGATTGTCCCTACGCACCGCCGAGGAGCGCGCCGACTCGGTCCGCGGCAAGGCCGACCAGCTCCGTCGGCAGGCACGGATGGAACGAGAAGGCCGTGCGCGGGCCGAGCGGGCACGGGCACGCCGCGTGCAGTCCGCTGCGGTGGCCGCCGCGGTCGCCGAGGCCGGGACTCGTGTCGCCGGACGGCTGGAGCGCGTCGTGGCGGACGCTGCCGTGCGCCGCGACGAACTGGCTCGCCGTCGTTCCGACCGAGCTGCCGAGCTGGACCGAACGCGGGAACAGGTTCGCGCCCTCGCCGCGCGCGCCACGCAGTTGACCGACGCGGTGCACCGCGACGAGGTGGCCAAGGCGCAGGCGGTGCTCCGCATCGAGCAGCTCGAACAGAACGTGGTGGAGCAGTTCTCCATCGCGCCCGACGACCTGATCGCCGAGTACGGACCCGACGTCACGCTGCCGCCGACCGACCTCGAGATGGCGGAGTACGAGCAGGCGAAGGAACGCGGCGAGCAGGTGGTGGCCCCGGCCCCGATGCCGTTCGACCGCGCGGAGCAGGAGCGCCGGGTCAAGCGTGCGGAGAAGGACCTCGCGACGCTGGGCAAGGTCAACCCGCTGGCTCTCGAGGAGTTCGCCGCCCTGGAGGAGCGCTACAACTTCCTGTCCACCCAGCTCGAGGACGTGAAGTCGGCGCGCAAGGATCTGTTGGGCGTGGTCGCGGACGTCGACGCCCGCATCCTGCAGGTGTTCACCGAGGCCTACGCCGACGTCGAGCGCGAGTTCGTCGGCGTCTTCGCCAAGCTCTTCCCGGGCGGTGAGGGCCGACTGGTACTGACCGACCCCTCGGACATGCTCACCACCGGCATCGAGGTCGAGGCCCGTCCGCCGGGCAAGAAGGTCAAGAGGTTGTCGCTGCTGTCCGGCGGCGAGAAGTCGCTCACCGCGGTCGCGATGCTCGTCGCCATCTTCCGGGCCCGGCCGTCCCCGTTCTACGTCATGGACGAGGTCGAGGCGGCGCTGGACGACACGAACCTCCGTCGCCTCATCGGCCTGTTCGAGCAGCTGCGGGAGAAGTCGCAGCTCATCGTCATCACGCACCAGAAACCCACCATGGAGGTGGCCGACGCGCTGTACGGCGTGAGCATGCGCGGCGACGGCATCACGACGGTGATCTCGCAGCGGTTGCCCAAGCGTGCCGTCCTCGAGCCCGCGGGGGAGGTGGCGACTCCCGAGCCACCGTCCTGACAGGATGGTCGACGTGACTACCGAACTGTGGATCGTCGTGGCGGCCGTCCTCGCACTGCTCGTCGTCGTTCTCGTCGTCGGGTTGGTGTTGCAGCGTCGTCGCCGCATCTCCCTGGCCCGTCCGGACACCACCGAGCAGGTCCGCGAGGTCGACCGATCGGGTGGCTACAAGGCCGGGACCGGATTCGACTTCTCGCAGGGCACGGCGGCTCCGCCCGCGCCGGCGCCCCGGAAGCCGATCCCCGAACCCACCCTCGAGCGCACCGACACCGACGATCAGCCGCGGGTCGGTGACGACGCTTCGGTTCCTCGCGACGCGCCCAAGCGGGGCATCACCGACATCTCGCTGCCCGACCCGGTGCTCGACGAGCCCGCTCCGGCCACGGAGGCACCGCCTGTCGAGACCCCGCCCGTGGTCGTCCCTCCGGTGGAGGAGGAGACGCCCGCAGAACCGGCGAGCTCCGCTCCGGTGCTCGACGAGATCGAGCCGACGTCGGGCCGCCTGACCAAGCTGCGTGGTCGACTGTCTCGGTCGCAGAACGCCGTGGGCCGGTCGTTGCTCGGACTGCTCGGTGGCGGCGACCTCGACGAGGACTCGTGGGAGGAGGTCGAGGACACCCTCCTCGTCGCCGACCTGGGGAGTGCGGCGACCGCCGAGATCGTCGCGACGCTGCGTGAACAGATGGCCGTGCGCAACGTGCGGACGGAGCCCGAGGCCCGCGCCCTGCTGCGCGAGGTGCTGATCGAGCAGCTCACCCCGTCGTTCGACCGCTCGATCCGTGCGCTGCCGCACGGTGACCGGCCGTCGGTCCTGCTCGTCGTCGGCGTCAACGGCACCGGCAAGACCACGACGACCGGCAAGCTCGCCCGCGTCCTGGTGGCGGACGGTCGTCGGGTCGTGCTGGGCGCGGCCGACACCTTCCGCGCCGCGGCGGCCGACCAGCTGCAGACGTGGGCCGAGCGCGTGGGCGCCGAGGTGGTGCGCGGCAAGGAGGGCGCCGATCCGGCCGCCGTCGCGTTCGACGCTGTGACGCGCGGGATCGCCGACGGAGTCGATGCCGTGCTCATCGACACGGCGGGCCGACTGCACACCAAGACCGGACTGATGGACGAGCTGGGCAAGGTCAAGCGCGTCATCGAGAAGAAGGCGCCCGTCGACGACGTCCTGCTCGTGCTCGACGCGACCATCGGTCAGAACGGTCTCGCGCAGGCCCGGGTCTTCGCTCAGGTCGTCGACATCACCGGCGTCGTGCTGACCAAGCTGGACGGCACCGCCAAGGGCGGCATCGTGTTCCAGGTGCAGCGTGAACTCGGTGTCCCGGTGAAGCTCGTGGGCCTCGGTGAGGGCGCCGACGACCTCGCTCCGTTCGAGCCCGGCGCGTTCGTCGACGCTCTTCTCGGCTGACCGCGAGCTCCGCTCGGGCCGCCGAGAATTCGACTCTCGTCGAGTCCTCGGCGGCCGAATCGGGTGAAAAGACCGAGACGCAACACGGTCGCAACATGATTCGGCTGTGCGTTCACACCGACGAAACACCGCAGTGTCGTCGCCGAAACGTCGAGTGAGCACCCTTCTCCTCAGGTCGTCAGCCGCCATCGGCTGGGGCGAGGAAGAAGGAGGAGGCTCAAGGTGGATTTTCCCACTATCGGTGCGCCCGACACCGGTGACACCGCATGGATGCTGACAAGCGCGGCATTCGTGTTGCTCATGGTTCCGGGTCTTGCGTTCTTCTACGGCGGCATGGTCCGCGCGAAGAGCGTGCTGAACATGATCATGATGAGCATCAGCGCGATGGGCGTCGTCGGCGTTCTCTGGGTGCTGTACGGCTACTCGGTCACCTTCGGCGAGGACAAGGGCAACCTGATCGGTGACCCGTTCCAGTACTTCGGGCTCAAGGGCCTGATCGGCGGAACGTACCTCGCCTCCGAGGACGAGGCCGGTGTGCTCACCGATGCCGCGATCCCGCTCGTCGGCACCATTCCCGCGACCGTGTTCGTCTCCTTCCAGGCCATGTTCGCGATCCTGACGGTCGCGCTGATCTCCGGCGCTGTCGCGGACCGCATGCGCTTCGGTCCGTGGCTGCTGTTCGCCGGACTGTGGGCGACCCTCGTCTACTTCCCGGTCGCGCACTGGGTCTTCTCCTTCGACGAGGTCACCACCACGACCGGTGGCTGGATCGCCAACAAGCTCGCGGCGGTCGACTTCGCCGGCGGTACCGCCGTCCACATCAACGCGGGTGCCGCGGGTCTGGTGCTCGCCGTCATCCTGGGCAAGCGCAAGGGATGGCCGGGTACTCCGTTCCGCCCCCACAACCTGCCGTTCGTCATGCTGGGTGCCGGCCTCCTCTGGTTCGGTTGGTTCGGCTTCAACGCCGGTTCCGCCGTCGGCTCCAACGGCATCGCCGGTGCCACCTTCGTCACCACCATCGCGGCCACGGCCGCAGCCATGCTGGCCTGGCTCCTCACGGAGCGCATCCGTGACGGGCACGCGACGAGTCTCGGTGGTGCGTCGGGCATCGTCGCCGGACTCGTGGCGATCACCCCGGCCTGCTCCTCGGTCAACATCCTCGGTGCACTCGTCATCGGCGTCGTCGCCGGTGTGCTCTGCGCACTGGCCGTCGGCCTGAAGTTCAAGTTCGGTTTCGACGACTCGCTCGACGTCGTCGGCGTCCACCTCGTCGGCGGTCTGGTGGGCACGCTGCTCGTCGGACTGGTCGCCACCTCCGAGGCACCGGCCGGTGTCGAGGGGCTGTTCTACGGCGGCGGATTCGACCAGCTGTGGCGTCAGGCAGTCGGTGCCGGTGCGGTGCTGCTCTACTCTCTGGTGGGTACGACCATCGTCGCGCTCATCGTCAAGTACACCGTGGGCCTCCGGATCGACGACGATGGTGAATCCATGGGAGCCGACGAATCGGAACATGCCGAGACCGCCTACGACTTTGCGGCACTCGGTGGGTCAACACTGGGACGTGTTCCCAGCAAGGAGGCGTGAGACATGAAGTTGATCACTGCAATCGTCAAGCCGTTCACTCTCGAGGACGTCAAGACGGCTCTCGAGCAGGCAGGCGTTCTCGGTATGACCGTGAGCGAGGTACAGGGGTACGGCCGACAGAAGGGCCACACCGAGGTCTACCGCGGTGCCGAGTACTCCGTGGACTTCGTTCCCAAGGTGCGCGTCGAGGTCGTCGTGGACGATGCGGCCGTGGACAAGGTCGTCGAGGTGATCGTCGAGGCAGCCCGCACCGGCAAGATCGGTGACGGCAAGGTCTGGGTCTCGCCCGTGGAGGCAGTCGTGCGCGTGCGCACCGGCGAGCGTGGCTCCGACGCTCTGTAGTTCCCGTCAGTCCGGCCGCGGATCCGCCTCGTTCGACGGGGCGGATCCGCGGCCGATCTGTTTCTCGGCGACACGACACCAGAAGGAGTGAGCCCCGTGGGAGGTTCCGAAGCAGCGGCGGATCTCGTCCGAGCGCGCGAGCAACTGCTCGCCGGCCAGGGCCGGAATCGACGACTGGACGCGACGGCGCTGCGCCAGGCGCTCGTCGATCTCCACGAGTTCTGGCTGACCACCAAGGGTTCCGAGGTGGGTATCAAGCCGGACAGCGGATTCGCCATCGTCGCCGTCGGCGGGCTGGGTCGTCGCGAGATGCTGCCGTACTCGGACCTGGACCTGGTGCTGTTGCACGACGATCTCGATCCCGCGCTCGTCAGCGGTGTGGCCGACCAACTCTGGTACCCGCTGTGGGACGCGCACATCAAGCTCGATCACAGTGTCCGCACGGTTCCGCAGGCTCTGGACGTGGCCGCCCACGACATGACCGCGGCCCTCGGTCTGCTCGACGCCCGACACATCGTGGGCGACGCCGAACTCAGTTCGATGTTGATCGACGGGATCCGGCGTCAGTGGCGCATCGGGATCCGCGATCGGTTCGACGAATTGCACGCGCTGACCCGCACTCGCTGGGGGCGTAGCGGCGAGATCGCCCACCGGGCCGAGCCCGATCTCAAGAGTGGACGCGGCGGACTGCGCGACGTGCAGCTGCTCGACGCGCTCTCCATCGCGCAGCTCACCGACGCGATGCCGGGCCTCGGGCCCGAATCACCGGGCGGTGGACTGGATTTCGCTCACCGGCGGATCCTCGATGTCCGTACCGAGCTGCACCGGGTGGCGGGCCGTGCCCGTGATCAGCTGCGAGCGCAGGACGCGGACGAGATCGCCGCCGCGCTCCGCATCGGTGATCGCTTCGATCTTGCACGCGTACTGAGTGATTCGGCGCGCACCATCGTCTACTCGACGGACGTGGGCCTGCGTACCGCCGGGAATGCCATACCGCGACGCGGACTCTCGCGGCTCCGCCGGGTACCTGTGCGTCGGCCCCTGGACGAGGGGGTCGTCGAGCACGCCGGCGAGGTGGTGTTGGCGCGGGACGCCCGCCCCAACAAGGATCCGGGACTGATCATGCGTGTCGCGGCGGCCTCCGCGGTGACCGGGATGCCGATGTCCGCGTCGACCCTGGGTCGGCTGTCCGACAGTGCACCGGAACTGCGCGAGCCGTGGCCGAAGGAGGCACTGAACGACCTGCTGGTGGTCCTCGGCTCCGGCCGCCGCGCCATCGACGCGATCGAGGCTCTGGACCGGACGGGCCTGTGGGGGCGTCTGCTTCCCGAGTGGGGGGCGGTGCGCGACCTCCCGCCGCGCGACGCCGTGCACACCTGGACGGTGGATCGCCATCTCGTCGAGACCGCCGCGCACGCGAGTGGTTTCACCACCCGGGTCGCGAGGCCGGACCTGCTGGTCCTCGGCGCACTGCTGCACGACATCGGCAAGGGCCGCGGGGGAGACCACAGCATCGTCGGCGCGGATCTGGCCACGCAGGTGGGCAAGCGGCTCGGTCTGTGGCCGTCGGACGTCCGGCTGCTCGAGGCGATGGTGCGCCACCATCTGCTCCTGCCGGACACCGCGACCCGACGCGACCTGGACGATCCCGCGACGGTGCAGCGGGTGGTCGACGCGCTGGACGGCGATCCGATCCTGCTCGAACTCCTGCACGCGCTGGCCGAGGCGGACTCGCTCGCGACGGGACCCGGTGTCTGGGGGGACTGGAAGTCCTCGCTCATCGGTGAGCTCGTGCGGCGCTGCCGCATGATCATGGCCGGTGAATCGCTGCCGACGCCCGATCCGATCGACGCGGCGCTCGCGGCCCGCGCCGCCGAGGGCGGAGTCGACGTCGATCTGCAGCCGTCGGACAGTCCGCACACGTTCGAGGTGACGGTGACCGCGCCGGACAGGCTCGGCCTGCTGTCCAACGCGTCGGGCGTGCTCGCTCTGGCCGCGCTGCGGGTGCTGTCCGCATCCGTGGTCAGCGCGAACGGGTTCGCGATCAACCGCTTCGTCGTCACGCCCACCTTCGGGGCGCCGCCCCAGCCCGGCCTACTGCGCCAGGAGCTCATCCGGGCACTCGACGGGGACCTCGACCTGCTCGCGCAACTCGACCTCAAGGAGGCCGGGGCACGGATCGCCGCCTCGGACGGCGAACTCGGAACGCTCGACTCGTCGGAGGTGCTGCTGTACGCGCAGGCGCCGCCGCGGGTGCTGTGGTTCGACGGTCCGGACGGCGACTCCGTGATCGTGGAGGTCCGCGCCGAGGATCGGCTCGGGCTGCTGTGCCGGCTCTCGTCCGTCTTCGAGAAGCACGGTGCCGACGTGCGCTGGGCCAAGGTCACCACCCGCGGATCCTCGGTGGTGGACGCGTTCTGCGTCGACACCAGCGGGGCGTCGGAGGGCGGCGCCGGATCGCGGGCACAGCGCGAGGAGCTCGAACGCGCGCTGCTGGCCGTCGTCCCCGCCCTGCGTCCGAAGGAGCCCGAGTCGGACGACTGAGGTACGCGTCGGGCCGGGCCACCGCCGGGTCGATCGACCGTTAGTCTGGTCGACGGAGTCTTCACTTCTCTCGCGATGTTCAGGAGTATCGGTGTTCGAATCACTGTCCGACAGATTGACCGGAAGCCTCAAGGATCTGAGAGGCAAGGGTCGGCTCTCGGGCGCCGACATCGATGCGGTGTGCCGCGAGATCCGCCTGGCACTGCTCGACGCCGACGTCGCGCTGCCGGTCGTGCGCGCTTTCATCACTCGGATCAAGGAGCGCGCGAAGGGCGCCGAGGTCTCCGCTGCTCTCAACCCCGCGCAGCAGGTCGTCAAGATCGTCAACGACGAGCTCGTCGGCATCCTCGGTGGCGAGACCCGGCGGGTGGAGTTCGCGAAGAACCCGCCGACCGTCATCATGCTGGCCGGTCTGCAGGGCTCCGGTAAGACGACACTCGCCGGCAAGCTCGCCAAGTGGCTCAAGGACCAGAACCACACCCCGCTCCTCGTGGCCTGCGACCTCCAGCGCCCCGGTGCGGTGAGTCAGCTCCAGATCGTCGGCGAGCGTGCGGGCGCCGCCGTCTTCGCGCCGCATCCGGGCACGTCGATCGGCGGCGGCGAGAATGCCCTCGGCGTGACCGCGGCCGATCCGGTGGAGGTCGCTCGCGCCGGTGTCGCGGAGGCCAGGGCCAAGCAGTACGACGTCGTCATCGTCGACACCGCGGGCCGTCTCGGTATCGACACCGAGCTCATGGGCCAGGCCGCCGGTATCCGCGACGCGACGAACCCCGACGAGATCCTGTTCGTGCTCGACGCGATGATCGGCCAGGACGCCGTCAGCACGGCGCAGGCCTTCCAGGACGGTGTCGGCTTCACCGGCGTCGTGCTGACCAAGCTCGACGGCGACGCCCGCGGTGGCGCCGCGCTGAGCGTCCGCGAGGTCACCGGTCGACCGATCATGTTCGCGTCGACGGGCGAGAAGCTCGAGGACTTCGAGATCTTCCACCCGGATCGCATGGCGAGCCGCATCCTCGGCATGGGCGACCTGCTCAGCCTCATCGAGCAGGCCGAGACCGTCTTCGACGCGAAGCAGGCGGAGGACACCGCCGCGAAGATCGGGTCCGGCCAGTTGACGCTCGAGGACTTCCTCGAGCAGATGATGGCGATCCGCAAGATGGGACCGATCGGCAACCTGCTCGGCATGCTGCCCGGTGCCGGTCAGATGAAGGACGCCCTCGCGTCGGTGGACGACAAGCAGCTCGACCGCGTGCAGGCCATCATCCGCGGTATGACACCCGCCGAGCGGGCCGATCCGAAGATGATCAACGCCTCCCGTCGTCTGCGCATCGCCAACGGTTCCGGTGTGAAGGTCTCCGACGTCAACCAGCTCGTCGACCGCTTCTTCGAGGCCCGCAAGATGATGGCGTCGATGGCCGGCCGCATGGGCATGCCCGGCGCGCGCAAGCAGGTTCAGCGCAGCAACAAGAAGGGCAAGAAGGGGAAGAAGGGCGGTCGCGGACCCACACCGCCGAAGGGCGTGCGGGGAGGCTTCCCCGGTATGCCGGGCGGAATGCCCGCGGGGATGCCCGATCTGTCCTCGATGCCGAAGGGCCTCGACCAGCTTCCGCCGGGCCTCGAGGGCATCGACCTGTCGCAGCTGAAGCTCCCCAAGAAGTAGGGCGGAGCACGCGGTGCGCATCTCGCCGAGTCTGCATCTGCGCGGCGTCGTGCTGCCCGGCCACGACGAGGTGGACGTCTGGGTGCGAGACGGCCTCGTCTCACTGGATCCGGTTCCCGGTGCCACCACGGTGGCGCGGGGCGGCTGGATCGTTCCGGGTCTCGTCGACGCGCACTGCCATGTCGGTATCACGTACGGCGGCGGGCACGAGGATCACGACGGCACCGTCGAGCAGGCCACCACCGAGCGCGAGGTGGGTGCGCTGCTGCTGCGTGACGCGGGATCGCCCGTCGACACCCGCGCACTCGACGACCACGAGGATCTGCCGCGCATCATCCGCGCGGGTCGGCACATCGCGATGCCCAAGCGCTACATTCCCGGCCTCGCCGTCGATCTCGAGGACGAGTCGCAACTGCCCGAGGCCGTGGCTCAGCAGGCGCGCCTCGGCGACGGGTGGGTCAAGCTGGTCGGCGACTGGATCGACCGCGAGGTCGGCGACCTCGCACCCTTGTGGGACGACGCGGTCCTGCGCCGGGCCATCGACGCCGCCCACGCCGAGGGCGCCCGGGTCACTGCGCACGTCTTCGGCGAGGACGCGCTGCCCGGGCTGATCGGTGCCGGCATCGACTGCATCGAACACGGCACCGGCCTGACCGACGAGACCATCGAGATGATGGTCGAGCACGGAACCGCACTGGTGCCCACGCTCATCAACATCGAGACATTTCCGTCGATCGCCGACTCGGCCACCCGCTACCCGCGCTACGCCGATCACATGCGCGATCTGCACGCCCGAGTGGCGGACACGGTGGGGCGCGCGCACGACGCCGGAGTCCCGATCTACGCGGGCACCGACGCGGGCGGCAGCATCGAGCACGGGCGGGTGGCCGACGAGGTGGCGGCGCTGGTGGGCGTGGGCCTGTCGCCGACCGACGCCCTGGGTGCGGCCAGTTGGACGGCGCGGCGGTGGCTCGGGCGTGCGGGCATCGAGCACGGCGCACCCGCGGATCTGGTGTTCTACTCCACGGACCCACGAACCGGGCCGGACGTCCTGTCGGCGCCGGACGTGGTGGTGTTGCGCGGCCGGATCTGGTGACCGGCGGCTCCGATGGTCAGCGTGCCCGGTAGCGGCGTTCCGGGCGCCCTGCCCGGCCGTACTGCAGACGGACGTCCAGCACGCCGCAGGCCAGATAGTGTTCGAGGTACCGGCGCGCGCTGACTCGCGAGATGCCGACGGCTTCAGCGCATTCCGTGGCCGACAGCTCGGCTCCTCCGGTCATCTGCCCGAGTACCACGCCGCCGGTCTCCGGCGACAGACCCTTGGGCAGCCGGGCGGCGGCGTCCGAAGTCGACTGGTCCGGCCGCGCTGCGGCACCGAACAGCGAATCGACGAGTGACTGATCAGCCTGCCCGGAGGACAGGGCATCGAAGCGCGCGGCGAAGGCGTCCAGCTTGTCGCGCAGCTGCGGATACTCGAAGGGCTTGATCAGGTAGTCCGCGGCGCCGCCGCTCAAGGCATCCGCGACGGTGTCGAGTTCCCTTGCGGCGGTGATCATGATGACGCCGACGGGATTCTTCTCGGCCCGCAAAGCACGGAGCACGTCGAGTCCCGAGGCGTCGGGCAGGTGCACGTCGAGAAGGACGAGGTCCGGGGTCAACTCGGTGATGCTGGTCCGGGCTGCCGCCGCGGAGTGCGCGACACCGACCGCCGTGAAGCCAGGTGTGTGGTCGACGAAGCGGCGGTGGATGTCCGCCACCATGAAGTCGTCGTCCACCACCAGCACCGTGGGCACTCGGGGTACGTCCTCTCTCGTCGGGTCGGGAATGTGCAGAACCTAACCGAGCGGCATGCGGACGCGGAAACGGGCACCGCCGGAATCTGCGTCCTCGATGGTCGCGGTGCCGCCGTGCTGCACGCTGACCAAGCGGACGAGCGCGAGACCGATGCCGCGTCCGCCGGGAACGTCCGTCTTGGACGTCACGCCCCGCGAGAAAATCAACTCGCGCATCTGCGGGGGAACTCCGGGGCCGGAGTCGACGACCTCGACACACAGTTCCGGATCGTCCCGGACGAGCACGGTGATGGAGCGATCGCCGTGGTCGCGGGAGACGTCGAGCGCGTTGTCCACGAGGTTGCCGAGGACGGTGATGACGTCCGTCGACAGCGCCGGATCGAGCGCACCCAGATCCGACTCCGGATCCAACACGAGCCGCACCCCGGCCTCGGCGGCGAGTGACGTCTTCGCGATGAGCAGTGCCGCCACCGCCGGGTCGTGGACGTGCGCCGTGATCGAATCGCTGATCTCCGCGCGGCGGCGGGTGAGCGTGCCCACCAACCGGGTCACGTCGTCGTAGCTGCCCAGCTGTGCCAAGCCGGAGATGGTGTGCAGCTGGTTCGCGAATTCGTGGGTCTGGGCGCGCAGGGTGTCGGTCACACTCTTGTGCGACGTCAGTTGGCTCTGCATCGAGGCGAGTTCGGTGCTGTCACGCATTGTGGTCACGGTGCCGATGTGCTGCCCGCGGTTCTCCGCACGGCGACTGGTGGCACTGCGGCGATTGAGGGCCAGGACCCGCGTCGAGGTGGTGACGACGACGTCCTCGACGTCACCGTCGGACAGAAGTACCTCGCGTATCCCGGCGTCGATGTCGACCTCGGCGACGTGACTCCCGACGACGCTCGGCTGTAGATCCAGCAGGGCGCACGCGCTGTCGTTGATCATCGTGATCCGGCCGTCGTTGCCGACGGCGATGACGCCTTCACGGATGCTGTGCAGCAACGCTTCTCGGTGGTCGGCAAGGCTCGCGATCTCGGTGGTCTCGAGCCCGAGAGTGTGGCGACGGATGCGCCGGGAGAGCAGCCACGATCCCGCGGCGCCGACGCCGGCGCCTATTCCGAGATAGATCAGGAGGCGAGCACCGGAGTCGGACAACAGCATCCACGTCGAGGGATAGTTCTCCGACACGGTGACCACAGCGATCACACCACCGTCGGTGTCGAGGATCGGCACGTGTCCGGCAATGGAAGGGTGGCCCTCCACGTCGACGTCGCCGTACCAGCCGCGGCCGCCGAAGACGTCGCTGTCACCGAGTTCTGCGGCGGATCCGACGCGGGTCGGATCGGTGGACACCAGAACCTCGCCTTCGGTCGAGACGATCTCGGCCAGGGTGGCTCCGGAGAGAGACACCGCGCGGTCGACGTCCGGCGCGAGCACTTGTTCCACCAGCGGCGCGTTCAGCTGCTCCCGCACGATCGGGGTGGAGGCCAGGCTCTCCGCGACGGACAGCATGCGCCCGCCCTGGATGTCCCGGAACTCGGTGGTCGACTGATGAATCGAGATCGCGGCCACGGCCCCCAACACCACGGCGACGACGGCCAGTTGCAACACGAGGAACTGGCCGGCCAGCGACCTGCCGCGCGCGTGCCGGACCAGGGCGGTCCGGGTCGACCGTCGTGACCACAAAGAACTCAACTTTCCTTGGTAACGAATGGGTGACCTGAATCACTGAAACATCCATGATTGCTCTCGATCACAGTCTTACATCACGATCGAGACGAATCGAGGACCGATGCCGAGAAGGCTGACAGCCGTTCTGGCGCTCGTACTCCTGCTGGCGGGGTGCGGCGTCACGCGGGGCGACGAGGGCGAAGGGCTGCACCGCATCCGCATGATGGTGCCCAACAGCCCCGGCGGCGGATACGACCTGACGGCGCGCACGGCCGTGAAGATCATGGAGGACGACGACATCACCGGTCGTGTCGAGGTGTTCAACGTCATCGGCGCCGGTGGCTCTGTCGCCATGGCCCGTCTGATGAACGAGTCGGGTAACGACGACCTCATGATGATGATGGGCCTGGGTGTGGTCGGCGCGGGATACACGAACGGGTCCGCTGCCCGAGTGTCCGACGCGACTCCGCTGGCCAAGGTGGTCGAAGAGCAGGAGGGCATCCTGGTACCCGCCGATTCGCCGTTCACCACGGTGAACGAGCTGGTGGAAGCGTGGCGCGCGAATCCGGGGTCGGTGACGATCGGTGGCGGCTCGTCGCCTGGCGGCCCGGACCACCTGTTCCCGATGGAGACCGCGCAGGCGGTGGGCGTCGATCCCACCGCGGTCAACTACATCTCCTACGACGGCGGCGGCGATCTGCTGACGGCGTTGCTGGGCAACAAGATCACCGCGGGCACGTCGGGTCTGGGGGAGTACGTCGACCAGATCGAGGCGGGCCAGGTCCGTGTTCTCGCCGTCTCGGGAGCGGAGCGCGTTCGCGGGGTCGACGCCCCCACGCTGCGCGAGGCCGGCATCGATCTCGAATTCACCAACTGGCGCGGCATTCTCGCGCCGCCCGGACTCTCCGACGAGGTCCGCGCCGAGATGGTCGAGGCGCTGACAGAGCTGCACGCCACGACGGAATGGAAGGACGCACTGATGACCAACGGCTGGACCGACGCTTTCGAGACGGGACCGGGCTTCGAGCAGTTCCTGCGCGAGCAGGACGAACGGGTCGAGTCGACTCTGACCGAACTGGGGCTGGTGTGACGGCCACGGTGGAACGACCGGACGACGCGGCTGCGCAGAACCGTCCGGACTGGGCGCAGTTCGTCGTCTGCGCGGTCATGCTGGTGGTGGGGATCTTCCTGATCGTCGACGCCCTGTCCCTGACGGCGGAGTTCGCGAAGGTGGACCCGGTGGGCCCCAAGCTGTTCCCGCTCGTCATCGGCGCCGGCCTGCTGGTGTGCTCCGTGCTGCTGGCCATCGCCACCGCGCGCGGCAGCAAGGGCCCCCCCGACGACGGTGAGGACATCGACACGTCCACGCCGGCCGACTGGAAGACGGTGGGACTGCTGGTTGCCCTGTTCGTCGCCACGATCGCACTGGTCGACGTTCTCGGCTGGGTGATCATGGGCGCCGTGCTGTTCGGCGGCGCCGCGACGATCCTGGGCAACAGGCATTGGATCCGCAATCTCGGGATCGGTCTGGTGCTCTCGCTCGTCAGCTTCTACGTGTTCTACGTCGGACTCGGGATCCCGCTGTCCGCAGGCATCCTGGACGGAATTCTCTGATGGACAATCTGAACTGGCTCATGGAGGGGTTCTCCCAGGCTGCGACGCCGATGAACCTGCTCTACGCCTGCATCGGTGTGCTTCTCGGCACCGCCGTGGGAGTGCTCCCCGGAATCGGCCCGGCCATGACGGTCGCGCTGCTGCTCCCCATCACCTACAACGTCAGTCCCAGTGCGGCGTTCATCATGTTCGCCGGCATCTACTACGGCGGTATGTACGGCGGTTCGACGACCTCGATCCTGCTCAACACGCCGGGTGAGTCGTCGTCGGTGATCACGGCCATCGAGGGCAACAAGATGGCGAGAGCGGGTCGAGCTGCACAAGCGCTCGCGACCGCTGCCATCGGGTCGTTCATCGCCGGCTCGATCGGCACGATGCTGCTGGTGCTCTTCGCCCCGATGGTCTCTCGGTTCGCCGTATCCCTGGGTGCGCCGTCCTATCTGGCCATCATGCTGCTGGCCCTCGTCGCCGTGACCGCGGTCCTCGGCTCGTCCAAGCTCCGCGGGTGCATCTCGCTGCTGCTCGGACTGTCCATCGGACTGGTCGGCATCGACTTCCTGACCGGCCAGCCGCGTGCCACATTCGGTATCCCGCAGCTGTCGGACGGCATCGACATCGTCGTGATCGCCGTCGCCGTGTTCGCCCTCGGCGAGGCTCTCTGGGTCGCCGCGCACCTGCGTCGCAAGCCGGCCGAGGTCATTCCCGTCGGGCGTCCGTGGATGGGTAGAAGCGACTGGAAGCGGTCGTGGAAGCCCTGGCTGCGCGGAACCGCGTACGGCTTCCCGTTCGGTGCTCTTCCCGCCGGCGGCGCCGAACTACCGACATTTCTGAGCTACATCACCGAGAAGAAGCTGTCGAAGCATCCCGAGGAATTCGGCAAGGGCGCCATCGAGGGCGTCGCCGGACCCGAGGCCGCCAACAACGCGTCCGCGGCCGGCACCCTGGTCCCGATGCTCTCACTGGGGCTGCCCACCAATGCCACCGCCGCGGTCATGCTCACAGCGTTCGTCTCCTACGGCATCCAGCCCGGCCCTACGCTGTTCGACAAGGAACCGCTGCTGATCTGGACGCTCATCGCCAGCCTCTTCATCGGCAACTTCCTGCTGCTCGTGCTGAACCTGCCGCTCGCGCCGGTGTGGGCCAAGCTCCTGCGTACTCCGCGTCCGTACCTGTACGCCGGCATTCTGTTCTTCGCCGTCCTGGGTGCGTACGCCGTCAACCTGCAGTGGCTCGACCTGGCGATGCTGTTGATCTTCGGCCTGTTGGGGCTGATGATGCGGCGCTTCGGACTCCCCGTGCTCCCGCTGATCATCGGTGTGATCCTCGGACCGCGCATCGAACGTCAGCTCCGCCAGACGCTGCAACTCAACGAAGGCGACTGGAGCGGCATCTTCACCGAGCCCATCGCCGTGGTGGTCTACGCGATCATCGCCGTCCTGTTGATCGCGCCGTTGCTGGCCCGTCTCGTCCGACCCCGTGTGTCCGCCACCGCGGACCGGGAACTTCAGAAGGAGAACGCATGATCGTCGTCGGCTACACCCCGGACAAGTATGGCCGAGCCGCCCTCGAGCACGGCATCGCCGAGGCGAAGGCGCACGGCACCGAGGTGACCGTGGTCAACGCCTCGAAGGGCGATGCGCTGGCCGACCCGCACTTCGCCGACTCCGCGGCGGTGGACCAGTTGCAGAGCACGCTCGAGTCGTCCGGCGTGCCCTTCACCGTCGAGCAGGACACCACCACCGATCCGGTCGAGGCTCTGCTCACCGCGATGGAGAAGCCCGACGCCGACGTCCTGGTCATCGGCATCCGGCACCGCACTCCGGTGGGCAAGCTGTTGATGGGCAGCACCGCGCAGCGGATCCTGCTCACGTGCCCCAAGCCGGTGCTGGCGGTGAAGCCGGAGGACTGACGGGCGGGTCCCCGGGGACGGGAAGGCCGAGGATTATGAGGGGCGGGCAGCGTCTGGCAGAATAAGTCGCTGTTCGCCCGTCTCCGGTTCCGTACCGAGCGGCGGTCACAACACCCATCCACCGCAAAACCGGGTGCGCATGCCGTGCGCATCGCTGAATTGCGCCGTGACCAGCGGTCGCGTCCTGCGACCACATCGAAAGAGGCTTCGTTTCACATGGCAGTCAAGATCAAGCTCACCCGTCTCGGCAAGATCCGCAACCCGCAGTACCGTGTCGTCATCGCCGACGCGCGTACCCGTCGCGGTGGCCGTGCCATCGAGACCGTCGGCAAGTACCACCCGAAGGAAGAGCCGTCGCTGATCGAGATCGATTCCGATCGCGTGCAGCACTGGCTGAGCGTGGGCGCACAGCCCACCGAGCCCGTCGAGGCACTCCTCAAGATCACCGGTGACTGGCAGAAGTTCAAGGGCCTGCCGGGCGCCGAGGGCACGCTCCGCGTCAAGGAGCCGAAGCCGTCCAAGCTGGACCTGTTCAACGCTGCGCTCGCCGCCGCCGACAACGAGCCCGTCGCCGAGGCCACCACGCCGAAGAAGAAGAAGGCCGCCAAGGCCGACGACGCCGAGAGCGCACCGGCAGACGAGACCGCGGACGCCACCGCCGAGTCCACCGAGAAGTAGGACCCACCTGTGAGCACCATGGTCGCCGACGCCGTCGAGCATCTGGTTCGCGGCATCGTGTCCAATCCGGACGACGTTCGTGTCGAGATGATCACCGGTCGCCGTGGCCGGACCGTCGAGGTGCACGTGCACCCCGACGATCTGGGCAAGGTCATCGGCCGTGGCGGTCGTACCGCCACCGCGCTCCGTACCCTCGTCTCGGGTATCGGCGGCCGTGGGATCCGTGTCGACGTCGTCGACACCGATCGCTGATCACCGACGTGGAGCTCGTCGTGGGCCGCGTGGCCAAGTCGCACGGCATCAAGGGCGAGGTCGTCGTGGAGGTCCGCACGGACGATCCTGACGAGCGGTTCGCTCCGGGATCCGTTCTGCACGGCCGTGCGCGTCGCGACAACAGCACGACCGACTACACGGTGGAAGCCGCTCGGGAGCATTCCGGGCGGCTTCTGCTGCGTCTGAAGGGAATCGACGATCGCAGTACCGCCGACGCGATGCGCGGCACCCTGTTCGTCGTCGACACCGCGGATCTACCCCCGTCCGACGATCCGGACGAGTTCTACGACCACGAGCTCGAGGGCATGACGGTGCAGTTCGCTCCGGATCACGAGTCGGCGGGCACGGTGATCGGCACGGTCAGCGAGGTGCTGCACTCCGCTGCGGGGGAGTTGCTGTCGATCACGCCGGCCGACGAGAACGTCGGCCGCGAACTGCTCGTACCGTTCGTGTCCGCGATCGTGGTGTCGGTCTCCCGCGAGACGCGGACCGTCGAGATCGACCCGCCCGAAGGGCTTCTGGACGGCGAGTGACCATGCGTATCGACGTGGTGACGATCTTCCCCGAGTACCTCGAGCCCATGCGTACCGCGCTGCTGGGCAAGGCCGTGCAGAACGGTCTGGTGACCCTCGGTGTCCACGACCTCCGGGACTGGACACACGACGTGCACAAGGCGGTCGACGACTCGCCCTACGGCGGCGGCCCCGGCATGGTCATGAAGCCGACGGTGTGGGGAGACGCGTTGGACGACGTCATGCGCGACGCCGACCCGATCCTGGTGGTGCCCACGCCCGCCGGAGTGCCCTTCACCCAGCGCACCGCCGAGAGATGGTCGCGCGAGGATCATCTGGTGTTCGCATGCGGCCGCTACGAGGGCATCGATCAGCGAGTCTTCGACGACGCGGCGACCCGGGTGCGCGTCGAGGAGGTCAGCATCGGGGACTACGTGCTCATCGGCGGCGAGGCCGCGGTGCTGGTGATGACCGAGGCCGTGACGCGGCTGCTGCCCGGCGTCCTGGGCAATCAGCTCTCGCACCAACAGGACTCGTTCTCCGACGGTCTCCTCGAGGGGCCTGGCTACACCCGACCGGCCACGTGGCGCGGCCTGGACGTGCCGCCGGTCCTGTTGTCCGGCAACCACTCCCGCATCGAACAGTGGCGGCGGGAACAGTCGCTCGAGCGTACCGCTCAGCGCCGGCCCGACCTCCTGCCCTGACGCGATCTCTCAGGCGACGACCCCGGTGGGGAACAGGATCTTCAGCGCGCCGGTGACGGTGACGCGCGCGTGCTTGGCGCCGTCGTCGTCCGTCACCGCGGTGTCCGCCGTCGTCTCCGCGCTGCCGCCGTCCGCGCCGTACCAGGGATCCTCCCGCGAGAGCACCGCCACCACATAGCGTTCTCCGTCGCCGACGAACCCCGTGCTCAGGTGGATCCACCGACCGTCGACGCAGCACATCCACCCTTGCTTGACCCCGCGGACCGTCTCGCCGGGGAGTGCCCGCGGGATGCCGAAGGTCTGGGGATAGCCGTCCGCTCCCTCGGGGGTGAAGGCCTCGAGGTCTCCGACGACGGTCGCCCGGTCCGCCGGGTTCAGTCCGCCGGTGCCGTCGAGGACGGCGTCGTAGTACCGCACCAGGTCCGCCGCGGTGGTCCGGGTGTTCCACCAGATCCCGTCCGCCGACGCGGCTGTGGCGGGCAGGCCGTAGCGGCCGGCGACGCGTGCCACGACGTCGGATCCACCGGCGGCGTCCCACAGGACCTGTGCCGCACTGTCGTCCGACGACGAGAGCATCGGCGCGATGAGGGCACGGGACTCCTCGTCGAGGGCGAACTCGCCGCGCGACGAGCGATAGAGCAGATCGTCAGCGATGAACAGCTTGACCACCGACGCCGTCTCGATCGGATCGTTGTCACCGGAACCCATGTACGTCCCGGTCTCCCGGTCGAGGAAGCCGATGGAGAGCGTGGCGCCGCGAGCGGCCGCGCCGTCGAGTGCTTGCTGCAGGCGACCGGTGAGGTCCGGTGCCATCGGCATCTCGGGTTCGGGGAACTCCGGTGCGACCGGGATCGTCGTCGCGGCCGGCTCGGCCGGTTGCGCGCAGGCCGCCGCCATCGTGGTGGCGAGCGCCACCGCCGCCATCATGGTGGAGGCTCGTCGCAGGCGCGCCGAAGGAGTTGTCACGTGACTACCGTTCTGTCATCGAGTGCCCCCACATTCGAGAGTGGACGTACCGGGCGCGTCGGCGCTCGGAACCCGGGGCGGCACCGTCACTCCACGTTACCGGCGCGGTAGGGTCCATCGCCGTGACGACCGCTGTGAAATCTGTCAATCGCCGGATCGCCGAGGAGCTCGACGTCGCGGAGGAGCGCGTACGCGCCGCCGTGGACCTGCTCGACGGGGGTGCGACGGTGCCGTTCATCGCGCGCTACCGCAAGGAGGTCACGGGCACGCTCGACGACACCCAGCTGCGCACGATCGACGAGCGACTGCGATACCTGCGCGAGCTCGACGAGCGCCGCGCCGCGATTCTCGAGTCCATCCGCTCGCAGGGCAAGCTCGACGACGCGCTCGAGGACTCGATCGTGCTCGCGGACACCAAGGCGCGCCTCGAGGACATCTACCTCCCGTTCAAACCGAAGCGCCGCACCAAGGCGCAGATCGCGCGCGAGGCCGGCCACCAGCCCGTGGCGGACGCCCTGCTGTCCGATCCGACCACCGATCCGACGTCCTTCGACGAGGAGCAGCTCGCCGGTGCGCGCGCGATCCTCGTCGAGCACTTCGCCGAGGACGCCGACCTCGTCGGGTCGCTGCGCGAGCTGATGTGGACCCGTGGCCGGTTGACCAGCGCGGTGCGACCGGGCAAGGAGACGGACGGTGCGAAGTTCTCCGACTACTTCGCGTTCTCCGAGTCCTTCACCTCCGTTCCGTCCCATCGAGTACTGGCAGTCCTGCGCGGGGAGAAGGAGGAGGTGCTCTCCCTCACGATGGATCCGGAGCCGAACACCGACGAACCCGCGCCCGGTACCGCGTCGGTGTACGAGACCCGCATCGCGGCGCGCTTCGGTATCGGCGACCACGGCCGTGCGGCCGACCGGTGGCTCCTCGACACGGTGCGATGGGCGTGGCGGACCAAGCTTCTGGTCAGCCTGGGCATCGACACCCGCATGCGCCTGCGGCAGTCCGCGGAGGAGCGCGCGGTCGACGTCTTCGCCTCCAATCTCGAGGACCTGCTGTTGGCGGCGCCCGCCGGCAGTCGCACCACCATGGGCCTGGACCCCGGGTTCCGCACGGGGACCAAGGTCGCGATCGTGGACCCCACCGGCAAGGTCCTCGCGTACGACACCATCTATCCGCACAAGCCCCAGGGCAAGTGGAACGAGGCGCTCGCGACCCTGGCCGCACTGGCGGCGAAGCACCGTGTCGATCTGCTGGCCATCGGCAACGGCACCGCGTCGCGTGAGACCGACGCGCTGGCGGCGGAACTCATCGCGAAATACCCGGACGCGAACCTGACCAAGGCGATGGTCTCCGAGGCCGGCGCCTCCGTGTACTCCGCGTCCGCCTACGGGTCGCGCGAACTGCCCGATCTCGACGTCTCGATCCGCGGCGCGGTCTCCATCGCCCGTCGTCTGCAGGATCCGCTCGCGGAACTGGTGAAGATCGACCCGAAGTCGATCGGCGTGGGGCAGTACCAGCACGACGTCTCGGAATCCATGTTGGCGCGTTCCCTGGGCGCCGTCGTCGAGGACGCGGTGAACGCGGTCGGCGTCGACGTCAACACCGCCAGCGTGCCTCTGCTCGCGCGCGTCTCCGGCGTGGCCACCACTCTCGCCGAGTCGATCGTCGCGCACCGCGAAGAGAACGGCCCCTTCCGGTCCCGATCCGCACTGCAGAAGGTTCCGCGGCTCGGGCCCAAGGCCTTCGAGCAGTGCGCCGGGTTCCTCCGCATCACCGACGGCGACGACCCCCTCGACCGGTCGAGCGTGCACCCCGAGGCATATCCCGTGGTGCGCCGCATCGTCGACAGGGCCGGCATGGGAGTCCGTGAGGTGATCGGCAACGAGCGGGTGCTGAGGTCCCTGCGCCCGCAGGACTTCGTCGACGACCGGTTCGGACTCCCGACCGTCACCGACATCCTGTCCGAGCTCGAGAAGCCCGGCCGCGATCCGCGTCCGGAGTTCGCCACCGCCACCTTCGCGGCCGGTGTCGAGAAGGTCGCCGACCTCCGACCGGGCATGGTGCTCGAGGGAGTGGTGACCAACGTGGCGGCCTTCGGCGCCTTCGTCGACGTGGGCGTGCACCAGGACGGACTCGTCCACGTCTCGGCGATGTCCGACCGCTTCGTCTCGGACCCGCACGACGTCGTCAAGTCCGGACAGGTCGTGCGCGTGAAGGTCATGGAGGTCGACCTGCCGCGCCAGCGGATCGGCCTGTCCCTGCGACTGACCGACGAGATCGGCGGTACGGCAGCGGCATCGGCTCCACGCGGCGGGTCGGGAGGCCAGGGCACCCGGAACCGGCAGAAGACCGGAGCCGGACCGCGCAAGGGAGCGCAGTCGTCGGCACCGGCCGCGGCAACGGGATCGATGGCCGATGCCCTGCGGAAGGCGGGCTTCGGAAAGTAGAGGGTGTCGCGGCGGCGCGGATAGACTTCCTCGTCACAGGACGGGCACGGCAGGAAGGCGCTGCGATGGAGCGGTGGATGCACCACGTCTCCGACGAGGGGCGCATCCCGCTGCTGTTCTTCCTCGTCGGGTTCATCGCCGGGTTCGTCTTCATCCGGTTCAGCGTCCGCATGATCCGCGCGCAGGTGTCCTGGTGGCCGGGCAACGTCACGCCGGGCGGACACCACGTGCATCACGTCGTGTTCGGTGTGGTCGCCATGCTGGTCTCGGGTATCGCGATGATCACCGTGTACGTCGACGGCACCCAGACCACGGGCGCGGCGCTCGCGGCGTTCTTCGGTATCGGTGCGGCACTGGTACTCGACGAGTTCGCGCTCATCTTCTATCTGGAGGACGTGTACTGGGCCGAGCAGGGCCGCACCTCCGTCGACGCGGTCTTCGTCGCCGTGGCCGCCACCGTCATGCTGCTGTTCGGTCTCAAACCGCTCGAGTTCTTCGACGTGGCCGGCTTCCGTGACGATCCCAGCGTCGCGGTGCGGAGCATCATCGTCGTCCTGGCCGCGCTCAACCTCCTCCTCGCCGCGATCGTCCTCGCGAAGGGCAAGATCTGGACCGGGCTCGCCGGCCTGTTCTTCCTGCCGCTGCTCGTGATCGGCGCGATCCGGATCGGCCGGCCGGGGTCACCCTGGGCGCGCTGGCGCTACACCCGACGCCCGCGGCGGATGGAGAAGGCCCTGCGGCGCGAGCGCAACCTGCGCCGTCCCGTCGTCCGCGCGAAGATCTGGATGCAGGACGCCATCGCGGGCACGCCCGACGTCGCGCACGTGCGCGCCGCTGCCGAGGACGAACTTGATCGCATCGTCGTTCCGGCGCCGGCGCCGGGGGAGTCGCGCCCCGATCGCGAATCGGTCGGCGCGGGCTGATCCGGCCGATTTCGTCGGGCACCGGTTCTCTGGCACAATCGTGGGGTTGCCTGACACCGGGCGTGCTACTCGCATGCCCGGCATCCGGTGGACACCTATTCGGAGTACGAACCAGTCGAGCGTCGACGGCATCCGCCGACGGCAGCCGCTCGGGTCCTCTGCTCGAGATCTCGTCACAGCAAGGATGAACCATGAACACCCTGGATTTCCTGGACAAGCAGTCGCTGCGCAGCGACATTCCCGAGTTCCGCCCGGGCGACACACTGAACGTGCACGTGAAGGTCATCGAGGGCTCCAAGGAGCGCGTGCAGATCTTCAAGGGCGTCGTCATTCGGCGTCAGGGTGGCGGCATCCGCGAGACCTTCACGGTCCGCAAGGTGTCCTTCGGCGTCGGCGTGGAGCGCACCTTCCCCGTCCACACCCCGAACATCGCCCAGATCGACGTGCTGACCCGCGGTGACGTGCGTCGCGCGAAGCTGTACTACCTGCGCGAGCTGCGCGGCAAGGCAGCCAAGATCAAGGAGAAGCGCTGATCTTCGGCGTTCCACTCGCTGGACGGCCGGACACAGGGGACTCGTTCCCCGGTGTCCGGCCGTTCTGCGTCCCGGCCGTTCTGCACCGCGGCGCTGCCGCTAATCTTGACCCGTGACGGACGAGCGCGCGGGCGACGACAACGACGAGGCGCGGCGAACCAAGAAGCCACGGTCCTTCTGGCGTGAGCTCCCGATTCTCATCCTGGTCGCCCTGGTGCTCAGCTTCCTCTTGCAGACCTTCGTCGCGAGGGTGTACCTGATCCCCTCGGAATCGATGGAGCCGACCTTGCACGGCTGCACTGGTTGCACCGGTGACCGCATCGTCGTGGAGAAGATCGGGTACCGCTTCGGCGATCCGACGGCCGGTGACGTCGTCGTGTTCCGCGGACCGCCGTCCTGGGACGGCGACTACGTCTCCACGCGGTCGTCCAACGTCGTCGTCCGCGGCGCCCAGGAACTAGGATCCCTCGTCGGCCTGGTCGCACCGGACGAGAACGATCTGGTCAAGCGCGTCATCGCGACCGGCGGTCAGACCGTCGAGTGCTGCGACGAGCAGGGGCGCGTTCTCGTCGACGGCAAGCCGCTCGACGAGCCGTACATCACCATGGACTTCGACTTCGTGCCCGGCACGCTCACGTGCGACACCCCGATCCGTTCCGGGCGGTGCTTCGGGCCCGTCACCGTGCCCGAGGGCAACGTGTGGGTCATGGGTGACAACCGCAGCAACTCCGCCGACTCGCGCTTCCACGTCGCCGACGAACTGCAGGGAACCATCCCGCTGGACAACGTGATCGGCAAGGCGCAGGCCATCGTGCTGCCGCCCGGTCGCTGGGGTCTCATCGACGATCCGGACATCCAGGGGCAGTGAGTTCGGGGCCCATGAAGTCGACCACGCGGCTCTCCCGGACGTCATGGCCGCCGCGCACCGTCATCCGGCGTGCGGGTGGCATGCGCACCATGGAGTCGGCCCTTCTCCGGTCGGGGCTCGGGCCCGTGGCGGGCGTGGACGAAGCGGGTCGTGGCGCCTGTGCGGGCCCACTGGTCATCGCCGCGTGCATCCTGGGCGATCGCGCCCGCGCCGCGCTGGACCTTCTGGACGACTCGAAGAAGTTGAGCGAGAAGACGCGGGAGTCGTTGTTCCCGAAGGTGATCCGCTGGGCGACGGCATACTCGATCGTCACCGTCCCCGCGGCCGAGATCGACCGCATCGGTATCCACGTCGCCAACATCGAGGGCATGCGCCGCGCGGTCGCCGGACTGTCGGTCGACCCCGGGTACGTCCTGACCGACGGTTTTCGGGTGCCCGGGCTTCCCGCGCCGTCACTCCCGGTGATCGGTGGTGACGCCACCGCGGCCTGTATCGCCGCCGCGAGCGTGCTCGCCAAGGTGCATCGCGACCGCATCATGCGGTCACTCGACGGAGACATCCCCGGCTACGACTTCTCCGTACACAAGGGCTACAACACGACGCTGCACACGGACGCCCTCGCCCGTCTCGGGGCGAGCCGGGAGCACCGTCGCTCGTGGTCGAACGTCGCCTGCCTCGAGGATGCCGGCGCCGCACCGACGGTGTCGCCGCAGGAGCGGGGTCGATGGGAACACGAGGGCGCCGATGCGCGATGATGGCGGCATGAGTGCCGAGGATCTCGAGAAGTACGAAACCGAGATGGAACTGTCGCTGTACCGGGAGTACCGCGACATCGTCGGCCAGTTCACCTACGTGGTGGAGACCGAGCGTCGCTTCTATCTCGCGAACTCGGTGGAGATGATCCCGCGGAACGCGGACGGCGAGATCTACTTCGAGGTGCGGATGTCCGATGCGTGGGTGTGGGACATGTACCGACCCGCGCGCTTCGTCAAGCACGTCCGGGTGATCACGTTCAAGGACGTCAACATCGAGGAACTCGACAAGCCGGATCTGCGACTTCCCGAGTGACGGGGACTTCCCGAGTGAATCAGCGCTGATCCGTTCCCAGGATCCGCGCGTTGAGGTGCCACCCCTCGTAGCCGTCGTCCACGCCGCCGCGCTGGTCGTGCTCGATCGACGCGCGCGGAATGGACAGGATGCGTGCCGTCCGTAGCGCCCACGAGTAGTCGCCGCACCCCACCTCCCTGGTCGATTCCCGACCCAGCGCATCGTTCGACGTCCACAGCAGTGCATAGGGGTGAGCGGGCCGCCGATCGTCCGGCACGCGGCGGAGAAGGAACTCACTGCTGGACGGCGTCCCGCTCGCCGACGAGTCGCGTGCAGTGTTCATGACCCGATCATCGCAAACCCCACGGCCGAGCGCCGCGCAACAGGGGGTTTCGGTGGTCCGTCATCCCCGGGTCGAGCGTCGTCCCCGGGTTTTCTGCGGCCGCAGGTCGGCGCCGCGGCACGGTCGCCGCGTGCCTGCACAGTCGTGCTCCGACACCGGGTGTGCCCACCACCGGGCACCGGGTCGGCGAGGGGAGCCATGGCGACGAACGCGGAAATGGGCAGAGCGGGCGAGGAGGCTGCCGCGTCGTATCTGACGACGGTGGGTCTGCGCATTCTCGACCGCAACTGGCGGTGCCGGCACGGCGAGGTCGACATCATCGGCGTGGACGGCGACACCGTCGTGTTCGTCGAGGTGAAGACCCGCTCCGGCGACGGGTACGGCACTCCGGCCGAGGCGGTCACGCCGGCGAAGGCGCAGCGCATCCACCGGCTGGCCGGGCTGTGGCTCGCCGAGCGGTCCGGTCCGTGGGTGCCGGTGCGGTTCGACGTCGTGGAGGTCGTGATCGCCGACGGCCGGGGGCCTCTGCTCTCGCATCTGAGGGCGGCGTTCTGATGGCGCTGGGACGGACGTTCTCGGTCGCCGTCACGGGCATCGACGGCATCCTCGTGGAGATCGAGGCCGACGTGGGGCGGGGCCTGCCGGGCGTGCACGTGGTCGGACTCCCCGATGCGGCGCTGCAGGAGTCACGGGACCGAGTGCGGGCCGCGGTGAACAACTCCGGCCAGAGCTGGCCCGCGTCCAAGGTGGTGCTCGCGCTGTCGCCGGCCACACTCCCCAAAGTGGGATCCGTGTACGACCTGGCACTGGCGTGCGCGGTGCTCGGCGCCGCCAAGGTGGTGCCGCCGGGTCTGTTGGCCTCGACGGTGCTGGTGGGTGAGCTGGCACTCGACGGGCGGGTGCGGAGCGTGCGCGGGGTCCTTCCCGCCGTGCTCGCCGCACGCGGAGCGGGATGGACCCGCGTGGTGGTGCCGCAGGACAGCCTCGCCGAGGCGGGCCTGGTGGGCGGGATCGAGGTCCTCGGGGCCGCGCATCTGAGGCAGGTGATCGAGTGGCTCTCGCACCGGTGCACGCTCCCGGAACCGATGCCGACACGGCCGGGTCCGGAGCCCCGGTACGGCGATCTCGCCGACGTGGTCGGACAGTCCGAAGCACGCTGGGCTCTCGAGGTCGCGGCCGCCGGCGCACACCATCTGATGTTCACGGGACCGCCCGGTATCGGGAAGACGATGCTCGCGGGTCGGCTGCCCGGCCTGCTGCCGCCGCTGACGGAGGGTCAGGCCCTGGAGGTGACGGCGGTGCACTCCGTCGCGGGGACACTCACGGCGGAGTGTCCGTTGATCACCACCGCCCCGTTCATCGCGCCGCATCACACCACCTCGGTGGCGGCACTGGTGGGCGGCGGAAGCGGCATGGCGCGACCGGGTGCGGTGAGCCGGGCGCACCACGGCGTGCTCTTCCTCGACGAGTGTGCCGAGATGTCGGTGCGCGTGCTGGAGGCACTGCGTACCCCGCTGGAGGACGGCGAGGTGCGCATCGCGCGGCGCGACGGGGTCGCCCGCTATCCCGCTCGCTTCCAACTGGTGCTGGCGGCCAATCCGTGTCCGTGCGCCTCGCCGCGGACCGCCGACTGCGTGTGTGCGCCGAACGCCCGTCGGCGCTACCTCGGCAAGCTGTCCGGACCACTGCTCGACCGGGTGGACCTGCGGCTGTCGATGCAGCCCGCTGCGACCGGAATGTTGACCGACGACGTGGGGGAGACGACCGAGGTGGTGCGCGGCAGAGTGACGGCAGCGCGGCAGGCGGCGGCGGAACGGTGGTCCGAGTTCGGCTGGCAGACCAATGCCGAAGTACCCGGATCGGCACTGCGACAGCGCTTTCGGCTCGAACGCGAGGCGTTGATCCCGATCGAACGGGCGCTGCGGCGCGGTGGCATCACGGCGCGGGGCGCGGACCGCATCCTGCGCTTGGCCTGGACGCTCGGCGACCTCGAGGGGCGGATGTCTCCGGGACCCGAGTGCGTGGCGTCGGCGATGAGTTTTCGCGAACAGGGGAGTGGCGTGTGAGTGGAGCGGAGAATCCGGAGACCTTGGCGTGGGCGTACGTCTCGACTGTGGTGCAGGGTCCGTCGCGCGCCGTCGAGCAGCTCATCGCCTCGCGCGGAGTGGTGGATGCCGCGGCGACGATGCGCACCGGGGACGTTCCGAAGGCGGTGTGGGACCGCGTGTCGGCGCGGGCACATCTCGACACCGCCGCGGCGAGCCTCGACCTGATGGCTGCGATGGACGGTCGACTGGTGGTGCCGTCGGACGAGGAGTGGCCCGCCTGGCGGTTCCTCGGATTCGAGCGGCCGGACGGGGCTCTGCCCACTCGCGACGGCGGTGCGCCGTTGGCGTTGTGGGTGGTGGGTCCGGCGCCGGTGGCGTCGTCCACGGAGCGGGCGGTGGCCGTGGTGGGAACGCGCGCCGCGACGAGCTACGGGGAGCACGTGACGGGTGAGATCGCGGGCGACCTGGCCGTGGACGGGTGGACGGTGGTCTCCGGCGGCGCGTACGGCATCGACGGTGCGGCGCATCGCGCCGCGCTGGGCGTGGGCGGCTGCACGGTGGCGGTGCTGGCGTGCGGCGTCGACCGGGCGTACCCGGCGGGGCACGAGCGTCTGCTGCGGAGAGTGTCGGAGACGGGTGCGGTGGTGTCGGAGTATCCGCCGGGCACACCACCCGCCCGGTACCGCTTCCTCTCCCGCAACAGGCTGGTGGCCGCACTGTGTGACGGCGTGGTCGTGGTCGAGGCGGGATGGCGCAGCGGGGCGCGTAACACGGCGTCGTGGGCACGGGCACTGGGGCGACCGGTCATGGCGGTACCGGGGCCGGTGACGTCCGCGTCGTCGACGGGGTGCCACCGGATGATCCGCGAGGGCGAAGCGCGTCTGGTGACGGGTGCCCGGGACGTGGTGGCCGAGGCGGGTGCGGTGGGTGCGGGTGTCGAGGACGACGACGACCGGGACGCCCTGTTCGGCCGCGATCTCGATCGCCTGCCGCAGACTCCCGCCCGCGTGCTGGACGCGTTCCCGGCCACGGGAGCCCGAACGGTGCAGCAACTGTCCGTGGACTCCGGCGTGCCCGTGTCGGCGGTGCGGTCAGCGCTGGTGGTCCTCGAGATCGAGGGACACGCCGGCCGCGACGAGGCGGGATGGGTGCGCATCGAGAAGATCCGGTGAGGGCTGTGCCGGGAGCAGGTCCTCTGCCCGCAGGGAGGTGCCGGGCAGGATCGCGTCGCGCAGGTCCGGCTTGACGCCGCTGATGATCCAGGTGCACAGCGCGGCGAGCTGAGCGGACACGAGCGGCGGTACCGCGTCCCCGATGTGGCGGTACATGTTCGACAGCGATCGCGCGCGGAACACGTAGTCGTCCGGAAAACCGTTCAGCAGGGCCAACTCTCGCACCGTGCACAGCCGGTCCTGCTCGGGGTGGGTGTAGCGGCCGTTGCCGAAGTGGGCGCACTCCCGTTTGACGGTGGGCGCGGGACGGTCCCACCACAGTCGGCCGTAGACGTCGGGGTGCGACCCCAGGCGCCCGGCGGCGACGAGGCGCTGCATCGCGGGCGTCAGGTGGTCGTCGCCGCCGGGGGCGGACCTGAGGTCGAGCCAGGAACCGCCGTCGTGGGGGAGGGCGTGGAGGCGGCGGCGGGTCGACTCACGACCGATGCTGGGCGAGAGGTGCATCGGATCGCCGGACGCCGTCTCACCGGCCTCGACGCGGGGCAGGTGGCCGATCGCGCGACGCACCGTGATCGCCTCCGGTGCGATGGTCGTGCCCTCCCACAATTCGGAAAGAGTGTGCAATTCGTGATCGCGCCGCACCGCGACCACCAGGGATCTCTCGCGTCGTTGCGGTAAGCCGACCGTACTGAGCATGTGCACCGAGGCATCGACGTCGTAGCCGAGGTGATCCAACCGCAGAGCCAACGCGTCGAGATGACCACGGAAATTACCGCCGACCAATTCTCGTGCGTTTTCCATGACGAGGACGATCGGGCGCAGAGCCTCGACGGAGTCGGCGACACGGGTCACGAGCGAATTGCGTGGATCGTCGGTGAGATGATTTCGAGGATTTGCACGGGAGAAGCCGGTGCACGGCGGGCACGCGCTGAGTACGTCGAGTGGTCGTCCGTTCAGACGCGGGGCGAAGAGTCGCGCCAACTCGGCCCCGGTGACAGCGGAAAGATCCACGGCGTGCGGCACCGTTCCGATATTCGCCTCATAGGACGCATTGCATTCGAGAGATCCGCGTGCACTGCTCGGTTTACCCAGTTGTGCGTCCGCCGCGCCGACGACATCGAAGGCGCCGTGTCGTGCGAAGCCGCAACTCATTCCGCCCGCACCGCTGAAGAGATCGACGAAGGTCAGCGAACCGGACGGTCTCGTCGTCGACGACACGGCACGCGTTTCCGAGAAACTCTGTGCGGTCATCCGTGAACCCTTCGTGGCCGACGTCGACGGGAGTGGCCGCGTCGAGTATGCGTTCGTCACAGTACCGGCGACCGCGGTGAGCCCGATCGTCCCGTGTCGGTCACGAACAACAGGTCGTCGAATTCACGACCGAGATGTCGTGATTCGGATGTTGTCAGGGCGGTGTCGGGTCGGTGTCACGATGTCGGCCATCTCGGCTGTTATCTTGGAGGAAATTCTTTCTCCACCCGGTATCGAGGAGCGCAGAACAATGGCACGACGCACCACCGTCCAAATGATCGACGATGTCGACGGTTCACTCATCAAGGACGGGCAGGGCGAGACGGTCGAGTTCGCGGTCGGAGGCGTGTCCTATTCGATCGATCTCAACAGCAAGCACGCCAACGAGTTGTACGACCAATTCGCATTCTGGATCGAACACGCGGAGAAGGTGGGCGGCAAGAAGTCTCGCCGGAACGGGTCCGCCGCGGCGCCGAAGAAGGGCCGCCAGAATCTGCAGGACGTGCGGGCGTGGGCCAAGGAGAACGGCTTCGAGGTCAGCACCCGCGGGCGCATCAGCCAGGAGATCCAGGACGCGTACGACGCCGCGCACTGACCTGTCGTGGGGCCGGTCGGCGAATTAGGGTAGGCTAACCACGTCTTGCGCCCCACCGGCGGCAAGGCCCGTACCCGATGGAGGTGCCCTGTGGCGCGACGACTGACCACCCTGACCGTTCTCCGCACCGAGCGGCTCACCCCGCACATGGTGCGCGTGGTGCTCGGCGGTGCGAACTTCGACGAGTTCGCGCCGTCCGAGTTCACCGACAGCTACGTCAAGCTGCACTTCGGTGACGCCGACGAGCCGACGTTGCGCACCTACACGGTGCGATCGGTGGACACGCAGGCCCGCGAAGTCGCCATCGACTTCGTCGTCCACGGCGACGAGGGTGTCGCCGGCCCGTGGGCACTGAGCGCCGCGGCGGGGGACCAGCTCTCGTTCTTCGGTCCCGCCGGCGCGTACTCGCCTCGTGCGGACGCAGACTGGCACCTTCTCGCCGGCGACGAGACGGGCGTGCCCGCCATCTCCGCAGCACTCGCGGCGCTTCCCGAGGGAGCCGTCGCGCGAGTGGTGCTCGAAGCAGCGAGTCCGGAGGACCGCGTCGAGATCGCGGCGCCGACCTCTGCCGACATCCGCTGGGTGTACCGCGACCAGGATCCGGGTGGCTCACCGCTGGCCGCCGCCGTCCGTGCGGTGGAGTGGCTGCCCGGTCAGCCTCATGTCTTCGTGCACGGTGAAGCGCAGTCCGTGATGCACGAGATCCGGCCGTACATCCGCAAAGAGCGTGGCGTGACTGCGGAATGGGCCTCGATATCGGGATACTGGCGTCGTGGCCGCACCGAGGAGGGATTCCGCACCTGGAAGCGAGAACTCGCTGCCAGCGAATCCTGACGATCTCGCGCTCCTCGCGAGATTCACCGAGCATCTCGCTCTGCAACGCAACCGCTCCGAGCACACCGTGCGCGCGTACGTCGGCGACGCCCGTGCTCTGATCGGCTTCTGTCGAGACGCGCACGGTGATCCGTCCGCGGCACTCGACGACGTGATCACACTTCGCTCCCTGCGCTCGTGGCTCGCCTCGATGTCGGTCGCGGGAGTGTCCCGCTCGACTCTCGCGCGTCGAGCGAGTTCGGCGCGCACCTTCACCGCGTGGTCGTGCACCGTCGGAGCACTCACCGCGGACCCGGCGGTGCGACTGTCGGCACCGCCGTCGCGTCGGACGCTCCCGGGCGTGCTGCGTGAGCCCGACGCTCGGGACGCGATGACGGCCGCGACATCCGGTGCCGAGCAACAGGATCCGATGGCCTTGCGCGACAGGGTCGTCGTCGAGCTCCTGTACGCGACCGGAATCCGGGTCGGCGAACTGTGCGGTCTCGACGTGGACGACGTGGATCTCGACAGACGGGTGCTCCGCGTCCTCGGCAAGGGCGACAAGGAGCGCGTCGTACCGTTCGGCGCGCCCGCGGAGGACGCGGTGGTGCAGTGGTCGACCGTGGGCCGCCCCGCCCTGGCCACACCGGACTCCGGCGCGGCCCTGCTCCTGGGGCGTCGCGGCGGACGCCTGAACCAGCGGCAGGCGCGCTCGGTGGTGCACGAGGTGCTGTCCGCCGTGCCCGGTGCCCCGGACCTGGGTCCGCACGGCCTCCGACACTCCGCCGCGACCCACCTGCTCGAGGGCGGCGCCGATCTCCGCGTCGTGCAGGAACTGCTCGGGCACGCGTCGCTCGCCACGACGCAGATCTACACCCATGTCTCCGTGGAGCGGCTGCGCGCGGTCCACGATCAGGCACATCCGCGAGCCTGACGTCGGGTCCTGTCGACCACCTCGCACGCTCGTGCACGTTTGGTACCGTCTGCACGGGGGATGTGACCGTGCCGGCGCTGTGAACCACACCGTTCGTCCCTGATCGGCAATCGGAGCAGACCGTCGACAGGAGGGTGGGACCGTGGATCGTCGAGACGACAGCCCGCACTCCTCCGGTCCCGGCAGCCGGGCGGGTACGAACGGATCCTGGTCTCCGCCCGAACCGGAACGATTCTCTCGGCCGTCCGTTCCGCCCTCCCACGTTCCCGCACCGCACCATCCGGGCCTCGCCGATCCGCGACGCGACTCGGCCGCCTTCGGTGCGGAGAGCCCGGTGCGCCGACCCGGGTCGCCCTTCGTCTCGCCGGCCCCGTCCTCCACTCGGCCGGGGTGGCGCCGCGCCCTGGATCGCGTCCTAAGCAGTGGGCGACCGGGTGACCGTGGTGCGGTCGCCTCCGAGGCGGAGCGTCGCCACCAGATCGACCGCATCCGACAGCCATTGCGAAGCGATTACCGGATCGCCTTCCTGTCCCTCAAGGGCGGGGTGGGCAAGACGACCGTCACCGTCGGGCTGGGGTCGGTGTTCGCCTCCCTGCGACGCGACGACGTCATCGCCGTCGACGCGAACCCCGACTTCGGAACGCTGGGGGAGCGCGTCTCGCGGCAGACGATGTCCACGGTGCGCGATCTCCTCGCTGCCCGGCCGACCATCCGGAGTTACGCCGACATCAGGGAGCACACCTCCCAGTCGTCGAGTCGTCTCGAGGTCGTCGCGGGGGAGCGTGACCCGGCCGCGTCGGAGGCGTTCACCGAACAGGACTACCGCGCGGTCATCGACACCCTTCGAGCGCACTACAACCTGATCCTCACCGACTGCGGCACGGGCATCATGCACTCGGCGATGGAGGGGGTGCTGTCGCTGGCGCACGCACTGGTGCTCGTCAGCTCGCCGGCGGTCGACGGTGCCAAGAGCGCCGCCGCGACCCTGGACTGGCTCGGGTTGCACGGGTACGCGCACCTCGTCGAGCGGACCGTCGTCGTCATCAGCGCCCACCGACCGGGCGCCGCGAGCATCGACATGGACGAACTCACCCGGCACTTCCTCGCGCGCTGCCGCGCCGTCGTGGTGATTCCCTTCGACGATCATCTGGCGGAGGGCTCCGTCGTCGATCTCGATCGACTGCGCCCCCGCACGCGCGCCGCCTTCATGGACCTGGCGGCGATGATGGCGGACGATTTTCCCGACGCGGAGGGCCGCCACGCGTCCGCGCCGAAGTCGATGCCGCAGCGTCACCGCGCGTACTGAACCCGCGTCACTCGGGCTCGGCCAGGGGTTTCAGCACCACCACACCGCGGTCGACGAGAGCCGTGGGATCGAGGTAGTCGCCGCCGCGACGCGCTCCCCAGTGCAGGCACCACGCGGCGACGCACCCCTGGTGACCTGCCTCGAGGACACCGATCGGCTGACCTCGTCGCAGCCGGGTGCCGACCGTGACGGTGGGCGTGACCGGTTCGTACGTGGTCCGGAGGCCGCCGGCATGGTCGATCGAGACGACGGGGCGGCCGGCGACCGCACCTGCGAACACGACGACCCCGTCCCCGGCCGCGACGACGGTGTGTGTCGGATCGGAGCCCCCGTCGAGGTCGACGCCGCGATGGCCCGGCAGCCACCGCTCGGGTGGCGGGTCGTACGGGGTCACCACGGCGGGACGGGGCTGCAGCGGCCAGTCGAACGGGTGTCCGTCCGTGTCCGCGGCTGCTACGTATCCGGACGCCAGCAGGGCTGCCGCCAGCGCCGCGGACACGAGCGCCGAACGCGGCGACCCACGGCGGGCGGAGCGGAGACAGGTCATCCCCGCACTCTTGCGAACGCGACGACAGTGGTCCCGCGTCGAGCCACCGCACCCGGGGACGGACCGTCCTCCGTGCACAGGCGGTCGACCCGGTTATGACCTGCGGCGTCGCGGACGTACACTGACTTCTGCGGCCTGTCCACACGGGTCGACTTCGCGCGCTCGTCGCGCTTCGGTACGGAACGGCACCTGTCGATCCTCCACCGGAGCACGGGTTCGTCGGCTGGTCCTGCACTGCAGGTCCGACGGACGACGAGCGCCAGGGCACGACACACCTGCGGTACGACGGACCCACGGGTTCGGCGATCGACGGTGCTCGCGCATCAACCGGCACACGAAAGAGAGATCCACAGCTATGGCTGTCGTTACCATGAAGCAGCTGCTCGACAGCGGCACGCACTTCGGGCACCAGACCCGTCGTTGGAATCCGAAGATGAAGCGATTCATCTTCACCGATCGCAACGGCATCTACATCATCGACCTGCAGCAGACGCTGACGTACATCGATCAGGCGTACGAATTCGTCAAGGAGACCGTCGCCCACGGTGGCACCGTTCTCTTCGTCGGGACCAAGAAGCAGGCACAGGAGTCCATTGCGGCCGAGGCGACTCGGGTCGGAATGCCCTACGTGAACCAGCGCTGGCTCGGCGGCATGCTCACCAACTTCACCACGGTCCACAAGCGTCTGATCCGGCTCAAGGAACTCGAGTCGATGGAGCAGACCGGTGGCTTCGAGGGCCGCACGAAGAAGGAAATCCTCATGCTCACGCGTGAGATGACCAAGCTCGATCGCACCCTCGGTGGTATCCGGGACATGTCCAAGGTCCCGTCGGCGATCTGGATCGTCGACACCAACAAGGAGCACCTCGCGGTCGCCGAGGCTCGCAAGCTGAACATCCCGGTCATCGCGATCCTGGACACCAACTGCGACCCCGACGTCGTCGACTACCCGATCCCGGGCAACGACGACGCGATCCGTTCCGCAGCACTCCTCACTAAGGTCGTGGCGTCCGCCGTGGCCGAGGGCGTGCAGGCGCGTGCCGGCCGCAACGCCGGTACGGACGAGAAGCCCGAGGTCGGTGCCGGCGAGCCCCTGGCCGAGTGGGAGCTCGAGCAGCTCTCGCAGGCCTCCCCGGCCGCCGAGGCGACGCAGCAGGCCGCTGCCGAGACCCCGGCAACCACCGACGCACCTGTCACGGAGGCTCCGGCCGCCGAGGGCGCGAACGGTGCGGCGGCTCCCGCCGAGACCGAGGCACCCGTCGCGGACGTTCCCACCGCGCAGAACTGATCACGGTCGAGACCCGGTGTGCCCGTTAGTGGCGCACCGGGTCTCGTTCTGATTCACCCCCTCTCTCGTCACACACGAGACGCATCACCCGTGCGTCTCCACGAGCAATGCAAGGAGGCTCGCCCACGATGGCGAACTACACTGCCGCCGACGTCAAGCGGCTCCGTGAGCTGACCGGCTCCGGCATGTTGGACTGCAAGAACGCGCTCGCCGACAACGACGGCGACTTCGACAAGGCCGTCGAGCAGCTCCGTATCAAGGGCGCGAAGGACGTCGGCAAGCGCGCCGAGCGTTCCACCGCCGAGGGTCTCGTCGTCGCGAAGAACGGTGTCCTCCTCGAGATCAACTCGGAGACCGACTTCGTCGCCAAGAACGAGGAGTTCCAGAACTTCGCGCAGTCCATCGCGGACGTGGCGGCCGAGGGCAAGCCGGCCGACGTCGACGCCCTGAAGGCGCTGCAGCTCGACGGCAAGACCGTCGACGCCGCACTGCAGGAGCTCTCGGCCAAGATCGGCGAGAAGCTCGAGATCCGTCGCGTCGTCTCCTTCGACGGTCCGGTCGCGACCTACCTGCACAAGCGCAGCTCTGACCTCCCGCCCGCCGTCGGTGTCCTCGTCGAGTACACCGGTGAGGGCGAGGCCGCAGCCGAGGCCGCTCGCGGCGCCGCGATGCAGGTCGCCGCGCTCAAGGCCAAGTACGTCACCCGCGACGAGGTCCCCGCCGACATCGTCGAGGGCGAGCGCCGCATCGCGGAGCAGACCGCCCGCGAGGAGGGCAAGCCCGAGCAGGCACTGCCCAAGATCATCGAGGGTCGCGTCAACGGCTACTACAAGGACGTCGTGTTGACCGAGCAGTCCTCGGTCCAGGACAGCAAGAAGACCGTCAAGGCTCTTCTCGCCGACGCCGGAGTCACCATCACGCGCTTCGTGCGTTTCGAGGTCGGCTCCAACTGAGCCTCGTGACACCCGAGTGACGTCATGACCGTGCCGTCCACCCCGAGGGGTGGACGGCACAGTCATGTGCGCCCCGTGCCGACGCATGGGGCAAGATCAGGCGCAACAGTGTCGTGCGGACACCGACCCGCACACGCCCCACGGACAGGAGCCTTCATGACCGAGTCGTCGCCCGCCCGCACCGGATTCACCCGAGTGCTGCTCAAACTGGGCGGTGAGATGTTCGGTGGTGGTCAGGTCGGACTCGATCCCGACGTGGTGCAGAAGGTGGCGGAGGAGATCGCGGACGTCGTCCGTTCGGGTGTCCAGGTCGCCGTCGTCATCGGCGGCGGGAACTTCTTCCGCGGAGCCGAGCTCCAGGTGCGCGGTATGGACCGGTCCCGCTCCGACTACATGGGCATGCTGGGCACCGTCATGAACTGCCTCGCCCTGCAGGACTTCCTCGAGAAGCAGGGCATCACCACGCGCGTGCAGACGGCCATCACCATGGGGCAGGTCGCCGAGCCGTACATCCCGCTTCGCGCCGAACGCCACCTCGAGAAGGGGCGCGTGGTCATCTTCGGAGCCGGCATGGGCATGCCCTACTTCTCCACCGACACCACGGCGGCGCAGCGTGCGCTCGAGATCGGCGCGGAAGTGGTGTTGATGGCCAAGGGTGTCGACGGGGTCTACTCCGCGGACCCGCGAGAGGATCCGACCGCCACGATGTACACCGAGATCTCGCACCGCGAGGTCATCGAGAAGGGGCTGAAGGTGGCCGATGCCACAGCCTTCAGCCTCTGCATGGACAATGGGATGCCGATCATGGTCTTCAATCTGCTCACCGAGGGAAACATCGCGCGAGCGGTGTCGGGTGAGAAGATCGGAACCCTGGTCAAGTGAGTCACCACGTGCAGTCGCTGCACACTCGAGGTTTTCGGAAGGAACGGTCGTGATCGACGAAGCGCTCTTCGACGCCGAAGAGAGAATGGAAAAGGCCGTCACGGTCGCGCAGAACGATCTGTCGTCCATTCGGACGGGTCGCGCGAACCCGGGGATGTTCTCGAAGATCGTGGTCGAGTACTACGGCTCGCTGACCCCCATCACCCAGCTCGCGGGCATCAACGTGCCCGAGGCGCGCATGGTGATCGTCAAGCCGTACGAGCAGGCCCAGTTGGGCCCCATCGAGACTGCGATCCGCAACTCGGACCTGGGGTTCAACCCGTCCAACGACGGACACATCATCCGGATCTCGATCCCGCAGCTCACCGAGGAGCGGCGCCGCGAGTACGTCAAGCAGGCCAAGAGCAAGGGTGAGGACGCGAAGGTGTCCATCCGCAACGTCCGCCGCAAGGTGATGGACGAGCTCAAGCGCATCCAGAAGGACGGCGAGGCAGGCGAGGACGAGGTCACGCGTGCGGAGGCCGAGCTCGACAAGACCACCGCGAAGTACGTGGCGCAGGTGGACGAGATCGTGAAGAACAAGGAAGCGGAACTGATGGAGGTGTGACCTCCGCACGTCCCGGTGGCCCAGATGAAGTGAAACGAGAAGCAGTGTCCGTATCGGCCGACAACGGTTCGACCGCCGATCCCGCCCCGAAGACCTCGCGGGCGGGCCGCGACCTCCCCGCGGCGATCGCGGTCGGCGGCGCACTGGGCGTGTCGCTCATCGTCGTCCTGGTCCTGGTTCCGCTCGTGTTCATCGGCATCGCCGCGGCCGCGGTCGCCGTCGCCTCGTGGGAGGTGACGAAGCGGCTGCGGGAGTCCGACATCTCGGTGCCCCGGATCCCGGTGATCCTCGGAGGTCAGGCGATGATCTGGCTCGCGTGGCCGTTCGGCGCACTGGGCGCGCTCAGTGCGTTCGCCGCGACGGTTCTGGTCACGATGGTCTGGCGCCTGTTGTCCGGTGGTCTGGACGTGGCACCGAAGAACTACCTGCGCGACTGCGCGATCTCGATCTTCGTCCTGTCGTGGCTGCCGCTGTTCGGTGCGTTCGCGGCGTTGCTGACCCTCGAGGACGACGGCGGCTCGCGCGTCCTCGTGCTCATGATCGCGGTGGTGTGTTCGGACGTCGGCGGCTACGCGGCCGGAGTCCTGTTCGGACGGCATGCGATGGCGCCGGCCATCAGCCCGAAGAAGTCCTGGGAGGGGCTCGGCGGATCGCTGCTCTTCAGTGTCGTCGGGTGCGTCCTCACCGTCACGTTCCTGCTGGACGCGAACCCGTTCGTGGGGGCCCTGCTGGGCGTGCTCATCGTCTTCTCCGCGACGCTCGGCGACCTGGTCGAGTCGCAGGTCAAGCGGGAGCTCGGGATCAAGGACATGGGGACGATGCTTCCCGGTCACGGCGGACTGATGGACCGCCTCGACTCCGTTCTGCCCAGCATCCTCGTGACGTGGATCGTTCTGACGATCTTCGTCTGATCCTGTGCCCGGTCGCGACGGCGTGATTGCCAGTCCGAACATCTGGAACTGGCCCGATGTGTACGAGGCCGAGAATCGCGCCCAGGACGTCACCGGCGAGATCGAGGCGGTGCTGCGGGATCTCACGCCGTGGGCGGGACGCGACGTCGTCGACGTCGGATGCGGAACCGGATTCCATCTGCCTCTGTTCGCCCGCGCTGCACGGTCCGTGGTCGGTGTCGAACCACACCCACCACTGATCGAGCGTGCTCGGCACCGGGTCGCGGGCTCCGCTGTGCGGGTGCTCCGGGGGACTGCGGATCGGCTGCCGCTGGATGACTGCTCGGCGGACGTCGTGCACGCCAGGACGGCCTACTTCTTCGGGCCGGGATGCGGGCCGGGCATCACCGAGGCCATGCGGGTCCTGCGTCCCGGGGGTGTGTTGGTGGTGGTGGATCTCGACGCCACGGTCGATCCGTACGGAGGATGGATGCGCCGCGACCTGCTGCACTACGACCCCCTCACCGTCGAACGATTCTTCGCCGCGCAGGGTTTCGACCTGCGCCGGGTCCGGACGCGGTGGTCGTTCGCGGACCGCGAGGAGGCCGCTGCGGTGCTGGGAATCGAGTTCTCGCCGCGGGTGGCCGCTCGCGCGCTGCGGCAGCTCACCGGCACGTCCGTCGAGGTCGGATACCGGGTGCACACTCGTCGCAGACCGCACGGACTCGAGACGGCCTGAGCCGCCGCGTCGGCGATCAGGAATCGAGAAGCAGCCCCGATGCGCACCGGCTACCGTGTCCGCTGACCCGTTCGCTGCACCACGAAGGACATCAGCCATGGCCACGAAGTCGAGTACCGCACGGCACGTCGCCGACACCCACGATGTCATCCGGGTGCAGGGGGCGAGAGTCAACACTCTGCAGAACGTGAGCGTCGACCTCCCGAAGCGCCGTCTGACGGTCTTCACCGGCGTGTCCGGATCGGGCAAGAGTTCGTTGGTGTTCGGCACGATCGCCGCCGAGTCCCAGCGCATGATCAACGAGACGTACAGCGCGTTCGTGCAGGGGTTCATGCCCAGTCTCGCGCGGCCCGACGTGGATCTGCTCGACGGTCTGACGACGGCCATCATCGTGGACCAGCAGCGGCTCGGCGCCGATCCGAGGTCCACCGTCGGTACCGCCACCGACGCCAACGCGATGCTGCGCATCCTCTTCAGCCGTCTCGGACAGCCGTACGTGGGCTCCCCGCAGGCGTTCTCGTTCAACGTGGCGTCCATCTCCGGTGCGGGAGCGGTGACGGTGGAGAAGGGCGGACGTCAGACGAAGCAGAAGCGCACCTTCAGCATCACCGGCGGGATGTGTCCGCGGTGCGAGGGGCGCGGCTCCGTCTCCGACATCGACCTCACGGCGCTCTTCGACGACAGCAAGTCGCTCAACGAGGGTGCGATCACGATCCCCGGCTACAGCATGGAGGGGTGGTACGGGAGGATCTTCCGCGGCTCCGGCTACTTCGATCCGGACAAGCCCATCGCGAAGTTCACCAAGCGCCAGCGCGAGGACCTGCTGTACCGGGAGCCGACCAAGATCCAGGTGGACGGTATCAATCTCACGTACTCCGGTCTGATTCCCCAGATCCAGAAGTCGTTCCTGTCCAAGGACGTCGACGCGATGCAGCCGCACATCCGGGCGTTCGTCGAACGCGCGGTGACCTTCGCCGTGTGCCCGGAGTGCGACGGCACGCGGCTCAACGAGGGTGCACGGTCCTCGAAGATCGACGGCGTGTCGATCGCCGACGCGTGCGCCATGCAGATCAGCGATCTCGCGACGTGGATCCGCGGAGTGTCGGCACCGTCCGTGGCCCCGCTGCTCACCTCGCTGGGAGACACCCTCGACTCGTTCCGGGAGATCGGACTGGGCTATCTGAGTCTCGACCGGCCGGCGGGCACCCTCTCCGGTGGTGAAGCGCAGCGCACCAAGATGATCCGACACCTCGGATCGTCGCTCACCGACGTCACCTACGTCTTCGACGAACCCACCACCGGACTCCATCCCCACGACATCGCCAACATGAACGATCTGTTGATCCGGTTGCGCGACAAGGGAAACACGGTGCTCGTCGTCGAGCACAAGCCCGAGACGATCGTCATCGCCGACCACGTCGTCGATCTCGGACCCGGCGCCGGAACGGCCGGTGGCACGGTGTGCTTCGAGGGCACCGTCGAGGGGCTGCGGACGAGTGACACCATCACGGGCCGGCACTTCGACGACCGCGCCGCGGTGAAGGACGCGGTGCGCACGTCGACCGGAGCGGTGGAGATCCGCGGCGCCGATTCGCACAACCTGAAGTCGGTGGACGTCGACGTGCCCCTCGGGGTCCTGGTGGTCGTGACCGGGGTCGCCGGGTCGGGCAAGAGTTCGTTGATCCACGGCTCGCTCTCGGGACGCGAGGACGTCGTGGCCGTCGATCAGGGCGCGATCCGCGGCTCGCGGCGCAGCAACCCCGCGACCTACACGGGCCTCCTCGAGCCGATCCGGAAGGCCTTCGCCAAGGTCAACGGAGTGAAGCCGGCTCTCTTCAGCGCGAATTCGGAGGGAGCGTGCCCGACGTGCAACGGCAACGGGGTGATCTACAGCGACCTCGCGATGATGGCCGGAGTCGCCACCGTGTGCGAGCTGTGCGAGGGCCGACGGTTCCAGAACTCGGTCCTCGAGTACCACCTCGGCGGCCGCGACATCAGCGAGGTGCTCGCGATGTCGGTGGCGCAGGCACAGGAGTTCTTCGCCGGCGGTGACGCTGCGCTACCGGCGGCGCATCGAATCCTGACCCGGCTGAACGACGTGGGCCTGGGCTATCTGAAGATCGGTCAGCCGCTGACCACACTGTCCGGCGGCGAGCGTCAGCGGCTGAAGCTGGCGACGCACATGGGGGACAAGGGCGGCATCCTGGTCCTCGACGAGCCCACGACGGGACTGCATCTCGCCGACGTCGAGCAGTTGCTCGCCCTGCTCGACAGGCTGGTGGACGCCGGGAAGTCGGTGATCGTCATCGAACATCACCAGGCCGTGATGGCCCATGCGGACTGGATCATCGACCTCGGACCGGGCGCCGGGCACGACGGTGGCACCGTGGTCTACGAAGGAACACCCGCGGACCTGGTCGCGGCACGGTCCACCCTCACGGGTGAACACCTCGCCGCGTACGTCGAGCGGTGACCGTCAGCCGATCGAGAAGACCGCGGCCTGAGCGGTGATCTTCTTCGCCTTGGCCAGGCGGGGGAGATCGCTGCCGTCGCGCACGCCGGAGCCGTCCTCACCGAGCTGGGCGATGACGTCCCGAGCCCACGCCACATCGGCAGCGCTGGGTGCGAGTTCGCGGTTGACGATGGGGCCCTGATCGGAGTGCATGCACAGCTTGCCGGTCATGCCCATGGAGACGGTGAGCTGGCTGTCGCGGCTCAGCATGCTGTCGTTGACGGCGAGGGTGGGGCCGTCGATGGGGCCGGGAAGCCGGGCGGCGCGGCTCGACACGACGAGCCGGGCGCGCGGGTAGGCCATCGCCATCGGGTCGTCGCTCATGCCGGTGTCGCGCCGGAAGTCGCCGCTGCCGAACGCCAGGCGGAAGGTGGCCTCGGCGCGCGCGATCTCGGGGGCAGCCTCGAGACCCATGGCCGACTCCACCAGCGCCACGATCCGGCAACCGTGACCCAATCGGTCGGCGGTGGCCTCGACCTGGCTTCCGCTCTCGGTCTTGGCGAGCATGACGCCCTCGAGGGTGTCGATGCCGCGCAGCGCGTCGAGATCGTCGGCCCAGTACGGCGTCGTGGCGTCGTTGATGCGTACCCAGGCGCGGCCGCCGGCACGGAGCCAGGACACGACGGCATCGCGTGCGGCGGGCTTCGCGCCCGGTGCGACGGCGTCCTCGATGTCCAGGATCACGGCGTCGACGGCGGACTCCGCGGCCGGGGTGAAGAGTTCCGGCTTGCTCGCAGGAACGAGAAGCCACGAGCGCGCCTTGTCGGCGGCCACTCCAGATAGCACGGGGTTCTCCAGGAAGGTCGTCACGTGTGCAGTCCTCGCTCGGTGTGTCGCTCGTGGGTCGCGTCGAGCTGCGACTCGTACCGTTCGATCACCACTGTGCACGGCAGACCATCACACGTGAAGGTTGTGTCAATAGTGTTCACGTGCGCGACGGAACACCGACGGCCGCGACGTGAGATCGCTCACGACGGCGGCCGAGAAACTACTTGCGCTTGGCGGCCCGGCGGACCTGCAGGATGCGCACTCCACCCGCGGTGGCCATGACGAGCGCACCGGCGACCGCGGCGAGGAGCATGCCGATGCCGATGGGCAGGTCGAAGGTCCAGCCGAACAGGTGAATCGGGACGCTGTCGAGGTTCTGGATGATGAACACCATCAGGACGACCAGGATGATCGCGCCCACCACGAGACCGGTGTAGAGCGCCGCCGCACGGGTGTGCTTGACGCCGTCGGGCGTCTTTCCCTGGGCCAGGCGGGTGTCCGTGGGCCCGGTCTGCTCGACGGGGAGACCCGCGGCGGTGGAGGAGGTGTCCAGAGGAGCGTCCGTGCCGGTCAGGGCGTTCGGATCGGATGCGTCGTGCGATGAGCGGGCCATGTACAGATCATGCTGTACGGAGGTGGCGAATGCACGTCTGCCCCGACCGTGCCCGACAGTGTCGCCGAACAGTGAGAGAATGGTGCTCACTATGGCACCCATCGCTCTCCCTCTCGTGTTCGACGCTCCCCGTCGCGGCATGCCCGCGAAGCACCTCGCCGACCTCGACGCGGACCAGCGTCGAGCGGCCGTCGCCGAGCTGGGCCTGCCGGCGTTCCGCGCCGACCAGCTGGCGCGGCAGTACTACTCCCGGCTGGAGGCGGACCCGGCGAAGATGACCGATCTTCCGGCGTCGGTCCGCGAGAAGGTCGGGGACGCGCTGTTCCCGACGTTGCTCACGCCCGTCAAGCACATCGCCTGCGACGGCGGGGACACGCGCAAGACGCTGTGGAAGGCCGCCGACGGCACACTGCTCGAGTCGGTTCTCATGCGGTACCCGGATCGCGCGACGCTGTGCATCTCGAGCCAGGCCGGGTGTGGCATGGCCTGCCCGTTCTGCGCCACCGGCCAGGCCGGCCTGCAACGCAACCTCTCCACGGCCGAGATCGTCGACCAGGTGCGGAGCGCTGCGGCGGATCTCCGCGACGGTGCGGTCGAGGGCGGCGAGGGGCGACTGTCCAACGTCGTCTTCATGGGGATGGGGGAGCCGCTCGCGAACTACAAGCGCGTCGTCGCGGCGGTCAAACGGATCGTCTCGCCCGCGCCGGAGGGCCTCGGCCTGTCACAGCGCTCGGTGACGGTGTCCACCGTCGGGCTCGCGCCCGCGATCCGCAAGCTGGCCGACGAGGGTCTGACGGTGACGCTGGCCGTGTCGCTGCACTGCCCGGACGACGAACTGCGCGACACGCTCGTCCCCGTCAACAACCGCTGGCCCATCGCCGAGGTCCTCGACGCGGCGCGCTACTACGCCGACACCACGGGGCGACGGGTCTCCATCGAGTACGCGCTGATCCGCGACATCAACGATCAGCCGTGGCGAGCGGACATGCTGGCCAAGAAGCTCAAGCGCGCCTTGGGGGCGCTGGTCCACGTGAACCTGATCCCGCTCAATCCGACACCCGGCAGCGAGTGGGACGCCAGTCCGAAGCCGGTGGAGCAGGAATTCGTGCGACGCGTCCGTGCGCACGGAGTCTCGTGCACCGTGCGTGACACGCGGGGTCAGGAGATCGCGGCGGCCTGCGGGCAGCTGGCCGCCGAGAACTGAGCCGTCAGGAGCGGCGCGGCTTGCGGCGGAGCAGGATGTCGCGGACCAGCAGGCCTGCGATGGCCACGGCGAAGCCGACGAGCCAGATGTCCTCGACCCGGCCCGTGTGGTTACCGATGATCATGACCAGCAGGATCGCGACGGTGACCCAGCCCGCGATGCGCGAGGTACGGGGGCCTTCGCCGCTCCACCCCCACTCCGCGGACGGCACCTCGGCGGTGCTGACCTTGGTCGTGGGAACGCGCTCGACGTCCGAAGCCTGGTTGCGGCTGATGTCGGTCACGGCCGATCCTCCTGAAAGTCTGTGATGCAGGTGGTCCCTGGTGGGCTGAATCCTAGCGCGCTGTACGACCGGCCGTCGTAGGGGCAGTCGCCACGACGTGTCAGGCGGTGAGGGCCGCTATGTAGCGACCGGTCGCGATGCGCTGGGTCGCCCTGTTGAGGGGCCCGCCCAGTGCGACGACCCTGTTGCCGGGCCGCGAGAAAGCGCGAATGTGGGCGGTCACGGCGTCGGTGACCGGATCGTGTCGGACGGTGAAGCGCTCCTCACCCGACTCGGGGTGACCCGGCAGCGTGCCGTACGCGAAGCCCCGGTGGTGCGGTTCGTCGATCACCTCGACGACCCGGCACGGGATGCGGACCGGACCCAGCAGCAGGACCACCACGGTGTCGACGGTCGCCGACGCCGCGCTCGACCGCACCCGCAGCCCGGCGCCGCGATGCATGTCCCACTCGACGATGCGGCGTCCGGCCCGCTCGAAGAGTTCGAGGCCGGTCCCGATGCGCTTCTCTACGTCGACGTGGTGGTAACCCGCCGGCATCGACTCGTGCGCGGTCCCTCCGATCTCGGCGTACGTGAGGGGCGTCGAGAAGTACGAGTCCGGATCGGCGGACGGGAGCAGGGGCACGCCGTCCATCCTCACACGGTGAGCCGCAGTTGCCCGCTCACCGTGCTCTCAGTGAGGTCGTCCACACTGTCCAGGTGACGGAACAGAAGGCACGTGGGACCGACGGACCCGTGCGGGTGCTGGTGCTCGGCAGTACGGGGTCCATCGGCACCCAGGCGCTCGAGGTGATGGCGGCTCGACCGGACCGTTTCACCGTGGTCGGGCTGGCCGCCGGCGGAGGCAACGTCGATCTGTTGCGTCGACAGATCGCCGAGACCGGTGTCCGCGACGTGGCGGTGGCCGACGTCGACGCCGCGCGGACCGTGGACACGCCGGGGCTGCGCTCGGGGGCCGACGCGGCGACGTCGTTGGTCCGCGAGGTGCAGGCCGACGTGGTCCTCAACGCGCTCGTCGGGTCTCTCGGTCTGCCGCCGACGCTCGCTGCGCTGGAATCGGGAGCTCGACTGGCGTTGGCGAACAAGGAGTCTCTCGTGGCGGGCGGCTCGCTGGTCACGTCCGCGGCGGCTCCGGGCCAGATCGTTCCCGTCGACTCCGAGCACTCGGCTCTCGCCCAGTGCCTGCGCGGCGGTCGCGCCGACGAGGTGGCCCGACTGGTGGTCACGGCGTCCGGTGGGCCGTTCCGCGGCTGGGATCGCGAGGGCCTCGAGTCCGTGACGCCGGAGCAGGCCGGCAAGCACCCCACCTGGTCGATGGGTCCGATGAACACGTTGAACTCGGCCACCCTGGTGAACAAGGGCCTCGAGGTGATCGAGGCGCATCTGCTGTTCGGCATCCCGTACGACCGCATCGACGTCACCGTGCATCCGCAGTCCATCGTCCACTCGATGGTCACGTTCACCGACGGATCGACGCTCGCTCAGGCCAGCCCGCCGGACATGAAGCTGCCGATCGCGCTGGCACTCGGATGGCCTGATCGCATCGCCGGCGCCGCGACGGCCCTGGACTTCACCCGAGCCCACACGTGGGACTTCGAACCACTCGACGACGAGGTGTTCCCCGCGGTCGAGCTCGCGCGCACCGCCGGCGCGCTGGGCGGCTGCATGACTGCGGTCTACAACGCGGCGAACGAGATCGCCGCCGAGGCGTTCCTCGACGGGCGCCTGTCGTTCCCGCAGATCGTGGACGTCGTGTCCGACGTGGTCGACGCCGGACGCGGCGACTGGTCCGCTGAACCGTCTACGGTGGACGACGTTCTCGCAGCGGACACGTGGGCTCGGGGCACCGCCCGCACACTCGCCGCCACACGATCGAAAGGCTGAACGAGAAGATGGTGTTCGTTCTCGGTGTGATCGCCTTCGCGATCTGCATCGGCATCTCGATCGCGCTCCACGAGTGCGGGCACATGTGGGTGGCCAAGGCGACCGGCATGAAGGTGCGCCGCTACTACATCGGGTTCGGGCCCAAGATCTTCTCCTGGCGTCGCGGCGAGACCGAGTACGGACTCAAGGCGATCCCGGCCGGTGGCTTCTGCGACATCGCGGGCATGACGGCGGTCGACGAGCTCGCTCCCGACGAGGTCGAGCGCGCGATGTACAAGCAGAAGACCTGGAAGCGCCTCGCCGTGATGTTCGGCGGGATCGCGATGAACTTCGTGCTGGCGTTCGTGCTGGTGTACACCCTCGCCCTCGGCTGGGGTCTGCCCAATCGCGACACGACGGCCACCGTGGCGGGGACCCAGTGCGTGGCCCCGCAGAACGTCGAGGGCGACATGGCGCCCTGCTCGGGTCCCGGTCCCGCGGGTGCCGCGGGCATCCGGGACGGTGACGTCATCACCGCCGTGAACGGCGAGTCGACGCCCACGTTCGGCGACGTCGTCGCGGCGATCCAGGACGAGCGTGGATCGGTGTCCGTCACGGTCGAGCGGGCCGGTGAGACACTCACCGTGCCCGTCGACGTGCAGGAGACGGACCGTCTCTTCGCCGTCGAGAACGGCGCACCCGACGCTACGGAGCTGCGCACGGTCGGCGCCATCGGCGTCGCCCGCACCCCACTCACCCTCGACTACGACCCTGTGTCCGCCATCGGGGGATCGGCCTCCTACACAGTGTTCATCGCGGGGCAGACGGTGCAGGCCATCGTCGATCTCCCCAGCAAGGTGGGTGCACTGTGGACGTCGATCACCGGTGGTGAGCGGGATCCGAACACTCCTATCAGCGTGGTCGGTGCCAGCGTCATCGGCGGTCAGGCGGCGGAACGCGGCCTGTGGGAGGTCTTCGTCACGCTGTTGGCGACCCTCAACTTCTTCCTCGGTGCCTTCAACCTGCTCCCGTTGCTCCCGCTCGACGGCGGTCACATCGCGGTGACCGTCTACGAGGGCATCCGGAACAAGATCCGCTCGCTGCGGGGGCTGGGCAAGGGTGCGCCCGTGAACTACCTCAAGCTGATGCCGGTGACGTACGTCGTCATTCTCATCGGCGGCGCGTTCATGCTCCTGACCCTCACCGCCGACATCGTGAACCCCATTCAGATCTTCCGCTAGAAGCGCAGGTCCGGCGTGACGGCGCGAACACACGGCGGTCCTCCCGGCGCGACTACAGTGGGGAGAGTCAGTCGGCACCAGATGCCGTCAGAAGCTCGAAAGGATCGAAGTGACCGTTGGACTGGGCATGCCGGCCGGACCCGTACCGGTGCTCACACCGCGACGGAAGACTCGTCAGCTTCAGGTGGGCAGCGTCGGTGTCGGCAGCGACTCGCCGATCTCGGTGCAGTCGATGTGCACCACCAAGACTCACGACATCAACTCCACCCTGCAGCAGATCGCCGAACTCACCGCCGCGGGATGCGACATCGTCCGCGTCGCGTGCCCGCGTCAGGAGGATGCGGACGCCCTGGCGACCATTGCGCGCAAGTCGCAGATCCCTGTCATCGCGGACATCCACTTCCAGCCGCGGTACATCTTCGCGGCCATCGATGCCGGGTGCGCCGCCGTGCGCGTGAACCCCGGCAACATCAAGGAGTTCGACGGCCGCGTCAAGGAGGTCGCGAAGGCGGCCGGTGACGCGGGCATCCCCATCCGTATCGGAGTCAACGCAGGATCCCTCGATCCGCGCCTGATGCAGAAGTACGGCAAGGCCACGCCCGAGGCGCTGGTGGAGTCGGCGCTGTGGGAGGCCGGCCTCTTCGAGGAACACGGTTTCGGCGACATCAAGATCTCGGTCAAGCACAACGACCCGGTCATCATGGTCGAGGCCTACCGTCAGCTCGCCGCCAAGTGCGACTACCCGCTGCACCTCGGCGTGACCGAGGCCGGGCCGGCGTTCCAGGGCACCATCAAGTCCGCCGTCGCCTTCGGATCGCTGCTGGCCGACGGCATCGGCGACACGATCCGCGTCTCGCTGTCCGCGCCGCCCAACGAGGAGATCAAGGTGGGGACGCAGATCCTGCAGTCCCTCAACCTCCGTCCCCGCAAGCTCGAGATCGTCTCCTGCCCGTCCTGCGGACGCGCACAGGTCGACGTCTACACCCTCGCCGACCAGGTGACGGCCGGACTCGAGGGCATGGAGATCCCGCTCCGCGTCGCCGTCATGGGTTGCGTCGTCAACGGTCCCGGTGAGGCGCGCGACGCCGATCTCGGTGTGGCGTCCGGAAACGGCAAGGGACAGATCTTCGTCAAGGGCGAGGTCATCAAGACGGTGCCCGAGGCGATGATCGTGGAGACCCTGATCGAGGAGGCGATGCGTATCGCCGAGTCGTACGAGTCCGACCAGGAAGCCGCCGGCGGATCGCCCGTCGTGTCGGTCAGCTGATTCTCCTCGTCTGCGGCGACATTTCCTGGCAGTGTCACCATGACAACGGGTGTGCTCGGTGTGGATCGGTGGTCACGGAGGTGGCGGGATGCTCAAGCTGCTCGGCGCTAAGGCGCTGACGAGCCGCGACACGAACGAGGTCGTCCGTGTGCTGCGCAGTGATCCCGTCGCATCGTGCATGGTGCTGGCACGTGTCGAGGAATCGGGCGTGGAGCCCCGCGACAACCACGGTGAACTGTGGTCACGCGGAGGTCCGGCATCGTCCCTGTGTTTCTCGGGAGCCAATCTCGTGCCGTTGTTCGGTACCTACGACGATCTCCGGAGTTTCGCCGAGCGCGCGTTGCGCTCTCCCCGCGTCTGCTCGTCGCTGGTGGGGCGAGCCGAACTGACGCTGCCGTTGTGGGACATGCTCGCCGCGGACTGGGGGACCCCGCGTGAGGTGCGTGCCGAGCAGCCACTGCTGGCGTTGACGAGCGCGCCTACCGCCGTGGACCCCTACGTCCGACGCGTCACCGTCGACGAGCTGGACGTGTACCTCACCGCTGCCGTGGCGATGTTCATCGAGGAGGTGGGCGTCGATCCGCGCGCGGGCGACGGCGGACGCGGCTATCGGCGGCGCATCGCCTCGCTGATCGCGGCGGGTCGCGCCTGGGCGAGGTTCGAGGAGGGCCGCGTCGTCTTCAAGGCCGAGGTCGGATCGCTGTCCACCTCGGTCGGTCAGATCCAGGGCGTGTGGGTGCACCCGCTCTACCGCGGGCGCGGGCTCGGCACCGCGGGGACCGCATCCGTGGCGGCCGCGGTGGTCGACAGCGGCCGCACGGCCAGCCTGTACGTCAACAGTTTCAACGTGCCCGCCCGCCGTGCCTACGAGCGTGTCGGGTTCGAGCGCGTCGCCACCTTCTCCACAGTTCTGCTCGACTGACACGCTGTCAGGGTGAGGGCCGCGGGCGTCCCGTCGCCCTACGATGAGGATCGATGACCTCTCGTGAACACGGCCGTGCCACCCGCGTCCTGATCGTGCTCGTCGCGGCGATCACCGCGGTGGCGGCCTCGGCGTGCACCCCGAAACCGCAGGGCCCCGAGTCCGCGGCCGATTCGTTCGTCTCCGCGCTGGCCGAGCGTGACAGTGCCGCCGCGGCGCAGGCCACGGATCGGCCGGACCTCGCGACCGCCGCCGTCGATCAGGCGTGGGACGGCCTGCAGGCCGAGTCGCTCGACGCGGCGACCGGCGCGGTGAGCGTGAACGGCGACACCGCGACCGTCGACTACACCTACACGTGGCACCTTCCGAAGGACCGCACCTGGACCTACGACGGGGCCCTGCAGATGGGCCGACGCGACGGGGCCTGGGTGGTCCGGTGGAACTCGACCGATCTGCACCCCAAGCTCGGGGACACCCAGTCGATGGTGCTGCGGTCCACGTCGGCGCCGCGGGCGCGGGTCAACGAGCACGCGGGGTCGGACGTCCTGGTCCCCGGGGTGGTCCAGGGGGTGTCCTTCGACGCCGCCGAGTCGACCGACGTGGTGGGCACGGCGCGCACCCTCGAACGCATCCTGAAGCCCTTCGACGCGTCGATCACGGCGCAGTCCATCGTGGAGTCGGCGACCGCGACGCAGGGCCCGTACCGCCTGATGACCCTCCGGGACGAGGACTACGACGCCGTCGCGCCCGGTCTGCTCGCGTTGTCCGGGGTGTCGGTGACAGAGCAGTCCGACCTGGTCTCCACCGATCGCACGTTCGCCCCCGACCTGGTGAGCCAGGTGAAGAAGACCGTGATGGACCGCGTCGACGGTGCCGCGGGCTGGAGCGTCGTGGCGGTCAACACCAACGGCGCGGACATCGGTGTGTTGACCGAGACGGCGCCGCAGCCGGTTCCGTCGATCAGTATCAGCCTCGACCGTCCGGTGCAGGTGGCCGCACAGAACGCCGTCAACGTGTCACGGGACCAGGCAATGATGGTGGTGATCCAGCCGTCGACAGGCGACATCCTCGCGGTGGCGCAGAACCCGGCGGCGGATCGGGACGGTCCCGTGGCCTCGACCGGCCTCTACCCGCCGGGCTCCACCTTCAAGATCATCACGGCGGGTGCGGCGATCGAGGAGGGACTCGCGACGCCCGAGACCACCGTGCCGTGCCCGGGCCGCATCGTCATCGGCGAGCGCAGCGTGCCCAACTACAACGAGTTCTCCCTCGGGGACGTCTCGATGAACACGGCCTTCACGCGCTCGTGCAACACCTCGTTCGCGAAGCTCGCCAGTGAGATGTCCGCGAGTGCTCTCACCGACGCGGCGGCCATGTTCGGCGTCGGGCCCGACTACGGCGTCGTGGGTCTGCCCACCGAGTCGGGATCCGTCCCGCCCGCAGAGGAATTGGTGCAGCGCACCGAGGACGGGTTCGGACAGGGAAAGGTGCTGGTGTCGACGTTCGGCATGGCTCTCGCCGCCGCGACCGTCGCACACGGATCGACGCCCGTTCCCCGGCTGATCCAGGGGGAGGAGACCACGATCGACGGTGACCACCCGCAGATCGAGCCGGCCATGGTCGACGGACTCCGCGGGATGATGCGCTCGGTGGTCACGAGCGGCACCGCGGACCGGATCGCCGACCAGGGCGAGGTGTACGGCAAGACGGGTGAGGCCGAGGTCGAGGGCGGATCCCATGCCTGGTTCGTCGGATACCGCGGTGATCTCGCGTTCGCGACCCTTGTCGTGCGCGGTGGCAGCTCGGACAATGCCGTCGCCGTGACGCGGGACATGATCACCGCGCTGCCCGCCGGATACTGACCTCGACCGGCGGCGACTACGCTGGTGCCATGTCCGTCCGCACCGTTCTCGAACCCGGCACCGTCTCACCCGTTCTCGATGTTCCCAAGTCCGTCGAGCGTCCCGAGTACGCGTGGAAGAAGACTGCGCGCGAAGGCCACGAGCCGTGGGTGCAGACCCCGGAGACCATCGAGAAGATGCGTCTGGCGAGCCGCATCGCCGCGCAGGCACTGCAGGAGGCCGGAAAGGCCGTCGAGCCGGGCGTCACGACAGACCGACTCGATCGTATCGCCCACGAGTACATGGTCGACCACGGCGCGTACCCGTCGACGTTGGGCTACAAGGGATTTCCGAAGTCCTGCTGCACCTCGCTCAACGAGGTCATCTGCCACGGCATCCCTGATTCGACGGTCGTGCAGGACGGCGACATCGTCAACATCGACGTCACGGCGTACATCGACGGGGTGCACGGTGACACGAACGCCACCTTCCTCGCCGGGGACGTCTCCGAGGAAGCGCGCCTGCTCGTGGAGCGCACCCACGAGGCCACCATGCGGGCGATCAAGGCGGTCAAGCCGGGTCGCGCTCTGAACGTCGTCGGACGGGTCATCGAGGCGTACGCCGATCGTTTCGGGTACGGCGTCGTCCGGGACTTCACCGGCCACGGCATCGGCACCACCTTCCACAACGGCCTGGTGGTGCTGCACTACGACGAGCCCACCGTCGAGACGGTGCTGGAGCCCGGGATGGTCTTCACCATCGAGCCGATGATCACCCTCGGCGGCATCGACTGGGACCAGTGGAACGACGGCTGGACCGTCGTCACGCGGGACCGATCCTGGACCGCCCAGTTCGAGCACACTCTCGTCGTCACGGAGACGGGCGCCGAGATCCTCACCCTCCCTTGACCCTTCGCGGCGCCATTCTAGTCGCGGGAACTACCTCGGACGCGGGCAAGAGTGTCGTCGTGGCGGGGTTGTGCCGCCTCCTCGCTCGGCGCGGTGTGAGGGTGGCGCCGTTCAAGGCGCAGAACATGTCCAACAACTCCGTCGTCACGTTGGACGGCGGGGAGATCGGTCGTGCGCAGGCACTGCAGGCCAGAGCATGCGGCCTCGAGCCCAGCGTGCGGTTCAATCCGATACTGCTGAAGCCGGGCGGGGACAGGACGTCGCAACTGGTTGTTCGCGGTCGTGCCACCGGCACCGTGGGCGCCGCCGACTACATGACGCACCGACAACATCTGCGCTCGGTCGTGGCGGAGGAGCTCGACGCTCTGCGGGCCGACTTCGACGTGGTGATCTGCGAGGGCGCCGGCTCACCCGCCGAGATCAACCTGCGGGCCACCGATCTGGCGAACATGGGACTGGCGCGCGCTGCGAGCCTTCCCGTGATCGTCGTGGGCGACATCGATCGCGGGGGAGTGCTGGCCCACTTCTTCGGCACTCTGGCCGTGCTCGACGCGGCGGATCAGGCACTGATCGCGGGGTTCGTCGTGAACAAGTTCCGCGGCGATCCCGCGCTGCTTCAACCGGGACTCGACACCCTCGAGGCTCTCACGGGCCGACCGACGTTGGGCATCGTTCCGTTCAGCGACGAGTTGTGGCTCGACGCCGAGGACTCCCTCGGGACCGTGGCCGACGCACCGCTGGGCCGGCCCGCTCCTCCGATCGGATCGCAGTGGCTCCGCGTCGCCGCCGTGCGGTTACCGCGTATCTCGAACTCCACCGACGTCGAGGCCCTGGCGTGCGAACCGGGGGTGACGGTGCACTGGGCGACCGAGGCCTCCCGACTGGCAGATGCCGATCTGGTGGTGCTCCCCGGCTCCAAGGCCACGGTCCAGGACCTGGACTGGCTTCGTCGCACCGGTATCGCGGACGAGCTGGCGCGGCGCGTGGCTCGCGGTGCTCCGGTCCTCGGGATCTGCGGCGGTTACCAGATGCTGGGAAGAACGATCACCGACGCCGTGGAGTCGGGTGCCGGGCAGGTGCAGGGGCTCGGCCTCCTGGACCTCGACATCGAATTCGCGGCGGACAAGGTGCTCTCCCGGGTCAGCGGGTATGCCGGCGCGGTCCCCGTGACCGGCTACGAGATCCACCACGGCCGGGTGACCCGAAGCGGCGACGAGCCCTGGTTCACGGGCACCGGTGACGAACCCGAGGGCAGCGTTCGTGGACGGGTGCGCGGCACCCACTGGCACGGCCTCCTGGAGAACGACGACTTCCGTCGGGCCTTCCTCACGGAGGTGGCGGAGCAGGCCGGCCGCACCGGTTTCGTGGTGGCCCCGGACACGGATGTCGACGCGATGCGCACCGCCCAGGTGGACCTGTTGGCCGACCTCATGGAGAGCTCCCTCGACGTCGACGCGCTTCTCACGCTCGTCGCCGACGGAGCGTCACCGTCGCTGCGCATCCTGGACGTGCGCTGACGTCCTCCCCGCCGACGGTCGGGTAGCGTCCAGTCCCATGCAGCAGCAGACCGTCTCCCTGCCCTCCGGCGATCTGACCGTGCGAATCGACGGGCCGGACAGTGGCCACGCGGTGCTGTTGCTCCCGGCCGACGACGACGGCGCAGACGTCTTCGACGACACGGCGGCGCGGCTGACGACCTCGGATCTGCGCACCGTCACGCTCGAGCCCGGCGTGAGTCCGAACGACACCGATCTCGTGGCGCTGCTCGATGCTCTCGGGTTGCCGTGGGTCAATCTGGTCGGCAGGGGAGAGGGCGCCGACCGCGCCTGGTCGCTCGCCGCCCGCACGTTCGGGCGCGTGTCGAGCCTGGTCGTCATCGACCGGGGTCACCCGGCTGTTCGTGACGGCTCCGGTTGCCCGGCAGTCGAATTGCGTACGACGATGGTGGTCGTGGACCCGACCTTCGCGGAGGAGGCGTCCGCGACGAGCCGCTACGTCTACGGCGACTACCGCGTCGTCACGCTCGACTCGTCGACCCCGGACGCCGCGGCCGCAGCACTGGCCACCGAGATCGTGATGCGCACCAGCGCCTGGTGATCATTCGCCGGGCGCGGTGAGGTAGTCGTTCCCCTGCGAGTCGCAGATGTGGACGATGCCGTTGCAAAGCTTCCGGTAATGCCACTGCCCCCGTGTCTTCAACCCGTGATGCCGGCGGCACAGGGGTTGAAGGTTGGCGGCGACCGTCATCCGGCTCTCCGGGGGTCGGTGTGGTCGAACGGGACGACGTGATCGAGGTCGCAGTCCTCGCTGGGCACAGCACATCCCGGATGGACGCACGTCGGATACAGGGCTGTCACCAGCGACGCGATCGCCTCGGACGGCCGGTAGGTCAACGCCCCGGCCGGGGGTACGGCGAAGTCACCGTGGCCGTCGGGGTCGGCGACGGCGCGGTCCAGCGCCGATGGTGGGAGCGCGCGGAGATAGTCGACCTGCTCCCTGGCTTTGCGGGCTGTCGTGCTGCCCAGCTTCCCCGCGGTCGGTGTCCAGCCTGCGGGCATACGGTGGGTGCGGCGGACTTCCCGACCCGTGATCGGCACAGGCGGGTCGGGGACGGTGGGTGGGTCGTGCTCCGGGCAACGGCAGCTGCATCCCGCCCGCGGTTCAGTTCCGCGGGCTGCGGTGATGAGTGCTTGCCACGTCGCATCCCCGGCGATCCTCCGTGCAGTGTCCGCAGGAACCGGCCCCCAACCCACGAGGTGCCCCGGCTCCCCTGCCAACCCCGCCGCCGTGGCGGCGTCGAGGACGATGACGGCATGATGGGCCGGTGCGGCCGGCGACGGCGCGTGGGCGCACCTCTCGTCAACGCAGTCGCACGGCAGAGGTGTGCCGGTGATGATCGCATGCGCAGCGTCGAACAACCGCGCCGGCAGCGAACTCGGATCGCACACCCCTCGGGCCGCCTCGACGATGGCCCGCTTCATCCCGGCGATCTGCTCTGCGGGGCCACGAACTTTCAGCTCGGCTTGACCTCGCGGCAGCTTCCTGACCGAGACGTACCGTTCCGTCGTCGCGCGCCCCCGAGCGATGCGGTGCCACTCCGCGTCGAACTCCGCGAGAATCCGATCGACCGCCGCTGCCACCGCACCCGGAGTGCACCGCGACGCGGCAGCGATCACCCGCTGCAGCAGCTCTTCGGTGGCGTTCGGAACCCCGGCCACCGACCGGCACACCGTCT
>NZ_LMRN01000012.1:328721-523562 GCF_001426145.1 Rhodococcus sp. Leaf225 | reverse complement strand
CACCGCACAGATCTCAGCAGCCTCGGCGTCGAACACCCCACCCGGACCGAGCACCGCCGGCCGACGCGACGACTCCTGCACGTACGCACACGACGCCGTGACTGAAAGCGCCAGAGCGGCCTGAGCATCACTCTTGGCAGCCGTCAGCTGGTCCACCGACAGTGTTGTCTCGTACATCGATTCACCCCCCGGTGACGTCCGAACGCAGCGCCCCCCGACGCCAGATCAGACGGTAGCTCACCCCACCGACACACTCCGGGCCAGGAATGTCACGCCAGACGGACACGCCAGTCTTCTACGTCGCACTGCCCGTCATCGCCGTTGCCCGCCGCGATCACGGTGCCGTCCGACCTCAGCCCGAGGGTGTGCGTCGACCCGGCCGCCACTGCGACGATGTCTCGCCACGACGCGACATCGCACTGACCTCGATCGTCGTATCCCGCTGCGACCACGTGACCGTCGTCGAGCAGACCCACTGTGTGCCGACTGCCGGCCGATACGGCGACGACGCCGACCCAGTCGTTCGCATTCCCACCGCTCGCGCCGACGATCGCCACTCTTCCGTCGACGGTCAGAGCGACGGAATGGAGATGGCCCGCCGCGACCGACCGCACGTTCGTCCACTCTGTCACCGAACACTGACCTCGCGAATCGGTGCCTGCCGCGATCACGGTTCCGTCCGAGCGCAGTCCGACGGAGTGCCAGTCCCCGGCAGCGACCGCCACGACACCGGCCCACGACGACACCTCACACGCACCCTCGTCGGTGCGACCTGCGGCCCTGACGGTGCCGTCTGCAGCCACACCCAGTGTGCGTCGCCACCCAGCCGCAACGCCCACGATGTGCGACCAATCGGTGACGTCGCACTGTCCGTGCGCGTTCCAGCCGGTCGCCACGACAGAGCCGTCGGCTCGCAGCCCCACGGTGTGCGACTGTCCGGTGTTGCGAGCGGTGTGCACGTTCCCTGCGGCCACGGCCACCACGTCGGACCATTCCTCGACGCGGTGACCCGTCACGTCACCCGCGAGAGTGACCGAGCCGTCGGCGCACAGTCCGACGGAGTGGCGACGTCCCGCGGCGAGGACATCCGCGTGTTGTCGCACCCGGCGTCCGATCAGTCGAGATCGAGTCCGAGGAGCGCGTTCTCGACCACCTCGGGCAGTGCCGGGTGGATCCAGTACTGGCCCCGTGCGACGTCGCGGACGGACTGCCCGAACGTGAGGGCCTGGATCAGCGGTTGGATCACGGTCGGCGCCTGCTCACCGATGATGTGCGCGCCCAGCAGACGGCCGGTCGCGCGGTCGGCGATCACCTTGCAGAGACCCTCGTCGTCCTCCATCGCCCAGCCGTACGCGACGTCGGCGTACTTCTGGACCTTGACCGCGATGTCGTATCCCTGGTCACGAGCCTCCTGCTCGGTGAGACCCACCTCGGCGATCATCGGATCGGTGAACACCGCGGAGGGGACGTAGCGGTGATCGAAGCGCTTCCACCCCGTCGTGTCGTCCCACGACGGCTTCAGGACGTTCTCCTGCACCACACGCGCCTCGGCATTGGCGACGTGCTTGAGCTGGTACGGCGACGAGACGTCGCCGAGTGCGAAGACGCCCTCGGCCGACGTGCGGCCGAACTCGTCGACCGCGATGCGGCCGTCGTCGTGCAGGTCGATGCCCGCCTCGTCGGCGCCGAGCTGATCGGCGTTGGGAGCGCGACCGATCGCCACCAGCAGCGCGTCCCCGCGTACCTCGGTGCCGTCCGACAGGGACACCACGACGTCGTCGCCGTCCTGACGGACACCGGTGGCATCGACCGAGAGCCGGACGTCCCACTTGTCCTGCGCGAGCGTGGTGAACTGCTGCGAGATCTCGAGATCCGACTTGCGGAGGAGGCGCTCCTTGCGTGCCAGGACCGTCACGTGCGAGCCGAGGGCCGAGAACACGTGCGCGAACTCGGCGGCGATGTAGCCCGACCCGAGCACGATCAGCCGCTCCGGAAGGGACGGCAGCCGCATGATGTCGTCGTTGGTGTGGAACGTGACGCCACTGTCGCGGATGAAATCGGGGACGGTGGCACGCGAGCCGCTCGCGACGACGACCTTGTCGGCGGTGACGACACGGCCGTCACCCGTGTCGATACGGCGCGGTCCGACGAAGCGCGCGTGGCTGCTGAACAGCGTCACGTTGGGCGAACCTTCGCGGCGGTACTTCTCCCCGCCGTCCGCGATGGGGTCGATCCGGCCGAAGACGCGGTCCACGATGTCGGTCCACCGCACCTTGTCGATGTGGGCGTCGATGCCGTACTTCGACGCAGTGGTGACAGCGCGGGCCACCTCCGCCGCGTAGACGAACATCTTCGTCGGGATGCATCCCACGTTGATGCAGGTGCCGCCGAAGATGGACTCCTCGAACATCGCGACTGTCAACCCGTCGAAGCGCTCGTCGAGAATCGAGTTGCCGGAACCGGTTCCGATGATCGCGAGGTCGAAATGCTGGACATCGGACCCGGTGTCCGCCGTGGCGCTCACGATCCGGTCGCCAGTTCTGCGTGGTCGCCGCCCGAGGGCGCGTCGGACAACCCGCTGCCGCGGTGCCGCAGCCAGTCGTCCATCTCGGCGAAGGCGCGTTCCAGCGGCTCGGGTGTGGAGAGGAAGACGTCGTGGCGGGCGCCCTCGATCGGGACGATCGTCGTGCGGTTGCCCAGGCATCCCGCCCACCGCGCGATCTGTCGGACGTCGAGAACGGCGTCCGCGGCGTCGACGTCCGGCACGTACGTCTTGGAGAAGCGCGTGACCTTGGATCGGAGGATGAGGGACGGCACGCCGATGTCGAGTCCCCGGTGCAGTTCCGCGTGGCCGCGACGGACCGCGCGGATCCAGCCGAGCTTGATGGGGAAGCCTGCCAACGGTTTCCACGACAGGTCGTAGTCCCACTCGCCGTTGCCACCCGAGCTGATGGAGAGGCCGTAGGTGTCCAGACCCTGACCCGGCAGCGCGCGCAGGGGAGCGACGCGGCCCAGGACACCGATCGCGACGGTTCCGACACTGCGCACGAGAGGCGGGCCCTGGAGGTCGAACCACGGACTGTTCAGCACCAGACCGGAGATGCCGGCGGCAGCGGCGCCCCCTCGGGTGCGTTCGAGACGATCGAGCCACAGCGGGACGATGAGGCCGCCCGTCGAGTGCGCCGCCATCAGGACCTCGGCGCCCGTCTCCTCGCGCACGATCGCCAGCGCCCGGTCGAGTTCCTCGTCGTACAGCGCCAGGTCGGACACGAAGTGCGGCGACTGCCCCTCGCCGATGGAGCGTCCGCACTTGCGCAGATCGAGTGCGTAGAACGCGTGTCCCAGATCGGCGAAGTGCTCGGCCAGATGGCGCTGGAAGAAGTAGTCGGTGAAACCGTGCACGTAGAGGACTGCGCCCTTCGGCGTCGCGGAACCCGTCACGGACCGCGTCAGGCGCACGAGTGTGGCCCGCACCTCGCCCTCGCCGTCCGGGTCGGAGCCGAGCGGTATGGTCAGTTGCTCGTAATCGTCACCGAGTACATCGGGCGCCCATGTAGTCACACTCACACAGTAATGGCCGCTTCGCAGGGGTGGCGAGGGGCACAATCGGGTACAGAGACGGTGACTGTCGCGGTGACGCGGCACGGCGCCGCGGACAGCAGCATCCGCACCGCACTCCCTGTCGGGAGTGCCGATGGACGAAGGAAGTCGATCCAGCAGTGGGCGAACACGATCAGAACAGTCAGTCCGGCACCAAGTCGGGATCGAAGGTGGAGAGGACCGACGTCGTCCTGATCGGCGCGGGCATCATGAGTGCCACGCTGGGCACGCTCCTCCGTCAGGTCGAGCCCACCTGGTCCATCTCCGTCTTCGAGCGTCTCGACGCCGCGGCCGCGGAGAGCAGCGACCCGTGGAACAACGCCGGTACGGGCCACTCCGCCCTCTGCGAACTCAACTACACCCCGCAGGGCAAGGACGGCTCCGTCGACATCAGCAAGGCGCTGAACGTCAACGAGCAGTTCCAGGTCTCGCGGCAGTGGTGGTCGCACGCGCTGGAGGCCGGCGTGCTCGCCGACCCCAAGAACTTCATCAACCCCATCCCGCACGTCAGCTTCGTGCACGGCGAGGACAACGTGAAGTACCTGCGAGCGCGGTACGACGCGCTCTCGGGCAACCCGCTGTTCCCCGGTATGGAGTACATCGACGACGAGACCGAGTTCGCCCGTCGCCTCCCGCTGATGGCGAAGGGGCGCGACTTCAGTGATCCGATCGCGCTCAACTGGTCCGACGGCGGTACGGACGTCGACTTCGGCGCACTGACCAAGCAGCTCCTCAACCACCTCGCGGTGGAGGGCGCCTCGGTCAACTTCGGACACGAGGTCCGCGACCTGTCCAAGAACTCCGACGGCACCTGGACCGTCAAGGTCTACAACGGGCGGACCGGCGTCACGCGCAAGATCGTCACCAAGTTCGTCTTCGTCGGCGCGGGCGGCGGCGCCCTGCACCTCCTGCAGAAGTCGGGCATCGCGGAGGCCAAGGGCTTCGGCGGTTTCCCCGTCAGCGGTGAGTGGCTGCGGTGCACCACCCCCGAGCTCGTCGAGCAGCACTCCGCCAAGGTGTACGGCAAGGCCTCGGTCGGTGCGCCCCCGATGTCGGTGCCGCACCTCGACACCCGCGTCATCGGTGGCAAGCCCGGACTCCTGTTCGGGCCTTACGCCGGCTGGTCGCCCAAGTTCCTCAAGCAGGGGAAGATGACCGATCTCGTCAACTCGGTCAAGCCGAACAATCTGTTCTCGATGCTCGGTGTCGGTGTCACCGAGATGGCCCTCACCAAGTACCTCGTCACCGAGCTGCTGCAGTCCGAGACCGACCGCGTGGAGACGCTGCGGGAGTTCATGCCGTCCGCTCAGGGCAAGGACTTCGAGCTGGTCACCGCCGGACAGCGAGTCCAGGTGATCCGTCGCAAGGGTCGCGGCGGCGTGCTCGAGTTCGGCACCGCCGTGATCAACGCGGGCGACGGCACCATCGCGGGCCTGCTCGGGGCGTCACCCGGCGCGTCCACCGCCGTGCCGGCGATGCTGGACGTGCTGAAGCGCTGCTTCTCCGACCGGTACAGCTCGTGGGAGCCGACCCTCAAGGACATGGTTCCGTCCCTGGGCACCAAGCTGGCCGAGAACCCGCGTCTGTTCGACGAGATCTGGTCGCACACCACGCGAGTGCTGCAGCTCGACACGACTTCGGCCACCGGCCGGCAGGTCGCGCACTCCGGAACTGTGTGATACCACCATCACATGACGACGGCGACTGCAACACTCAAGCGATCCTGGGCACTCGACCTGTCGAACGAGACCCTCTACGAGCTGCTCAAGCTGCGCGTGGAGGTGTTCGTGGTGGAGCAGGCCTGCGCCTACCCCGAGCTCGACGGTAAGGACCTGCTCTCCGACACCCGCCACTTCTGGCTCGAGCGCGACGGCAGCGTGGTCTGCACACTGCGTCTCCTCGAGGAGCACGACGACGGCGAGAAGTCGTTCCGCATCGGGCGCCTGTGCACCCACCGCTCCTCGCGCGGGCAGGGCCACACCACGCGTCTGCTGCGGGCTGCGCTCGCGGAGGTCGGCTCGTCCCCGTGCCGCATCAACGCGCAGAGCTACCTGGTGGAGATGTACGCAAAGCACGGCTTCTACCCGGACGGCCAGGAAGTTCTCGAGGACGGCATCCCGCACACGCCCATGCGGCGCGGCGGCGGCAGTCCCTGGAGCGAAGGCGACAAGAACTGACTCGCCTGCACCGACACTGAACAACCGACGAACGTCTCGGAGAAGCCCGTGTGACTCGGGCGCGGTCCCGCCACTGTGACGTGGTCCGGCCTCCTTCAGGAGGTCGGATCACGGAGCCAGATCGCCGAGCGTTCGTGTCACTGCTGCGTGAGGAGACCACGCGCAGCATCGTCTCGACTCCTCGGCGCGGTCACCGAGGTCGAACAGGACCACACGCGTGAATCCCGGATATCCGTTCTCTGCCATCGTCGGTCAGGACCGACTGCTGTTGGCGCTCTCACTCTGTGCCGTTCACCCCGGCATCGGCGGCGTGCTCGTACGCGGTGAGAAGGGCACGGCGAAATCGACCGCCGTGCGTGCGCTGACGGCGCTGATGCCTCCCGTCACGGACTCGGCGGGCACCCGGCCCGCTCGGCTCGTCGAACTGCCCGTCGGTGCGACCGAGGACCGCGTCGTCGGGTCCATCGACTTCGAGCGCATCGTCCGCGACGGCGAACGCGCCTTCACCCCCGGCCTGCTCGCGTCAGCGGACCGTGGCCTGCTGTACGTCGACGAGGTCAACCTTCTCCACGACCATCTCGTCGATCTGCTGCTCGATGCGGCAGCCATGGGCCGGGTACACGTGGAGCGGGACGGTATCTCGCACTCCTACCCGTCGACCTTCGTGCTGGTCGGCACCATGAACCCCGAGGAGGGGGAGCTGCGCCCGCAGCTGCTCGATCGCTTCGGCCTCGCCGTGGACGTCTCCGCCTCCCGCGACGTCGACACGCGGATGACGGTCGTCCGTCGCCGACTGGACTACGAACGCGACGCCGTGGCGTTCGCCGAGGCGCATGCCGACGCCGACGCGGAGATCGCGGCCCGCATCGCCGGTGCGCGGGACCGTGTCGCCGACGTCGAGCTGCCCGACTCGGAACTGCGTCGTATCGCGGCCGTGTGTGCGGCCTTCGACGTCGACGGGATGCGCGGTGACCTCGTCGTCGCGCGCACCGCGACCGCTCACGCCGCGTGGCGGGGCGGCACCACGGTGACCGAGGACGACGTGCGCGTCGCCGTCGAACTGGCGTTGCCCCATCGGCGTCGGCGCGATCCGTTCGATGCTCCCGGACTCGCGGACGGCGAGCTGGACGACGCGATGTCGCAGGCGGACGAGGACGTGCGACGTTCGGAACCGGAGCCCGATCCCGATCCCGATCCCGACCCGGACGGCGGCGGCGCACCCGATCCCGCTGCCGAGGACGGTGCTCCCGAACAGTCGAGCTCCGACGATGCACCGTCGGCCGACGAACCGCCTCCGCGGCCGTCGACCGGTGGCAGCTCCGGAACCGCCGCGTCCGGGGACGGCTTCGATGCCCGGCTCCTGCAGATCGACGGTGTCGGCGACGGCGCACCCGGCCGTCGCTCACGCGCGCGGGTGTCCTCGGGTCGTGTCGTGCGTGCGACCGACTTCACCGGCGGCTCACTCCATCTCGTCGGCACTCTGATGCGTGCCGCGGAGCGCAGGGGAGCGGCCGAGTCCGGCCGGTTGTCCATCGCGGGCGGTGATCTGCGCGGCGTCGATCGCGAAGGGCGCGAAGGCAATCTGATCGTCTTCGTCGTCGACGCCTCCGGCTCGATGGCGGCGCGCGACCGCCTGTCTGCGGTCACCGGTGCCGTCGTGTCGTTGCTGCGCGACGCCTACCGACGCCGCGACCGCGTCGCCGTCGTCTCGGTGCGGGGCAGCGACGCGGAGGTGATCCTCCCGCCGACCCGGTCGGTGGACGTCGCCGTCACCCGACTCCGCGACGTACGCACCGGTGGCAGAACGCCGCTCGCGTCGGGCTTCCTGACGACACGCGACGTCGTCGCACGTGAGCGGGTCCGGGAGCCGGGGCGTCGTGCCCTCGTCGTCACCCTGACCGACGGCCGAGCCACCGGTGGGCCCGATCCGGTGGGGCGAGCCCGTCACGCCGCCGCACTGCTGGCCGCGGACAAGGTGGCCTCCGTGGTCGTCGACTGCGAGTCCGGCATGGTTCGCCTCGGACTCGCCCGTGACCTCGCGACCGCCCTGCGCGGCACCTACATCTCACTGCCCGAACTGTCGTCGGCGAGCGTGGCCGGCGTCGTCCGGGCCGCAGCCTGAGGAGATTCTCCATGCCACAGGGAGTTCCGGCACCCGGCACCGTTCCCGACGACGGCCTGACCACCAGGCAGCGTCGCAACCTCCCCATCCTCGCCGTCCACACGGGCCCCGGAAAGGGGAAGTCCACCGCCGCGTTCGGCATGGCGATGCGCGCCTGGAACCAGGGCTTCGACGTCGCGGTCTTCCAGTTCGTCAAGAGCGCCAAGTGGAAGGTCGGCGAGGAGTCGGTGTTCCGCACCCTCGGTGATCTGCACGACGAGACCGGCGTCGGCGGCGCCGTGGAGTGGCACAAGATGGGCTCGGGATGGTCCTGGTCGCGCAAGCGCGGCGACGAGGTCGACCATGCCGAGGACGCCCGCGAAGGGTGGGCGGAGATCGCGGCGCGCATCCGGGACGAACGGCACCGCTTCTACGTCCTCGACGAGTTCACCTATCCGCTGCACTGGGGGTGGATCGACGTCGACGACGTGGTGCGCACCCTCACCGACCGGCCCGGCAACCAGCACGTCGTCATCACGGGCCGCAACGCACCCACCGCGCTGCTCGACGCCGCCGATCTGGTCACCGAGATGTCGAAGATCAAGCACCCCATGGACGCGGGTCGCAAGGGTCAGCGCGGCATCGAATGGTGAACGGTCTGCCCGCCGTCGTCATCGCGGCCCCCTCGTCCGGCAGCGGAAAGACCACCATCGCCACCGGCATCATGGGCGCACTGCGCGCCGCCGGCCGGCGGGTCGCTCCGTTCAAGGTCGGCCCGGACTACATCGATCCCGGGTACCACGCCGTCGCCGCAGGACGGCCCGGTCGCAACCTCGACGCCGTCATGACGGGCCGCGACGCGATGGTGCCCGCGCTGCGCTGGGGTGCGAGCGGGTGCGACATCGCGGTCGTCGAGGGCGTCATGGGTCTCTTCGACGGTCGCATCGACCCCCACGCCACCGGACCCGCTGCGGAGGGGTCCACGGCCGCGGTCGCCGCCGCGATCGGTGCGCCGGTGATCCTGGTGGTGGATTCGCGAGGGCACAGCCAGAGCATCGGCGCGCTGGTCCACGGGTTCTCGACGTACGACCCCTCGGTCCGCGTCGCCGGGGTGATCCTCAACCGGGTCGGCAGTGAGCGACACGAGGCGGTGCTGCGACAGGCCTGCGACCGGGTCGGCGTTCCCGTGATCGGGTCGGTGCCTCGCGCCGGCGCGCTCGAGGTGCCGTCGCGTCACCTCGGCCTGGTGACCGCAGCCGAGCACGGCTCCGCCGCGGTCGACGCCGTCGCGGCGATGACCGAGCTGGTGTCGCGCCATGTCGACGTCGACGCTCTCGCTCGCATCGCGGCGACGGCGCAGGTTCCGACGGCGGAGCCGTGGAGTCCGGACGCCGCGGTGGGGGTGCGGATCGAGGGTCCGCGTCCGGTGGTCGCCGTCGCCGGTGGCCCGGCGTTCACGTTCGGCTACGCCGAGCAACCGGAGGTGCTGCGTGCCGCGGGAGCGGACGTGGCGGTGTTCGACCCGCGCCACGACCGGTTGCCCGAGGGTGCCACCGGCCTGGTCGTTCCCGGCGGGTTCCCCGAGCTCCACGCCGCCGAGCTGGCCGCCAACGAGCCACTGCTGCACGACATCCGGGCTCTCGCCGACGCCGGGTGGCCGGTGCACGGTGAGTGTGCGGGCCTCCTGTACCTGGCCACCTCGCTGGACGGGCACCGCATGGCGGCAGTGCTGGACCTCGACGTCGAGTTCGGGTCGCGGCTCACCCTCGGCTATCGAGACGCGGTGGCGCTGACGGGGTCGGTGATGTTCGACGTCGGCCAGCGCATCACCGGCCACGAATTCCACCGCACCCACGTCGTCCGGTCGGGATCGTTCGAACCCGCGTGGGCCTGGCGGCGCGACGGCAGCACCGTGCAGGAGGGATCCGTCGGCGCCGGCGGACGGGTGCACGCGTCGTATCTGCACACCCATCCGGTGGCGACGGCCCGGGGATTCGCTCGGTTCGTGGCGGCCTGCCGGCCGTCCACCGATCACGCCGCGAGCAGTCCCTCCAGGTAGTCCAGGAGCCGTGACACCTCCCGCGGGGCGCCGAGGACGACGACCTTGAGCCGGTCGCGTTGCGCGTCGTAGGCGGTGTTGACGCGCAACGGTTCACTGTCGGGTCGCGCGTCCCCGGTGGCTCTGGCGAGCAGTGCGGTCAGCCGATCCGCGGTCTCGCGGTCGACGGTGTCGATGTCGACGATCGAGGTGACCTCGACGCGATGCTCGGTGCGCAGTGTGGAGGCGGCCTGCCCGGTGAACGTCTCGAGGTCCTCGCCGGAGATGCGGTACTGCTTGCCGATGCGGACGGCGGGAAGGCGCCCGGACCGCACGTAGCCGCGGACGGTGCGCACGTGCAGCCCCAGCATGTCGGCGACATCGTCGACCGAATACATCCGCACAGTCATCCAAACAACGTAAACATCCCCTGTCGCACACGTCAATTGGGACATCTACGTGCCCCGTGGCGGCTTTTCCCGGACATGTCGTCGGGAGACTTTTCCGACAGGTTGCCGGTGAACGGCGCGGAAATCGGGCATTGGTGGCAATCTGGATCGAATGACCGACATCGACCAGAGACTGATCCTGGGGCCGTTCGTCCGCTACGTCAGTACCGATCGCGCGACCTTCTGGGTGGAGACGTCGCACTCCTGCACCGTCACGGTCACCACGTCCTCGGGCGCCTCGGTGGACGAGCGCACGTGGGGTCTCCACGGGCACCACTACGCCCTCGTCGCCGTCGAGGATCTGCCGCAGAACTCACTCGTCGACTACACCGTCGCGATCGACGGCGAGCAGGTGTGGCCCACTCCCGACCGCCGGGCCGTCGTGCACACGATGTGCGACGACGAGCCCGTCACCGTCGCCTTCGGATCCTGCCGGCGGGGTGACACCTACAGCGACGAGGCGTTGACGCGCATCGGCGCCGACGCGCTGGTCGGGCTCGCCGACCGTGTCGCGAGCGAAGAGCCCGACACCTGGCCGGATCTCCTGGTCTTCCTCGGCGACCAGGTCTACGCGGACGATCCGTCGCCCGAGATCGTCGAGCGCCTGCACGCCCGGCGCGAGGCCGGCGAGCGTGCTGCCGGCGCCCGCTCGGAGGAGGTCGAGGACGAGATCTGCGACTTCGAGGAGTACACCTGGCTCTACCAGGAGTCGTGGGGCGACGACCGCGTCCGCCAACTGATGGCCACGGTCCCGACGTGCATGATCCTCGACGACCACGATCTGCGGGACGACTGGAACTCCTCCGCGGACTGGCGCGCGGAGGTGACACAGGCGTCCTGGTGGGAGGACCGCGTGATCGGCGCCTTCTCCTCGTACTGGGTCTACCAACACCTGGGCAACCTGTCCCCGCGCGAACTCGAGGACGACGCGATGTACGCGGCCGTGCGATCCGCCGCGAGCGACTCCGAGCGTGAGACGCTGCTCGCCGAGTTCGCCCTGAAGGCGGACGCGGAACCGTCCTCGGCGCGCTGGAGCTATCACCGCGACATCGGCAACACGCGTCTGGTGATGATCGACAGCCGGTGTTCGCGTGACCTGTCGCCCGAGCGCAGGGCCATGGTCGACGACGTCGAGTGGGCATGGGTGCGCGAGCACACGCTGAAATCGGGAAAGGAGCACGTGCTCCTGGGGTCCTCGCTGCCCTTCCTCATGCTTCCGGGGCTGCACGCGGTGGAGCAGTGGAACGAGGCGGTGGCGCAGGGCGCGTGGGGGAAGCGGTTCGGTCGGATCGGGGAGAAGCTGCGTATCGCGCTCGATCTCGAGCACTGGGCCGCGTTCGGAAAGTCGTTCGGCGACATGGTGGATCTGGTCGACGAGGTGGTCGTGGGGCCGGACGCGCCGAAGTCGGTCGTGTGGTTGTCGGGTGACGTGCACTGCTCCTACGTCGCGAAGGCGGAGACCCGCGTGTCGACGTCGACGTCTCTGTACCAGCTGACGATGTCGCCGTTCCGCAATCCACTGAACCTGCCGATCCGGGCGGTCAACCGCCTGGCGATCCGTCGCCCGGTGGCGAGGATGCTCGCGCGCCTGGCGCGCGGAGCCAAGGCGGAACCCGTGCACGCGGAGTGGAGCACGGAGGCGGGTCCCTGGTTCGACAACGGGGTGATGTCGTTGACCACGGACTCGCAGGCGCTGCGTCTCGAGGTGAACCACGCCGCGGTGGTGAACGGGCGTCAGACGCTCAGCACCACGGCTCGCTACGACCTCACGCCGTCCGGGGTGCGGCAGCGCTGATCGTGCCCGTGCCACGACAGGTAGGGTCTTCCGACGTGGACGCGACCGATTCTCCCTACCTCGCAGGGCTCGATCTGGCCGGTCGTCGCGTGGTCGTCGTCGGTGGGGGCAGTGTCGCGCAGCGGCGGCTCCCGCTGCTGGTGTCGTGCGGCGCGAAGGTCGTCGTCATCACCCGCGAGGCCACCCCGGCCGTCGAGGGCATGGCGAGCTTCGGTCAGATCGAGCTGGAGTTGCGCGACTATCGCGACGGCGATCTGCACGAGGCCTGGTACGCCATCGCCTGCACCGACGAGGCCGAGACCAACGCGGCCATCGTCGCGGAAGCGGCGCGCTCCCGGATCTTCTGCGTGCGCGCGGACGTGGCGAGAGACGGCACGGCGGTCACGCCTGCCAGCGCGGAGTACGACGGTCTGACCCTCGGCGTGCTCGCCAGCGGAGAGCATCGCCGGTCCGCCGCCGTGCGCAACGCCGTGCTGGACGGGCTGCAGTCCGGGGCCATCGCGGACGCACCGGAGAAGTCGATCGCGGGGGTCGCACTCGTGGGCGGTGGACCGGGGGACCCGGACCTCATCACCGTGCGGGGGCGCCGCCTGCTGGCGCGTGCCGACGTGGTGGTGGCCGACCGTCTCGCGCCGCCCGAGCTGTTGGCCGAACTGGGACCGCACGTCGAGGTGATCGACGCGTCGAAGATCCCGTACGGCCGGTTCATGGCACAGGAGGCCATCAACGACGCGTTGATCACGCATGCCCGCGCCGGCCGGTTCGTGGTCCGACTCAAGGGCGGTGATCCCTACGTCTTCGGCCGCGGATACGAGGAACTCGAGGCGTGCACCGCAGCGGGCATTCCCGTCACCGTCGTTCCCGGCATCACCAGCGCCATCTCGGTGCCGTCGGCCGCCGGTATCCCGGTCACCCATCGTGGAGTCACGCACGAGTTCGTCGTCGTCAGCGGTCATCTGCGCCCGGATCACCCGGACTCGCTGATCGACTGGCCGTCCCTGGGCCGGTTGCGCGGCACCATCGTGCTGCTCATGGCGGTCGAGCGCATCGGAGCCTTCGCGGACGTGCTCGTCGAGAACGGGCGCGCCGCGGACACGCCGGTCGTGGTGGTCCAGGAGGGCACGACGCGGTCGCAGCGGGTGGTGCGGGCAGATCTGACCACCGTCGCCGAGCGGGTGCGTGCGGAGAACGTGCGCCCCCCGGCCATCATCGTCATCGGACCGGTGGCGGGATTCGACGCCGCGGCCGTGATCGGCGCAGCCTCGTGACCCGGCCGATGACCTATCCCGTGACCGAGCGGGCCTTCGGACTCGCGATCATCGCGCTCAGCGGCATGCAGTTGATGGCCGTGCTCGACGGCACCGTGGTGAACCTCGCGCTCGCTCCGCTGCAGGCCGAACTCGGCCTCAGCGATGCCGGTCGCAACTGGGTGGTCTCGTCGTACGTACTGGCCTTCGGCGGGCTCATGCTCCTCGGCGGGCGCATGGGCGACGCCTTCGGACGCAAGCGCATGTTCCTCGTCGGAGTCGCGCTGTTCACGGTGGCGTCTGCGGCCTGCGGACTCGCGCAGAACGAGGCGATGCTGGTGCTGGCCCGCGTGATCCAGGGCGCCGGCGCCGCCGTCGCGTCGCCCACGGCGTTCGCACTGGTGGCCACCACGTTTGCGCCGGGGCCCGTCCGCAATCAGGCCATCGCCATCTACGCGGCCATGACCGGTGTCGGCTCCTTCTCCGGTCTCATCATCGGCGGCGCGCTCACCGAGGTCTCGTGGCGGTGGATCTTCCTCATCAATGTGCCGATCGGTCTCGCGATCCTGGCCCTGGGATGGCGCGCGCTCACCGAGACGGCCGGCGAACGGGCACCCCTCGACGTGCCGGGGGCGATCCTCGCGACGCTCGGATCCACCGGTGTCGTGTTCGGCATCGTCGAGGGTCCGGAACGAGGCTGGACGGACGTCGTCACCCTCACCGCGATCGTTGTCGGTCTGTTCCTGCTGCTCGCGTTCCTCACCGTCGAGCGGCGCGCCAGGAACCCACTGCTGCCCTTCGAACTCTTCCGCGACCGGGACCGCGTCGCCACCTTCGTCGCCATCTTCTTCTCCGGCGGCGCCCTGTTCGCGATGACCGTGATCGTCGCGGTGTTCGTCCAGGACGTGTTGGACTACAGCCCGCTGCGCGCCGGCATCTCGTTCATCCCGTTCGGTGGCGGCATGGCGCTCGCCGCCGTCGCGTCGTCGTGGCTGGCGCCGCGGGTCGCACCACGCTGGATCATCGCGACCGGCGCGGTCCTCACCGTCGGGTACCTGATCTTCGCGTCGACCATCACGGTGGAGTCGACGTACTGGAAGAACCTGTTCCTCCCCATCGGCGGCATCGGTTTCGGCGTCGGATTGGCGGTCATCGCCCTCCCGCTCTGCGCGATCGCCAACGTCGACCAGAAGAACATCGGGCCACTCACCGCCATCTCGCTCGTCGCGCAGAACCTGGGTGGCCCACTCGGCCTCGCTGTGGTCAGCGCGATGGCGGCGTCGAAGACGCACTCACTGGGCGGTCGGACGGGCTCGGCCGTCGACATGACCCGGCCGGAGATCGTCGCGTTGGGAGAGGGGTACACGTTCGCTCTTCTCGGCTGCGCCGTTCTCGCCGCGGTCGCCGCCGTCTCGGCGTTGTTCATCCGCTACAGCGCGGCCGACGTCGCCCAGGCCAAGGCAGCCCAGGACGCGATTCACCGCTGACGGTCGGCGGGCAGGTCCGCCTCGTTCGCCGCCGCGCGCCCGGACTCCCATCCCGCGAGGTCCAGCCGGGGTCCACGGACCGACCGGGTGGCCGGGAACAGTCGCTCGACCTCTGCCTCGACGGCCACTGTCTGCGTCGCCAGCATCGGCAGCAATTCGCCGGACCGTCGACTCGCCTCCTCGAGGGCCAGCGCGTCCGACTCGGCGAGGCGTTCACCCAGCCGTACGGCGTAGGCCCACAGGAACGCGGTGTCGAACCCGGATGCCGCCTTCTTCCGCCGAGCCGGTCGGGGAGCGCGAGCCAGAGCGCGCGCCGCCTGCACCGAGAGGGAGGTGAAGAGCATCTCGGTCTGCTCCACGTCGACGGGTGCACCCACCACCGTCGCGAGGGCGTGATCGGTGTCCCAGACCACCCGGGTGCGGTTGACCGTCGCCACCACGTGCAGCAATTGGGCACGCGCATCTGCGTGCGGATTGTCGACGTGCACACGCCTGCTCACGACGTCGGTCCGGCCCTCGGCGAGCACGAGGGTGTCGACGGAGTACTTCGTCATCAGTTCCTGCGCCTTCGCGGTGAACGCATCGGCCTCCTCCTCGAACTCGGTCGAGTCCGCCTTGGCGAGAAGCCCCCTGATGCGCCCGAGCATGCCGGACCCGACGACGGTGTCGGGCGGCAGCAGGCGTGCGGTCCGGGCCGACGGCCACTGCGACGGCAGCGCGCCGATCCGGGTGAGTCGGGGCAGGCTCTGCCACCGCCCGAGCAGCGTGAGCACGGCGATCCACTGGTCACTGACGGCGATGTAGTCGGACGCACCGCCGAGGCGCAGACGCGCGGCGAGCAGACTCGGAGACGCGTCGACGGGCGACTCGACGTCCGGGCGCAGCGCCCGGATCGCCTCGACCTGGCGCACCCAGCTCTCGGGTGCGCGCGAGGTGGCGTCGGAGAGTTCGGCCTCGTGCAGGAGGGCCGCCGCGGCGAGTCCGGTGACCTCGGCGGTGCAGTGGCGGCGGACGACGTGCAGCAGGTCGAGCGGTTGCCACCCCTCCTCGTACAGCGCCGTGATCGTGGACAGGAGCGTGACGGACCCCTGAGCGAGGGGATCCGCGTCGGTGCAGGCGACCAACTGGTCCGCGACGTCGTCCACCACGCGTTGCGAGGCGGTGCGACCGACGGCGGCATCGGCGCCGCGCTGCAGCAGTTCCGGGACCGGGTTCATTCGGTCAGCACGATCACCTCGGTCGGCGATGCGACCTCGGCTCGGAGTCCTGCACGGACGGCGACCGCGGCGACGGCCCGTGCGCTCGTGGGTTCCGCGCGGGTGACGGTCAGCGCCCGCGCCAGCAGTCCCTTGTGATGCTTGTTGAAATGGCTGACGACGGTGCGGGATCCGTCCGGTTGCTCGGTGAGCACGGTGGCGGTGACCGCGCCGGGTATGGGGCCCAGGTCGCGGTAGATTCCCGAGCGCAGATCGACGACGAGACCGTCGGCCGCGGCGGTGACGGCCGCGGGCAGCACCGGCTTCCACAGGGCGCGGAGCGTGGGGAGCCCGGGCAGTGCGGACCCGCCCGAGAGCCGGTACGCCGGAACCGGATCGTCCGCTCGCACCGCACCGAAGAGGGCGGACCCGATCGCGAGGCGCTGCCGAGCCTTGGCCTTCTGCGCCCGGGTGAACGATGCCGCGTCCAACGCGTCGAACAACACTCCGGTGTAGCGCTCGAGAGCCGGTCTCGTCGCCGAGACCGTCAGGGCCGCATTGCGCTCGATCTCGTCGTCCTGCTTCGGCGAGAGTCCCAGGGCCGTGCGGGAGGCCGCGGGATCGTCGGCGAGGGACACGAGAGCGTTCACCAGCGTCGATCGGACGTCGGTGAGCTGCGGAAGCCACAGCCGGTCGAGATCGAGCGGATCACCGCGGCCGCCCGCGGACTTGGTTTCGGACGGTGGCAGAAGAACGAGCACGGCAGGAACGGTACCGACACACCCACGGACTAGGCTGTGCGCCTGTGATCACCCGTCTGTCCCACCTGTTCCTGCGCACGCTTCGCGACGATCCCGCCGATGCCGAGGTACCGAGCCACAAGCTCCTGGTGCGCGCCGGCTACGTCCGCCGCATCGCTCCCGGTGTGTACTCGTGGCTGCCGCTCGGGCTCCGGGTGCTGCGCCGCGTCGAGCAGGTGGTGCGCGAGGAGATGAACGCGATCGGTGGCCAGGAGATCTCGCTGCCGGCGCTGCTGCCGCGCGAACCGTACGAGGTGACCAACCGCTGGACCGAGTACGGCGACGGGCTGTTCCGGCTCAAGGATCGCAAGGGCGTCGACATGCTGCTCGGGCCGACGCACGAGGAGCTCTTCGCGCTGACGGTCAAGGGGGAGTACAGCTCCTACAAGGACCTGCCGGTCACGCTGTACCAGATCCAGACCAAGTACCGCGACGAGGAGCGTCCGCGGGCCGGCATCCTGCGCGGCCGTGAGTTCGTCATGAAGGACTCGTACTCGTTCGATCTGGACGAGGCGGGTCTGAAGACCTCCTACGAGGCCCACCGCGAGGCGTACCAGCGGATCTTCGAGCGCCTCGGTGTCAGCTACGTCATCGTCGCGGCCACGTCCGGTGCGATGGGCGGGAGCGCGTCCGAGGAGTTCCTCGCGGAATCGGTCGTCGGCGAGGACACCTACGTGCGGTGTGTCGAGTCCGGGTACGCCGCGAACGTCGAGGCCGTCACGACGCCGGCTCCGCCGTCGATCCCCCTCGAGGGCCTGCCGCAACCGACGGTGCACGAGACCGGCGACACCCCGACCATCGCGACGCTCGTCGACTGGGCGAACGGTGCGGATCTCGGCCGCACGGTCACCGCGGCGGACACGCTCAAGAACGTGCTGCTCAAGACACGCGTCCCCGGCGGTGAGTGGGAACTGCTCGCCATCGGCGTTCCCGGTGATCGTGACGTGGACGAGAAGCGCCTCGAGGCCTCCCTCGCCCCCGCCGAGTTCGTCATGCTGGGCGACGCGGACTTCGCCGCCAATCCGTTCCTCGTCAAGGGGTACATCGGACCGAAGGCCTTGCAGGACAACGGCGTGCGTTACCTCGTCGACCCTCGCGTCGTCGACGGCACGGCGTGGATCACCGGCGCGAACGAGAAGGGCAAGCACGTCGTCGATCTGGTCGCGGGCCGCGATTTCGTCGCGGACGGCACCATCGAGGCCGCCGAGGTGCGCGACGGTGATCCCTCTCCGGACGGCCGCGGCGCACTGGTGTCCGCTCGCGGCATCGAGATCGGCCACATCTTCCAGCTCGGTACCAAGTACACCGACGCCTTCGCGGTCGACGTCCTCGGCGAGAACGGCAAGCCCACCCGCTTGCTCCAGGGCTCGTACGGCGTCGGCGTGTCCCGCCTGGTGGCTGTCATCGCCGAGCAGATGCACGACGACAAGGGTCTGCGGTGGCCCGCGTCCGTCGCACCCGCCGACGTGCACATCGTCATCGCCAACAAGGACGTGGGCGCGCGCGAGGGTGCCGAGGCGCTCGCCGTCGAACTCGACGCGCACGGACTCGAGGTCGTCCTGGACGACCGTCCCAAGGTGTCTCCCGGTGTGAAGTTCAAGGACTCCGAGCTGATCGGTGTGCCGCTCGTCGTCGTCCTCGGTCGCGGCTGGGCGGACGGCACCGTCGAGCTGAAGGATCGCTTCACCGGTGAGGCTCGCGACGTTCCGGCCGAGTCGGCGGGCCGGGAGGTCCTGCGCGCGGTGGGGCGACCCGTGTGAGCACCTCGTCGTCGAGCGAGTCTCTTCCTGCGGTCCTGACCCGGCTCGTCGACGCTCGCCGAGTCTTGCTGATCGCGCCGACACACGGACGCTCGGCCGCTCTCGCGGCCGACGCGGTCGGCGAGCGCGGCTCCGTCGTGGTGCTCGCCGCGGACGAGAGTGTCGCGGCCGTCCAGGCCGACACGGAGGCGGCACGAGGCCGGGTGGAGATCGTCGCCGGCGAACCCGCCGGATCGTTGCCGCAGCTCCGCACGGACGACGACACGACCTTCGGTGTGGTGTCCGCCGACGTCTCGCGGGCCGGTGCGGCCGAGGCCGTGCAGTACCTCGAGTGGGCGCTGGTGCTCGGTCGACCCGGGACCGCCGTGGTGGTCACCGGTGACGCCGACGGGGCGACGTGGACAGCGGTGCAGGACATGGTCGACGGTCACCCACGGCTCGCCGCGGCGTCGTGGACCGCGGGCACCGCGGTGATCGTCGCCGCCGTGACCGATCAACCCTGAGTCGAGGTCCCGACCGGAGGAGGGGTCAGGTCGCCGGAGTGCCGGGAAAGGCCACCGTTGACGGGAAGATGCCGAGAATCGCCTTCCACGCCGAGGCGCGCCGAGCTGAGTCCGTGAGGGCGACGATGCCGATGTCGCGGGTGTGCCCGGACTGGGCCCGTTCGACGACCGACCGCCAGGCGACTGCGGCGTCGTCCTCGACCTGCGCCGCTAGCCGTGCCGCTGCCACCGCGTCGGTCACCGGGAACGGCACCGTGTACCCGGCCGCGGGCTCCGGTGCGGTGACGCTGGCCGCGGTCAGGGCGTCGATCGTGCCGTCGCGCCGCGCTCGGTGGTCGGCGGCGTACTGCGCGACCATCGGATCGCGGGTGGGGTTCGAGAACGCCGCGATGACGCCGTACGCGAAGACGGCGGCGAACTCCACGTTCAGCGCGTCCACGAGGGCCTGCTGCTCCGGGCCGAGATCACTCATCCGGCCACCGCCGCGGACGCCAGCGTGCACGCGGCACTGATCGACCCGAGCAGGCCCGCTCGGTAACCGGACAGCGCACGCGCGTCGTCGGCTGCGCTGCGGCCCGCGTCCGACAGCGCCGTGGACAACTCGGTGAGTGCCGGAGCCGGCACCGGCTCGGCGGTGCCGGTCGCCGCAGCGGCGGTCCCGGACACCGTGGGCGGGGGAGTGAGACGTGCGATCTCAATGTCGAGCGCGTCGGCGTGGGCGGTCCGCTGATCGGCGATCACGGTGAGAGTGTCGACCGCCGCCGGGTTCTGCGCGATCGCCGCCGTCGCGGCGGCGGCGTCCCGGCGGGCCCGGGCGGCATGGGCCGCGAGCGGATCGGGCTGCGCCGCCTCGTCGTCCTGCGCACCGTCCGAGCACGCGACCGTCGAGGCGAGAATCGTCGTGCCTGCGACCAGTGCCGCCGCACCGCGCAACATCGTGCGCCGCGAGAGCGTCGGGAGACTGCGGCCGTGCAGGAAGACCGGTCGGTGCGGAACTGTCGGTGGCACCCGGTCATCGTGCCAGACACGGACACCGTCCCCGCGCCGGACACGAGCACTCTCGGCGCGACGACGCAGCGTGTCGGGAGACGCGCCCCGGTCGCGGTATCGTGGTCCCTTCCCAGTTCGCCGGTGGCGAGCTGTACAACTTCAGCGAGGAGTGGTCGAGCGATGCCGGTTCCATCCAGGGAGAGGGTCGTCGCACTCCTCTCCGCACACGTGGCGGGCCCGGGGTTCACCGACGGCGATCTCGATCTCGAGGACGTCACCGTGTCGAAGGCCGGTGCTCACAGCGTCGTCAAGGTGATCGTCGATCGGGATTCCGGATTCGAGCTCGACGCGCTCGCTCGGCTGAGCCACGAGATCTCCGACATCCTGGACGCGGCAACCGAATTCGGGGACACCGCGTACAACCTCGAGGTGACGACGCCCGGTGTCGACCGACCCCTGACCGAGCCTCGCCACTGGCGTCGTGCTCGCGGCCGGATGGTCACCGTCGCGCTCGGGGACGAGACGATCGACGCCCGCGTCGGTGAGCTCAGGACCTCGGAGGGCGGTACGACCGAACTGGATCTCGTTCTCCGCTCGCGCACCGGTCCGACGCTGCGCACCGTGCCGCTCGACGCGGTCACGTCGGCCACCGTGCAGGTGGAGTTCAAGAAGCCCAATCCTGCGGAGCTCGAGATGGCGGGCGGCGTCACGCCCGGACGCTTCGATCCGCTGAACCCGCCGGAGGAGCCCGTCTCCGGTGACGAAGACGACGACACAGACGACGAAAGCCGATAACGACGTGAACATCGACATGACTGCCCTCCGCGCGATCGAGGCGGAGAAGGGCATCACCATCGACGCGGTGATCGACACGCTGCAGAGTGCGCTGCTCACCGCGTACAAGCACACGGCCGGTCACCGGTCCGACGCCTACATCGACGTGAATCGCAAGAGTGGCGAGGTCCGCGTCATGGCACGCGAGACCGACGAGAACGGGAACTTCGTCTCCGAGTGGGACGACACCCCCGAGGGGTTCGGTCGCATCGCCGCGACCACCGCGCGTCAGGTCATCCTGCAGCGACTCCGGGACGCCGAGAACGAGAAGTCGTTCGGTGAGTACTCGACGCACGAGGGCGAGATCGTCGGCGGTGTCATCCAGGCCGACGCACGGCTGAACGCACGCGGCACGGTCGTGGTGCGGATCGGTAGCGACTCCGAGGGCGTGGACGCGACCATCCCGCCGGCGGAGCAGGTGCCCGGTGAGACGTACGAGCACGGCGACCGGATCAAGTGCTACGTCGTGGGCGTCACCCGCGGCACTCGCGGCCCGCAGGTCACCCTGTCCCGGACGCACCCCAACCTGGTCCGCAAGGTGTTCGCGCTCGAGGTGCCGGAGATCGCGGACGAGTCCGTGGAGATCGTGTCGGTGGCCCGCGAGGCGGGACACCGGTCGAAGATCGCCGTGCGGACGTCGGTGTCCGGCCTGAACGCCAAGGGCGCGTGCATCGGTCCGATGGGCCAGCGTGTCCGCAACGTCATGAGCGAGCTGGCCGGCGAGAAGATCGACATCATCGACTACGACGACGATCCCGCCGTGTTCGTCGGGAATGCGTTGTCACCGTCGAAGGTTGTCTCTGTCACGGTCGTCGACGCGGCTGCCCGCGCCGCGCGTGTGGTGGTGCCCGACTACCAGTTGTCGCTCGCGATCGGCAAGGAAGGTCAGAACGCGCGGCTCGCCGCGCGCCTGACCGGGTGGCGTATCGACATCCGGAGCGACGCCGCGCCGACCGAGGACGATCACTGAGTCGGCGCGCGCGAGCGGGCGACGTTCCGAACCGGACCGAATCCGCGTTAGACTGTGACACGGCTCGACACGCGTTGTCCGACGACACCGCGTCCGCACCAGCTGGACCGGTGCGTACGTGCGTAGGATGCAGACAGCGCGAGTCGCCTTCCGCCTTGGTGCGGATCGTCGCCGGCGTCTCCGACACCGGCACGGTCGGTGCCGTGGTCGATCATCGCCGCAGACTGCCCGGCCGGGGTGCATGGTTGCATCCCGACGCGACTTGTCTGCAGCAGGCGGAGCGACGTCGAGCCTTCGGGCGTGCCTTGCGCGTGACCGGTCCGCTGGACCTGTCCGCGCTTGCCCGAGAGTTCGCACCGTGACGGTGTGGACCACACCCGATCGACCGGCCGAACGGTCGCGGCACCTCGCCGCGCCACGAGGAGAACAGGTACACGAATTCATGAGCACACCGTGAAGCACCGACGATGAACATCGTTTCGAGATAACCCGAGGTCGTGCGGGCGCCTGCCATAGGAGCCGCGCTCGACCTCTCAGTGAGGAGAGCAGTGGCAGGCAAGGCCCGCGTGCACGAGTTGGCTAAAGAACTCGGTGTCACCAGCAAGGATCTACTCGCTCGGCTGAAAGAGCAGGGCGAGTTCGTGAAGTCGGCGTCGTCGACCGTGGAAGCACCGGTCGCGCGACGTCTCCGTGAGTCGTACCCGTCCGCGTCCGGCGACGCGGCACCGTCGACCGGCGCCCGTCCGTCCGGAAACGGCGCAGGCCCGAAGCCGGGCGGCCCCCGCCCCGGTCCGAAGCCGGCTCCGGCGGCCCCCGAGGCACCGGCCGCAGCAGCATCCGAGGCGCCCGCCGCGCAGGCTCCGGCCCCGTCGGCTCCCGCCGCCCCGGCACCCGCTGCCCCGGCTCCGACACCCGCAGCACCTGCCGCTCCCGCGGCACCGGCTGCTCCGGCGGCACCCGCCCCCGAGGCACCGGCAGCGTCGGCGCCCACAGCGCCCACAGCGCCCACAGCGCCCGCTGCTCCCGGCCCCAAGCCGGGACCGAAGGCACCGCGCGTCGGCAACAATCCCTACTCGTCCGCACCCGTCGAGCGCCCCGCGCCGCGTCCCGCTCCGGGACAGGCCGGTCCGCGACCCGGCGCCCCGCGTCCGGCTCCGGGCCAGGGTGGACCTCGTCCGGCCGGCGGCGCACCCGCTCAGGGTGGAGCAGGTCGTCCCCCCGCAGGTCAGGGTGGACCTCGCCCCGGCGGACCCCGTCCCAATCCCGGCTCCATGCCTCCCCGCCCGAACCCGGGTGCCATGCCGAGCCGCTCGGCTCGTCCGGCTCCCGCAGCCGGCGGTCGTCCGGGTCGTCCCGGCGGCGCACCGGGCGGTCGTCCCGGCGGTGCCGGTGGCGGCGGCGGTTACCGCGGTGGCGGCGGCGGTGCACCCGGCGCTCCCGGTGCCGGCGCACCTGCCGGTGGCGGCTTCCGTGGTCGTCCCGGTGGCGGTGGCCGTCCCGGCCAGCGCGGTGCCGCGGCAGGCGCGTTCGGCCGTCCCGGCGGCGCAGTCCGTCGTGGCCGCAAGTCGAAGCGGGCGAAGCGCGCCGAGTACGAATCCATGCAGGCTCCCGCAGTCGGTGGCGTGCGGTTGCCCCGTGGCAACGGTGAGACGATCCGTCTCGCTCGCGGCGCATCGCTGTCCGACTTCGCGGACAAGATCGACGCGAACCCGGCTGCACTCGTGCAGGCGCTGTTCAACCTCGGCGAGATGGTGACGGCGACTCAGTCGGTCAACGACGAGACGCTGGAGCTGCTCGGCGGCGAGATGAACTACGTCGTCCAGGTCGTGAGCCCGGAGGACGAGGACCGCGAACTGCTGAACTCGTTCGACCTCACCTACGGCGAGGACGAGGGCGGCGAGGACGAGCTCGAGCAGCGTCCCCCCGTGGTCACCGTCATGGGTCACGTCGACCACGGCAAGACGCGACTGCTGGACTCGATCCGTAACGCCACCGTGCGTGAGGGCGAGGCCGGTGGCATCACGCAGCACATCGGTGCCTACCAGGTCCTCACCGAGCTCGAGGGCAACGAGCGTCTGGTCACCTTCATCGACACCCCCGGTCACGAGGCCTTCACGGCCATGCGTGCCCGTGGTGCCAAGGCCACCGACCTCGCGATCCTCGTGGTCGCGGCCGACGACGGCGTCATGCCGCAGACGGTGGAGGCGATCAACCACGCCCAGGCAGCAGACGTGCCGATCGTGGTCGCGGTCAACAAGATCGACAAGGAAGGCGCGAACCCGGACAAGATCCGGCAGCAGCTGACCGAGTACGGCCTCATCGCCGAGGAGTACGGCGGCGACACGATGTTCGTCGACATCTCGGCCAAGCAGGGCACCAACATCGATGCCCTTCTCGAGGCAGTGCTGTTGACGGCCGACGCGGCGCTCGATCTGCGCGCCAACCCGGACATGGACGCACAGGGTGTCGCCATCGAGGCACATCTCGACCGTGGTCGCGGACCGGTGGCCACCGTGCTCATCGCTCGCGGAACCCTACGTGTCGGTGACTCGATCGTCGCCGGCGATGCCTACGGCCGCGTCCGTCGCATGGTCGACGAGCACGGCGAGGACGTCATCGAGGCGCTCCCGTCGCGTCCCGTCCAGGTCATCGGCTTCACGTCGGTGCCGGGTGCCGGTGACAACCTGCTCGTCGTCGACGAGGACCGCATCGCCCGTCAGATCGCGGACCGCCGCAACGCTCGCAAGCGCAACGCGCTGGCAGCGAAGTCGCGCAAGCGGATCAGCCTCGACGATCTCGATGCCGCACTGAAGGAGACGTCGCAGCTCAACCTGATCCTGAAGGGCGACAACTCCGGCACCGTGGAGGCCTTGGAGGAGGCGCTCGTCGGTATCGCGATCGACGACGAGGTCGAACTGCGCGTCATCGACCGCGGCGTGGGTGGTGTCACCGAGACCAACGTCAACCTGGCGTCGGCGTCCAACGCGATCATCATCGGCTTCAACGTCCGTGCCGAGGGCAAGGCGACGGAGCTGGCGAACCGCGAGGGCGTGGACATCCGGTACTACTCGGTGATCTACCAGGCGATCGACGAGATCGAGAAGGCCCTCAAGGGTCTGCTCAAGCCGGTCTACGAAGAGGTCACGCTGGGCCAGGCCGAGATCCGCGCGCTGTTCCGTTCCTCGAAGGTCGGAAACATCGCCGGTTGCCTCGTCACCTCGGGTCTGGTGCGCCGCAACGCGAAGGCTCGACTGCTGCGTGACAACAACGTGGTCGCCGAGCTCGTCACCATCTCGTCGCTCCGGCGCGAGAAGGAGGACGCCACCGAGGTCCGCGAGGGCTACGAGTGTGGTCTGACGGTGACGTACTCCGACATCAAGGTCGGAGACGTCGTGGAGGCGTACGAGCTTCGGGAGAAGCCGCGCGACTGATCGACGAGAACGAACGGGTGTGGCCCGCGGCATGTCCGCGGGCCACACCCGTTCGTCGAAGACGGTGTCCGACCCTGCTATCGATGAGGTGCTCGTGTTTCTCGGTGCTCTCGAACTCGACATCCTGCTCGGCGACGTACATTCGCTGAAGGAGAAACGTTCGGTGATCAAGCCCGTCGTCGCTGCCCTGCAGCGCTTCGGTGTGTCGGCCGCCGAGACCGGGGAACAGGAGCGTTACCGTCGTTCGATGGTGGGTGTCGCCATCGCCACCGGGGACGTCGCCCACCTGCACGAGGTACTCGACTCGTGCGAGCGACACGTGGCCGAGAGGCCGGAACTACAACTACTCGCAGTTCGGCGCCGAGTGTTCGGGCCCGAGGACTGATGGACGAAGGAGACGCATCGTGGTGGACCAAGCCCGCGCTCGTAAACTGGCCAAGCGCATCGGTGCGATCGTCGCGACGGCCATCGATCACGAGATCAAGGATCCGCGGCTGTCGTTCGTGACGGTCACCGACACCAAGGTGACCCCGGACCTGCACGACGCCACCGTCTACTACACCGTGCGCGGCGAGACGCTCGACGCCGAGCCCGATTTCCAGGCTGCCGCTCTGGGTCTGGAGAAGGCCAAGGGCGCTCTGCGCACCAAGGTCGGTGCCGGTACCGGCGTGCGCTTCACCCCGACGCTGACCTTCCGTGCGGACACGGTGCCCGACACCGCGCGCCACATGGAGGAACTGCTCGAGCGTGCCCGCCAGATCGACGACAAGGTGGCTCAGGCCGCTGCGGGGGCGCAGCCCGCCGGTGATCCGGATCCGTACAAGGTGCCTCGAAGCGACACCGACGAGCTCTGAGACCCCGGTGACCGACACGCTGCGCGCAGACCTGCAGAAAGCCGTCCGTCTTCTCGAGGACGCCCGGACGGTGACTCTGCTGTGCCACGTGCAACCCGACGCCGACACCATCGGCAGTGCGCTCGCCCTGGCCATCGCGCTCTCGCGACGCGGCGCGCGGCCGACCGTGTCGTTCGCGGCGCCCGCCTCGTTGCCCGAGTCGATGATCGGTCTGCCGGGAGCGGAGTTCCTGGTGCCGCCCGCCGAGGTCCCGACGGACGCGGACCTGGTGGTCACCGTGGACGCCGGCAGTCGAGGCAGGCTCGGGTCGCTGGCTGACCGGTTGGACGGCGCCGTGTCCCTGGTCGTCGACCATCACCGGTCCAACACCTTCTACGGCACGCATCACGTGATCGATGCGAGTGCGGAGTCCACCACCGCGGTGGTCGCCGTGCTGTTCGACGAGTGGGGCGTCGAGATCGACCGGGACCTCGCGCACTGCCTGTTCGCCGGCCTCGTGACCGACACCGGATCGTTCCGCTGGGTCCGGCCGGGCTCCCACCTGCTGGCCGAGCGACTTCTCGCGACCGGGATCGACGGCGCCGCCATCTCGCGCCGCCTGCTCGACACCCACCCCTTCGCCTGGCTGCCGATGCTGGGCGCCGTCCTGGGCTCGGCGCGCCTGGTGCCGGACGCGGCCGGCTCGCGTGGGCTCGTCTACGCGATCGTGCGGCTCGAGGACTCTCGCGGACTGCGTCCCGAGGAGATCGAGAGCGTCGTGGACATCGTGCGCACCACCGCGGAGGCCGAGGTGGCCGCCGTGTTCAAGCAGAACGAGGCGGGATGGGCCGTGTCGTTGCGCGCGAAGAGCAGTGTCGACGTCTCCGTCGTGGCGTCCGCACTGGGTGGGGGCGGCCACAAGTTCTCCGCCGGCTACACCGCGACGGGCCCGATCGAGGACGACGTCGACGCCCTGGTCGCCGCGCTCGGGTGACCGATAGCTCCGCCGTGGACGGGCGGGTGTCCGCTCGCACCCTGTTCGGCCTCGCGTTCCCCGCACTCGGCGTCCTGGTGGCCGAGCCGCTGTACCTGCTCTTCGACTCCGCGGTGGTGGGTCGACTCGGTGCGCTCCCACTCGCGGGTCTGGCCGTCGGTGGCCTCGTTCTCGCCCAGGTGAGTACGCAGCTGACGTTCCTCTCGTACGGGACGACCGCGCGCGCGGCACGGCTGCACGGTGCGGGCCGGGACGACGACGCCCGCAACGAGGGCGTCCAGGCCACGTGGCTCGCAGTGGTGCTGGGCCTCCTGCTGATCCTGGTTGTCCAGCTCTCCGCGAACCCGATCCTGTCGGTGCTGGGCGGCGGGGGAGACATCACCGCCGAGGCCACCACGTGGCTCCGAGTCGGCGTGCTCGGCACCCCGTTGATCCTCGTCACGCTCGCCGGGAACGGGTGGATGCGCGGCGTGCAGGACACCGTGCGGCCGTTGCGGTACGTGGTGGCGGGGCTCGCACTGTCGGCCGTGCTGTGTCCCGTCCTCGTGCACGGTCTGATCGGCGTTCCGGCCCTCGGCCTCGTCGGATCCGCCGTGGCCAACGTCATCGGCCAGGCCGTCGCAGCGACGCTGTTCGTCTCCGCCCTGATGCGCGGGCCGCGGACCCGCTCGCTCCGGCCGGATCTCGCGATCATCCGCCGCCAGCTCGTCCTCGGCCGGGACCTCGTGCTCCGCTCGTTCGCCTTCCAGGCCTGCTTCCTGTCCGCGGTGACCGTGGCGTCACGCTTCGGTGCCGGTGCGGTCGGGGCCCATCAGGTGGTTCTGCAGTTGTGGAATCTCGTCGCGTTGATGCTGGACTCGTTGGCCATCGCCGCACAGTCCCTGGTCGGCGCCGCTTTGGGAGCGGGCCGTGGCCGCGCCGCGTCGATGCTCGCCTCGCGGGTGACCGCGTGGTCCGTCGGTTTCGCCGTGGTGCTCGCAGGACTGTTCGCCGCCACCCACGCCGTGATCCCGCCGCTCTTCACGTCCGACTCGTCGACCCTGACGAGCATCGACGGCATCTGGTGGTTGTTCGTCGCGCTGATCCCCGTCGCCGGCGTCGTGTTCGCCCTCGACGGTGTGCTGCTCGGGGCCGGTGATGCCGCCTTCCTGCGGAACGCGACTCTCGCGAGCGCCGTCGTCGGATTCCTGCCGCTGATCTGGCTCGCGGCGATCCTCGACTGGGGGTTGCCGGGAATCTGGGTGGGCCTGATGGTGTTCGTCAGCCTGAGAGCGGTCTCCGTGGTCTGGCGGACCGCGTCGGGCGCCTGGATCAGAACGGGGACCGATACCGTCGGGAGCCGAACATCAACCGCAGAAGGGTCGTGAGTGTGCCAGCCAAGTTGTGGGCCGTCAGCGACATCCACGTCGGTCACAAGGGCAACCGGCCCGTCACCGAGGCCATCGAACCGGAGAGCCCCGAGGACTGGCTGATCGTCGCCGGAGACGTGTCGGAGAAGACGGACGACATCCGCTGGGCGCTCGCCGAGCTGAAGTCGAAGTTCGACACCGTGATCTGGGTGCCGGGAAACCACGAGCTGTGGACCACGGTCAAGGACCCGGTACAGATGCACGGTGAGGCGCGTTACGACTACCTGGTCACGATGTGCCGGGAACTGGGTGTGCTGACGCCCGAGGACCCGTTCCCCGTGTGGGAGGGCGAGGTCGGGCAGGCCGGAGGCCGGTCGGGATATATGGGCCCCGTCACGCTGGTGCCGATGTTCGTGTTGTACGACTACTCGTTCCTGCCCGCGGGCACCACGAACAAGCTCGACGGTCTGGCGCTGGCGCGCAGCCGCAACGTGGTGGCCACCGACGAGTTCCTCATCACCCCGACGCCCTACGCATCCCTCGACGCGTGGTGCGCGGCGCGGCTGGCGATCACCGAGAAGCGGTTGGCCGAGGTGGACACCTCGATCCCGACGGTGCTGATCAACCACTGGCCGCTGGTGCGGCAGCCCACCGAGGTGCTGTTCTATCCCGAGTTCGCCCTCTGGTGCGGAACCACGGCGACCAAGGACTGGCACACCCGCTACAACGCCCTGTGTGCGGTCTACGGCCACCTCCACATCCCACGGACGACGTACTACGACGGCGTCCGGTTCGAGGAGGTGTCGGTGGGCTACCCGCGCGAGTGGAAACGCCGCGGACTCCCGGATCAGGTGCTGCGACAGATCCTTCCGGTCCCCGAGTACCCGCCGGGATCGTTGAACAAGTTCGGCGGCCACTTCACGGTCACGCCGGAGATGGAAGCGGAAGTGGAGAAGATGCGAGCGGAGAAGCGACTGTGACGACGGCACGAGAGACCTCCCTGCTCGGCGGGCTGCTCGCGCGCGGCGTCGTCGCCGAGGAGCTGTTCGAGGATCCGCCCGGTCTCACCCCGCACCCCCGCGAGGCGCATCTCGTGGAGAAGGCCGTCGACAAGCGCAAGCGCGAGTTCACCTCGGCGCGGCACTGCGCCCGACTCGCGATGGGGCGGCTCGGACTCGAGCCCGGTCCGATCCTGCGCGGCGAGATGGGATCGCCGGTGTGGCCGGGCGGCGTCGTCGGCTCGCTCACGCACTGCGACGGCTATCGCGCCGCCGCCGTGGGCTACGCGTTGCAGGTCCGCTCGGTGGGCATCGACGCGGAACCGCACGAACCGCTGCCGGACGGCGTGCTGAAAGCCGTGAGCATCGAGGCCGAGCGTGAGGTCCTGGCCACCCGCACCGACGACGAGGTGCAGTGGGACAAATTGCTGTTCTGCGCGAAGGAGGCGACGTACAAGGCCTGGTACCCGCTGACCGGGCGGTGGCTCGGATTCGAGGACGCGCACATCACCTTCGAGCGCGATGCCGACTCGGCGGGACGCTCGACCGTCACCGGTACCTTCCGCTCCCGGCTGCTGGTCCCCGGCGACACCACCAGCGGCGCACCGCTCACCTCCTTCGACGGACGCTGGGCCGTCTCCGACGGCCTCGTCGTCACTGCGATCACGGTCTTCTGACGGCCGGCCTCCGGCCTTCCCGCGATCTTCTGACAGACTTCTCCCTCGTGCCAGCTCACCCCAAACCCCCCACAGGACTCGACGGCGCCGGACTTCTGGTGGTGGACAAGAGTGGCGGAGTCACCAGCCACGACGTCGTCTCCGCCTGTCGCAAGGCCTTGAAGACGCGCCGCATCGGACACGCCGGCACGCTCGATCCCATGGCGACGGGGGTGCTGGTGCTCGGTGTCGAGCGAGCGACCAAGATGCTGGGTCTGCTCTCGCTGACCACCAAGGAGTACACCGCGACCGTCCGCCTCGGAGCCGCCACCACCACCGACGACGCCGAGGGCGAGACGGTGTCGACGGCGGACACGAGTGCGGTGACGGACTCCGGGATCGACGAGGCCGTCGCCGCGCTGACCGGGAAGATCAGTCAGGTCCCGTCGAGTGTCAGCGCCATCAAGGTGGACGGCAAGCGCGCCCACGCTCTCGTTCGGGAGGGCGAGGACGTCGTGCTCGAACCGCGCACGGTCACCGTCTCCCGCTTCGACGTCCTGGAGCGTCGCCGGGGGAGCGACGTGATCGATCTGGACGTCCACGTCGAGTGCACGTCCGGGACCTACGTGCGGGCGCTCGCGCGAGACCTGGGTGCGTCCCTGGGCGTCGGCGGCCACCTGACCGCGTTGCGGCGCACCCGGGTCGGACCGTTCACGTTGGAGCACGCCCGCACTCTCGACGAGGTGCGGGACGACCCGCACGTGAGCCTCGACATCGACGCTGCCGCTCGCACGGCGTTCCCGCACCGGACGGTCACGTCGGACGAGGCCGAATCGTTGAGCCAGGGACGCTGGCTCGACCCGATCGGGATGCCCGGCATCTACGCGGCACTGGACGAGAACGGCCACACCATCGCCCTGGTGCAGGAACGCGGCAAGCGGGCCAGCACCGTGATGGTCGTGCGGCCGGCCACGCTGCGCCCCTGAGTTCGTCCGGGGCGGTCCGGCGTCAGTCCGTGGTCATCCAGATCGCCTCGGCGGCAACATGACCCAGGTCGAGTACCGTGTCGGCCACCTGCACGGCCACGGTCCCGGCGAAGTCGCGGCGCTCGACCATCGTGATCGACAGGTCGAGGGTGATGCCGATGGAATCGAAGTACCGCAACATGTCCGGATCCGAGTCGGAGATGCGGGTGACGTGGCCCTTCTGGCCCGCGACGAAATCGCTGAGCGGTACCGCCGGCGGCGCGGGAATGGTGCCGTCGATGGTAGGGATGGGATCACCGTGCGGGTCGCGTGACGGCCGACCGAGTTTGGCGTCGATGCGCTCGACGAGCAGGTCCGACACCGCGTGTTCGAGCACCTCGGCCTCGTCGTGCACCTCGTCCCAGCCGTAGCTCATCTCCTCGACCAGCCAGGTCTCGATGAGCCGATGCCTGCGGACCATGCCGATGGCGGCGCGCCGCCCGGCCTCGGTGAGTGTGATGGACCCGTAGCGGGCGTGGTCGACGAGGCCCTGATCGGCGAGTTTGCGTACGGCCTCGGAGACCGTGGACGGCGAGACGCACATCCGGGAGGCGAGCATCTTGGTGCTCACCGGCTCGTCGGAGTACTCGCTCGCGGTCCAGATGACCTTGAGGTAGTCCTGCGCGACGGTGGAGAGGGCAGGGGCTGGCACGCCGACAGCTTAGCCGTCGGTGCGCCGGACGTGACCGGTCGATCGTCGGCCCGTAGGCTCCTGGTCGTGGAGAGATGGCGAGGTCTCGACGATGTCCCGGCCGACTGGGGCAGATGTGTTCTGACGATCGGCGTGTTCGACGGCGTACACCGCGGCCACGCCCAATTGATCGACCGCGCCGTGACATCGGCGGCGGCACGCGGAGTGCCGAGTGTGCTCATGACCTTCGATCCGCATCCGATGGAAGTGGTGCGTCCGGGCAGTCACCCGGCCCAGCTGACCACCCTCACCCGGCGTGCCGAACTGGCCGAGGAACTGGGCATCGACGTCTTCTGCGTCATGCCTTTCACGCCGGAGTTCATGAAGCTCACCCCCGATCGCTACATCCACGACATCCTCGTCGAGCGGCTGCACGCCGCCGAGGTCGTGGTGGGGGAGAACTTCACGTTCGGCAAGAAGGCCGCCGGCAACGTCGATCTGCTCCGGTCCGCCGGCACGCGGTTCGGGTTCGCGGTCGACGGTGTCACTCTGCTGGCCGAGGAGTCGGTCACGTTCTCCTCCACCTACATTCGCGCCTGCGTCGACGCCGGTGACGTCGCGGCCGCCGCCGACGCGCTCGGTCGACCCCACCGAGTCGAGGGCGTGGTGGTGCACGGTGACGGCCGTGGCCGCACCATCGGCTACCCCACGGCCAACGTCAAGCCGCCCATGCACGCCGCCATCCCGGCGGACGGGGTGTACGCGTCGTGGTTCACGGTGCTCGGACCCGGACCGATCATGGGTACCGTGACTCCCGGAAAGCGTTGTCGCGCAGCGGTGTCGGTGGGGACCAATCCCACGTTCTCGGGACGCACCCGCACGGTGGAGGCGTTCGTCCTGGACGGCGACGCCGATCTCTACGGGCAGCACGTCGCGGTGGACTTCGTCGAGCGTCTGCGCGGCATGGAGGCCTTCGCCTCGGTGGACGAGCTGATCGCGCAGATGGATCTCGACGTCGACCGTACCCGCGACATCCTCGCCGCCCTGGACGCCTGAATGAAGAGGTGTCGTTCGGGCCTCGGCCACTGAGGTAGGATGGACGACTGTTGTTCGCTGCGGTCCGCGGCGGCTGCAACACCGCGCCCTCGGGTGCGGCACCATCCACGCGCGGACGGCACTGCATCAGGAGTTTCACTGTGGCTTTGACCACCGAACAGAAGAAGCAGATCCTCGGCGAGTACGGCGTCCACGAGACGGACACCGGATCGCCGGAAGCCCAGGTGGCGATGCTCACCAAGCGCATCCAGGATCTCACCGAGCATCTCAAGGTGCACAAGCACGATCACCACTCGCGTCGCGGCCTGCTGCTGCTCGTGGGTCGTCGTCGTCGTCTGCTCAAGTACGTGCAGAAGGTCGATGTCGCGCGGTACCGCTCGCTCATCGAGCGTCTGGGACTGCGTCGATAATTTCCGTCATGGTTCACGCGATCGCGCCGGCGAGGCAGCCCACGGCTGTTCCTCGTCGGCCGTTCGTCGTGGACCGGTAGTGTCACAGCAGTACTCCCTCTCCGGGAGTGCACAGCACCACAGGTAGGCCGCCGACTCGGCGGTGAGCACCATCAGCCGTTCGCCCCCGACACACGTCGCGGTGTCGGTCTTCGGTAGTGGTCTCTCGGTTTCCGGACGCGCGGAGCGCGACCCGGCCCGGGGGACTTCGATCGTGGGCCGCCTCCGCTCGCACGTCGACTCGGGGACGCCGCACCGGACCACCGGGTTCGAGTGCGCGCCCGGGTGGGCACGGCGAAGACGAGAGGACGAGAAGACTTCCATGTCAGAGACAACCACGAACACCGCCGCGGCCACCGAGGTCGACGAGGGCGTGTTCGAGACCACCGCCGTCATCGACAACGGGTCGTACGGCACCCGCACCATCCGCTTCGAGACCGGCCGGCTGGCCAAGCAGGCCGCCGGCGCCGTCGTCGCATACCTGGACGACGAGACCATGCTGCTCTCGGCCACCAGCGCCTCGAAGCACCCCAAGGACCACTTCGACTTCTTCCCGCTCACGGTGGACGTCGAGGAGCGGATGTACGCCGCCGGCCGCATCCCCGGATCGTTCTTCCGTCGTGAGGGACGCCCCAGCACCGACGCCATCCTGACCTGTCGCCTGATCGACCGGCCGCTGCGTCCGACGTTCGTCGACGGACTGCGCAACGAGATCCAGGTCGTCATCACCGTGATGAGCCTCGATCCGAAGGACCTGTACGACGTCGTGGCCATCAACGCCGCGTCGGCGTCCACCCAGCTCGCGGGCCTGCCGTTCTCCGGCCCCATCGGCGGCGTCCGTGTCGCCCTGATCGACAAGCAGTGGGTCGCGTTCCCCACCAACGAGCAGCTCGAGAAGGCCGTGTTCAACATGGTCGTCGCCGGCCGCGTCGTCTCGGGCACCGGTGCGGACGCCGATGTCGCGATCATGATGGTCGAGGCCGAGGCGACCGAGAAGGTCATCGCCCTCATCGAGGACGGCGCGCAGGCGCCCACCGAGGCCATCGTGGCCGAGGGCCTCGAAGCAGCGAAGCCGTTCATCGCATCGCTGTGCGAGGCGCAGAAGCAGCTCGCCACGGCGGCCGCCAAGCCCACCGGCGACTTCCCGCTCTTCCCCGCGTACCAGTCCGACGTGTTCGAGGCTGTCGAGGGTGCGGCTCAGATCCCGCTCAACGAGGCGCTCACCATCGCCGGCAAGACCGAGCGCGAGAGCAAGCTCGACGAGGTCAAGAATCAGATCCTCACCAGCGTGGGCGACCGGTTCGAGGGCCGCGAGAAGGAGATCGGCGCAGCGTTCCGCTCGCTGACCAAGAAGCTCGTGCGTCAGCGCATCCTGCGGGACCAGTTCCGCATCGACGGCCGCGGCATCACGGACATCCGTGAGCTCTCCGCCGAGGTCGCCGTCATCCCGCGCGCCCACGGCAGCGCGTTGTTCGAGCGTGGCGAGACCCAGATCCTGGGCGTCACCACCCTCGACATGGTCAAGATGGCCCAGCAGATCGACTCGCTCGGACCCGAGACCAGCAAGCGCTACATGCACCACTACAACTTCCCGCCGTACTCCACCGGCGAGACCGGACGCGTCGGATCGCCGAAGCGTCGCGAGATCGGCCACGGAGCCCTCGCGGAGCGCGCGCTGCTCCCCGTGCTCCCCAGCCAGGAGGAGTTCCCCTACGCCATCCGTCAGGTCTCGGAGGCGCTCAGCTCCAACGGCTCCACGTCGATGGGCTCGGTCTGTGCGTCGACGCTGGGCATGCTCAACGCCGGTGTGCCGCTGAAGGCACCGGTCGCCGGCATCGCCATGGGTCTGGTCTCCGACCAGGTCGACGGTGAGACCCGCTACGTCGCCCTCACCGACATTCTCGGTGCGGAGGACGCGTTCGGCGACATGGACTTCAAGGTCGCCGGCACCCGCGAGTTCGTCACCGCCCTGCAGTTGGACACGAAGCTCGACGGCATCCCGTCGCAGGTTCTGGCCGGTGCGCTGTCGCAGGCCAAGGACGCGCGCGTCACGATCCTCGACGTCATGGCCGAGGCCATCGACGCTCCGGACGAGATGAGCCCGTACGCACCGCGCGTCACCGCGATCAAGGTCCCCGTGGACAAGATCGGCGAGGTCATCGGGCCCAAGGGCAAGATGATCAACTCGATCACCGAGCAGACCGGCGCCAACATCTCGATCGAGGATGACGGCACCGTCTACGTCGGTGCTGCGGACGGCCCGTCCGCACAGGCTGCGATCGACATGATCAACGCCATCGCGAACCCGCAGCTGCCCAAGGTCGGCGAGCGGTTCCTCGGAACCGTCGTCAAGACCACGGCATTCGGCGCGTTCGTCTCGCTGCTCCCCGGTCGTGACGGCCTGGTGCACATCTCCAAGCTGGGCAGCGGCAAGCGCATCAACAAGGTCGAGGACGTCGTCAGCGTCGGATCGAAGCTCCGCGTGGAGATCGCCGACATCGACAACCGCGGCAAGATCAGCCTCGTCCCGGTCGAGGACGACGCGGCAGCCGCTGCGCCGGCCGACGATCAGGTCGCCACCTCCGACGAGGTCAGCGCTGAGTAAGAAGTACACGAACGCGGCGGCGCGGTCTGCGGAGCTCTCGGGCTCCCGGCCGCGCCGCCGTGTGCGTACACCCGAACCGTCCGGCGTCCGCCGCACGGTGTTGCCGGGCGGCGTCCGAGTCGTCACGGAGTTCGTTCCCGGCGTGCGGTCCGCCTCGGTCGGCGTCTGGGTCGCCGTCGGTTCGCGCGACGAGGGCCGGACCGTCGCCGGTGCCGCGCACTTCCTCGAGCACCTGCTGTTCAAGGCCACCCCCACCCGTACGGCTCTGGACATCGCGCAGGTGATGGACGGAGTCGGCGGCGAGCTCAACGCGTTCACGTCCAAGGAGCACACGTGCTTCTACGCGCACGTGCTCGACGAGGACCTGCACCTCGGACTCGACCTGGTGGCGGACGTGGTGCTCCGCGGTCGCTGCCGCGCCGAGGACGTCGATGTCGAACGCCAGGTGGTGCTCGAGGAGATCTCGATGCGCGACGACGACCCCGAGGACCTGCTCGGTGACGCCTTCCTCACCGCGCTGTTCGGTGACCACCCCATCGGTCGTCCCGTCATCGGATCGGTGGAGTCCATCGAGTCCATGACGCGGAATCAGCTGCACTCGTTCCACACTCGGCGCTACACCCCGCCGCGCATGGTGGTGGCGGTCGCCGGCAACGTCGACCACGACGACGTGGTGGCGGGGGTCCGTCGCAGTTTCGCCGACCGGATCGCCGGTGCCGCCGAACCGGCACCGCGGCGTGGGGGAGCGGGCCGCATCACCGCGCGCCCGGCCCTGAGCCTGACGACGCGGGACAGTGAACAGGCGCACCTGTGCCTGGGCGTGCGGGCGTTCGGACGCCACGAGGGTCATCGGTGGGCGTTGTCGGTTCTGAACACCGCCATCGGTGGAGGGCTCAGTTCGCGTCTGTTCCAAGAGATCCGGGAGGAGCGCGGTCTCGCGTACTCGGTGTACTCGTCGGTGGACACGTTCTCCGACACGGGTGCGTTCTCGGTGTACGCCGGATGCCAGCCCGAGAATCTCGGCGAGGTCACCTCGGTGATCCGCGACGTGCTCGCGTCGGTGGCCACCGACGGCATCACGGACGCGGAGTGCGCTCGCGCGAAGGGGAGCATGCGCGGGGGACTGGTTCTCGGACTGGAGGATTCCGGATCGAGAATGAACCGGATCGGTCGCAGCGAGCTCAACTACGGCGACCACAGGTCGGTGGAGGAGACGCTCGCGCGCATCGATCAGGTGACCAACGACGAGGTCCGCGACGTCGCCCGGACCCTGCTGGCGCGGCCCATGGCGGCCGCCGTGGTCGGGCCGTTCTCGAAGGTGACGAAGCTCCCGGCCTCGGTACGCGGAGCCGTGGCCGGGAGCTGAGGCGTCTCAGGCCAGGTGAACGGTGGCCATCGCCTTGTGGCCGAGGATGCGCTTGCCCTTGTAGCGGGCGTCGATGGAGACCACCGCAGTCCGGGTCGCCTCGTCCTTCGACTTCACCGTGCCGTCGATGACGATCTCCGACTTGGACACCGGGTCGACCATGACGGGGCTGGTGAAGCGCACGGTGCAGTCCTTCAGGGCACCCGGGTCGCCGAGCCACTCGGACACGAAGCCGGTGCCGAGGCCCATGGTGAGCATGCCGTGGGCGACGACGGTGTCGAGCTCGAGCAGCGACGCGAAGTGGTCGCTCCAGTGCACGGGGTTGTTGTCGCCGACCACGCCCGCGTAGTTCACGAGATCGCCGCGCGAGAGCAGCACCGTCCTGGTGGGCAGTGCGTCGCCGACCGCCACGTCCTCGAAGCGCCGACGGGCATGGCCGGTGTGCGGGACGACGACGGGCGGGGCGTAGACCGTCTCGAGGTCGTCACCGCCGGGATTGACGTCGGCCACCTCGTCGGACGTGGACAGGGTGAACATGCCGTTCATGACCATGCCGCGCGCGACGTCCGCGATGCTGTCGTCGCCGTCGTCGGCGCGCCCGATGAGCAGTGTGGTGTACGTGATCTGCGCCAGCTCGTTGCGCTGGTTGGTGATGACGGTCTTGGTCACCATCATGTCGCGGCCGACGACCGTGCGGAAGGAGTCGAGCGAGACGTCGCACGTGAGCCGGTCGCCCGCCAGGATCGGCGCGAAGTACTCGGCATGCTGGTCTGTCTGCAGCATCCGGCTGAGGTCGTATCCGGTGGCGATGCGCTCGAGCAGCTTCTGCTGGGCGATGATGCCGACCAGCGAGAAGAACGTGGGCGGCGCCATCAGCGCCGGATAGCCGACCTCGAGTGCGCCCTCCTCGGTCCAGTGGACCGGATGGAAGTCGCGGACGGCTTTCGCGTACTCCCGCACCTTCTCGCGGCCGACCTCGTAGTAGTCGTCGGCGCGGTAGTGGTAGCCCACCATGTCCAGCGCATGCTGCGCCGGGTCGAACGTGGTGTCGCTCGCGACGGCGTCGGTGGCCAGGATCTCGGCAGTCATGACGGCAACCTATCCCCGGCGACGAGCGCTGTGCAGTGCCAACGGAGTTCTCCGGGCTGATCACAGAAAAGCGACTTCGAGATTGTTATACGCACCCAATGCTGATCGGCATGCGGAGAATCAGGCCCCGAGGCTCTTCCTCATCCTCGTGAACGATCGGGCGTTGTTCATCGCCAGGACGGCGACGACGTCGTCCGCTCGCTCGTACACGGCGACGAACGAGCCGGCCTCCGGGTCGCCCTCGACCACGCGCACGGAATCGGTCGACTGGCGACGGCCGGCGAACTGGATGCGAGAGCCGTACTGGTCCGACCAGAAATACGGAACACCGGACGGCGCGGGCTGCGCCCCCACGATCGACCGCGCCACTCGCCGAGCCTGGGTGACCGCGTGCGACCAGTGTTCGCTGCGATGGTGGTCCTGCAGCACCTCGTCGAACGCGCGAGCGCAGTCCCCGATCGCGTAGACGCCCGGAACGGTGGTGCGGCACTGCGCGTCGGTGACGAAACCGCCGTCGACGGCGAGGCCGGACGCTGCCGCCCACTCCGTGTTGGGGATCGATCCGATTCCGATCACCACGACGTCGGCGGGCAGTACCGTCCCGTCCCCGAGCAGGACGGAGGTGACGGCCCCGTCGCGGCCCTCGAGAGAGTCGACGGCGGCGCCGAGCAGGAGGGTCACGCCGTTCGCACGATGCAGATCGACGCAGACCTCCGCCATCGTCAGGCCGAGCGGGCCGGACAGGGGAGCGGTGGACGCCTCGACGATGGTGACGGAGATGCCGAGGCCGGCGGCCGTGGAGGCCACCTCGGCTCCGATGAATCCCGCGCCGATCACCACCATGGTGGTCGCCGTGGCCAGCGACGAGCGCAGTGCGGCGGCGTCGTCCAACGTGCGCAGCGTGTGAACGCCGCGGAGGTCGTCGGCGCCCAGCAGGGTCCGTGCGCGCGCGCCGGTCGCGATGACGACGACGTCGGCACTCACCTCCCGCCCGTCCGCGAGCTCCACGCTCCGCCCGGTCATGCCGACAGCCGGTGTCCCGAGCACCCAGTCGACGTCGAGCGCATCGGGTTCGGGAACGAGCCACGGGTCGGGAGCCGATCCCTGCAGGAAGGCCTTGGAGAGGGGCGGGCGATCGTACGGCAGGTGGGGCTCGTCGCCGACGACGGTGACGCGACCCGTGAACCCGTCCTCGCGGAGAGCGGTCGCGACGGTCGAGCCCGCGAGCGACGCCCCGACGACCAGGACGGAGTTCACCGTCTCGACGTCGGGCCTGTCGGGGGTCGTCACGAGCCGGGGAGGTCGAGCACGACCGCGCCGTCGACGACGTGCACCGCATAGGTTCGAACGGGAGTCTTCGCCGGTGTGCCCGAGGGCGCGCCGGTCCGCAGATCGAAGCACGACTCGTGGAGCGGGCACTCGACCGCGCAGTTCTCCACCCATCCGTCGGCGAGCGAGGCGTCCTGGTGTGTGCACGTGTCGTCGATCGCGAAGAGGCCCTCCTCGGTGTGGAAGACGGAGATCGCGGTGTGACCCGGCGGGGTGACGGTGGCGACCTCGCCGACGGGGAGGGCCGATGCGAAGCAGACGGCGACGCGATGAACGGTGTCCGGCATGATGCCTCCCGCAAGTGTGACGGTGTTGCGTCGATCGCAACTGTGATCGATCTGCGCAACAGGATGCACCAGGACGATCCACCACGTCAATCGCTGCACCGGTGTGTCGAACCACAGCGTGCCGGGTTGACAGCCCGGCCCGGGGCGTCGAGTCTGTGTTGCGTAAACCACCCATCGTTGCGCTGATCGCAACAGGTCCCAGGGGGACGCTCGTGACACCTCGTATCGTCGTCATCGGCGCCGGCATCGTCGGGACCTCCCTGGCGGACGAACTGACCGCCCGTGGGTGGACTGACGTCACCGTGCTCGACCAGGGGCCGCTGTTCTCCACCGGCGGATCCACCTCGCACGCCCCCGGGCTGGTGTTCCAGACGAATCCCTCGCGCTCCATGGCCCACTTCGCGGCCTACACGGCCGACAAGTTCCGCGCACTCACGCACGACGACGGGCCGTGCTTCGACACGCTCGGCGGCCTCGAGATCGCGACGACCGAAGCTCGGTGGACGGATCTGCAACGCAAGGCCGGGTGGGCGCGCTCGTGGGGCATCGAGGGACGGCTCGTCGACGCCGCGGCCGCAGCGGCTCTGCACCCGCTCGTGGACCCGGACGTCGTGCTCGGCGCGTTCCACACTCCGAGCGACGGTCTCGCCCGGGCGGTGCGGGCCGCCGAGATGCAGGCGCGTGCGGCGCAGGCCCGCGGGGCGGTGTTCCGGGGGGACAGTCCGGTGACCGAGATCCTCCAGGCGAGTGGACGTGTGACCGGAGTGCGGACCCCGCACGGCGACGTGCCGGCGGACATCGTCGTGTCGGCCGCGGGCTTCTGGGGTGCCGAGCTCGGGCGCACGGTGGGACTCACGGTTCCCCTGGTCCCGATGGCGCACCAGTACGCCTACACCGGACAGATCGAGGCGCTGGTCGGCCGGAACACCGGTGCGACGGACGCGGGTCTGCCGATCCTTCGTCATCAGGACGGCGACCTCTACTACCGGGAGCACGGGGATCGTCTCGGTATCGGCTACTACGGCCACGACCCGATGCCCGCGGACATGGGCGCGCTGTCGTGGGACGCGGACGGTGACGCGTCGTCCGTGGCGCCCCCACCGATGCCGTCGATGCTGCCGTTCACCGAGGACGATTTCGCGCCGGCCTGGCGTGAGTCCGCGAGAGTGCTTCCGGCGCTGCGGGAGTCGAAGGTCGAATCCGGATTCAACGGCATCTTCTCCTTCACTCCCGACGGTCACTCGATCGTCGGGGAGCACCGGGATCTGGCCGGCTTCTGGGTGGCGGAGGCGGTGTGGGTGACACACTCCGCCGGTATCGCGCGCGCTCTCGCCCAGACCCTGATCGACGGCGCCTCGGAGATCGACCTCCACGAGTCCGATCTGTATCGCTTCGAATCGGTCGAGCGCAGTCCCGCCTTCATCGCCGCGACCAGCGCGCAGGCGTTCGTGGAGGTGTACGACATCGTGCACCCCCGCCAGCAGCGCACGGCGCTGCGAGGACTGCGGCGCAGCCCGTTCCACGCCGCGGAGGTCGCGCTGGACGCCCGCTTCGTCCAGGGCGGAGGCTGGGAGCGCCCCGCCTGGTACGAGAGCAACGCGGGCGAACTCGCGGCGCTCCTCGAGACCGGGTTCCACCTTCCGGTCCGCGACGAGTGGTCCGCGCGTCACTTCTCCGACATCGCCGTGGCCGAGGCCGCGGTGACGAGGAGCCGGGTCGCGATGTACGACATGACACCGCTCACCCGGTACGACGTGGAAGGACCCGGCGCAGCCCACTTCCTGCAGCACCTCACCACCAACGACGTGGACACCGCGATCGGCCGTGTCACCTACACGCTGATGCTCGACGAGAGAGGCGGGATCCGCAGCGACCTCACGGTCGCGCGTCTCGGCGCCGATCACTATCGCGTCGGAGCGAACGGTCCACTCGACCTCGATGCGATGCTGCGCCGCGCCAGGACGGGAACGCCCGACGGTCCGGTGACGGTGCGGGACGTCACCGGAGCGACGTGTTGTGTCGGAGTGTGGGGTCCCCGTGCCCGCGCGATGGTGGCACCGCTGGCCGACGCGGATTTGGGACACAAGGCCTTCGGCTACTTCCGCGCCGTGCGGACGTACCTCGGTGCGATTCCCGTGATCATGATGCGGGTGTCGTACGTCGGCGAACTCGGGTGGGAGATCTACACCGACGCCGAGTACGGCGGCGCCCTGTGGGACCTGTTGTGGGAGGCCGGGTCCGACCACGGGGTGATCGCTGCCGGTCGGCTCGCGTTCGACAGCCTGCGACTCGAGAAGGGGTACCGCGCGTGGGGGCACGACATGACCTCCGAGGACACCCCGGCCGACGCGGGCGTCGAGTTCGCCGTCAAGGACGCCACGGACTTCGTCGGTCGGTCGGCCCTGGCCGCTCGGCCCGCGACGCGACGGCTGCGGACCCTCGTGTTCGACGACCCGGACGCCGTGGTGCTCGGGAAGGAGCCGGTCTCTCTCGACGGCACGGCCGTCGGGTACGTCACGAGCGCGGGATGGTCGGCGACCCTCGGGCGGTGCGTCGCGTACGCCTGGCTTCCGCTGGACACTCCACTCGGCACCGCGGTGTCGGTGACCTACTTCGCCGCCGCACTGGGTGCGACGGTGTCCGACGACGCGGTCGTCGATCCCGCCGGACAGCTGATCAGGAGATGAGCCACGTGAGCTACGACGTCATCGTCATCGGACTCGGCGGCATGGGCAGCGCCGCCGCCTTCCATCTGGCCGACCGCGGACAGCGGGTGCTGGGGCTCGAGAAATTCACTCCCGCCCACGACAAGGGATCGAGCCACGGCGGATCGCGGATCATCCGGCAGTCCTACTTCGAGGACCCGGCCTACGTCCCGCTCCTCCTGCGGTCCTACGAACTGTGGGACGAACTGAGGAGCATGTCCGGCAAAGAGGTGCATCGGATCACCGGAGGACTGTTCCTCGGGCGCGAGAGCTCGGTGACGTTCTCGGGCTCGCTGCTGGCGTCACGGCAATGGTCGCTGCCGCACGAGATCCTGGATGCCGCGCAGGTGCGCGAGGCGTTCCCCACCTTCGATCCCGACCCCGACGAGGTGGCACTGTTCGAGGCCGCCGCGGGTTTCGCGAGGCCCGAACTCACCGTTCAGGCCCATCTGGATCTCGCCGAGAACCGCGGTGCGACATTGCAGTTCGGTGAGACGGTGCTCGGCTGGGAGGAGTCGGGGGACGGCGTCACCGTCACCACCGACAAGGGGACCCACACGGCGGGCCAGGTGGTGATCTGCCCCGGTGCCTGGGCGCCGCAGTTGCTCGAGCAGTTCGCGGTACCGATCGTCGTCGAGCGCCAGGTACTGCACTGGTTCGGCGCGAGCGCCGGTACCGCCGCGTACGAGAACAACCCGATCTTCATCCACGAGGCCGCGGACGGTATGCAGGACTACGGTTTCCCGGCGATCGACGGTCCCGACGGCGGCGTCAAGGTGGCCTTCTTCCGCAAGGGCATCGAGTGCACGCCGGACACCATCGACCGTACGGTGCACCCGCACGAGATCGAGGCGATGCAGACCCGGGTGCGGCAGACGGTGCCCGGCCTCGACGGGCCGAGCGTGCACTCCGCGACGTGCATGTACTCCAACACTCCGGACGAGCACTTCGTCATCGCGCGGCACCCCGACGCCACCAACGTCACCGTCGCGTGCGGGTTCTCCGGCCACGGTTTCAAGTTCGTGCCCGTCGTCGGTGAGATCCTGGCCGACCTCGCGACCACCGGGACGACCGCGCACCCCATCACCCTCTTCGATCCCCGCCGATTGGTGACCGTATGACAAGCGCCGCGCCCCGCACTCAGTCGTTGATCCCCACTCTCCCCGGATCCTGGTACACCAGCGCGGAGACGTTTCTGGCCGAGCAGGAGCACGTGTTCGAGACGATGTGGTTCTGCGCCGTCCGCAGTGCCGATCTCGCGGCACCCGGCGCCTTCCGCCGCGTCGACGTGGGCCGCGAGAGCGTGCTGGTGGTGCGCGGGCGTGACGGGGTCCTGCGCGCGTTCCTCAACGTGTGCCGTCACCGCGGCGCACAGATCTGCACGGAGGAGTCGGGCCAGGTCAAGCGTAATCTGCAGTGTCCGTACCACGCCTGGACGTACGGGCTGGACGGGAAGCTCGTGGCCGCTCCCAATCTGTCCGCGTTGTCGGACGGGTCCGGTGCCCCGCTCGACCGTACGGAGTGGGGTCTGATCCCCGTCGCGCTCCGGGAGTGGCTCGGCTACGCGTGGCTGTGCCTTGCGGACGAGCCGCCGTCCTTCGAGGACGAGGTGATCGGCGCGGTCACCGAGCGGCTCGGCGACCCGACGGCCATCGACCGGTACGACATGCCGTCTCTCGAACTCGGTCGCCGCGAGGTCTACGACGTGGCGGCCAACTGGAAGCTGATCGTCGAGAACTTCATGGAGTGCTATCACTGCGCCACGATCCACCCGGAGCTGACCGAGGTCCTCCCCGAGTTCGCGGACGGGCTCGCGGCCCAGTACTTCGTCGGCCACGGTGCGGAGTTCGGCGCGGAGATCGACGGATTCACCGTGGACGGGTCCGCGGGGTTCGGCGCCCTGCCGACGCTCTCGGAGGATCAGGACCGGCGGTACTACGCCATCACGATCAAGCCGACCGTCTTCGTCAACCTGGTTCCCGACCACGTGATCCTGCACCGCATGTACCCGGTGTCCGCGGACCGCACCGTCGTCGAGTGCGACTGGCTGTACACGCGGGACGTCGTCGAGTCCGGCCGCGACGTCAGCCGATCGGTCGAGTTGTTCCATCGCGTCAACGTGCAGGATTTCGACGCATGTGAGCGAACCCAACCGGCGATGAGCTCACGGGCATACCGTGACGGTGGCGTTCTGGTGCCGGCCGAGCATCACATCGGGCTCTTCCACGACTGGCTGGCGGAACGCCTGCGGGAGGACGGGCGCCTGCAGGGGTGACCGATCGGTGAAAGGGTGGGGCAGTGAATCAACAGACCGAGCACGACGTCGATCCGACACTGTTCGAGCGCGTTCTCCTCATCGGGGGTGAGTGGGTCCCTGCCACCTCGGGGGAGACCCGAGACTGCATCGACCCCGCGACCGGTCGCGTCCTGGTGTCGGTCGACGAGGCCTCGCCGGACGACGCCCGCGCCGCCGTCGCCGCGGCCCGTGCCACCTTCGATCGCGGCGACTGGCCCGCAACCCCGGTCGCGGAACGCTGTGCGGTGCTCGACCGCGTGGCGGATCTCCTGCAGCGCGACAAGGAGCGACTGTCGGTCATCGAGACCCTCGACACCGGGAAGACGTTGGCGGAGAGCCGCATCGACATCGACGACGTCACCTCGGTGTTCCGGTACTACGCTCAGCTCGCCGCCGTCTCGAGCGATCGTCTCGTCGACGTGGGTGATCCTGCGGTCATCTCGCGCGTGGTGCACGAGCCGATCGGTGTCTGCGTGATGATCGCGCCCTGGAACTACCCTCTGCTGCAGATCTCGTGGAAGATCGCGCCTGCGCTGGCTGCCGGCTGCACGATGGTGCTCAAGCCGAGCGAGGTCACCCCGCTGAGCACCATCGCGTTCACCCACCTGCTGGAGGAAGCGGGGGTGCCGGACGGTGTCGTCAATCTGGTGCAGGGCAGCGGCGCGACCATCGGGCCGGCGCTCACGGACAATCCGGACGTCGACTTCGTGTCGTTCACCGGTGGACTGGCGACCGGCAGTGCGATCCTCGCGAGTGCCGCGCCGCACGTGACCAAGGTGGCGGTGGAACTCGGGGGCAAGAATCCGCACATCGTGTTCGCGGACGCCGCCGACGAGGACACGTTCGACGCCTCCGTCGACCAGGTGCTCACCGGCGTTTTCCTGCACTCCGGCCAGGTGTGTTCGGCCGGAACACGTCTCATCGTCGAGGACTCGGTGGCGGATCGGTTCGTCGACGAGATCGTGCGCCGCGCCGAAGCCATCCGGATGGGACCGGGAACGGATCCGTCCAGCGAGACGGGGCCACTGGTCTCCACGACTCAGCGCGACAAGATGGAGGCGTTCGTCGAGACCGCCCTCGCGGAGGGTGCAGTTCTGCGCACGGGCGGCCGCGCACCGTCCGATCCGGCTCTGGCGGACGGAAGTTACTTCCTGCCCACGGTGTTCGACCACTGCTCTCGTGAGATGGACATCGTGCAGCTCGAGACGTTCGGGCCCATACTGACCGTCGAACGGTTCACCACCGAGGAAGAGGCACTGCGACTGGGCAACGACACGGACTACGGTCTCGCGGCCGGTGTGCGCACCACCGATCCCGAACGCGGCGAACGCATGGTGCGCGGGCTGCGACACGGAACTGTGTGGCTCAACGACTTCGGGTACTACACGGCCGCGGCCGAGTGGGGCGGTTTCAAGAAGTCGGGCAACGGGCGCGAACTCGGGCCCGCGGGACTCCACGAGTACCAGGAGACCAAGCACATCTGGAACAACACCGCAGCACCTCGGGCGGACTGGTTCGGCACCACCACCAGCTAGTTTCTTCCATTCTCACGTGAGCGAGGCGACATGGTGTCTTCCACTTCCGACGTCGAGGACGGCGGTCTCGGCGATTTCGGATACAAGGAATCTCTCGACCGCAGTCTGGGCAAATTCGCGAGTTTCGCGGCCGGCGTCAGCTACATCTCGATCCTGACCGGCACGTTCCAGCTGTTCTACTTCGGATTCGGGTCCGCGGGCCCGGCTTATCTGTGGTCCTGGCCCATCGTCTTCGTCGGGCAGATGGCCGTGGCGCTGTGTTTCATGGAACTCGCGGCCAAGTATCCGGTGGCGGGCTCGGTCTACAACTGGGCGAAGCTGCTCGGCAGCCGCATCGTCGGATGGTCGTCGGGGTGGCTCATGCTCACCGCGTCGATCGTCACGTTGTCGGCGGTGGTGCTCGCCCTGCAGGTGAACCTGCCTCGGTTGTGGTCCGGCTTCCAGCTCATCGGGGACGGCACGGGGGAGTACGACTACGCCACCAATGCCGTCGTTCTCGGCACCATCATGATCGCGTTCACGACTCTGGTGAACGCCGCGGGCATCCGCTTGATGGCGCGGATCAACAGTGCCGGCGTCTTCATCGAACTCGTCGCGGCCGTGCTCATCGCCGTGATCCTGGCGTTCAACATTCAGCGCGGCCCGGAGATCTTCTTCTCCACCAACGGGTACGGAACCGAGGAGAGTGCCGGGTACCTGGGCGCGTTCCTCGTGGCGTCGCTGGCGTCGGGCTACGTGATGTACGGCTTCGACACGGCGAGCTCGCTCGGTGAGGAGACCGTCGAACCGCGGCGTACCGCCCCCAAGGCGATCCTGCGGGCCATCCTCGCGTCGTTCGTCATCGGCGGCGCCATCCTCGTGTTCGCCGTCATGGCTGCGCCGGATCTGAACGATCCCGAGCTGGGCACGCCGCAGGGTGGACTGCAGTCCATCGTCACCTCGGTGCTGTCCGGACCCCTGGGAACGGTGTTCCTGATCTGCATCCTGGTGGCCGTCACGGTGTGCTCGCTCGCGGTGCACACGGCGGCGATCCGCCTCACCTTCGCGATGGCGCGCGACAACGCGCTGCCGTTCGGCGAGCGGCTGGCCACCGTGCATCCGAAGTACCAGACGCCCGTGGTGCCCGCCGTCGTGATCGGTCTGCTCTCGATCCTGATCCTCGTGATCAACGTGGGGCAGCCCAAGATCTTCACGGTGCTCACGTCGATCGCGATCATCATGATCTACCTGGCGTATCTGATGGTCACGGGACCGCTCTTGAAGAAGCGACTGAAGGGCGAGTGGCCGCCGAAGGACCTGCAGGAGGGTGGCTACTTCACGATGGGTCGCTGGGGTCTGCCCGTCAACATTTTTGCGGTCGTGTGGGGCGCCGGCATGGCGCTGAATCTGGCGTGGCCGCGCGAAGCCGTCTACGGGACACCCTGGTACAACACCTGGGGTGCGTTCGTCTACATCGGTGTCATCCTCGGGCTCGGATATCTGTGGTATTTCACCGTCGGTCGCGGACACATCGGTACGTTGACGTCACACGCAGCGACCACCACAGCGGGTACGGCGGAAGGCGAGAAGGTATGACGGACGCGATCTTCGATTACGTCATCGCGGGCGGCGGAACTGCGGGATGTGTTCTCGCCGCACGCCTCAGCGAGGATCCCACCGTGACCGTGTGTCTGGTCGAGGCGGGACCCACGGACGTCGGGAACGACGACATCCTGGTGCTCGACCGGTGGATGCATCTGCTCGACTCCGGCTACGACTGGGACTATCCCGTCGAGCCGCAGGAACGCGGCAACAGCTTCATGCGCCACGCGCGGGCGAAGGTGTTGGGCGGCTGCTCGTCTCACAACTCGTGCATCGCGTTCCATCCACCGGCCGGAATCCTGGACGACTGGGAGGCCATGGGCGCCACGGGCTGGAACGCCGAGTCGATCCTCCCGTACGTCTCGCGCGTCACCGGACCGGTGACGCTGCGGGACGTTCCGCCACTCGATCCGTGTGGTGCCGCCGTCCTCGAGTCCGCGGCCGGCGTGGGACTGCCGACCGTGCAGTTCAATCGCGGTGAGACGGTGCTCAACGGGGCCGGCTGGTTCCAGATCAACTCGTCCGACGACGGGTTGCGCATGTCCACCTCGCACGCGTACCTGCATCCGATCATGGCGACGCGCCCCAATCTCGAGGTCCGCACGGGCTGCTGGGTCAGCGAGATCGTCATCGACGACTCGCTCACGGCCACCGGAGTGCGGTATCAGCGTCCTGATCTGACGGGGCACGACGTCGTCTCCGCACGCCGTGAGGTCATTGTCACCGCGGGTGCGATCGACACTCCGAAACTGTTGATGCTGTCGGGAATCGGGCCCTCGGTGCACCTGCGCGAGATGGGAATTCCGGTGCGTGTCGACTCGGCGGGCGTCGGCGCGAACCTCGACGACCACGTCGAGGGCCTGGTGTTCTGGGAGGCGTCGAAGCCCATGGTCACCACGTCGTCGCAGTGGTGGGAGATCGGCCTGTTCGCCACGACCGAGGACGATCTGACGTATCCGGACGTGATGATGCACTACGGCAGCGTGCCGTTCGACATGAACACCCTGCGCTGGGGCTACCCCACCACGGACAACGGCTTCTGCCTGACTCCCAATGTGACACAGGGCCGTTCACGCGGAACCGTCCGACTGCGCTCACGCGATTTCCGTGATCGCGCCAAGGTCGATCCGCGGTACTTCACCGACAGCGAGGGGCACGACGACCGCGTGATGCTCGCGGGTCTCAAGCTCGCTCGACGCATCGCCGACCAGCCGCAGCTGAAGGACTGGATCGCCCGCGAGTTGGCGCCGGGGCCGGACGCCGTCACCGACGACGATCTCCTCGACTACGTGCATCGCACTCACAACACCGTGTATCACCCGGCCGGCACCGCGAAGATGGGTGCCGCGTCGGATCCGATGGCGGTGCTCGATCCCGAATTGCGCGTCAAGGGCGTGCACAATCTGCGGGTGGTCGATGCGTCGGCGATGCCGAAGCTGCCGGCGGTGAACCCGAACATCACGGTGATGACGATGGCGGAACGGTGTGCCGACCTCGTCACCGGCTGACACGCTCGCAGAATTCCTCGCCGGTCACTCTCCGTTCGACTCGCTGACCAGAAGCGATCTCGCCGATCTGGCGGCGACGGCGTCCACCGCCGAGTACGCGGCGGGCGACGTCGTGGTCGGACCGGGTGTCGACGACATCGACGCGGTGTGGGTGGTGTGGTCCGGCAGCGTCGACCTGCTGCACCCCGACGACGTCGACGGCGCCGCGCCGCTCGACACGATCGAGCCGGGTGGGTTGTTCGGCTTCTCGGCCATGCTCGTCGGTCTGCGCACGACCTTCACGGCGACGGCGGCGCGGCCTTCGGTCGTCGTGCGCCTGCAGGGTCCGTCCGTGCGACCGGTGTTCGCGAGCCCCGCGGGCGTGACGTACCTGGCTCGCACGATCGCGCAGTCCTTCGGCGGCCGGTCCATCGCCTCACCGAGTCCCGACGGCGCCGGTCTGTCGGCGGCGCCCGGCGGCACCGCGGCCGCCCTCGTGCGTCGTGCGGCGGCGACCGTGGACGCCGACACCTCGATCCGCGACGCGGTCTGCCTGATGACGGAGCGCGGGTCGTCGTGCGTGGTGATCCCGACGACGCGGGGCCGGTACGGCATCTTCACCGATCGAGACCTGCGGACTCGGGTGGTCGCCGCCGGTGTGCCGGTGGACACACGGATCGGATCCGTCATGACAGTGCCCGCGGCCGTGGTGGACGCGGACCGGACGCCCACCGGCGTCCTGCTCGAGATGCTCGAGCTCGGCGTGCAACACATGCCGGTCGTCGATGTCCGGGGCGGTCTGGTCGGTGTCCTCGAGAGCGCCGATCTGCTGGCCAACTCGACCACCCGCAGCTTCTCGTTGCGTCGGCACGTCGAGGCAGCCGTGTCCACCGACGCGTTGATCGGGGTGAGTGCGGGTCTGCGTCCGCTGATCGTCGACCTGTGGCGCACCGGGACCACCGCGGGGGCCGCGTCCGGGATCCTGTCCGTGGTGGTGGACGCCCTCGTCCGTCGTGCCGTGGAGCTGGCGATCGCGGCATCGCCGACCCCGCTGCGCGGCCGAGATCTCGCGTGGTTGTCGCTGGGAAGCGTCGGACGACGGGAGGCGATGCCGTCGTCCGACGTCGACAGCGCGTTGTCGTGGAGCGACGGCCTCGCCGGCCGAGAGGAGGCGCTCCGCGGCCTTGCCCGCGCCGTGCACCGCACGCTCGACGCCTGTGGACTGCCCGCCGACACCAACAACGCGATCGCGTCCAGCCCCCGCTTCGCCCGATCGGCCTCCGCGTGGCGCGCCGCCGCGAGCGGCTGGCTCGACGACCCCCTGGGCGATCGCGGCATCGTCATGTCCTCGCTCCTGGTCGACGGCCGGGTGGTGTGGGGCGATCCCGATCTCCACTCGGTTCCGGACGCGTACCGCGAGATGGCCGTCGAGCATCCCGAGGCGCTGCGGCTCCAGCTCCGCGATGCGCTGGCCACCCGAGCACGGGTGCGGTCGGTGCGGGACGTGCTCGCGCGGCGCGGTACGACGGTGGATCTCAAGTCGCACGCGGTGTCGCCGATCGTGAACCTGGCGCGGTGGGGCGGTATGAGTGTCGGCGTCGCCTGCGCGTCGACACCCGCCCGGCTGACCGCGGCGGCGGGCAACGGATTGCTGTCGGAACCGGACTCACGCGTGCTCGTCGACGTGTTCGAGCGGCTGCAGCACCTGCGTTTCGGCCATCAGGTGGACTGCCTGAGCGACGGGCGCACCCCGACGGACGTCGTGGCCCTCGGTGAGCTGACACCCCTCGAGCGCAGCATGGTGATGGACGCGATCCGGGAGATCGCGTCGGTCCAGCGCAGGGTGGGCCACGTGGCGTCCACCGTCGGTGTCCCCGTGCCCCGCGCGGTGCGCGACCGCTGACACCCGGTGCCGGATAGAATCGGACACCATCATGGCTTCTTCCGAGATCTCCGTGTCCGACACGTCCGGCACCGACGACGGCGACGACGCGGGGAGAGCGGTGACGCGCGGTACCGCGGTGCAGTCGGTCGACCGCGCTCTCGAGGTCCTCGAGATCGTCGCTCGACTCGGGACGGCAGGTGTCACGGCCATCGCCGACGAACTCGGGGTGCACAAGTCCACCGTCTCGCGGCTGCTGGGGGTGTTGGACGCCCGCGGCTTCGTGGAGCAGGTGGGTGAACGGGGCAAGTACCGGCTGGGGTTCACCATCGTCCGCCTCGCCGGGTCCGCGACGGCCGAACGCGACCTCGCGAAGGCAGCGCAGGGCATCTGCGACATGTTGGCCGAGAAGGTGGGGGAGACCACCAACCTCGCGGTGCTCGACGAGGACCGCGCCGTGAACATCGTCAAGGCTCGGTCCGAGTCCGAGGTCGCGCTGCGTACGTGGGTGGGCCAGGGCAGCCCGGTCCACGCCACGTCGAGCGGGAAGATTCTCCTCAGCGGACTGTCGCGGGACGAGGTACGTCGGCGCCTCCCGTCCCGGTTGGACTCCTTCACGGAGACCACGGTGACCTCGTCGACCGCGCTGGAGCAGGAGCTCGAGGCGGTGCGCTCGCGGGGCTGGGCCTCAGTGCGTGAGGAACTCGAGATCGGTCTGAACGCGGTGTCCGCGCCCGTGCGTGACCACACCGGGGACGTCGTGGCTGCGCTCAGCGTCTCGGGTCCGGCCTACCGGCTCGAACCGGACGACTTCGCGTCCGTCGCGGCGGACGCGATGAGTGCGGCCCTCGAGATCAGCCGCAAGCTGGGATACGGCGGCGACTGACACCGTGACTTCTCACAGTCTCGGGGGTGAGTGTTACGAATGGAAACATACTTCAGGTATGGTTATGGAGTCCTTGACCTGATCGCCGATAGTTTCCTCGGCAGTTGGCGGTGTTGCGGTATGACCGGTCTCCACCCGCGCGGCGTGCTCGACGCACCGCCGTCGTCGGCGCTCCAGAGCGGTGTCGTCGCGGCGATCGACGCGGTGGCGCGGCGGAACCCGTCGAGTCTCGCGCTGGTCTCACCCGCCGACTCGATCACCTACGGCGAGCTCGCCGTGGCCGCCAGAAACCGCGGAGCCGCGCTGCGCCGTGCCCACTCCCGCGACCGCGTCCCGCTCGCCGTACTCGCCGACGGCTCGGTCGACGCGGTCACCTCCGTCCTGGCCGTCCTCGCCTCCGGGCATCCCCTGTTCGCCGTCGACGCCGAACTTCCCGACGTGCTCCGCGCGCACGCCTGCGCGGCCGTCGGTGCCGTACCGGCCGCGTCGGTGACGTTCGATGCTCGTCGCGACGCCGTCGTGGATCACGAGGGTGTCTGGTGGGAGTCGCCCGCCTGGGATCAGGGTCTCACCGAAGCCGGCCGGCCCACCGCACTCGACGCCTGGCGGCCCGCCCTCGTCGCGCTCGGTCCGGGCACGACCGGACGCGTCACCGTCACGCACGAGGAGTTGGCCGCGTCGGTGTCCGATCTCGCCGTCCGTGCGGGTCTCGCGCCGGGCACTCTCTTCGACCTGTCCCACCCGTCGGCCTCGGTCGCGGGTCTCGTCGGACTTCTGGCCGGTCTGGTCACCGGCTGCACCGTCAGCGCGCCCGGACGGGGATTTCCCGCGGCGGTGTGACGCCCGGGCCTCCGGTGCGATGCACGTCCGCGTCCGTCGGGGCACACTGTGGCGGTGACCGACGCCGCAGATCAGCCTGCACACCCGACCGTCGAGCACTCTCGGCTCGCCGAATCGCCCGGAGCACAGAGCGCCTGGCGTACCTGGGGCCCGTATCTCGCGGGCCGTCAGTGGGGCACCGTGCGCGAGGACTACTCCGAGGACGGCAACGCCTGGGAGTCCTTCCCCTTCGACCACGCCCGCTCGCGCGCCTACCGATGGGGCGAGGACGGCCTCGGGGGCATCTGCGACCGCTTCGGCTTCCTCAATTTCTCGGTGGCCCTGTGGAACCGGCGCGATCCGATCCTCAAGGAGCGGCTGTTCGGACTCACCAACGGTGAGGGCAATCACGGCGAGGACGCCAAGGAGTACTGGTGGGCGCTCGACGGAACGCCCACCCACAGCTGGATGACGTGGCTCTACCGCTACCCGCAGGCCGAGTACCCCTACGAGGGGCTGCGTGAGGCGAGCCGCGCGCGCACACGCATGGACCGCGAGTTCGAACTGGCCGACACCGGGGTGCTGGACGAGAACCGGTTCTTCGACGTGGTCGTCACCTACGCCAAGGCGTCGCCGGACGACGTGTGCATCGTCGTCGACGTCACCAATCACGGGCCCGAGGCCGCATCGGTCGACGTGGTGCCGCATCTGTGGTTGCGCAACACGTGGTCCTGGGGGCGCGACGATCGCACCGCCTCCATCGTCGACGTCACGGCGGACGCGCTTCCCGGTGACATGGCCGTGGTGCGTGCGGAGCACGGTTTTCTCGGCCGGTACCACCTCGCCGCTCAGGGTGATGCGCGAGTGCTGTTCTGCGACAACGAGACCAATGCGGTGGAGCTGTTCGGCGCCGCGGAGAACCTCTCGGCCTGGACGAAGGACGGCATCGGGCGGCGCATCGTCGAGGGCGACGAGTCGGCCGTCAATCCGGACGGCACGGGGACGAAGAGTGCGTTCTGGTATTCGCTCGACGACGTGGCGCCCGGCGAGACCCGCAGCATCCGTCTCCGGTTGAGCACCGCGGTGCCGGACTCGTTCACGTTCGGCCCCGGCTTCGACGCGGTCCTCGCCGACCGACGGTACGAGGCGGACCAGTTCTACGACCACGTCATCGGCCCGGATCTGTCCGCGGCCGACCGCCACGTCGCACGGCGCGCCTACGCCGGCCTGCTGTGGTGCAAACAGCTCTACCGCTACGACGTACGCGAGTGGGCGCAGGGTGATCCGGTGGGAGCGTCGGCGCCGCAGTCGCGACTCGACGCGACCGCCCGCAACCATGCCTGGTCGCACTTCTCGCTCGCGGACGTCGTCTCCATGCCGGACGAGTGGGAGTACCCGTGGTTCGCCGCATGGGATCTCGCCTTCCACACCATCCCGCTGGCGCACGTCGACCCGGACTTCGCCAAGGAACAGCTCGTGCTCATGTGTCGCGAGTGGGCGATGCACCCCAACGGTCAACTGCCCGCGTACGAGTGGGAGTTCGGAGACGTCAACCCGCCGGTCCACGCGTGGGCGGTGTGGCAGGTCTACCGCATCGACGGACACCGCGACCGTGAGTTCCTGGTCCGGGTGTTCACCAAGCTGTTGTTGAACTTCTCGTGGTGGGTCAACCGCAAGGACGCTGGCGGCTCCAACATCTTCGAGGGCGGCTTCCTCGGGATGGACAACATCGGGATGTTCAACCGCTCGGAGCCACTGCCTCCCGGTTTCCGACTCGAGCAGTCCGACGCGACCAGTTGGATGGCGTTCTACTGCCAGCAGATGTTCAAGATCGCGATCGAACTGGCACGCCACGACTCCGCCTGGGACGACGTCGCGACGAAGTTCTTCGCGCATTTCCTGTCCATCGCGGAGGCCGTGGGATCCTTCGGGTCGGCGCAGATGTCGCTGTGGCACGAGGAGGACGGATTCTTCTACGACGTCCTCGCCCCACCGCACGGTGACGCGGTGCCGCTGCGGGTGCGCTCGATGGTGGGCCTCCTGCCGATCCTGGGGGCCACCGAGATCCCGTCATGGGTGCCGAAGGAGTGTCCGGACCTGACGTCTCGCTTGCGGTGGTTGCAGCACCGGAGACCGGATCTGGTGTCCCCGATGATGTCGCGCAACGACAACGGGACCTGGCGCATGCTCCTCGCCCTCGTGGATCCCGATCGGCTGCGGCGCATCCTCGAGCGCATGTTCGACAGCGACGAGTTCCTGTCGTCCTTCGGTATCCGGTCGCTGTCCGCGTCCTACCGCGACGGCGTCACGATGGAGGTCGAGGGCCGATCACTGTCCATCGAGTACGAGCCGGGGGAGTCCCGCACGTCGATGTTCGGCGGGAACTCGAACTGGCGCGGCCCGGTGTGGTTCCCCGTCAACGTGCTGCTCGCCGACAAGCTCCGCGCCTACGGTCGCTACTTCGGCGACACGTTCACCATCGAGATCCCCACCGGGTCCGGCGTGCAGCACACCCTGGTCGAGGCCGCCGAGATCATCGAGAACGGCCTCGCGGACCTGTTCCGCGTGCGCGGATCCGGTCGGCCGTCGGACGGCGATCGCATCGAGTCCTCGGACGATCCGCTGTGGTCGGAACATCCGACCTTCAGCGAGTACTTCGACGGGGACACCGGAGAGGGGCTCGGCGCCAGCCATCAGACCGGCTGGACCGCGCTGGTCGCGCATCTTCTCAATCCCAGAGTGCCGCAACCGCCGACGCCGCCGGGTTAACGTGGCGGCATGAAGATTCGCGGAGCTGTCCTGGAAGAGATCGGCCGTTCGCGGCCGTTCGCGGAGTCGCGTCCCCTGACGGTGTCCGAGCTCGAGCTCGATCCTCCCGGCGAGGGGGAGATCCTCGTACGCATCGAGGCGGCGGGGCTGTGCCATTCCGATCTGTCGGTGGTCGACGGCAACCGCGTGCGCCCCGTCCCGATGCTGCTGGGGCACGAGGCCGCGGGCATCGTCGAGGGCGTCGGCCCGGGGGTCGATCTCGCGCTCGGCACGCGCGTGGTGATGACCTTCCTGCCTCGATGCGGTGAGTGCTCGGGGTGCCGGTCGAACGGGCGCACACCGTGCATCCCCGGCAGCGCGGCCAACAACGCCGGCACTCTGCTCGGCGGAGACGTGCGGCTGCGCCGCGACGGCGTCGAGATCAAGCACCACCTCGGGGTGTCCGGTTTCGCGACGCACACGGTGGTGGACCGCCGGTCGGTGGTGCCCGTGGGCGACGACGTCCCGCCGGCCGTCGCCGCGGTGCTCGGGTGCGCGGTGCTCACCGGCGGCGGCGCACTGCTGAACGCCGCGTCCCCCACCGAGGGCGACACCATCATGGTGGTGGGGCTCGGCGGAGTGGGCATGGCCGCGGTGCTCACCGCGGCCTCGCTCGGACTGGGCGACGTCATCGGGGTCGATTCGATGCCGGAGAAGCTGGAGACGGCCCGCGAGTTGGGCGCCACGTCCGTGTACACCCCGCAGGAACTGGCCGAGTCCGGCGTGCGTGCCCAGATCGTCGTGGAGGCCGCCGGCAACGCGCGCGCCTTCGAGACCGCTCTCGCTGCCACTGCTCCGGGCGGCACCACCGTGACAGTGGGCCTGCCGTCGCCGGACGCCCGAGCGTCGATCTCGCCCCTCACGCTCGTGGCCGAGGCGCGGACCATCGTCGGGAGCTACCTCGGGTCCGCCGTTCCCGAACGGGACATTCCGACGTACGAGCAGATGTGGCGCGAGGGCCGCTTCCCGGTGGAGAAACTGGTGTCCTCACGCATCACGCTCGACGGGATCAACCGGGCGATGGACGAACTGGCGGACGGCAAGGCGATTCGTCAGGTCATCGAGTTCGACCACTAGGCTGTCCCCGACAGTTCCAGGTGAGGGGTGAACAGGTGACAGAGGCGATACGTGTCGGAGTACTCGGCGCGGCCGGCAAGGTCGGCCAGGCGGTGTGCGAGGCCGTCGAGGCCGCGGCCGACACGGAGCTCGTCGCTCGCGTGGACAAGGACGACCGGCTCGAGACGTTCGCTGAGAACGGCGCGCAGGTCGTGGTCGACTTCACCCATCCCAGTGTCGTCATGGACAACCTGCAGTACCTGATCGGCGCCGGGATCCATGCCGTCGTGGGCACCACCGGGTTCGACGACGAGCGACTCGATCAGGTGCGGTCCTGGCTCGCGGACTCGCCCGCGACCGGAGTGCTCATCGCTCCCAACTTCGCCATCGGCGCCGTGCTGTCGATGGCGTTCGCGCAGCAGGCGGCACGCTTCTTCGACTCGGTCGAGGTGATCGAGCTGCACCACCCGAACAAGGCGGACGCGCCGTCCGGCACCGCGTACCGCACGGCGGCGCTCATCGCGGACGCGCGGCGCGCGGCGGGAGTGGGCCCGAGTCCCGACGCGACCACCACCGAACTCGACGGTGCGCGCGGCGCCGACGTCGACGGAGTGCGTGTGCACTCCGTGCGCCTCGCCGGTCTGGTGGCGCACCAGGAGGTGCTCCTGGGAACGCAGGGCGAGACTCTCACCATCCGGCACGACTCGATCGACCGCACCTCCTTCACTCCCGGTGTGCTGCTGGGCGTCCGGTCCATCGCGGCGCGGCCCGGATTGACGTTGGGCATCGAACCGCTGATGGATCTGTGATGAGCAGCGGGAAGTCAGGAGGACGGTCGGAGTGAGCAAGTATTCGCGGGTGGTCGCGATCATCGCCGTGATGGTGTTGGTTCTCGGCGTCTACTTCGTCATCCTGGGCGGGCGGGGGATCGACTTCATCCAGCTCGGCGGTCCGGTGAACATCGGGCTGGGTATCGGTGTGCTGATCCTTCCGCTGCTGGGCCTGTGGATCGTGGCGGCGACGCTGCGGGCGGGTTTTCGGCACCAGCACCTGGCCCGTCGGATCCACGACGAGAATCTCGAGCTGGACGTCGACGACCTTCCGCGCATGCCGTCGGGGCGCATCGAGCGCGGCGCGGCGGATTCGCTCTTCGCGGACGTCAAGGCGGAGTACGAGAAGTCGCCCGACGACTGGCGCACGAACTACCGTCTCGCCCGTGCGTACGACTACGCGGGCGATCGCGGGCGCGCACGCGAGATCATGCGGCGCGCCGTGGAACTCGAGCGCACCGAGAGCGCGTGACCGTCCTGCTGGTGGTGCACCACACGGTGTCGCCGCCCATGGCGGAGATGCTCGAGGCGGTGCTGGCCGGGGCGCGGGATCCCGACATCGAGGGTGTCGACGTCCGGGTGCGCCCGGCCCTGGGTGCCACGATCGCCGACGTGGTCGACGCGGACGGCATCCTCCTCGGCACTCCCGCGAACTTCGGGTACATGTCCGGTGCTCTCAAGCATTTCCTCGACACGGTGTACTACCCGACGCTCGGGTCGATGAACGGAAAGCCCTGGGGCGCCTGGGTGTACGGCAACAACGACACTGCGGGCGCGGTGCGCGCACTGACGAGCATCGTGAGCGGATGGGGCCTCGAGCCGGCCGCGGTGCCCGTCGAGGTGACCGGGTTCGACGCCGCTGCGCGGGAACGGCTCGTCGAACTCGGTGGCACGGTCGCCGCGACGATCATGCCTGCCTGATCACTCCGGAAGGGTCAGCGGGGACGCGGGATCCGGCGCGCTCTCGACGAACGCCGGCGGGTTCGCCGTGTCGAACGTGGTGGGCAGGGTCGCGCACGTCGCGCCGGGCTCCGGGAAAGTGTTCGGATTCAGGCGCAGTGCCGAGACGAAACGGTCGATGCGCTCGTCGTCGCTGCTCTCCACTGCCAGGCGATGCCCCCACGACTGCAGCGAGATCCGGCGATCCATGCCCGGATACGGCGACATCATCAGGTACGGCTCGCCCTCCACCCGCGCGGCCAGCGCTGCGATCTCGTTGTCGTCGAGCGCTTCGGGGTCGTATGCGATCCACACGGCACCGTGTTCGAGGGAGTGCACCATGTTCTCGGTGCGCACGGCCTCCGGATAGACCACGCCGGTGCACGTCGCCCACGCGTTGTCATGTCGACCACCCATCGGCGGTGAGAAGGCGTACGCCACACGGTAGTTCGGCAGTACGTGGTAGGCGGGCGGGTAGTCGACCACCTCGATGCCGTCGAGCGCGAGAGAGGGGTCGGGATTGTCGGCGGTGGGCACCCACGCGTCGGCCGTCGGACGTCCCTCGACGGCCCTGCCGCAGCCCCCGGCGAGGAGGGCGGCCGACAGGATCAGGGGAACGAGCGCCGACCGATGCATGATTCGAGAGTATCCGTCCGGCCGCACCGTCCTGCTCGTCAGCCGTTCCGCACCACCGCGACGACGAAGACGCGTCGGAACGGGAAGAAGGTGGTCCCGTCGGATCGTGCCGGGTAGGCCTCGGCCAACAACGGAGCGAGGTCGTCGCGGAACTCGTCCCGACCCTTCTCGTCGAGGAGGTCGAAGATCGGGGTGAGAGCGGTGCCGGAGACCCAGTCGAGAACGGGCCGGGCACCACGGAGTTGCTGGACGTACGTGGTCTCCCAGGCGTCCACGGCGCAACCCCGGGCGGCCAGCAGGTCGGCGTACTGCTCGGGATCGTCCACGGCGTTCGCGTGCCGCAGCTCGAGAGTGGGAAGTCGCGGTGCCCAGGCGTCCGATGTCGCGAGGTCCCGGATGATGCGGTGCGACGGTGCATCGAAGTTGCCGGGCATCTGGACGGCGATCACGGCACCGTCCGGCAACTGGCCGGGCCAGCGCGCCAGCAGTTCCCGGTGTTCGGGCACCCACTGCAGAGTCGCGTTGGAGACGACGACGTCGGTGTCGGAGGACGGCACCCAGTCCCGCACGTCGAGCACGGTGGCGTCCAGACCGGCAGCGCGCGCGGCCGCGACCATGTCCGGCGAGTTGTCCGACGCCTCGACGGCGGCGTCCGGCCAGCGGTGCGCGAGCAACGCCGTCGCATTGCCCGGGCCGCAGCCGAGATCGGCGACGCGCCGGGGACTCCCGACAGAGATGCGTGCGAGCAGTTCGCGGAACGGACGGGTGCGCTCGTCGGCGAAGGTGAGGTAGTCGGACGGGCTCCACATGATGGCTCCTTCGACGGGCCGGCAAACAGTACGCTTGTACTGTTACGCACGCTACGCCGGAGTGAGCAGCACTGTCCACCGGCGCTACGGTCGCTGGACACGTGAGGGTGAGGAGGCTGCCGGTGCAGTACCCGCGATCCGGTGTGGCGTTGCTCGTCGTCGCCGCCGTGCTGTGGGGGACCGGCGGTGTTCTCGGAACCGCGCTGGGTCGCTCCGCGGACCTCCCGTCCACCGCGGTCGCCGCGTACCGGCTCGGCCTCGGCGGGCTGATGCTCCTCGCGGTCGTGGCCACGACCGGGGGCGTCCTGCCGCGCGGCCGACCTGTGTGGAGTCGCATCGCCGTCATCGGAACACTCGCCGCGGTCTTCCAGGGTGCCTACTTCGCGGCCACCGTCACGGCGGGCGTGGCGGCCGCGACCCTGGTGACCATCGGGTCGGCTCCGGTGGTGGTCGTCCTCGTGGAGTCGCTGACGTCACGTCGCCGCCCGGCGGGTGCCGTCGTGCGGACCGTCGTCGTCGGTGTCGCGGGGCTCGGGCTGCTAGTCGGTTCCCCGGCCGACGGCGATCTGCGGTCCACCGTCGTGGGTGGCGCTCTGGCGGTGGTGTCGGGCAGTGCGTTCGCGACGATGACCCTCGTCGGTCGTCGACATGCCGCGCAGGGCGACGACACCGTCGTCACCGGATGGTCGTTCGTGCTGGGCGGGGCGCTGCTCGCGGTGGCAGCGACAGCCACGGACCGCACGGCGCTGCTCCCGGTCGTGTCGGTGACGAGCATTCTCCTCGTGCTCAGCTTCGCCCTCGTCCCGACGGCTGTGGCCTACAGCGCGTACTTCCGCGGACTGCGGACCGCGGCGGCGTCGACGGCGGCGGTCGTCGCACTCCTCGAACCTCTCACCGGTACCGTCCTCGCAGTGATCCTGCTGGACGAACGACTCACGGCGGTGGGCGCCGTCGGTGCGGTGCTGCTCCTGGTGTCCGTCGTCGACGCCGGAGTGACCCACGCCCGGACGAACGCGGGCGGTGCCCATGCGTGAGCTGTCCGCGGCGGCAGCGCGTCGCACGGCCGTCGCGGCCCAGGGCTTCGGTCGAGCGCGGTCCGGTGCGGTCTCCGGCAGGCGCGCGGTGGCGGGTGTGGTGCGCTCGACGAAGTTGCTGCAGATCGATTCGGTGTCCGCGGCGGTGCGGGCGCACTACGCGCCGGTGTTCAGTCGTGTCGGCCCCTACGACCGTCAGGCGCTGGACGATGCGGCATGGACCGACACGGCGCGATCGCCGCGCCTGCTCGTCGAGTACTGGGCGCACGAGGCGGCATTCCTGCCCGTCGCCGACTGGCCGCTGATGCGGTGGCGGATGGATCAGTACGAGCACGGTCGGTGGGGCGGCGCCGCGAGGGTCGCTGCGCGCAGTCCCGGACTGGTGGAGGACGTGCTCGACGCGATCCGCGACCAGGGGCCCGTCACCGCGCGAGAGCTCGAAGTTCTGTTGGATCGCCGGAGACCCGGCCCCAAGGGGTCGTGGTGGGACCACAGTGACGTCAAGGTGGTGTGCGAACAGCTCTTCGCCGGCGGCGTGTTGTCGGTACCGCGGCGGGAACGGTTCACGAGGCTGTACGACCTCGCCGAGCGCGTGCTGCCCCCGGACGTCGTGTCGCGACGGGTGGACGAGGTGGACGCGGTGCGTCAGCTCGTCGAGAAGTCGGCCGAGGCGATGGGGGTCGCCACGGCGGCCGACCTGCGCGATCACTACCGGCTGTCGGCGGCCCAGACCACTCGGGCCGTGGCCGACCTGGTGGACGCGGGCGTGCTGGTGCCCGTGACCGTGACCGGGTGGCGGGATCAGGCCTTCCTGCATCGAGACACCCGGGTACCGCGGTCGGTCGAGTCGGCCGCACTGCTGTGCCCGTTCGACCCGCTGATCTTCGGGCGTCCGCGCACCGAGCGTCTCTTCGACTTCCACTACCGCATCGAGATCTACACGCCCGAGCCGAAGCGGACGTACGGGTACTACGTCTTCCCGTTCCTGCTGCACGACGAGCTCGTCGCCCGCGTCGACATCCGGGTCGATCGCTCCGCCGGAGTGCTCACGGTGCCCGGTGCGTTCACCGAGCCCTCCGTCGACGCCCGCGGCCGCCGTGGCGAGGTGGCGGCGGCGCTGGCCGCGTCGGTGACGGAGATGGCTCGATGGCTGGACGTGGCCGACGTCGTGGTCGGTGACCGTGGTGATCTCGCGGCCGACCTGGGCCGCGAGGTACGCGCCGTCTCTCGATGACGCCGCCACCCCATAGTCTGTGTCGAATGTCCCAGCGTCCAGTCTCAGAGCATCGAGCCGGTGCCCCGTTGTCCGTTCAGCTCGTGGCCGCGACGTCCTTCACCCCTCCGTCGGAGGTGCCGTGGGAGACCGACGCCGACGGCGGTCAGGCGTTGGTCGAGTTCGCCGGCCGGGCCTGCTACCAGAGCTGGTCGAAGCCCAATCCGCGCACCGCGACCAACGCCGGGTATCTCAACCACCTACTGGCCGTGGGGAACTGGTCGGTGTTCGAGCACGCGTCCGCGAGTTTCTACATCACCGGCATCTCACGCTCCTGTAGTCACGAGTTGATCCGGCACCGCCACTTCTCCTTCTCGCAGCTCTCCCAGCGTTCGGTGTCCGAACGCGACGCGCTGATGGTCGTGCCTCCAGCTCTCGAGTCCGACGCGACGTTGCGTGAGTTGTTCCAGAATGCGACCGACTCGTCCCGTGCCGCGTACGACGCGTTGCTGTCCGCACTCGAAGCGGAGACCGGTGCGGACTCGCCTGCGGTCGTCGCCGGGAAGCAGGCGCGGCAGGCCGCGCGCTCGGTGCTCCCGAACGCCGTGGAGACGCGCCTGGTGATGACCGGGAACTACCGGTCGTGGCGGCATTTCGTCACCATGCGGGCCTCCGAGCACGCGGATCTCGAGATCCGACGGCTTGCGGTGGCCTGCCTGCGGCGCCTCGTCGAGGCCGCACCCGACGTCTTCGCCGACTTCGAGATCGAGACACTGGCCGACGGAACGGAAGTCGCCAGGAGTTCGTACGCGGGGGAATAGGCGGCGCGGGTCGTGGGGGTCCGGCGGCCGGACGGGGACCGGGTAACCTTCCTGACCATGACCATCGGTGACACCGCGAGGACTGTCGACGCTGCGGGGACTGTCGACACTGCGGCACGAGTGCAGACGAGCAGCACGCCCTCGCCGTTCGGTGCCGTCTCCGTCGCGATGGTGACACCGTTCACTCCGGACGGTGCTCTCGACATCGACGCCTCCGTCGCACTGGCCGCGCATCTGGTCTCGAGCGGGTGCGACAGCCTCGTGATCTCGGGAACGACGGGCGAGTCGCCGACCACGACGGATCGCGAGAAGGCCGACCTGCTGCGCGCCGTGGTCGCTGCCGTCGGAGATCGCGCTCGCATCGTCGCCGGCGCCGGTACCAACGACACCGCGCACAGCATCGAACTCGCTCGTGCCGCCGCCGACGCCGGGGCACACGGACTGCTCGTCGTCACCCCGTACTACTCGCGCCCGCCGCAGGCCGGCCTGTACGCCCACTTCGTCGCCGTGGCCGACTCGACCGATCTGCCCGTCATGCTGTACGACATCCCGCCCCGCTCGGTGGTGCCGATCGAGACGGAGACGTTGCGTCGCCTCGCCGATCATCCGCGCATCCTCGCCGTCAAGGACGCGAAGGGCGACCTCGCCGCGGGAGCCGAACTCATCGCCTCGACCGGTCTCGAGTACTTCTCGGGCGACGACCCGCTCAATCTGCCCTGGCTGTCCGTCGGGGCCGTCGGCTTCGTCAGCGTCATCGGGCACCTCGTGCCCGGCAAGCTCCGGGATCTCCACTCCGCCTGGGCCGCGGGCGACATCGCCGCAGCGCAGGCCATCAACGTCGGTCTGCTCCCGATCGTGCGGTCGTTCGCCCGACTCGGCGGCGTCACGGGCTCCAAGGCGGGCCTTCGACTTCTCGGCATCGACGTGGGGGAGCCCCGTCTGCCACAAGTTCCACCGTCCACCGATCAGATCGATGCTCTGGCAGCCGATCTTCACCGTGCAGGAGTTCTTTGATGACTCGACCGCCCAGGCGGCGCAGTGCCACCCGTAGTGCCGGACCGCCCGCGGAACTTCCTCCGCAGGAACAGCAGCCCGCTCCTCCTGCACCGAAGGCCGAGGCCGCGCCCGTGCAGGATGCCCCCGCGGCGCAGGCGCCGGCGAAAGCCGCTCCCGTGAAGGAGGCGCCCGTGAAGGACGCGCCGACCGGCCGCGACCGCCAGTCGGGCGGCTCGCGATCGTCGAACGGCAACTCGGGCTCGGGTGGGGGCCGCGGTCCTCGGTCGCGTCCCGCGCGCACCCCGCAGAACTCCGCTGCCATCCAGCGACCCGATGCGCGCACGGTCGTGGACAAGACGCAGCGACTCGGAGCTCCGCCCAAGGCACCGAAGAACGGTCTCCGCATCGTCGCTCTCGGCGGCATCGGCGAGATCGGCCGCAACATGACGGTCTTCGAGCACAAGGGCAAGCTGCTCATCGTCGACTGCGGTGTGCTCTTCCCCGAGGACGCACAGCCCGGTGTCGACCTGATCCTCCCGGACTTCCGTCACATCGAGAACCGGATGGACGACGTGGTCGCCCTGGTGCTCACCCACGGTCACGAGGACCACATCGGTGCCGTGCCGTTCCTGCTGCGCCTGCGCCCGGACATCCCGGTCATCGGCTCCAAGTTCACGTTGGCGCTGCTGGCGGCGAAGTGCCGTGAGCACCGCCAGAAGCCGAAGCTCGTCGAGGTGCGCGAGGGCGAGAGCACGAACCACGGACCGTTCGAGCTCGAGTACTTCGCGGTCAACCACTCGATCCCCGACGCGCTCGCCGTCGCCATCCGTACCGATGCCGGTGTCGCGCTGCACACCGGCGACATCAAGCTCGACCAGCTGCCGCTCGACGGCCGCCTGACCGATCTCGGCGGGTTCTCGCGACTCGGCGACGAGGGTGTCGACCTCTTCCTTGTGGACTCCACCAATGCCGAGGTGCCCGGATTCGTCACGCCCGAGCGTGAGATCGGCGGTGTCCTGGACACGGTCATCGGCAAGGCCAGGAACCGCGTGATCGTCGCGTCGTTCGCGAGCCACGTGCACCGCATCCAGCAGGTCATCGACGTCGCACACCGCTACAACCGCAAGGTCGCCTTCGTCGGGCGGTCGATGGTGCGCAACATGGCCATCGCCCAGGAGCTCGGGTACCTGACGGTGCCCTCGGGTGTCGAGGTCGACATGGACACCGCGACGAAGCTCGCGGACGACAAGCTGGTCCTGGTCTCCACCGGCTCGCAGGGCGAGCCGCTCTCCGCGCTGTCCCGGATGGCGCGGGGTGAGCATCGTCAGATCAACATCCGTGCCGACGACCTGGTCGTCCTCGCGTCGTCGCTGATCCCCGGCAACGAGAACTCCGTGTTCGCCGTCGTCAACGGGCTCGCGAAGCGTGGCGCCAAGGTGGTCACGCAGCAGAGCGCCAAGGTGCACGTCTCCGGCCACGCGTCGGCCGGCGAGCTGCTGTACCTCTACAACGCGGTCCGTCCCACCAACGCGATGCCCGTGCACGGCGAGTGGCGGCACCTGCGCGCCAATGCCGCTCTCGCGGTGTCGACGGGTGTGCCGGAGGAGCGCGTGGTGCTGGCCGAGGACGGCGTCGTCGTGGACATGGTCGACGGCCTCGCCGAGATCGTCGGCCAGGTGCCGGTGGGCCACGTGTACGTCGACGGCCTGTCCGTCGGCGACGTGGGTGACTCGACGTTGTCCGACCGCCTCGTCCTCGGTGAGGGCGGCTTCATCGCCATCACCATGGCCGTGGACACCACCACCGGCAAGTCCGTCGGCACTCCTGAGGTCTCGGGTCGCGGCTTCTCCGACGATCCCGCGGCACTGAAGGAAGCGGCGCAGCTGGTCGAGGCGGAGTTGGTGCGTCTCGCCGGCGAGGGTGTGCGGGACACGCACCGCATCGCGCAGTCGGTCCGCCGCATCGTCGGTCGCTGGGTGGCGGACAAGTACCGCCGCAAGCCGATGATCGTGCCGACCGTGCTCGAGGTCACGCCGAGCTGACACGGTCGCACTCGACAGGCCGGCCCCGGGGACACCCCGGCGCCGGCCTGTCGTGTCTCTCGCCCCGTCGTCGGCCGGCTAGGCGAGCAGGTTGTACAGACCGACGAGGCCCAGCAGGACGATGCAGGCACGCAGCACCCGCGGTGACAGACGCCGGCCGTACCGTGCTCCCACCGCGCCGCCGATCAGGGAGCTGACGGCGATGAGACCGGCTGCCGCCCAACTGATCCGGTCGAAGGCGAAGATGATGAACGATGCCGCCGCCACGACGTTGACCACGAGCGACAGCAGATTCTTGGCCGCGTTCATGCGCTGGATGTTCTCCGGCAGCAACGCGCCCATGACGCCCATCAGCAGAATGCCCTGGGCCGCGGTGAAGTAGCCGCCGTAGACACCCACGGCGAACGTCCCGATCACCAGCAGCACGAAGCGTCCGCGGCCGATCCCGGCGGCGGTGTCCGGCTCGGAGCGCTTCTGGGCCCAGGCCTGGATGCGGGGGCCGGTGACCACCAGGACCAGCGCCAGGATCAGCAGCACCGGAACCACGGCGGTGAAGGTCTTCTCGGGCAGGTGCTGCAGGAGCCAGGCACCGAGCACGCCGCCGAGCAGCGATCCGGGGAGCTGCCAGCGCAACCGCGACCACTGGCCGCGTAGTTCGCGTCGGTAGCCCCATGCGCCGGAGGCGCTGCCTGCCACCAGTCCGATCGCATTGCTCATGGTCGCCGTGACGGGTGGGTAACCAAAGGCGATGAGAGTGGGGAACGTGATGAGCGTTCCTGACCCGACGACGGCGTTGATGCCACCGGCGGCGAACCCCGCGAGCAGCACGAGGACTATTTCGGAGACGGGCACACCGGCGACCGTACGACACGGCTAGATTCGTGTGTCATGAGCCTTGCGCACGACGAACGTCTGGAACTGGCCGACACGATGGCGAAGGTCGGTCCGGACGCTCCCACCCTGTGCGGTGACTGGACCGTCCGGGATCTCGCGGCGCATCTGGTGATCCGCGAACGCCGCCTGGATGCGGCTCCGGGCATCTTCCTACCGCCGCTGGCGGGGTACACGCGCCGCGTGCAGGACTCGGTCGCCGCGGGGGAGTGGGTGGGTCTCGTCGACGACGTGCGCACGGGACCTCCGGTGTGGTCGCCGTACAAGCTCCTCGACGCGCAGATCAACCTCGGGGAGATGTTCGTCCACCACGAGGACGTCCGGCGGGCCGACGGATCCGCACCGACTCCGCGAGAACTGAGCGCCGAGATGCAGACCGCCCTGTGGGGTCTGCTGGGTCTGCTCGGCCGTGTCGCCTACAGGGGAGCCCCCGTGGCCGTGGACGTGGAGACCCCGGACGGTCGTCGGCGGACGTTCGGGAAGAAGTCGGCCTCGCGCCGGGTGGCGCTGCGCGGGGAGCCGTCGGAGCTGGTGCTGCACGCGTTCGGCCGCGATGCGGTGGTGCTGGAGTTCGACGGTGACCAAGCGGACGTCGCCGCGGTGAAGGGCCTCGACCGCGGCGTGTGACAGCGGTCGAGCTGTTACTGGTGTTGCGGATGGTCCGGATGGGGTCGACCGACTAGCCTGACGGGTATGGCAGGCAAGACGAGTACGCGCGCGTCCCGATCCGGCGCGGCCGGATCGAGCAAGGCAGGCACCGGCACGAGTGGTGCCTCCACCGGACGCGGGCGGACGGTCACGACGCCGCGCAAGCCCACCGCCCCCCGGTCGTCCACCGGGCGCACCCCGGCGACTCGCTCGTCCGGTACCGCACGGTCGTCGTCCGGAGCCCGACCTCGCAGCGCCCCCAAGCGCACGATCTCGCCCGGTCGCGCGGCCCTGAACTCCGTGGGTCGCGGCATCGGCAAGGGGTGGGGCCTCGCCGCGCGCGGACTCGGTGCCACCACTCGCACCGTCGGCAAGGCCGCCGACATCGAACACGGCCACCGCCGCGACGGCATCGCCCTCGGGTGCCTCGCGGTCAGCGTGGTCGTCGCCGCCGGTCTCTGGTTCTCGGCCGGTGGCCCGGTCGGGGAGTGGATCGAGATCGGGCTGCGCGCCGTCGTCGGCAGCGCGGCCATCCTGCTGCCGCTGCTCGGCATCGGCGTCGCCGTAGCCCTGATGCGGACCGAACCCGCTCCCGACGACCGCCCCCGGCTCGTCCTCGGGTCTCTGCTGGTCGGCCTGCCGATGCTCGGACTCTGGCATCTGGGTTCCGGATCACCGGACGACCTGGCCGGGCGTGCGTCCGGCGGCGGCTTCGTCGGCTTCGTCGTCGGCGGTCCGCTCAGCAGCGGGGTCACCGTCTGGCTCGCCGTGCCGCTGCTCCTGCTCGCGGTCCTGTTCGGCGTCCTTCTCCTCACCGGGACGACCGTGCGCGACATCCCCGCGCGTCTGCGGACCCTGTTCGGTACGGCGAACCGCGGCGACGAGTACAGCGACTACGAGGACTGGGAGGAGGAGTCGCACCTCGGTGACTTCGCACCGGACGGGTACGACTCCGCGGGCTACGGCTCCTCGTACGACGAGTACGACCCGGCCCTGTTCGACGCCGACGGCTACCCGGTCGACGAGAAGCCGGCGAGGTCGCGCCGCCGCCGATCGTCCGCGCCGGCCGACGCGTACCCGGTGGAGGAGTCGGCACCGGTGGACGACGCTCCCACCGAGTACGTGCCGGTGCCGCCGCCCGTCCGCACGCGTGCGAAGGAACCGGTGGTCGAGCCGACGCCGAAGCCGAAGCCCGCTCCGGTCGTCGCGGCGACTCCGCCGAAGCCGAAGGAGGACGACAAACTCGTCGTGGACCGCGTCGTCGACGGCGACTACGTCCTGCCCTCGCTGTCCCTGCTGATCGACGGCGATCCGCCGAAGACGCGCAGCCAGGCGAACGACGCGATGATCGAGGCGATCTCCGAGGTCCTCGAGCAGTTCAAGATCGACGCCGCCGTCACCGGCTTCACCCGCGGACCGACGGTCACGCGCTACGAGGTCGAGCTCGGACCGGGCGTCAAGGTCGAGAAGATCACGGCGCTCGCCCGCAACATCGCGTACGCGGTGGCCACCGACAACGTGCGTCTGCTGGCCCCCATCCCCGGCAAGTCGGCGGTGGGCATCGAGGTGCCCAACTCCGACCGCGAGATGGTCCGCCTGGCCGACGTGCTGACGGCGCCCTCGACCCGCAAGGATCACCATCCTCTGGTCATCGGCCTCGGCAAGGACATCGAGGGCGACTTCGTCAGCGCCAACCTCGCGAAGATGCCGCACCTCCTGGTGGCGGGCTCCACCGGCTCGGGCAAGTCGAGCTTCGTCAACTCCATGCTGGTGTCGTTGCTCGCGCGGGCGACGCCGGAGGAGGTCCGGATGATCCTCATCGACCCCAAGATGGTCGAGCTGACCCCGTACGAGGGGATCCCGCACCTCATCACGCCGATCATCACGCAGCCGAAGAAGGCTGCCGCGGCCCTCGCCTGGCTGGTCGAGGAGATGGAGCAGCGCTACCAGGACATGCAGGCAAACAGGGTGCGCCACGTCGACGACTTCAACAAGAAGGTGAAGTCGGGCGAGATCACCGCACCGCTCGGCAGCGAGCGCGTCTACAAGCCCTACCCGTACATCCTCGCGATCGTCGACGAGCTCGCGGACCTGATGATGACCGCGCCGCGGGACGTGGAGGAGGCGATCGTCCGCATCACGCAGAAGGCGCGCGCGGCCGGCATCCACCTCGTGCTCGCGACCCAGCGCCCGTCCGTCGACGTCGTCACGGGCCTGATCAAGACCAACGTCCCGTCCAGGCTCGCGTTCGCCACGTCGTCGCTGACCGACTCCCGCGTCATCCTGGATCAGCAGGGTGCGGAGAAGCTCATCGGTATGGGCGACGCCCTGTTCCTGCCGATGGGCGCGGGCAAGCCCACCCGTCTGCAGGGTGCCTTCATCACCGACGAGGAGATCACCGCGGTCGTCGACTTCGCCAAGAACCAGGCGGAGCCGGAGTACCAGGAGGGCGTCACCGCGCAGAAGGCCGCGGAGAAGAAGGACGTCGACGCCGACATCGGCGACGATCTCGACGTGCTGCTCCAAGCCGTCGAACTCGTCGTGACGAGTCAGTTCGGCTCGACGTCCATGCTGCAGCGCAAGTTGCGCGTCGGCTTCGCCAAGGCCGGCAGGCTCATGGATCTGATGGAGACGCGCGGAGTGGTCGGCCCGAGCGAGGGATCGAAGGCCCGCGACGTCCTGGTCAAGCCCGACGAGTTGGACGGGCTGCTGTGGTCGATTAAGGGCGGGGATCCGGGAGAGTCGGACAATCCGGACGAGTGACGGTGGCCCCGTTGTGAATTGACTCTCACGCTAGCTGAGTTTTACCTGTGCATTACCCTTCGCGTGCCTCCATACGTCCGGGGCTGTGGCATGGTTGTTTTCAGGAGGGGAGTATCCCCAGCTTGCGAAGGACCCGTCAGCACGATCGAGCCCTGCCTCGATCCGGGTCATCGGCAGACACAGTGGTCGCACGAGACATCATCACTGGTTCTGTGGGAGAGACCTCCGGAGCCCACCCATGGACTACCGGAGGTAGTTGCTCACATGAATGTCTCGTCCACAGTCTGGATCGTCACCATCGTGGTGATCCTGGGACTCTTCGTCTTCGACTTCTTCGCTCACGTGAAGACCCCCCACGAGCCGACCTTCAAGGAGTCGGCGACGTGGTCCGTCGTCTACATCACGATCGCCATCATCTTCGGCGGAATCGTGTTCTGGCAGTACGGCGCGACCTACGGCGGTGAGTACTTCGCCGGGTACGTCACCGAGAAGGCGCTCAGCGTCGACAACCTGTTCGTCTTCCTCATCATCATGACGACGTTCGCCGTACCGCGTCAGTACCAGCAGAAGGTGCTGCTCATCGGCATCGTGATGGCGCTCGTGATGCGCGGTGGCTTCATCGCCCTCGGTGCCGCGGCCATCAACAACTTCAGCTGGGTCTTCTACCTCTTCGGTGCGTTCCTCATCTACACGGCCTACAAGCTCATCAAGGAGGCCGGGGAAGAGGAGGAGAACGAGGTCCAGCAGGACACCAAGATCATGAAGTTCGCCAAGAAGATCCTCCCCACCACGGACGAGTACCACGGTGATCGTCTGACGGTGAAGATCGACGGCAAGCGCGTGGTCACCCCGATGCTGCTGGCCCTGGTCGTCATCGGTTTCACCGACATCCTGTTCGCATTGGACTCGATCCCGGCGATCTACGGTCTCACCACCGAGCCGTACATCGTCTTCACGGCCAACGCTTTCGCCCTCATGGGTCTGCGCCAGTTGTACTTCCTGATCGGCGGACTGCTCGATCGCCTGGTCTACCTGTCCTACGGCCTGTCCCTGGTACTGGCGTTCATCGGCGTCAAGCTCGTCCTCCACGCGCTCCACGAGAACGAGCTCGGCTTCATCAACGGCGGCGAGAACCTGTCGGTCCCCGAGATCAGCACCGGAGTGTCGCTCAGTGTCATCATGGGCATCCTGATCGTCACCACCGTGGCCAGCCTGCTCAAGACCCGCGGCGACGCGAAGCCCGCGGTGAAGGACGGCGAGACCGGAAGCCCGGTCCTCGGCGACGACACCACGGCCGCCTCGAGTGGTACCACGTCGACCGGCGTCACGGACACCGAGCGCGACTCGCACTGATCCACCCCGCACGAGAACAGCCCGGCACCGAGAGGTGCCGGGCTGTTCGTGTGTCCGGCGGTGCCGGAGGGCGGGTCACTCCGCGAGGACGCCCATCACCGGCTTCCACTCCTGGATCGCCACGGCGTCGACGAGCTTCTCCACCGCGAACGGGTCCTCGGCGAACAGCGTGCCCACCTGGTCCGCACTCTCACCCTTGACGATGATGGTGGCGCCGCTGTCGTCCGCGTACGGCCCCGCCACCACCACGATGTCGCGAGCGAGGAGATCCCGCAGCCAGTCGCGGTGCTCGGCGCGGACGCGGTCGCGTCCCTCGGCGGTGGCCGACGAGTAGGTGTAGTTGACGAGGAAATGGGCCATCGATGTTCTCCTGCGGTGTGAGCGGGTGGTGGGTGATCTAGAGCGTGAGCAGCATGCGGGTGTTGCCGAGAGTGTTCGGCTTGACGTAGCTGAGATCGAGGAACTCGGCGACACCGGTGTCGTACGAGCGACACATCTCCGCGTAAACCTCGGCGGTGACCGGGGTCCCGTCGATCTCGGAGAACCCGTGGCGGGCGAAGAACGGCACCTCGAAGGTGAGCACGAAGATGCGGGAGAGCTGCAGTTCGCGGGCGACGTCGATCAACCGGGACACGATGAGGTGGCCCACGCCGTGGCCCTTGACCGACGGATCGACGGCGACCGTGCGGATCTCGCCGAGATCCGCCCACAGCACGTGCAGCGCGCCGCAGCCGGCGACGACACCGTCGACCTCGGCGACCCAGAACTCCTGGACCGCCTCGTAGAGGGTCACGAGATTCTTCTCGAGCAGGATCCGGCCCGCGTAGATGTCGATGAGTCGCTTGATCTCCGGGATGTCGGAGGTGCGGGCACGGCGCAGGCGCACGCGCTCGGTGGTGGACCCGGACGCGGTCCGGACGTCTGCGCGATCCTGCGCCGCCCGGGAGTCCGTCTCCGGATCGAGGTCGGAAGTCATGGGGTGAACAGTAGTCATCGGGCGTACCGATATTGTGACCGTGTGTCCCGCGCCGGTAACTCACGTCACGTCCCGAGAGCGGGCTCGGCGACGTGAGCGCTCAGTACGACGTCGGTCGTGGCCCCGGTGACGCGTCCGCGCCGACGCCGGACGCCGTCGTCGGCTCGGGCCCGCTCACTCCGGCTCCACTGCTCAACATCGCCAACGTCCTGACCGTCCTGCGGATCGCGCTGGTCCCGGTGTTCCTGTGGGCTCTGTTCGCGGACGGTGGCCAGGAGACCGGGTGGCGGCTCGCGGCCTTCGGGATCTTCGTCGTCGCGGCGATCACCGATCGCATCGACGGCCAACTGGCGCGCAAGCACGGGCTCGTGACGGAGTTCGGCAAGATGGCGGACCCCATCGCCGACAAGGCACTGATCGGGGCGGCCCTGGTCGGACTGTCCATGCTGGGGGACCTGCCCTGGTGGATCACCCTCGTCATCGGTGCCCGCGAGATCGGCATCACGCTCCTGCGGTTCGCCGTCCTGCGGCACGGTGTCATCCCCGCGGGACGCGGCGGCAAGCTCAAGACCCTCGTCCAGAGCGTGGCCATCGGGGTCTACGTTCTGCCGCTTCCCGACGCTGTGATCCCGGCAGCGATGGTGCTGATGATCGTGGCCGTGGCGCTGACCATGATCACGGGACTCGACTACGTGGTGCAGGCGGTGCGGCCGCGGGTCCGGACACCACACGACGGGCGATGAGCCGTCCGGTGCTCCGCCGCGTGCGGATCGCGGGCGGGGGTTAGGGTTCTCTCACCCGTTCCGACGGGTGTCCACACGCGTAGCGGGAACCGATCGGACCGTTCCGGCGTTGTAGGTGGACGAGGGTCGAGCGACGGTGCACCGACAGGCGTTCCCGCGGTCGACCACGACGTAGTTCGAACACGATGAAGGAGGGGCCACATGGCGCTGCTCTTGCGTGAGGCATTGGGCGACAGTCTTCGCCGCACACGGGTCGCTCAGAGCCGCACGTTGCGCGAGGTCTCCAACACGGCGCGCGTCAGCCTCGGGTATCTCTCGGAGGTCGAGCGTGGCCGCAAGGAGGCGTCGAGCGAACTGCTCAACGCCATCTGCGATGCCCTCGACGTCCCACTGTCGGACGTTCTGTTCGACGTGAGCGAATCGCTCACGGACACGATGGCGAGTGCGGCCGCGTCGACGGGTGTTCCCGCCGAGCGCGGTGCGGCCCACATCTCGGACGAGACGCGCGTGGTCATCCCGGCCCCGACCGCGCGAGCACTCGCCGCTGCCTGATCTTCGCGTCCCGTTTCCGACCATTCGTGGTTCGACATGGGATCATGGCGGGTACCGATCACAGACAGACCGCGTGTCCCGGACACGCGCAGCATCACCGGCGGTGACGGTCGCCAGCCGGGTCGCGTACGCGGCGGATCACATGGAGGCAGGAAGAACCGATGGCCAATCCTTTCGTCAAGGGCTGGAAGTATCTGATGGCTCTGTTCAACTCCAAGATCGACGAGAAGGCGGATCCGCAGGTCCAGATCCAGCAGGCCATCGAGGACGCCCAGCGTCAGCACCAGGCGCTCTCGCAGCAGGCCGCGTCGGTCATCGGTAACCAGCGCCAGCTCGAGATGAAGCTCAGCCGCCAGCTCGACGAGGTGGAGAAGCTGAACGCCAATGCGCGCCAGGCCGTCACCCTCGCCGACCAGGCCAATGCGGCTGCCGACGTCGAGAAGGCCACCCAGTACACCAATGCCGCCGAGGCGTTCGCGGCTCAGCTGGTCACCGCCGAGCAGAGCGTCGAGGACCTCAAGGTTCTGCACGACCAGGCGCTCCAGGCCGCCACCCAGGCCAAGAAGGCTGTCGAGCAGAACGCCATGACGCTGCAGGCCAAGGTCGCCGAGCGCACCAAGCTGCTCAGCCAGCTCGAGCAGGCCAAGATGCAGGAGCGCGTCAGCGAGTCGCTCCGCTCGATGGACTCCACGCTGTCCGCGCCGGGCAACACGCCCAGCCTCGACGCCGTCCGGGACAAGATCGAGCGCCGCTACGCCAACGCGCTCGGCTCCGCCGAGCTCGCTCAGAACTCCGTGCAGGGCCGCATGATGGAGGTCCAGCAGGCGAGCGTCCAGATGGCCGGACACAGCCGCCTCGAGCAGATCCGTGCCTCCATGGCGGGCGACTCGCTCACCGCCGGCCCCTCCGCGGACGGCGTGTCCACGCAGAAGAACCTGTCGTCCCCGCAGGCGACCCCCGAGCCGCCTCAGGCCAACTGATCTGCCTGCACGAGACCCTCACGGAGCGTTGATGTCCGGACACGGCGACCCGCACCGACGGCAGATGTGGCACGAGCGGCCCGCTGCACCGGCCGAAGTGGGGCGCGCTGCCGACCTGGTGCGCGCCCGGGCTCGTGGTGTCGTCGACGTCACGCGGCCGTTCCTCGACGCCGCCAAGTCGTGGAACGACCCGCGGAAGAAGGCCGAACGGCGGATCCGTCGGACTCGCCGGCGGGCCACGCTCTTCGGTGCGGCGTCCGGGTCGATGGGCGTCGCCACCGTCACGGTGGCGGCCACGTCCGCACCCGACTGGATCGTCGTCGGGGGATCGGGCACCACGGTGTTGTTCGCGGTGCCCGCCGTGGCCGCGGCGGCGGCCTACCGACGGCTGCGGGCCCAGCCACTGCCGGCAGCAGCGCCGGTCCGCCGTGCTCTGCCTCCGGTGGGCTCCGCCGCTCGCGAGCCCATCGAACGTCTCGCGGCCGCCGAACGCAGTCTGCACGAGCTGACGGGCATCCTCGCTCGATCCGGGGCGGTCGCCGCGGACGACGTGCACGACACGACCCGGATCGCCGCGGCCGCGTCGGCAGCCCTGACCGAGGTCGCGCACGACATCGTCGCGATGGAGAGAGCAGCGCTGGGAAGTCCCGCTGCAGCGGTCCATCTGTCCGGGTCCATCGGGTCCACCGCGGCCCGGTTGGCGGACGGTGTGCACCAGTTCGACGGGCTCGTCGCCGCGGCTGCGTTGCTCACCGCGCCGGGCTCCTCCGGTTCGCTCACCGCACTCGACGCGCGACGGGACGCCCTCCAGTTCGCGTCCGATCGCCTCGAGGGTTGGGCATTCGGCCTCGAGCACCTGCAGAAGCCCTGACCTCGGCGACGGTCTCACCCCGACCGCGACCCTGAGATCGACGTACCGTCCTCGGGGTCGACCCCGATCTTCACCCTGAACTCCGGGACGATTCGGTGTTGTGCCAGTTCGGTTCTGGCAGTGTCGAACTCGTCGACGGATCGCCGGTGAACTCCACCGCGGCCGGCGACGAGAGTCCCCGACGAGAAGGAGTTCGACATGTTCTGGAAGATTCTCGGTGCGATCGTTCTGGTGTGGATCGGCATCGTCGTTCTCGGCGCCCTGCTGAAGGCGCTGTTCCCCCTGGTGGCGCTGGCCGTGGTGGGAACCGGTCTCTACTTCCTCTTCCGCGCGATGAGCGGCGATCGCGACTCGGCGAAGTCACCCTTCTGACGTCCCCGGTGCCGCGCTGACCTAGGCTTCGCCCATGCTCGTCGCGGTGGTCGCCGGCCCCGATGCGGGGCACGCCTTCCCTGCCATCGCGCTCGCGAAGGCGCTGACGGCCGCAGGAGAGACGGCCGTGGTCTACACCGGCCATCGGTGGCTCGACGCCGCGCGAGCGGACGGGGTGGACACTCGCCTGCTGCCGGGACTGGAACCGCGGCCCGAGGACGACGACGCGGACGCCGGCCGCAGAATTCACGAGCGAGCGGCCCACATGTCCTCGATGCTGCTGCCGGTGCTCTCCGAGTCGGCTCCCGATCTGGTGGTCTCGGACATTCTCACGGCCGGCGGCGGTCTCGCCGCCGAGCGGCTGGGAGTTCCCTGGGTGGAACTGTCTCCGCACCCGCTCTACCGGCCCTCCGTGTCGTTGCCCCCGATCGGGAGTGGCCTCGCACCGGGCACGGGACTGCGAGGTCGGTTGCGGGACACCGTGATGCGAGCTCTGACCGACCGCTCCGTCCGAGCAGGGCTGGCGCAGCGCGCTCGGGCGCGCGAGGGCGTCGGTCTGCCCGCGTCGGACCCCGGCCCCGCGCGGCGCCTCGTCGCGACCATCCCCGCGCTCGAGGTGCCGCGGACGGACTGGCCGGCCGAGGCGCGGGTCGTCGGTCCGTTGTTGTGGGAGCCGACGACCGCTCTCCTCGACCCGCCGCCGGGGACCGAACCGCTGATCCTGCTGGCACCGTCGACGGCCGCGACCGGCGCCGTGTCCATGGTCGAGGCCACTGTCGAGGCGACGGCGGCCTCACGTGCGCGCGGCCGGAGTCGTCGACTGGTGATCACCACGGTGGACGACGTTCCGGCCGGTCTACCGTCCTGGGCGGTGGGCGGACTGGGGCGCCAGGACGCGCTGCTGCCGCTGGCGTCGGTCGTGGTGTGCGGCGGCGGCCACGGGATGTTGGCGAAGGCGCTGTCCGCCGGCGTCCCGGTGGTCGTGATCCCCGGCGGGGGAGATCAGTGGGAACTGGCCAACCGCGCGGCCCGGCAGGGAAGCGCCACGATCGTGCGTCCGGTGTCCGCCGACGCCGTGGCGGAGGCGATCGACCGGGTGCTGAACGACTCGACGTACGCCGCCGCGGCAGGTCGTGCCGCGGCGACCGCCGCCGCGGTCGAGGACCCCGTCGCGGTGTGCCGCAGCGTGATCGTCGACTCCCGCCCGCGCTGAGGGGGAGCGCGGACGTCCCGGGTTACGGTGACATGGTGCGCCTGACCGACTTCCACGACCGTGTCGCCGAACAGTTCGGAACCGTGACCGGGGACTCGATGCTGGTCGACCACCTGCTGCTGAGCCTCGGGAACCGCACCGCCGCGCAGGCCATCGAGGACGGCGAGGATCCGAAGGACGTGTGGCGCGCACTGTGCGTCGAGTTCGACGTTCCCCGATCGCGGTGGTGAACCTCCGGCGTGTCGCTGGGTATCGAACACCTGTTCGCTTATAGTCGTGTGCAGAGTCGACGGGAATCGCACGGCAGCGGTTCTTGTCGGTACCCCCCTCTACCTTGGCGACAGATCGACGGGGTACAGACGCTTCGGGGACAAGAACTTCGAGAAGGAGACCATGATGGCTGCAGCTGCATACGATCGGGACAAGGCGCTCGATCTCGCGCTCGCGCAGATCGACAAGAACTTCGGCAAGGGGTCGGTCATGCGTCTCGGCGACGAGGCCCGTGTGCCCATCGCCGTCATCCCCACGGGTTCGATCGCGTTGGACGTCGCGCTCGGCATCGGCGGACTCCCGCGCGGCCGCATCGTCGAGGTCTACGGCCCGGAGTCCTCGGGTAAGACGACGGTCGCGCTCCACGCGGTCGCCAACGCACAGGCCGCCGGCGGCATCGCCGCGTTCATCGACGCGGAGCACGCTCTCGATCCGGACTACGCCGCCAAGCTCGGTGTCGACACCGACGCGCTGCTGGTCTCCCAGCCGGACACCGGTGAGCAGGCGCTCGAGATCGCGGACATGTTGATCCGGTCCGGTGCCATCGACATCCTGGTCGTCGACTCCGTGGCAGCCCTGGTTCCCCGTGCCGAGATCGAGGGCGAGATGGGTGACAGTCACGTCGGTCTGCAGGCCCGCCTGATGAGCCAGGCCCTGCGCAAGATCACCGGCGCCATCAGCTCGTCCGGCACCACGGTCATCTTCATCAACCAGCTGCGCGAGAAGATCGGCGTCATGTTCGGCTCGCCCGAGACCACGACGGGCGGTAAGGCGCTGAAGTTCTACGCATCGGTGCGCCTGGACATCCGTCGTATCGAGACGCTCAAGGACGGAACCGACGCAGTCGGTAACCGCACCCGCGTCAAGGTGGTCAAGAACAAGGTGTCGCCGCCGTTCAAGCAGGCCGAGTTCGACATCCTGTACGGCAAGGGCATCAGCAAGGAAGGCTCGCTCATCGACATGGGTGTCGAGCACGGCTTCGTGCGCAAGTCCGGCTCCTGGTTCACCTACGAGGGTGATCAGCTGGGCCAGGGCAAGGAGAACGCACGCAAGTTCCTGCTCGAGAACACCGACATCCGTGACGAGATCGAGAAGAAGATCAAGGAGAAGCTCGGCATCGGTGCAGACGTGCGTACGCCCGACGAGACCGTCGCTGCTCCGGTCGACTTCTGACAGCAGGTCTCTCGACTGTGAACGACGACGAGTTTCCGGACTCGCGTGCACCGGGCGCCCGACGTACGTCGGGCGCCCGGTCCCGTTCCGGCCGCCGATCGGGCGAGACGCCGCCCCCGGGCGGGGGCACGGCGGTGCAGGCCAAGGATGCCGCGTTGCGGTTGCTCACCGATCGCGCCCGGAGCCGCGCCGAGCTCGAACAGCGGTTGGCCGCCAAAGGATTCACGGACGAGATCATCACGTCCGTGCTCGACAGGCTGACCGAGATCAAGCTGGTCGACGATCGCGACTTCGCCCATCAGTGGGTCCGCTCGCGACACACGTACTCGGGCCGAGGCAAGCAGGCGCTGCGCACAGAACTACGCACCAAGGGCATCGATCCGGTGCTGGCCACCGAGGCACTCGACATGATCGAGCCCGAGGACGAGCGGGAGCGTGCGCGCGAACTGGTCGTCAAGAAGCTCCGAGCCCCGGCTCTGCTGTCCGCTCTGAACGAGGAGATCGAGGATCCGCGGGAGCGGCGTGCGCAACGCGACAAGGTGGTGCGCAAGCTCGTGTCGATGCTCGCGCGTCGCGGGTTCGCCCAGGGCATGGCCTTCGACGTGGTTCGGACAGAACTCGAGGCCCTCGGAAACGATTCCGAAGGCCTCGAGTACTAGAACGTCAGACTGTCGCGCCACCCATGGCGGCACCCTGATCGACAGGAACCGGACTCTTCTTCGCTCGTCGCAGTCGCTTCTCCACCTTCGTGGCGAGGTACGTCAGCAGCGAGTTCAGGATGATCATGATGATGGCCACGATGATCAGCGCCGGCAGGAAGTTGCCGTAGAAGGCACCGACCTGCTGGCCCGACCGGACCACCTCGACATAGCCGATGATGTAGCCCAACGCGGAGTCCTTCAGCGCCACCACCATCTGCGAGATGATGGCCGGCAACATCGCTGTCACGGCCTGGGGAAGCAGGATCATGCGCATGATCTGGCCCTTGCGCAGGCCGATGGCCATGGCCGCCTCGGTCTGACCCTTCGGCAGGGACTGGATGCCCGACCGCACGATCTCGGCGATGACCGAGCCGTTGTAGAGCGTCAGGCCCGTCACCACCGCGGCCAGGGCCAGGTAGCGGGACTTGAACACCTGGTACTCGGCGAAGAACTGGTACAGGAAGATCATCAGGATCAGCACCGGGATGGCGCGGAACAGTTCGACGAAGAATCCGGCGACCAGCCGCACCGGCCGGTGGTCCGACAGGCGCGCGATGCCCAGGACGGCGCCCAGGATCAGCGCCAGCACGATCGACAGTCCCGCGGCGACCAGGGTGCCCTGGATGCCGGGAACCAGGTACGTCGTCCAGGTCGACGACTCGACGAACGGGCTCCACTTCTCCGATGTCAACTGGCCCTTCTCGTCCAGCTTCGCGTAGATCACGTACGCCGCCAGCAGTACCAGGACGAGCACGACGGCCGAGATGATGTGATTGCGCACCTTGGCGCGGGGCCCGGGAGCGTCGTAGAGAACGGTGGCGCGTTCGGCGGAGGCGACCTTCTTGGGCGGTGCCTCGGTGCTCAGAGGTGCGTTCGCTGTGGTCATCGGGCAACCGCCAATCGCTTGCCGAGGTAGCCGAAGAAGAGGCCGGTGGGGAAGGTCAGGATGACGAAGCCGAGCGCGAAGATACCGCCGACGACGAAGATCGCCGCCTCGTTCTCGATCATCTCCTTCATCAGAATGGCCGCTTCGAGGACGCCGATCGCCGCGGCGACGGTCGTGTTCTTCGTCAGGGCGATGAGCACGCTGCCCAGCGGGCCGATGACCGCACGGAACGCCTGGGGGAGCACGATGAAGCGCAGGTTCTGCGAGAACGTCAGACCGAGCGAACGCCCGGCCTCCGCCTGCCCGACGTTCACCGTGTTGATTCCGGACCGCAGCGACTCGCACACGAACGAGGCCGTGTAGATGCTCAGACCGAGAACGGCGAGCCGGAAGTTGTTGTCCGCCTGGCCGGTCGGGGACGCCTGATCGGCGAGCGTGACGCCCAGGGTCTGGTAGAGGCCGAAGGCGCAGAACAGCAGGATCAGCGTGAGCGGGGTGTTGCGGAAGATGGTGACGTAGGTGGCACCGATCCACCGCGCGACGGGAACGGGGGAGACCCGCATCGCCGCGAGCAGGGTGCCGAGGACGAGAGCGCCGATGGCGGAGAGCACCGTCAGCTTGATCGTCATCCAGAACGCGTCGAGGAGTTCGGGCGCGTAGTCACTCAGTATGTCCACCGGCGACTCCTTCCGAGAGCGGTGACGAGTCGAACGGGCGGTTCACCGGTGTGAACCGCCCGTTCGGGTCTCGCGAAGAGTGGTGATCAGTAGCGATCGACGGTCGGCTGTGCGGGCAGCGGGTACCCGGACGGTCCGACGGTGTCCTCGAATGCCTTCTGCCACGACCCGTCCTCGATCATGGCGTCGATCGCGTCGTTGATCTTGGTGCGGGTCTCGTCGTCGCCCTTGGCCAGGCCGATGCCGTAGCGCTCCTCGGTGAACGGCTCGCCGACCACCTTGAGCTCACCCGGGTACTGAGCCGCGTAGCCGGCCAGGATGATGTCGTCGGTCGTGACCGCGTCGACGGCGCCGTTGCGCAGTGCCTCGACACAGGCGGAGTAGGTGTCGAACTCCTGCAGCTGCACGTCCTGCGCGTACTGGTCCTTGACCTTCTGCGCGGGGGTGGAGCCGGAGACGGAGCAGAGGCGCTTGCCACCGCTGAGCGACTCGGGGCCCGTGATGTCGGTGTTGCCGTCGGCAACGAGGAGCGACTGTCCGGCGACGAAGTACGGTCCGGCGAAGTCGACCTTCTCCTTGCGGGCGTCGGTGATCGAGTAGGTGGCGACGATGTAGTCGACCTCACCGTTCTCGATCAGCGTCTCGCGCTGCGCCGACGGCGACTCTTTGAACGTGATGTTCTCCGGCGTGACACCGAGCTTGCCGGCGACGTACTTCGCGACCTCGACGTCGAAGCCGCTGAACGAGCCGTCGGGGGTGCGCAGGCCCAGGCCCGGCTGGTCGAACTTGATGCCGACGGTCAGCTTGCCGCTCTCGGCGCTGGACGACGCGCTGGTGGCCTCGTCGCCACCACACGCGGTGGCGGCGAAGGCGAGCGCGAGTGCGGCGACGCCGACACGGGCGGTGCGGGTGATTCTCATCGAGATCCTCCAGAAGTTGGGACGAGCGGGTGGGAGATCAGTGACTCAGGATCTTGCCGAGGAAGTCCTTGGCGCGATCGGACTTCGGTGTGGTGAAGAAGGTCTCGGGATCGGTGTCCTCGACGATCTGGCCGTCGGCCATGAAGATGACACGGTCGCCGGCGCGGCGGGCGAAGCCCATCTCGTGGGTCACGACCACCATGGTCATGCCCTCCTTGGCCAGCGACGTCATGACGTCGAGCACCTCGTTGACCATCTCGGGATCGAGCGCCGAGGTCGGCTCGTCGAAGAGCATCACCTTGGGGTTCATGGCGAGTGCACGCGCGATGGCGACACGTTGCTGCTGGCCGCCGGAGAGCTGCGCCGGGTACTTGTCGGCCTGGTTGGCGATGCCGACGCGTTCGAGCAGACGCTGCGCGGTCTTCTCGGCCTCGTCCTTCTTCATCTTGCGGACCTTCGTCGGCCCGAGCATGACGTTCTCACGAATCGTCTTGTGCGCGAAGAGATTGAAGGACTGGAAGACCATGCCGACGTCCGCGCGGAGCGCGGCGAGCGACTTGCCTTCGGAGGGAAGTGCCTTGCCGTCGACCTCGATGGTGCCCTCGTCGACGGGCTCGAGCCGGTTGATGGTGCGGCACAACGTCGATTTACCCGACCCGGAGGGGCCGAGGACGATGACGACCTGGCCGCTGGGAACGTCGAGTTCGATGTCCTTGAGGACGTGCAGATCACCGAAGTGCTTCTGCACGCCGTGCATCGCGATCATGGGGGCAGACGATGCTGTGGACGAGCGATGTTCGCGCTCGCCGTCAGGGTGGGTCATGGCGATGACCCTAGAGGTAGTTTCCTCCGCCACTGCTCGTTTTGGTGCGGGGACCGCGGATATGTAATGGAAACTTTACTCGGACCGCTCGGTGGGTCGGGTTCGAGCGCCGCCGTACCCTGGAGGGGTGGACACGATCGACACCCAGACCCTGCCTGCGCGGTCCGGGACTGCGCGCACCTACGAGGTGCGCACGTACGGCTGCCAGATGAACCTGCACGATTCCGAACGACTGTCCGGCCTTCTCGAGGAGGCTGGTTACGAGAAGGCCGACTCCGGGTCGTCCCCCGATCTCGTCGTCTTCAACACGTGTGCGGTACGGGAGAACGCCGACAACAAGTTGTACGGCAACCTCGGCCAACTCCGGCCGGCCAAGGACGAGAACCCCGACATGCAGATCGCCGTCGGTGGGTGCCTCGCACAGAAGGACCGCGACGTCGTGGTCACGAAGGCGCCGTGGGTGGACGTCGTGTTCGGCACCCACAACATCGGATCCCTGCCGGCGCTGCTCGATCGGGCGCGCCACAACCAGCGCGCCGAGGTCGAGATTCTCGAGTCGTTGGACGCGTTCCCCTCGACTCTCCCGGCCAAGCGCGACTCCGCCTACTCCGGGTGGGTGTCCATCTCGGTGGGGTGCAACAACACCTGCACCTTCTGCATCGTGCCCGCACTGCGCGGCAAGGAGGTCGACCGCAGGCCGGGCGACATCCTCGCCGAGGTGCAGGCCCTCGTCGACGAGGGCGTGCTCGAGGTGACGCTGCTCGGACAGAACGTCAACGCGTACGGCGCCTCGTTCGCGGATCCCGAGCAGCCGCGTGACCGGGGTGCGTTCGCATCGCTCCTGCGCGCGTGCGGGGAGATCGACGGTCTCGAGCGCGTCCGGTTCACCTCGCCGCATCCCGCCGAGTTCACCGACGACGTCATCGAGGCGATGGCGTCGACGCCCAACGTGTGCCCGACGCTGCACATGCCTCTGCAGTCCGGATCGGACCGCGTGCTGCGTGCCATGCGCCGCTCGTACCGCAAGGAGAAGTTCCTCGGCATCATCGACCGGGTGCGCGAAGCCATCCCGCACGCGTCACTGACGACGGACATCATCGTGGGCTTCCCCGGGGAGACCGAGGAGGACTTCCAGGAGACCCTCGACGTCGTCCGTCGCGCTCGCTTCAGCAGCGCCTACACGTTCCAGTACTCCAAGCGACCGGGAACGCCGGCCGCCGACATGCCGGATCAGGTGCCGAAGGCCGTCGTGCAGGAACGCTACGAACGGCTCGCCGCTCTGCAGGAGGAGATCTCCCACGAGGAGAACCGTCGCGTCGTCGGAACCGAGGTGGAGTTGCTCATCGCCGACGGGGCCGGACGCAAGAACGCCGTCACCGAGCGGATGAGTGGACGCACCCGCGACGGGCGACTCGTGCACTTCACCCCGACGGGCGCCATCGACCGCGCCGTCCGGCCCGGCGACGTCGTCGTCACCACGGTGACCGACGCGAAGCCTTATCACCTGGTCGCCGACGTCCCGGTGCGCTCGCACCGGCGCACCACGGCCGGCGACCGACACGAGCGGGGCACGATGCCCCGGACCGCACCGGTCGGTGTCGGGTTGGGGTTGCCGTCCGTCGGCGCCCCGGCGCCCGAGCCGGTCACGACGATGGGATGTTCACTGTGAGTACCGAGCCGACGACGGGGTCCGATCCGGCGGCCGCCGAGAAGCGGATCTCGGGGCGTATCGACCCGGGGGTCCGCGCCGTCGTCGTGGCAGTGGTGGTGTTGTTGCTGCTACTGAGCTTCGCACTGCCGCACACAGGTTCGGCCAACGCGTGGGACGTGCTGGTGCACGACGAGGACGCCGTGGCGGAGTCGGTGGCACTGCCGTCACGCATCTTCGTGTGGCTGACCCTGGTGTTCGCGGTCGGCTTCTCGGCCCTCGCCCTGGTCACTCAACGCTGGGCGCTGGCCTGGGTCGCGCTCTACGGGTCCGGGGTGGCGACGGTGCTGGGCATCCTGGCCATCTGGTCGCGTCAGACCGTTCCCGTCGGCCTTACCGGGGCCGGCCCCGGGCTGGGCCTCGTCCTCGGCTGGTTGCTCGTGGTCGTGCTGGCGTTCCACTGGTTCAAGGTGGTGTGGAACCGCTCCAACGCTCAGTGGGCGGCTGCCGCCGCCCGGCGCGACGCGGCCGTGATGGACGAGGCGCGGCGCGAGAACGTGCTGGACACGTCCCGGCGCCGCGACAACTGATCCTCCGGAGTCACAGACCGCCGAGGGCGCTGTCGGCGGCGTCGGCCCACTCGCGCCACTGCTGTGCCTGCGCACGGGCCTTCTCGGCGTCCTTGGCCTTGCCCGCGGCCTCGGCCTTCTGGGCCTGCTCCTCGAACTGCGCGACCCGCTCGCGGAACTGAGCCGCGCGCGCCATCGCCTCGGGGTCGGTGCGTCGCCACTCGGAGTCGGCGGCGTCGCGGACGCGCTTCTCGATCGCGCGGAGCTTGCCCTCGAGATCGTGCATCTTCTCCCGCGGGACCTTGCCGATGGCGTCCCACTTGTCCTGCAATGTCCGCAGTGCTGCGCGGGCCGCCTCGATGTCCTTGGACGGGTCGATGTGACCGGACTCGGCCAGCAGCCGTTCCTTCGCCTCGGCGTTCTGCTCGAACTCCGCGTTCTGCTCGGACTGAGCCGCGTTGCGTGCCTCGAAGAACACGTCCTGGGCGCCCTTGAACTTCTGCCACAGCGAGTCGTCGGCGTCGCGGGGAGCCCGGCCGGCGGCCTTCCACTCGGTCAGGAGATCGCGGAACACCTGCGCGGTGCCCACCCAGTCGGTGGACGACGACAGTTCCTCGGCCTTGGCGACCAGTTCTTCCTTGCGCACCTTGGCGGCACCGCGTTCGCGGTCGAGATCGGCGAAGTGCGCGCCGCGGCGGCGGTTGAACGCCTCCCGTGCCTTGGAGTAGCGCTTCCACAGGGCGTCGTCGACCTTGCGGTCGACGCCGCGGATGGTCTTCCACTCCTCGAGGATCACGCGAAGACGGTCACCCGCGGCCTTCCACTGCGTGGATTCGCTGCCGATGGTCTCGGCCTCGACGGCCAGCGCCTCCTTGCGTGCCGTCGATTCGGTCCGCTCGGAATCCTTGCGCTTGCGATGCTCGGCGGCGACCTCGTCGGAGTGTTCGATCACGGCCTGCAGGCGGGTCGCCAGCGCGTCGATGTCGCCGATCACAGCAGCGGTGGGCAGGGTCTCGGCGAGCGCGACGGCGGCGGTCTTCGTCTTCTTGGCGTCGCCGGCGCCGGAGGCGAGTCGCGCTTCGAGGAGTGCGACCTCCGTGGCGAGATCGTCGTAGCGGCGCCCGAAGTGTGCGAGGCCCTCGGCCGCGTCACCGGCCTGCCAGGAACCGACCTGCCGCTCTCCGTCGGTGGTACGTACCCACGCGGAACCGTCCTCGTCGACCCGGCCCCAGCGGGACGGATCGGTCACGACCGGGACGACAGCGGGCGTCGTCGGCACGTGGTGTGCAGCCGGATGCGGCGTCGGGTGCGACTCCCCGTCGCCTGTGGAGGACGACGGTGCGGACGGATCGGCCGGGGCACTGGGCCGGGTGGGCGCCGGGCGCGGTGCGCCGCCGGGTCGAGGACCCGGTCGGGGCCCGGGCCGGGGAGGTGTGGGGCTCGCCTGCGCCTCGCCGGGGGCGTTCTCGGTCGTCTCGTGCTCGGTCATGGTTCTCTCCGTCTCTGCCGCGCGTCACGGCTGCCTGGCGCTACGTGGTTCTCTGCTCGGTCGTTCTCGGCCCATTCAACCCCCTCCGCGCGTCGGCGACCATGCAAACCCCGAGGGACGCGCGGAAAAGGGACGCCCTCGGACGGTCGACTACCGTGGCGTCCGTGCTGTCCGCCCTCGCCTTCGTCCCGTCGCCTCCGTTGCTGCTCGCGGAGCTCGCCGGTTCCGCCACAGGCGAACTGGACGATCTGCGTGCAGCCGTGCGCGAGGCGTGCGACGACCTGGGGCAGTCCTGTCACGGCTGGATCGGGGTCGGGGTCGGTGCGACCACGACCTGGATCGACGGCGATGCCGCGGGTACGTACGCCGGTTTCGGGGCCGATGTCGTGGTCGGTCTCGCCCCGGATCGCGGGCCTGTCGATCGCGCGATGGAGTTGGCCGCGCTGACCGTCGGGCTGCTCCGCGGGCAGGCTGTTCCGCAGTGGTCGGTCCCCGTACAGCTCGTCGCTCGGAACGCGAGTGTCCAGGACGTGGCGGCGGTGGCGCTCGACCTGCGCGGCCGCGTCGACGCCGCGCCCGGCCCCGTGGGGCTGCTCGTCGTCGGTGACGGGGCGACGACCCTGACCGACAAGGCGCCCGGCGCGTTCGACGACCGGGCCGAGGCGGTGCAGCACGCGATCGACGATGCGCTCGGCAGAGCCGACGTCGATGCGCTGGCGTCCCTGGATCCTGCTCTGTGTGATGCCCTCGGCGTGGACGGGCGGGTGGCATGGCAGGTGGCGGCCACGCTGGTCGGACCCACACGAGTGGTGCCGCACAGTCTCTTTCGCGGTGCCCCCTACGGAGTCGGGTATCACGTCGCCTCGTGGTCGCTGTGACGCGACCGACACCGGTCGCGGTGATCGGACCCACGGCCACGGGCAAGTCGGCCCTCGCGCTCGATCTCGCCGAGCGCCTCGGCGGGCACATCGTGAACATCGACGCGATGCAGCAGTACCGAGGCATGGACATCGGCACGGCGAAGACGCCGGTCGCGGAGCGTCGCGGCATCCGGCACCACCGACTCGACGTCCTGGACGTCACGGAGACGGCAACGGTGGCGGCGTACCAGGACGCCGCGGTGCGGGAGATCGAGGAGCTGCTCGAGCAGTCCGTCGTGCCCGTCGTCGTCGGCGGATCGATGATGTACGTCCAGGCTCTGCTGGACCGATGGCAGTTCCCGGCCACGGATGCCGCGGTGCGTGCCGAACTCGAGGCCAGGCTCGCGGACGAGGGGGTCGCGGCGCTGCATCGCGCACTCGCCGAGTCCGATCCGGCGGCCGCGGCATCGATCCTGCCGACCGACGGCCGACGCATCGTCCGCGCGCTCGAGGTGGGACGCCTCACCGGGAAGCCGTTCGCCGCGTCGGCGCCCACCATCGGCGAGCCGCGCTGGGACACCGTCGTCCTCGGCATCGACCGTGACACCGACGAGCTGGACGCGCGCATCGCGGCACGCACCGACGCGATGTTCGCCGAGGGGCTCGTCGCCGAGGTCGAGACCCTCGTGGGGCAGGGACTGCGCGAGGGAGTCACCGCCCCGAGGGCGATCGGCTACGCGCAGGTGCTGCAGCTGCTGGACGGCGAGATCGACGAGGCGGCCGCGCGCGAGGCGACCTTCGTCGGTACCCGCCGCTATGTTCGCCGCCAACGGTCCTGGTTCGGTCGTGATCCCCGCGTGCACTGGCTGCGCGGGGGCGCATCGGACCTGCTGGACGCCGCACTGCGCACGAGGGGAGAACACCGATGAGCGATGCGCTCGTCCTGTCGAGGAACGCGCGGTTCCAGCAGTGGCAGTCCTACCTCGTCACCCGCGGCAAGCGCACCAAGGCGGGAGTCTTCCTCGTGCAGGGAGTGCGGCCGGTCACACTGGCCGTCCAGCACGAGTGGCCTCTCGAGTCCGTGCTGTATCGAACCGGCGACTCCCTGTCGTCCTGGGCCACGTCGACCGTGGACCGCTGCCGGGCCGCAGGCGTGCCCGCGGTGGGTGTCGCGCCGGAGTTGATGGCGGAGCTCGGCGAACGCGTCGATCAACCACCGGAGATCCTGCTCCTCGCACGGTCCCGGCTCCTCGATCCCGGCCACTGGACTCCGACGGGCGACGCGCCGGTGGTGGTCGCGTTCGATCGGCCGACGTCGCCGGGCAATCTCGGCACCCTGATCCGGTCCTCGGACGCCTTCGGAGCGTCCGGGCTGCTGGTCAGCGGGCATGCCGCGGACCCGTTCGATCCCGCGTGCGTCCGCGCGACCACCGGCTCCCTGTTCGCACTCCCCGTGGGACAGGTCGGAGGTCCGGAGCAGGTTCGCGCGATGGTGGACAGGCTGCGGCAGCAGGGCACCGACATGACGATCGTGGGCACCGACGAGACCGGCACGGTGGCAGCGCACGAGCACGACTTCACAGGAGGAACGGTGCTGGTGGTGGGCAACGAGACCCGCGGCATGAGTGCCGCGTGGCGGGATGCCTGCGACGTCGTCGTGTCCATCCCGATAGGCGGCGCGGCGAGCTCCCTCGGAGCACCGTCCGCCGGCGCCGTCGGGCTGTACGAGATCACCCGCCAACGGCTGATCGCGCGGACGTCCGCGCCGGTGGGAGACTGATCCCATGCAGTTCACCAAGGGACACGGAACGCAGAACGATTTCGTCGTGCTGCCGGACCCGGACGCACTCCTCGATCTGAGCGCACACCGCGTGGCGACGCTGTGCGATCGCCGAGCCGGGCTCGGCGCGGACGGGGTACTGCGAGTCGCCCGCAGCGGTGCTCTCGTCGACCGCGGCGTGCTCGACGCGCTGCCCGAGGGCGTGTCCGCCGGCGACTGGTTCATGGACTACCGCAACGCGGACGGGTCCATCGCGGAGATGTGCGGCAACGGTGTCCGGGTGTTCTCCCATTACGTTCGTGCGGCCGGTCTCGTGGACTCGGACGAGTTCGTCGTCGGATCGCGCGCCGGCGGAAAACCGGTCACGGTGCACTCGCACGACGCCACCGACGCCGTGGTCACCGTCGAGATGGGCACCCCGCAGGTCTTCGAGACCTCCGACACCGAGGTCGACGGCAGGTCCTTCACGGGCATCGGCGTCGACGTCGGCAATCCGCACCTGGCCTGCGTGTCCGCCGATCTCGATGCGGAGACCCTCGGCGACCTCGACCTCACGGCGCAACCCACCTTCGACGGTGCGGTGTACCCGCACGGGGTCAACATCGAGTTCGTCACCGTGCCGAAGGACGGTGCGGTGAGCATGCGTGTCCACGAGCGCGGCGTGGGGGAGACCAGATCGTGTGGCACGGGCATCGTCGCCGCCGCGGTCGCGGCCCTGCGCTTCGACGGGTCCGGCGACGGCGAGCTGGCCGTCCACGTTCCCGGTGGTGTCGTGTCGGTGCGCGTGTCGAACGGTTCCGCGTCGATGCGGGGGCCGTCGGTGCTGGTGGCGTCGGGGGAGCTGTCGGACGCCTGGTGGGCGGGGCTGGAAGCGTGACGGCCGGGGTGCGGGTATTCCCCGCGACACGGTTGCGTAAATGACAGTGCACGTCAGGACGTTCTCGTGGATCATGGGTCTCGTATGACGACAACGAATGCAGCGGCCGACAGGGCCGACACGACAGGTTCCTCCCACAGCGACGGGTTCGAGCAGGACGCCGAGTGGTCCACCGGCGACATGCAGCTCGACGATCGCAGCGCACTGCGCCGTGTGGCCGGACTCTCCACCGAGCTCACCGATGTCACCGAGGTCGAGTACCGCCAGTTGCGGCTCGAGCGCGTGGTGCTCGTCGGTGTCTGGACCAGCGGTTCCGCCGAGGAGGCGGAATCCAGCATGACCGAACTCGCGGCTCTGGCCGAGACGGCAGGTTCCGAGGTGCTCGAAGGGCTGGTGCAGCGTCGCGACCGACCCGACGCCTCCACCTACATCGGCTCCGGCAAGGCGAAGGAACTGCGCGAGGTGGTCATCGCGACCGGCGCGGACACCGTCGTGTGCGACGGTGAACTCACGCCTGCGCAGCTGACGGCACTGGAGAAGATCGTGAAGGTGAAGGTCATCGACCGCACCGCGCTGATCCTCGACATCTTCGCTCAGCATGCCTCCTCCCGCGAGGGCAAGGCGCAGGTAGCCCTGGCGCAGATGGAGTACATGCTCCCGCGTCTGCGCGGCTGGGGTGAGTCCATGTCGCGTCAGGCGGGTGGCCGCGCCGGCAGCAACGGCGGTGTGGGCCTGCGTGGTCCCGGTGAGACGAAGATCGAGACCGATCGTCGTCGCATTCGCGAGCGCATGGCGAAGCTACGTCGCGAGATCCGGGGCATGAAGCAGGCCCGCGACACCAAACGTGAGCGCCGGCTGCAGGGCAACGTGCCGTCCATCGCCATCGTCGGCTACACCAACGCGGGGAAGTCGTCGCTGCTCAACTCGTTGACCGGATCCGGTGTGCTGGTGCAGAACGCACTGTTCGCGACCCTGGACCCGACCACGCGCAAGGCGACGCTCGAGGACGGCCGCGAGTGCGTGCTCACCGACACCGTCGGCTTCGTCCGCCACCTGCCGACCCAGCTGGTCGAGGCGTTCCGCTCCACGCTCGAGGAGGTGACGGACGCCGATCTGCTGCTGCACGTGGTGGACGGGTCCGACCCGCTCCCCATCGGGCAGATCGAGGCGGTCCGCGAGGTCATCGTCTCGGTGGTGCGCGAGCAGAACGCCGCGGCGCCCGAGGAACTGATCGTGGTCAACAAGATCGACGCCGCGGATCCCGTCACGCTGACGCAGCTGCGGGGCCTGGTGCCGGGTGCGGTCTTCGTGTCCGCGAAGACCGGTGAGGGCATCGAGGAGCTGCGGACACGACTCGGCGAGCTGGTCCGCCCGCCCGAGGTGTCGGTGAGCGTCCTGCTGCCCTACGACCGCGGCGACCTGGTGTCGCGCATCCATGCGGACGGACGGATCTCGAGCACGAGTCACGAGAGCGGCGGTACGCGCATCGACGCGACCGTGCCGACGGCGCTGGCCTCGATACTCACGCGATACGCCCACAGCGCGTGAGCCGTCGGTTCGCGCCGGTGCTCGGCGCTGCCGTGGTGGCGCTCGTGGCAGCGTCTCCCGCGGCGGCGCAGACCGAGGCACCGGATGCGGAGCCGTACTGTGTGCCGACCGATCCGGGACTGTCCGAACTCTCGGGTATGACGGTGCTCGACGGGACGGTGTACGCGATCGGGGACAGCGGCGCCGACGACCGTGTCGCGCGCCTCGACTCCGAGTGTGCTGTCGCGGAGTGGCTTCCGAATCCGGTGGATCCGTATGACGTCGAGGATCTCTCGTCGTTCGAGGGGTCGTTGTGGCTCGCGGACATCGGCGACAACGACCGTCGACGCGACGCCGTGGCCCTCACCCGGATGGATCCTGCGGCCGGTGGTGCCGGTGAACTGCACCGGCTCACCTATCCCGACGGTGCGCACGATGCCGAAGCACTCCTCATCGGGCCCGACGGCCGTCCCGTCGTCGTCACGAAGGACGGTCTCGGAACCGGTGCCGTGTACACCGCGGACACGTCGGTGTCCGATCTCCCGAGTCCCGGTCCCACCCCGCTGCGCCGCGTGGCCGACTTCGCGCCGTCCGCGACGACCACACCCGGGGGTCCGCCGCTGCTCGACGGCAGTCGCCTGGTCACCGGCGGCGCCGTGAGCGCCGACGGGTCCATCGCTGCCGTGCGCACCTACACCGATCTGTACCTGTGGTCCGTGCGGGACGGTGACGTGGCCGCGGCCTTCGCGTCGGCCCCCGCCCGCGTCGTCGCGCTCCCGCCGCAGCCGCAGGGCGAGTCGATCGCCTTCACCTCGGACGACGAGGTGCTGCTCGGGTCCGAGCAGGGTGTGGACACGGCTGCAGCTCTTCCCGCCGTCCTCGTCCTGCGTGATGTGGCACCCTCCGCCGAGGCCGGCCCGGAGGCCACCGAGACCGCGGACTCCGAATCACCCGCCGAGCCCACCGGGTCCATCCTCGTTCCGTTGATCGCCGCCGCGGCGTCGGTCGGTGTGGTCGTGGTGCTGACCCTGTTCTTCGTGCGTCGACTGTTCCGGTCGCGGTAGACACAGAAGCACACATGACGACGGCCCCCACGGTGTGTGGGGGCCGTCGTCGTCTGTGCGGAAGATCAGGCGTCGAGGTCCGACGCGACCAGTGCGGCGACCTTGTCGAGCGTGGCCTGATCATCACTGGTGATCGTGACCTCGGTGCCCTTGGTGGCCCCCAGCGTCATGATCATGAGCGCGGAGCCGCCGTCGACGGCCTCTTCGCCCTCCACCTCGAGGGTGACGTCGACGCCGGAGTCGGCGACCGCCTCGGCGATGACGGCGGCGGGACGGGCGTGCAGGCCGATGGCGGATCCGACCGTGACCGTGGTGCTGGGCATCGTGGTGATCTCCTTCTTCGTCAGGTGAGTGCTGGTGTCGATACTGCCAGCTGTGGGGGTGGTGACGTGGGTGTCAGGCTGCGACGGCGACGGGTTCGTCGACGATCTCCGCAGGCTTCTTGCCGGCGAACTGCTTGGCGGCGGTGATGAGCGCCGCGGAGACCACGGTGCCGATCGCCAGAGCCAGCAGGAACAGGAAGAAGTTGTTCATCGCGAAGAACACCAGCAGTCCGCCGTGGGGCGCGCTGAGCGTCGTCCCGAAGGACATGATCAGGGCGCCGGTCACAGCGCCGCCGGCCATCATCGAGGGGATGACGCGCAGAGGGTCGGTCGCGGCGAACGGGATCGCACCTTCGGAGATGAACGCAGCTCCGAGAAGCCATGCAGCCTTGCCGTTCTCGCGCTCTGCCTCGCTGTAGAGCTTCGGACGCAGAGTCGACGAGAGTGCCATGGCGAGCGGGGGAACCATACCGGCAGCCATGACGGCGGCCATGATGCGCAGCGATGCCTCGTTGTCGACGCTGAGCCCGGCGGTAGCGAAGGCGTAGGCGGCCTTGTTCACCGGTCCACCGAGGTCGAAGCACATCATGAGGCCCAGGATGATGCCGAGGATGATGACCGACGAGCCCGAGAGGCCGTTGAGGAAGTTGGTCAGGCCGGTGGTGATGGCAGCGAGCGGGCGGCCCAGCACGAGGAACATCAGACCGCCGACGACGAGGGTCGCACCCAGCGGGATGATGACGACTGGCATCAGGCCACGGAGCCACGGCGGCACCGCGATCCGGCTGATCCACAGCGCCACGAAGCCGGCGATGAGGCCACCGACGAGGCCACCGATGAAGCCGGCACCGACGAACAGGGCCACCGCACCGGCGGTGAAGCCGGGAGCCAGACCGGGACGGTCCGCGATGGCGAAGGCGATGTAACCGGACAGGGCCGGGACGAGGAAGCCGAAGGCCAGGCCGCCGAGCTGGAACAGCACCGCGCCGATGAAGATGCGGAGCCCGCCGTCGGGCAGGTTGGTGAGGCTGTTGTTGGTCATGATGTCCTCGGCGACACCCTTGATCTCGTATCCACCGAGAAGGAAGCCGAGGGCGATGAGGAGTCCACCGGCCGCCACGAACGGGATCATGTAACTGACACCGGTCAGGAGGATCTGGCGCAACCGGGTGCCCCAGCCGAGTCCACCGGCAGCGGCCGCAGCGGACGCTCCCGGTGCGGTACCGGAGACGCGTGCGGCGTTCGGGTCACCGCCGGCCCGCAGAGCCTCGGCAACCATCTTGTCGGGCTCGTTGATCGCGCGCTTGACGCCGGACTCGATGACGGGCTTGCCCGCGAAGCGCTCGCGGCCCTTGACGCCCACGTCGGTCGCGAAGATGACGGCCTCGGCCGACGCGATGAGCGCCGGGTCCAGTGCCGTGGAGCCGCTCGAGCCCTGCGTCTCGACGTGCACGGTGACGCCCGCACGGTCGCCGGCGTCCTTGAGGGAGTCGGCGGCCATGTAGGTGTGGGCGATGCCGGTGGGGCACGCGGTGATGGCGACGATGTGCTTGGCAGCGTCCGCCGTGGCGGTCGGAGCGGGAGGAGCGGTCTTCGTGGTCGTGACGGGAGTCGCAGCCTTCGGAGGCTTGGGGGCCAGAACGCCCTCGACCAGTGCGACGACGTCGGCGGGGGTGGCCGCCTCGCGCAGCGACGTCACGAATGCGGGCTTGACCAGCGCGCGTGCGAGCGAGGACAGCAGCTTCATGTGCTCCGCGCCGGCGCCCTCCGGTGCGGCGATGAGGAAGACCAGGTCCGCGTCGCCGTCGGGTGCGCCGAACTCGACCTTCGGGTTCAGGCGAGCGAATCCGAGCGATGCCGTCGTGACCGCGGCGGAGCGGCAGTGTGGAATCGCGATGCCGCCGGGCAGGCCGGTGGCCGACTGCGCCTCACGAGCCATCGCGGCGTCGCGCAGGGCGTCGGCATCCGATGCACGGCCCGCGTCGGTGAGGACGCGAGCGAGGCGGGCGATGACATCGTCCTTCGTCGAGCCGAGATCGGCGTCGAGCAGGATGAGGTCCTCGGCGATGATGCCGGGCTTGGCATCGTGAGCCGTGGTGGGACTGGACATGTCGTTTCCTCTGGGAGTGGAGTGGAGCTGGGGGATCAGGACTGGGGTTTTCAGGACTGGGGTACGGCGGGTGACGAGTCGAGGGTGTGGACGGGGACGGCAGTGACGTCGACGTCGGACGGCGTCGGCAACCGGGTGCCCGGTAGGGCGGCGGCTGCGGATCCGTAGGCGACGGCCCGGGCGAGTCGACCGGCACCGTCCTCGCCGTCGAGATCGGCCAGGATGTATCCGGCCAACGACGAGTCGCCCGCGCCGACGGTGCTTCGCGGGGTGATCGGGGGAGGGGTGGCGAACCACGACCCTGTCGCGGTGACCAGGACGGCCCCGGACCCACCGAGTGTCGCCAGGACGGCAGCCACTCCGCGGTCGACGAGAATGCGCGCGGCCTCGACCGTGGGATACGGGTCACCCTGTGCGGCACTGGCTTCGAGCATGGCGCCGTCGTGGCCGGTGAGGTGCGCGAGTTCTTCCGCGTTCGGCTTGATCAGATCGGGTGCCGTCGCCGGGAAGCCGGCGGCGAGTGCCGAGAGCGGATCGTCGGAGGTGTCCACCGCGACCTTGGCCGACACCTCGTGCAGCGCGGTGACGAGGCGGCCGTACCAGGTGGCGTCGATTCCGGGCGGGATCGATCCGGACAGGACGACCCAGTCGGCGCGCTGCGCGAGTTCCAGGACGGACGCCATCAGGGCGTCGACCGTCTCGGGCGCGAGTCCGGCCCCGGGCTCGTTGATCTTGGTCGTCGTGCCGTCGGACTCGCTGATGGTCAGGTTCGTGCGCGCGACACCCGACGTGGGTACGGCGTGGTACCGGACTCCGAGGGTGCCGAGCGCGCTGAGCAGCGGATCGGAACCGCTGCACGGGAGTACCGCGGTGGCGGTCCGACCGGCGGAGGTGACGACGCGTGCGACGTTGACCCCCTTGCCGCCGGGCTCCGTCGTGGTCAGTGCGCTGCGATGCACCGATCCGCGCACCAACGGCACGTCGAGGGAGACCGTGCGATCCATGCTGGGGTTGGCCGTCAGGGTGAGGATCATGCGACCACCACCTCCAATCCGTGTTGCTGCAGACGGGTGCAGTCGGTGTCGGTGATGCCGTCGTCGGTGACGAGGACGTCCACACAGTCGAGTGCGGCGAAGGACATGAAGAACTGCAGGCCGATCTTGGCCGAGTCCGCGACGACGATCACGCGGTCCGCCGCGCTCACCATCGCGCGCTTGACGGCGGCCTCGTCGGTGTCGGGAGTCGAGAGACCGTGGCCGACGCTGATCGCGTTGGTGCCCATGAACGTCACGTCGACACGCACGGTCCCGAGCACTCGCAGGGTGTCCTCGCCGACGGTCGCCTGCGTGACACCGCGGACGCGGCCACCGAGCAGGTGGAGATCGAGGGACGGAACCGCGGCGAGACGCGTCGCGATGGGAAGCGAGTTGGTCACCACCGTCAGATCCGACTCGACGGGGATCAGCGCGGCGAGGCGACCGGTGGTGGTGCCGGCATCGAGCGCGATGGATCCGCCGGGTGCAGGCAGGTAGGCGAGGGCGGCAGCGGCGATGCGGTCCTTCTCCTTCGCGCGGGTGTGTTCGCGCTCGGCCATCCCTGGCTCCACCGCGGTGACCGACGTGGCGGGCACTGCGCCACCGTGGACTCGGCGCACGACGCCCATACGGTCGAGCGAGGCCAGGTCACGGCGCACGGTCTCGGTGGTGACACCGAACGTGTCGGCCAGGTCGGCGACGGAGACGCGACCGCGCTGTCCGATGAGGCCGGCGATGGCGTTCTGCCGCTCTTCCGCGTACATCGTGTTCACCGCCCCTCCGTCCGATCCGTTGTTTCACTGTTGGTTTATGTTGTTTTACGCCCGTCTCTGTTGACATGTCAAGAGGTTCGAGTAATCTGAGTCACAAGAGCCATCGCGGGAGACGCGATGCACAGCGGGTAGGCGAGATGCCCCCGCACCACCGCGCAGCAGGAGGAAGCAGATGACGGGATCGCTCACCGCGAACGAGGCACAGCCGACGGCCCACGCGGTGCAGGGCACGCCGGTGGTGCCCGGCGTCGGCTACGGCCCCGCGATCCGCCCGGCGCCGCGCCCCTCACGTCCCGACACAGCCGTCGAGATCGCCGAGGACGCGCGAGATGCAGAGAAGGAGCGCTTCCGCGCCGCGGCGGCCGAGGTCGGTCGACGTCTGCATGCCCGTGCCGCATTGGCAACCGGCTCCGCGTCCGAGGTGCTCGCCGCCAACGCCGCGATGGCCGAGGACCGCGGGTGGATCGGCGCCGGCGTCAAGGCCATCGGCAAGGGTTCCGACGCCGCGTACGCCGCCGTCACCGCGACGGACCAGTTCGTCGCCATGTTCGCCAAGCTCGGCGGACGCATGGCCGAGCGCATCACCGACCTCATGGACATCTGCGACCGCGTGATCGCCGAGCTGTCCGATCTCCCGGAGCCCGGCGTGCCCACCCCGTCGGAGCCCTCGGTTCTCCTGGCGGAGGACCTCGCACCCGCCGACACCGCGGGACTCGACGCCACGCTGGTCGTCGGCCTCGCGACCTCGCTCGGTGGACCCACCAGCCACACCGCGATCATCGCCCGTCAGCTCGGCATCCCGTGCATCGTCGCGGCGACGGGCCTCGACGACGTCCCCGCCGGGACGCTCGTCATGGTGGACGGCACCACCGGCCGCATCGAGATCGAGCCCGATCCGTCCACGGCACGCTCCGCGGTCGAGGAATCGGCCACCCACCTCGCCGAGGTCGCCGACTGGAGCGGGCCGGGCCGGACGTCCGACGGTCACCGTGTCGACATCCTCGCGAACGTGCAGGACGGCGCCGGCGCTCGCGCAGCCCGGTCGACCGCAGCCGACGGCGTCGGACTCTTCCGCACCGAACTCAGCTTCCTCGACCGCGACGTCGAGCCCACCGTCGACGAGCAGGCCTCGATCTACGCCGAGGTGCTCACCGCGTTCGAGGGCACCAAGGTGGTCGTCCGCACGCTCGACGCCGGCTCGGACAAGCCGCTGCGCTTCGCGAACCACGCCGACGAGGCCAACCCGGCCCTCGGAGTGCGCGGCATCCGTATCGCCGAGGGCAATCGCGGCATCCTGCACCGCCAGCTCGACGCCATCGCGGCCGCGGCGGCCTCGACCGAGTCGTCCCCGTGGGTGATGGCCCCGATGATCGCCACGTCCGCCGAGGCGCAGGCCTTCGCCGCCGACGTGCGGGAACGCGGGCTCACCCCCGGCGTCATGATCGAGGTGCCCGCCGCGGCGCTGCTCGCGGACCGGATCCTCGATCACGTCGACTTCCTGTCCATCGGAACCAACGACCTCGCGCAGTACACGATGGCGGCCGACCGCATGTCCGCCGACCTGGCCGCACTGACCGATCCGTGGCAGCCCGCCGTCCTGACGCTCGTCGCCCACGCGGCGAAGGCCGGCGCAGCGGTGAACAAGCCTGTCGGAGTCTGCGGAGAGGCCGCCGCGGACCCGTTGTTGGCCTGTGTCCTCGTCGGCTTCGGCGTCACGTCCCTCTCGGCCGCGTCGGCCGCCGTGGCCGGTGTCGGCGCGAAGCTCGGCACCGTGACGCTCGAGCAGTGCAGGGCCGCGGCCGAGGCCGTGCTGTCCACCTCCAGCCCGGCCGAAGCACGCGAGGTGGCCGCCGGCCTGCTCGGGTGATGCGCTCCCGCCCTCCGGCCGCCCTCCGGCCTTCCCGGTGACCTGCCGACCGGCCTCCGGCCTTCCCGCATGACATCATTTCCGCCGTGACGACAACTCGATCCAGGCAGTTCTTCCCTCGCTGGTCCGTCCACGGTGACGGTCGCACCGTGGCGCCCGACGCGGTCGTCGCTCCGGACGAACGGCTCTCGTGGCCGCGCACGATCGGGATCGGGATGCAGCATGTCGTCGCGATGTTCGGCGCCACTCTGCTGGTGCCGACCATCACCGGGTTCCCGGTCACGACGACGCTGTTCTTCTCCGGTCTGGGTACCGCGATCTTCCTGTTGGCCACGCGCGGCCGGATCCCGAGCTACCTGGGCTCGTCCTTCGCCTTCATCGCACCCTTGGCGGCGACGGCGGGCGACGGTCCCGCTGCGCAGCTCGGCGCGGTGCTCGTGGTGGGCGTGGTGTTGTTCCTGGTCGGCCTGCTCGTCCGGCTGGCAGGGAGCCGCGTCCTCGACGCCGTCATGCCGCCGCTCGTGACCGGCGCGATCGTGGCGCTCATCGGCCTGAACCTCGCGTCCACCGCCGCGACCTCGTACGAAGCTCAGCCGCTCGTCGCGACCGTGACTCTCGTGGCGGTCCTGCTGGTCACCGTCGCGGTGCCGGGGCTGATCGGCCGCCTCGGCATCCTCGTCGGCGTCGTCGTGGGATGGGTGTTCGCTGCCGTCACCGGTGCTCTCGATCCCGCACGCGTCGACGCACTCGGTAGCGCGTCGTGGATCGGACTGCCCGAGTTCACGGGCCCTTCGTTCCAGCTGTCCGTCGTGCTCGTCGCACTGCCCGTCGTCGTGGTGCTCGTCGCCGAGAACGTCGGTCACGTGAAGGCGGTCGCGGCGATGACGGGTCGGTCCCTCGACGACGTCGCCGGTGACGCCCTCATGGCGGACGGCGCGGCGACCGTCCTCGCCGGTGCCGGTGGTGGTTCGGGCACCACGACCTACGCGGAGAACATCGGCGTCATGGCCGCCACCCGCGTGTACTCCACCGCTGCCTACTGGGTCGCCGCCGCCACGGCGCTGGTGCTCTCGTTCTCCCCGAAGTTCGGCGCTCTGATCTTCACGGTCCCGAGCGGTGTGATCGGCGGCGCGACGCTCGTGCTCTACGGTCTCATCGGCCTTCTCGGCGTGCGGATCTGGCAGGAAGCGGGGATCGACTTCACCAAGCCGCTCAACCTGATGGTCGCGGCGGCCGCCCTCGTCGCCGGTGTCGGTGACTTGACGCTGACCATCGGATCCGTCGAACTCGGCGGCATCGTGTGGGGCTCGGTCGGCATCCTGGTCGCGTACCCGGTGCTGCGCGCGCTGTCGGAGCGGCGACGAGACTGAGCGGTCTGTGCCACGCTGAAGCGGTGAGCCACCCACACCTCGACCCGATGCGACCCGTGCGCCTCGCGCCGGACGAGTGGCCGTCGACGCCGGCGTGGAAGGTTCCGCTGATCGGCGTCGTCTGGGTTGCAATCGTCGTGGCGACCTTCGCGCTGCCGAACTCTGTTGCTCGTGCGGCCGTTGCGGCTGTTGCCCTGATCGTTGCTGTGGTTCTCGCCGTTGCGTCGACGATGCGGACCGTGCGCGAGAGCGGCGACCAGCGCATCTCCTGGTTGCGCGGCCCCGCGGTGCGTCGCCGTGACGTCGACCTGCTGCGGAGTGCCAGTGGTTCGGCGGTGGTGGTCGTCGGCTTCGCTCTGAACGGCGTGCCGGGTCAGTACTGGTGGGTGACTCTGGCAATCGTCGCCTGGGTTCTGCCGCCCCTCGTCCTGCAGGCTCGGCACAACCGCCGGGTCACGCGATCCGGTGCAGATTTCGTCGCTCACCGACGATTTCTGCACCGGATCTAGGCTGGTTCCGTGCCGCATGCCCTCGTCTCGACCCGACACGTCGATGCGGAAACGGTGATCGAGCGGAGCCGGTTCCTCGCCCGCGTGGTCACCGTCCACACCGAGTCCGAGGCGCTCGACGTGGTCGCTGCGGTGTCGGCAGAGTTTCCCGATGCGGGCCACCACTGTTGGGCTTTCGTCGTCGGCGCAGATCAGGAGCACCGCCGTCAGCGCGCATCGGACGACGGCGAACCTGGCGGTACGGCAGGTGTTCCGATGCTCGGCGTGCTGACCGGCCGCGACCTGGTCGATGTGGTGGCCGTCGTCAGTCGGTGGTTCGGGGGCGTCAAGCTCGGCGCCGGTGGCCTGGTTCGCGCGTATTCGGGCGCGGTGAGTGCGGCGCTCGACCGCGCGGAGGTCGGCGAGCTCGCGCGAGTCGACGTCCTCGAGATGGACTTGTCCCATGCTGATGCCGGTCGGGTGGAGGGCGTCCTGCGAGTGCACGGATTCGCCGTCGACGACGTCGCCTACGGATCCGACGTGCGGCTCCGGGTGATCGGTGACGGCGACCGGCTCGACGGTGTCCTCGCGTCCGCGACCGGCGGCGGTGTGGTGGCCGAGCGCGTCGGGCACCGGTGGGTGCTCGGGCCGTGAGGCGGCTGGGTGCGCTGAGCCGCGGATACCGCGGCTCAGCACACCGGATTCGAGTCAGTGACGCCGTGTGAGCCGCGCGGGCGGAATCACGCCGGGGTAGTAGAAGTAGTGGTGAGGCGACTCGACGAGATCGGAGGAACGGATACCTGCCACTTCCCAGACATCGACCGGCCCGCCGGTGTTGTTCATCCGGACGAACCAGTCACACTCCCACTCGTCTCGCGCCAGAAAGCATCCCTGCTGCTCGGGCTCATTGCTGCCTGCGATGCCCCGTGCCGCACCCATGCGCTGCCAGTCCAGCCCGAACCGCGAGATTGAGTCGCGGTTACGTGACGACGAGACATGGAAGTGAGAAGGCATCGCGCAGAGGTTACGGAGCCGATTGCGGACGGGCCAGGCGATATCGGCTGACGCCGAGGTCACCGAACGTGCTCGCACTGGTCATCGACCCCGCTCGTACCTGGTTCTAGGCTCGAGACAGATCCGCCGTACGCCTAACGAGGAGAACCATGAAGCGCACGTTGTTCGAGCCCGAGCACGACCTGTTCCGCAGCTCGTACAAGAAGTTTCTCGAGCAGCACGTCGCGCCGCATCACGCGGAGTGGGAGACGCAGAACATCGTCGACAGAGGTGTCTGGGTCGAGGCCGGTAAGCAGGGCTTCCTGGGCATGGCAGTGCCGGAGGAGTTCGGCGGCGGCGGAGTCAAGGACTTCCGCTACAACGCCATCGTCACCGAGGAGACCACGGCCGGTGGGTACAGCGGCATCGGGTTCACGCTGCACAACGACGTCGTCGCTCCGTACCTCATCGAGCTGACGAACGACGAGCAGAAGCAGCGCTGGCTGCCCGGCTTTTGCTCCGGTGAGCTGATCACCGCGATCGCGATGACCGAGCCGGGCACGGGCAGTGACCTGCAGGGCATCAAGACCAAGGCCGTCCGTGACGGTGACGACTGGGTGCTCAACGGCTCCAAGACGTTCATCACCAACGGCATCAACGCCGACATCGTCATCGTGGTGGCGTGCACCGATCCGGAGAAGGGCGCGCAGGGCTTCAGCCTGTTCGTCGTCGAGCGCGACATGCCGGGCTTCGAGCGCGGCCGCAACCTCGACAAGATCGGTATGAAGGCGCAGGACACCGCGGAGCTCAGCTTCACCGACGTCCGCATCCCCGCCGCCAACATGCTCGGTCAGGAGGGTATGGGCTTCATCTACCTGATGCAGAACCTGCCGCAGGAGCGCCTGTCGATCGCCGTCGTCGCGGCTGCCGCGATGGAGTCCGCGCTCGCGATGACGATCCAGTACTGCAAGGACCGCAAGGCGTTCGGCAAGCCGATCGGCAAGTTCCAGAACACGCGATTCGTGCTGGCGGAGTGCGCGACCGAGACGACTGCCGTCCGCATCATGGTGGACAAGTACATCGAGCAGCTCAACGCGAACGAGCTGTCGGTCCAGGAAGCCGCCATGGCGAAGTGGTGGACCACCGAGAACCAGGTCAAGCTCATCGACCGGTGCCTGCAGCTGCACGGTGGCTACGGCTACATGAAGGAGTACCCGATCGCCAAGGCGTACATGGACTCCCGCGTGCAGACCATCTACGGCGGCACGACGGAGATCATGAAGGAGATCATCGGTCGCGGTCTGGACCTGTAGGAACCTCGAACACGACGACGCCGGCGCTGGACATCCAGCGCCGGCGTTCGTGTGTCCGGAATCAGAGCTTGCGCATCACGGTGACGACCTTGCCCAGCACCACGGCGTCGTTCCCGGGAATGGGCTCGAACAGGTCGTTGTGGGGGAGCAGCCAGACGTCCCCACCAGTCCGCTTGAACGTCTTGACGGTGGCCTCTCCGTCGATCATGGCGGCGACGATGTCCCCGTTGTCGGCCACGTTCTGCTGACGCACGACCACCCAGTCACCGTCGCAGATGGCGGCGTCGATCATCGACTCACCGACGACGCGGAGAAGGAACAGCGAGCCGGACCCGACGAGCTCGCGCGGAAGCGGGAACACGTCCTCGACGGCCTGCTCCGCGAGAATCGGACCACCCGCGGCGATACGTCCCAGGACGGGGACGAAGGTCGGTGCGGGCAGGCGATCGTCGTCCGACGACGGTGTGTCCGCGCTGTCGAGGTGATTCGTGGTGTCCGCGGCGACGAGATCGTCCTGCGCGACGGCAGAGACCTCTTCGGGGCGCCCGTTCTCGCCCGGCAGACGCACGTCGACGGCGCGGGGACGGTTGGGGTCGCGGCGCAGGAACCCCTTGCGTTCGAGGGTGCGCAGTTGATGCGCGACCGACGAGGTGGACGTCAATCCGACGGAATCACCGATCTCCCGGATGCTCGGCGGATAGCCGCGTTCGACGACCGACGCACGGATCACCTCGAGCACTCGCCGCTGACGTTCGGTGAGACCGGACTCGGTGTCGGCGGTCGTGGCCGAGCCGGTCGCTGACGCGCGCCCGCCGACCGTGCCGGATGAGCTGTCGTCCTTCATCGAGATACCTCCATCGGTAGCAGTGGACGTGGGGCAGGTGGTGCTGGTGTCACGTCCGTTGTGCGTGTGTCGAACCTAAACCGAAACGGGACTCGGATCAAACACCTGTTCGAAGCGTGTCGCGTGTTCGATGCACTTTGTCGGACCGGACTGCTATACATCGAACATGCGTTCATTCGAACGCGTGGGCGAATGTGTTGTTCGAACACCTCGGTGCATCGGCGACGCGGACGGCCACCGGCTATCCACAAGGAGTGGTTGCAATGACTCGAAGTGACCTGCTGACTGTCGGCACCGCACGTTCCATCGACATGCATGCACCCGTCCGCACGCGCTGGACCTGCGACGACGATTCCTACTGGGGTGTGGCCGACCGCGCGGCCGGGTCCACGACGACCGACGTGCGCGAGCGCACCACGGTCCGCCGCAGCCCCGCTCCGCGCGACTCCCGCCGCCCCGACGGCGGCACTGTCGACTACCGTCGCCGCTCGAACGGTGTCTCGCAGGTCGAACACCGCACTCGTCGGGGACACGGATTCGCGACGCCCATCGCTGTGGCGCTGATCACAGCAGTGTCCGTTCTGGGGCTGGTGGGGTTGGCGAACATGCGCTCCGCCGACGTTCCGGCACAGCCGTCCATCTCGGAGCAGGTGGAGATGGGCGTCGTCTCCGGACGCTGACACCGGCCGGACACGCCCCCGGGGCCGCGGAAGGCCGTCCCGGTACGCTGGACACACCGAGAGCCGCCGTGGCGCTCGGGAAATGCCTGAGCCATCGAGGGGTCTCTGTCCGATGCACTGCCCGTTCTGCCGTCACCCCGACTCGCGCGTCGTCGATTCGCGTGAAGCGGAAGAGGGCCAGGCGATCCGGCGGCGTCGTTCCTGCCCCGAGTGCGGTCGACGCTTCACCACGGTGGAGACAGCAGTGCTCTCCGTCGTGAAACGCAGTGGCGTGAGTGAGCCGTTCAGTCGCGAGAAGGTGGTCAAGGGAGTCCGTCGGGCCTGCCAGGGCCGCCAGGTCGACAACGACGCGCTCGTCCTCCTCGCCCAGCAGGTCGAGGACACGGTGCGGGCTTCCGGGTCGGCCGAGATCCCCAGCAACGAGGTAGGGCTCGCCATCCTCGGGCCACTGCGCGATCTCGACGAGGTGGCCTACCTCCGATTCGCCTCCGTCTACCGCTCGTTCAGCAGTGCGGACGACTTCGAGCGCGAGATCGAGGACCTTCGTCGCCACCGCGCCGAGCATGATGCCGCCCCCGCCCGGGACGCGGAGCCCGCCGCTCAGCGGTGAGTCAGCGCCGCACCGCACGTCGGACGTCGTCGATGGCCTTGCGCACCCGCTTCTCGCTCACCGGGTACAGCGTTCCCAGGGTCTGAGCGAACAGGTTGACCCTCAACTCCTCGATCATCCAGGCGATCTCCCGCACGGCATCGCTGCGGCCCACCGAGTCCGGTACCGACCCGAGCAGGGCGTCGTAGTCCGCATAGACGCGGTCCAGCACGTCCATCCCCGCCGCGTCGCGGCGAGCGCTGGACGGGAATGCGCGAAGTCGGCGCTCGGCCGCCTCGAGGTAGCGCGGAAGATGTGGCAGGTGCGCTTCGCCGGTCTCGAAGACGTATCCGGGGAAGATCAGCCCGTCGAGCTGCTGGCGCACGTCGTCCGCGGCATCACCCGTCGCGTCGTCGAGTGCGAGGCGGACCCTCGTCGCGGCACCGAGAGATGGTTCCGCCACCCGGAGCACCGCGGCCGTCCGGCCGGCGAGCTCGCCCCGGACCGCCTTCTCCAGCACTGCATACGCCTCGGGCGTGGACACCGGGCCGCCGTGCTTCATCATGAGCTCGTCGGCCGCGAGGGTGCGGCAGTCCTCGACGAACGCTTCGATGCTTCCGTGCGGATTCTGCCCCAGCGCGAGCCGCTGAGCCGGGGAGCGTCCGGTGAGCAGGTTCTTCGTCGACAATGGGATGGCGTCGAGCAGGAGGCGTCGGGTGCCCTCGCGCATCGCTGCTCGCTGCTCGGCGGCGGTGCCCAGGACACGAACGGCGACCCCGCCCTTCTCGGGAACCAGGGCGGGATACCCGGTCACCTTCTGCGAGTTGACCGTTCGGGTGACGGTGGGCTCGAGTGTGCCGATGGTCTCGGACGTCCACCGTGTCACCGGGGCCTTCTCCGAGTCCTTGGCGGCGACGCCGACCGCAGCGGCCGCGGCGGCACCGAGTCGGGTGCGCAAGGCGGAGAGGGACGTGTCCTTGTCCAGTCGACGGCCGCGATCGTCGACCACCACGAACGTCATCTTCAGGTGGCGGGGCAGCGCGGACGGGTCGAAATCCGACGGTGCGATCGGCACGGCGCCCATGCGGGTGAGTTCACACGACAGTGCGACCAGTAGTGGTTCCGTCCTCGGTCGCATCGCCGCGACGGCGGCCACCGCGTGGTCGGGCGCTGGGACGACGTTGCGGCGCAACTCCTTCGGAAGAGTCTTGATCAGGGCCGTCACCAACTCGACGCGCATGCCGGGGACGAGCCAATCGAATCCGACGTCGGCGACGCGGGGGAGGAGGGCGATGGGAATGGTGATGGTGACGCCGTCGTCCTCCTTGCCCGGCTCGAACTGGTAGGTCAGGGGGAACTGCGCCTCGCCCTGACGCCAGGCGTCGGGGTAGTCGCCCTCGACGACCGCGGCGGCGTCCGGGTTGACGACGGTGGCGCGGTCGAAGTCGAGCAGGTCCGGCGTCGTGCGGGACGCCTTCTTCCACCACCGGTCGAAGTGACGGGCCGACACCACGGTCGCAGGTACACGCTCGTCGTAGAAGGCGAAGAGGGTGTCGTCGTCGACGACGATGTCGCGTCGGCGGGCGCGCGACTCCAGTTCCTCGGCGTCGCTGCGCATCTCCTGGTTCGCGTGGAAGAAGCGGTGGTGCGTCCGCCACTCGCCCTGTACGAGAGCGTGGCGGATGAACAAGTCGCGAGACACCTCGGCATCGATACCGCTGAAGGTGACGGGCCGACTGGCGGCGAGAGGAATGCCGTACAGCGTGACGCGTTCGTAGGCCATCGCCACTTCGCGCTTCGTCGACCAGTGCGGCTCCGAGTACTGGCGTTTGATCAGGTGCGGGGCCAGCTTCTCGGCCCATTCGGGTTCGATGCGCGCACCCATCCGGGCCCAGAGTCTGCTGGTCTCCACGAGTTCGGCCGCCATGATCCAGCGCGGCGGCTTGCGGAACAGGCTCGAACCGGGGAAGACGGCGAAGGTCGACCCACGTGCTCCGAGGAAATCCTTCTTGTCGCCCTCACGAAGACCGATGTGCGACAACAGACCCGGCAGCAGTGCCTGGTGGATCACGGCATGGTTCGGCTCCGAGGAGTCGCCCGCGTCAGGCATGGTCCAGCCCAGGCCGCGCGTGATCTGGCGCAGCTGACCGTGCAGGTCCTGCCATTCGCGGATGCGCAGGTAATGCAGGAATTCCGATCGGCACATGCGTCGGAACTGGTTCGAGGACAGCTCTCGGCGCTGGTCTCCCAGATACGTCCACAGTTGCCACAGTGCGAGAAAGTCCGAACCTTCCACCACGAAACGCTTGTGCATCTCGTCGGCGGCCTGCTGATGCTCCGCGGGCCGCTCGCGCACGTCCTGGATCGAGAGCGCCGATACGATGACGAGAACTTCCCGCAGGCATCCGTTGCGGTTGGCCTCGACCAGCATGCGCGCCATGCGCGGGTCGACCGGGAGGCCGGCGAGCTCCTTGCCGAGCGAGGTGAGGACGGGCCCGTCCTCGCCCTGCGACCCGAGCGCCCCGAGTTCGTCGAGCAGGCCCAGGCCGTCACGGATGCTGCGCGGGTCCGGTGCCTCGACGAACGGGAACGCGTCGATTCGGCCCAGTCCCAGCGAGGCCATCTGCAGGATCACCGATGCGAGGTTCGTGCGCAGGATCTCGGGATCCGTGTACTCGGGGCGGGCCTCGAAGTCCTCCTCCGAGTACAGCCGGATGCAGATGCCGTCCGCGACGCGACCGCACCGGCCGGCACGCTGGCGGGCCGACGCCTGCGAGATGGGTTCGATCGGCAGACGCTGCACCTTGGTGCGCAGCGAGTACCGCGAGATGCGCGCGGTTCCGGGGTCGACGACGTACCGGATGCCGGGCACGGTGAGCGACGTCTCGGCGACGTTGGTGGACAACACGACTCGTCGACCGGTGTGGCCGGTGAAGACGCGGTGCTGCTCGGCTGCCGACAGCCGGGCGTAGAGCGGAAGAATCTCGACGTTGCGCAGTCGGCGGTCCTTCAGAGCATCGGCGGTGTCGCGGATCTCGCGCTCGCCCGACAGGAACACGAGGACATCGCCCTCCGGTTCGGTGAGCAGTTCCTCGACGGCGTCGCACGTGGCGTCGACCGGGTCGAGTTCGATGGTCTGCTCGCCGTTCTCGACAGTGAGCGGCCGATACCGGACCTCGACGGGGAACGTCCGGCCCGACACCTCGACGATCGGCGCGTCGACGCCGTTCACCGCGAAGTGGTGCGCGAAGCGGCCAGGGTCGATGGTGGCCGAGGTGACGATGACCTTCAGATCGGGACGCTGGGGGAGCAACCGGGCGAGATATCCCAGGATGAAGTCGATGTTGAGGCTGCGCTCGTGCGCCTCGTCGATGATGATCGTGTCGTACCGACGCAGCAGCCGATCCCGCTGGATCTCGGCGAGCAGGATGCCGTCCGTCATCAGCTTGACGAGGGTGTTGTCGCTGGAGTGGTCGGTGAAGCGCACCGTGTAACCGACGGCGTCGCCGATCTCCTGCCCGAGTTCGTCGGCGATACGTTCCGCGACCGTCCTGGCGGCCAGTCGCCGGGGCTGTGTGTGTCCGATGACGCCCTGGACGCCGCGACCGAGCTCGAGGCAGATCTTCGGAATCTGTGTCGTCTTGCCCGAGCCGGTCTCGCCCGCGACGATGACGACCTGGTTCTCCGCGATGGCGGCTGCGATGTCGTCCTTGCGGGCGGACACCGGCAGTGCCTCGGGGTACGTGATCGTGGGAACGGAGGCTCGACGAGCCGCGATCGTGGCTTCGGCGCGGCCGATGTCGGCAGCGATCGATTCGAGTTCGGCGGGCTTGCGGCTGCGGTCGAGCCGACGGCGCAGCCTGTGCGCGTCACGGAAGGTGAGGTCGGACAGGCGGGCCGTGAGGTCGCGGCGGGTGGGTCCGGAGGACGGGGGAGCAGATGTCGACATGGCTCACGCCAGTTTATCCGTCACCGCGGTGTCAGGATGCGTGGCCCGTCGTCCGTGATCGCGATGGTGTGCTCGGAATGGGCGGTCATGGATCCGTCGGCCGACCGGAGGGTCCATCCGTCCGGGTCCATGACGAGCTTCGCCGTCCCGCGGGACCACCAGGGTTCCAACGCGAGTGTCATGCCGGCCCGGAGTGTCAATCCCGATCCCGCACGGCCGGCGTTGGCCACGTGCGGGTCCTCGTGCATCGTCCGGCCCAGGCCGTGACCACCGAAATCTGTGTTGACCTGCTTTCCGGTCTCCCGGGCGACGTTCTCGATCGCCGCCGAGATGTCCCCGAGTCGCCCACCGACGACGGCCGCGGCGATGCCGGCATCCAGTGCGCGCCGGGTGCTCTCGATCAGTTCGACGTCTGCGGGATCAGGGTTGTCGCCGACGACGACGGTCAGCGCCGAGTCGGCGACCCATCCGTCGATGGAGACAGCGAAGTCCAGGCTGAGGACGTCCCCTGCGGCGAGCGTGTGGTCGAACGGGAGGCCATGCAGTACACGGTCGTTGACCGACAGGCAGATGACGTTGCGGAACGGCCCGCTGCCGAACTCGGGGGCGTAGTCCCAGTAGCAGGACACCGCGCCGCGGGTGGCGACGAGGTCGCGGCAGTGATGCTCGAGATCCATCAGGTTCACGCCGGGCTGCGCCTGCTCCGACAGCGTCGTCAGTGTCTCGGCCACGAACGCGCCGGTCACCGCCATCTTGTCGATCTCGGCAGGGCCCTTGAGCTCGATCATCCGTCCACCGCTTCCTGTCGGTATTTCAATACCAACGAACGGTAGCAGACCGGTACAGGAATACCGCTATGCTGACCTCGTGGTCCGCATTCCCCTGAGTCCCGAGCAGGTCGAGGCCGGTCGTCGCCTCGGCGCCGTCCTGCGCGCCGCACGAGCGGGACGAGACCCCGAGATCGTCGCCCGTGACGCCCGGATCTCACCCGAGACGCTCCGCAAGATCGAGGTGGGTCGGATCGCGAGCCCCAGCTTCGGGACCGTGCTGCAGATCTGTGCGGCACTGGGACTGCCGGTATCCGACGCGGTGGACGCATGGCAGGGCGACAGGGAGCATCGCGTCGCGATCTAGTGCTTCGTTGCTCGCCGCCGAGGACCGCGCTCGTGTGAGGATCGCTCCATGACTCCGCCGGACGATCGCGTCGCCACCCCTGTCGCGCTGCGCGTTCTCCGAGTCGTCGCCGCGCTGCTCGGGCTGGCCGCCCTGATCTGGATCCCCGTCCGGTCCGCGGACGTCGCCGGATTCTCGCTAGCCAACTTCTTCAGCTACTTCACCGTGCTGAGCAACGTGCTGGCCGTCGTGGTCTTCGTGATCGGCGGGGTCGTCGATCCCCGCTCCGAGACCTTCGACAGGCTTCGCGGGGCGGCCACGACCTACATGGTGATCACCGGGATCGTGTACGCGGTGTTGCTGTCGAACGTCGACGTGCAGATCCAGGACGCGTGGACCAACTCGGTGCTGCACCGCATCGTGCCCGTCCTCATCGTTCTCGACTGGATCCTGGCGCCACCACGTCGTCGCAGCGCGGAGAGCGGGCCGGTGCTGTGGTTGGTCTTTCCCGTGGTCTACGGGGTCTACAGCCTGATCCGCGGGCCCATCGTCGACTGGTACCCGTATCCGTTCCTGGACCCGCGGGAGCGGGGGTACGGCCCCCTCGCGATCGGGCTCGCCGTCCTGGTCGTGGCGTTCCTGCTCATCGCCCTGGCGGTCGACAGAGTGGGCGAACTGGCGGCGTCCCGCCGGTCGCGGAAGCACGCCACGAGTGGCCTAGGCTGACCTCTCGTGACCACTCCCCAGCACACGTCCTCCGCGTTCTGGCACGGCTTCGCCGACATGCACACCGTCGAGTCCGGCGGCCGATTCGTCGTCGCCCGAGGTGAGGGCGCGCGCATCTGGGACACGGCCGGCACCGAGTATCTCGACGGCACCGCGGGTCTGTGGTTCACGAACGTGGGTCACGGCCGCACCGCCATCGCGGACGCCGTGGCGCGGCAGCTGTCCACGCTCGCGCACTACTCGACGTTCGGCGACGTCGTTCCCGACGTGACGCTGGAACTCGCCGACCGCCTCGCAGCGATCGCGCCCGTCGCGGGCAGCAAGATCTTCTTCACCTCGGGCGGCTCCGACTCGATCGACACCGCTGCCAAGCTGGCCCGGCGTTACTGGCACCAGATGGGCAAGCCCGGCAAGACCGTCGTCGTCGGCCGCCAGAAGGCGTACCACGGCATGCACGTCGCCGGCACCGCACTGTCCGGACTCCCGCTGAACCGGGAGAACTACGGCGAGCTGATGACGGACGCGCGGACGGTCGCGTGGGACGAGGGCAAGGCGCTGCTCGAACTGATCGAGAAGGAGGGCGCGGACACCATCGCCGCGTTCTTCGCCGAGCCGATCATCGGTGCCGGCGGGGTCTACCTGCCGCCCGAGGGCTACCTGCACGAGGTGCGTCAGATCTGCCGCGACCACGACATCCTGTTCGTGGCCGACGAGGTGGTGACCGGATTCGGTCGTATCGGCGGAGCGTGGTTCGCGTCGTCGAAGCTGGGCCTCGAGCCCGACATGATGTGCACCGCGAAGGGTCTGACGTCGGGCTACGTGCCGATGGGTGCGGTCTTCGTCGCCCCGCGGGTCGCCGAGCCGTTCTACGAGGGCGGCGCCTGGTGGCGCCACGGCTACACGTACGGCGGTCACGCCGGCGCCGCTGCCGCGGCCATGGCCAACCTCGACATCATCGAGAACGAGGACCTGCTGACGCACGCGTCGCGCCTCGAAGCCACGCTGCACCGGCATCTCTCGCCCCTGGCCTCGCACGACCTGGTCAGCGAGGTCCGCAGTGGGATGGGTGTCGTCGCCGCGGTGCAGTTCGCCGATCCGTCCTACGCGATGCCGTTCGTCAAGACTCTGCGCCGCGAAGGTGTCTCCGCGCGAGCGGCCGGAAACGGCGCGATCCAGTTCTCGCCGGCGTTCGTCATGACCGACGAGCAGGTCGAACAGATGGCCTCCGCCACCGCGCGGGCGCTGGACGCCACGGTGAGCTGAGCGTCGTGGCAGTTCCCGATCACTGGATCCCGCACGCCCGCGAGGACGGCGAGGTGATCGGGTGGATCGACATGCAGACGGCGACTCCGAATCTGATCCCCAGCGATCGACTGGGTCGACCCCTGTCGGCGGTGTCGGAGTGGCCCGATGCGGAAGAAGCGTTGGAGCGCCGCGGCCTCCGGTTCCTCATGAACAGGTTCCGGTTCGAGGGGCGCACGGTGCGCATCCGATCTCTGGACGACCACCGCATCGTCCTGACGACCGCCGCGTCCGATGCTGTGGGGGACGTGGGCGAGGAATACGTGCTCGACTTCCCCGCGGGGCCGGAGTTGGTGGAGTCGCCGTAGTTCCCGCGGACGTCATCGGGAGTGGTGGATGCTGCAGCATCAGCGGGAACCGATTCGATCCGCGGGACGGCTGCTCAAGGGGTCGTCTGCAACTGGCTCAGGCGGCTCGCCATACGTTCGGCATCGACCGGAAGATGCCGGCTCAGGAGGAACTGTCCGAGTGGAACCTCCGCGAGAAAATCGGTGCGTATCGACGCGTCGTAGAGCACGTCGACGAGGCTGCCGAACCGATGGGCGGCGTCTCGTCCGAGGCGGTCGGGTCCCGGTACCTCGCTGATGACCCACCGTGGAAATCGGTCCGCGAGCTCGAGGAAGTCGGACGGTGCGGTGGGTCGCGCGCACAGAGCGTCGAACGTGAACCACACCAGGTCCGGACGCACAGCTCGAGCGACGACCGTACGTACCCCGATCGAGAGTGAGGCCGCGTCTCCGTCACCTGGTTCTCGCCGATCGGAGAATCGGTCCCCCGTCATCCACCGTCCCGCGGCGAACCCGCTGCGCGGTGTGTCGAGGTCCAGGGTGCGATAGTCGATCGGGCCGTCGACGTGCACGATCGCCAGTGCCTGCTCGATGCGGTGGATGGTGGGCTCGAACATGCTGTGGAACAGAGGGTTTGGAAGCAGCCGTCGCGGAGGGTAGTTCGACGTCAGGATCACTCTGACGGGCCGCCGGAACAACGCGTCGAGCAGTCGGTCGACGAAGATGCCGTCCGCCGGGTCATGGACGTGGAACTCGTCGAAGCACACCAGTTCCGCATCACCGAGCATGTGATCGAGCGCGGCGTCGAGGTCGTGAGCGCGCAGGTTCAGCTCGGCGTGCAGGTCGGTGAAGAAGCGGTGACAGTGTGTCCTCGTCGTCCGGCTGGTGCGTGCCTCCGCGAGGAAGGTGTCCATCAGCCAGCTCTTGCCCCGACCGGGCGGACCCCAGAGGTAGATCCCCTGGCCGGCCATGGTTTCGAGACGGGTTGCGGCCTCGAGCTGAGACGTGTCGAGAACAAGCCCTTGCGTCGCCGCTGCTGCGGCCAGCGTTCCCTCGGGTACGAGAGGCCCGCGCACGCGTCGTCGCCACATCGTTCGACGGTACGAAACCCGGGCCGCGCGCGGTACGTGTCCTCTGCCACCCGGTCACCGCCGTGTCATGACAGCCATCCGGGCATCGAACCTCGGCATCGGCGGCTACTCAACCCCTCTGTGCGCTTTTTGCCACACGATCGTCACGATGTCCACCGATCCGCAGAATGTGTCGCAATCATGTGGCGTCAGGCGCGCCCCGACTGCAGCCACGAAAATGGGGTCGCGCGCTCGCTGGTCGAGCACCTACCGTGCAAGGGCCGACCGAGAGGGGTTCGACCATGCGAGAACTGACCTACTACGTCGCCACGAGTCTCGACGGATTCATCGCGGCTCCCGACGGCACCTGGAGCGCGTTCCTCGACGAGGGCGACCATATGGACGTGCTCGTGGACGAGTTCGCGGACACACTTCCCGGTCACGTGCAGAGCGCTCTCGGAATCCGTTCCAGCGGAATGTTGTTCGACACGGTGATCATGGGGTGGACGACATACTCCGCGGCCCTGGACGTGGGGATCGTCAGCCCCTACCCGCACCTGCGGCAGTTCGTGGCTTCTCGGCACCGGCAGACGGTGTCGCCGGACGTGACGGTCACCGCGGACCCCGTCGCCACCGTCCGCGAGCTCCGTGAGGAAGACGGCGCCGGAATCTGGCTGGCGGGTGGGGGAGCGCTGGCGGGTGACCTCGTCGACCGGATCGACCGACTCGTCCTGAAGATCAACCCGGTTGTTCTCGGAGACGGTGTGCGCCTGTTCGCCGGTGCCCGATACGTTGACCGGCCGTTCGAGCGCACCCGACTGCGGGCGTTCGACTCCGGAGTCGTCATCGCCGAGTACACCCGTCGAGCGGGTGTCGGATCATGAGCGGCCGGGTGTGGCTGATCACCGGTGCGAGTCGAGGGCTCGGTCGCGCGCTCGTGGACCGTGTGCTCGACGTGGGGGACAGCGTGATCGCGACCGTGAGGGGCGAGGCAGACCTTCCCGCTCACGAGCGACTCGTCGTCGATCACCTGGACGTGCGCGATCGCGGCGCGGCGCGGGCGGTCGTCTCGTCCGTCGTCGAGAAGTTCGGCCGCCTCGACGTACTGGTCGACAACGCGGGTCACGGGGCGGTGGGTGCCATCGAGGAGACGACGGAGCAGGAGGCCCGCGACATCGTCGACACGAACTTCTTCGGTGCGCTCTGGCTCAGTCAAGCGGCCGTCGAGGTCATGCGGCCTCGGCGGTCCGGCCACATCGTGCAGATCTCGACAGTCGGAGCCGTCGGCACGATGCCCACCCTGGGCCTGTACGCCGCGTCGAAGTGGGCGCTCGAAGCCTTTAGCGAGGCGATGGCAGCAGAGGTGAAGGACTTCGGGATTCGCGTGAGCATCGCGGAGCTCGGCGCGGTCGACACCCAGTGGGGCACTCTAAGCATGCGATTCAGCGCTCCGTCTCCCGACTACGACGATCTGCGGACCGCGGTGTTCGGCACCCCCGACGTGCCGTGGCCGAGGGAGGGGACGGGCGGCGGAACGGCGCCTGCGGATGCTGCGGCCGTGATCGTCGACCATGTCCGCAGCCCGGGCGACGACAGGCTGCGACTGCTGGTGGGCGATGACGCGCCCGGACAGGTTGCCGAGGCGCTCGCGCGCCGACTGCGGGACTACCGGCGCGACGAGCGGTTTCCCGCGACTGCGCTCGCGCGCTCGATCACCACTCCGAGCAGTTAGGAGGTGACGATCGAACGCTAGCGCTTCGTGGACGTGGCCACGGCCAGCCGCTGGTGCAACCGCTCGCGCACCTCGTCCGGTTCGTACTGACGACGCTGACGCTCGTTGCGGGCGACGAGGACGCCGGACGCTGCCACGCCGACGGCGCCGGCGAGACCTGCGACCTTCAGCAGACCGCGCACGGAGATCTTTCGGGATCGTGCAGCCATTCATGAAGGCTAGCGCCACGAACTAGGCTCGGCGTCGATGAGCGTCGACGGAGTGTCCTCAGTCAACCTCGCCACCGCCGTGGAGACCACGCGGACAGGCGATCTCTGGATCTTCCGCGGCCGGTCGGCGGCGGATCGTGCGATCCAGACGCTGACGAACAGCCCGGTGAATCACGTGGGCATGGCCGTGGTCCTCGACGACCTGCCGCCCTTGATGTGGCATGCCGAGTTGGGCCAGTCACTGCCCGACATGTGGACCGGGCGCCATCAGCGCGGCGTGCAGCTGCACGACCTACGCGACGCCGTCACTCACTGGGGCGAGCGCTACGACCAGAAATGCTGGTTCCGGCAACTGCAGTCGCCGATCACGCGTGAACATGAAGACGAGCTGATGCGGACCATCGCGCGACTCGACGGCACCGCATTCCCGACCACCGCGAAGCTGGCGGGTAGATGGTTCGCGGGGCGGCTCCCAGCGGTGTCGGCCAAGGACGACCGTCGACTCGAGACCGCCTACTGCGCGGAGGTGGTTGCCCTGACGTACGAGGCGATGGGTCTACTCGATCCGCGAGAGTCACCGACGCCGCTGAAGCCTTTCGACAAGGTGGGCCTGAAGCCACCGCGGCGCCGCGCGAACTGGTACGACCCCGGCCGGTTCTGGAGCGGCGATCACCTTCCCTTGGCGGAGGGCGTCGAGCTGGGGCGTGAGATCGCGGTCGTGCTGGACTAGAGAGTGCGCGAGGTGTCCGCCACCACGCGCCCACCGAGCTCCACCCATCCGTCGTCGGAGAGCGTGGTCGACAGGACCGAGCCTCGGCCCTGCACGATGCTCAGATCGCGCCCGAGCAGTTCGGTGACCCGGACGGCGGCCGAGCCTGTGGCTTCGTCCTCGGGGACGCCCATGTCGGGGGCGAACATGCGTGACCGGATCGCCCCGTGCTCCTCGTCCACCCATGCCCAGACGTAGTGATGGCCCGTGGTGAACTCGGCGGGGTCCACGGCCAGAACGTCGTCCGCGCTGTCGACCTGACGGAACTCGAAGTGTGGTGCCCACTCGGGCCGTGCACGGACGTAGGTGGTGTCGCCGGCGACTCGGACGGCGACTTCGCCCGCGGGGACGAGCAACGTCTCCACCGGAGTGCCGCGGCCGGCCAGCCATGCTGCTGTGCCCACGGTGGGGTGCCCGGCGAACGGCAACTCGACGGCGGGCGTGTGGATGCGGAGGGCGGTGGAGTCGACAGGGCCCTCGGGAACATCGACGAACACCGTCTCGCTGTACTGCAGGTCGTGCGCCACGGACTGGCGGTCGACCGGGGCAACGGACACAGCGTCGACGATGCCGAGAGGGTTGCCCCACCGACCCTGGTCGTCGGTGAACACCCGCACGACATGGACGTCGAATGACATGGTCTTCCTCTCAGCCTGCGGTGACGGTGATGTCGTCGAACACGATCTCGGCGAGGGCGTCGGACTCCTCGACGTCCACCGTCGCGTCCAGCGACCAGCCGTGGTCGCCGTCCGGATCGTCGAGAACCTGACGCGCAGTGGTCTCCTCACGCGTCTGGACGAACGAGAACAGGTGCGGTCCGCGGGCGGCGGGCGTCATGCCGATCTCGCCGTACTCCTCGAAGTAGGGCTCGAGCTCGTCCTGCCAGTCGACCTCGTCGCCCAGCTCCTCGAGGAGGTCCCAGCGCCGACGGGACGCCAGCTCGACGCGTCGGAACAGGGCGTTGCGCACCATGATCCGGAACGCTCGGGGGTTCGCGGAGATGGGTTTCGGTGTGTCGGCTCCGTACGCGACGACGGGTGTGCCGTCCTCCTCGAACGTCGGATCGGTGAGGTTCTCCCACTCGTCGAGAAGGCTGGAGTCGACCTGGCGCACCGTCTCGCCGAGCCATTCGGTGATGTCCTGGACGTCCTCGGTGCGCGCCTCCGGTGGAACCGTCTGTCGCAGAGCGCGATACGCGTCGGCGAGGTACCGCAGGACGGACCCCTCCGAGCGGGAGAGACCGTAGTGCGAGATCAGCTCCGTGAACGTCATCGACTTCTCGATCATGTCGCGCACCACGGACTTGGGGGAGAGACCGAACTCGGACAGCCAGGGGTGCCCACCGCGGTAGATCTCGAAGGCGGGGCCCAGAAGATCGGCCAGCGGCTTGGGCCACGTGACCTCCTCGAGCAGCTCCATACGCTCCTCGTACTCGAGACCGTCCGCCTTCATCTGCGCCACTGCCTCGCCGCGCGCCGCGTGTTGTTGGGCCATCAGGATCTGCCGGGGATCGTCGAGGGTTGCCTCGATGACGGACACCACGTCGAGCGCGTAGGACGGCGACTCCTGGTCGAGCAGCTCGAACGACGCGAGCGCGAACGGCGACAGCGGCTGATTGAGAGCGAAATCGCGCTGCAGGTCGACGGTGAGCCGTGCGGTGCGCCCGTCCTCGTCCGGCTCGGGAAGCTGCTCGACGATGCCGGCGTCGCGTAGACCCCGGTACAACCGCACCGCCTGGAGAATGTGTCGCCGTTGGTTCGTCCTGGTCTCGTGGTTGTCCTCGAGCAGATGCCGCATCGCGTCGAAACAACTGCCCGGGCGGGCGATGACGTTGAGCAGCATCGAGTTGTTCACCGAGAACTTCGAGGTCAGCGGCTCCGGGCTCGCCGCCACGAGTCGCTCGAAACTGGGCTTGCCCCAGGAAACGAAACCGTCGGGTGCTTTCTTGCGCTGAATACGTTTCAGCTTCTTGGGATCGTCGCCCGCCTTTGCCACCAACCGGGCGTTCTCCACCTCGTGTTCGGGTGCCTGCACCATGACGGTGCCGAGCGTGTCGTACCCGGCTCTGCCTGCGCGACCGGCGATCTGATGGAACTCGCGGGCGCGCAACTGGCGCGTGCGAACACCGTCGTACTTCGTCAGTCCGGTGAGCAGCACGGTACGGATGGGCACGTTGATCCCGACGCCGAGAGTGTCCGTTCCGCAGATCACGGCGAGCAGACCCTCCTGCGCCAGCTTCTCGACGAGCCGCCGGTAGCGCGGCAGCATGCCCGCGTGGTGCACGCCGATGCCGTGACGGACCAAGCGGGACAACGTCTTACCGAATCCGGTGGTGAACCGGAACCCACCGATGGCCTCGGCGATGGCCGCACGGGTCTCCTTGGAGGCGACGGTGATCGAGGTGAGCGCCTGAGCCCGTTCGAGTGCGGAGGCCTGCGTGAAGTGCACGACGTAGACGGGTGCGAGGTGCGTGGAGACGAGTTCCTCGATGGTCTCGACGACGGGTGTGAGTCGGTAGGAGAACATCAGCGGCACAGGGCGTTCGGAGCCCTCGACGACGGTGGTGACCCGTCCGGTCCGGCGGGTCAGGTCGTCGCGGAAGAAGGAGACGTCGCCGAGAGTGGCGGACATCAGCAGAAACTGGGCGTGGGGGAGTTCGATGAGCGGCACCTGCCACGCCCAGCCGCGATCGGGCTCGGAATAGTAGTGGAACTCGTCCATGATCACCTGGCCGATGGACGAGTCCGGCCCCTCCCGCAGTGCCATGTTGGCGACGATCTCCGCTGTCGCACAGATGATGGGTGCCGACGCATTGACCGAGGCGTCGCCCGTGACCATGCCGACCTTGTCCGCACCGAAGATCTCGCACAGTGCGAAGAACTTCTCGCTGACGAGCGCCTTGATCGGCGCCGTGTAGAACGATCGGATGCCGGCCGCGTACGCGGCGAAGTGAGCGGCGATGGCCACCATCGACTTTCCCGACCCGGTGGGGGTGGCGAGCACGACGTTGTTGCCGGAGACCAACTCGATGACGGCCTCGTCCTGCAGCGGATACAGCTCGAGTCCACGGTCGGAGACCCAGGTGGTGAACGCGTCGTACAGATCGTCGGCCGACGCGGAGTCAGGAACCATCTCGGTCAGCAGCATCACTACAGGTTACGTAGCCGACCTCTCGTCCGACCCCATGGCACCCAGGACCGCCTGCCTCGTCGTCGCACTGCCGGTGATGGCGTCCTCGCCGACACCGGAGACGAGCATCTGCCGCCATCGCTGTTCGTCGAACTTCAGCGGCATCGTCGTCCCGAGGAAGTTCTCCAGGACCTCGAGGAAGCGCATCGGATCGTCGCGGTACGGGAAGTGGCCCGCGCCGGCGAAGACGTCGAGGCGGGAGCCGGGCATCGCGGCGTGCGCGAGCGTCGCGTGGGCGATGGGGATGACCGTGTCCTGATCACCCCAGATGAGTTGCACGGGCAGGTTCTCGGTCAGGTAACACCGGTCGAGCATGGTGACCACCTGCCCGCGCCAGTCGACGACGGCCCGCAGCGTGCGCAGGTAGGCGTCGTAGGCGGTGGAGTCGAGGAGGTTGCCGAGAACGCGGACCAGATCGGGTGTGTCGTGCAGGACGGCCCCGGGGTGCAGAGGAGTGCCGTCCAACTGGTCGATCGCAGCGCCCGCCATGCGCAGCATGCGCATGGCGCCGGGCAGGCGCAGCAACTTGAACGCCTCGTTGACGATGGGCGTGGACATGAGTCGCAGCGCCGGGTGGACGTCTTTGGTGACACCGCCCGCCGAGACGAGGACGAGGCGCTCGACCATGTCCGGATACTGGTAGGCGAACTGCATGGCCACACCGCCGCCGAGCGAGTGGCCCACCACGGACACCGCGTCGATGTTGAGGGTGACGAGCAGATCGCGGATGCCGTTCGCGTATGCGGCCACCGAGTAGTCGGCACGAGGCTTGTCGCTCAGTCCGTGGCCGAGCAGGTCCGGCGCGATGACGGTGTACTTCGACGCGAGATGGGGGAGCACGTCGAGCCAGGTCTCGGAGCTGTCACCGATGCCGTGGATCAGCAGCAGTACCGGTCCGTCTCCCGCCATCCGGAAGGCACGTCGATAACCGTGCACCGTGCGGAAGTGCAGCCGCGGTTCCGCGTCGGGAACCGGACGCAGGGCGCGGCGGCGTGTGTCGGACATCCCGGCCCCTCTCGATCGGCGGCACCGTGTGTGTCGCCGACCGAGCGTAAACCGGGATCGTCACCGTTCACACAGCCGTCGGGTTACGGCTGGGTAAGAACTCGTGACGTCAGGAGCGGTCTGTTCCGTCCTCGGGACCCTCGGGCGACGGCTCGTCCTCGACGAACTCGGTCTGCTCCGCGAGGAACTTCTCGAACTCGGCACCCAGTTCGTCGCCGCTGGGCAGTTCCTCGTCCGCGGCGAGGAGCGTCGACTGCTGCTCCTGCGCCGTGACGAAGGTGTCGTACTGACGCTCGAGTGCCTGGACCACGGACTGGACCTCCGGGTTGCCCTCGACGTGCTGGTCGACCTGCTCGCGCACCCGTGCCGCAGATTCCGTCAGTGCGTTCAACGGAATGGTCAGCTTCGACGATTCGGCTACCAGTTCGAGCAGCGTCTCCGCCGCGCTCGGGTACGCCGTCTGTGCCAGGTAGTGCGGCACGTGCACCGAGAAGCCCATCGATTCGTGGCCGTGCTGAGCCATGCGGTACTCGAGCAGGGACGAGGCGCTGGCCGGCACCTGCAGCTCACCCGACCACTTGTGGTGCTCGCCCACCAGGTCGGTGTCGCTGGAGTGGGCGGTGACGCCCAGCGGCCGGGTGTGCGGCACCGCCATGGGAATGGAGTTGAGGCCGATGGTGCGGCGTACTCCGAGCTGCTCCGACAGCAGACGCACCGCGGTGGTGAACTTCTCCCACTTCAGGTCGGGTTCGAGACCTGCCAGCAGCAGGAACGGGGTGCCCACGGCGTCCTGCACCGCGTAGAGATTGAGGTGCGGCTCGTCGTAGTCGGAGAAGTGGTCGGCGGAGAACGTCATCATGGGGCGACGTGAGCGGTAGTCGAGCAACTCGTCGACGTCGAAGGACGCCACCAGTTCGGTCTCCAGGGTCTCACGCAGATGCGTGGTGGCCAGCTTGACCGCGTGACCTGCGTCGGAGAAACCCTCGAGGCCGTGGACCAGCACCGGACCCACGCCGTCCTCGGACGACACTCGGGGCGCTGGAAACTCCAGCTCGTACATTCTCGACTTCTCGTCCATGCCGGTGTCCTTCCTCGTCGCCGTGCGTGTCCTGCCGGGGCACCACTGTGCGGTTACCCCATTTTCCCACAGCGACCCTGCGCGACCGGGCTTCACCCGTTTCTCCTCCCAACGACGGCGGGGACCCCGACATTCCCCGCCGTCGCCGGTCAGCGCGTGAAAGCCTCCAGAGCCCGAATTTTGTTGGCGACGTCCAGCGCCGCGACCTTGTACGCCTCGGACATGGTCGGATAGTTGAAGACGGCGTCGACCAGATAGTCGACCGTGCCCCCGCACCCCATGACCGCCTGGCCGATGTGCACGAGGTCGGTCGCGCCGGAACCGAAGATGTGCACGCCGAGAACCCGACGGTCGACGGTGGACACGATCAGTTTCAGCATCCCGTGGGAGTCTCCCGCGATCTGTCCGCGCGCGAGTTCGCGGTAGCGGGACACGCCCACCTCGTAGGGAACGGAGTTCTTCGTCAGTTCCACCTCGGTCGCGCCGACGTAGGACACCTCCGGGATGGAGTAGATGCCGATGGGCTGAAGGTCGGTGAGCTTGTTCCCCGGCTCGCCGAAGGCGTGATACGCGGCCAGTCGGCCCTGATCCATCGACGTCGCGGCCAACGCGGGGAATCCGATGACATCACCGACCGCGTAGATCGTGTCCACCTTGGTCTGAAAGTCGTCGTCGACGTCGATCCGTCCTCGGGCGTCCGCCTCGAGTCCGGCCTTCTCCAGATCCAGCCCGTCGGTCATGCCCTGACGTCCGGCCGAGTACATCACCGTCTCGGCCGGGATCTTCTTCCCGCTCGCCAGCGTGGTGACCGTTCCCGACGGACCCACGTCGACGGCCGTGACCGCCTCGCCGAAGCGGAACGTGACCGCGAGGTCGCGCAGGTGGAACTGCAGCGACTCGACGATCTCACGGTCACAGAAGTCGAGCATGGTGTCGCGCTTCTCGACCACGGTCACCTTGCATCCGAGCGCCGCGAACATGGAGGCGTACTCGATCCCGATGACGCCGGCTCCGACCACCACCATCGACGACGGGATGAACTGCAGATCCAGAATGCCGTCGGAGTCCAGCACGCGGTAGTTGTCGAACTCGACGTCGTCGGGACGGGCGGGCGCCGTCCCGGTGGCGATCACGACGTTCCGCGCGCCGACCGTGATGCGCTCGCCGCGGCTGCGGTCGTCCACCGCGATGGTGTGCGCGTCGAGGAACCGGCCCTCGCCGGTGATCATCTCTATTCGGTTGCGCAGTAATTGCGATCGGACGACCTCGACCTCCTTGCCGATCACGTGGGACGTCCGGGCCAGCAGATCCGACGGCGTGATGTTCGCCTTGACGCGATAGCTCGCTCCGTAGAGCTCGCGTTGATTGAGGCCTGTCAGATAGAGAACCGCCTCGCGCAGCGTCTTCGACGGGATGGTGCCCGTGTTGACGCACACGCCGCCGAGCATGCTGCCCTTCTCGATGATGGCGACGCGCTTGCCCAGTTTCGCCGCCGCGATCGCGGCCTTCTGCCCTCCCGGTCCGGAACCGATGACTACCAGGTCGTATTCGAGTTGGTCCGACATGCCCCAACAAGTAGTCCCGTCAGGAGAATCCGGTGTGCCGTGCGTGTCACGACTGGGTGAACACCTCTCCGATGCAGCAGTTCGCACCTATGCATCGTTAGGGTGACGGTCAGGTTCGCAGCACCCGGCAGTACCGACAGATGGAGGCAAGAAATGCCACAGCAGGTCCGCGGCGTCGTCGCTCGGAGCAAGGGTGCTCCGGTGTCCCTCGAGACGATCGTCATTCCCGATCCGGGCTCCAACGACGTGGTCGTGCGGGTGCAGGCCTGCGGCGTCTGCCACACCGACCTGCACTACCGCGAGGGTGGCATCAACGACGAGTTCCCGTTCCTGCTCGGCCACGAGGCGGCCGGCATCGTGGAGACGGTCGGCGACGCGGTCACCCACGTCGAGGTCGGCGACTTCGTGGTGCTCAACTGGCGCGCGGTGTGCGGTCAGTGTCGTGCCTGCAAGCGCGGTGAGCCCTGGTACTGCTTCGACACGCACAACGCCTCGCAGAAGATGACACTCGAGGACGGCACGGAACTCTCGCCCGCACTGGGCATCGGCGCCTTCGCCGACAAGACCCTCGTGCACGAGGGCCAGTGCACCAAGGTCGATCCCTCCGCCGACCCCGCCGTCGTCGGACTGCTCGGCTGCGGCGTCATGGCAGGCCTCGGTGCGGCGATGAACACCGGCAACGTCGGTCGCGGCGACTCGGTCGCGGTGATCGGCTGCGGTGGTGTCGGCGACGCCGCCATCGCCGGTGCCCGGCTGGCAGGAGCGGGCACGATCATCGCGGTGGACCGCGACAAGGGCAAGCTCGAGTGGGCGACGGGCCTGGGTGCCACGCACACCGTCGACGCCTCCGACGTGGACGCTGTCGAGGCCATCCAGGAGTTGACGGGCGGCTTCGGTGCCGACGTGGTCATCGACGCCGTCGGACGTCCCGAGACGTGGAAGCAGGCCTTCTACGCCCGCGACCTGGCCGGCACCGTCGTCCTGGTCGGTGTCCCCACGCCGGACATGACGCTCGAGATGCCGTTGATCGACTTCTTCAGTCGCGGCGGTTCACTCAAGTCCTCCTGGTACGGCGACTGCCTTCCCGAGCGCGACTTCCCGATGCTGGTCGACCTGTACCAGCAGGGTCGTCTGCCGCTGGAGAAGTTCGTGACCGAGCGCATCGCGCTGGACGACGTCGAGGCGGCGTTCGACACCATGGCCAAGGGTCAGGTCCTGCGCTCGGTGGTGGTTCTGTGACCACGCCTTCCGGCTCCCGGGTCGGGGGCTTCCGTGTCGAGAAGGTCGTCACCTCGGGCACGTTCGAGCTCGACGGCGGATCCTGGGACGTCGACAACAACATCTGGATCGTCGGCGACGACTCCGAGGTCGTGGTGATCGATGCCGCACACGACGCCGGCCCGATCGTCGACGCCGTCGGTGGCCGGAAGGTCGTCGCCGTGGTGTGCACCCACGGACACAACGACCACGTGACGGTCGCGCCCGAGCTCGCGGAGCGGCTCGACGCACCGATCCTGCTGCACCCGGCAGACGACGTGCTCTGGGAACAGACGCACCCGGGACTGGCTCACCGTGATCTGGCGGACGGGGACCGGATCTCGGTCGCCGGCACCGAGATCGAGGTCCTGCACACGCCGGGTCACTCACCGGGATCGAGTTGCCTGTACCTCCCCGAGGCCGGTCAGCTCTTCAGCGGCGACACGTTGTTCTCCGGCGGGCCCGGTGCCACCGGGCGGTCCTACTCGGACTTCCCGACGATCATCGGCAGCATCCGGGAACGACTGTTCGCCCTGTCACCGGAGACGGTGGTCAACACCGGACACGGGGACGGGACGTCCATCGGCGACGAATCGCCCCATCTCGAGGAATGGATCGCACGCGGATCCTGAGCCGAGTGCCGGGTAACGAACCGGACACCCCTCGGTGTGGCCCGCGGGCGGGCGGGCGCCGGTGTGGCAGCGTCGAGGCCACGCACGGTCACCGGACGCCCGGGGACCTCACCGACAGGGGAGACATGCAGACGCGAGCGACGAGTACCGGTGCCACCAGCAGAGTGTCCGCGGTGCGTGCCGGTGCGCTCGTCGCCCTCGCCGCCGCCGTGCTGGCGGGATGCGGTGGCTCCACGGTGAGCGGGACGCCGGAGGCCGGCGGTCCGCCGCCCTCCGCCGCGCCGTCCAGTGCACCCGGATCGTCGTCGTCGACCACCACCACACCGTCGAGCTCTCCTTCCAGCACCTCGGCGAGTCCCGACGCGGCGGGATCGCTGTCGGCCCTGCTCCTCGATCCCAGCACCTTCACGGCGCCGTACCAGGCCGTGGTGTTGCCCCCGCAGGCCGTGGCGCAGGCGGCTCAGGACCTCGACGGCATCGCGGCCGACGCGTCCGTCGAACCGACGGGATGCAAGCCCGAGGCACGATCGTCCGATCCCGACTCGACGGCACTGCTCGTCGCGACCGATCCCGACGACCGGGCCACCATCTCCATCGAGTTGTCGCGGGTGGACACGACGCTGGAGGATCGGAAGGCACTCTGGGAGCAGTGCTCCGAGGTCGAGGCCACCTCAGCCGGTGTGACGAGCCTGGTGACCACCGACATCGTCCCGCCCCCGCCCATCGGTGCCGACGACACCCTCGCGCTACGTCGTACCGTCACCTCCGGTGGCCAGGCGGGCGAGGTCACGCAGTCCATGCTGTCGCTGCTCGCCCAGGTCGACGACGTCCGCGTCACGGCGACGTACATGTCCTTCGGGGAACTGACGCCCGACTCCGCCACGCTCGACCGGACGTTCACCGCCGCGGTGCAGAAGGTCAAGGCCGGGGGATAGCCCATGTCATGGGCAGTGCCCGAGCTGTTCCGGGTCCTCGACCTCACGGGTGTCTTCGCCAATGCCCTTCTCGGCGGCGCCGTCGCTCGGGCCTTCCGCTTCGACCTGGTCGGCTTCTCGGTTCTCGCCATCGTGTCGGGGCTCGGCGGCGGCATCATCCGCGACACGCTGCTCCAGGCCGGGCCGCCCGTCGCACTCACCGACTACCGCTATCTGACGGTGGCGCTGATCGGTGCCGTCGTCGCGTTCGCCGTGCGCTTCGAAGGGCGTGGGTGGGACCGCGTCTTCCCCTACGTCGACGCGCTGGCACTCGGTTGTTGGGCCGCGGCGGGAGCGCAGAAGACCTTGGGCGTCGGGCTCGGGTGGCTCCCGGCCATCGGGCTCGGCGCCGTCACCGCGGTGGGCGGCGGTGCGATCCGCGACGTCGCGGTGGGGCGCATCCCCACCATCTTCGGTGGCAACACGCTCTACGCGTCGTGCGCCCTGATCGCGAGCGCCACCCTCGTGGTGGTGCAAGCTGTAGGGCAACCGACGATCGCTCTGATCGCCGCGACCGTGGTCGGCGCGGCCCTGTGTCTCCTCGCGCGCCGTCGCGGCTGGATGTTGCCGGAGGAAGTGGTGTGGCGCCGTCCGCGGCGCCGACGAGGCCGGTGAGTCAGGGGCTGTCGACGAGGACGGTCATGGGCCCGTCGTTCACCGACTGCACCGCCATGTATGCGCCGAACACACCTGTCGCGACCGTGATGCCGCGCGCACGGAGCGACGCCACCACCGCATCGACCAGCGGTTCCGCGATGTCGCCCGACGCCGCACCGTTCCACGACGGCCGACGGCCCTTGCGCGTGTCCCCGTACAGCGTGAACTGGGACACGACGAGGACCTCGGCTGCGTCGGGATCGTCCGAGACGGATCGTTCGCCCGGCAGGATGCGGAGATCCGCGATCGTGCGGGCGAGGTGCTCGACGTCCGCGGCGCCGTCCGACGGTGACACCCCGACGAGGGCCAGGAGTCCGGCGCCGATACGTCCGACCTCCACGCCGTCGACTCGAACGGTCGCTTCGCTCACTCGCTGAATCACTGCGCGCACGGTTGCCTCTCGTCGTCTCCTGACGAGTGTGGCAGCCGCGCGAGCGTCCATCCCCGGGCGCGGGCCGATCCACAGGCCGTTTCATCGGCCCAGGTCGACCCCGGAGGACCTGTCGGCCGCACGCGGACAGTCCTCCTCATGACTCGACGCCCGTACCCCGTTCCCCGCCATCGATCCCCGTCGTCCACGACGGCGGACCACCCCGTCGTGACGTCGGTGGGCGACCTCATCGCCGCCGTTCCGGCTCTGCTCGGCTTCGTGCCGGCGCGGTCCATCGTGCTCATCTGCCTCAGCACCGGCAGCCCCACCGTCGTGGAGATGTGCATGCGGCAGGACCTCTCCGACCGGCTCGACTCACCCGAGCTCGCCGACGTGATCCAGCGGTGCGGTGAGGTCTGCACGAGGGAGGGTCTGGACGCGGTCGTCGCGGTGCTGATCACCGGGTCGAAGTTCACGATGCCGTACGAGGTGGTGGCCGATGCGCTGCGGGACACACTCGACCCGCGCGGGATCGACCTGTTCGGTGTGCACCACGTGTCCCACCTGGCGGTCGGTCAGCGGTGGCGCAGCCTGGGTGGTGATCCGCGGTGCGGCACACTGCCCGATCCCGGATCGTCGCAGGTCGCGGCGTCCCGAGTGATGGCGGGACGGCAGATCCGCACGTCCCGGTCGGAGATCGCGCTGCTGCTGCAACCCGTTCCGGAGTCGGAGTGCGAACGGTTCCGCAACAGCCGACTGCGGGTCGAGCTGGAGGACGGGCCGGTCGGCCACTCGGACCTGCTGGCGGACACGGTCGTCTTCCTCGAGGCGCTGCACGCCTCCGACGAGCTCGACCACCTGACGGCGGCACGCATCATGGTGGCGATCAGCACGATCGCGGTGCGGGACGCCGTTCTCGGCCTCGCGACGACCGCGCTGGGACCCACGGCCGAGGCGGTGTGGGTCGAGCTGACGCGGCGGGTCAGCGGACCGGACCGAGCGCACCCCGCGACGATGCTGGGGGCGTGGGCGTACCTGCGCGGAGACGGACCGCTCGCCGGGGTGGCGCTGCAGACGGCGTTGACCGCGGATCCGGAGTACCGCTTCGCGCAACTGCTGGACACGGCTCTGCAGAACGGTGTGCGACCCACCGTGGTGCGCGAGCTCGTGCTGTCCGCGCGGTCACTGGCGGAGGACCTGGGGGTCGAGTTGCCGCCGGACGCGGTGTGAGCCCGGGGTCAGCGACGGGCGGAGTGCGCCCTGTCGCCGAGAGACTGCAGGAACGCCCAGGCGTCCGCGACGATCACGTCGAGATCGGTGAGCTCGGGCTTCCAGCCGAGCTCGGCCATGGCCTTCTCGCTCGACGCGACGAGCACTGCCGGATCGCCGGCTCGCCGGGGTGCGTCCGTGACGGCGATGTCGACCCCGGTGACGCGGCGGCACGCGTCGATGACCTCGCGCACCGAGAACCCTTCGCCACTACCCAGATTGAAGATCCGGTGACTCCCGGGGACGCTCTGGGACAGGGCGCGCAGGTGCGCGTCGGCCAGATCGCGGACGTGAATGTAGTCACGGACGGCCGTACCGTCCGGTGTCGGCCAATCGGTGCCGAACACCGAGATGGACTCACGGTGTCCGAGAGCGACCTGCAGGACGAGAGGAATGAGGTGGGTCTCGACGACACGGTTCTCGCCGAGGCCGGCGTGTGCTCCGGCCACGTTGAAGTACCGGAGGCTGGTCGCCCCGAACCCGTGCGCCGCGGTGTATCCCGTGATCGCATGGTCGATCGCGAGCTTGCTGGCTCCGTACGGGTTGGTGGGCCGAGTGGGGAAGTCCTCCGTGATGGGCGTGCGCTCGGGCTCCCCGTACGTCGCGGCGGTCGAGGAGAACACGAGGCGCGGAACCTGGTGCTCGACGATGGCATCGAGCAGTTCCAGCGCCGCACCGAGGTTGCCGCGCCAGTACTTCTCCGGCTTCTCCACCGACTCGCCGACCAACGACTGAGCCGCGAAGTGGAGGACCCCGTCGACCTTCTCGCGTCCGAGCACGGACGAGACGACCTCGGCGACGGGGCCCTCGACGAACTCCGCACCCGAGGGCACCCCGTCGGCGTTGCCGGTGGACAGATCGTCGACCACGACGACGTCGTGATCGTTCTCCATCAGGACGGCCGCACACACACTGCCGACGTAGCCGGCGCCGCCGGTCACCACGAACTTCACTCGAACTCCGATTCCTGTGTCTGGGAACTCCGCGAGAGACCCGAGCAGCTAGATGGTGCGGACCTGAACGGCGTGCGCCATCTCCTCGGACAGGTCGACGTCGTCGTGGCCCGGCACGGTGATGGTGACCGCGCCCGGCGTGACGGACACGGTGACGCGCGCGTCGGGGACGACTCCGGCCTCGCGCAGGCGCGCGATCGTGTCGGGGTCGGACTGCACGTACTCCGCGAGGCGGCGCACCACCACGGCGGTGGGCGTTCCGGGCGCGATGTCGCTGAGGCGCACCAGATCCTCCGGCTGCTCGGTCGGCCGGGACGAACCCAGCAGTGCGAGACCGGGAATCGGGTTCCCGTACGGCGAGGTGGTCGGGTTGTCCAGCACCTCGACGAGGCGACGTTCGACCTCCTCGCTCATGACGTGCTCCCAGCGGCAGGCCTCGGCGTGCACGTCCTCCCAGCGCAGGCCGATCACGTCCACGAGCAGCCGCTCGGCGAGCCGGTGCTTGCGCATCACGGCGACCGCGAGCTCACGGCCCTTCTCCGTCAGCTGCAGATGCCGGTCGCCCGCGACCAGGAGCAGCCCGTCGCGCTCCATCCGAGCCACGGTCTGGCTCACGGTCGGTCCGCTCTGCTCGAGGCGCTCGGCGATGCGGGCGCGCAGGGGAACGACCCCTTCTTCTTCCAAGTCGTAGATGGTCCGGAGATACATCTCGGTGGTGTCCACCAGATCCTTCACAATCACACCCTTCGTCGTCGTGGATTCTACCGGTACGGACGGTTCACCGGTGGGTCCAGGTGCGGCGTGGTGAGCCGCGGTGTGTCCGCCCTGCCACGACCCGTCGAGCACGTGTGCGCGAGTCGATCACGAACGCCGAATCGGACACGTAGGTTGAGGGCCATGACTCTGCAGTCGTCCTCGACATCGCAGTCGCCTCCGGGGCAGCCCGCTCTGGTCTGGAGCGCGGACTACCTGAACTACCGGTGGAGCGACGACCACCCGATGAATCCCACCCGCCTCGCACTCACCATGGATCTGGCACGGGGGATCGGTCTGCTCGAGGGGACCGAACTGCTGCCGCCGGAGGTCGCGTCGGACAGTGAGCTGTTGCGGGTGCACACACCGGGGTACGTCGAGGCGGTCAAGCGCGCGCCGCGTGACCTGCCGCTGGGTTCGCGGGCGTCCGAGGTGCTGCACGGTCTCGGATCCGAGGACAACCCGGTGTTCCCCGACATGCACGAGGCCAGTGCGGTCATCGCGGGTGGCACCCTGACCGCCGCGCGGGCCATAGCGTCGGGACGCTCGCGCCGCGCGGTGAGCATCGGCGGGGGCATGCACCACGCCATGGCCGACTGGGCGTCGGGCTTCTGCGTCTACAACGACGCGGCCATCGCCATCTCGTGGCTGCTCGACAACGGGTACGACCGCATCGCCTACATCGACGTGGACGCTCATCACGGTGACGGTGTCCAGGCGGCGTTCCTCGCCGATCCCCGCGTCATGACGGTCTCGGTGCACCAGCACCCGGCCACGCTGTGGCCCAACACCGGATGGTCCACCGAGGTGGGTGCCGACGCCGCGGAGGGCACCTCCGTCAACGTGCCGGTCCTGCCCGGCACGGGAGACCGGTTGTGGCTGAGAGCGTTTCACGCGGTGGTACCCGGAGCGGTGGCGGCGTTCAAGCCGCAGATCATCATCAGCCAGTGCGGCGTGGACAGTCATCGGGAGGATCCGCTCGCCGATCTGGGACTCACCGTGGACGGGCAGCGCGCCGCGTTCCGTGCGATGCGCGACCTCGCCGACCAGGTCTGTGAGGGTCGGTGGCTCGCGGTGGGGGGTGGCGGATACGGGTTGGTGCGGGTGGTGCCCCGTGCCTGGACCCATCTCATCGCCGCGGTGCTCGACCGCGATCTCGATCCGACGACCTCCATTCCGGACGAGTGGCACGAGAAGGTGCGGCTCGCCGCGCCGAGCATCGACCTGCCGTCCACGATGAGCGACGACGGCGACGTGGACTACCCGCCGTGGGACGGGCCGGGTGGTTCCCCGGAGTCGGGTGTCGAGCACGTCGATCGCGCCATCCAACGCATCGACACCGCCATCGTGGCCACCCGCCGCGCCGTCTACCCGCTGTGGGGACTCGACCCGGAGGATCCGCGTGACTGACGAGACACCCGCACCCGAGACACCGACAGCGCAGACGGCACCGGACGCGCCGACGCCGCCGGATCCCAAGGAGCTCGAGCGGCAGCGGGCCGAGAACTACCCGCGGCACTGGGCCGCCGACGTGCTCGCGTCCGACGGCCGCGTGGTGCATCTGCGGCCGATCGTGCCCGGTGACGCCGACGCCCTGGTCGAGTTCCACGGCAAGCTGTCCGAGCGGACGCGGTACCTGCGCTACTTCGGTCCGTACCCCACCATGCCCAAGCGCGACATCCTCAACTTCACGACGGTCGATCACACGTCGCGGGTGGCCCTCGTCGCGACGCTCGGCGACGAGATCATCGCCGTCGGCCGGTACGAGCGCCTGCCGCAGGGCGACGGCAACTCCGCCGAGGTGGCCTTCGTCGTCGCCGACGCGCACCAGGGTCGTGGGCTCGGTCCGATCCTGCTCGAGCATCTGGCGGGGGCGGCCGCCGAGAACGGGGTGCGCCGCTTCGTCGCCGAGGTCCTCGCGGAGAACCGCAACATGGTCACCGTGTTCCGGCAGGCCGGCTACCAGGTCAGTCGCAGCTTCGACGGCGGCGTGCTCAACCTGGACTTCGACATCGATCCCAGCGACGCGCTCGTCCAGGTGCGCAACTCCCGCGAGCGCGCGGCCGAGGCCCGCAGCGTCCGCAACGTGCTCGGCCCACGCTCCGTCGCCGTCATCGGTGCCTCGACGGACCCCGAGAAGGTGGGCAACGCGGTGCTGACCAACCTGCTGCGCGGGTCGTTCACCGGACCCGTCTATCCCGTGAACGCGGAACACACGTCGGTGCGCGGAGTGCGCGCGTACCCGACGGTGCGGGACATTCCCGACGAGGTGGATCTCGCGGTGGCCGCCGTGCCGGCCGACCAGATCGACGCGGTGCTCGACGACTGTCTCGCCAAGGGTGTGAAGGCGCTGGTGGTGGTCTCGTCCGGGTTCGGTGAGACGGGAGAGGACGGGCGCGCGAACGAACGGCGCCTGGTGCACTCCGCTCGTGCACACGGCATGCGCCTGGTCGGCCCCAATGCTCTCGGCGTCGCGAACCTCGATCCCGCGGTGTCGCTCAACGCCACGCTGGCGACGGACCTCCCGGGTCGCGGACGCGTGGGCTTCTTCTGCCAGTCGGGTGCCCTGGGTATCGCCATCCTGGCGCAGGCGTCGAAACGGCTCCTGGGACTGTCGACGTTCGTCTCCGCCGGCAACCGCGCCGACCTGTCCGGCAACGACCTGCTGCAGTACTGGGACCAGGACGAGGCCACCGAGGTGGTCCTGCTCTACCTCGAGAGCTTCGGCAACGCCCGCAAGTTCTGGCGCATCGCGCGCCGGGTCGCGCGGTCCAAGCCGATCGTCGCGGTCAAGAGCGGACGCGGAGCCGTGCCGCCCGCGCTGGCGACCGGCACGGACATCGACGACACGATCGTGCGTGCCCTCTTCGAGCAGGCGGGAGTGATCCAGGTCGACTCGATCGCGGAACTGTTCGACTGCGCCATCCTTCTGGGTTATCAGCCGCTGCCGGCAGGTCCGCGGGTCGCGGTGGTGGGCAACTCGACGGCGCTCGGCGTCCTCGCCGTCGACGCCGCACGCGACAGCGGCATGACCGCACCGGACCCGGTCGACGTGGGCGCGCAGGCCACGCCCGAGGAGTTCGCGGCCGCGGTCACCACGGCGCTGCGGTCGGACGACGTGGACACCGTTCTCGCGGTCTTCGTGCCTCCGGTCGCCGTCCGTGTCGCCTCCTACGCCGAGGCACTCGGCGCGGCGGTCCGCGGCGCCGACAAGCCGGTGCTGACGACCTTCCTCGCCGCCGAGGGCATTCCGGACGTGCTGGCGGTCCGCGGCGACGACGGAACGCCGATCCGCGGATCGGTGCCGTCCTATCCCGACCCGGCGCGGGCGGTCTATGCGTTGCAGAAGGCGTGGCGGTACGCCTCGTGGCTGAATCGACCGGCCGACAGCGTGGTGCGGCCCGGCGGCGTCGACGCCGACGCGGCGCGCGCACTGGTGGCCGGCTGGATGGCGGCCAGTCCGTCGGGGCGGTGGCTCTCGGACGTCGAGACCGAGCAGTTGCTGCGGTGCTACGGCGTGGAGATCGCCGCCTTCCGCACGGTGACGGACGAGGCCGAGGCGGTGGAGGCGGCTCGCGAGCTGGGAGGACCCGTCGCGGTGAAGGCCACCGGCGATCAGTGGCGACACCGCCCCGACCTGAGCGGTGTCCGCCTCGACGTCGTGGGGCCGGACGCCGTCGCCCGCGCGTACCGGGATCTGTTCGAGGCATCGGGCACCCCGGTGATGCAGGTGCAGCGGATGGCGACCAAGGGGATCGGGTGCCTGGTGCGGGTCCAGGACGATCCGTCGTTCGGCTCACTGGTGTCGTTCGGGCTGTCCGGCATCATGTCGGATCTGCTGGGAGACAGGGCGTACCGTGTGCTCCCACTCACCGAGAGGGAAGCCGCGGAGCTCATCGACGCGCCGCGGGCCGCGCCGATGCTGTCGGGGTACCGCACCGCGTCCCCGGTGAACAAGGGCGCGCTGGTGGACGTCGTGCTCCGGGTCTCCACACTGGCGGACGATCTGTCCGAGGTGCGCGAGCTGGTGTGCGACCCGGTCCTCGCGTCACCGAGTGGCGCGGAGACCACCGACGCACGGATCCGCATCGGGCCCGAGCCCAGCCGTATCGATCTGGGCCCCCGTCGCCTGCGCTGAGCCCGTGAACGACGACAGGCCCCCGGCCAGAGCCGGGGGCCTGTCTCGTGATGCGGGGGACGATCAGCTGGCGTAGGACCGCAGTCGCTCGGCGCGGTCGCCCTGACGCAGCTTGCCCATGACCTCACGCTCGATCTGGCGTACGCGCTCACGCGAGAGGCCGAACAGCTTGCCGATCTGGTCGAGGGTGCGCGGCTGACCGTCGTCGAGGCCGTAGCGCAACCGGATGACCTGTTGCTCACGCTCGTCCAGCGTGGCGAGCACGCTGCGCACGTCGGTGTGCAGCAGCCCGGCGATCACGGCGTTCTCGGCGGACGTGGCCTCCGAGTCCTCGATGAAGTCGCCCAGCGGCGCCTCCTCGTCGCTGCCGACGGGCATGTCGAGCGACACCGGGTCTCGGCTGTGGTCGAGCAGATCCGCGATCTTCTCGACCGGGATGCCGGACTCCTCGGCGAGCTCGTCGTCGGTAGCCTCGCGGCCGAGCTGCTGGTGCAGCTCACGCTTGATCCGCGCGAGCTTGTTCACCTGCTCCACCAGGTGCACGGGGAGACGAATGGTGCGGCTCTGGTCCGCCATGCCGCGCGTGATGGCTTGACGGATCCACCAGGTGGCGTACGTCGAGAACTTGAAGCCCTTGGCATAGTCGAACTTCTCCATCGCACGGATCAGACCCAGGTTGCCCTCCTGGATGAGGTCCAGCAGCGGCATCCCGCGGCCCGTGTAGCGCTTGGCGAGTGAGACGACGAGACGGAGGTTGGCCTCGAGGAGGTGTGCCCGAGCGGACTGGCCCTCGCGGACGATGAGCGCGAGGTCACGCTTCTTGGCGGGGGAGAGGCGCTTGCCGGTCGCGAGCACATGGGTCGCGTACAGACCCACCTCGATCTTCTTCGCCAGATCGACTTCCTCCGCGGCCGTCAGCAGAGCCGTGCGGCCGATGCCGTTGAGGTAGACGCGAACGAGGTCCGCTGCCGGGCTCTGTGCATCCAGGTCGGCATCACTCGGTCGAGGGCGAATGGTGGTGGGGCTGGTCATGACGTGCCTCCTGATCGGTGGTGTCTCACTGGCTACAACGCCGGGACACGTCAGAAAAGTTCCCGAAGCCCACCTCCGTCAAACACTCTGAGCTGCGGTTTCACCACCTCAGCCCTGAGAAGTTGCTGAGAGAAACGACTGCTCGGCTCAGGTGGGGATCACCAACCCGTGCACGACGAGCCCCGCGACCAACGCGACGACCGAGTCCGTCAGCTCCGCGGCGTCCACACCGCGTGCGGCCGCGAGAAGCTCGGTGAGGTCGCCGACCGTCAGTCCGCCCGCGCGCATCCCGGCCAGGAGTGCCGCCCCGTCCGCGTCGATCTCGTGGGACCACGCGGGCCCGTCGCCGCGGTGGACCCGGCGTACGACGGTGGTCCACCCACCGTCCGGATCGGGGGTGGAGACCTCCTCGAGTGCCGTGGTCGGGGCGACGGCCACACACTCGTCGAGCAGATCGTGTGTGCGGAGCCAGTCCACCCGGTCCAGGACGTCGAGTGCCTCGTCGCCGAGGGGATCCTCGTACCCGTGCATCAGGTCCTCCGCGAGGACGCTGGTGGGCCGGTCGGTCCGGCGGAGGTACACGAAGCCGAAGCCGACACCCGTGACGCCGGCGGCGTCGAGGTGATCGAGCCAGGCGGTCGCCGTCTCGTCGACGGCCGGGTCTCGCAGATCGAGTCCGCCGTCCCGCAGCCACGTGCCCACGTAGAGAGCGGGGTCCGCGATGTCGCGCTGCACTATCCACGCGTCGACACCGTGGTCCGGCAGCCAGGAGGCGACCCGTGACCGCCAGTCCTCACCGTCCACGTGAACCCAGGAGGCGAGCAACGACGCGGTCCCGCCGGGAGCGAGATGGTCCGGTGCCGCTCCCACGACGAGGCTGCTGGCACCGTCGAGGTCCAGGCCGGAATCGCGGTAGGAGTGGGAGACTCGGCCCGATCCGACGACGAAGGGCGGGTTGGCGACGATGCGATCGAAGGTCCGCCCCGCGACGGGTGCGAACCACGAGCCCGGGATCGTCTCGAAGTCCAGACCGTTGAGGGCAGCCGTCATGCGGGTGAGGGCGATGGCCCGATCGCTGACGTCGGTGGCGGTGATCGACCGGGCGTACGGCGCCGCGTGGAGCGCCTGGATGCCGCAGCCGGTACCGAGATCCAGGACGGTGGGCGGACTCCCGTCGACACGGGTGGGTGTCCCGCGGACCAGCGACAGCGACGCGTGACCGACGCCGAGCACGTGATCGGATCCGATACGGACGTCGCGCATGCTGCCGTCGATGTCGGACACCACCCACCGCGTGCCCGTGCCGAGATCGAGGGGGCGGATGTCGAGCAGACTGCGCACGGTGTCGCTGCCGGTCTCGAGGAGGCCGGCAGCAACCGCTCCGTCGAGTGTCGTCGGCGCGAGGGCGGTGGTCGCGGCGTCGATCGCCACGTCGTCGGAGAGCAGGAACAGCCGGACGAGCGTGCCGAGGGGACCGAGTTCTCCGCACCGGCGTCGCACCGGTGCGGGTTCGCCACGTCCCAACGCGGCATGAACCGAGTCGCCCAGTGCCTCCAGGATCCCGTCCGCGGTGAAGTCCGCTCGGTCGAACGCGACCCGCAACGTGGACGCGAGGTCGACGAGGCGGTCCGCGTCCACCGGGACGGACGGGGGAGGCGAGGTGCGGTGGTTCGAGTCGGTCACCGCAAAAGTGTGTCAGCAGACCGATCTCGGGACGGACCTGTCTCAGGACGTGGCGCGCGGATTCGAGATCGCGCGGCGGTCGAGATCGGGTTCCTCGTCGAGGTTCACCACCGGGTGGCTGCGGGCCTCCAGCGCGGTGGAGTCGGTCGCCCGCCAGCCGTAGCGGCTGGGCTCGTCCGCGGTCCGCGGCGGTCGGTCGTTGGCGATCAGGACTGCCATCCACGGGAGAGGAATGGACACGCCGACGATGGCCATGGCGATCCACGGGTTCTGCCACGCGCCGTACGACAGCGCCGCGAGGACCAGCGCCGGGATACGGAAAGACATGATGAAGAGGTATTTGCGCACGCGCGCTCGGTGCTGTTCCTCGACCGACGTTCGTGCCTCGGTGATCAGTACGGCCTCGCGAACGCTGTCGCGGGGTGAGATGCCGTCGTGTGCCATGACTCCACTGTGTCACTACTGAACGAAGTGTGCAGTAATCGGAGGTGGTGAGATGTGCGACGCGCGTGTCGGGAACAACCGTCATAATCGATGCATGAGCACGCAGACCAAGGAACGCCCCGACGTCAGCACCGACGAGACCACCGACGACGACACTCCGAAGTTCTTCCACTACGTGAAGAAGAACCGCATCGCCGAGAGCGCGGTGATGGGCACCCACGTCGTCGCACTGTGCGGCGAGGTCTTTCCCGTCACGAAGTCGGCCAAGCCCGGGTCACCCGTGTGCCCCGACTGCAAGAAGGTCTACGACGGCTTGCGCAAGGGCGAGTGATCCTGCCGATCACGCGTCACCTGACGCTTCTCCGGTGACTCGCCGCCGTCCCGATCCGACCGTGCGATGCGGATCGGGCCGGTGGCCAGCCGGCCGAGAGCGCCGACGGTGCCCGCACCCGGATCGGCTGCCTTCTCGGCGATCCATCCCTTGACCTGGTCCATGCGTGTGGCGCGCGCCGGCCAGAACTCCTGGACCGTGGCGTTGAACTCCGCCCCCAGCACCACCGCGAATCCCAGGAAGAACGTGAAGAGCAGGAAGGCGATCGGAGCCGCGAGCGCGCCGTAGGTGTAGCCCGTTCCGGTCACCCAGGACAGGTAGGTGCGCAGCACCGCACTCGCCAGCATGAAGAACACTCCGGCCAGCAGCGATCCGCCGAGCAGGCGGTGCCACGGCAGCGAGGTGTGCAGAGCCACCTTGTAGAGCGTCGTCAGGCCGACGATGAGCAGCAGTCCGACACCCGGGTAGTACGCGATGTCGATCACCTGCGAGCCGATCTCGAACCACGACGACGGCAGCACCCGACCGATGATGGTGGGCCCCAGCGCGACGAGGGGCAGGACGAACACCGCGACGATCAGGAACGCGACGTACAGCAGCAGAGCGAAGATGCGCTGCCACACGGGGTTGCGCGCGTCCTGCTGACCGTGTGCCTCGACGATGGAGTCGACGAAGGTGGAGATCGCCGACGAGCCGGCCCACAACGACAGCAGGAAGCCCACGGACACGACGGGACCGTGTCCGCTGTTGAGGATGTCCGTCAGCGTGGGGGCGATGATCTCGTCCACGACGTTGTCGCTGAACAGCGTGGAGCTGAACGTCACGATCTTCGACTCGATGATGTCGAGAGTGTTCGGTCCGAACCACCCCGCGATGTAGGTGAGGCTGCCGAGGAGTGCGAGCACCAGCGGCGGCAGCGACAGGGTCTGCCAGAAGGCGGCGGTGGCGGACTTGCCGAAGATGGAGTCGTCCCACGCCTTGCCCGCCGTCCTCGCGACGACGCGCCAGGCCGTGCGCAGCGGCCGTCCCGGGACGGGACCGGGCCCCGGCTCTCCGTCGGGCGTCGACGCTGCCGCGGTGTCCCGATCGGACGTGTTGTCGGCGGGTGCGCTCATGATGACTCCAGCATGGCCCACCGGCGTCGCTCGGGCACGTCCCGGCCCGGTGTGTCGCCGTCGCGGGCACCGGCGGCGACGTGCGCATTGGTGGGCGCGCCGACGTCCGCGATAGTCTGATCGACGGATGTGCACACGAGACGACGAGCCGAACGGGAGTTCCATGCCACGGGTGGTTCGCATCCTTTCAGGTGGACGTACGGCGCCGGACGAGGCCCGTTCATGACGGCCGAGATCGGCGAGAAGGTCGACAGCGCAGGAGGTCTCCCTGTGACAGGGCCGGCCGGAGTCGCCCTGCCGCCACTGCGCGCCTGGCAGCGGCGAGCGCTCACGAAGTACCTGTCGGCGGGTCCGACCGACTTCCTGGCCGTCGCCACTCCGGGAGCCGGCAAGACCACGTTCGCGCTCCGCGTGGCGCTCGAGCTGCTGAGCGACCGCACCGTGGACCAGGTCACGGTCGTCGCTCCCACCGAGCACCTCAAGCACCAGTGGGCGGAGGCGGCGGCGCGCGTCGGACTTGCCCTCGACTCCCGCTTCTCCAACAGCACCGGGCAGACGTCCAGCGACTTCCACGGCATCGTCGTCACGTACGCACAGGTGGCGTCGCACCCTTCCCGCCACCGGGTGCGGACCGAGAACCGCAAGACGCTCGTGATCCTCGACGAGATCCACCACGGCGGTGACGCCAAGAGCTGGGGCGAGGGCATCCGCGAGGCCTACGGCGACGCGACGCGCCGCCTGGCATTGACGGGAACGCCCTTCCGCAGCGACGACAGCCCCATTCCTTTCGTGAACTACGAGCCGGACGACGAGGGCCTGCCCCGGTCGCGCCCGGACCACAGCTACGGCTACGCCGACGCGCTGGCGGACGGTGTCGTGCGGCCGGTCGTCTTCCTCGCGTACTCGGGCGAGGCACGCTGGCGCAACAGTGCGGGCGAGGAGTTCGCCGCCCGTCTCGGGGAGCCGCTCAGCGCCGAGCAGACGGCGCGGGCCTGGCGCACCGCTCTCGACCCGTCCGGCGAGTGGGTGCCGTCGGTGCTCGCCGCGGCCAACACCCGGCTGCACCAACTCCGGCAGGGCGGCATTCCCGACGCGGGTGGCCTCGTCATCGCGTCGGATCAGACCACCGCGCGCGCCTACGCGGGAATCCTCGAGGCGGCGACGGGGGAGACCCCGACGCTCGTGCTGTCCGACGATCCCGGGTCCTCGGCCCGCATCGCCGAGTTCGGCGCGGGAACGTCGACCTGGATGGTGGCCGTGCGCATGGTGTCGGAGGGCGTGGACGTCCCGCGCCTCGCGGTCGGCGTCTACGCGACCAGCGCCTCCACACCGCTGTACTTCGCCCAGGCCGTCGGGCGCTTCGTGCGTTCTCGCCGCAAGGGTGAGACGGCGAGCGTGTTCCTGCCCTCGGTGCCGGTGCTCCTGGACCTGGCCAGCCAGCTCGAGGCGCAGCGCGACCACGTCATCGGGAAGCCGCACCGGGAGAAGGACGGTCTCGACGACGACCTGCTCATCGAGGCGAACCAGCAGAAGGACGAGCCCGGCGAGGAGGAGAAGGCGTTCACCTCGCTCGGTGCCGACGCAGAGCTCGACCAGGTGATCTTCGACGGCTCCTCCTTCGGCACCGCGACGTTCTCGGGCAGCGACGACGAGGCGGACTATCTCGGCCTGCCGGGCCTGTTGGACGGCGACCAGATGCGCGCGCTGTTGCGGAAACGGCAGGAGACGCAGCTGGCACGCCCGGCGACGCCCACGGAGACTCCGGCTCCGGTCACCCTCCCGCCCGCCGGGCGGTCCGCGGACGCCGCGAAGCTGGCAGATCTGCGCAAGGAGCTCAACGGCCTGGTGGCGATGCATCACCACCGCACCGGCAAGGCCCACGGCATCATCCACGGCGAACTCCGACGGAGCTGTGGTGGGCCGCCCACCGCGATCGCGACGGCGGAGCAGCTCACCGAGAGGATCTCGGCCCTGCGTTCGTGGTGATCGCAGCACTGCACGAGCCCCGCGCACGACGAAGGGCGACCACCGGATCGGTGGTCGCCCTTCGTGGTGTCAGGAGTCGAGTGCTGATGTTGTGGGACCGAGTGCCCCGGTCATCACGCCATGGCGTCGGAATCCGCGTCCGCGACGATGGTGGCGTTCATCTCGAGGAGACGCGCTTCGTGCTCGTTGGCGTGGTGACGGCAGAACAGCAGTTCTCCGCCGGTGGGGAGGACGGCACGCACGCGCGCTCCCGCTCCGCAACGATCACACCTGTCGGCAGCGGTGAGGGTGGTGTCGGTCAACAATTCGGGCATGACTCCTCCGTACTGACCGTGACTACCACGGTCCTGGGGTCGGTCCGCCACGTCGGTTCGACGCGGTTCGTTCACTCTTACAGACGTACGGGGTTCGTGCGTTGTTCCCACGCGGATGGCCGTGTGTTGTCACAGACACGAAACATGCTGGTGAACCACGTCCCTCCCGAGCATCGTTCGCTGTCGGCAGAACGCACCCGCCCCTGTGCGCCCGTGTCGCGACCGGTGGATACGGTTCGACCATGACGGATGTGGACGCGCGCGGCCTCGCGTCGGTGGGGCGTTCGTTCCCGCCGTGGTCGGTGCCGTTCGTCTTCGTGGTCGGAGCGCTCGCGCAGTATCTCGGTGCCGCCATCGGCGTCCATCTGTTCGACACCATCTCGCCGGCGGCTGTGGCGTGGCTGCGCGCGGCAGGCGCAGCGGCCGTTCTGCTGGCCTGGCGTCGTCCCTGGCGCACGCGATGGACGGCCCGCACCATCGCGGTGGCCGGTGGGTTCGGTGTCGTCACGGTGGGAATGAACCTGGCGTTCTACGAGGCGATCGCCCGCATCCCGTTGGGCACCGCCGTGGCGATCGAGTTCCTCGGTCCTGTCCTCGTCGCCGCACTCGGATCGCGGCGCGCTCGCGACGTGCTCGCACTCGTCCTGGTGGTCGCGGGAGTCGCGCTGGTGGCCGGAGCGCGATTCGACGTGGGCCTGGTCGGGGTCGGTTTCGCACTCCTCGCCGCCGGACTGTGGGCCGGCTACGTGGTGCTCGGGAAGTCGGTCGCGACGGCGGGCGACGGGCTGGACTCCCTCGCCGTCGGCATGGCGGTGGCGTCGGTGATTCTCGCCCCGCTCGCGTTGACGCCCCAGGTCCTCGACGATCCGTCGGTGTTCACCGCGCCGTCCACGTGGCTGCTGGGTGTCGGGGTGGGTGTGTTGTCGAGCGTGATCCCCTACGCGCTCGACCAGGTGGTCCTGCGCACCGTCGGACGGGCGCGGTTCGCGTTGTTGCTCGCGTTGCTGCCCACCACTGCGACGGTGGTCGGCGTCGTGGTGCTGAGGCAGGTGCCCTCGATCGCCGAACTCGCGGGCATCCTGTGTGTGATCGTCGCCGTCGCGCTGGGCGGTGTGGAACGACGCGCACGACCGGCGCCGCCGGCCGACACGACGCGACTGCAGGACCCGACACGAGAGGACGGCCGATGACCGAGATCCTGGTGCACATGTGCCCGGCGGCGGACTGGGAGGCGAGTGTGGCCGCGGGGGAGGTGGCACCCGCGTCGCTCGCCGAGCAGGGGTTCGTCCATCTGTCGACGCCGCAGCAGGTTCATCTCCCGGCCAACCGGCTGTTCGCCGGGCGCCGGGACATCGTGCTGCTGTCGTTGGACCCCACTCGACTGAAGGACCGGCTGGAGTGGGAGCCGGGAGTACCCGGTGATCCGAGTTCGATGCTGTTCCCACACCTCTACGGACCGGTCCCGCTCACCGCGGTGGTCGAGGTGCAGCCATACCTGCCCGACGACGACGGGACGTTCGTCGCCGTCGGGTGAGGTGCGGAACTGTCAGTCGAGGTAGTCGCGCAGCACCTGCGACCGGCTCGGGTGCCGCAGCTTCGACATGGTCTTCGACTCGATCTGTCGGATGCGCTCACGCGTGACCCCGTAGACCTGGCCGATCTCGTCGAGCGTGCGCGGCTGGCCGTCGGTGAGGCCGAAACGCAGTCGCACGACACCCGCCTCGCGCTCGGAGAGAGTCTCGAGAACCGACTGGAGCTGGTCCTGCAGGAGGGTGAACGACACCGCGTCGACTGCGACGACGGCCTCGGAGTCCTCGATGAAGTCGCCGAGCTGGCTGTCGCCCTCGTCGCCGATGGTCTGGTCGAGGGAGATCGGCTCGCGAGCGTACTGCTGGATCTCCAGCACCTTCTCGGGCGTGATGTCCATCTCCTTGGCGAGTTCCTCGGGAGTGGGCTCACGACCCAGGTCCTGCAGGAGCTCACGCTGGATGCGTCCGAGCTTGTTGATGACCTCGACCATGTGCACCGGGATACGAATGGTGCGGGCCTGGTCCGCCATGGCGCGGGTGATGGCCTGACGGATCCACCACGTCGCGTACGTCGAGAACTTGTAGCCCTTGGTGTAGTCGAACTTCTCCACTGCGCGGATCAGACCGAGGTTGCCCTCCTGGATGAGGTCCAGGAACGCCATGCCGCGGCCCGTGTAGCGCTTGGCCAGCGAGACCACGAGGCGCAGGTTGGCCTCGAGCAGGTGGTTCTTCGCCCGGTTGCCGTCGCGGCAGATCCAGGTCATGTCGCGGCGCTGGGCCACGGGAAGCTTCTCGCCCTTCTCGGCGGACTCGGCCATGAGCTGGACGGCGTAGAGACCGGCCTCGATGCGCTTGGCGAGCTCGACCTCCTCCTCGGCGTTGAGGAGGGCGACCTTGCCGATCTGCTTGAGGTAGGCGCGGACGGAGTCGGCGGAGGCGGTGAGTTCGGCGTCCTTGCGGGCCTGTCGCAGCGCCTCGGACTCCTCCTCGTCCCACACGAAGTCGCCCGACGCCTTGTCCTCCGGCGTGGGTTCGGTGGTCGCGTCGTCCTCGACCTCGTCGCCGACGGCGACGACCTCGACGACGTCCGACTCGGCTGCGAGCTCGCCCTCGGGAACGTCGATGTCCTCGATGTCCGCGGTGGGCTCGTCGGCGTCGTCGCCGGTCGCAGGAGACGTCGCCTTCTTCGCTGCGGTCTTCTTCGCTGCGGCCTTGCGCGGCGCGGCCTTCTTGGCTGCTGCCTTGCGCGGGGCCGCCTTCTTGGCCGGGGCCTTCGCGGGTGCGGTTCCGACGGCGCCGGGTGCGGTGCCGTCGGCCGACGCGGTGTCGACGGCCGGAGTGCTGTCTACTGCCGGCGCGGTGTCCGCGGTCTGACGAATATCGATGGCTGCCACGTACGCCCTTTCGTGACGGTGTCGTGCGGCGTCACGCCAGAGTGATGATCCGGCGGAGAGGTCTGTGGATTTCCCGGCGTGAAACCGGGGCGTGGACCATTGTAACGACCGCCGCGAGTGCACAGCACCAACGCGCGGGAGGACGCCGAGGTTCCCGGCTCACCGGCAGTGGGGTGTGAGTCACATCGCGCATCGGCGAGCCGACGCGGCGCAGGTCAGAGGGGCGCGTGTCCGCCCTCGGCGAGAATCAGGGCGCCACACCGGACTGTGCGGCGAGGGCCGCGCCGACGATTCCGGCGGCGTTGCGCAGCGTCGCGGGTTGCACCGGGGTGCGGTTGGTGAGCAGGGGAATCCACTTCTCGGCTTTGCGGCTGATGCCGCCGCCGGCGATGAAGAGGTCCGGCCAGAACAGATCCTCGATGCGCTCGAGCACGCGCGAGACCTCTTTGGCCCACGCCTTGTACGACAGTCCGTTGTCGTCCTTGACCGACGACGCGGCGCGGTGCTCGGCCTCCTTGCCGTCCACCTCCATGTGCCCGAGCTCCGTGTTGGGCAGGAGGACGCCGTTCTGCAGGATCGCGGATCCGATGCCGGTGCCGAAGGTCAGCAGGATGACCACACCCTTGGAGTCCTTGCCGCCGCCGAACTTGTCCTCCGCGATGCCCGCGGCGTCGGCGTCGTTGAGCACGGTCACCGAACGACCCCCGAGATGGTCGCGGAACAGCGCGCCGGCGTCGGTCCCGATCCAGCCCTTGTCGACGTTCGCGGCGGTTCGCGCCACGCCACCGGTGACGACGCAGGGGAGGGTGATGCCCACGTCCCCGGTCCACTCGAAGTGGTCGACGATGGCCGCGACCGTCTCGGCCACGGCCGTGGGAGTCGACGGTTGCGGGGTCTCGATCTTGTAGCGCTCGCCGATCAGTTCGCCGGTGGCGAGATCGACCACGCCACCCTTGACGCCACTGCCACCGACGTCGACACCGAAGCCTCGGCCCTCGGGGTGCGAGCCCGTCTTCCCGGCGATGGAGACCGGGCCGGGTTCGGTGTGGTCGTTCGTCATGACAGAACCTCCTGGTGGCGTACGCACGCGTCGGCGACCGGCGCGTTCGTGCGAGATCTGGTGCGCGCACGTCACCCTAGTTGCTGGCGGCGTTCCCGGTCGCGCGGCACCGTGGCGGGTGGCGCGCCGTACCGTTCCGCCGCCCGATGTGTTCGGATTACCGGGTGACTCCTCATGACGATCTGCCGCAGGACGACTCGACGAGCACGCTCGACCCGGAGACGTTGCGCCGCATCGCCGTCGACGTCGCACGTGAGGCGGGACGCCACGTACGTCGGCGTCGGCCGGAGGTGTTCGGCGCGGGCGGTGCGGCGGTGGACGCCGTCCGGTCGAAGTCGACGCCCACCGATCCGGTGACGGTGGTCGACACCGAGACCGAACACGTCATCCGGGACCTGTTGAGCCGGCTGCGTCCCGACGACGCGGTACTGGGCGAGGAGGGTGGCGGGGAGGACATCGCCCCGTCCGGTGTCCGGTGGGTCCTCGATCCGATCGACGGCACCGTGAACTTCCTCTACGGCATCCCGGCCTACTCGGTCTCCGTGGCCGCGCAGATCGACGGTGCGTCGGTGGCGGGCGCCGTGGAGGACGTGGTGGGGGATCGCACGTACGCGGCGTCGCTCGGCGGCGGCGCGTGGTGCTCGGACGCGGGCGGAGACTGGGTGCGCCTCCGAGTCAACGACATCGACGACGTGGCACTCACGTTGGTGGCCACGGGATTCGGTTACGACGCGGCGCGCCGCCGCCGTCAGGGCGCGCTGATCGCGGCTCTGCTGCCCGAGGTGCGGGACGTTCGTCGCATCGGCTCGGCGGCACTGGATCTGTGCATGGTGGCGGCGGGGCGCGTCGACGCCCACTTCGAGCACGGGCTCAGCCCGTGGGACTGGGCGGCGGGCGCTCTGGTCGCGGCGGAGGCGGGTGCGCGGGTGATCACTCCGTCGCCGCACTCCCGCAGCGACGACGGCGAGGTGACGATCGCCGTGGCGGAAGGTGTGGCAGACGGGTTCCTGTCCGTACTCGACCGTCTCGGTGGCGTCGCCGCCATCGCGAAGGCCTGACCCGCGTCAGCAGTTGACGCGGTGCGCGGCGGCGAGCAGATCGACGTCCAGGTTCGGTGCCGCGGCGCCCGGAGCCACGTCCGCGAGCGAGCGGATGACCTCCTCGCCGTCGGTGTTCGGTTCCAGCGCACGGAAGTTGGTGCCCAGCGCGAGATCCACGGTGTCGTCCTCGCGGGTGTCCTGAACGAACTCGGCGCACGGCGCGACCAGTGCGACGGTGCCAGCGGCGGCCACGCCGGCCGCGCCGAACCGGATCTGAGCTATGCACTGCATGTTCTGGTCGACGTAGACCGGGTCGTTGCCCACCTGCACGTCCGGTGCGCTGGCGAAGCCGAAATCGCTGAGATCGGCGGCGATCTCGGCGGCCTGGCCGCCCTGTCCGTTCGCGTTGAACACGCGCACGCGGGTGGCGGACAACGGGGCGGGCTGGGTGTCCGTGACCACCGAGGCGTCCACGACGCTGCCGGGCTCGGCGGCCGCGGGGGCGGCGGGATCGGAGGCCGGCTGGGGGGCGTTGCAGGCGACGGCGTCCGTGCCGGTCTCGGTCGTGGTCAGGATGTTCACCCACACGGCCGCACCGGCGAGGGCGAGCACGACGAGCACCACGAGGATCGGGAAGGCCCGACGCCGCGCGTACGGCCGCCCCTTGTCGTCGGTCGAGGAGCCGTGAGTGATGAGTGAGACCACGGGAGCGTGCCCTTCTGCTGATACGTGTCGCGCTGTCGTGTCACGGGCGGTGACTCGCTCACTGTAGTGGGCCGCGTCGGCATGTGACGCGCGACGCACGGCAGGTGGGAACGTCTGCACGGTCGACGGCGTTGGCCGGGGTGAACAGGGGAGATGCGGTTCCTCCGGGAGCCGTTCGCGCCACGACACACCGCGCTGGGCAGGGTGTTTTCCACACCGGCTCGTCGTCGGCTATTGTCTGGCGGCCCGGCGGATCGAACTCACGGCCGGTCGGGCTCCTCGGGCCTGCACGCCCGCAGCAAGAGAATGTTTCCCGTCACGGGGATTCGGGCACAGTCGGCTCACCCGCACGCCGGCCGTCATCCGTCAGGACGACGGCTGCGAATAGGTGAGCGAGAAGGACGGAGATCCTCCCGGCGGAAGTCGGGAAGAAGTCCGACCGGATCGATGTTCTGCCACGAACAGCAGACGAGGAACACGAACGACCTGCATCGGGATCCGAGGGTGTGAGTCCGACAGAGGACGAGTTCGTCGAACAAGAAGCGGTCGACGTCTTGAACATCCCCCATGAAGGCGATCGAAGGAGACCGGGCACACCCGGTCTCAGCAGGAAGGTAAGGGGAACAACATGGCCACCGATTACGACGCACCACGCCGTACCGAGTCCGACGACGTGTCGGAGGACTCCCTCGAAGAACTGAAGGCACGCCGCAACGAGGCGCAGTCCGCCGTCGTCGACATCGACGAGACGGACACCGCGGAGTCCTTCGAACTGCCGGGCGCAGACCTGTCCGGTGAGGAACTGTCCGTGCGTGTCGTGCCGAAGCAGGCCGACGAGTTCACGTGCTCGAGCTGCTTCCTGGTGCATCACCGCTCGCGGCTGTCGTCCGACAACGGCGGCGTTCTGGTCTGCCGCGACTGCGCGGCCTGACCGAGGAGACCTCCGTCAGGAGGTCGGTGGCTGCGGAGTCAGAGCCGCAGCCACTGCATCCGGGTTCCGGGTGCTCACCAACCAGTACGGTGTCGGGTCGTTCTCGTCGTCGAGGACGACCAACACCATCGGCTTGACCCACGAACGATGCTGCACGAAGGCGGAGGGGTCGAGCTGGCGTCCGAGGGCGGCACTCTTCGCCGTCCCCGGCACCACCGCCACCCGATCGATCACCGATGCGGGGAGCCGCGCCTTGCCGGCGTGCAGCATGCGCTCGCCGTTCTGCTCCGTCACCTCGACGCGCATCCGGCCCAGGTACGTGACCACCCAGATCGCGAACGGCACCAGCACCACGTACGGCAGCCAGGCCATCACGCCGGGTGATCCCATGTGCACCTCGGCCGAGAGGATCGCCGCGACGCCGATCGCGGCCACCCAGTACCAGACGGGTACGCGGAGCCGTTCGCTGTAGACGACCGTCTCACCCCCGCCGTCGTGTGCCGTCCCGGACGTCCGGGTGGCGTGATCTGCTGAGGTCTCTCTCGAAGCTGCGTCGGACACCTCTCCAGAGTAGAGGGTCGGACGGGCGGGAGGTCGACGGTGCATCGACGAGTAATCTCGACCGATGTGAGCGATCTGACGGCCGAGACGGCGACACGCACGACCCGCGGAGACCAGGGATCGGCACCGGCCGTCGAGACGGTGGCCGTCAGACGACTCGATCCGGACATCCCGCTGCCCGTCCGTGCACACGCCGGTGACGCGGGTGTGGATCTGTGTTCCACCGTCGACGTCGTCATCGAACCCGGTGAGCGTGCCATGGTCGGTACGGGCATCGCCGTGGCGCTGCCGGTCGGCACCGTCGGCCTGATCCACCCCCGGTCCGGCCTCGCCGCGCGAGCGGGATTGTCGGTGGTCAACACGCCGGGAACGGTCGATGCCGGTTATCGCGGCGAGATCAGGGTCTGCCTCATCAACCACGATCCACGCACCCCCATCGAACTGCGGCGCGGGGACCGCATCGCCCAGCTGCTGGTGCAGCGGGTCGAACTGCCCGACTTCGTCGAGGTGGCCGAGCTGGACGACACCACCCGTGGTGTCGGCGGCTACGGCTCCAGCGGCGGACACGCGGTTCTCGATGCCGTCACCGCCAGCGAGAAGGAGAACTGAGCATGTTCGGACGCAAGAAGAAGGGGCGCGACGACGTCGACGCCACCGATCTCGACTCCGCGCAGGACGTCGAGGTCGAGGAGGTGGACGAGGTCGACGAGGTGGACGGTACGGCGGACGACACCACCGGGCCGTGGTCGATCGACGACCTGGACGGCGACCGCGAGAGCATCGCGGAGGGACGGCTCGACCTGGGGTCCGTGCTGTTGATGCTTCCGGCCGGAGGACAGCTGCAGGTCGAGATGACGCAGGCCGGCGCACCCCAGGCCGTCCACATCGTCACTCCGAACGGGCGCATCACCGTGGCGGCCTTCGCCGCTCCGAAGTCGCCCGGTCAGTGGCGTGACGTCGCCGCAGAGTTGGCCGACACGCTGCGCCGCGACAACGCGCGGGTGGCCACCGAGACCGGCCCGTGGGGCCGTGAGGTGGTGGGCTCCGCGGCCGGCGGGGATCTGCGTTTCATCGGCGTCGACGGGTACCGCTGGATGATCCGCGGCGTGGCGAGCGGACCGGCAGGCAGTGTCGAGGCCGGATCGCCGCTGGTCGAGCAGGCGCGTGCCGTCGTGGCGGCGACCGTGGTCGATCGCGGCTCGGACCCGCACCCGGTGCGGACGCCGTTGCCCATCAGTCTGCCGCCGGCACTCGCCCAGCAGCTCGCGGCCGCGCAGCAGCAGCAGATGGCTGCCGCACAGGCGCAGGCCCGAGCTGCGGTGCAGCAGCAGGTGCCCCAGCAGCAGGTACCTCAGCAGCAGGCCCCCGACGTGGACGCCGCTGCCGAGGCGCAACGTCGGCGCGGGCCCTCCGGTTCGGCGATGCAGCAGCTCGACTGAGTTCTCGGCGAGAGCAGCTCGACTAGGACCCGCCCGTCGCACGGCGGAGCGCGGTGACGCCCAGCCTGCCGAGCTCGCCCGGGGACGCGGCGAGGACGTCGAGCGCGAAGGGGTCGAGGTGCGCCGTGGGAAGAGCCGCGCACCAGTCCTGCGCGACACCGAGCGGATGCACCGGGTCGTCGATCGCTGCCACCACGCCGACCGGCACCGCGAGGGATCGCAGGTCGTCGAGGGTGGGTGCCACGTACCGGGCGGCGTCGTCCAGCGCCGTCGGCAGCATCGGCCACTGTGCTCGCCACGACCGCGTCAGCGCCTCGGCGAGCCACCGCGGACTCGACTGCGCCATCGCCGCCACCGACGCATCGAGGCCGTGGGCCCGCAGCGTCGCCGCCGTCGCGGCGGCACCGACCGCAGCGGGGGAGTCGCCCGGAGATCCGGTCCACGCCGGCATCGCGAGGACGGCGCCCTGCGCGGCGCCCCGACGGTCGAGCGCCCACCGCGCCGCGACCGCCGCGCCGAGTGAGACACCGCCCACGATCAGGTCCCCTCGAACGGCGCCTCGTACGTGGTCGAGCGCCCGCACGTAGCCCCCGACGACGTCGGCGGGTTCGGGCTCGATCACCCGCAGTGACCAGCCGAGATCCGCCACGGCATCACCGAAGGCCCCCTCGACGAACGACGCGTCGGAGCCGGTGCCGGGCAGCAGTACGACGGTGGTTGTCTCCATGGTGTCCGCATCTTCTCGTGGCGTTCACCGACCCGACCGGCCGGGTGTGGTGAGGCGTGCTCGGAAAGGTCTACAGTGGCGCTGACAGAAGCAGAACATCCGCCGCGGAAGGCCCGCGCGAACCGCTCCAGGAGCACTCATGGCACCCGCTGCCGCAGGATACTTCCGCCGCATGGCCCGGAAGTTGACCGAGGACATCGATCAACTCGATGCCGAGGAGTTGGAGTCGACGTCGAAGGCGTCCGGCGCCCAACGAGCATGCGATTGCACTCGCGGTGACGAGGTCACCATGGTCGGACGGCTCCGCAGCGTCGAGACGTGCAGCAAGGCCGCCAACGCCATCGTCGAGGCCGAGTTCTTCGACGGCACCGACACCATCTCGCTGATCTGGATCGGCCGACGCAAGATCGCCGGCATCGAGTCCGGCACGCAGTTGCTGGTCCGTGGTCGCGTGGGGGAGCGCGAGGGCCGCAAGGTCATCTACAACCCGTACTACGAGCTGCGCACCGAGGACTAGTTCTTCGGGAGCCGCATCGTCTGGCACCCTGAACTGCATGAGCGAGTCACCGAACAGTCAGCCCACCGAGGACGCGCCTCCCGAGACGATCCTGTCCCAGCTCGGTGGGGTCAGCGTACTGGTGTTCTCCACCCTGCCCGTGCTGGTCTTCGTTCCGGTCAATTCCCTCGCGGGTCTCACCGCGGCCATCTGGGCTGCCCTCGGTCTGGCCGTGGCGATCCTGGTGTGGCGCCTCGTGAAGCGGGATCCGATCCAGCCGGCCGTGTCGGGATTCTTCGGCGTGGCTGTGTGCGCGTTCATCGCCTACCGCACCGGAGACGCCAAGGGCTACTTCCTGTTCGGGATCTACACCTCGCTCGCGTACGGCGGGGTGTTCCTCGTCTCGATCCTCGCTCGTCGGCCGCTCGTCGGCATCGTGTGGGGCTACCTCAACGGCACCGGCAAGGCTTGGCGCGAGCATCGGGCCGCCGTCCGCGCGTACGACATCGCGACGTTCGCCTGGGTTCTCGTGTTCGTCGCGCGGTACGTCGTGCAATCGCAGCTCTACGACTCCGACCAGACCGGGTGGCTCGCGGTCGCCCGCATCGCGATGGGCTGGCCGCTCGCGGCGGTCGCGTTCGCCGTCACGTTCTGGGCCGTGCGACGGGCCGACGCTGTCGTGGCCGCAGCGACGCACCGGGAGAGCGAGACCACCGAGGTCGTGGACGCGGACCGCATCGAGCCCTGACGGCTGTCAGTCGGTCCTGTCGGTCAACGCTGGGAGAGTCCCAGCACCTCGCGGAGTTCGTCCTCGACGTCGACGGTGGTGACGAACAGCAGTTCGTCGCCGCCCTCGAGCGGGTCGTCCTTCTCCGGGACGATGACGCGACCACCGCGCAGGATGGTGACCAGCGCGACGTCGCGAGGAAGCGTGATGCGCCGCACCGGTTTGCCCGCCAGCGGCGTGTTCGCCGGCAACGTGATCTCCACGAGGTTCGCCTTGCCCTGGCGCAACGTCATCAGGCGCACCAGATCTCCCACCGAGACCGCCTCCTCGACGAGCGAGGCCAGCATGCGCGGTGTCGACACGGCGACGTCGACTCCCCACGACGCGTCGAAGAGCCACTCGTTGCGCGGGTCGTTGACGCGGGCGACCACTCGGTCGACGCCGAACTCGGTCTTCGCCAGCAGGCTCAGGACCAGGTTGGCCTTGTCGTCGCCCGTGGCGGCGATGACCACGTCGTACGACTCGATGCCTGCGCCCTCGAGGGTGGCCAGCTCGCAGGCGTCCGCGTGGATCCACTCGGCCGCCTCGACCGATGCCGGGTCGACGTGGTCGGCCTTGCGTTCGATCAGCAGGACGTGATGGTCGGACCTGAGGAGCTCGCGGGCGATCGAACGGCCCACGGCTCCCGCTCCGGCGATGGCGACTCTCATGACGGATCCTTCGGTGACAGGTCTGGTGCGGGGACGGACACGAGGTGAGGCAGGAGCCGTCAGTCCTCGGGCGGAGGGTTGCTCGCGAGCGCCACGGCCTCGGCGACCATGCCGTCGACCGCCGCGATCCACACCTCGTCGTCGGCCTGGATCACCGTCTTGCGGTCGGGCAGAAGTCCGGCACCGAAGCGGATGATGAAGGCCACTCGGGACTTGGTCGCACTCTCGAGCGCGGTCACGCCCTTGCCCACCCATCCCTCGCCGATGTCGAGGCGGGCCACCGCGACGCTGCCCGACGGATCGCGCCACTTGGTGAGCTCGTTGTCGTGGATCAGCGTGTGCAGGAATCGATCCGTCGTCCACGGCACCGTGGCCACCGTGGGGATGCCGAGGCGTTCGTACACCGCGGCGCGCTTGGCGTCGTAGATGCGCGCGACGACGCGCTCGACACCGAACGTCTCGCGGGCGACACGCGCGGAGATGATGTTGGAGTTGTCGCCCGAGGACACCGCGGCCAGTGCGTCGGCCTTCTCGATGCCCGCCTCGACGAGCACGTCCCGGTCGAACCCCATGCCGATCACCTGACGTCCGGTGAAGTTGGGACCGAGCCGGTGGAACGCGGTGGGATCGCGGTCGATGACCGCGACCTCGTGGCCGATGCGGGTGAGTGCACCCGCGAGGGCGGAGCCGACGCGGCCACACCCCATGACGACTACGTACAACAGACGCTCCGTTCGGGAGTCGAGAGGACGGTGCCCAGGTGATTGCTGCCGGGAGGGACTTCGCGCAACGCTATCGGTCACCCTGCCCCACGGTCGAGCCCGGTACGGCCTACGCTCTGCGATGTGTCCAAGCTTTCGACGGCCACCAAGAGGCTGCTGCTGGGTAGGCCGTTCCGTAGCGACACGCTCGGACACACGCTCCTGCCCAAACGCATCGCCCTCCCGGTGTTCGCGTCCGATGCCATGTCGTCCGTCGCCTACGCGCCCGAAGAGATCTTTCTGGTGCTGTCGGTCGCCGGGATCTCGGCGTACTCGTTCTCCATCTGGATCGGTCTCGCCGTCGCCGTCGTCATGGCGGTGGTCGTGGCGAGCTACCGCCAGAACGTGCACGCCTACCCGTCCGGCGGTGGCGACTACGAGGTGGCCACCACCAACCTGGGACCGACCGCGGGCCTGACCGTCGGCAGTGCCCTCCTCGTCGACTACGTGCTCACGGTCGCCGTGTCCATCTCGGCCGCTGCCTCCAACATCGGATCGGCCCTGCCGTTCGTCGCGGAGCACAAGGTGCTGTTCGCGGTCGCCGCCATCGTGCTCATCACCTCGATCAACCTGCGCGGCGTCCGCGAGTCCGGTACCGCGTTCGCGATCCCCACCTACGCCTTCATGGTGGGCATGGTCGTCATGCTCGTGTGGGGCCTGGTGCAGGTGTACGTCCTCGGCGACGACGTGTCGGCCGAGTCGTCGAACTTCGAGCTGCAGGCGGAGGACAGTCACCTCTACGGCATCGCGTTCGCGTTCCTGCTGGCGCGCGCGTTCTCCTCCGGGTGTGCGGCGTTGACGGGTGTCGAGGCCATCTCCAACGGCGTGCCCGCCTTCCGCAAGCCGAAGTCGCGCAACGCCGCCACGACGCTCCTGCTGCTCGGCTCGATCGGCATCACGTTGCTGCTCGGCATCATCCTGCTGGCGGAGAAGATCGGTGTGAAGTACGCGGCGGACCCCGCGACCCAGCTCGTCGGGGCTCCCGAGAACTACCAGCAGAAGACGCTCATCGCGCAGCTGGCCGAGGCCGTCTTCCGGCACTTCACGCCCGGCTTCTACTTCATCACCATCGTGACGGCGCTGATCCTGGTGCTGGCCGCCAACACCGCCTTCAACGGGTTCCCGGTACTCGGGTCGATCCTGGCCCAGGACCGATTCCTGCCCCGTCAGTTCCACACCCGCGGCGACCGGCTCGCGTTCAGCAACGGCATCCTGTTCCTCTCGGCCGCCGCCATCTTCTTCGTCGTCATGTTCGGCGCCGAGGTGACCAAGCTGATCCAGCTCTACATCGTCGGAGTGTTCGTCTCGTTCACGCTCAGTCAGACCGGCATGGTGCGGCACTGGACCCGGTTGTTGCGGACCGAGACGGACCCCGCGCAGCGCCGGTCGATGATGCGCTCGCGTGTCGTCAACGGCATCGGACTGGCCATGACGGGCGCCGTCCTGGTCATCGTTCTGCTGACCAAGTTCCTCGCGGGTGCCTGGATCGCGATCATCGCGATGCTGGCGATCTTCGGACTGATGAAGCTGATCCGCAAGCACTACGACTCGGTGGCCACCGAGCTCGCCGACGTCGAGTGGGACGGTGTGCTGCCCAGCCGCACGCACTCCATCGTGCTCGTGTCCAAGCTGCACAGCCCGACGCTGCGCGCCCTCGCCTACGCCCGTGCGACCAGGCCGGACACCCTCGAGGCGATCACGGTCAACGTCGACGAGGCGGACACGCGCACCCTGGTGCGCGAGTGGGAGAAGAGCGACCTCAGCGTCCCGCTCAAGGTGGTCGAGTCGCCGTACCGCGAGATCACCAAGCCCGTGCTCGACTACGTGCGCCGGGTCAAGCGGGACTCACCGCGCGACGTCGTCACCGTGTTCATCCCCGAGTACGTGGTGGGTCACTGGTGGGAGCAGGTGCTGCACAACCAGAGTGCGTTGCGACTGAAGAGTCGTCTGCTGTTCCAGCCCGGCGTCATGGTCACCAGCGTGCCCTGGCAGCTCAACTCGTCCGAGCGGGCGAAGCGCGAGAGCCTCGAGAACGCACCGGGCTCGTCCCGTCGTGGTTACGAGCCCACCTCGGCCGAACGGCGATCCGAACGATGACCGACTCGTGGCTCGACGCGGTCGTCGAGGTCCGCGTGGGCAAGCCGGGACACGGCGGCTTCTGCGTCGCACGGCACGAGGGACGCGTCATGTTCGTCCGGCACAGCCTTCCCGGCGAGCTGGTGACGGCGCGGGTCACCGAGGACACCGGCAAGTCCTTCTGCCGCGCGGACGCCGTCGAGATCCTGGAGGCCTCGCCCGACCGCATCGCGCCGCTGTGTCCCATCTCCGGCCCCGGTGGGTCGGGATGCTGCGACTTCTCCCACGCGACCGCCGAGGCCGGACGCCAGATCAAGGCGGCCGTCGTCGCCGAGCAGCTGAGCCGCGTCGGGGGCATCGAGCGCACCGTCGAGGTGGAGTCGCTCGGTGATCAGACCGGCTGGCGGACGCGCATCCGGTTGGGTGTGGACGACGAGGGACGGCCCGGTTTCCACCGGCTCCGCAGCGCCGACATCGTGACGGATCTGGCCTGCCCACAAGCGGTTCCGGGGATGTACGACGGGCTGGCTGCCCGGTCGTGGACGCCGGGCGCCGATCTCGCGGTGGCCGTGGACTCCGACGGGACCCGTCACGTCGTGGAGATCGCTCCTGCCGCCGACCGTCGCGTGCGCGCCGACACCGGTCGTCGCGGCGCCTCCTCGCGCCGCGCCGCGAAGTCCGGTGACCGCGCGCACCGGGTGCGTGAGGGCTCGGGTCGGGCCGTCGAGCGCGTCGGGTCGCGCGAGTGGACCGTGGACTCGTGGGGGTTCTGGCAGGCTCACCGGGCGGCTGCCACGCAGTACGCCGAGGTGGTCCGGGAGTGGTCCGGTGCTCGGCCCGGTGACACGGCCTGGGACCTCTACGCCGGTGCGGGCACCTTCGCGTCTGTCGTCGCCGAGACGGTCGGACCGGGCGGCACCGTCGCAGCGGTCGAGTTCTCCCACCGGGCGGTGGTGGACGGGCGTGCGGCGGTGACGGACCTGCCGCAGCTGTCGATGGAGGCAGCGCCCGTCGAGCGCGCGATCGGATCCCTGCCGCCGCAGCCGTCCGTCGTCGTCCTCGACCCGCCACGATCCGGCGCCGGCAGACAGGTGATCGCGGCGGTCGCCGGTGCGCACCCGGATCGTGTGGTGCACATCGGGTGCGACCCCGCGTCCTTCGCACGGGACGCGGGGCTCTACCTCTCGCACGGCTACCGCCTGGAGAATCTCCGTGCGTTCGACGCCTTCCCGATGACCAGCCACGTCGAGTGCATCGGATCGTTCGTCCGGGACTGACGCGTCACTTGGCGTTGTACAGGCGCATCGTGATCGGTCCGAACACCGCCAGCAGTCCGACGGACCAGATGCCGGTCCACATCAGCGCGTCCGTCTCGAGCACACCGTCGGCGAAGCCGCGCAGCGTCGTCACCAGATGCGACACCGGATTGACCGACACGAACGCCTGCAGCCACCCGGGCATCGTCGTCGGGTCGACGAAGATGTTGCTGGCGAAGGTCAGCGGGAACAGCACGAGCATGGACACGCTCATCACCGCGGTCTCGCTGCGCAGCATCAGCGCGAACATCGTCCACACCCACGAGACGCAGAACGAGAACGCCAGCAGCAACGCCACCGACGCCAGCACGCCGAGTACGCCGCCCGCGGGCCGGAAGCCCAGCGCGAGACCCAGCACGAGCACGATCGTCGAGGCGAGGGTGTAGCGGACCACGTCTCCGAGCAGGGCGCCGACCAACGGCGCCGGCCGCCAGATGGGCAGCGACCGGAACCGGTCGAAGACGCCCTTCTCGATGTCCTTGTTCAAGGTCAGACCCGTGTACATCGTGATCATGACGACGGTCTGCACCAGGATGCCCGGCAGCAGGAACTGGATGTAGGCACTGGTCGAGCCCGCCAGGGCGCCGCCGAACAGGAACGTGAACATCAGCGTGAACATCACCGGGAACATGGTGACGTCGAACAGCTGCTCGGGGACGTGCTTGATCTTCAGCAGGGCTCGCCACCCGAACGAGAGCGCAGCCGACATCGACGACGGTCGATCGGGACGGGGACCGGAGTCGCGGAGCAACTCGGCGATGGTCGGCTGCGCGGTGCCCGTCGCGGCGGTGGGGGAGTTGGTGGTGGTCATTCTCAGGACGCCTCCAGTTCTGTCGCTCGTCCGGTCAGTGCCAGGAACACCTCGTCCAGGCTGGGTTGCCCGAGGGCGTAGGTGGTGACGCCGATGCCGTCGTCCGACAGCGTCGAGAGTGCGCGGGCCACCAGGGCGGTGTCGTCGACCAGCGCGGTGACGGCGAAGGGATCGGACTCGAAAGTCACGTCGGTGTGCAGGGTCGCGCGCAGGACGTCGGCGGCGTCGTCGCGGCGCGACTGTTCCGCGACGCGGACGTGCAGCGACCCCGAGCCGACCGACGCCTTGAGCTGACCGGTGGTGCCCTCGGCGATCACGCGGCCCCGGTCGATGACGGCCACCCGGTCGGCCAACTGATCGGCCTCGTCGAGGTACTGCGTGGTGAGCAGGACCGTCGTGCCGCCGGCGACCAGGGAGCGCACGATCTCCCACACCTGGTTGCGGCTGCGGGGATCGAGACCCGTGGTCGGCTCGTCCAGGAACATCAGCTCCGGCGTGACCACCAGACTCGCCGCGATGTCGAGACGGCGCCGCATACCGCCGGAGTACGCCTTGACCTGCTTGCCGCCGGCCTCCACCAGATCGAAGACGCCCAACAGCAGATCGGCACGCTCCCGCGACGCCGGGCGCGAGAACCCGTACAGCCGCGAGAGGAGCACCAGGTTCTCCACTCCGGTCAGGTCCTCGTCCAGCGAAGCGAACTGGCCCGTGAGCGCCACCTTCGACCGCACCGCGTCGGACTCCGTCGCCACGTCGTGGCCGAGCACGCGGGCCGACCCGCCGTCGATGCCGGTCAACGTCGCCAACATGCGCATCGTCGTGGTCTTGCCGGCCCCGTTCGGCCCCAGCACCCCGTAGACACCGCCCCGCGGGACGGCGAGATCCACGCCGTCCACCGCCACGGTGTCCCCGAACCTCTTCACCAGACCGACCGCCTCGATCGCCAGGCCCCCGGCCTTCCCGTCCGTCGGCGGCCGGCCCCCGGCCTTCCCGTCCGTCGGCGGCCGGCCTCCGGCCTTCCCGTCCGTCGGCGGCCGGCCCCCGGCCTTCCCGTCCTCCAGCGGCCGGCCTCCGGCCTTCCCGTCATGTGTCGTCATGTGAGTGCTGACTCCTGATCCGCCACGATCTCATCGGTATGTCCGGATCGTCCGATCCGGTGCGACGAGCGTCCCGCAGTCATTGCAGGTCCGCAACGGGTTTTTCGCCGGAGACGCCGGTCACCGATCCACTCACGCCCCGGTGACGAATGATTCCTGCACGATGTTCGCGCCGTGGCGTGGGCGCCATTGCCCGGCGGCGTGGCCGCCATGATCCGGTGGCGTGTACGCCAGGACCGCGACGCGCAGGACCACGATCGCCGAGGGGGTGAGGATATGACGACGATGGCCACTAGTCTCATGGTCGATGAACTCGACGATGAACGTCTCGCAGCGAGGTGGGGGTCTGTGAGCGCCGGAGGTACGAGCGCAGCCGACCCGAGCGCCGGCGAGCCTCGGCACCGACGCGCCCCGGACGACACCGCCGATCCGTCGTGCCCCGTTCCCGATCCCGACCTCAAGCGTCGACGTGTCGCCGAGGCCGACGAACTGCGTGCGTTGCTCGCGCGTGTCGCCACCGGTGACCGCCGAGCGTTCGCCGATCTGTACGACGCGACCTCGTCTCGAGTGTTCGGCATGGTGCTGCGTGTGCTGCGCGATCCCGGGTTCAGCGAGGAGACCGCGCAGGAGGTGTTCCTGCAGATCTGGAAGACGGCCGACCGATACGACCCCGCGCAGGGGTCTCCGCTCGCCTGGATGATGACGTTGGCGCATCGCCGCGCCGTCGACCGTGTCCGGTCGGAGCAGTCCGGCACAGATCGCGAGGCGCTCTACGGCTCCTCGACCCACAGTCCCGCGCACGACGAGGTCCTCGAATCCGTCACCCAGACCCTGGAGTCGGAGTCGGTGGTCCGATGCCTGGACACGCTGACGGAGACCCAACGCGAATCGGTACGGATGGCGTACTACAGCGGGTTGACGTATCGGGAAGTGGCCGAGCGCCTGGGCGTGGCCGTTCCCACCGTGAAGTCCCGGATCCGGGACGGTCTGATCAAGTTGAAGAATTGTCTGGGGGTGGAGACCGGTGAGTGACGGGGAAGGTCGCCATCGCCGCCATGACGACGCGTCCGCACCCGACGACGTGTCGGAGCAGGATGCGATGCAGGACGTGAACGAGATGAACGACAGCGTGGTGGACGACGCCTACGCCTACGCACTGGACGCGATCGACCCCGCCGAGAGGGCGGACATCGAACGCAGGCTCGCGCAGTCGGACGCGGCGACGCGGTCGTGGTTCGAGAGCATCGTCGAGTCGGTCGACGAGACGATGGCGCTCAGCGCGTCGTCCACGGCCGCGGAACCGCCCTCGTCGTTGCGTGCGAGCATTCTCGCCGCGGTGGAGAGCACTCCGCAGGGTGATGCCCGGCCACTGGCCGATTCGATCGACGACGCTCCGGTCGCCCCGGTGGTGTCGCTCGACGATCGCCGCCGCACACGCCTGCGCGTGCTCGCGGCAGCCGCAGCGGCCGTCGTGATCGTCGGAGTGGGCGGCGCCGTGGTCACGCAGCAACTGGGAGACGCACCGTCGTCGCCCACGTCGCAGGTGCTTGCGGCCGGTGACATCAGGACCAGCACCGTCGAGGTCGAGGGTGGCGGTACCGCCACCGTGCGCTGGTCGCGCTCGCAGGACGCCGCCGTGGTCACGCTCGACGGGCTCGCGGAGCCCGGCGACGGCAAGGTGTTCGAGATGTGGCTCATCGGAGAGGATCCCGCGCCGCGCCCGGCCGGTCTCGTCCCCGCCGATGCCGCCACGCCCGCTCGCGAGCACGTCGTCACAGGCTTGAGCGACGCGACCACGTGGGCGGTGACGGTCGAGCCCGAGAGCGGTTCGGACGCACCCACCACCACGCCCATCGCCGCGGTCACGCTCGACGCCTGAGCGCAGCCGCCGGCTCAGACGACGCCGGAACGGCGCAGTGCGGCGACGATCGACTCGGCCTGCTCGTACGCGCGATCGAGAAGCACCTCCAGCAAGGCTGTCTTCGCAGCGGGGTTGCTCTCGGTCAGCGCGTCGAAGTCCTTCGGGCCGAGGATCGCGACCGTGGTGTCCTTCACCGCGGTGATGCGGAGCCCGAAGCGTGAGCGCCGGACCAACGGCATCTCACCGAAACTCATGCCGGCGGACAGCGTCGACACGGCGCGGGCCCGGCCGTCCGCGCCGATGAAGTCGACCGCGACGCGGCCGGACAGCACCATCACCAGACCCAGTGACACGTCACCGACCTCGGCGATGACGCTGCCTGCGCTGTACTGCGCGTCCGTCGTGCGGGAGGTGACCGCATCGCGGTGGGCTTCGTCCAGCGCGGTAACGATCGGGTGCTGATCGACCGTCACCTCCGTGGGTTGCCGTGCGCCGCCGCACCACCGGTCGAGGACGGTGTCCTCGCCCCAGCGCAGTGCGGAGTCCAGATCGTCGAAGACCCGGCCACTGCCGTCGTGTTCGGACAGGGACGACACGGTGTGCGCCATCGCAGCTCGGGGATCGACCAGGACGGCGGCACAACCCTGTCGGCGGAGCCCGGCAGCGAGGGTGTCCAGCATCGAGCGGGCGACGTCGCTCACCTCGTCGACTCGACGCATGTCCAGGATCACGCCGTCGAGTGCGCTCCCGTCGTCGGCGCCGTGGTCGACGGCCGTGGACACCGCGCGCACGACGCTCTCCGCTGCGGAGAACAGCAGATCGCCGTGCAGTTCGAAGACGCGGACTCGGCGTCCCCGCGCGGCGAGCGTCTCCTGCTCGGCGGCGGTGCGCCGGCGACGCGAGGGGGAGTCGGCGACAGTGTACTCGGCGCGCACGGCGCTGCGTGCGGCCCGGCCGACGTGGAGGAAGTGCAGTTCGAGGCGCGAGGACAGCTCGCGGCACGCCTTGACTCCGCGCACGCTGTTGCCGTGGGCGTCGAGTCTGGGTGAGAACACCGAGATACCGAGCTGACCGGGCAGGACCGCGAGCACCGCACCGGCGACACCGCTCTTGGCGGGGAGTCCGACGCGGTTGACCCAGTCGCCGGCTCCGTCGTACATGCCGCACGTCGTCATGACGCTCAGCACACGCTCGACGAGCACCGGTTCGAGGGCTCGGACGTCGGTACACGGGTTGAGGCCGTTGTTGGCGAGGGTCGCCGCCATGACGCCGATGTCGCGGCACGTGACGTCCAGCGAGCACTGGCGGAAGTAGAGATCGACCATCGCGTCGGGATCGCCCTCGACGATGCCGAAGGAGCGCAGCATGTGGCCGATGGCGCGGTTGCGATGGCCGGTGCGTGATTCGGAGGCGTGCACGGCGGCGTTCATGGCGAGTTCGCGTCCCGCGTACCGCGAGAACGAGGCCCGGATCCGTTCGAACTGCTCGTCGGGCGTCGCGCCTCGCACCAGCGACGCGGAGGTGATGGCGCCCGCGTTGATCATCGGGTTGCGCGGGCGCTCGGTGACGGGGTCGAGGCTGATCTCGTTGAACGGCTCACCGGACGGCTCCACGTCGATCTTGCGGGCCACCGCGGTCTCGCCGCGATCGGTGAGAGCGAGGGCGTAGGTGAACGGCTTGGACACCGACTGGATCGTGAAGGGCACGTCCGTGTCGCCCACCTGGTACACGTGGCCGTCGGCCGTCGTGAGACAGATACCGAAGCGATCGGGGTTCGCGGCCGCCAGTTCGGGGATGTAGTCGGCGACGCCACCGGAGGTGTCCGCCACACACAGCGCGTGGACCTCCTCCAGAATCTCCTGCACGACGTCGGTCATCGTCACCACTCTCTCGATTCTGTGCCGCGGCTCGGCGCTCGTACGGTAACCCGCCGATCCGGGTCCACGTAGACTTGTCCGAACTGGCCTGTCCGAGTGCCTCACGGCACGACGGACGACAAGGCAATCTTCGGAGGGGAGCGATTTCGTTGGGTGTTCTGGACGGCGTGCACGAGCCCAGCGACCTGCGTGCCCTCGGCCCGGTGGAGCTGGCCGAACTGGCGGACGAGATCCGTCGGTTCCTGGTCGAGAAAGTGTCTGCCACGGGTGGCCACCTCGGACCCAATCTCGGTGTCGTCGAGCTGACTCTGGCCATCCACCGCGTGTTCGACTCGCCTCGTGACCCGGTGATCTTCGACACCGGCCACCAGGCGTACGTGCACAAGATGGTCACCGGTCGGGCGGACCGCTTCGACTCCCTGCGCAAGGAGGGTGGCCTGTCCGGCTACCCGTCCCGCAGCGAGAGTGAGCACGACTGGGTCGAGTCATCGCACGCCTCGGCATCCCTCTCCTACGCCGACGGCCTCGCCAAGGCCTTCGAGCTGACCGGGCGCGGCGATCGTCACGTCGTCGCGGTCGTCGGGGACGGCGCCCTCACCGGTGGCATGTGCTGGGAGGCGCTCAACAACATCGCGGCCGGCAAGGATCGTTCCGTCGTGATCGTCGTGAACGACAACGGTCGCTCCTACTCGCCGACCATCGGCGGCCTCGCCGACCATCTCGCGACGCTGCGCCTGCAGCCCAACTACGAGCGCGCGCTGGACACCGGCCGTCACATGGTGAAGAACCTCCCCGTGGTCGGGTCGGCCGCGTACGCCATGTTGCACGGCATGAAGGCCGGCCTCAAGGACGCGATCAGCCCGCAGGTCATGTTCACCGATCTGGGCATCAAGTACCTCGGTCCGGTCGACGGACACGATCAGGCGGCTCTGGAATCGGCGCTGCGCCGCGCGAAGGCCTTCGGCGGGCCGGTCATCGTCCACGCGGTGACGCGCAAGGGCATGGGCTACTCGTTCGCCGAGAACGACGTCGCCGACCAGATGCACTCGACGGGAGTCATCGACCCGCTCACCGGCCTGGCGACCAGCGTCGCGGCTCCGGACTGGACGTCGGAGTTCTCCCGTCAACTCATCGCCCTGGGAACCGACCGCGAGGACGTCGTGGCCATCACCGCCGCGATGGCCGGACCCACCGGGCTCGCCGCGTTCGGCGAGGTGTTCCCGGACCGTTTCTTCGACGTGGGCATCGCCGAGCAGCACGCGCTCACGTCCGCCGCCGGTCTCGCACTCGGTGGTCTGCATCCCGTGGTGGCGATCTACTCGACGTTCCTCAATCGGGCGTTCGACCAGCTGCTGATGGACGTGGCACTACTGAACCTGCCGGTCACCCTGGTGCTCGATCGCGCCGGGGTCACCGGATCGGACGGCGCCAGCCACAACGGCATGTGGGACATGTCGCTGCTCGGCATCGTGCCGAACATGCGCGTGGCGGCGCCCCGCGACGGAGCGACCCTGCGCGAGGAACTCGCCGAGGCACTCGCGGTGTCCGACGGTCCCACCGCGCTGCGCTTCCCCAAGGGCGCCATCCCCGACGACATCGAGGCGGTGCGGCGTCTGGACGACTCCGTCGACGTGCTGCACGAGCCCGAGGGGGAGTCGGACGTACTCCTCGTCGCCGTCGGTCCGTTCGCGTCGTTGGCACTGGACACGGCGCGAGAACTCGCCGCGGACGGTGTCTCGGCCACGGTCGTCGATCCGCGGTGGGTGCTGCCCGTTCCGGACTCGCTCGTGAAGCTCGCCGCGGACTTCCGTCTGGTGGTCACGCTCGAGGACAGCGGTCTGCACGGCGGCATCGGTGCATCCGTGTCGGCTGCCCTGCGCGCCGGCGGCGTCGACGTCCCCTGTCGGGATCTCGGTGTGCCACAGCAGTTCCTGGACCACAGCTCGCGGGATCGCATTCACGCCGACATCGGCCTCACCCCGTCGGACATCGCCGGCCGGGTGCGCGGATGGATCGCTCACCGGCCCGGCGACATCTGACGGTCGCTATGTCGCCTTGGTGGCGGCGTCCTTCAACTGCGGGAGGATCCGGTCGAGTACCCACGGGGTGCTCACCGGGTTGACGTTGCTCAGACCGGCGATGACCTGCTCGTCACTGAGCGCGACCGCGGATCCGGAGGCGATCGCGGGCAGCGTCGCCACAGCCGGAACCGAGGCGAGGTCGAAGCCCTCCGGAGTGAACGCGACGATCACGTCGGCGTCGAAGCTCTGCACGTTCTCCAGTGACACGGTGGAGAAGAAGGTGTCCGCGGAGTCGGCCTCGTCGAGTGCCACGACGCCGGGGGCGTTGACGAAACCCATCTCGTTGAGAACCTGCACGCGTGGATCGGACGGCATGTAGACGTTCGCCTGACCGGCGTCCGTGTCCAGGTTCACCACCGCGACGGTCTTGCCCGCGAACTCCGGATTGGCCTCGGCCTCCGAGGCGAGCCGCTGGCCCATACCGTCGATGAGAGCCTGTGCCTCCGTGGGCTTCCCGACTGCCTCACCGATCATCGTGGTCTGGTCCTGCCACGTCGTCTGCCAGGCCTCACCGGGGTAGGCGACGACGGGCGAGACAGCGGACAACGTGTCGTAGTACGACTGCGGGAAACCCTCGTAGGGCGCGAGCACCAGATCGGGCGCCAGGGTCGCGAGGGCCTCGACGTCGGGCTCACCCGCAGCCGGATCCTCGTACAGGGTGGTGGCGTCCGCGTCGTAGAACTCCTGCGCCCACGGCATCACACCGTTCTCGTCGGCACCGTAGGTGTACTTCGGCTGGCCGACGGGCGTGATGTCGAGGGCGCCCAGGATGTCCTGCGCGTTCCAGCCCATCGTGACGATGCGCTCCGGTGCGGCGTCGATGGTGGTCGAACCGAAGGCGTGGTCGATGGTGACGGGGAACGCGCCACCCGACGCGGCGGCGGGCGCGTCGGAGTCGGCATCGGACGAACATCCGGCGACGAGGGCGAGCGCGGCGGTGGCCGCGACGGCGGGGAGAAGGCGAAGGCGTTTCACATGGTTAGCCTAACCTATGTATGGCCTCCGGCCCCGTGCGCCCTTCGCGTATCCAGGGATGCGCAAAGGGCGCACGAGGGCGCAGCCCCATCACACGCTGGCGACACCCTTGTCGAGGAACCGGTGACCGGTGACGGCCTCGGAGGTGCCGGTGCGATCGAGGTACGGCACGATGCCGCCGTTCCAGAACCCGAAGCCGCCGCCGAGGATCAGGCAGAGGTCGATGTCCTGAGCGGCCGCGACGACGCCTTCCTGCAGCATGATGTCGATCTCCTCCGCGAAGGCGCGGCGGGTGCGATCGAGCACCTGCTCGGCCGTCGACGGTGAGTCGCCCTGCGGCCACAGATCGGCGATCTCGGGGTCGACGGTCTTGGCTCCGTCGGCGCCGTAGGTCCACACCGCGGACTTCTTGTTCGCGACCATCGCCTGCAGGCCGGGGGAGTCGTGGAAGCGCTCCGGGTAGTACTCGGCCATGGTCTCGCCGGTGTGCAGTGCGACGGCGGGGCCGACGAGCGAGAGCAGCGTGAGCGGGCTCATCGGCATGCCGAGCTCGCTGATGGCGTTGTCCGCGACGTCGAAGGGCGTGCCCTCGTCGATCGCGTTCATGACCTCGCCGAGGGCGCGGGTGAGCAAGCGGTTGAAGACGAAGCCGGGCTTGTCGGCGATCAGCACGGCCGACTTCTTCAGAGACTTCGCCGTCGCGAATGCTGTTGCGAGCGTGGCATCGTCGGTCTTCTCGCCGCGGACGATCTCCAGCAGCGGAAGAACGGCCACGGGGTTGAAGAAGTGGAATCCGACGACCCGCTCGGGGTGCTTCAGCTCCGCCGCCATGCGGGTGATCGACAGCGACGACGTGTTCGTCGCGAGGATCGTCTCGGGGGAGACGAACTCCTCGAGCTCGGCGAAGACCTTCTTCTTCACGTCGAGGTTCTCGAACACTGCCTCGATGACCCAGTCGGTCGTCGCGAATGCGGACTTGTCGAGCGATCCGGACACCAACGCCTTGAGACGGTTCGCCGCATCGGGGGAGAGTCGCTTCTTGCCCTGCAGCTTGTCGATCTCGGCGTGAACGTAGCCGACGCCCTTGTCGATGCGCTCCTGGTCGATGTCGGTGAGGATCACCGGCACCGTCAACTGACGTACGAACAGCAGGGCGAGCTGGCTGGCCATGAGGCCGGCGCCCACGATGCCGACGCCGGTGACCTTCCGGGCGAGGGACTTGTCGGGCGCTCCGGCAGGCCGCTTGGCACGCTTCTGCACGAGGTCGAAGGCGTAGAGCCCGGCCCGCAGTTCGTCGGCCATGAGAAGGTCGGCCAGCGCCTCGTCCTCGGCAGCGAAGGCGGCGTCGAGCGACGCGGAGTCGGTGATGTCGGTCGACTTCGCCAGCTCCAGCAGCTGCACGGCGCGCACCGGTCCCGGTGCGTGGTCTCCCGTCTTGCCGGACACGATGGCCTTCGCGCGCGCGATCGCGTCGTCCCAGCCCTGGCCGCGATCGATGTCGGGGCGGGCGGGGGTGACGTCACCGGAGACGACCTTCGCGGCCCACAGCAGCGACTGTTCGAGGAAGTCGGCGCCGCCGAAGACTTCGTCGGCGATTCCGAGCTTCTGCGCGTCCGCGGGCTTCAGCATGCGGTTCTGGTTGAGCGCGTTCTCGATCACCACGGTGACGGCATTGGCCGGCCCGATCAGGTTGGGCAGCAACTGCGTTCCGCCCCAGCCGGGAACGAGGCCCAGGAATGTCTCCGGGAGCCCCAGTGCCGCAGCGTTGTCCGCGACGGTGCGGTAGTGGCAGTGCAGCGCGATCTCGAGTCCACCGCCCAGAGCGGCGCCGTTGACGAACGCGAACGTGGGCACCGTGGACTCGCGCAGGCGGCGGAACACCTTGTGCCCCAACGTGCCGATCTCCAGCGCGACGGCGCGGTCGGAGATGTTCGGCACACCGTTGAGGTCCGCGCCGACGGCGAAGATGAACGGCTTCCCGGTCACCGCGACGGCCACCGGATTCGCCGCGTAGGCCGCGTCCAGTGCCGCATCGAGCTCGGTGAGTCCGGCGGGTCCGAAGGTGGACGGCTTGGTGTGGTCGAAGCCGTTGTCGAGCGTGACGATGGCGACCGGGCCGTCGAGGCCGGGCACGGTGACGATCCTGGTGAACGCGTGGGTCACCACTTCATCGGAGAAGGCAGAAGTCATGGCAATCACTTGCTTCCGTCGTAGGCGGGATTTTCCCAGATGACGCTGCCGCCCATGCCGAGTCCGATGCACATGGTGGTGAGGCCGTAGCGGACATCGGGGCGAGTGGCGAACTGCCGGCTGAGCTGGGTCATCAGTCGAACGCCCGAGGACGCGAGGGGATGGCCGCAGGCGATGGCGCCGCCCCACTGGTTGATCCGGGCGTCGTCGTCGGCGATACCGAAGTGCTCGGTGAACGCGAGGACCTGGATGGCGAAGGCTTCGTTGATCTCGAAGAGGCCGATGTCCTCGATGGACAGGCCGGTGCGTCCGAGCAGCTTCTCGGTGGCGGGGACGGGACCGATGCCCATCACGGCCGGATCGACGCCGGCGAAAGAGAAGCCCACCATGCGCATCCCGACCTTCAGGCCGAGTTCCGCGGCGGTGTCCTCGCCGGCCAGGATCGCCGCTGTCGCACCGTCGTTGAGTCCGGCGGCGTTGCCGGCGGTGACGCGTCCGGCGGGCCGGAACGGAGTCTTGAGCTTCGCCAGATCGTCCAGGGTCGTGCCGGGGCGCGGCGGTTCGTCCTCGGTGGCGAGGCCCCACCCGGCGGCGGACTTGGTCGCAACGGGAACGAGCGTCTCGCCGATGAGTCCGGCCTTCTTCGCCGCGTCGTACTTCTCCTGGCTCGCGACGGCGTAGGCGTCCGTGCGGTCCTTGGTGATGGACGGGTAGCGGTCGTGCAGGTTCTCGGCCGTGTTGCCCATGACGAGCGCACTCGGGTCGACGAGCTTGTCGGCCAGGAAGCGCGGGTTCGGATCGACGCCCTCGCCCATCGGGTGCCGGCCCATGTGCTCGACGCCGCCGGCGATGACGACGTCGTACTGTCCGAAGCCGATGCCCGACGCGGTGGTGGTCACCGCGGTCATCGCGCCCGCACACATCCGGTCGACGGCGAAACCGGGCACGCTGCGGGGGAGCCCGGCGAGCAGTGCCGACGTGCGGCCGATGGTCAGACCCTGGTCGCCGGTCTGCGTCGTGGCGGCGATGCCGACCTCGTCGACGCGCTCGGGTGGCAGTTCGGGATTGCGGCGGAGCAGTTCACGGATCGCTTTGACCACGAGGTCGTCCGCTCGGGTGTCCGCGTACATACCCTTGGGGCCGGCCTTGCCGAACGGCGTACGAACACCGTCGACGAACGCGACGCCACGACTGGACGCGGATCGAGCGGGAGCGGATTTCGGAGAAGACATGGTTCCTTCCGGCAGGCGCTGGAACGAGCCGGACGCCCGGCTCGCGCGCCCACTCTAACCCGTGCCTACTCGCCGGTAACTTCGGCCGTCCTCGACTCAGCGGCGGTCCGTAGGCCTGCTGCCACGACGGGGCCCGCCACCGCGCGCTGCCAGGGCCGCGACCCGTGCGCCTCGAGGAAACGGTCGACGAGCACGTCCTCGTCCGTCCCGTACTCCGCGACGAGAGCGGGGTGGTCCCAGCAGATGCGACGGACGAGATCGGGAGTCAGCAGGTTCTCGACGGGAATCGCGACATCCGCGGACAGGGCGGCCATCGCGTCGCGGACGGCGGACAGACGCCCGGCGGCCTCCGGATCGCGCCGCGCCCACCGACTGACCGGCGGCGGCCCCACGAAGGGCTGCGTCACCGGGGGCAGCGCATCGTCGGGAAGTGCGCGGGCGTGCTCGATCGCGTCCATCCACACGCGCGCCTGGCGACGCTGACGAGGTCCGCCGAAGACGGGCAACGCGTTCAGCTCGGACACCGTGGCGGGGTTCCTCTGCGCGGCGGCGACGATCGCGGAGTCCGGCAGGACGCGGCTCGGCGCGATGTCGCGGCGGCGCGCGAGATCGTCGCGGGCGGTCCACAGAGCGCGGACGACGGCGAGCGTCCGCGCGTTCTTGATGGTGTGGATACCGGAGGTGCGGCGCCAGCGGTCGGGCTTGGGCGGCGCCGGGGGTGCGGTGCGAATGTACTCGAATTCCTGTGCGGCCCAGTCGGTCTTGCCCTGGCTCTCGAGCTCCTCGGCCATGGCGTCACGCAACTCGACGAGCACCTCGACATCGAGTGCCGCGTAGTTGAGCCAGGTGTCGGGCAACGGTCGGGTGGACCAGTCCGCCGCACCGTGACCCTTCTGCAGCGACAGGCTCAACGTCCGTTCGACGATGGCCGCCAGACCGACACGGTCGAAGCCGGCGAGTCGGCCCGCCAGCTCCGTGTCGTACAGCGACGCGGGCGTCATGCCGAGCTCGGCGAGCCCCGGCAGATCCTGATCGGCGGAGTGCAGTACCCACTCCATGTCGTTCACGACGGCGGCGAAGCCCGCGAGCGCCTCGACGCCACCGTCGCGGACCACCGGAATCGGATCGAGCAGGACGGTGCCCGCACCCCGGCGACGGAACTGCAGCAGATACGCGCGAGCCGAGTATCGGAAACCCGATGCGCGTTCCGCGTCGACGGCCAACGGTCCGGTTCCCGACGCCAGCAGCTCCGCGGCCGCTCGCACCGCGTCCGCCGTGTCCGTCAACGGCGGGACCCCCTCGCGTGGAGCGAGAAGGGGAGTCGCCTCCGGCTCGACGGCGGTGTCGCCGGAGGAGGCAGGAGTCGAGTCGGGCGTGTCGGGCATTGTTCGAACTCTAGGCTGTCCGACGATCAGGCGTCGGAGCTGCCCGAGTCGGCGCGTGCACCCAGCGCCGTGATGCCTGCCGGGGGCAGCCCCGCGGCGTAGGCGAGAACCTCACCGAACGCCTCGACGTGCACCGACAGTTCCTCGCTGAGCGCGGTCCACGAGGCCCGCAGCTCGAGCTGGTGGGCACGCGGCGGGCCGGCGATGTCCCCGTACCGCACCGAACTCGTCGAGGTGACCGTGCCGCCCAGCGCCGTCAGCGGCTCGGACCGCGCCTCGAACGCGTCGACCAGCCAACTCCACGCCACCTCGGGCAGCAGCGGATCCGACGCCAGCGACGCGTCGACGTCGGCCTGGATGTAGGCGACCAGGCGCATGGTGCCGTTCCACGCCTCGTCGCCGTCCGGGTCGTACAACAGGATGAGACGCCCGAACGCGTCACCCTCGCTCTGCTCGGGCACCGACTCCGTCTCGGAGTGGCGCACCTCGGCTCCCAGTGCGTAACTGAACGGTGCCAGGCGCTGCGGAGGCCGGATCGGCCCGACCTCGATGCTCGGGTGGACCGTCGCCCGGTGCATCGCGTCGATGGCGGCGCGGAAGGGCGCAGGCTGCGAGGCGCTCTCGGACGTGGTCACGTGTGCGGACGTTAGCCGCGACCGTCGGCCCAGCGGAGGAGGCGCGCCGGGCAGGTGTGCGTCTCTGGCAGCATGGACGCCGATGAACACCATCCCTGACGCCGTCGGTCCGCGTCGAAGCCTGCCCGAAGCTCCCTTCCTCGCGGCCGCGACGGGACGGACGCCGTCGCGTCGGCCCGTGTGGTTCATGCGTCAGGCCGGTCGGTCGCTGCCCGAGTACCGCACGCTGCGGGAGGGCACTTCCATGCTCGCCTCGTGCTTCGACCCCGAGATGGTCTGCGAGATCACGATGCAGCCGGTCCGGCGGCACGGGGTCGACGCGGCGATCCTGTTCTCCGACATCGTCGTGCCGCTCAAGGCGGCCGGCGTCGACCTCGAGATCGTGGCCGGCACCGGTCCCGTCGTGGCGAACCCGGTGCGGTCCGTGGCCGACGTGCAGTCGTTGCCGGTCCTGGAGTCGGAGCAGATCGAGCCGGTCGCGAAGGCCATCTCCCTGCTCCTGGCCGAGTTGAAGGACGTGCCCCTCATCGGCTTCGCGGGCGCACCGTTCACGCTGGCGTCCTACCTGGTCGAAGGCGGTCCGAGTCGTAACCACGAGCGCACCAAGGCGCTCATGCACTCGGATCCGCAGACGTGGCACGCATTGCTCTCGTCGCTTGCCGACATGACCATCGCCTTCCTCACCGCGCAGGCCGATGCCGGCGTCGACGCGGTCCAGCTCTTCGACTCGTGGGCCGGGGCGCTGTCACTCGCCGAGTACCGCGAGTTCGTGTTCCCCCACTCCAGCCGCGTGTTCGAGGCCATGGTGTCGGCCGGCGTGCCGCGCATCCACTTCGGTGTCGGGACGGGCGAGCTGCTCGGGGCGATGGGGGAGGCGGGCGCGGACGTCGTCGGTGTCGACTGGCGGATCCCGCTCGACGTCGCCGCTCGTCGGGTCGGTCCGGGCAAGGCTCTGCAGGGCAATCTCGATCCCGCCGTGCTGTTCGCGGGCCCCGATGCGGTGCGCCGCGAGGTCACCCGCATCGTGGGCGAGGCGGACGCCGCACTCGCGGCCGGCGCCACCGGGCACATCTTCAACCTGGGCCACGGGGTCCTGCCCGCCACCGATCCCGACGTGGTGACGTCGGTGGTGGAGCTGGTGCACTCGCTGTGACCTCGGTCGCCGTCGTCGGAGCGGGCATCAGCGGACTGGTGGCCGCGTACCGGCTGCGGCAGTCGCTGGGGCCGGCCGCGCGGATCGTGGTGGTCGAGAAGGCGCCGCGCATCGGGGGCAAACTCCGGTCGGTGGACCTGGCGGGTGGCCCGGTCGACGTCGGTGCCGAGGCGTTCATCGCGCGTCGTCCCGAGGTTCCCGCTCTGCTCGACGAGCTCGGACTCGCCGACCAGCTCGTGCGGCCGTCGCCCGCCGCCCGCCCGCTCCTGCGCTCGGGTGGCGCACTGCACGGACTGCCGACCGGCACGTTGATGGGCATCCCGGCCACGTCCGACTCGGTGCGGACTCTGGTCGACGACGCCACGTGCCGCCGCATCGACACCGATCGTGACCGGCCGCTGCGGTGGACGCCCGGCGACGATGCGTCGGTGGGTGACCTGGTGTCCGAACGCTTCGGCTCCCAGGTGACCGCGCGGAGCGTCGACCCGCTGCTGGGCGGCGTCTACTCCGGGCTGGCCGTCACCACGAGCATCCGTGCCGCGGTGCCGACTCTCGCCGCGGCCCTCGACGCCGGTGCCCCGTCGCTGGTGGACGCCGTCGAGCGAGCGCGCCCGACGCCGTCGCCGGGACCGGTGTTCGGCGGACTGCGCGGTGGCTACGGCGTGCTTCTCGACGCGCTGCTCGCCGCCTCCGGTGCCGAACTCGTCGCCGCGGACGTGCGGCGGGTGACGTCCGACGGCCGGGGCGCGTGGCACGTCGACGGCGTCGGGGTGGTGGACGGCGTCGTCCTCGCCGCGCCCGCACCGCAGACGGTCTCGATGCTGGTCGACACGGCGCCCGCACTCGCGCGGGAACTCGGGGACGTGGAACTCGCCTCGTCGGCAGTGGTGGCCCTCGGGTTCGAGGACGGGGGACTACCGCAGAACTCGGGCGTCCTGGTCGCCACGGGGGAGCTCGATTCCTCCGGTGTTCCGTTGCGCGCCAAAGCATTCACGCTGTCGAGCCGCAAGTGGCCGCATCTCGCCGAGCGCGGCGGCCAGCTGGTGCGGGTCTCCTTCGGACGCTTCGGGGACGCGGACATCGTCGACCGGCCCGACGTCGACCTGGTGTCGGCGGCCCGCACGGATCTGCGTGAGGTGCTCGGTGTGGACGAGGAGCCGACGACGACGTTCGTGCAACGCTGGCACGGCGGACTGCCGCAGTACCGCCCCGGCCACACCGACCTCGTGGCCCGCGTCGAGGACGCCGCCTCGGCGGTGGGCCGACTCGAACTCGCGGGCGCGTACCTGCACGGCGTCGGAGTTCCCGCATGCGTCGCGACGGCATCCGCGGCGGCGGCCCGGCTGGCGGAGGCGCTGGCCTGACGGCCCGATCGGGACGGCCGGGTGGCACGATGGGTGTCATGGCACGTCTCGATTTCGAAGCACTCAATTCCACGTTGCGCTACTCGATGCACTCGGTGTTCACGGCTCGGCCGGGCGCTCTCGGTGAGGATCGGGAGGCGGTGCTCGCCGAGGCCCGCGCGTTCTTCGACGGTCTCGACGAGACCGATGTCGTGGTGCGCGGGATCTACGACGTGGCCGGACTGCGCGCCGACGCCGACTTCATGATCTGGTGGCACGCGGAGAAGATCGAGGACCTGCAGGCGGCGTACGCGCGCTTCCGTCGGTCCACGGCTCTCGGCCGCGCGTGCGACGCGTTCTGGAGCAACGCCGCGTTGCACCGCCCCGCGGAGTTCAACAAGTCGCACGTCCCGGCCTTCATCGCCGGCGAGGAGCCGGGCGCCTACATCTGCGTGTACCCGTTCGTCCGCTCGCTCGACTGGTACCTGCTGCCCGACGCGGAGCGTCGCACGATGCTCGCCGACCACGGCAAGGCGGCACGCGGCTACAAGGACGTGCGCGCCAACACCGTCCCGTCGTTCGCCCTGGGCGACTACGAGTGGATTCTCGCGTTCGAGGCTCCGACGCTGGACCGCATCGTCGACCTCATGCGTGATCTGCGTGCGACCGAGGCCAGACGTCATGTGCGGGAGGAAGTTCCGTTCTTCAGCGGACCCCGGGTGACGGTCGAGGCGCTCGTCGAGTCACTACCGTGACCACGCCGGCAGCGGTGCTCTTCGACTTCTCCGGCACGCTGTTCCGTCTCGAGGAGGACGAGAGCTGGTTCACCGATCTGCGTGTCGGCGACGACGAGCAGATCGACGGTCATCTCCAGGCCGAGTTGATGCGCCGCATGACCCAGCCCGTCGGGTCGGTGGTCACCCTGGACGACGACGGCCACCGGGCTTGGGAGGCTCGCGATCTCGACCCCGCGATGCACCGGGCCGCCTACCTGGCAGTGCTGAAGGCGTCGGGTGTGCACCGCGTCGAGCACGCCGAGGCGTTGTACGACAAAGTGATCGACCCGTCCTCGTGGACGCCGTACCCCGACACGGCGCGAGTGCTGCACGGCCTCGCCGATCGCGGCGTTCCCGTGGCGGTGGTCAGCAACATCGCGTTCGATCTGCGCGCGGCGTTCGATCTGCTCGGCGTGCACGACACCGTCGCGCACTACGCTCTGTCGTTCGAGGTGGGCGCCGTCAAGCCCGATGCCGCGATCTTCCGTTCCGCCGTGGACGCTCTGGGCGTCGACCCGGCCTCGTGCCTGATGGTCGGCGACAGCGAGGAGGCCGACGGCGGAGCGCAGGCGCTCGGTATGTCCTTCGCGCTGCTCGATCCACTGCCGACGTCCGAACGACCGTCGGCTCTGCTCGACGCCGTGGCGGCGCACGGTCTCGCGCTCGCGTAGGGCGCCGTGACGTCCGCGCGCCGTGGGGTGCAGCACATGGCCCACTTCGGTATGTACACCGCCGACACGGACGGCCGGGACGTGGTCGCGGTCCGTCCGCCGACGGGCGACGCCGATCCGTCCCCGATCCTGGGCAACGTTCCCGGGTCGGTGACCCATCGCTCGCGCATCCGTCGACCGGCGGTGCGTCGGGGCTGGCTCGAGAACGGCCCCGGACCGTCCACCGCGCGTGGCGCCGATGCGTTCGTCGAGATGGAGTGGGACGAGTTCCTCCCCCTGCTCGCCGGCGAGCTCCGTCGAGTCGTGCGCGAGCACGGCAACGAGGCCGTCTTCGGCGGGTCGTACGGGTGGGGCAGCGCGGGCCGGTTCCACCACGCGCAGAGTCAGGTTCACCGGTTCCTGAACACCCTGGGTGGTTACACGCGGTCGGTGGGCAGCTACTCCCTCGGCGCCACCGGCACGATCATGCCGCGGGTCATGGGGACGCACTGGAAGATGTTCTCGCGCTCCACCTCGTGGGACGTGATCGCCGAGCACACCGATCTGCTGGTCGCGTTCGGCGGGGTTCCGCTGAAGAACACGTCGGTCAATCACGGTGGCACCAGCGATCATCCGACACGCGACGCGCTGCATCGCCTCCGTGCGCGCGGCGGCCGGATCGTCTCGATCTCGCCGCTGCGTGACGACACGGACGGAGCGGCGGAGTGGATCGCACCCGTACCGGGGTCGGACGTCGCCCTCATGTTGGGGCTGGCACACGTGCTCGCCTCGGAGGGGTTGCACGACACCGCGTTCCTGCAGCGGTACACCACCGGGTACGACGTCTTCGAGCGCTACCTGCTCGGCGAGACCGACGGTGTCCCGAAGTCACCGGAGTGGGCGCAGAACCTGACGGGAGTCCCGGCGTCGGACATCACCGCCCTGGCGCGGCGCATGGCTCGCGCCACCACGCTGGTCACCGTCACCTGGTCACTGCAGCGCATCCGCCACGGTGAGCAGGCGCCGTGGATGGGTCTCACGCTCGCCGCGATGCTCGGCGGCGTCGGTGTGCCGGGCGCGGGCTTCGGCCACGGCTACGGGTCGATGAACGAACCCGGCCTGGCACCCGTGCCGTATCCGCTGCCCACGCTTCCCCAGGGCATCAACGGTGTGTCGACGTCGATTCCGGTCGCCGCGATCTCGGACATGCTGTTGAACCCTGGTGGGCCGTACGACGCGGACGGCACCGCGTCGACGTATCCGGACATCCGGCTGCTGCACTGGGCCGGCGGCAACCCGTTCCATCACCACCAGGACATCGGCCGGTTGCGCATCGCGCTGGCTCGCCCCGAGACCATCGTGGTGCACGAGCCGTACTGGACACCGATGGCACGGCACGCCGACTTCGTGGTGCCGTCGACGACGACCCTCGAACGCGACGACCTGAGCTGCACCCGCAACGACCCGCTGCTCGTGGCGATGCAGGCCGCCGTCCCGCCCTTCGCCGACAGCCGCGACGACTACGACACCTTCGCGCTGCTCGCGCGAGAGCTCGGCGTCGAGTACGAATTCACGGAAGGGCGCTCGTCCGCCGACTGGCTGCGGCACCTCTACGACCAGTGGCGACGGTTCGTGTCCGATGCGGGGCGGGTGACGCCGCCGGTGTTCGACGAGTTCTGGACCGAGGGAACGTTCCGGATGGACACCGAGGACGGTCTGACGCTGCTGTCCGATTTTCGCGACGATCCCGAGCGGGCCCCCTTGCGGACACCGAGCGGGCGCATCGAGATCTTCTCGGCCGACATCGAGTCGTTCGGCTACGCCGACTGCGGGGGACACCCACGGTGGTACGCACCGGACGAGTGGCTGGGCGGTGAACGCGCACAGGCGTTCCCGCTGCACCTGATCGCGAACCAACCGCGGACCCGGTTACACAGCCAACTCGATCACGGGGCCGTGAGCCTCGCGTCGAAGATTCAGGGCCGGGAACCGATGCGCATGCATCCCGCGGACGCCGCAGCGCGCGGACTCCGCGACGGCGACGTGGTGCGGGTGTTCAACGACCGTGGCTCGTGCCTCGCGGGGCTCGTCGTCGACGATCGCCTGCGCGAGCGCGTGGTGCAACTGTCGACCGGCGCCTGGTACGACCCGCTCGATCCGTCGGACCCGCGCTCGATGTGCGTGCACGGAAACCCGAACGTGCTCACCGCCGACCGCGGCACGTCGTCGCTCGCGCAGGGGTCCACCGGCCAGCACGTCCTGGTGGACGTCGAGAAGTGGACCGGCCAACTGCCGCCGATCCGCGCGCACGATCAGCCGGAGTTCGTCGATCGTGGGGACGTACTTCAGAAGTAGACGCGGCTGATGACCTGGGCGACCAGCGCGGGCTTCGTAGCACCCTCGATCTCGATGGTCGAGTCGACGGTCATCTGCACCGCTCCGCCGTCCAGCCGATCTGCTGCGGCGAGGACGGCCGTCAGACGAACGCGCGACCCGACGAGCACAGGATTGACGAAGCGAACCTTGTTGCTGCCGTAGTTGACTCCCATCGTGGAGTTCTCGACCGTGTAGGTCTGCCAGGACAGGGCCGGCAACAGGGACAGCGTGAGGTACCCGTGGGCGACGGGACCACCGAAGGGGCTCTCCTTCGCGGCGCGCTCGGGATCCACGTGGATCCACTGGTGGTCGCCGGTGGCGTCGGCGAACTGGTTCACGCGCTCCTGCGTGATCTCCAGCCAGTCGCTGGTGCCGATGGTCTCGCCGAGGGCGGACACGATGTCGTCCGCGGACGTGAAGGTACGCATGGAGCCGACACTAGCGGCGGCGAGCCGTTCTGCACAGAACCTCTGTCGGGGCGCCACATCCGGCCCTGCGGACCCGGCCTGTGTGCAGGACGAGCGCAGTACGATGCGCCGATGACGTCACACCCGGAACCCACCGGCCTACTCGAGCGCGCCGAGACGGGTGTCGATCTCGTGCTGGAGCGCGTCCTGGACGTACCGATCGACGACGTCTGGGACAGTCTCACCGTCAGTGAGCGCACCGCGCGGTGGTACGGCAGCTGGGAGGGAACGCCGGGAGCCGGAAGCACCGTGCGGGTGACGATGGGGTTCGAGGAGAACGCACCCGCCTCCGACCTGACGATCCTGGCGTGTGACGCGCCGAGGTATCTCGCACTGGAGTCCGACGGGTGGACGTTCGACGTGACGCTCGGGACCACGGGAGACGGGACCACGTTGACGTTCCGGCACCACCTGACGACGACGGACGGCCTCGAGGACATCGGCCCGGGATGGGAGTACTACCTCGACATGTTGGTCTCCACACACACGGAAGGGTGGTCGCCGTCCTTCGACGACTACCACCCGTCCCAGTGTGGGTACTACGGCTCACTCAGCCCTTCGGCTCCAGCGTGAGCGAGATCGAGTTGATGCAGTACCGCTGATCGGTCGGGGTGGGGTAGCCCTCGCCCTCGAAGACGTGGCCGAGGTGACTGTGGCAGTTGCTGCACAGGACCTCGGTGCGCTTCATGCCCATCGACCGGTCGACCTTCAGGATCACGGCGTCGGTGTCCTTGGGATCGAAGAAGGACGGCCACCCGCAGTGGGACTCGAACTTCTCGGTGCTGCGGAACAGTTCGGCGTCACAGGCGCGGCACTTGTAGACGCCCTCGGTGGTGGTGTCGGTGTACTCGCCGACGAACGGCCGCTCGGTGCCGGCCTTGCGCAGCACTGCGTACTCGGCTGCGGTGAGCTTGGTACGCCACTCGTCGTCGGACAGCTCGAACGTGGGCTTCTTCTCTGGTGCGGAACTCATGCCTCCACGCTAATGCGTGGCCGCGGTTCCCGCTGTCGTCGCAGGTACAGGCTTCGGTGAGGTCGTGTTCTCGTCGAGCAGGAACGCCGGATCGATGCCGCCGTCCAGCCGGCCCTCGCGGCGCGCGGTGAGATAGCGACCGACGAGCACGGCGAAGATCACGACGATGATCAGCGACCAACCCCACGTCGTGCGGAGGTACTCGATGGAGCGCCCGAACTCCGGGAAGCGGCCGACGAGCCAGCTGTCATAGCTGAGGAACCCGTACACGGCGAGCCACGCCGGCCAGTTGCGCATCACCGAGTTGCGCAGCACCACCGACATGATCAGCGGGAACAGCATCATCGAGTAGTACATCTGGCCGAGCGACGCGAGCAGGAACGATGCGACCAGCAGCAGCCCACCCGCGGTGGTCACGAAGAACAGCTCGTCGTGGCGGTAGTACTTCCACAGCAGCCACAGGGACACGAGCACCATCACGGCGAACACGGCGCGGAGCGCGAGCACCAGCGCGGTGGGCAGTCCGTAGTAGAGGCCGTTGCCGACGATCGCGCTGTTGAAGTAGTCCCGCGTCTCGAGGAGGTACGGCACCGTGTGGGAGACGAAGGCCATCGGGTCGACCGACAGCGGGAGGGCGAGCAGCGTCAGAACGACGGGGATACCGACGGCGGTGACGAAGACCCGCCACTCCTTGCGGACGAGCGGCAGCAGAAGCAGCGGTGCGAGAGTCGGTTTGACGGCGATGGTCAGGCCGATGGCGGCGCCGGACCAGTACGGGTGCCGCCTCAACAGCAGCATCATGAACAGCACTTCGCCCAGCAGGATCAGGCCGTTGATGTTGGTGAAGATCAGTGTGTTGGTGACGGTCTCGGTGGAGAACGCGGCGAGCAGCACCACCGGTGCGGCCACCGACGACAGGCCGAGCTGGAACATGCGCAGCAGTAGGTAGAGCGCGACGATCACGGCGACGGCGTTGACTCCGATGAACAACCAGCGCGAGCGCTCGGGGTCCAGTACGGCCAGCGGCGCGATGATCAGCGTCCCGCTCGGCGGATAGAGATAGTGCGGGTCGACCGAGTCGAAGTTCGCCGTGTAGACCTCGCGTCGATTCAGAAATGCCAACGCGGCGTTGTAGACCGGGCGGAAATCGTCGGTGATGTTGCCGTTGACGGCCTTGACGATCACGCGATTGAGGACCGTCAGGATGGCGATGGGCCACAACGCGAAACGGATCACCTGCGCGGTGGTCTCACCAGTTCGCGGTTCGAGATGACGGAACGACACCCGGAGACGGTACCCCGGCAACTAGGCCGGACACGCATTACCGCCTTCCGGCACGTCGCCCGTTTCGAGGTACGCCGCGACGGCCGCGCGCCCGCACCCCGAGCCCACCGACACGGGGTGTCCGATGCCGTCCCAGGTGATCGTCGTGGTGGCCGCGCCGGCCGCGCCCAACGCTCCCGTGACCGCCGGAAGCGGCTCCGTACCGGTGACGGCGTCGGCGTTCCCGCTGAGCACCAGGACCGGGAGCCCCAGGGTGGAGGGGACGGGCGGCGGGGTGGTCGCCGGCCACGCCGAGCAGGTGAGCAGGTTCAACGCCGCCGTCGCACCGAAGGCCGGGTACTGGCCGGACCACGACGTCTGCAGCTCCCGGACCCGGTCGGGCGCGGGCCACTGCTGGCCGTCGGTGCAGCGGCTCACGAAATGACCGTCGGTCTCGGTCAGAGCACGCACCTCGTCGACCGCGTCGTCGAGTGCGGTGGTGTTCCCGGCGAGCGCACCTGCCACCGTGTCCGACGTGGAGCGCACCCGCGCGGCGCCGTCGCCGGTGGACGGATACGCCAGCAGGTGGACGACTGCCTGTCGAACGGTGGCACCGGACAGCGGTGCGAGATCACCGGCGTCGGCGCGGCGGAACAACTCCACCACCTGTGAGCGCGGATCCGCCCCGAGCGAGCATCCGACGGCGGCGCATCGGGTGGCGAACGCCGTCAGGGCGGCCTCCTCCCCGCGCACGGTCTGCTCGGCGCTGGTGACGGCGTCGGTGATGACGCTGGTGGGGGAATCGAGCACGAGGCGGGCGACGTGGTCGCCGTACGCGGCCGCGTACCCGAGCGCGACGAGGGCGCCGTTGCCCGATCCCAGGAGCGACAGGGCACGCACTCCCCACGCCTCCCGGAGCGCCTCGAGATCGTCGGCGCTGTTGGTGACCCCGAAGATGAGTGCCTCGGGAAGCAGGAAGTCGGTGCACGCGATCGTCGCGTCGCGGGCAAGGGTCGCGACCTTGTCCGCCGCGTCGGTGCCGGGTGAGTACTGCCCGAGGTCGGTCAGCGCGTCGCGGGTGGACGTGGCACCCGAGTAGCAGTCGAACGGCGCGGAGTTGCCGATGCCGCGCCGATCGACGCCGACGATCGGGTGGGCGTCGAGGAGCGCGGTGTCCGGCTGCGCGGCGAGCGCCGCCATGTCCGCGGACGACGGTCGATCGGTGCCGGACGTGTAGACCAGCGGCGCCGCGTCCGCCGGCGTGGCGGCCGTGCGCACGCGGACCGCGGAGAGTTCGAACGTGCCGTCCGAGGCGACGGTGCGGTCGATGGGAGCGGGGAAGGTCGCGCAGTCCACCAGCACTCCGGGCGCGGCCGTGACCCCGCGAGCAGCGGTGGTGCGGGCCGTGCAGTCGGTCCAGTTCAGGTCGGTGACCGGTGCCTCGAGGGGACGTGGCCCCTCGTCGGTGGGTTCGGTCGTCGCGGGCCCGCCGTCGGACCCGGCCGATCCACCCTCGATCGCCACGTCCGGACGGGTCGACGGTCCGGCCCCGCACGCGGCGGCGACCACGACGACGGCCGTCAGGGCGGCGAGCCGTGACACGAACCTCGACATCTGCATACGTTCAGCGTGCCATCTCGCGCGCGCGCACCCAGCGCACCAGGATGGTCCCGTCGTCGTCGAGCAGGATGTGGCCCGGGGTCATCGGGCGGTCGACGGCGGCATCGGACGTCGCCATCCGGCCCGAGGTCCCGGCGCTGAGGGTGGGCGAGGTGGTCACGCAGACCTCGTCGACGACATCCGCGGCGAGAAGCGACCCGAAGAGTCCGGGCCCGCCCTCGCACAGCACTCGCTGCAGGCCGAGGTCCTGCAGCAGCGCGACCACGACGTCGCCGGTGAGGTCGCCGTCGGCGCGGACGACGGTGAGCCCGGCGTCGCGCAGTGCCTGCACCTTGTCCTCGGGCGCGTGCGAGGTGGTCAGCACGATCGGCGGCACCTCCGCGTCCGTCACCACCGTCGACTCGGGATCGACGCTCGCGGATCCGGTCACCACGACGATCGGAGGGACCTCGCTCTGACCCCGCGCGGTGCGCGCGGCGCGCACCGCGTCGGACACCTCGACACCGCCGTAGTTCTCTGCCGTGACGGTGCCCGAACCCACCAGGACGGCGTCGGCGAGCGAGCGGAGCTCGCCGAAGACCGCCTTGTCAGCAGGGGTCCCCAGCCCACCGGACACCCCGTCCTGCGACACCGCACCGTCGATGCCCGCCACGAAGTTGACGCGGATCCAGGGGGAGTGGAGCTCGGCCGGATACGCGTAGAGGTCGGTGAGATCGTCGTCGGTCACTGTGAGGTAGGTCCCATTATCGATACGCTGCACAAAAGCCATCACACCACGTCGTTAACCTCGTCCCATGCCACAACGCCTCGTCGACCGCGATCCCGTGGTGCCCGCCGACCAGCTGATCGCCCAGATGGTGCCGCCGGCGATGTTCGACGACGTGAGTTTCGCGTCCTACATCCCGGACCCGAACGAGCCGACGCAGGCAGAGGCCGTGCGCAAGGCGGAGGAGTTCGCCGGCAAGGTCGCGAAGATCCGGTCGGGCGGGAAGCGCGGTCTGTTCGGCAAGAAGACGCCGGCCTCCGGCGCAGGTCTGTACCTCGACGGTGGGTTCGGCGTCGGCAAGACCCACCTGCTGGCGTCGATCTTCCACGCGTCGCCGGAGCCCAAGGCGTTCGGCACCTTCGTCGAGTTGACCCACGTCGTCGGAGCTCTCGGATTCACGAAGGCGCTCGACGAGCTGTCCGGGCACAGCGTGCTGTGCATCGACGAGTTCGAGCTCGACGATCCGGGCGACACGATGTTGGTGTCTCGGTTGCTCACCGAGTTGGCCGCCAAGGGCGTCTCCATCGTCGCGACGTCCAACACGCTGCCCGGCCAGTTGGGCGAGGGTCGCTTCGCCGCTCAGGACTTCCTGCGTGAGATCAAGAAGCTCGGCTCGATCTTCGAGTCCATTCGTGTCGACGGTCCCGACTACCGGCACCGCGACCTGCCCCCGGCTCCGGACCCGATCGGCGCGGACCAGATCGAAGCCGCCGCGGCGGCCGTCGAGGGATCGACGCTCGACGACTTCGACGCGCTGGTGAAGCATCTGAGCACCCTGCACCCGTCGCGCTACGGGAAGTTGATCGAGGGTGTCACGGCCGTCTTCATCGAGAACGTCCACGCGGCACCCGACCAGTCCGTGGCGCTGCGCCTCGTCGTGCTGGCCGACCGCCTTTACGACGCGGGTACGCCGGTCACCGTGTCGGGTGCGAAGCTCGACGAGCTCTTCACCGAGGAGATGCTCCAGGGCGGGTACCGGAAGAAGTACCTGCGCGCGACGTCGCGTCTGCTGGCGCTCTCGCGCTTCGCCTCCGTCTGAGTCGCTACCGTCCGAGTCGGCGTCAGGTGAGGTCGCGCTGCATGACGAAGTCCTCGTGCAGCACGGCTCCCAGCGCGAAACGCTTCTCTCCCAGCTGCCGGAAACCGCTGCGCCGATAGAACGCCAGCGCGCGGGCGTTCTGCTGGTTCACTCCGAGCCACAGCGCGCTGCGTCCGAGCCGTCGAGCCTCGTCCGCGGCCGACTCCATCAGTGCTGCAGCAACTCCCGTGCCGTGGGCGGCGGGGGCGCTGTACATCTTGCTCACCTCCACGGCGTCCGTGGCCGTGAGGGCGCTCGACACGTCCGGGTCGGTCGACGCCGACAGGATCAGCATCGTGTACCCGACCAGTGCCGTGCCCTGCGGAGCGACCCGCACGATGCGCTCGTCGTCGTCGAGGTAGGTTCGGAACGCCGACTCCGACAGCACGGTCGCCACGAAATGGTCGATGTCCTCCTGCAGCGTTCCGGGTGGACACGCCAGGGGGAAGGTCCGTCCCGCCAGATCGGCGAGGGCCGGCACGTCGGCGTGCGTGGCGCGTCTCGTGGGCTGTGTCGCCACCCGTCAGGCCGATCGAGGGTGGGCGGCGTGGGGGCGGTCCGTCGCCTCCACGGCGTCCACCACGTTCTTCGCTTGTCGCAGAGGCATTCCCGTGCGATCGCGCAGCAGCGACATCGCCTGCGCCGGCTTGCGCGCGTGCACCAGAGCGGCCACGGCGGTGTGCGTCTCGGCGTCGACGGGATGACGGTCGACGGTCTCCGTCCGTGCGGCGGCGGTGCGGTGTCGCAGCGCGAACCAGGTGACGACGACGGCGAGATCGATGACCACGAGAGCCACGACGAACCAACCCCAGGTAGGCATGAGGCAAGTCAATCACCCTGCGCCGGACGCACACGGCGATTCGGGTGATCGGCGGGCGATCGCCGTTGTGTCTTCTCACTCCCGACGTCCGAGACGTGTCGTTCACGACACCGGACGATCGGGTAGGCGGAGGATGAACGACGAACGATGGCGCGGGGTCACGACGCCGCAGCGTGGCGACGACGAGAGGATCGACATGAGCGAACAGATGACGGTGCAGTACTTCACGGGTCGCGTGGACCGGGTCAAGGCAGCGGTTCAGAAGGCCGTCGACGAGGCGGGCGCGTACGGCAGCGATCAGCTGGTGGCGGATTTCGAGTGGATCCAGTACGCCCACGATCACGTGCACGTGACGACGCGCGACGAGGTGGACTACGTCGACGACGAGACGACGACGCGGCACCTCGACGAGCTGTTCGAGCGGTACCGAGTGGGATGAGGCGGAATGCACGAAGCCCCCGTCCGAGGACGGGGGCTTCGTGTGGTGGTGCGCGATACTGGGATTGAACCAGTGACCTCTTCCGTGTCAGGGAAGCGCTCTCCCGCTGAGCTAATCGCGCGGGACCCGGTGACGGGTGACGAGGTGGAGACGGGAATCGAACCCGTGTGCACGGCTTTGCAGGCCGTTGCCTCACCACTCGGCCACTCCACCGTGGTGACGAGAACCCCGGCTCGTGAGAACCGGGGGACTCGATACCCTCGAGCGGACGACGGGATTCGAACCCGCGACCCCAACCTTGGCAAGGTTGTGCGCTACCAGCTGCGCCACGTCCGCACACTCCTCGGTGGCGTTTCCGCCTCCGTGGTGCGGTTCGAAACATTAGCCCACGTCGGCCGGAAGTCACAAATCCGCTGTTCACACCGTGTTTCCCTGCCGTCACTCCTGTCACGACCGCCGCAGGGTCGGTCGGCCGCAGCGGTGGCCGGCGCGGGTCGGGGTCCGTGTTGGGAGCACCCTCGGGGACGTGTTAACGTTTCCCCTCGTTCGGACGGCGTGCTCGCACGCGGCCCGGTCCCGTGGCTCAGTGGAAGAGCGTCCCGTTCACACCGGGAAGGTCGCTGGTTCGATCCCAGCCGGGACCACAGAGAAGACGACAGGCCCTCGCTGCAGCGGGGGCCTTTCGCCGTTCCGAGGCCGGTGTCCCCGGGTATGGTGACCTGGTGAGTACCGACAAGGCCCCCGCAGACAGGGTCGCCCCCGCAGAGCGCGCAGCGACTGCCGACCCGTCCGCGGTGACGGACTCCGGATCGCGTGAGCGCGGCAGCCGCGGGCGCGAGGAGCGCAGCCGGTACCGCGAGTGGCGTGACGGCATCGCCTCGCGCCCGACCGTGGATCGTGCGTACCGCATCGCGGTGGCCGCGGTGGGAACCGTCGTCCTCGCCCTCGGCATCGTCGCCATCCCGTATCCCGGTCCCGGATGGCTCATCGTCTTCGCCGGTCTCGGCATCCTCGCCTCGGAGTTCGCGTGGGCCAAGACCGTCCTGCACTGGGTGCGGGCCCGGTACGACACGTTCATGGAGTGGTTCGGTCGGCAGAACATCGTCGTCAAGGGACTCGGCGCACTGTTGACCACCGTGGTCGTGCTCGCCACGCTGTGGCTGCTCGGCGCCCTCGAGCTGGTCGCCGGTTGGGTGGGCCTGGACTGGGCGTGGCTGCAGAGCCCACTCTGACCGCCGCGGACGTCGTCACGCGCACCGCGAAGGCGCTGCCGTGGACCGCGAACCTCATGGTGGTCCCGCCCGGGGACGGCTGGGACATCCCCGATCCAGCGCTGCTGGACGTCGCACTGGCTCGGTCCGCCGCGCGGTGGCCCGACGTCTCGGACACCACGTGCGCGACGCTGTGGTGGTACGGCTCCAGCTCGACGCTCGCACTGGTCCTCGGCGCTCAGATGCTCGTCACCGGGCACTGCGTCGACCCGACGGCTCCCGATGCGGTGGTGGCGATCGGCGACACCGGGACCGTTGCCGCACTGACGTCGCCCACGGTGGCGACGTCGGCGGACACAGTCGTGGCGGACCTGGTCGAACGCCTGGTCGGGGGGCTCGCACAGCGCGTGCCGGGGCTGTCCGCACCGAGCCTGTGGGCGATCGCCTCGGACTCCGTGGCCAACCGGGTGCTCGACGTGGCCTCCGCACTCGGACGCGTGGCCGACGCCACCGCGATGGCGCGGCTCCTCACGTCGCAGGCTCGGACGCACCGGTTCCCCGAACCGCGTTTCGTGGACGTGACGGCGGACGCGATCGTCACACCGGCGACTGCGAGTGCGCCGGATGCGCACTCGCGCCGTGTCGTCCGTCGTGGATCGTGCTGTCTGGTCTTCGAGGCCGGGGTCGACATGTGCGTCAGCTGTCCGCGTCGCACCCCCGAGGACAGAGCCCGACGGTGGTCGGCGCTTCTCTGACGCGCCAGGCGTTCGGGCGAGGTGTCTGCCGCGTCCCCGATGCCGATACGCTGTGCACGACACCCGACCCACACCTGTCGCCGCCGCCCCACCCGGGCGGCACCGACCCACGTCCGTAGGAGCGCATCACCGTGAGCATGCCCGATTCCGCTGTCCTCGCACCTCGCATCAGCGTGGCCGCAGGGACGACCGCCGGAACGGCGCTGCGCGACACCGGCCTTCCCAACAAGGGGCCGGACGCCATCGTGGTGGTCCGGGACGAGGAGGGTCGACTCCGCGACCTGTCGTGGGCGCCCGAGGCGGACACCGAGGTCGAGCCCGTGCGCGCCGACAGCGAGGACGGCCGTAGCGTCATCCGCCACTCGGCCGCGCACGTGCTGGCCCAGGCGGTCCAGGAGATGTTCCCGAACGCGAAGCTGGGCATCGGCCCGCCCATCGAGAACGGCTTCTACTACGACTTCGACGTGGAGAACCCGTTCACTCCGGAGGACCTGACCAAGCTCGAGAAGAAGATGAAGCAGATCATCAAGAGTGGTCAGCGGTTCTCGCGGCGCGTCTACGACTCCCTGGACGCCGCCAAGGTCGAGCTGGCCGACGAGCCGTACAAGCTCGAACTCGTCGACGACAAGGGCTCGGTCGACGATCCCGAGGTCATGGAGGTGGGCGGGGGAGAGCTCACCGCCTACGACAACCTGAACCCGCGGACCGGCGATCGCGAGTGGGGCGATCTGTGCCGCGGACCGCACGTGCCCACCACCAAGTACATCCCGGCGTTCAAGCTCACCCGCAGCTCGGCCGCGTACTGGCGCGGCGATCAGTCGAAGGCTGATCTACAGCGCGTGTACGGCACCGCCTGGGAGTCGCAGGAGGCGCTCGACGCGTACCTCGAGCTCCTCGCGGAGGCCGAGCGTCGCGATCACCGCAAGCTGGGGTCGGAGCTCGATCTGTTCAGCTTCCCCGACGAGTTGGGATCCGGCCTGCCGGTCTTCCACCCCAAGGGTGGCATCGTGCGCAAGGAGCTCGAGGACTACTCGCGCCAGCGCCATGTCGAGCAGGGCTACGAGTTCGTCTACTCACCGCACATCACCAAGAGCACGCTGTACGAGGTCTCCGGTCACCTCGACTGGTACAAGGACGGCATGTTCCCCGCGATGCATCTCGACGCGGAACTCGCCGAAGACGGCACGGTGCGCAAGCCCGGCCAGGACTACTACCTGAAGCCGATGAACTGCCCGATGCACAACTTGATCTTCGACTCCCGCGGTCGCTCGTACCGCGAGCTCCCGTTGCGGCTCTTCGAGTTCGGGTCGGTGTACCGCTACGAGAAGTCGGGTGTCATCCACGGGCTGACCCGAGTGCGCGGCATGACGCAGGACGACGCGCACATCTACTGCACCCGTGAGCAGATGCACGACGAGCTCACGAACACCCTGAACTTCGTCCTCGGACTGCTGAAGGACTACGGCCTCGACGACTTCTACCTCGAGTTGTCGACCCGTAACCCCGACAAGTCCGTCGGCTCCGACGAGGTGTGGGAGGAGGCCACCGCCACCCTCGCCGAGGTCGCCGCGGCCTCCGGGCTGCACCTCGTTCCCGATCCGGGCGGCGCCGCGTTCTACGGACCCAAGATCTCGGTGCAGGCGAAGGACGCGCTCGGCCGGACATGGCAGATGTCGACCATTCAGCTCGACTTCAACCTGCCCGATCGTTTCGGCCTCGAGTACACCGGTAGCGACGGTGTGAAGACGCGCCCCGTGATGATCCACCGCGCACTGTTCGGTTCCATCGAACGCTTCTTCGGTGTGCTGACCGAGCACTACGCGGGTGCCTTCCCGGCGTGGCTCGCCCCCGTGCAGGTGGTGGGCATCCCCGTCGCCGAGGCGTACGCGGACCACCTCTTCGGTGTGATCGCCGCGCTGCGGAAGTCGGGCATCCGCGCCGAGGTCGACGCCAGTGACGACCGCATGCAGAAGAAGATCCGCAACCACACCACGCAGAAGGTGCCGTTCATGCTGCTGGCCGGGCAGAACGACGCGGATGCCGGTGCGGTGAGCTTCCGCTTCCGCGACGGCACCCAGATCAACGGTGTCCCCGTCGACGACGCGGTCACGGCGGTCTCCTCCTGGGTGGCGCAGCGCCGCAACGAGTCCCCGACGGCGGACACCTTCGACACCATCCCCGGCGGGAGTGACGGAGCATGAGCGAGGACGACGCCACCGCCGACGCGGGAGCCATCGTGGACACCGGGACGGGTGACGAGGACCGCCTTCAGCGGCTCTGGTCGCCGCATCGGATGTCCTACATCGCGACGGCTCCGAAGGTCGACGACAAGATGGCGTCGGAGCCGTTCACCCAGATCCCCACGCTGGAGGACGAGGACGGGCTCATCGTCGCGCGCGGAGAGCACGTGTACGCGGTGCTGAATCTCTACCCGTACAACCCGGGTCACCTGATGGTGGTGCCGTACCGCAAGGTGGCCGACCTCGAGGACCTCACGGACGAGGAGAGCGTGGAGCTGATGCGGTTCACGCAGCACGCGATCCGCACGATGAAGCGGGTCTCACGCCCGCACGGGTTCAACGTCGGTCTCAATCTCGGTGCGCCCGCAGGCGGTTCGCTCGCCGAGCACCTGCACCAGCACGTCGTCCCGCGGTGGGGCGGTGACGCCAACTTCATCACCGTCATCGGCGGTGCGAAGGTCATGCCGCAACTCCTCCGAGACACTCGCGCGTTGCTCGCCGCCGCGTGGAAGGACTGACTCCGTCGTGCTGAGCATCTTCGGTAGGGCATCAGCGTCCAAGGTCACCGCGCCGCTGGGCCGCGCCCTCAACAGCACGGGTCTCACGCCGGACTCCGTCACCATCATCGGCACCGTCGCGAGCGTCGTCGCCGCGATCACGCTGTTCCCCGCGGACCATCTGTTCATCGGCACGCTGGTGATCTGGCTGTTCGTCATGTTCGACATGCTCGACGGTGCGATGGCACGTGCGCGGGGCGGCGGCAGCAAGTACGGCGCCGTGCTCGATGCGACGTGCGACCGCGTGGCCGACGGCGCCATCTTCGCCGGGTTGTCGTGGTGGGCGGTCTTCCACCAGAACGATCGGCCGCTGTTCGTCGCGATGCTCGTGTGTCTGGTGACGTCGCAAGTCATCTCCTACGCCAAGGCCCGTGCCGAGGCGAGCGGACTGTCCGCCGACGGTGGCCTGATCGAACGTCCGGACCGCCTGGTGATCGTCCTCGTCGGATCCGGGCTCACCGGCATCGGCCAACTCGCCGATCTCACCTGGCTGCAGTTCGCTCTGCCCGTCGCGACGTACTTTCTGGCCGCGGCGAGCATCGTCACGGTGTTCCAGCGTGTACTGGCCGTCCGCAACTCCGCCGGTGCCCGCGACATCATTCCGATCCAGCCGAAGGCCAACCGGATCGAGCCGGACAGCACGGCTGGATGAGTCTGTCGGAGCGGCTCGGCGCCGCGGGATACATCGCCGGATGGCGGGTCGTCCGGGCGCTGCCCGACGGCGTCGCGACCCGACTCTTCGACGCCGGCGCCGACCTCGCCGCGCGCCGCAACGGAGGACCGGAGCAGTTGCGCCGCAACCTCGCCCGCGTGCTGGGCACCACCGCGGACGCGGTACCGGACGACCTCGTGCAGGCGTCGGTGCGCTCCTACGCGCGGTACTGGCGCGAGGCGTTCCGGTTGCCGTCCATGGATCTCGCGGCCCAGGCCGCGGCCATCGACGACGCCGTCGTCGGCCAGGAACATCTGGACGCGGCGCTGGCGTCCGGCCGCGGCGCCGTGCTCGCGCTCCCGCACAGCGGGAACTGGGACATGGCGGGCGTCTGGCTCACGCGCACCCGCGGCCAGTTCACGACGGTGGCCGAACGGCTGAAGCCGGAGTCGCTCTACCAACGCTTCGTCGCGTACCGCGAGTCCCTCGGGTTCGAGATCTTCCCGCTGAGCGGCGGCGAACGCCCACCGTTCGAGCAACTCTCCGAGCGCCTGCGAGACGGTAAGGTCGTGTGCCTCCTCGGTGAGCGCGACCTCGCCCGCCACGGGGTGCCCGTCACGTTCTTCGGGGAGCCGACCCGCATGCCGGCCGGGCCCGCGCGTCTCGCGATCGACACCGGTGCGGCTCTGCTGCCGGTGCACTGCTGGTTCACCCCCACCGGCTGGGGTTTCTCGATCGAGCCCCCGATCGACGTCTCCGCGGGCGTCGAGCAGGCCACCCAGTCGCTCGCCGACCACTTCGCCGCCAACATCGCCGCGCATCCGGCCGACTGGCACATGCTGCAGCCGCTGTGGTGGGACGACCTCTCACAGGGTCGGCGTGACCGTATGACCGGTGAGGCCGACCGGTGAAGATCGGCATCGTCTGCCCGTACTCGTTCGACGTCCCGGGTGGTGTGCAGGCGCACGTCGCGGAGCTGGCCGAGGTACTGATCCAGCGCGGTCACCGTGTCAGCGTCCTGGCTCCGGCGAGCGACGAGACGGCGCTGCCCGACTTCGTCGTCTCGACGGGCAAGGCCCTGAGCTTCCCGTACAACGGCTCCGTGGCGCGCCTGGCGTTCGGTCCGGTGACCTACACCCGCATCCGGGCGTGGATCGAGAAGGGCGAGTTCGAGGTCCTGCACATCCACGAGCCGAATGCGCCCAGTCTGTCGATGCTGTCGCTGAAGATCGCGGACGGTCCGATCGTGGCCACGTTCCACGCCTCGACCACGAAGTCGTTGCTGCTGAGCACCTTCCAGGGCGTGCTGCGCCCGTATCACGAGAAGATCGCCGGGCGCATCGCCGTCTCGGAGCTGGCGCGACGGTGGCAGGTGGAGGCACTGGGGTCCGATGCGGTGGAGATCCCCAACGGGGTCCACGTCCCCGCGTTCGCGACGGCGCCCCTGCTGCCCGGGTATCCCCGGCCGGGCCGGACGCTGGTGTTCATCGGCCGCTACGACGAGCCCCGCAAGGGCATGCAGACCCTGCTGGCCGCGCTCCGGCCCATCGCCGCGGTGTTCCCGGACATCGAGGTGCTGGTCGTGGGCCGCGGCGACGAGCAGAAGTTGTGCCGAGAGGCCGGCGATCTGGCGAAGCACTTCCGCTTCCTCGGCCAGACGACGGACGCCGAGAAGGCGTCGGCACTGCGCAGCGCCGACATCTACTGTGCTCCGAACACCGGCGGCGAGAGCTTCGGCATCGTGCTGGTGGAGGCCATGGCAGCGGGCGCGCCCGTGGTCGCGAGCAACCTGGACGCGTTCCGCCGCGTGCTGCGGGACGGCACGGCCGGTGTGCTCTTCCCGGTGGGCGATTCCGAGGCCATGGCGGACGCGGTGATCCGCGTGCTGTCGAACGACGACGAGCGGGCCGACCTGGTGCGTCAGGCGAGCCGCGCCGCCGTGTCCTACGACTGGCCGGTCGTCGCGGAGCAGATCGTCCGGGTGTACGAGGCGGTCGCGGTGGCCGGTCGCACGGTGAAGGTGATCGACTGATGACGTTCTGGGTGGCCGCCGCCGTCGTGGTCGTGGCACTGCTGGTCCTGCTCCTCGGCCTGTGGGCGTACTCGACGGCGCACCGTCTCGACCGACTGCACGTGCGCTCGGACCGGTCCTGGCAGTCCCTCGAGGCCGCCCTGGCCCGTCGGTCGGTGGTGACCCGTGCGGTCGCCGCCGCCCTGGACGCGCCGGGATCGGTGGAGAGCCGCACCCTGACGACGCTCGCGGATCGGGCGGAACGGGCGGAGCGAGCCGACCGGGAGCGCGCCGAGAACGCGGTGTCCGTCGCGCTGGGCCGCATCGACCTCGCCCGGCTGAACCCGCAGATGATCTCCGAACTCGCCGACGCGGAGGCGCGGGTGCAGATCGCCCGGCGGTTCCACAACGACGCGGTCCGCGACACCGTCGCACTGCGATCGCGTCGACCCGTCCGCCTGCTCCGACTCGGCGGGACGGCCGCGATGCCGACCTACTTCGAGCTCTCCGAGAGCGAGGCGACCCTCGAGGAGGTCGAGGGCGCGTCGACCCGGACCTCGGCGCGCGTCGTGCTGCTCGACGGGCGCGGCCGCGTGCTGCTGCTGCGGGGTCACGATCCGTCGGTGCCCGACGTGCATTTCTGGTTCACCATCGGTGGGGGCGTCGAGGTGGGGGAGACCCTGCGCGACGCCGCCGTTCGCGAACTGCGCGAGGAGACCGGCATGGTCGCCTCGGCGGAGGACCTGCGCGGGCCCATGTGGCGTCGGACCGCGACGTTCTCCTTCGACGGTGTCGTGATCCGGTCGGAGGAGCTGTTCTTCGCTCTCCGCGCCGAGGCGTTCGAGCCGGTGCGCACGGGCTTCACGGAGCTCGAGCGTCGCGTCGTCACCGGACATCGCTGGTGCACGGCGGACGAGATCCGGTCACTGGCCGCCTCGGGCGACGCGGTCTATCCGCGCGCGATGGCGGAGCTGCTCGACGAGGCGGACACGGTGCTGGCTCTCCGCACCGATCCGGACGTGCGCGCCATCCACTGACCTGGTGTGATGGCAGCCATAGCGGGCCAGTGCGGTCGAAGTGGTTATCGCGACGAGGTCCAGCCGAGCCTAGGCTCGCGGTGCACACATTCCCGCATGCCTGAGGAGATCACCGTGACCACCACCCTCCCGTCCGAGCAGGACGCCACTCCGTCCACCGGAACCGCCCGCGTCAAGCGCGGTATGGCAGAGATGCTCAAGGGTGGCGTCATCATGGACGTGGTCACCGCCGAGCAGGCGAAGATCGCCGAGCAGTCCGGCGCCGTCGCCGTCATGGCTCTCGAGCGGGTGCCCGCGGACATCCGCGCACAGGGCGGCGTCTCGCGGATGAGCGATCCCGACATGATCGACAGCATCATCTCCTCGGTCAGCATCCCCGTCATGGCGAAGGCGCGCATCGGCCACTTCGTCGAGGCACAGATCCTGCAGAGCCTCGGCGTCGACTACGTCGACGAGTCCGAGGTGCTGACCCCCGCCGACTACGCGAACCACATCGACAAGTGGAAGTTCACGGTTCCCTTCGTCTGTGGTGCGACCAACCTCGGCGAGGCGCTGCGCCGGATCACCGAGGGCGCGGCCATGATCCGCTCGAAGGGCGAGGCCGGCACCGGTGACGTGTCCAACGCGACCACGCACATGCGCACCCTGCGTGACCAGATCCGCCACCTGACGTCGCTGCCCGAGGACGAGCTGTACGTCGCCGCGAAGGAGCTGCAGGCTCCCTACGATCTCGTCGTCGAGGTCGCCCGCGCGGGCAAGCTCCCCGTCACCCTGTTCACCGCCGGTGGCATCGCCACCCCGGCGGACGCCGCGATGATGATGCAGCTCGGTGCCGAGGGTGTCTTCGTCGGGTCCGGCATCTTCAAGTCCGGCAACCCCGAGCAGCGCGCCGCCGCCATCGTCAAGGCGACCACCTTCTTCGACGACCCGGACGTGCTGGCCAAGGTCTCCCGCGGCCTGGGCGAGGCCATGGTCGGCATCAACGTCGACGAGATCCCGCAGCCGCACCGCCTCGCCGAGCGCGGCTGGTGATCTGACACCACCTCCGGTCTGCGGGGGTGGTCAGCGCTCGACGAGCAGGGCCGGGCGGTCGGGGTGGTCCATCCGCACCTCGACGTCCGCCCGTTCGCCGTGCTCCGCGTGCGCCGTCAGGGCAGGCACCGTCCAGCGCTCGGCCTCCGGGGTGAGGCGCGACGCGGTGCGCTCGGTGAGCGTCAGCGCCACCGTGACGTCGAGATCGAGGCCACGCCCCAGCAGCATGGGGCCCGCGACGACCACCACCTGATTCTGCGCCGCCGTTCGCGGCCGAGCGCGAGCGGAGCGATCGGACCGCTCGTCCCACAGCGCGGGCAACCACTGATCGCGCGTGCGCACCGCCGTGATCACCTCACGCGTCAGTGCGTCGTAGTCGAACCACAGGGTGCGGTAGGAGAGTTCGTCCTCGTGCCCGTACTCGAGTCGCAGCGACGCGGGCCGCACCCAGTCGTGCAGGGAGACGAGATCGGCGGCGCGGCCGTCCGCGCGGAGCCGGGCCACGACGCGCTGAGCGAAGGCCACCGGATCGGCGGCGTCCGCACCGTCGACGGCCACGACACACCGTCCGTCGACGGCGTCGATGCGGTCCACGACGTGGTCCACCACCGCGTCGGGAGTGGTGGGGGAGAAGCGGGGCACGGCCTCGATCCTGCCCGACGCGCCGCCTCCGC